>NZ_JBSSDT010000001.1:0-1399862 GCF_054061035.1 Rhodanobacter sp. TND4EL1
CGATAGGTCGTTCGTGGGCCTGGATTCGGCATGGTGTGGACTCCTGAAGTGGTAGTTCAGGGTGTCCACTAAAGCGTAGGAACTGTCCCGTCCGCTTGGATGAGTGGTTAGGCCCTACCTTACAGCCTATTTGTTGAGGCTTATAGCAAG
The DNA here is from genome assembly GCF_054061035.1 of Rhodanobacter sp. TND4EL1. Classification (NCBI taxonomy): domain Bacteria; kingdom Pseudomonadati; phylum Pseudomonadota; class Gammaproteobacteria; order Lysobacterales; family Rhodanobacteraceae; genus Rhodanobacter; species Rhodanobacter sp. TND4EL1. The sequence continues at coordinate 151 of NZ_JBSSDT010000001.1, forward strand.
ACCGGAAAACAACAAAACCATGAAGCACGAAAGGCCGAGCAGCAGTCTTTTGCGTGCGATTCGGTACGAAGAAAGCACAAGAGGGTCCAATGCTTGAGCTGAAATTTTGCCAGCTTGGATAGCTTGGAAGGCCCGATAGTTACCGTTGACTGGAGACAGCGAAGGCCGCCCGGCCGCGAGCAATTTCTCGTAAAGCCCAGGATGAAATTGCCTGAATACCTTTCCGAAGCGATGAAGCGAAATGAAGTACATCACATACAACGGCAGAATTGCCGCCAAAGCGAGAAGGAAAATAGCTGGGACTATAGAGCTCATCTGCACATGCGGGCCTAACGCTATGTAGATTTCAAAGTGCAGTGTAATCCTGCAGCCTATCCCCGGCGGTCAACTTTTTGTGGCGCGTCTTTGGTCTACATAAATCAACGACTTGGGGTCGTTGCTGCAGCCTAATCACGCCATCTAATCTCGCCATGTTGAAATCCAGGGACTGGAGAAGATGATGGCATTCTTTCGGGCGGCGGGGAAAGGCGGGTTGGCGAGCGGCAAGGCGCCGCCGAAGTTGCTGGATCAGGTGCGTCATCGCATGCGGCGACTGGGCATGGCCAGGCGCAGCGAGGAAGCGTACGTCGGCTGGATACGGCGGTTCATTCTCTTCAATGACAAGCGCCATCCTGCTGATCTGGGTACGTTGGAGGTCGAGGGTTTCCTGACGTCGCTGGCGGTGCAGGGCAATGTGTCGGTATCAACACAGAATCAGGCGCTTTCGGCGTTGCGGAAACCCCGGCCAGAGTGCATTTTCGAACGTCAGCCACTGGCCGATCACTGTCCTTCGATTCTGCCGGGTGGCGCCACCGCCGAGCTTCGGAAGTCCTGCGCACGAAGCTGGTCAATTGCGCTGGCGAAGGCGAACAGTTGCCTGGTGTTTTGCATTCGATCAGCCCCTGTCGCCATCCGGCTGCCAGTGAAATACCTCGTCGACGCGCTTGCCGAACACATGGGCGATGCGGAAGGCGGCGTCGAGCGAGGGCGAGTAGCCACCTTGCTCGATCGCGGCGATGGTCTGGCGGGTCAGGCCCACGCGCTTGCCTAGTTCGGCCTGGGTCATTTCCTGCGCCAGGAAACGCAGCAGCTTGACGTCGTTGGCGATCGGCTCAGTGGGCATGACGTGGCTGCCGGTAGCCGCGCACGATCAGCACGTTGCGGACGGTTTCGGTCAGCACGATGAAGAACAGCGCCGCATTGACCAGTTCCCAGCCACTCTTGTTGAACGGCATGACCATGCCGACCACGATGAGACCTGTCAGCAGGATGAAGTAACCAATGCGCGACGCGTAGCGGTCGATGGCATGGTCGCGCTCATCCTCAAGCAGGCTTTCGCCGGCTTCCCGGTGCTTCATCACCAGCAGTCCGGCGATATAGCCCGCCGCGTGCAGGCTGGCGATCAGCGCAAGCAGGCCGAAGCGTTCCAGCAGGGACGCCATGAAATCGGGAAACCCGATGCGCAAGATGAAGTAGATGACATAAACCGGACACATGCTCCAAAGCGTGAGCCAGGCGCGCTTCTCGAGAGGTGACATGGCATGACCTTGAGTTAGTAATGGTAGACGCAATGTCAATTATTACAAACATCATGTCAATAGTTTTTTCCTAGACACAGGACGGCATAAAGACGGCGCAGACGGAGTGCGCGGCCGTTGGGTATGGCTGTTACAGCGCGGCAGTTTGGTGGGGTGCAGTGCCGGTTGCGGGGTTTGTCACGGTGGGACCGTGCACCACGGTCAGCTCGATGTCTCCGGCCTGCTGCGATTTCATCAGGTCAATCTTCAACTGCCGGATGTCGGCGTGCGGGTGTACCCGGGTCAGGCAGATCGCACGATTACGGCCGCCGGATTTCGCCTGATAGAGGGCCAGGTCGGCGACGGCAAGGGCGGCTTCCCAATCCTGGTTTGGAAACATGGGAAAGCTGACTGCGCCCAGCGATGCCGTTACCTGGATATCACGGTCGCCTGTCGGTATGGGCGTGCCTGCAATCGCGTCGAGCACGTTGCGCGCCAGGGCGGGCAACGCACTGGCCGGCGTGTGCGGCAATACCAGCACGAACTCTTCGCCGCCCCAACGCGCAACGGTGTCGTCCTGTCGCAGCAAATGGCACAGGCGTTGCGCGACCGTCACCAGCACGGCGTCGCCACTGGCATGGCCCTGGCCGTCGTTGATCTGCTTGAAAAAGTCCAGGTCCAGCAACAGCAGGCTGATGCAGCTGTGTTCGTGTTCTCCGGAGTTCGAGCGTCGGCGTCGAGGTGGTTGTTGCAGGCGCTGGAGCAACTGCTGTACGTGGCGCCGATTGGCTACACCGGTAAGCGGATCGGTCGTTGATTGTTCGGCCAGTGACGCGTTGGCGACGGCCAGCGAGCGATTGGCCTGGCGCGTGCGGCGAATCGATCGCATCAATACGGTGGAGCCGATTGCCAGCATCAAGGCCAAGGCTGCCCACAATCGATTGCGCCAGGACTCTGCCGCCAGTTCCGCCTGCTTGAGCGCGTTCTGGGCGGAAAGCTGGGCAATTTGCTGAGCCTGTCGTTCGGCGGCGTATTTTTCCTGAAGCTCCAGAACGGCTTTTTGCCGCTGTTGCCGGGTCAGGTCACTTTCCAGTGTGTCGGCCTTGCGCAGTTCGGCCAGCGCCTCGCGGTAGCGATCTGCCCGCTCCAGCACGCCGACCAGTTCCCGGGTGATGCCGACGATGTATTCCTTCTGCCCGCGGCGCTGCGAAATGGCAATCGCCTGGCGGATATCGGCAATGCCTTCGTCAACCTTGCCCAGACGCGCCAGCGCGAGGCCGATATTGGTCAATGGCGCAGCGCGCTGTATGTCCAGCCCGTTGTCGCGAGCCAGTTGCTCTGCCTGACGTGCGTAGTCGAGCACGCGCCCTTCCTGCCCGGGTTCCGACAGATAGAGGTCGGACAGGTTGTTCAGGCTGAGCACGTGCAGGGTGAGCAGGTCCGGGTCGTCGCGGGAGAGTGCCAATGAGCGCTCTATCGCCATCCGCTGTCGCGTGCGGTCACCGGCCAGCGAATAGATGTGCCCCAGATCCAGGCTGACCTGGGCCATGACGGGCCGGAAATTCATGGCCGCGGCCCGCGCATAGGCTTCCTCCCCCAGTGTGCTGGCACGGGTCAGGTCGCCCAGATCGGCATTCATCCAGACCAGGGCGCTTTGCAGACCCACGGCGGCCGCGGCGTCACCACGTTCCTCGGCAAGTTTCAGCGCCTGCATCGTGTATTCGATGCCCGTGTTCAGCTTGCGATCCTGAGCCTGGTTGTTGCCCAGCAACGCATAGAGAAGCTCTTTGCCGATCGGATCCTCGATATCGGGCAGCAAGGCGGCGGCCCGGTCGAAATAGGGGCGTGCCGCCGGAGCGGAGATGTCGTTCAGCGCAAGCCGCCCTTGCGCGAGCAACGCATAGAACCGGCAGGGCAGGCAGGCATCCTGCTTTCCCATGTGGTCCATGGTGATCAGGCTCGAGCGAATCTGTTCTATCTGGCTGCCTTCCATGGCCAGCTTGAGCAGCGCCCGCTGGTAACGCAGCCGATCGGCCAAGGGCGCGGACGGGCCTGGAACGTCACTGGCCTGTCGCAGCCGGTGCATTGCGGCAGGCGTGCTTTGATAGCCCTGATCCTGCAGGTCACGCAGGACCTCGGTCACGGTTTCGGGAGTGCGCGCCAAACTGGGTTCCATCACGCACAGCAAGCTCAGGCACAACCATGTCAGGGCGATTTTCATGCAGCACTTATCGGCGCATTGTCAGGAATCTTGAGTCCGTTCCGACATGCCCGGCTTGCTCGCGGACAGCAGGATGGTCGGCACCCAGGGGCCGCCCCACCACATGCGCCAGCCCAGCGAACGACGTTCGGTGCGAATGCCGAGCCCGGCCAGATGCTTCTGGTACTGACGGCCTTTGGAGATGTCGGCAATCAGCAGTTGTCCGCCGGGGCGGAGCACTCGCCATGCCTCCGCAAGTGCGCGTTCGCGCTCGCGACGGTCGCTGATGTTGTGGATCGCCAAGCTGGAAATCACGATGTCGAAGCTGGCGTCGGCAAACGGAAGTTTGCACATGTCGGCGGTTTTCAATGCCACGCGATCGGCGACGCCCTCGACCTCCGCGTTGCGTGCGGTCACTGCCAGCGCGTTCCCCGACTGATCCTTGTTGCTCCAGATATCGATGCCCACGGCTTCACCGCGAGGCAGCCGGACGGCGGCCATCAGCAGCACGGCGCCGCGCCCGCAACCCAGGTCCAGAAGGCGTTCGTCCCCGCGCCAGTGCTGCGCGTCGAGTACCTCATGCCACACCGCGAACTTGCCGCGCAACGTGGTGTGCAGATACAGGGCCAGAATCATCAGGAGGATGGTGGCGCTGAACCACCAGCCACGGAACGGCGAGAACACGATCATGCCGACGCAGGCCAGCAGTCCAACGGCCATCAGCGCGGGCACATAAGGTGCATCCATGCCGTAGCGTCCCTTGCGGGATGGAATATTCATGCAGGCTCCGATGGCGGCAGGTTCGGCAAGCCATTCTTTGGCCTTTGTCGCGCCGAAGATAGTGACGCGTGTCATGCGGCGATCGGTGGGCGGTCGGGTGCGGACGTCTGCTCGTCCGGAACCACTACAATGGGTCTCCGGCCAACATGAGCGTTGGTGTTCGGCCGGCTTCCCTGTTTCGCGCTGCCGATGCTGTCTCGCACGCTGCGCATTGCCTTCGGAAAAAACCATGTTCTCGCTGATTCGTCGTTGTCTGTTGACTGGCCTGCTGGTTCTGGGCGCATCGCTGCCGCTGTTGCTGCTGGCCAGGGACACGCCGAGCGTGGGTCAGCAGCGCGAAGACGTGTTGTTCTGGAGCCAGGCCGAGCACACCGCGCGTTTCTCGCGCATGTACGAAATATTTCCCGCCGACCGCGTGGCGCATGGCAGCCATGTGCACGCCTTGCCGCAGGGTGGGGCGTTGGCACTGAAGTGGGATGACGCGACCACAGTGGCCGGTTACATGGCCGCGCATCACCTGGCTGGCGTGATGGTGTTGCAGCATGGCCGCATCCGGTTGCAGCGGTATGCGCCGGGTTTCGATGCCGACAAGCGCTGGACCTCGTTCTCGGTGGCCAAGTCGGTTACCTCGACCTTGCTCGGCATCGCGCTGCGCCGCGGCGACATCCACAGCATGGATGACACGCTGGACACCTATATTCCGCAGCTGCGCGACACCGCCTACGCCAAGGTCACGGTGGAACAACTGCTGACGATGACCTCCGGCGTGCGCTGGAACGAGGATTACGCCGATCCGAAGTCCGACGTGGCGCAGATGTACCGCAGTGCCTGCGAGAACGGCCAGCCGCATGTGATCTCGTATCTGGCCAGGCTGCCGCGCGAATTTCCGGCCGGCACGCACTGGAACTACAACACCGCCGAAACCGACCTGCTCGGCATCCTGGTGCAGCGTGCGACGAAAACATCGCTGGCAGATTACCTCTCGCAGACGATCTGGAAGCCGTACGGCATGGCGTCCGACGGGTACTGGCTGAAGGACGAATGCGATGGCAGTGATACCGGTGGCAGCGGTCTGTCCGCCACGCTCGCCGACTACGCGCGGATCGGCCAGTTCATGCTCGATGGCGGAAAAATCGACGGCCAGCCGGTGATCGCCGAGGCGTGGATGCATGGCGCCATGCGCAAGCAGCAGGATGTGGCCAGTCCGGGCCACGGCTACGGCTATCTGTGGTGGACCGATGCGGACGGCAGCTATGCCGCGATCGGGATCTTCGGCCAGATGGTGTATGTCGATCCGGCGCGGCAACTGGTGATCGTGCAGGTCGGCGCCTGGCCGGACGCGACCTCGAAGGCACTGGTGGCATCGCGCCGGGCGTTCGTCGAAGCGATCCAGCGCGCGGTGGATGCGGAGCCGGCTGCCGCGACGGCCAGCAAGTGACGCGTCAGCGTCGGGTCGCCAGCACGCCATCCAGTGCGAGCTGGGCCTTGAAGCCGGCCTTCTCCAGCCGCTTCTCGACTTCGCGTGGCACATCGCGACCGCTGGTCAGCTTGTTCGGGCTGCCGGTGTAGTGGAACAGGCGGCCACCGCGACGCAACACTCGCGCGAGCTGGCCATAGAACACCTGCGAGTAGAGTTCGCCGGCAATGCCGAAGCGCGGTGGATCGTGCAGCACGGCGTCCACCGAGCCGTCCGCGACCTGCAGGATCGCCTGCGCCACATCGGCATGGGCCAGTTGCAGGCGACCGCCGTTGGCTGGCGCCGCGGGATCGGGTGACCACGGATTGAGCGTGCGCAACCACAGCACGTCGGCATTTTTCTCGAACGACTGGATGTGCGCCACGTCCGCTTCCAGACAGCACGCCGCGAAGTAGCCCAAGCCGCCACAGGTGTCCAGCACGCTCTTTCCGCGCGGTTCGATCAACGCCACCTTGCGCCGGGCATCCTCGAACGGTGACTCCTTCGAAGTCGGCAGCATCTTGATGCCGTCGATCTCGAACGTGGGCGCGCCCCATTCAGTGGGTACCAGCTTGATCAGCGAGCCGGAGTAACGGGCGACCGGCGCAAATTCATCACCATCCCAGTAGTAGAGGGTGCGGTCCTTCAGTTTTTCTGGATAGGGATAGCGCTGGCCCAGCCACTCCCACGCATCGGGCGACAGCGCGGCGGTCCCTTCCGACCTGCCCAGATCCAGCGAACCGCGCCAGGCGCCATCGCCGGCATCGCGGGCAGCCAGCAACGTCTCGGCAAGCGGACGGGTGAGCAGGGGGCCGGTGTAGTGCGACACGAAGGATGATCTCCGGGGACTGTGCAGGGGCCGCCAGGCGGCGAAAGGCTGGCATCGTAACCGACTGGCGCGGGTGAGGTGATGGGTCGGGTTCGGATCGGAACCAGGCGACCGCGCGATGCGCGGGCACGGCCCGGCAAGCCTGGCGCAGGTGTTGTGGGGCGACACGGGCTTCCTGCCGTGAGTCTCCGGGGCGACCTGCGCCACCGGGATGACGAAAGGTTTGCGCGTCGTGTCGATTTGCGGGATCTCCGTTCGTTGCCTGACAGGCAGCGACAGAAGTGGCTGCGATGCGGGCTGACATGGCCCATTCACCCGAACTTGCCGGAGCCACAACGATGCAGTTTCTCTCGATGATCCGAATCAATGAAAACAGCGGCAAGCAGCCGGACGAACGGCTGATGAGCGACATGGGCAAGTTGATGGAGGAAATGATGACGGCCGGCGTACTGCTCGACACCGCGGGGCTGATGCCGACCTCGGCGGGAAAGCGCTTGCGCTTGCGCGACGGAAAGATCAGCCAGACCGACGGCCCGTTCACCGAAACCAAGGAGGTGATCGGTGGTTACGCGGTGCTCGAGGCGCCATCGATGCGTGAGGCGCTTGCCGCCTCCCGGCGCTTCCTCGACGTGCATGGCCCGGGCTGGGACATCGAGTGCGAGTTGCGCGAGATCGTGCGCCATCCCGATGGAACCTGTGGCTGACCGGCCGCCGGCCACCGCGCGTTGCGGCTGATCGCGGCATGGCATGCGCCGTCATGATGAGGTGGCTTTCACTCCCGGAATGATTCACTGACCGCCCCGTTCCCGGACGATGGCCCATGAAATCGATAGTCGCCCTGGTCAAACGCACCGTGACGTCGGCGTTTTCCGCGTTCGGCGACGACGAATTGATGACGCGTGCGGCGGCGCTGGCGTTCTATTCGTCAGTGTCGTTCGCACCGGTACTGATCTTGTTGGTGTGGATGCTGTCGATCCTGCACAGCGACGGCCAGCAGCAACTGGCCGAGATGTTGACCGGCATGATCGGCACCCGGGCATCCGAGGCCATCCAGGCGGTGGTGGCGAGCGCGCGTGAGCATCCGCACGGCGGAAACATCGCGGGCATGGTCGGCATCGGCGTGACTTTGTTTGGTGCTTCGGCGGTGTTTGCCCAGTTGCAGGGGGCGCTCAACCGGGTCTGGCGGGTCGAATCCCAGCCTGGCATCGCGATCGGTGCGTGGCTGCGCGCGCGGGCACGCGGGCTAGCGCTGCTGGGTGGCATCGGTTTCATGATGATCGTGACCTTCGTGCTGTCGGCGATCGTGCAGTTGGTGGTACCCGGCGACACGCGCGCATGGGCGATCATCGAATACGTGCTGTCGGCGGTGGTCTTCGTGCTGGCGTTCGGTGCGATGTATCGCGTGCTGCCGGATGCACGGATCCACTGGCGCGATGCCTTGCAGGGCGGTGCGCTGACCACTCTGCTGTTCCTTGCCGGCAAATGGGCCATCGGTTTGTACATCTCGCACAGCGATGTCGGCGGCGCCTATGGCTCTGCCGGTGCGCTGGTGGTGCTGCTGACGTGGGTTTTCTATGCGTCGGTGATCGTGCTGATGGGCGCCGAGCTGACGCATGCCTTGATGGTGGCGCGTGGAGAACGCACGCAACCGGCCAGGCACGCCGTGGAACACGAGGAACGATAGGCCCGCTTTCACGGCAATGGCGGGCCGGCATCAAGCCGGTCGGGCGCGGCCACCTTCTGCGTGCTGCGAAGCAGGCTGTGATGCAGCTCATGCAGCGCCGTCAGCAGCTGTTCGGGCTCGCGCAGCGCCTTGCGTGCCAGGCCGATGCTTCGGCGCACCTCGCCGTGAGCGATGCCCTGGTCGAGCAACAGGAGCGCCGGCTCGATGCAGGCGGTCAATGCGTCCACCCAGTCCGCCGGTTGCACCGCACGCCACCGGCGCGTGACCAGACGGCTGGCCCGGAACGCCGGCGCGAGCTCTTGCACTGACGCCAGCGCGCTCAGGATCTCGCTACGGGGCCGCACTGGCGTGGCCGGATCGAACGCGTCGGCGAGGATCGCCAGTATATCGGCCAGACGCCGCCGCAGCACGGCCCTTGAGCGCACCGGATAGACCAGCCAGGCCGAGGCCACACCGAGCAGCGCGCCGATCACGATCTCCTCCAGTCGCGGCCACAGCATCTGCGCCGACGAGCTGCCCTCGAAGCCTTGCAACAGGGCCAGCGCCAGGGTGACGAACAGCGCCCACCAGGCATAACCGAGCGGACGCAACCAGATGCCGATGAAGACGGCGCCGAGAATCAGCGCGACGGTGACTCGGTCGTGGCTGCCCAGGTGCACGGTGAAGCTCAGCGCCAGCAAGGTGCCCGCTGCCGCCCCCAGCACGCGCAACACGCTTTTGTAGGCCACGTCCAGCCGTCCGCGATTGCCGCTGTTGACGATGAAGGCGGTGAGCACGATCCACGCCCAGCGCTCGGCGAAGAACACGTAGCCGATCACGAACGACAGCACCAGCGCCACCGCCATCTGCAACGCCATCCGCGTGCTCGCCACCGGACGCAGCGCGCTCTGCCGGCCTGGTGCCACGAAAACGTGGGGCCGTGCGGTACGCGCGGACGGCAGCAGGTGCAAGCCACGACCCAGCGCATGGAACAGCGCCACCCAGCCCAGCGCAAGCAGCGCCACGATGATCGGCATGAGCACCGCCATCAGCGGGCCGAGATGGCGGGCCGGTACATGCGGCGTGGTCAGGATCACCACCAGTGGCAGCGCGAGCAGCGAACCGGCGCGACGCGCAGCGGCCCCGAATCGGCGCAGCCATATCGAAAGAAACATGCCCGCCACGAACACCGCGGCACCCAGCCAGGGCGTTCGCAACAACAGCAGGCCCACGGCCGTGGCGAGCAGGCCCACGATCGGCAGCGCCACGGCGGCTTCGAGTCGTCCGCGCAGGTCGCGATCGAGGTGACTGCGCGAAAACGACAGGCACAGCACCACGGCGAGCACGGCCGGGCCGGGCTCCGCCGTCATCGCCAGTGTGCAGCCGAGGGTGGCCAGCATCGCCAGCATGGTCACGACCGCCTCGCGTCCCGCACTTGCCAGCGTCGACACGCGAGCCACCGCGTCGTCGCCGAGGTGCGGGTGGCCGGAGTTGTCGTGGGCGAGCGTCATTCGGGCATAGAGTAGTCGAGCCGACAGCGGCGCGAACACGGGGGAAGATGAGTGCATATCATTTTGGTGGTGGGCGTCATGCTGGTCGTGCTGCTGTTCGGGCAATCACTGGAACGTAAGGCGTTTGGGGGCGATCCGCAGCGGAAGGAACAGTTTCGCCAGCGCATGTTTGCCTGGAGCTGGCGCGCGGCGGGTATCGCGGTGGTGGTGGGCATCTTGCTGGCGCTGTGGCTGCATGGCGCTGCGCCGCATTGAGACGAAGGCTCGCCTGCGCTCCATCGTTCGCCACCGCCGCTTGTCCGGCATGGCTGCATGAGGTGCTTTTCTGTATGTTGGCCTCTTTCCCGCTGCCAAGGCCCGCCGCATGACCGCAACGCTGGAACACCCGGATCACCTGCGACGAAGTCTCTCCAATCGGCACCTGCAACTGATCGCCATCGGCGGCGCCATCGGCACCGGTCTGTTCATGGGGTCGGGCAAGACGATCAGCCTGGCCGGGCCGTCGATCCTGCTGGTCTACCTGATCATCGGCGTGATGCTGTTCTTCGTGATGCGGGCGATGGGCGAGCTGCTGCTGTCCAACCTCGAGTACAAATCCTTCATCGATTTTTCCACCGACCTGCTCGGTCCCTGGGCCGGCTTCTTCTGCGGCTGGACTTACTGGTTCTGCTGGATCATCACCGCGATCGCCGACGTGATCGCGATCGCCGCCTATACCCAGTTCTGGTTTCCCGGGCTGGCGCCGTGGATCCCCGCGGTGCTTTGCGTACTGCTGTTGCTCAGTCTCAACCTGGTCACGGTGAAGCTGTTCGGCGAGATGGAATTCTGGTTTGCGCTGATCAAGATCATCGCGATCCTGGCGCTGATCGCCACCGGCTTCGCGCTGGTTGCCTGGGGCTTCACCTCGCCGACCGGACACAAGGCCGAGGTGGCCAATCTGTGGAATGACGGCGGCTTCTTCCCGAAGGGGCTGAGCGGATTCTTCGCCGGCTTCCAGATCGCGGTGTTCGCCTTCGTCGGCATCGAACTGGTCGGCACCACGGCGGCGGAAACCGCCGATCCGAAGCGCAACCTGCCCAAGGCGATCAACTCGATCCCGATCCGCATCATCATCTTCTACGTGCTGGCCCTGGTCGCGATCATGATGGTCACGCCGTGGCGTCTGGTGGAACCGGGCAAGAGCCCGTTCGTGGAACTGTTCGTGCTGGCCGGCATTCCGGCGGCGGCCAGCCTGATCAATTTCGTGGTGCTGACCTCGGCCACGTCATCGGCCAACAGCGGCATCTTCTCCACCAGTCGCATGCTGTACGGCCTGGCCGAGGAGAAGCATGCGCCGAAGCTGTTCGCGCGCCTGTCGCGCGCGGCGGTGCCGTCGCTGGGCCTGCTGTTCTCCTGCGTGTGCCTGCTGCTGGGCGCGGCGCTGATCTACCTGATTCCCGACCTGATCACTGCGTTCACCCTGATCACCACCTTGTCCGCGATCTTGTTCATGTTCGTGTGGTCGCTGATCCTGTTTGCCTACATTGCCTATAGGCGCAAGCGGCCGCAGTTGCATGAAGCATCCATCTACAAGATGCCCGGTGGCGTGTTCATGTGCTGGGTCTGCCTGGCGTTCTTCATGTTCGTGCTGGTGTTGCTCAGCCTGCAGGCCGACACCCGCGAAGCGCTGATCGCCAGCCCGGTATGGTTCGTGCTGCTGGGTATCGGCTATGCGTGGAAGGGGCGTCGTGCGCGTCTGGGCTGAGTCGATGCTCACGACCATAACGAGAGGCATGACCGCGGTGCTTTTCGGCTGGCTGGCGATTGCCGGCATGCCTCGTGCGGTGGCGGCCGAGGTGCCGGCGCATGCCACGTTCACCATCGACTCGACGGTGTTGAGCGAGGTACGCCACATCAACGTCTACACGCCGCCGGATTACCTGGCGGCGACGGCGACGCGCTACCCGGTGCTGTACATGCTCGACGGCGGGTTGGCGGAGGATTTTCCGCATGTTGCCCGTGATGTCGATGCGGCGATTCGTGCCAACCGGATGCGCCCGATGATCGTGGTGGGCATCGAGAACACCGAGCGTCGACGCGACATGACCGGTCCCACCACGGTGGCCAGTGATCGCGCCATCGCTCCGCATGTCGGTGGCTCGTTCGCGTTTCGCGAGTTCATCGCGGACGAGTTGATGCCACAGGTGCGCGAGCGCTATCGCACGAATGGCAAGACCGCAATCGTCGGCGAATCGCTGGCGGGCCTGTTCGTCGTCGAGACGTTCCTGCTGCAACCCAGCTTGTTCGACACGTATGTCGCGCTCAGCCCCAGCCTGTGGTGGAACCACATGGCGCTGGCGCGCGGCGCCGATGCGCGCCTGAAGGCATGGCCGGGCTTGCGAAGGACTCTGTACTTCGCCACCGCGAGCGACGATGACATCGGCGACGCGAGCGGGATGATGCAAACGGCACTGCACACGACCGCGCCGCAGGGACTGCACTGGTCGTACCAGGCATGGCCTGAGCTGCATCACGACAACATCTACATCAAGGCTTCGCCTGCGGTTTTCCGGCAATTGTTTCCACCGGAATAGGGCGCGGCATCCACCGCCATGGCTGTCGGGGTTTCTTCACAAACCCTCGGGCATGCTGGCTCCTCCAACGGGAGACAGCATGTGAAAACCAGCCTCACCATGATCCGGATCCTTGCCTTCGCGACGGTCGCTGCCAGTGCGCAGGCAGCCGCGGGTTCGGCCCCCACTGCGCTTGCGCCGGAGACGGTCAATGACGCGGCGCTGGTCACTCCGGCAAGCCACGGAGACAAGGGCGCCGCCGTGTTGCGCGCCCAGATTCTGCTGGATCGCGCGCGGTTTTCACCGGGCGAGATCGATGCCGCTTACGGATCCAATATGCGGCAGGCGCTTGCCGGCTTCCAGAAAAGTCAGGGCATCCCGGTGACTGGTGACGTGGACGCGGCCACCTGGAAAGCGCTGGACAGCGACACCGCTGCCGCGCTGGTGACCGTCACCTTGAGTGCCGACGATGTCGCCGGCCCTTTCAAGCCACTGCCTTCCGGCATGGCTGCGCGCGCGAAGCTGGATGCGCTGGGCTACACCTCGTCGCTCGAGGCGCTGGGCGAGAAATTCCACGCCAGTCCGGCCCTGCTGAAACAGCTCAATCCGGGCAAGGATTTCGGTCGCGCCGGTGAACAACTGGTGGTGCCGAGCGTGCAGCCCACCGCGCCGATGCCGGCTGTGGCCAAGGTGGTGGTGGATAAATCGGATGCCACCGTGTCACTGCTGGACGCGGCTGGCAAGGTGGTGGCGCAATACCCCGCATCCACCGGCAGCAAGCATGATCCCTTGCCGCTGGGCGACTGGAAGATCAATGGCGTCGGCAAGCACCCGGTCTTCCACTACAACCCGAAGCTGTTCTGGGATGCCAAGGCCACAGACACGAAGGCGACGCTGCCTGCCGGACCCAACAACCCGGTCGGCGTGGTGTGGATCGACCTTTCGAAGGACCACTATGGCATCCACGGCACGCCCGAGCCGGCGCACGTAGGCAAGACCGAATCCCACGGCTGCATCCGCCTGACCAACTGGAGTGCGCTGGAGGTATCCCGCGCGGTGAAGCCGGGCATGACCGCCACGTTGCAGCAGTGACATGAAGATCGTTATCGGGTTCGTCTTGGGTGCCATCTGTGCTGTCGCGGCCATGCTCTATCTGCCGGGTCGACTGTCACTCGCGAGGGACGCGCAGGGTGTCCCGCATGCCGCCTTGCATGCCGTCGCGGCGGATGCACCGGTCGCCGTGCCGCCGGTGCCGGTGGCTGCGGTTCCGGCGGCGTCCGCTCCGATGCCGCCGGCTCCGGTACTGGTCGATCCGACGGGGCAGGCTGCGGTGCCGGCAACAACGGTCGCGCCGGCTCCCCCGGCATCATCCCTCGCCGCACCTCCACCGACGAACCCGGCTGACCTGCCGCCCTCCGCCGTCAGCGGTTTGCGGATTCCGGTGGTGGGCGTCAAGCCCGGCGACTTGACCGATACCTTCACCCAGGCCCGTGGCAGCGGCCGCGTGCATGACGCGATCGACATCATGGCAGCGCGCGGGACGCCGGTGGTCGCGGCGAACGACGGTCACGTCGTCAAGCTGTTCACCAGCAAGCCGGGTGGCCTCACGGTGTACGAGTTCGATACGGACGACAAGGTCGTCTATTACTACGCGCATCTGGACAGCTACGCGCCAGGTCTGGCCGAGGGACAAATCCTGCGTCGTGGCGACCCCATCGGTTTCGTGGGCAGCACCGGCAACGCCAGTGCCGACGCGCCCCACCTGCATTTCGAGGTGGAGGTCCTGGGACCGGAAAAGCAGTGGTGGCATGCCACCTCGATCAATCCCTACGGTCGGTTCGAGGGGCAATCGCCGGTGCCGCAGGATTTACCGGGCCAGCCGCGCTGACGGTCCGCTCCCGTTCGCAACCGATGGGCGGCCATCGCCGGTTCCGGGATCCTGCTCAGTCACGGTCGGGTGCCCCCAACGGAAAGTATGAGCGGTACGGGCGGGCTTCTTCGACCGCGCGCGCGAACGACGGTCGTGCCAGCAGACGTTGCCGGTACGCGTTCAGGTGGCCGAGCGATTCAGGAATCGGGTGCGCCCAGTCGGCATAGAACAACGCGGGTGCGGCGGCACAATCGGCCAGGCTGAAGGTGTCGGCGACGCCCCAGTCATGCCCGGCCATCCGCTGATCCAGCCAGGCATAGGCGGCGTCCAGCATTGCGCGTGCCTCGCCAATGCCGAAGCTGTCGCGGTCTGCCTCGGGGCGCAGGCGGTCGAACACCATCTTCTGCAGCGGCGTGTGGATGTAGTTGTCGATGAAGCGGTCGAGCATGCGTGCGTCGAGCGCCGCATCGGCATCGGCGGGAATCAGCTGGATCTGCCCGGGATGATGTTGATCCAGGTACTCGATGACGATGCTGGACTCGAAGACGGCGTGCGCGCCATCGAGCAGCAGGGGCATGCGCTTGAGCGGCCACAGCGCGGCCAGTTCCTCGCCGGCAGCGGGATGGTCCGGCGCCACCAGGCACCACTCGAAGGCGGTGCCGTTCTCGTACAACGCGATCAGCACCTTCTGGCAGTAGGACGAGAAGGGATGGGCGTACAGCTTGAGCGTCATGGTCGGGCACCTGTGCCAACGGAGTCTGTCCTGGCGACGAACGGGCAGCGACGGAATCGACACAGCCAGGATGTGCTCGACGCTTCGCCCGCGCGGACCTAGTATCGACTATCGATGGCTCTGACCGGGTTGCTGCCATGAAACGTCTGCTGACCGGATTGTGCGTGCTGGTAGTGCTGCTGGTGGTGATCGCGGCGGGTGGGTTGCTGCTGATCGATGCCAATGACTTTCGGCCGCAGATCCAGAACACGCTCGGACAGGCGGTGGGGCGCGAGGTGACCTTGGGCAAGCTGCACGTGTCGGTATGGTCCGGTTCGCTTGATGCCGACCAGGTCAGCATCGGCGACGATCCTGCCTTCGGCAGTCAACCCTTCATCAGCGCCGGTTCGCTGCGCCTGGGCGTGCGGTTGTGGCCGTTGTTGTTGCACCGGCAATTGCACGTGACGTCGCTGACGCTGCAACAGCCCACGGTGCGGTTGTTGCAGGACCGGGCCGGTCGGTGGAATTTCGCCAGCTTTGCCGCCCATGCGCCAGCCGCTCCGGCATCCGTGCCCGCCACGCCAGCCAGCCGGCCATCGACGTTCCGCGTCGACAGCTTGCGCATCACCGATGGCCGCATCGATCTTCAGCGTGCCGTCGGCGAGGCGCGCAGCTATCGCAAGGTGGCCATGAGTGCCGACAACGTCGGCCTTGGCGCGGCGTTTCCGTTCTCGATGAGTGCCGATATCGCCGGTGGCGGCAGCCTGCAACTGGACGGCAAGCTCGGACCGTGGGCGTCGGGCAACGCGGTGCTGACGCCGGTGGACGCGCATCTGCGCGTACACGATCTGGATCTGGTCGGCGCCGGCCTGATGGCCGGCACCGAGGGTGTGGGCGGCGTGCTCGACATCGACACGCAGATCAGCTCGGTCGACGGCGTATTGAGCTCGAAGGGCGGCATTGATGCGCGCCAGCTCAAGCTGGTGGCGTCCGGCACCGCGTCGCCACAGCCGCTGCGCATCGACTATCAGGCCAGTTACCGGCTGCTCGACGGTGCCGGCAACATCGACCACAGCACCCTGGGTAGCGGGGGCGCGAAGCTGGCCGTCAATGGCAGCTTCGACAATCGCGGCAAGGTGCTGCAGCTCGATCTGCGCCTCAGCGGCAAGCAGTTGCCGGTCGATGACCTGCAGCCGTTGCTGCCGGTGTTCGGCGTGGTGTTGCCCAGGAACTCCCGCCTCAGCGGCGGCAGCCTGGGGCTGGATCTGCGTGCCATCGGTCCGCTGGACGCGCTGGTGATCAGCGGACCGGTCACCCTGGACAATGCACGCCTGCTCGGTTTCAGCCTGGGTTCGAAACTGGGTGGCGTGTTGTCACTGGCCGGCCTCAAGGCGCCGCAGGACACAGTGATCCGGCATGCCGCGGCCACGTTGAAGATCTCGCCGGCCGGCATCCACGCCGAGCCGGTCACGGCGGACATTGCCGACCTTGGCAGCCTTGCGGGCAAGGGCGGCATGGCGGCGAATGGCCAGCTCGACTTCAGCATGCTGGTGAAGCTGGATCCGGCGATCAGCGGCAAAGGCGCCGGTTTGCTGGGCAACTCCGGCGCCGGAAGGTTGCTTGGAAGCTTGCTCGGCGGAGCTTCCGGGCATGGCGTTGGCGTACGCGTCGGCGGCACCGCCAGTGCGCCCAGCTTCAGGGTCGACCCGGCGGCGGTGGCCGGTCTGCTGGGCAGCGGGATCGGCGGCGCACTGGACAAGGGTTCCGCGCGTCATCCGGAGGCGCGGCCGCCTGCCAGGCAGGACGCGCTGAACAGCCTGTTGCAGGGTGTTCTGAAGTCGCGCAAGTAGCGCCAGTGGTGATCCCAACCGACACCGCGGGCGAATTTCGCGACGCGGCTTGACCGGCGTCAAGACAGCGTCGGGCAGGTCGAATCAGGATCATCTCCATGGCACCAGGCGGTGTCGTGAAGCGAGGATCGTGATGGAATTCCATATTGCCGTGGGCGACGCATCGCCCGCTGCGGGCATCGTGCAGGACGCCTTGTGTGATATCGATCCGATGGCCGTCGTCGACCTGGACATGAGCGGCCTGGTGATGCGCGTATCGTCCACGGCGACGGTCGCCGACCTGATCGAGGTATTCCGCCGTCATGGCTGGTCGGTGGCGCCGGAGCAGGTGGTGCAGCTGCCTTCGATCTGCTGCGGCGGCTGCAGCGGCTGACTCGTGACGACTTTCTTGACCGCGATCAGCGCAGCGGGCTGTGGCTGCCCGTAGCGTGCAGTCACGTCTTTCGCGGAGTGTGGCCATGTCCTTCGATATCGTGATCATTGGTGCCGGCCCGGCCGGGCTGTGTTTTGCCCGGTCGCTGGCTGGCAGCGGCTTGCGCATCGCGCTGGTGGAGCGACAGCAAGAGGCCGCGCTGATCGCGCCGCCGGACGACGGACGCGAGATCGCGATCACCCATCACTCGCAACGGCTGCTGCGCGAACTCGGCTTGTGGGCGCGCCTGAAGGAAGACGAAATCGGCACCTTGCGCGATGCGAAGGTGATCGACGGTGATGACCGCGACGGGTTGCTGTTCCGTCATGACGAAGCGGGCAAGCCGCAGCTGGGGTGGCTGTTGTCCAACCATGCCATTCGACGTGCCGCTTATGCCGAGGTGATGGAACTGCCGGACGTGGAGCGGATCACCGGCGTGCAGGTCAGTTCGCTGCGCACCGGCAGTGCTGGTGCCGAGGTGGAACTGGCTAACGGCGAGACCTTGCGCGCGCAACTGGTGGTGGCAGCGGACAGCCGCTTCTCGGAGACACGCCGTGCGATGGGCATCGCCGCCGGCATGCACGATTTCGGCAAGACCATGCTGGTGCTGCGCATGCAGCACGATCTGCCGCACGAGCAGGTGGCGTGGGAATGGTTCGGCCACGGCCAGACGCTGGCCCTGCTGCCACTGCACGATTCGCATACGTCGTCCGTGGTGCTGACCCTTCCGCCGCAGGCGATGAAGACCCTGCTTGCGTTGGACGATGCGGCCCTGGAGCTGGCCATGGCCGAACGCTTCCAGCAACGCCTCGGCGCGATGCGCGTCGCCGGTCCGCGCTGCGCCTATCCGTTGGTCGGGGTGTATGCGAAACGGTTCGTGGCCGAACGTTTTGCGCTGATCGGCGATGCCGCCGTCGGCATGCATCCGGTCACCGCGCATGGCTTCAATTTCGGCCTGCTGGGGCAGGCCACGCTGGCGCGCGAGTTGCGTGCCGCGCAGGCCGCGGGTCAGCCGCCTGGCAGTCCGATTGCGCTGCAGCGTTATCAGCGTCAGCACCGCGTGGCCACCAGACCGTTGTATGTGGCGACCCAGCTGCTGGCCGGCCTGTACACCGACGATCGTCGCCCGGCGAAAGCCTTGCGCAAGCTGGCGTTGGGCGCGGGCGCGCGGCTGGGTCCGTTCAAGCGCATGGTGATGTCGGGTTTGACCGCCGATGGCATGGGCGTTCCGGCGCCACTGCGGCTCCTGCGCCTGGCGCGAGGAGCCTGAAGCGGTGACAGATACGGTGGTGGTTGCTTCAGCGCGGATCGACGTGCCCCATCATGGACAGGTCATCACCCCGAGCAGATCAGGCTGCCGCAGCCTCCCCGGGCGAGGCAGTTTGCACGGTTCTTTTGCGTTGCCTCGGAAGCTCATCGAGGAGTGTCGCTGAGCTGCGAGTTGATCCGCACTTCGCCGGTCAGCACCTTGTGAATGGGGCAGGCGTTGGCGATCTGCAGCAACCGCGCGCGTTGTTCGTCGCTGAGATCTCCCTGCAGGGTGATCACGCGGGTGATGTCGTTGCCACTGGCGGGTGCGCCCTCGGGATTGAATTGCAGATCCACGCCGACCCGGCGCAGTGGCCATTGTTTGCGTGCCGCATACATCTGCAGGGTGATGGCGGTGCAGGCGCCGAGTGCCGACAGCAACAGCCGATGCGGTGCCGGCCCGTTGTTCGCGCCGCCGTCCTCGATCGGCTCATCGGCCTGCCATGCATTGCCGGCGTCGTCGGTGAAGGTCACCGTATAAGGCGTCTGGCCGGTGACGGCATGAACGGAGGGGATGCTCATGATCAACAACTCCTGCAGCAAGGTGTGTGGGGACGATAAGCGTTGGCGAAGGCGGGCGAAGCGCGCACGAGTCGCACCGGGGGGCAACGGTGCTTGAAACGGCCCCGCCGCGCACCCAAGTTACTGGAACGGCTCGCATATATTCAGGGTTCTGGGGCGAAGTTGCGCTGACAGCTTCGCTCCTTTCAGTCTTGTGGAGGATGCCATGGCAACCGGTTGGGCAGGCGACGGCGCGGTGCAGGACCAGATTGACGCCACCGTCAGTGACGCGGTGCAGCGGGCGCGGCAGCAACTGCGGCAGGGTCCGGGCCTGACCCATTGCGAGGAATGTGACGCACCCATACCGGAGGCGCGGCGCAAGGCCGTGCCCGGTGTGCGACTGTGTGTGGCCTGCCAGCAAGCGCAGGACGAAGCGCAGCGCGGCGCCGGGCTGTACAACCGTCGCGGCAGCAAGGACAGCCAGCTGCGGTAGGGGCGGCGGCGCAGAGCGAGCGCTCGCGCTCGCGTCCGCGGTCGGCTTGACGGACTGTTGACGCCCACAATTGGATAAGCTGGGCGTCATCCGTTCGACTTGCTGCCGCGTGCCCAGGGGAGAGACCGTCATTTCCATTCCGTCGAACGCGTCCGGGCTTGCGGCGGGCATCAATTATTTCTTCGCGTTGTTGCCTGACGCCGCTGCGCGAGTGGCCATGGCCGCCGCCTGCGAGCGTTTCCGCAAATCCCATCGAATCGGTGGTACGGCAGTTGGCGTCGAAGGCCTGCATCTGACCCTGTGTCCGATGGGCCGATCCGACCAGCTGCGGCGACCGCTGGAAGAGGCCTTGCTCGCCGCCGGCGCGGAAGTGCACGAGCGAGGATTCACGGCCACGCTTGACGCGGCCATGCGCTTCACCGCTCGCGATGGCCAGTTTCCGTTCGTGGTGTGTGCGGATGGCCCCACGAACGAAGCGACGCTGGGTTTGCGCAAGGCGATCGCGGCGGCGCAGGCGCGTGCAGGCTTGCATGTCAGCGGCGTGTCCAGTTTCCTGCCACACGTCAGTCTTCTGCACGGCCACGCGATCGATGCCATCGAGGAGTCCATGGCGCCGATCCAGTGGCGCGTGTCGGACTTCGTGTTGATCCGCAGCTTCTTCGGCGAGTCGCGCTTCGAGGTGGTGGGGCGCTGGCAACTGGCCGAGGCGCTCGAAAAGCCGTCGACCGACCTGCTGGACGAGTTGGCCAACATGCCCGACCTGCCCGATCTTCCGGACGCTTACTGATCGCCGGCAGGCCCCTCGGTCAGATCGACGGCTCAGCGCGGGCCAGCGGAACGACGGTGCGGCGTTGCCGTTCGCGCCAGGCGATGTAAAGGGTGGCAGCCATGATGATGGCGGCGCCCGCTGCGGTATATCGATCCACCGTTTCCTCGAAAATCCACCACGCCAGCATCGCCACGATCAGCAGCTGCACGTAGCTGAACGGGGCCAGCAGGGACGCGTCGGCCAGCCGCAATGCACGCGTCCAGCAGTAATGCCCACCGGTGCCGAGCGCGCCGGACAGCGCCAACCAGGGCCAGATGTCCGCCTGCGGCCATTGCCACACCGCCAGCGCCGCCGGCAGCGACAGCGGAATCCACAGCAGGGTGGTAAGCAGCACGATGCGATCGGCCGGCTCGCTGCCGGTGAGCGACTTGATGCTGATCGTCACCGCGCCGGTCAGCGCTGCGGCCAACAGCGCCACCAGGCTGCCGGCAGCAAACGCCTCACTGCCCGGACGCACGATCACCAGTACACCGAGGAACCCGGCGATCACGGCGCTCCACCGGCGCATGCGCACCACCTCGCCGAGAAACAGCACCGCGCCGATGGTGACGAACAAGGGAGACGAATAGGACAAGGCCACGGCCTCGGCCAGCGGCAGGTTCACGATCGCCCAGAACCCGGCCAGCATGCCGCCCATGCCGATCACGCAACGCAGGATATAGAAACCCAGTCGCGGTGTGCGCAGCAGCTGCCAGCCATGCCCATGCAACAGTGGCAGCGCGAACAGGGCGCCGAAGGCACTGCGGAAGAAGGTGATCTGGAAGGGGTGCAACTGGGCCGATGCGAAGCGGATGGAAATGGCCATCAGCGCGAACAGGCTGGCACTGCCGAGCATCAGCAACACGGCGCGCAGCGGCAGCGACGCGGAGGATGACGGGGCAGGTGTGTTGTCCAGGAGGGCGGCGCCTGAGTGGGGTGGCGCGCATGGTATCGCAGGTGTGGCCAAAGCCTGCCGCTGCATGTTGTCCGGGATGACGCCAGGGACCTATGGCGTGGGCAGCGCTTGTTTTGACCATTCGCCAAGCCGCTCGCGCACCACCGGTTCCAGGCTCTTCAAGCCCCAGCGGCGACCTTCCTGCACGGCGGCCTCCATGGGCTGGCCGTCGATCACGGCGGCGCGCAAGGCGATCATTGCGCCGACCCGATTGCTGCTGGCGCAATGCACCAGGGTGTTTTGCGTGCCGGCGTCGCGCAGCAGCTGGTCGAATTTGGCGAGGTTCTCGCGCGACAAGTCGGCGGCGCCGTGGATGGGCAGGTTGTGATAGTCGATGCCTGCCGAGTGCATCGCGGCGGCTTCGTCGAAGTTGGGTGTTTCGCTGTCGACGCTCAGATCGATCACCTGGCGGACGCCGGCTTGCCTCAGCACGGTTACATCGCTCGGCTGCAGGCGTCCGGAGGCGATCCTGTTTGCGGCGGGAAAGCTCACGTGGGACAAGCTTTTGAGTGTGTTTTCGGGCGCTGCACCAGCCAGTGCCGCGCTGGCCAGCACGGCGAACGCCAATGACGCCAGCCACGTTCGGATCATTTCATTCGCCCTTGTTTGAACATCAACACCATAGCCGAAGCTGTCTCAGGATTTTCCCGCACTTGCCGGACAACGTTGTCATCCTGCTTCAAGTGAGTACCTGGAAGCCTGGACAATCTCGCCGCCCAACTATGGTCTGGAAGGTGAAACTTGTGCTCACGTTCATTGCGCGCAAGTCGTCACACTTTAGGCAGTGGCCAATAGACAACGTTGTCATTCGCGCCTATTACAGGACAGTCAACCCATAAAAAGCGGTACCGAGCAGGGAAGCAACAGGACCAGCGGGTTTCGCCAACCCCGTGGCTGACCGGAGTGTTGCCATGTGCGTCCCGACAACCCACCCGTAGCGATGCAGATCCATCAGGAGACATCTCATGTTTGCGAAACGATCGGCTGTGTGGTCCGGCTTGGCTTTGAGCGCATTGGGCAGTGCCGTCGGCACGTGCTTTTCGGTAACTCTGCTTGCGGCAGTTCCATGGCAGACAGCGTATGCGCAGTCCGCGCCTGCCTGCGCGGCGGCCTGGAATGCGGCCACTGCCTATGGCGGCGGAAGCGTGGCCAGCGAAAACGGCAATAACTACCTGGCGAACTGGTGGACTCAAGGCAATGACCCGGCAACCAGCAGTGGCGCTGCCGGCTCAGGCCAGCCCTGGACCTCGAAGGGTGCCTGCGGTAGCGGAACTCCCCCGACCAATCCACCCACGGATCCACCGGCCTCGGGTGGTTGTGATGTGGTGTGGAACGCATCAAGTGCTTATGGCGGCGGCAGCGTGGTCAGCGAGAATGGCGTGAACTACAAGGCCAATTGGTGGACACAGGGCGATGACCCGGTGAGCCACAGTGGCGCCGTCGGCACGGGCCAACCGTGGACGGCGCAGGGAAGCTGCGACGGAACGGATCCCGGTGGTCCCGGCGATGGCGGTTCGGGAGATCCAGGCAATCCGAATCCTCCCGCCCAGGGCTTCTTGTTCAGCCCGTACAAGGACGTAACCATCAACCTCAACTGGAACACCAACGTGATGCGGACCGCGGTCACCGGCACGCCGATTCCGCTGGTGGGTGCGGGCAGTCTGGTGTCCACGGCATTGCCCAATCTCGGCGCGGTCACCCTGGCGTTTGCTTCCGGCGAATGTGGCAGTGAAAGCTGGGGCGGCATTCCGGCGGCCGGTTTCGTCAGTGCCAACATCCAGCCATTGGTCGCCGCCGGAGTGAGTTACGTGGTGTCCACTGGCGGACAGGCGGGCAGCTTCACCTGCGGATCAGCGGCTGGCATGGCGCAGTTCCTTTCACGCTATGCCTCGCCCTACATGGTGGGCGTGGACTTCGATATCGAGGGTGGCCAGAGCCAGGCGCAGATCAACAACCTGATCTCCAACGCCGCCTATGCGCACACGCTGTATCCGAACCTGCGCTTCTCCTTCACGCTGGCCACGCTGGCAGCTTCCGACGGCAGCTACGGTGGCTTGAATGGCGTGGGCGACATGGTGGTGCGCGCGGTGAAGGCGGCCAACTTGCCGAACTACACCATCAACCTGATGGTGATGGACTACGGTGCGGCCGGCGCCGGCGTCTGCGTGGTCTCGAACGGGCAATGCGACATGGGGCAGTCGGCGATACAGGCGGCCAAGAACCTGCAGCACACCTACGGCATTCCATCCAGTCGCATCGAGTTGACCCCGATGATCGGCGTGAATGACGTGAGCAGTGAAGTGTTTCGGGCTTCCGACGTGGATACCGTGGTCAATTATGCGGTGAACCAGGGCATGGCCGGCGTGCATTTCTGGTCACTGGATCGCGACACGCCGTGTACGGGCGGCGGCGGTACGGCCTCGCCGATCTGCAACTCGGTCAACGGGACCACGCCGCTGCAGTACACCAAGCGGTTCCTGCAGGATCTGGGCAAGTAGGGGGAGTCAGTGGAAAGTGGCGGGTCGGCCGGGGGCCGACCTGCCACGCTTTCACGACATCGCCGATTCGACGAAGGTCACCATGTTGCCGTCCGGATCGCAAACCGGCGCGAAACGGACGTAGTGGGTGGCCAGTTGTGGCGCCGGTACATCAATATGACGATCCTGCAGCATGTGCAGGATCTCGTCGAGGTTGTCGACCATGATGCCGACGGAGGTGGCGCCGGCGTGGCTGCCGGGTCCGGGGCATGCACTTCTGGACAGCAGCTGGATGCGCGTGCGTCGAGCGATTTCCCACTCGGCGCATGCCGCGTTGGGGCTGTTGTCGGGGTCCCGGCCGAACAGGCGGGAATACCAGGCGCTGGATGCAGCGAAGTCGCTCACGGCAACAGTGGCGAGAACCTGGTGGGCAGTCATGATGTTTCTCCGCGGGCGATGGAGCACATTTAACGCGTTGTCCATGTGGACAATGTGAAGAGCACGCCCGCGCACGTATACTCGCGGCCCGATTGATCGTCCCGGAAACGCTGCATGTCCGATATTCCAGCCTGCCCGTCGTGCGCGATGGAACACACTTATCCCGATGGCAGCAACCATGTCTGCGCCGATTGCGGCCACGAATGGCCGATCGCGCCTGTCGAAGACGGGCACGGCGCGGTGCTGGTGGTACGTGACGTCAATGGCAACGTGCTCAACAGCGGCGATTCGGTCACGGTGATCAAGGATCTCAAGGTCAAGGGTTCGTCCATCCCGCTGAAGCAGGGCACCGTGATCCGCCAGATTCGCCTGGTCGATGGTGACGACGAGCACATCGAAGGCAGCTCGGACAAGATCAAGGGATTGGTGCTGAAGGTTTGCTTCCTTAAAAAGGCCTGAGGTCGCCGCCCGTTCGCATCAGCGGCACCGCTGTGCAACCTGCGGCTCGCCATGGGTTCCGCGGACCTCGCACCACTACAGTGCAGCACTAGCCCGAAGGACAACATTGCCTCATGTCATCCACCCATCGACTCCTGCGCGCGCTCCGTTCGATCCATCTCTACCTGGGCGTATTCACCGCGCCGATGCTGCTGTTCTTCGCGGTCACCGGCGGCCTGCAGGTGTTCGGTCTGCACGAGACCACACGCGGCAGCACGTATGTGCCGCCAGCGTGGCTCGCCAGTGCGGCCCAGTTGCACAAGAAGCAGACCCTGGTGACGCCGCAACGGCGGCGCCCGCCCGCGCAGGCAGGCGATGAAAAACCACCGTCCCAAGCCGCGCCTGAGCGAAGCGCGCCTGTCGAGCCAGCGCGGTCCGCCAAACAGAACCTGCTGCCGATGAAGGTCTTCTTCGCGCTGGTGGCGTTCGGGCTGCTGGTGTCGGTGCTCAGCGGGCTGTACATGGCCTGGCGCTTCATTCGCCGCCCGGCCACGTTCGGTGCGGTGTTGGGCGCCGGCATCCTGGTGCCGCTGTTGTTGCTGTTGATCTGATCGGTCCAGCTTGATCCCTGGCCTGACGGCGTTGCGTCAGGCCAGGGAAGTGCCGCACTCAGGCGACGGAAAGCGTGACGTCGATGTTGTTGCGGGTGGCATTGGAATACGGGCACACGATGTGCGCTTGCTGCACAAGGGTCTCGGCGTCCGCGCGCGCCATGCCGGGGATCGAAATGGTCAATTCGACTTCGATGCCGAAGCCGGTCGGGATCGGGCCGATGCCGACCTGTCCGGTGACCTGCGTGTCGGCCGGCAGGGTCAGTTTCTGCTGGGCCGCGACGAACTTCATTGCGCCGAGGAAACAGGCTGAATATCCCGCCGCAAACAGCTGTTCGGGGTTGGTGCCGTCACCGCCGGCGCCGCCGAGTTCCTTCGGCGTGGTGAGCTTGATGTCGAGCACCTGATCGGAGGAGACGGCGCGACCGTCGCGGCCCCCGGTGGCAGTGGCCTTGGAGCGGTAAAGAACTTTTTCGATGGACATGGCGTACTTCCTTTGTGGGCTGACTTACATGATCGCGCGCTAATATATAGTGCGCTATTTAAACGAACAAACGATATGGGCCATCAACTGTCGGTGGCCAACTTGCTACGCAATTCCTGCAATTCCTGTTTCAGATGCATCAGGTGTTCTGGCGCGCAGCGGGTGGCGCAAAGCACCGACTCCTGGACCTGGCCAGCTTTTGCCTGCAGCGCCTTGCCCCGGGCGGTCAGCGTGATCACCACATGGCGCTCGTCGTCTCGGGAGCGCAGCCGGGTCACCAGGCCCGCCGCTTCCAGCCGCTTGAGCAGCGGGGTCAGGGTCGCGGAGTCGAGGAACAGACGCTCGCCGATCTCCGAGACACTGAGGCTTTCGTCCTCCCACAACACCATCATCACCAGATACTGCGGGTAGGTGATGTCCAGCGCCTTGAGCAGCTTGCGATAGACCTTGTTCATGGCCAGCCCGGCTGAATACAGGGCGAAGCACAACTGGGCATCCAGCCGGGGGGTGGCTTTTGCGACGGGCTTCGAGGTGGAGCGCGTGGAGGTCATGGTTCGGCATATTACATAGCGCGCTATTCAATCGCAAGCTGTGTCGATGTGCCTATTCCTGCGGTGAGGTGATGATCAAACGGTCGACGTCATAGCCACGCTGGCGCGAATGCTCCTTCAGCAGGCGGAGCAGCGCACCATCCATGGTGGGTTTTCGGGCCAGTATCCACAGGTGTTTCTGGCCGGGGCTGCCGATCACCGCCCATTGGTAGCCCGGATCCACCTCGATGACCCAGTAGTCGGCCCAGGTCACCGGCAGCCAGCCTAGCCAGCCGGGAGCGAAGCGTACTTCGAGCGCGCCGGGCTGGCCGTCCTTGATTCGGGCAACGCCGGTGACCGACATTCGCCCCTTGTGGGTGCGACACGAATTCGCCACTCGCACCGTGCCGTCCGCGTTGGGCGAATAGGTGGCGGTGACCCCGTCCAGACACTTGCGCTCGAAATACATCGGCAACCGCGCGATCTCGTGCCATTGGCCGGCATAGCGATTCAGGTCGAGCGAGCGCACCGGTTCATTGGGTAACGTGGCCGCGGTGGCGGATGCCGTGAAACCCAGCGAGGCAAGCAAAAGGATCAGCAGTGGCATGGCGGGTATCCGTCTGGTGCGATAACTCATGCTACGGGTTTGTTGCCGGGCCGGATGCAGCACGCGCGTACGGGTTGGTGAGCGGGCGTCGCCGGCCGGGTCGGCGTCACGCTTTGCGTTCCAGCCGCTCGAACGAAAACAACGATTTCAGGCGGTGGGGCCGCCGCTCGATCAGGGCGCGGATCAGGCCCGCGCCGAGCATGCTGTAAGTGATGCCGTTGCCGCCGTAGGCCATCGCGAAATGCACGCGTGGCCCGTACTGCGGATGCGGCCCGAAGAACGGCAGGCCGTCATCGGTCTCCGCGAAGGTACCTCCCCAGGCGAACGCCGGCGTCAGTTGCAGGCTGGGAATGGCCTTGGCGACCTTGGATACAAGCTTGCGCGCCTTGCGATCGACGCGGGCGTCGCGCAAGGCGGGAATGTCGATGGCGTCGTCTTCACCGCCGACCAGCAGGCGGTTGTCGCTGGTCGTGCGCATGTAAAGGTAAGGTCGCGCGCTTTCCCACACCATGGTGTCGGCCAGCCCGTGCAGGGCCGCGCGATCCAGCGAATCGGTGACAAAGGCGTAACTGCTGCGGTTTTTCGCGACGGAAGCGTCCAGCCATTTCTGGCCGGCATAGCCGGCGGCAACCACGACATGGTCGGCGCGGAGCACCAGACCGTCGTCGGTTCGCAGGGTGACTTCCCGGCTGGTCGACTCGATCGCGTCGATCCGCGTGCGATCAAAGACCGCCGTTCCGGTCCGTTCCATGCGGATGAACAAGCGGCTGGCCATCCGATACGGATCGAGACTGGCGGCGAGTTGGCTCAGGATCGCGCCGGGTGCCTCGATTCCGAATTCGGATCGCAGCGCATCGGCGGACAGCCACTGCACCGACAGCCCGTGTTTGTGGCGCAGCGCCAATTCGTCCTGCATGGCGGGCACGTGATGGCGTCTGCTGGCGTAGTACAAGCTGGTGTTTCGCCGGTAACCGACGTCTCGCACCTCGTTCGCCAATGCGCCCAGTTGCGGTATCGCCTCGGCGCAGGCGGTGTAGGCGAGCGCGGCATCGGCCTCGCCAAAACGCCTGGCCAGTTCCGTCATCGGCGTGTCGATCTCGTACTGCAGCAGGGCGGTACTCGCGGCCGAACTGCCCCAGCCGATGTCGCGTTGTTCGACCACGATGACATCATGGCCGCCCTGGGCCAGTTCATTCGCGATCAGCGCGCCGGTGATGCCGCCGCCGATCACCACCACGTCGGCGCGCATGTCTTGCGACAGCGGCGGGAACGCATGCATCAAGCCGTTGCTGATTGCCCAGAACGGATAGCCGCTTTTCAGGTCCATCGCCGTGCACCATTGCTGTTGGTTCGATCGTGGCAGCGTCGGTGGTCGCGTGTCTGTGCTTCGTGAGGCCGCGATTCTGGTGAGATTGGCATTTTGGCTGGCCGCCAGGCGGTGGCGGGCATACCATGCATGTCCCCCGAGCTTTGCCAGGAAATTCGCGTGCCGCCGATCATCGCCGTGCAGCAACTCAGCAAGACTTACGCGTCCGGTTTCAGGGCACTGAACAACATCAACCTCGATATCCGGCAAGGCGAGATTTTTGCCTTGCTGGGTCCCAATGGTGCCGGCAAGACCACCTTGATCAGCATCATCTGCGGCATCGTCAACCCTGGCGAAGGCCGGGTGCTGGCCGACGGGCATGACGTGGTGCGTGACTATCGCGCCGCGCGCAGCAAGATCGGCCTGGTGCCGCAGGAGCTGACCACCGATGCCTTCGAAACGGTATGGAACACGGTCAGTTTCAGCCGCGGGCTGTTCGGCCGCTCACCCGACCCGGCGCACATCGAGAAGGTGCTCAGGGACCTTTCACTGTGGGACAAGAAAGACAACAAGCTGATCACCCTGTCCGGCGGCATGAAGCGCCGGGTGATGATCGCCAAGGCGTTGTCGCACGAACCGCGCATCCTGTTTCTGGACGAGCCCACCGCCGGTGTGGACGTGGAGTTGCGGCGCGACATGTGGGCCATGGTGCGCGCGCTGCGCGACACCGGCGTCACCATCATCCTGACCACCCACTACATCGAGGAAGCCGAGGAAATGGCGGATCGGATCGGCGTGATCAGCAAGGGTGAGTTGATCCTGGTCGAGGAAAAGACCGCCCTGATGGACAAACTGGGGCGCAAGCGACTCACCTTGCAGTTGCAGAATCCGCTGGAGAGCTTGCCGGCGTCGCTGGTCGACTACGCACTGGAGTTGTCCGACGATCGCCAGCAGCTGGTCTACACGTTCGACGCACAGAGCGAGCACACCGGCATCGACGGCCTGCTGCGGCGGCTGGCCGAGGCCGGCATCGACTTCAAGGATCTGAAAACCAGCCAGAGCTCGCTGGAAGACATCTTCGTGGATCTGCTGAGGGCGCGCGCATGAACACTCACGGCATCCGTGCGATCTACGGCTTCGAAATGGCGCGCACCTGGCGCACCCTGTTGCAGAGCATCATCTCGCCGGTGATCTCGACCTCGCTGTATTTCGTGGTCTTCGGTGCGGCGATCGGTTCGCACATGAACGGCATCGACGGGGTCAGCTACGGCGCCTTCATCGTGCCCGGACTGGTGATGCTGTCGCTGCTGACGCAAAGCATCTCCAATGCGTCGTTCGGCATCTACTTCCCGAAATTCGTCGGCACGATCTACGAGATTCTTTCCGCACCGGTGTCGCCATTCGAAATCGTGGCCGGCTATGTGGGGGCAGCGGCCAGCAAGTCGATCATCCTGGGCGCGATCATCCTGGTCACCGCGCGGCTGTTCGTCACCTTCGATATCGAGCATCCGCTATGGATGGTGGCGTTCCTGCTGCTTACCGCGGTGACCTTCTGCCTGTTCGGTTTCATCATCGGCATCTGGGCGGACAACTTCGAGAAACTGCAGCTGGTGCCGCTGCTGATCGTCACGCCGCTGACCTTTCTGGGTGGCAGCTTCTATTCGATCCACATGCTGCCGCCGTTCTGGCAGAAGGTCACCTTGTTCAATCCGGTGGTGTATCTGATCAGCGGTTTTCGCTGGAGTTTCTACGGCGTGGCCGATGTCAGCATCGGGGTCAGCCTCGGCATGACCATGGTGTTCCTGGCGATCTGCCTGGCGCTGGTGTGGTGGATCTTCCGCAGCGGCTATCGTCTCAAGGCGTAAGCACGGCAACCGCTGATGCGAGCGCCTGCGCAGGCGACCTGAACGATTCGGCGCGCGATGAGTCCAAGCAGGGTATTCGCGCATCGAACAGGAGCCAAGCATGGGCAAGCAGACTTCAACGGGTAACTGGATCGCCGCAGCGGTGCTGGTGTTTGCCATCGCGGCGGGCGGCGTGTATCTGGCGCGCAAGGCGATGCACGTCAGCCAGACGCCGGCCGTGGCGACCGAGGCGTCCAGTACGGCGCCACTGGGCGGCGCGGTGGGCGAACCTGCGGTCCAGCATCCCATCGAGCAGGCGCAGACGGCGCCGGCCAGCGCCTCGACCGCTCCGCTGCCGGCGCTGGATGGCAGCGACGCAAGCGTGGCGGACGCGCTGGCCAGGCTGGCCGGCGGCAGCGATCTTTCGGCGTTGCTGATTCGCCAGCGCATCATCGAGCGCATCGTCTCGACACTGGATGCACTGCCGCGTCATGAGGCGCTCGGGTCCTTCACCCTGCCGGCCCACACGCCGAAGGGCGCGGTCGTGGTCGACGATGCCGCGGGTTCCATGCAGCTCGGGGCAAAAAACAGCGCGCGCTACGCACCCTACCTGCAGGTGGTCGATGCCACCGAGCCGAAGGCGCTGGTGAGGTGGTACGTGCATGCGTATCCGCTGTTCCAGCAGGCCTATCGCCAATTGGGCTACCCGAAGGGCTATTTCAACGATCGCCTGATCGTGGTCATCGATGACTTGCTGGCGGCGCCGCAGCCGGCCCAGCCGCCGGCGGTGCTGCGCTCGAAGTCGTATTACGTCTACGCCGATCCGGCGCTGGAGTCGCTGTCCACCGGGCAGAAGCTGATGATCCGGATCGGGCCGGAGGGCGAGGCCCGGATCAAGACGAAGCTGCGGACCATCCGGGCACAACTGGTCGGCCGGAACATGGGCGCCGCTTCCGGGGACGGTGCCGGCTAGAATCGCTCGTTGACCCGACCCATTGATGGCCGTTCGATGTCCCCAGCCGATCACTCGCAGCCCGATCTTTTCGGTGCCACCACGACACGACCTGCCGATCTCCATCGGCTGTTCTTCGCGCTATTGCCGGATGCCGCCATCCGCGGGCAACTGGTACAGGCCGCGCAGACGGTCAGGGCAGCGCATCCGGCGTTGCGGGCACGCTGGGTCGCGCCGCAGCGCTATCACGCCACCCTGCATTTCCTTGGCGATCATCCGTCGTTGCAGCAGGACGTCGTGGCTGCCGCCATTGCCGCAGCCGATCGCCTGTCCACCGGGCCGTTCGACTGGATCTTGAACGAAGCCACCAGTTTCCACGCCAGCCAGCCGCCGTGGATCTTGCGCAGCGCCGAGTTTCCCGAATCATTGCAGGCGCTGTGGCAGGGTTTGCGCGGCGCCCTGATCCTGGCCGGGCAGGGGCGTCACGTGGAGCGCCAGTTGACCCCGCACGTGACGATTGCCTACGGCGAAGGCCGTGCACTGGAGACCGTTTCGATCGAACCCGTCGCGTGGCGGGTGGAACGACTGGCGCTGCTGGACAGCGTGGGCGGCACGCCGGATTACCACACGCTGGCCGAATGGTCGCTGCAGCCCGGCGGCGTGCAGCGGGTGCAGACGCCTCACGCGTAGGGCGTTCCATTCTTGTGTGAGTAGTGCTCCGCGCCTGGCGGGAGATCCAGGTCGATGTCGCAGTAGCGGCAGGCGTCGTCGTCGCAGCGGCTGCCGATATCCAGATAGACGGCCGTTTCCCCACTGCGGTTGATCAGATGGTGGCCATCATCCACGTTGCGCGGAAACGCGGCCGCATCGCCAGCGTGCAGCACCTGCTCGCCGGCGTTGGTGACCTCGCCGCTCAACACGTAGAGAAATTCCTCCTCACGCGTGTGCCAGTGGCGCTGGCTTGACCACGCCCCCGCGGGAAGCTGCACCAGGTTGACGCCCAGGTCCACCAGTCCGCCGGCGCGGCCCAGTGCCTTGCGCATGCGCGGACTGACCGCCTTATCGTACGGCGGGGGATAATCCGAACCCTGGCGGGTGATCACTTGGGCGATGTCGATCTTCGGCATGAGCGGCTTCCCTCGGTGGCTGTGGGCGCATTGTGCCTGCGTCCGCGGTCCGGCATGACGCGGCGCCTGACCGCTTTTTGAACACCCGAGCAGGTACAGTGACCTGATGGTCCTGATGTCTGACGGAGGTCGGCGTGATGACACGGTGTTGGTGGCGGATGAGCATCATCGCGATGATGGCGATCCTGAGCTTCCCCGGCTGGGCGGCGAACACACCGGTGGCTGGCCAGAAGCCCACCGGGACGATGGTGGCGCAGATCACGCTGGACGGCCCGATCGGTCCCGCGGCCGCCGAATACTTCGCGGATGCCTCGCAACGCGCCGGGCGCGATGGTGCAAAAGCCATCGTGTTGCAGCTGGATACGCCGGGCGGCTTGTCTGAATCGATGCGGCAGATCATCTCGGCCATGCTGGCCAGCGACCTTCCGGTGCTGGTTTATGTTGCGCCCGCCGGCGCGCGGGCTGCTTCGGCCGGCACTTATATCCTGTATGCCGGCCAGATCGCCGCGATGGCTCCGGCCACCCACCTCGGCGCCGCCACGCCGGTATCGCTGGGTGGCAGCACGCCGCTGCCGTCCGCCAAGCCGAAACCTGCGTCCGCCGGTTCGGCGGCACGCGATGCAGATGACAAGAAGGGCGAGGGTGGCGCCGAGGCCCACAAGGTCACCAATGACGCGATCGCCTACATCCGCTCGCTGGCGCAGCAGCGCGGGCGCAATGCCGAGTGGGCCGAGCAGGCGGTGCGCGGTGCGGAAACGCTGACCGCCAGTGAGGCGGCGAAACAGCAAGTGATCGACTTCGTGGCCAGCGACGTGAGTGATCTGCTGGCCAAATCAAACGGACGCAAGGTGACGGTGGGCAACCGCACGGTCACCCTGGAGCTGCAGGGCGCCACGGTCCGTGCCTACGCGCCGGGCGCGCGCACCCGTTTCCTGGCGATCATCACCAAGCCGACCATTGCCTATCTGTTGCTGCTGGGCGGCATGTTCGGCCTCGGTCTGGAAGTGCTGCATCCGGGCGCGATGCTGCCCGGCGTCGTGGGTGCGATCAGCCTGTTGGTCGGCATGTATGCGCTGCAGTTGTTGCCCGTGAACTATGCCGGACTGGCGCTGATGGTGTTGGGTATCGGCCTGCTGGTGGCCGAGGCGGTGAACCCCGGCGTGGGCGCGTTCGGTGTCGGCGGGCTGGTTTCGTTTGTCACCGGTTCGGTGATGCTGATGAACAGTGGCGTGCCCGGCTATGCGGTCAACCTGGGCGTGATCGCCGGCATCGCCGTGTGTGCGGCCGGCCTGCTAGGCCTGATCGTGTGGCTGGTGTTCCGCGCGCGACGAACCCGCTTGTTCAGCGGCGACGCATTGATGCTGTCCGACACCGGCGAGCTGCTGCAGGCCGTGGCGGCCGACGGCGAGAGCTGGATGATGTTGCGCGGCGAGCGCTGGCGCGTGCATTGCGACACCGCGCTGCCAGCCGGTGCCCGAGTGCGCGTGCTGGCCCGGCACGGGTTGCTGTTGCGCGTTGAGCCGGCGCAAGCCGAGACGGAAATTTCATGAAAAGCAGGAGATAGGCATGTTTGGATTTGTCGGTGTACTGGTCATTCTTGGCGTGATGCTGCTGTTCGCCACGGTCAAGATTCTGCCGGAGTACCAGCGTGGCGTGGTGCTGACCCTGGGCCGCTACACCAGCACCAAGGGCCCCGGCCTGGTGCTGCTGATTCCGGTGGTGCAGACGATGATCCGCGTCGACTTGCGGGTCACCGTGATGGACGTGCCGCCGCAGGACGTGATCTCGCGCGACAACGTCTCGGTGCGGGTCAACGCGGTGGTCTATTTTCGCGTGGTGGATTCGGACAAATCCGTGCTGGAGGTGGAGAACTTCCTGCAGGCCACCAGCCAGCTGGCGCAGACCCGCTTGCGCTCGGTGCTCGGCCAGCACGAACTGGACGAGATCCTGTCGCAGCGTGATTCGATCAACCATACCTTGCAGACGACACTCGACGAAGCGACCGATCCGTGGGGCATCAAGATCATGAACGTCGAGATCAAGGACGTTGATCTCAACGAGACCATGGTGCGCGCGATCGCCCGCCAGGCCGAGGCCGAGCGCGAACGCCGGGCCAAGGTGATCCACGCCGAAGGCGAGATGCAGGCGGCGGAGAAACTGCGCGACGCGGCCGCAATGCTGTCGCAGCAGCCGCAGGCACTGCAGCTGCGCTACCTGCAGACGCTGGCCGACATGTCCAACAACGGCAAGTCCTCGACCATCGTGTTCCCGCTGCCGCTGGATCTGATCCGGCCGTTGATGGAAGCGTTCCCGTCGAAGCGCGATTCGGGTAAAACGGACTGACTCTTCCCGTACGAGCAAACAACATGAGTGCAACCCCGGCTGGAAGCCTGGTCTGCGTCGGCCTGGGCATGACCCTGGGTTCGCACTTGGGCCCGCTGGCGCGCAGCCACATCGAGCAAGCGGATGTCGTGTTTGCCGGGCTCTCCGATGGCATCGTCGAGTTGTGGCTGAACAAGATGCATGCGGACGTGCGCAGCCTGCAACCCTATTACAAGGAGGGCAAGTCGCGCATGCTGACCTACCGTCAGATGGTGGAGGCCATTCTTGCCGAGGTACGTGCGGGCAAGCGGGTGTGCGGGGTGTTCTACGGTCACCCCGGCGTGTTCGCCTGGGCACCGCACAAGTCGATCGAGATCGCCCGCAGCGAGGGTTATTCCGCGCACATGGAGCCGGGCATCTCGGCGGAGGATTGCCTCTACGCAGATCTCGGCATTGATCCGGGCCGGTTCGGTTGCCAGCATTACGAAGCCAGCCAGCTGCTGTTCTACCAGCGCCGGATCGACCCGACGGCGTATCTGGTGTTATGGCAGGTCGGACTGGTGGGTGATCAATCGCTGGCGCGCTTCTCGACCGGCCCGGCCTATCGGCAGGTGCTGGTCGATGTCTTGGCGCGCGATTACCCGCTGGACCACGAACTGATCATCTATCGCAGCGCCACCTTGCCGATCCAGCAACCACGGATTGAACGGATGGCGCTCGGCGACCTGCCACAGGCCGATATCGGCGTACCCGATACCGTGGTGGTTCCACCCGCTCGTTCATTGCAGCCCGATGCCGCCATACGTGCCCGGTTGGCCGCGCTGGATCTGGTGACGGCCAGCGAAGCCACCGCCGCGGAGGTATCGGGACGCCTGATTGGACGGATGGGGTCCGAGATTGGTGTTTTTGACCTCAGCCGGGCTTAGTATTGGCGCTTGGGGTTATCGGAGAGTGCTTTCGGGGGGAAAGTCTTTTCGGACAATCAAGCAGTTTGCGAGTCATTGGCCGATGCCGTCGTGACAGGTCACAACAGGATGTTCGCACCTATGCATCGATTCGGTATCGGCGTTGGCCTCATGCCTTTGTGTTGAAGTTTCTGGGGGCTTTTTCAAAGCGTGTCTGCTCGATGGTGCGGGCCATCCCGGTGTTCATTGAATCTGTCAAAAATGGGGATACAACACATGTCGGACGTTATCGGCTTTCTCGAAAAGATGGGGCGGGACGCGCAATTGCGCTACGGATCGCAAGACGAATTGGAGATTGCGCTGGAAAATTCCGGGATTGATCCAGAAGTACGGATGGCCATTCTGGGCAAGGATAAATTCCGGCTGGACACGCTACTTGGACAGGGCGGTCTTTTCGGCATGATGATTCCGGCCAAGGAAGACGAAGACGAAAGTGAGGGTGAGGACGAAAAGGCTCCCGAGCGTGAGGGCGGCGACGTGAAGGATTCCATGCTCTCCGCTTCGGAATTGGCAGGCTAACCCGATGGTCCGTTTGTGCAGCGGGCTTCGACGGCTAATTGCCAGCAGCGTGCTGCTATGGGTCGTGTCCGTGGGTACGGCCATTGCCAATACGCCCGTATCAGGTGATTCGTCGCACTTGCTCAAGCAAGCGGATGTCATGAGGACATCGAACCATGCAGAGTTCGTCAGGCTTCTGAAGCAGCTTGATGACGGCAGGGCGGACCTGTCTGCCGAACAGCGCATGGAGCTGGGTTACCTGGAAGCATGGGAAAGTGGTTATAGCGGCAATTACGGGCGCGCACTGCAGGAGTACGACGCCGTTGTCAGTGGAACCGGGAACGCCACCCTGCAATTTCGTGCAAACGCCGCTGCAGTCAATACACTGGTCAACGGATCGCGTTATCAGGAGGCATTCGTGCGCCTGACCCAGCTATTGGAGCGGTTGCCGGAGATCACTGATAAAAACGCCCGGGCACAGGGCCTGGCCACGGCGGCCTTTCTTTACAATGGCGCGGGGCAATACGATCTGGCTTCAGCCTACGCAGACAGATTGTTCAAGGAGGAACCTGACAACAGCGGATATGCCTGCAGAGCCTGGTACATGGAGATTGACGCTCTCTACAAGAGCGGTAAATTGCAGGGTTTCGATGAAAAGCTGCGGAAGGGTATCGAAACGTGCGCCAAGGCGAACGACGTTCTTTGGGCCAACGGGATTCGTTTCCTTGAAGCCGGCTTCGATATCGACAGGGGGCACTCCCAGGATGCCATCAAACTTCTGCGGAAGAATTACGCAGATGTCGAGAAAACCAACTATCCATGGCTGATTTCCCAGTTTGACGCGACGCTGGCCCAAGCCTATTGGAATGTAGGCGATGTGGCGATGGCGAAACATTTCGCGCTTGTTGCGATCGACGGCAGCATCAAGAACGAGGTCATCGAATCGCAGGTAACGGCGTACCGGCTGCTCTATCTGATCGAGCAGCGCCAGGGTGATCTGGCGTTGGCGCTTGGGTACCACGAAAAGTACATGGCTGCGGACAAGGGCTATCTGAACGAGATCAGTGCAAAAGCACTCGCGTACCAGACGGTGAAGCAGCAGCTGCTGGCCAAGAAATCGCAGGTCGACACGCTGAACAAGCAGAACAAGATCCTGCAGCTGCAACAATTGCTAGACCGCAAAGCCTCCGAGGCGAGCCGGCTGTATATCATCCTGTTGCTGACCGTGCTGGCCTTCATCGCGTTCTGGACCTATCGCATCAAGCGCTCGCAACTGCGCTTCATGAAGCTGGCCCGGCGCGACGGGCTTACCGGCATTTTCAACCGCCAGCACTTCGTCAGCTCCGCCGAGCAGCAATTGCAATATTGTCGGAAGTCGTCACGCGAAGCGTGCCTGGTGCTGATCGACCTTGACCACTTCAAACTGGTCAACGACACGCATGGTCATGCGGTCGGCGATCGCGTGCTGAAGCGAGCCGTGGCGGCCTGCCAGCAGCATCTGCGCTCCACCGACATCTTCGGTCGGCTTGGCGGCGAGGAGTTCGGTATCGTGTTGCCCGAATGCACGCTGGAGCAGGCGCTCAGCCGCGCCGAGCAGATCCGCGGCGCGATTGCCACCGCCGCCAGTGGCGACGATGTCATTGGCGGGCCGGTCTCGGCCAGCTTCGGCGTGGCGACGGTCCAGCGTTCCGGATATGACTTGCGCAAACTGCTGATCGACGCGGACGACGGCCTGTACCGCGCCAAGCGCGAAGGTCGCAATCGGGTCAGGGTTTGCGATGACACGCAGCCCCGCCAGCGCGTCGCCGGCGTGGCCACCGAGCGCGCCTGACAGGCATCGTGACTCATCTTCGAAAGCCGGTCCCGCGTCGTGGCTGGCGCGGCTGACCGCTCGAGGTTGACGATGGCCTGGGTTTTTTGGCCGGTGGCTTGTCGCGGGTCGCGCGGGGCAGGCTGCGGCCGCCAGCGATCGGGCGCACAATCGGCTGACCTGCCACTGTGGAGATCCCTCATGCGCCCGACACTGCTTGCTGCCTTGCTGACTTTTGCACTCCCCGCGGCCGCCCTGGCGCGTGCCCCGGACGCCCATGCGGCCAGACAACATGACGTTGCCGCCACCGTGGTGGACCACGCATTGAACGACCCGGCGCGCTCGCTCGACAAGGTCGACGACACCCGTCGCAAGATCGCCCAAGTGATGGCTTTCGCCAAAGTCATGCCGGGCCAGAAAGTACTGGAACTGGTGCCTGGCAGCGGCTACTGGACCCGCGTGTTCAGCGCCATCGTGGGTCCGCAGGGTCATGTCTACACGGTGTGGCCGAACGAGATGGGCAAGTTCGATACCGAAAGCCTGGCGAACTGGAAGAAGCTGGCGGCCACGCCGCACTACGCCAACGTCAGCGTACTGGAGCAGCCCGCCGCGCAATTGCAGGCGCCGGCCCCGGTGGACCTGGTGTTCACCGCGCAGAATTACCACGACTTCCACGACCCCTTCATGGGCCCGATGAATATCGCCACGTTCAACAAGCAGGTATTCGACGCACTCAAGCCCGGCGGGCTGTTCGTGGTGATCGATCACGTTGCACCGGCCGGCTCCGGCCTGGCTGACACCAATACCCTGCATCGCATTGATCCGGCCTCGGTAAAGAAGGAAGTGGAAGCGGCCGGCTTCGTCTTCGACGGCGAAAGCAAGGCGCTGCGCAACCCCGCCGACACGCATGAACTGAAGGTGTTCGACAAGTCGATACGCGGTCACACCGACCAGTTCATCTTCCGCTTCCGCAAGCCGGCAAAGTGAGTCCGGACAAACGCGCGACTTGAGTTGTGGCGGCGCTTCGCTGCACCATCGGGTGGCCGTGTCGATGCCGACAGGTAGCCCCGTGAGTGTGAATGACGATGCACCCGCGGCGCCGGATCCCCACGATCCGGCGCCGCAACGAGCCGCCGAACCCGACGCCGCCGATTGCTGCGGCGAGGGCTGTGTGCGTTGCGTCTACGATAGATACGAGGAAGCGCTGGAACGTTACGAGTTGGCGCTGGCGGCGTGGCGTGCACGTCATCCATGAATCAGGGTTCCGGGGGAAACATGTGGCTGGCCATCACGCGTGACGTGAGTCCGACGCTCGGCGATTGCGAGTTGTCCTATGTCGACCGCGAGCCGATCGATGTGGAACTGGCCGTTGCGCAGCACAACCTCTATCGACAAGCGCTTGAGGCGCTGGGCTGTGAAGTTCACTCCTTGCCGGCCGAGCCGGGCCTGCCTGACTCGGTCTTCGTCGAGGACGTGGCGATCGTGCTGGATGAGGTTGCGGTAATGACCCGTCCGGGTGCGCCCTCGCGCCGTGGCGAAGTGGCCAGCGTGGCCGAGTCACTGGGTGGTTGGCGACCGTTGCTGGCGATCGAGTCGCCGGGCACGCTCGATGGTGGCGATGTGTTGCGACTGGGTCGCACGCTGTATGTCGGTGAGTCGGCGCGCAGCAATCCGGCGGGCATCGCGCAATTGCGCGAGCGGCTGGCGCCGCATGGTTACGCCGTGCGGGGAGTGCCGACCCGTGGCTGCCTGCATCTGAAATCCGCGGTGACCCAGCTCGACGATGACACCGTGCTGTTGCAGCCGGCATGGGTGGAGCGCGAGCGCTTCGCCGATTTCCGCGTGGTCGAGGTCGACCCGGCCGAGCCGCATGCGGCAAACGTGGCGCGCATCGGTGACGCGCTGCTGATGCCGGCCAGCTTTCCGCGCACGCGGCAGCGGCTGCTCGACGCCGGTTTTGCGGTGACAGTCGTGGATGTCTCCGAGCTGCAGAAGGCCGAAGGTGCGGTGACCTGTTGCAGCCTGGTGTTTCGCGCGTCGGCGTGAGCCATGCCGATTCGTTACCGGCTGGCCCGACCGGACGATGCGCTCGCGATCGGTTTGCTGGCGCGCCGGGTAACCCGACGCTGGATCCTGCCCGACCAACCGGCCAGTGCCGCGCCCGCGCTGCTTTACGGCATGAGCGCGCGGGTGATCCGGCACAAGATCCTGGCTGGCCAGCGCTTTCATCTGGCGTGGCAGGACGGGGCGCGCCTGGTCGGCGTGGCGGCGATGCGCGACGACACGCACCTGTTCCAGTTCTTCGTCAGCACGCGCCTGCAGGGCCAGGGCATTGCTCGCCGGTTGTGGCAGCGCACGATGCGTGACGCGTGCCGCCGTGCCGGCACGCGCCACTTCACCCTGAATGCGTCGGCCATGGCGGTGCCGATCTATCAGCACCTGGGCTTCGTGTGCCTGGGCCCACCGAAAGTCAGTGACAATGGCCTGGTGACCCAGCCGATGCAGTTGGACCGGTCATGAAACATGGCCTGTTTTTGCAGGCAAGTTGCTCCCGCGCACGGCTTTCGTCGGGCCCAGCCGCGTTTCGTCGCATCGGCTGCGACTTTGCGGCACTGTCTTCCTATTCTCGAAGACACTTTCATCGCTGGAATCTGCCGTGATCAGAAGTTTCCTTTTCCAGGCCCGGCTGGTCTTCGCCTGGTACGTATTGTTTCTTGCGCTGGCCTTCACCGCCGACTGGATCTGGTCGGCGCTGGGCAGCTTCGTGGCGCTGCTCGGGTTGGTCACCGTGGTGTTCGTGCTGGTGCGCGCGCATTCGCATCTGGGCCGCCTGCGCATGATGCAGGATGGCCGGCTGGATGCAGTGACACTGGCCAGCCGCCAGCAACGCCAGGTGGAGGTTCCACTGGAGGCCGACGAAGCGTTCGACCTGCTTGATTCGGTGATCCGCGGCCTGCCGGGCGTCATGGAGATCGACAGCAACCGCGACCGCTTGCAGGTACGCGCCGTGACCGCGTATTCCGACCCCTATGCCATCAACTGGCTGGGCCGGTTCGACCCGATGCGATGGATCGTCAGCCAGCGCAATCGGATCCTGGCCACGGTCAGCCGCGGTGAGGGCGCCAGCAGCTTCGTGCTGGTCTGCGAGCCGGTCAGTGCACCATGGGGCACGTGGTTGCAGCTGGACGACGGTGCCAACCTGGAGAACATCAAGGCGATCACCCGGGCGACCACGCTGGCCCTGGCCGATCGCCGGCGTGGCGAAAAGGCAGCGGTGGCGCAGAGCGCCACCGAGAAGGAACTGGCGATCGCGCGGCTCAATCTTCTGCAGGCGCAGGTTGAGCCGCATTTTCTCTACAACACGCTGGCCAGCGCGCAATACCTCACCACCAGCGATCCTGCGGGTGCCGAGCGGATGCTGGGCCATCTGATCGATTATCTGCGTCATTCACTGCCGCGCACCGACAACAGCTTGTCCACCCTGGGTGATGAACTGGAGCGGTCCAGCGCCTACCTGGAAATCCTGAAAGTCCGCATGGGAGCGCGGCTGAATCTGCAGCTGGACGTGCCGCCGGCGTTGCTCGGGACACCCTTGCCGCCGATGATGCTGCAGACGCTGGTGGAGAACGCGATCAAACACGGGTTGGAGCCGCGGCCGGGCGAAGGTACGGTGTGGATCTTTGCGCGAACCCATGGCACCAGCGTGACGGTGACCGTGGCCGACGACGGTCGCGGTTTCGATGCGGGCGGCAGTGGCAGCGGTATCGGCCTGAAGAATGTGCGCGAACGCCTGCGGCTGATCTACGGCGCGGCGGCGAGCCTGGTGATCGCCGCGAATTTTCCGCAAGGCGTCGCCGCCACGATCAGCGTGCCGGCCAGCTTCAGCGAGGTGCATTCCCATGGTTGATTGCGTGATTGCCGAAGACGAGGCGCTGCTGCGGCAGGCACTGATGGGTGCGCTGGCCACCGCATGGCCGCAACTGAAGATCGTGGCCGAATGCGAGGACGGTGCCAGCGCCCTGCAGGCGATTGCCGACCATCGGCCGGACGTGGCCTTTCTCGACATTCGCATGCCCGGGCTGACCGGATTGGAAGTTGCCGCCGCGAGTGCCCAAAGCAGTCCGGCCACGCAGATCGTCTTTGTCACCGCCTACGATCAATACGCCATCGATGCGTTCGAACGCGGGGCGATCGACTATCTGCTCAAACCGATTGCGGCCGAACGGCTGGCTGCCACGGTGCAACGTGTGCAGGCGCGGGCCGCGGCAGGCCAGGTGGATACGGCGGCGCTGGCGGCCCTGATCGGCCAGTTTGCCGCGCAACCGCGCGAGGCTCCCGGCGAACCGCCGCTGAACTGGATCACCGCCAGCACCGGCCGCGAAACCCGGCTGGTCTTGCTCGATGACGTGATCTATTTCCGCGCCGACAACAAGTACACCACGGTGATGACCGCCGATGGCGAAGCGCTGCTGCGCACGCCTATCCGTGAGCTGCTGGAGGTGCTGGATCCGGCCGTGTTCCGGCAGATCCATCGCTCGACCATCGTCAACATGAAGGCGATCGCCGGCGTGGTTCGCGATGACACCGGCAAGGGCGTGCTGCGTCTGCGCCAGCGTCCTGAAACCCTGAGCGTGAGCCAGCCGTTCATGACACTGTTCCGAAACATGTAGAACGCGTCATGCGCGCCGAACGCCTGCGGAGGTTTCCGCAGGCGTTCCTGTTTGCGCCTTGCGAACGGCGGCCTCCGTGGCGCACTTCGCGTCGGCTCCGGGCGGTTCTGTCGCGCGATGCAGGTGTTCGTCGCGACGCGGAGGACTTCGTGCAAGAGCGTGACTAGCATTCCAGCTCAGCCACTTCACGAAAGGGATTCCGATGCTGACCATCCGCGACCTGCGCAAGACCTACGCCAACGGCGTGCATGCACTGGATGCCATCAACCTGGACATTCCGCGCGGCATGTTCGGTCTGCTCGGCCCCAATGGCGCCGGCAAGTCCTCGCTGATGCGCACATTGGCCAGCCTGCAGCAGGCCGACGGCGGCAGCGCCTTGCTGGATGTCGACGGCGTACGCATCGACGTGTTGCGCGAGCCTGAGCTTCTGCGACGCCACCTGGGCGCGAGGAACTCGGCGAGGCCGCGCTGAACCGCGCGTTGCGCAAGTTCATTGCGGCCAAGGGCTTTCAACAGGCTCCTTACACGACGTCGCTGGAACTGCTGGGCT
Source organism: Rhodanobacter sp. TND4EL1 (assembly GCF_054061035.1). Lineage (NCBI taxonomy): Bacteria > Pseudomonadati > Pseudomonadota > Gammaproteobacteria > Lysobacterales > Rhodanobacteraceae > Rhodanobacter > Rhodanobacter sp. TND4EL1. The sequence continues at coordinate 43,236 of NZ_JBSSDT010000001.1, forward strand.
TCATTCGAGCCGAGGGTTCACCCGATCAGCAGGCCATGATCAGCGAGCTGTTCCAGAAAATCGTGTTCTACGACGATCGAGTGGTCGAGGCGGTTGCCGCGAGACGCGCGGACGGCAAATACCAGGTCTCCCTGCAGTTGCATGCGGCCAGATACGACGCCGATGGCGCCGGCAACGAAAAGCCCGGCAGGCTGGACGACTGGATGGATGTCGGCGTGTTTGCCCGCGGCCCGGCAGGGCATGAGGGCGAGGGCAGGGTGCTTTATCTGCAACGCCATCGGATCACGCACACGCAGACCAGCCTGAGCGTGTTGGTCGACGAACTGCCGTTCGAGGCCGGCATTGATCCGTACAACAAACTGATCGATCGGGTGCCCTCGGACAACCGCATGCGCGTTTCATGGCGGGAGCACGCCGTGCTGAATCGGTGATCGAACCGCTTCGATGCCGGACCAGATGGACGAGCCGTAGTCTTCACGGGAGCGATGCAACGTTTACACTGAGAATCACTGATTTGACGTGGTGCAAGGAACTCCGGAATGAGCGAGACCCAGGCGGCGGCAGAAGCAAGGACGATTTCATTCGCCCGTTTGCGATGGATGGTGCGGATCATCCGCCACCCTTCGGCGATCCTGTTGCTGGTTCAGCTGGCGGGCCTGCTGTTGTACCCGTTCATCGAGGAGACCCGGCCGGCACGCGCGATGCTGGGCGCGTTCGGCATCCTGGTGCTGGGCTTGGCGATATCGATGGTGCGGCGCACGCCCGGACGCGCGTGGATCAGCTTCTGCATTGCCGTGCCGGCGGTGGCTTTCAACGTGCTCGACATGACCATGGACATGCCGCAGCTGCGTCCGTGGTGGGCTGCGCTCGAGGCCATTTTCTACTTCTATGCCGCGGGCTGCCTGATCAGCTACATGCTTGCCGACCGGCGCGCCACCACGGACGAACTGTTCGCTGCCGGTGCCACCTTCACCTTGCTGGCATGGGCGTTCACCTTCGTTTATGTGTTGTGCCAGACCTTGCAGCCGGGTTGCTTCTCCGCGGCGGTGAATCCGGAGGCGCCGCGAACCTGGACCGAGATGCTGTTTCTGAGTTTCGCGTTGCTTTCCAGCACCGGCATCGGCGACGTCATTCCGATCACCGTGCACACCCGCGCGGTGGCCAGTCTGGAGATGTTCGTCGGGGTGATGTACATCACTCTGGTGGTGTCGCGCCTGATCGGTCTTACCGTGGCACCATTGCGCCGCGATAGTTGAGCCAGCTGGCGATCAGGCGGTCATGCTGTCGAAATTGTTGCTCAGGTCCTTCCGGCATCGGGCGACCAGCGCCGCTGGCAACATGGGGCTGCAATCGGCTTCGAGTGGCTCGGCCAATCGCGTCTGTTCTCTGAGCAGTTGCTCCATCGCCAACAGGTCGGCGGTCGCCAGGGCTTTGCCCAATGGGCTGCCAGGCGGCGTGTCGTCGCGTTCCATCTCGGCGATGGCGTCGATGACCCGGCTGGGCAACTCCCAGTGTTGCGCCGCCTGCAGGGAAAGCCGATTGGCCAACTTGCCACACTGGGCGAGGAAGGCGGCGGAAACCGGTGCGTCGGAGCCCGGCATCACGCTTTCCAGCAGGCGCGCCACGGCGCCTGTGCCGGTATGGCACATGATCCCTGCCAGATAGGATTCAAAGCCGTCGCAGCCATTGCTGCGGGATAGCCAGGCGCAAGCATGGGCGCAGCGTTCGGCGTGATCCCACAGGCGTATGCCGGCATGTCCGCCCGTACCGGCGTTGGCTTGGAGAATGGGCTTCATCACGTGCTGAGCCACCACCTGACGAAGGCCGTCCTGACCCAGCAGCACGACGGCTTGCTGCAGGCTGGTGATGGGTTGTGCCGAGCGGTAGAACACGCTGCTGGTCACGCGCATGACCTCGCCGATCAACAACGGGTCGCGGCCGATCAGCTTGGCCAGCTGGCCGCCGGCGGCGGTATCGCTGCGCAGTTCGCGCAACAGTTGCGGCAGCACGCTGGGCAGCCGGGGCAGGCTGCGCATGTCAAAGCGCGTACTGAGCAACTCCAGGCGATTGAGTGCCGCGGTCTCGCCCTGCGTCGCTGCGGTCAGCGGGCAGGGCGGCAACTCGAGTACGAAACGGTGAAAGAGCTCTTCGAGCCGGCTGCGGCTGGTCAGCGGACCCGCCGCTTCCGAAACAGATGGCGCCATCGGGCGCGGCTGCAATGGCGCTGCTGTGCGAGCCGCCTGCGGCCTCGCTTTCATGCGGTTGTCTGGGCCGCCGAAGAGGCGCTGCCACATGCTCGCCATAGGGGTCCCGGGTCATTTCTGCGTTTGGCAACTCCGTATCGGCCGCCAACGCCGGAAATTTAGCCCGGGAGGACGTTACTTGTTCTTCTTCTTTTCCTGCTTGGCGGCCTTTTTCTCCTTCATGGTCTTTGCCGGCTTCTTTTTCTCGTCCTTCTTTGAATCCATGCCCTTGCTCATGTGGCTCTCCGCGGTGTGGTTGGGTGGCTGTGACGTGGACAAGTCTAAGCGGTTCTGCCGCCCTCGGGCAGGGTGGTCAGATTCGGTCGGCCGGGGCCAGGTAACGCCACTGTCCGGGCGGCAACTTCGCCAGCGGGATACGCCCCACGCGCAGGCATTTCATCGCCACCACTTCAAGCCCGACCGCCTTGCACATCGGCTCGATCTGGCTGGCGGACATGCGTTTGAACGCAAAGCGCAAACGCTGTTCGCTCTGCCAGCTGACCTTGATCGGCGGCACCGCATAGTTGTTGAAGCTCAGGCCGTGGTTGAGCAGGGCCAGTCCGTTTTCCTTCAATGTGCCGCTGACTTCGACCACGAACTCCTGCTCGATCCGGTCGATGTCCTCGCTGAGCTTGCGTTTCACCCGCCAGTCCTGGGTGAAGATAAGCAGGCCGCTGGCACGGGTTGGCAGGGCCAGTGGCGTGGTCAAGCCGTGCATGTGCCGATGCAGTGGGCGCACGCCCGATGGGTCGTCGGGCGATCGCGTCGCTGGCGTGACCAGTGCACTGGCCGGGTTGGGGCCGTCACCGGCATCGTAGCCGGCCGGTTTGTGCAGGACCAGGGTGATCGCCTCCAGCGGGGCCAGCCGCGCCGCCGGGTCGATCTCGACCTGCTGGCTGTCGATCATGAACTGCGGTTCTTCCACCACCACACCGTCGACGCGTACCCAGCCGCCCTCGATGTACTGCTCGGCCTCGCGGCGTGAACACTGGGCCAGCGCGACGATGCGTTTGGCAAGGCGGACGGGTTCGGTCATGAAGGTGCCGGCAAGTGAGGATGGACCATTGTAGGCGGTGCGGACGGTGGCAATTGGCCGGCATGGCCCCACATCGTGTGCTTGACCCTTCCGGCAAGGTGCGTGACATGATTCCCTTTTCCATTCTTGACCTGGCCCCGGTGACCGAAGGCAGCGACCCGGCCGAGGCCTTTCGCAACACGCTGGACCTGGCCCGCCTCGGCGAACGCCTGGGCTTTCGGCGCTACTGGCTGGCCGAGCACCACAACATGCCGGGTATCGCCAGCGCCGCGACGGCCGTGCTGATCGGCCATGTCGCCGGTGGCACGTCGACCATCCGCGTCGGTGCCGGCGGCATCATGCTGCCGAATCACTCGCCGCTGCAGGTGGCCGAGGCGTTTGGCACGCTGGCCTCGCTGTATCCGGGGCGGATCGACCTCGGGCTGGGGCGGGCGCCCGGTACCGACCAGCCCACGGCGCGTGCCTTGCGTCGCTATTTCGACGGGGCGGACAGCTTCCCGCAGGACGTGCTGGAATTGCTCGGCTACTTCGAGCCGGCGACGCCCGGGCAGCCGGTGCGTGCGGTGCCCGGAGCCGGTGTCGAAGTGCCGGTGTGGCTGCTCGGCTCCAGCCTGTTCAGCGCGAAACTGTCGGCGCAACTGGGCTTGCCGTTCGCGTTCGCCTCGCACTTCGCGCCCGATGCGATGGACGAGGCGCTGGCGCTGTACCGGCGGGACTTCCGCCCGTCCGCGCGCCTGCAGCAGCCGTACGCGATGCTTGGCCTCAACGTGGTGGCCGCTGACAGCGATGCCGCGGCGCGGCGGCTGTTCACCACCCAGCAGCAGAGCTTCATCAACCTGCGTCGTGGTCGACCCGGCCTGATTCCGCCGCCGATCGACGATATCGAGTCGTATTGGACGCCGCCGGAAAAGGCGATGGTGGAGCGGTCGCTGGCGTGTGCGGTGGTCGGCGACGGCGGCACGGTGGCGCAGGGTATCGCGGCCTTCATTGCGCGACATCGGCCGGACGAGGTGCTGATCACCGCCAATGTGTTCGAACACGCGGCCCGCCGTCGTTCGTTCGAAATCGCCGCCGAGGCGCGTGATCGCCTGCAGGCGGCATGAGCCTCGGGCCGCCAATCGGCCATAATGGGCGTTGTTCTCTCATTTCGAAGCTCCCTCACGCATGAAAACCCCCAAGGGCCTGCAGGACCTGATCGACGAAGGCGTGATCGATCAGGTGTTGCGACCGCTGAAGAGCGGCAAGGAAGCCTCCGTCTACGTCGTCCGTTCGGGCGAGGATGTCCGTTGCGCCAAGGTCTACAAGGACATGGCGCAGCGCAGTTTCCAGGCGCGGGTGCAGTATCAGGAAGGCCGCAAGGTACGCGGCAGCCGGCAGGCGCGCGCGATGGGCAAGGCGACCAAGTTCGGCCGCAAGGAGGCCGAGGCCGCCTGGAAGAATGCCGAGGTGGATGCGCTGTACCAGCTGACCGCCGCCGGCGTGCGCGTGCCGAAGCCGTATGGCTACTTCAGCGGCGTGCTGGTGATGGAACTGGTCACCGATGCGGAAGGCTATTCGGCGCCGCGCCTGGGCGAGGTGGAGTTGTCCGCCGACACCGCTCGTGACTATCACCGCTTCCTGATGCAACAGGTGGCGCGAATGCTGTGCGTGGGCCTGATCCACGGTGACCTGTCCGAGTACAACGTGCTGGTCGGCCCGGACGGCCCGGTGATCATCGACTTGCCGCAGGCGGTCAGCGCCTCAGGCAACAACAACGCGCGGATGATGTTGCGGCGTGACGTGGGCAATATCACCATCAGCCTGTCGCGCTTCGCGCCGGAGCTGCTCGACACCCATTACGGCGAGGAGATGTGGGCGCTGTTCGAACTGGGCGAGCTGCACCCGGACAGCGAACTCACCGGCCACTTCGAGTTCGACGAAACCATCGCCGACGTGGACAGCGTGATGCAATCGATCATCGACGCCCGCGAGGAAGCGATCATCCGCCAGCAAGGGCGCGAAGCGGCCGAGCAGGAAGATTGAAGCTGCGCTGCCCAGCGTAAGGCGGGCACTGCCCGCCGCTCCCCATCAAGGCGTGAAGCAAAGGCTGGCGGGCAGTGCCCGCCGTACGAGGCCGAGGGCGTCTGGCTGGCTTAGTGCGCGCTGATGTCGACCAGTTCCACGTCGAACACCAGCGACGCGTTGGGCGGGATGTCGCCGCCGGCGCCGCGTGCGCCGTAGCCGAGCTCGGCAGGAATCAGCAGGGTGCGCTTGCCGCCGACTTTCATGCCGGCCACGCCCTGGTCCCAGCCTTCGATCACGCGGCCGGCACCCAACGGGAAGTTGAACGGTGCGCCGTGGTCATACGAGCTGTCGAACTTGGCGCCGTGCTTGTCCTTGGCGCTGTCGTCGTAGAGCCAGCCGGTGTACTGCACCAGCACGTCCATGCCGGGCTTGGCTTCGGCGCCGGTGCCGATCTTGGTGTCGATGATGGTGAGCTTGTCGACCTTGCCGCTGGCGTGGGCCGCGGGCGGGGTGCTGCAGGCGGCGAGGGCGAACACGGTAAGCAGGGGCAACAACCAGCGCATGGATGACTCCGAAAAACAGATGGGAATGGGCAGGGATTATGCGGGAAAGCGCGCTGTCGCGGGTTTTGCCTGGCGTCAGTTCACCAGGTCGGCGGCAACCATCCGCTTGACCGGGTCGACGGCGACGGAATCCGCATCGTTCATCAGTTGCAGCTGGCCGTCCTGGATCAGCGCCTGCAGCCGCATGCCTCGCTGCAGCAACGCGACCAGTTCGGCCACGGTGTCGACGGGGATGTCGAGCACGGTGAGGTTCTTGTTGCGGGCCAGTGCGCTGGCGTTCTTGTTCCACCAGATGTCCGACGCGTTGCCGCCGTAGTTGATCACCACCACCTGTCGCGAGCGACCGCAGGCCTTGCGGATGCGCGTCTCGTCCGGCTGGCCCACCTCGATCCACCATTCGATTTCGTCGGTATAGGCCTTGCGCCACAGCGCCGGTTCGTCCTCGTCGCTGATGCCCTTGCCGAACTCCAGCCGATCCTCGGCGTACAGGGCGAACGCCAGCAGGCGCACCATCAGGCGCTCTTCGGTTTCCGACGGGTGTCGCGCCAGGGTCAGTGCATGAGTGGCGTAGTAATGCCGATCCATGTCGCTGATCTGCAGTTCGACTTTGTAGATGGTGGAGTTGAGAGCCATGAGGGTGCCTTGAGACAACAACCGATCATTCTACGCGCTGGCGGTATGGCCGGTCTCGAATGAGGAAGCGGGGTTCGGAACCGCGTCGCTCGTCTGCTCCCTTGCGCGCTCGCAGGGCGGGCAATGCCCGCCGGCTTTGCAGCAATGTACAGGCAAGAGTCGGCGGACGGTGCCCGCCCTATGGAGCATCTCCGCGGCGTCGTGGACATTAGACTGTGGTCCTCATGACCGCGACCTTCCTTCGAGATCCGCAAGCCAGCACCGTGCACCTGCCGAGCGGGTCATGGGTGACGGTGATAGATGCGCTGTGTGACCACTTCGCCACCATCCCTCGCGCGCAATGGCTCGATCGCGTCATGCGGGGACGGGTGCTGGATGAACGCGGGAGCGCGATCACGCTGAAGACGCCGTATCGGGCGGGACTTTGCATCCACTACTACCGCGAGGTGGCGGATGAGCGGTCGATTCCATTCACTGAAACCGTGTTGCACCTGGATGAGCATCTGCTGGTGGTCGACAAGCCGCACTTCCTGCCGGTGACCCCGGCCGGTGGCTTCGTCGAGCAGACGCTGTTGCGGCGATTGACGCGACGACTGGACAACCCCCAGCTGGTGCCGTTGCACCGGATCGATCGACTCACTGCCGGGCTGGTACTGTTTTCGGTCAATCCGGACAGTCGTGCTGCATATCAGGCACTGTTCCGCGAGCGACGCATCGACAAGCGCTACGAGGCGCTGGCCCCGGCGCTGCCCCGACTGACGTTCCCGTTGCTGCGCCGTTCGCGCGTCGTGGCGGGCGAGCCTTTCTTCCGGATGCGGGAAGTGGAGGGCGAGCCGAACAGCGAGACGCGGATCGAAGTGATGGAGCGCGGTGGGGACGTCTGGCGCTATGCGCTGTTTCCGGTCACCGGTCGCAAGCACCAGTTGCGTGTGCACATGGCGGCGTTGGGGGCGCCGATCATGAACGATACGCTGTATCCGGAGCTTGCCGCGAAGTCTGATGACGATCATCAGCGACCACTGAAGCTGCTGGCGCACGGCCTGGCCTTTGTCGATCCGCTGTCGGGCGAGTCACGGCGATTCGAGAGCCGGTTGAGATGGTGAGACGCGGCCGTACCGGCCCCGGCAGGTCGCGCCAGCCGGCGTTCCGGCAACGGCAGGGAAATAACCATCGGCACCCATTCCACGCTATCTTCCACCGCAGCATCCATCCGGGGGAGAGCCATCAGTGAGTGCAAAACCAGCTTCCATCGGTGCGCCGCGCACCGAGTTGACCGTACGCGGGCTGATCATCGGTATCGTGATCACCCTGGTGTTCACCGCAGCCAACGTGTTTTTCGGGCTCAAGGCCGGCCTGACCTTCGCCACGTCGATCCCGGCGGCGGTGATTTCCATGGCGATCCTGCGCAACTTCAGGAACTCGACCATCCAGGAAAACAACATCGTGCAGACGATCGCCTCGTCGGCGGGCACGTTGTCGGCGATCATCTTCGTGTTGCCCGGGCTGGTGATGGTCGGCTGGTGGACCGGCTTTCCGTTCTGGATCACGTTCGGCATCTGCGCCACCGGCGGCATCCTCGGCGTGATGTACACGATCCCGCTGCGCCGTGCGCTGGTCACCGACTCCGACCTGCCGTATCCGGAGGGCGTCGCCTGCGCTGAAGTATTGAAGGTGGGCGGTGGCGATGATTCGGAGTCCACCACCGAGGAAAGCAGCCGCGCCGGCTTGCTGGCGGTGCTGGGTGGTTCGGTGGTGTCGGCGGTCTTCGCGATCGTGGTGGCGACCCGCGTATTCGGCAGCGACGTGGCGCAATATTTCCGGCTGGGTGATCGCGGTTCGGCGACCGGTTACGACTTCAATCTTTCCTTCGCGCTGCTGGCCGTCGGTCACCTCGTCGGCTTGTGGGTGGGCATTGCCATGTTGTTCGGTGCGGTGATCGCCTGGGGCTGGGCGGTGCCGCATTACACCGCGCTGCTGGGCGCCGCCGGTACTGCGGCGGACGTGGCGCAGGCGGCGTGGAGCACCAAGGTGCGTTTCATCGGCGCCGGCACCATCGGCGTGGCGGCGATCTGGACGCTGGCCAAGCTGGTCAAGCCGGTGATCGGCGGACTGGCTGCCGCCATGGCGTCGTCGCGTGCCCGCGCTTCGGGCCAGGGCGCCAGCCTGCCACGTACCGAACTGGACATGCCGATCGGCATCGTCGGCCTGATCAGCCTGTTGTGCCTGGTGCCGATCGCCTGGTTGCTGGGTGATTTTGCGCGGGATACCGGTTTGGGCGAGCACCTGGGGCTGTTGCTGGTCGGCGGGCTGGTGTTCGTGGTGGTGATGGGTTTTCTGGTCTCGGCGGTGTGCGGCTACATGGCCGGCCTGATCGGCTCCTCCAACAGCCCGTTGTCGGGCGTGGGCATCCTGGTGGTCATCGTCGCGGCCTTGCTGCTGGTCGCCGGTGTGCAGTCGCAGTTGCCGGTCAGTGCAGGGAAGGGCCTGGTGGCGTTCGCGCTGTTCGCCACCTCGATCGTGTTTTCGGTGGCAACCATCGCCAACAACAACCTGCAGGATCTGAAGACCGGTCAGCTGGTCGATGCCACGCCGTGGAAGCAGCAGGTGGCGCTGGTGGCCGGCGTGCTGGTGGGCGCGGCGGTGATTCCGCCGGTACTGGATCTGGTCAACCAGGCTTATGGCTTTGCCGGCATGCCGGGAGCGACAGCGCACGCGCTGGCGGCGCCGCAGGCCGGACTGATCTCGGCGCTGGCCCAAGGCGTGATCCAGGGGAATATCGACTGGAGCCTGATCATTCTGGGCGGCGCGATCGGCGTGGTGCTGATCATCATCGACGCCGTGCTGGGCCGCAGCAGCAAGTCCGCCTCGCTGCCGCCGCTGGCGGTGGGTCTGGGCATCTATCTGCCGACCTCGACCACGCTGATGGTGGTGGTGGGTGCGGTCGTGGGTTGGTACTTCGACAAGCGTGCCGAGCGTGCGCACGATCCGGAAGCGACCAAACAGCTGGGTGTGCTGTTGGCTTCCGGCATGATCGTGGGCGAAAGCATCATCGGCGTGGTGATTGCCGCGATCGTGGTGTTCTCCGGCAAGGACGCGCCGCTGGCCCTGGTCGGACCCGACTTCGGCACCGCCGCGATCTGGCTGGGCGGCATGGCCTTCGTGCTGGTCAATGCCGGCTTGTATCTGTGGGTGGCGCGTATGGGTCGTCGTCCGGCTGCGCTCTGAAGGCCGCTGCGATGAGCGGCCGGATGGTCGTTCATCGCGCGTCATCGGACTGGTCCTAGACTTGATGATCCCAGTGGAGTTCCACCCCGCGTGCAGCAAGAAAACGTTGATTCGGTACTGACCGCGGAACAGGCACTGGCTCCGCCGAGCCAGCGCATGGTGCTGTTGCGCAGAATGGCCGGGCCGCTGTTGTCGGTCGCCATGCTCTGCCTCGCCCTGTGGGCGCTGCACCTGCTGGCGCGCGACGTGAACTATCACCAGGTACGGCATTACGTGCGCGGCATCTCGCACGCGCGACTGGGTCTGGCGGCGCTGTTCACCTTGCTCGGCTTCGCGGTGATGACGCTGTACGACCGGTTTGCGCTGGCGTCGATTGAGCGGCCGCTGCCGTGGCGGCGGGTCAGCCTGATTTCCTTTGTCAGCTACGCCTTCAGCAACGCCATCGGCATGTCGCTGCTGGTATCCGGCTCGATCCGTTACCGGTTCTATATCCAGAACGGCTTGTCCACCACCGAGGTGGCGAAAGTTGTGCTGTTCTGCACGCTCAGCTTCTGGCTGGGCCTGTTGGCCTTGACCGGCGTGACCTTGTTGCTGGTGCCGTTGCCGGCATCCCTGTCGATGGCCAGCTTCAGCCGTCCGTTGGGGATGCTGCTGATCTTGATACCGCTAGGCTGGATCGTTGCCGGTGGACTGCGTCGTCGACCGCTGCGGATTTTTCGCTGGCAGCTGCGCCTGCCGTCGTTCATGGTCGCCGTACGGCAGGTTCTGGTGGGGGCGCTCGACTGGGGTCTCGCCGCGGCCGTGCTGTATGTGTTGATGCCTGACGGGCTCGACAGTGGCTTTGCGCACTTCCTGGCGATTTTCGTGATTGCCCAGATCGCCGGTCTGATCAGTCATGTGCCCGGCGGACTTGGTGTCTTCGAAGCCATCATGCTGGCGGGCTTCGGTGCCACCGGCAACCCCGGGCTGACCGCACCCATCCTGGGCGCGCTGGCGGCATTCCGGGTGATCTACTACCTGCTGCCACTGTGTTCGGCCACGGTGCTGGTGCTGCAGCGCGAAGCCCGCGGCCTGCGGCAAAAATCGTTGTGGTCACCGTGGTTCATGGGACTGCTGCCCGCCTTCTTTGCCGGGTTGACCCTGGTATCGGGCGCGGTGCTGCTGTTCTCCGGGGCGACGCACGCGCTGCCGGCGCGCATGGCGGTACTGCGTGAGGTGCTGCCGCTGTCGGTGCTCGAAGTCTCGCACCTGCTGGCCAGCGTGATCGGCATGTTGTTGCTGATCCTGGCGCGTGGATTGCAGCGCAGGCTGGACGCCGCTTACTGGCTGACCCTGGTATTGCTTGTCGCTGGCGCGCTGTTCTCGCTGCTGAAAGGCATCGACTACGAAGAGGCGACCCTGTTGGTCTTGCTGGCGATGGCACTGGCCCCGGCGCGTCGCCTGTTCTATCGGCGAGCCTCGTTGTTCAGCACGACCTTTTCGCTGGGCTGGGTGCTGGCGATCGTGGCCGTATTCGGTTGCGCTGCGTGGCTGGCGGTGTTCAGTTATCGGCATGTCGAATACAGCGGCGACCTCTGGTGGCAGTTCAGTTTCAACCACGGCGCCGCGCCACGCGCCGCCCGTGCGCTGGTTGCCGCGGCGGCGGCGGGTCTGCTGTTTGCGCTGGCCAGCCTGATCCGGCCGATCAAGCTGCACCGGGAAGCGCCAAGCGAGGCGGAATTGCAACTGGCCTTGCCTCTGATCAAGCAGTTTCCGTCCGCGCAGGCTCATCTGGCATTGGTCGGCGACAAAAGCCTGCTGTTCGACGCCGCGCACAAGGCGTTCGTGATGTACGACATCGCCGGTCGCAGCTGGGTGGCAATGGGTGACCCGGTGGGCAGCGACGAAGATGCCCGGCGCGAGTTGGTGTGGGGCTTCCTGGAACAATGCGAACGCGCCGGCGGCTGGCCGGTGTTCTATCAGGTGACGCCGGCAGACCTGGACCTCTACCTGGAGGTTGGCCTGACCCTGTTGAAGGTCGGCGAGGAGGCGCGCGTGCGGCTGGCTGATTTCAACCTCGACGGCAAGTCGCGCAAGGTGTTGCGCAACACGGTGAACAAGTTGACCCGTGATGGCCTGCGACTGGAGATTCTGCCCGCTACCGCGGTCGCGCCGCTGCTGCCGCAGCTGAAGGTGGTCTCCGATGCCTGGTTGCAAGGCAAGAACGTGCGCGAGAAGCGCTTCTCGCTGGGTTCGTTTGCTCCGGAGTATCTGCAGCGCACGCCGATGGCCGTGGTCTGGCAGGATGGGCAGGTGGTGGCGTTCGCCAATCTGTTCCTGACCGAGTGCAAGCAGGAGGCATCGGTGGACTTGATGCGGCATCTGCCGGAGGGTCCGGCCGGGATCATGGACTACCTGTTCGTGGAACTGATGCAGTGGGCCCGCGACGAGGGCTATGTCTGGTTCAACCTTGGCATGGCACCTCTGGCGGGTCTGCAAAACCGGCGTCAGGCATCGCTGTGGAATCGTTTCGGCGCGCTGGTGTTTGGTCGCGGCGGGCGTTTTTACAACTTTCGCGGGCTGCAGCACTACAAGAACAAGTTCGATCCGATCTGGGAGCCGCGCTACATGGCCGTGCCGCGTGGCATTGCCCTGCCGATGATCCTGACCAATGTGGCCAGTCTGATTTCCGGCGGTCTTTCCGGAGTGGTGCGCCGATGAAACGCAGGAGTCGAATCATGCTGGCCGTGGTAGCTGCAGGTTTACTGGGTGTGGCGATGATGTGGAACCCGTGGTCGCGTGTCAGCCTAGAAAAAACCACCGTGGTGTTGCCGGTGCCAGTCGCCGGCACGACGCCGCCGGCGGGCAGGGACGACGTCATGGCGATCATCTATTCCGGTGACGGCGGCTGGGCCGACCTTGATCGGCGCCTCGGTATCGCCTTTGTCGACCGCGGCATTCCGGTGCTCGGCGTCAATACCTTCAAGTATTACTGGCGCGATCGCACGCCGGAGCAGTCGGCGCTGGAACTGGACGCGCTGATGACGAAGTATCTCGGCGCATGGGGCAAGAAGCGCATCTGGCTGGTCGGATACTCCTTCGGTGCCGATGTGCTGCCGACCATCATCGACAAGCTCAGTCCGGCCAACCGGGCGCGAATCACCCAGCTGGTCCTGCTGTCACCCAGTCGCGACGTGACCTTCGAGATCGAGCTGGAGGGTTACATGATCAAGCAGGGCTGGTTCAAGGAGCATGTGAAGACCGTGCTGCAGCACATCAACCCGATCCGGCACTACGATGCCTTGCCGCCGCTGCAGGCCTTGCAGGGCAAGCCGCCGGTGGTGTGCTACTACGGCCTGGTCGACGCCGACGACAGCGTCTGCACCCAGTCGGGCCTGCCGACGTGGGTGACCGTGCACGCCAAGAAGGGCGGTCATCATTTCGACGGTGGCTATCAGCCGCTGGCGAAACAGATGCTGGACGAGTTGCCGGTCGCCGCGCATTGACGCGCCTTTGCATCAGCGTGAGTGAGGTTCGTCCACGTACAATGGCGCTCCCGTTTCCCTGCTGATGACATGACGTGACTGCTGCCGGCTTTTTTGCGGCCGCGCCCGATGCGGCGCTGGCTGCGCTGTTCGTACCGTTCGAGTCGGGAGAGTTGCGCCTGCCCGCGGACGGCAGCGTGCTGTTCCTGCGCGCCCGCGCCGGTGTGCGCCTGCGCGAGATGGCGCAGCCGGGCTGGCTGTGCGAGCAGAGCTTTCTGCCGTTTGCCGACGAACTGGGCCGCAACGGCCTGCGCGTGGGCGAGCCGGCGGTGGGTGAAAGATTTTCGCTGGTGCTGGTGTTGCCACCGCGTCAGCGCGACGAGGCGCGCGCCTTGTTCGCGCGCGCGCTCACGCACCTGGCCCCGGGCGGTTGCGTGCTGGCGGCGATGCCCAATGCGGAAGGCGCGAAGTCCGGCGAAGCGGATCTGGCCAAGCTCACCGGTTCCGTGCAGCACCTGTCCAAGCACAAGTGCCGGGTGTTCTGGAGTGCGCCGGTCGATACCGGGATCGATCGCGACTTGCTGGCCGAATGGCTGGCGCTGGATGCGCCCCGCGAGATCGTCGACGGCTACGTCAGTCGGCCCGGTCTGTTTGCCTGGGATCGCATCGATCGCGCTTCGGCCTTGCTGGCGCAGCATCTGCCGCCGGACCTGCATGGGCGGGTCGCCGATCTGGGCGCCGGTTATGGCTATCTGGCCAGCCAGATCGTGGCGCGTTGTCCGCGGGTGCAGGCGCTTGATCTGTACGAAGCGGAGGCGCGGGCGTTGGAACCGGCGCGGATCAACCTGGCACGCGCACAGCGCGAACGTGGTCGGGAACTGGCCGTGGCGGTGCACTGGCACGACGTCACCCGCGGGCTGGCACAACGTCATGACACCATCGTCAGCAATCCGCCGTTCCATCAGGGCCGCGCCGATTTGCCGGAACTGGGTCGCGCGTTCATCGTCAGCGCGGCGGAAGCCCTGCAAGCCGATGGCCGTCTGCTGATCGTGGCGAACCGTCATTTGCCGTACGAGGCCATACTGGCCGCACGTTTTCATGAAGTACGCGCGCTGGTTGTGCAAGAAGGATTCAAGGTGATCGAAGCGATGGGGGTGCGTGGATGAAACTGGTCAAGCTGATCGCGAATCTGGGCTATGGCAGCCGCAAGGACGTCACGGCGCTGTTCCGTTCCGGTCGCATCACCGATCGTGCCGGCGAAGTGCTGTACACCGACGACGTGGTGCCGCACGAAACCATTCTGGTCGACGACGAGCCGCTGGACCCGCCGCCCGGGCTGGTTCTCATGATGAACAAGCCGCTCGGCGTCACCTGTTCGCGCAAGGATCCGGGCCGCGTTGTTTACGACTTGTTGCCGCCGCGCTACAGCGTGCGCTCACCGGCGCTGTCCACCGTGGGAAGGCTCGACCGCGACACGTCGGGCATGCTGCTGTTCACCGACGATGGTGCGCTGCTGCACCGGATCATCTCGCCGAAGGCGCAGGTGACCAAGGTCTATGAGGCGACCCTGGCGCAGAACCTGCGGGGTGACGAAGCGGAGCTGTTCGCCAGCGGAACGATGATGCTGGAATCGGAGAACGAGCCGCTCTCACCGGCGACACTGGAAGTGCTGGGGCCGCGCCATGCCCGTCTCAGCGTCACCGAAGGCCGCTACCACCAGGTACGCCGGATGTTTGCCGCCACCGGCAACCATGTCGAGACCTTGCAACGGATTTCGGTCGGCGGGCTGATGCTGGGCGACTTGCCGCTCGGGGAATGGCGTGCACTCGATGCGGATGAAGTGGCGCTGATCTTCGCGGCGTAGGGCGGGCACAGCCCGCCGCCTTGCATCACGTTGCAGCCAAGACCGACACGTGCGGAGTTACAACAGGTGCACGGCGGTGGGAATGCTTGCGCCGAACCACCGGTGCCGTTCGTCACGGCAGCTCGGGCTGCCCATCGCGAACTTGCGACAGATGGTGGGGCGGTCTTCGTAGATGGTGCAGCCGGAGGTGTTCGGATCGACGGCGGCACACCAGCCGTCCTCGCCCTTGGCCAGGGTTTCCATGCCGCGTTCGTCGCGGTCGATCAGCCAGGTGGGCACATGGTCTTCGGGCATCAGCACCACGGTGAGGCGACAGCACACGGCCTCGCAGGTGTTGCAATGCACGCTCGGGTCGACGCTTTCGGCGTAGGGGTCGCGGGGGTCGACGCTGGAGTGATTCATGCGCCAGCATGTCACCGCCGCGATGAACAGGATGTTGAGAAGCGGCTCAGCCCGCGTTGTCTTTCCACAAGGCCTGCCAGCCATCCGGGCCCAGCCGGCGCAGGGTTTCGAGGTTGCGTCGGTAGATCGCATCGGTGTCGCTCATCTGCTCCATCGCACGCTCCACGCTGGCTTCGCGCAGCAGATGCAGGGTGGGATAGGGCGAGCGGTTGCTGAAGTTCTCGATGTCATCCGGCGCGCTGTCGGCAAACTGGTAGTGCGGGTGGAAGCTGGCGACCTGCCATTCGCCTTCAAGCCCGAGCGTCTGCACGGCAGCGTCCGCCACGTCGAGAAAATCGTTGTAATCGAGGAAGTCACCAAGCACGAACGGATGGATCAGCAGGCCGGTTTCGCATTCGTCCGCGCTGAGCGCATGGAGCGATTGCAGTTCACCGCAGAGATCGTCCAGCAGGGTGTCGGTATCGCGCGCCTGACTGACCCGCATGCGCAGCTTGCCCTGCACGTGCGGCGCGCGGGCGAACGGGCACAGGTTCAGACCGATCACGGCTCGTTCCAGCCAGCGAGTGGTGGCCGCCAGGTAGGGTGCGTCTTCGGGCAGGGCATCGGTGTTGAGGTCGGCGGACGGCGTGTCGTTCATCATGGTTCCGGGGAAGGTTCGCGGCGCCGACTATAGCGCCCATCGCGCGAGCGCTTGCATGCGGGGGTGGGCGCCCGGATATTGAAGGTCGACCCTTTGGCTCAGACTCTCTTCATGCCCAACCTCCAGTTCGACAACGCTTTCGTGCGCGAGCTTCCCGGTGATCCGGAGCAGGGCACGCGGCCACGCCAGGTCGAAGGCGCGCTGTATTCGCGGGTCGACCCCACGGCGGTGGCGGCGCCGCATTTGCTGGCCTATTCGGCGGAGATGGCGGCCACGCTGGGTTTCAGCGACGCGGAGGTCGCCTCAGCGGAGTTTGCCCAGGTGTTCGGCGGCAATGCCCTGTTCGATGGCATGCAGCCGTACGCGGCGAATTACGGTGGCCACCAGTTCGGCAACTGGGCCGGTCAGCTGGGCGACGGCCGGGCGATCTCGTTGGGCGAGATGCTCAACGCCCGCGGCGAGCGCTGGGAGCTGCAGCTGAAAGGCGCCGGGCTGACTCCGTATTCGCGGGGGGCGGACGGGCGTGCGGTGCTGCGTTCGTCGGTGCGCGAATTCCTGTGCAGCGAGGCGATGCATCACCTCGGCGTGCCAACCACCCGGGCGCTGTGCCTGATCGGTACCGGCGAGGCGGTGCTTCGCGACATGTTCTACGACGGCCATGCGGCTGCCGAGCCCGGCGCGATCGTCTGTCGTGCCGCGCCGTCGTTCATCCGCTTCGGCAATTTCGAACTGCCGGCCTCGCGCGGCGATACCGCGCTGCTGCGGCAATTGGTCGACTTCACCATCCGCCGTGACTTTCCTGAACTGCAGGGCGACGGCGAAGCGTTGTACGCAGAATGGTTTGCGCAGGTGTGCGAGCGCACCGCGGTGATGGTTGCGCACTGGATGCGCGTGGGCTTCGTGCATGGCGTGATGAATACCGACAACATGTCGATCCTCGGCCTCACCATCGACTACGGTCCGTATGGCTGGGTCGACAATTACGATCCGGACTGGACGCCGAACACCACCGATGCCCAGCGTCGGCGTTACCGCTTCGGCCAGCAGCCGAACGTGGCGTGGTGGAACCTGAGTCGGCTGGCCGGCGCGCTGGCCCCGTTGTTCGCCGACGTGACACCGCTGCAGGCCGGGCTGGATCGCTACGCAGCCGTTTATGCCGCCGCCGATCGCGCCAATACCGCCGCCAAGCTCGGCCTCGCCGAATGCCGCGACGACGACATGGCCTTGATGCAGTCGTTGCAGGCACTGATGCAGCAAGCCGAGATCGACATGACGCTGTGGTTCCGCGAGCTGGCCGATGTGGATGCAGCGGCACCCACGCTGAAACCGATGCATGACGCGTTCTACGACGAGACGAAACGACGCGAGACGGAACCTGCGCTCAATGACTGGCTGGCCCGCTACGGCGCGCGTCTCGCTGAGGACCCGCTGGCACCCGTCCAGCGTCGCGCGCAGATGAATCAGGCAAACCCGCGCTACGTGTTGCGCAATTATCTTGCCCAGCAGGCGATCGACCGCGCGGGGCAGGGTGACTTCGACGGCATTGCCGAGCTGCTTGAGGTGATGCGCCATCCTTACGACGAGCAACCGGAGCGCGAAGCGCTTTCGCAGAAGCGGCCGGACTGGGCGCGGCACAAGGCCGGCTGCTCGATGCTGTCGTGCAGCTCCTGAGGGCGACCGCTGACGTCCGTGTTGACCTGAGGCCGATTTGGGCATCTGCTTGCGTTGACTTCGGCGGCACGGTGTTTTGCGCATGCGCGCCATGCGGTGTCTTCCCGGTCCTCAGACGATTCATTCCGGCAATTTCGACAGCGACGTTCACCGCAACAGGCAGACCATGGCCATCAAGGTGTCAGAAAGTTTGCCGGAGCAGCACGTTCCGCAAGACTCGGAGAGTGTCGGGAAGAAGCCGCTGCTGAGTCAGCTCGGCGCGGGGCTGATCACCGGCGCGGCCGACGATGATCCCAGCGGCATCGCCACCTATTCGCAGGTGGGCGCGGCCTACGGCTACGGAACGCTGTGGACGGTGGTGCTGGCGCTGCCACTAATGATCGGCATCCAGACAATATGTGCGCGGATCGGGCGCGTCACCGGCAAGGGACTGGCAGCGAACATCCGTTCGCAATATCCGGTGTCGGTGGTGGTGGGGTTCGTGTTCCTGCTGTTCGCCGCGAACATCATCAACCTGTCGGCGGATATCGGCGCGATGGGTGCGGCCCTGCAGTTGCTGATTGGCGGCCCGGCGTTTGCCTATGCGGCCGGTTTCGCCGTGTTGTCGGTGGTGCTGCAGGTATTCATCCCGTTCGCCAGGTATTCGCCGTTGTTGAAGGTGCTGACATTCAGCCTGTTTGCGTATGTCGGGACTGTCCTGGTCATCCATGTACCGTGGCTCGAGGTGGCGAAGGGCACGTTCTTCCCGACGGTGCGACTGGACGCCAAATACGCGGTCGCGGTGGTGGCCGTGTTCGGCACCACCATCAGTCCGTACCTGTTTTTCTGGCAGGCCTCGCAGGAGGCTGATGAAGTGCGCATCACGCCCGGACGCAAGGCGCTCAAGCGCGCCTCGCAACAAGGGACAGCGGCACTTCACCGCATCAGGCTGGACACGGTCATCGGGATGCTGTTTTCCGAAGTGGTCGCGTTTTTCATCATTCTCACCGCGGCCGTGGTGCTGCACGCCAACGGCAAGACCGACATCCAGACCTCGTCCGATGCGGCGGCAGCGCTGTTGCCGATCGCCGGCAAGTTTGCGTTTTGGCTGTTTGCCGCGGGCATCATCGGCACCGGTTTGCTCGCCTTGCCCGTGCTGGCAGGTTCCGCTGCGTACGCGCTGGGTGAAGCGTTTCGCTGGAAGACCGGGCTGGAATCCGCCCCGCGCAAGGCCGTGTTGTTCTACGGCACCATCGTGCTGGCAACCCTGCTCGGGATGGTGCTGAGTTTCTCGCCGATCGATCCCATCAAGATGCTGTTCTGGAGCGCAGTGATCAATGGCGTGATCGCCGTACCGCTGATGGTCGTCATCATGCTGTTGGCGGCCAAGCGCAAGGTGATGGGCAAGTTCGTCATCCCGCCAAGGCTGAAAGTCATCGGCTGGCTGGCGACCCTGGTGATGGCGGTCGCGGCGGCAGTGATGTTCGCCACCTGGCGTACATAGCGGGATCGCGCCAGTCACGTCCAAGCTGAATTTGGTGCCCTCGAGACGATTCGAACGTCCGACCTGCCCCTTAGGAGGGGGCCGCTCTATCCAACTGAGCTACGAGGGCAGCGGCAGGGAAGAATACCGGGGACATCTCCAAAGTGAAACCGGAGGTGCTGACAACGCCAGCCTGCCAGCGCCGGCTGCTGTGCATTCCGGCGGCAAAAGCGGTCAGGCCGCCGCGGCACCTGCCGTGATCAAAAGCTGATCTGTGCCCACAGGCCGGCTTCGTTCGACGCGGTCAGTGACTTGCTGATATTGGCCAGCCGCTCACGTTTGTACACCGCAGCGATCTGCAGGTTGCGATTGACCCGATACTCAAGGCCGAGATTGCTGTAACGGTCGTGGCGGGTCGGGTCCAGCAACTCGCTGGTGTCGGTCTGATCGTGGCGGACAAAAGCGGCCCATTGCGGGGACAGCTGCATGCTGGCCCATGCCGACCAGCCGCTGGCGCGGTCGTTGTTGGTCGATCGCACCTGATTCCAGTCCGTCGCACGAAAATACTGGGCGCCGAAGCGGAAGCGCTGGTCGTGATACGCGGCAAGCGCATCCCATCGGCGTGCCGTGTGCAGCGCCACGTGCGAACCGCCATCGAGCGCACGGGTACCGTTGTAGCCACCGATCGCGAGCACGGTCTGTTTGGTCGGTTGCCATGCCACGCGCGCCTCGAAGTCCGGCCGGTCGCCGGTGCGCGGGCGTTTGAAGCTGGAACCACTGACCATCGAGGTGGCGTACTGCAGTTGGCCGCGGTCACCGACGGCACCCAGCACGTGAACGCCCCAGTCGGCGGACGCGCCGTAGCTGAGTCGGGTGACCAGTTCCTTGTCGACGTAGCGGTAGCCTGACCAGCTGTTGACGAAGCCTCCCCACGGCATGTCGGCCGAGCCCAGTCGCAGCACCAGCGCCTTGCTGAAGGCGCCTTGCAGATAGGCACGCTTGACCCACAAGTCGGTGGGCGATGCATTCCGGAGCCAGTTGATGTCGGTGGTCAGATGCGCCGACCACACCTGGCTGAAACGATGATCGAGGTCGAGATACAGGCGCTTGAGGTCGGCACTGTTGCCGCTGGCATCGGTGCGCTTGCCGTTCTTGCTCTGGTCAAGATGCGAGGCGTCGACAAAGATCTTGCCGCCGAAGGTGGTTTCGCCAATCGGGGTTTCAGCGGCCAGCACGGGCGTGACGGCGGCTGCGGCCAGCGCAAGCGTGACCAGTCCCGTCAGCACGCGGCAGGAGGAGGGAGGAAGCATGAGTGGATCCTTATCGGGTTGCGGGGTGGGCGCCAAGCAGCCGGCCATCCACCGTGGTGCCGTACAGCGACATCGGGGTGTCGTGATATTGCTTGCGCGTTTCGGAGAGATTGCCTTTGTAGCGGGGGTCCTGCGGGCGCTCGTGCGCGTCCATGTACATCGCCACGTCCCAGGCATCCTGGTCGCTCAGGGTGCCGCCGCGGCTGAGCGGCATGTTCGCCTTGATGAAAGCCGCCGCGTTGTCCAACTGGTGCATGCCGGCGCCCCAGTTGAAGGAATCCGGTCCCCACAGGGGCGGGAACACGTTCTTGCCGGCGACTTGCTGGCCCTGTCCGTCGGCGCCGTGGCAGAGCGCGCAACTGCGTTCGTAGACTGTCTTGCCGCGGGCGTAGTCCGCCGGTTGCGGCGGCTTGAAGCCTTTCTTCGGGTAGCCGGCGCCGGCCATCTTCGCGCCAATGGGCACGCCGGTGGACATCCAGTAGGCATACGTTTCCAGTGCCAGCATTTCCTTGCTGTCCAGCGGCGGTGCCTTGCCGTTCATGCTGTACTTGAAACACCCCTGAAGGCGCTCGCCGAAACTGTTGACGTGCCCGTTTTTCTTGCGGTACTGCGGATAGGCGGTATACGCGGCCCAAAGCGGTGCGGAGTTCGCCTGGCGACCGGCATCAAGATGGCAGTTGCTGCAGCTCAGTCCGTTGCCGACATAAGGCTTGGCGTACTCGCTGGTATGCAGAAAGATGTCTCGGCCCTGGCGCACCACGTCGCCGAACGGACCACTGGGGATGTCCGATTCCAGCGGTGGCGAAAAAGGCTTTTCGTTGCTGGTTGCATCGACTTTTGCGGTGGTTGCGGGGCTTGGCGCAGTGGCCGCCGACATCGGTGCGGATGAGGCTTTCGCGACCGCCGGCGGTGCCGGCGAGTCGGAAGGAGCCTTGGCCGAACACGCAGCCAGCATCAGGACCAGAAGACAGGTGGCGACATGGCGTGCGGTCATGGGGTTTCTCCCTTGCTGTTCAGCGGCTGTGCCGCAAACCACGTAGCCACGGCGGTGATGTCGTCGTCGCTCAGTGCCTTGCTGACGTGTTGCATCAGTTCAAGCGGATCGTTGTGCCGCGAACCCTGTTTCCAGGCCTTCAACTGGTTTTGGATATACGTGGCCGACTGCCCGGCCAGCGGCGGGAAATTCGCCCCCACGCCGACGCCGCCAGGCGCATGGCACTGCACGCACGCGGGCACCTGTTGCGGCCACCGTCCACGCGTGGCCAGCAATGCACCGGCGCTGTCGGCGGCTGGCATGGGTGTTGCCGGCTTGGCCAGTGCCGCGGGTATCGGCAATTTGCTGTAGTACTCGCCCAGCGCCTTGCGCTCCGCGGCGCTGAGTGCGCTCGCCACCGGCTTCATCACCGGGTTGTCGCGGGTGCCGCTGGCGAAGTCTTCCAGTTGCTGTTGCAGGTAGCTGGCATTCAATCCGGCCAGACGCGGAAAGCCCGCTGCGGGTTGCCCCGCGCCATCGGCGCCATGGCAGGCCACGCAGGCGGGCGCGCCGTTGCCATTGCCCTGGGTGGCTATCTGGGCGGCGTCGGCCGCGTTGCCCGTGGCGGGCAGCAACATGCTCGCTGCGATGAAAGAAGCGGCGAATGCAGGCAAGCGCATCAGTATTTCCTCATGGTTGTTTTCCCCGTGGAGCAGGCTTGTCCGGGCCTGGGCGGCCGCCAGCTGATGGGCAAGGCTTTCACGCCCCACTTCATCGCGGCGTGAATCAAAGTGGCATCAGGGCGTAGCCCTTCTGCTGCAGCTGGGTGATGGTGGTCAGCGCGGACAAGGCCAGGGTGACGCGCTGGTCCAGACCGTCGAAGGGATAATGGTGCTCGGCGATCGCTTGCCCGCACACCGCGACGTCGACGCCGGCCTGGCGCAATTGTTGGATGATCGGCAGGTTCGGATTGGGTGTGCCGTATTGCTGCAGATGGTGCGCATCGTCCAGCGCAATGACCGTGGCACCCGCCGACGCCACGGCCACGAACTGCAGCTGGCCGAGCGGGATGCCCGCATTGGCGTACAGATTGACCGTGCGCGCGACGCGTTGCAGCGCCGGGTTGATCTCGGCAGGGTGGGCAGGCGCCATGGTCATGCCGAAGACGACCTTGCAGCTCTCACCAGGGTCCGGCTGGTACGCCGCCTGCGGCAACGGGTGAATCTTGCCCGCGCCCGTGATGGTGGCGGCCTGCCAAAAACCGTCGGCGGCGACTGAACCGTCGTCCGGAAACGCCAGGGCGAGGGCGGCGGCCACGGTCGACGGCCTGGCGTGATCGTCCACGGTGGCGGGCGCGGAGTCCTCGCAGATGCTCGCGAGCAGCGTCGGCAGTCGGGAGGATGACGCTTCGCTGATCCGGTAGAAAACCTGTCTCGATTGCCGACGCTGACTGACCAGTCCTTCCTCGCGCATGCGGTTGAGGTGCTGCGAAAGCGCGGACAAACCGATGCCCAGTTCGGCAGCCAGGCTGCCGGCACTGGATTCGCCATGCTGGAACAGACGGCAGAGGATCAGCAGCCGCGACGTGTTGCCCAGCGCCCGCAGCAGCTTGGCCGTGGCGGCGGCATTGGCGTGTAGCGCTGTGGTCGAAGTGATCAGTGAATTCATATTTAAGTGAAATATGGATGTATTGAATTATTGTTAAGTGATCGGGGTATGTCAAATTGTCGCAAGGCACGCAGCGGCGCTGGAAAAGCTGATCCAGTCGCGTCCGGAGACTTCGGCAGTGTCCGGGAAGGCGGCGGCAGGCGCGTGGAGGGACCGGCTTGTCCAGCCTGTTAGACTGAGTGGTTTCACGCTTCCCATTCACGGCGCTCGCGGGCGCCGCACGTCCAAGGAGACATCTATGTCCCATGCAATCCTCAGCGCGCTCGGTCTTGACGGCGAGCAGTCCGGTAGCTACCTCGGCCAGGGCGAGTGGTCCAGGACCACCGACGCCGGCGCGTTGCAGCCGGTGAATCCGGCCACCGGCGAAGTGCTGGCCACCGTGCACGCGTCCAGCGCGGCCGATTACGAAGTGATCGTCAAGCGCGCGCAGGCCGCCTTCAAGGTGTGGAAGACCACCCCGGCGCCGTTGCGTGGTGAAGCGGTGCGCCTGTGCGGCGAGGCGCTGCGCAAGCACAAGGATGCACTGGGTTCGCTGGTCGCGCTGGAGATGGGCAAGATCAAGCCCGAAGGCGACGGCGAAGTGCAGGAGATGATCGACATCGCCGACTTCGCCGTGGGCCAGAGCCGCATGTTGCATGGCTACACCATGCATTCGGAGCGCCCGGGCCACCGCATGTACGAGCAATACCACCCGCTGGGTATCGTGGGCATCATCAGCGCGTTCAACTTTCCGGTCGCGGTGTGGGCCTGGAACGCGATGCTGGCTGCCGCCTGCGGTGATATCTGCATCTGGAAGCCGTCGCCGAAGACGCCGCTGACCGCGATCGCGACCATGAAGATCTGCAACGAAGCGTTGAAGGACGGTGGCTACCCCGACCTGTTCTTCCTGTTCAACGATGCCGGCAGCGACCTGGCGCAGGCGTTTGTCGACGACAAGCGCGTGGGCCTGATCAGTTTCACCGGCTCGACCAAGGTCGGGCGCATGGTCGGCGAGCGCGTGGCGCAGCGCATGGGCCGTTCGTTGCTGGAACTGGGCGGCAACAACGCCATCATCCTGGACGAATCGGCCGATCTGAAGCTGGCGATCCCGGGCATCGTGTTCGGCTCGGTCGGCACCGCCGGCCAGCGCTGCACCAGCACGCGTCGCCTGTTCGTGCACGAGTCGATCTTCGACGGCGTGCTCGACACTCTGGTCAAGGCTTATCAACAGGTCGAGGGCAAGATCGGTGATCCGACCCTGGCCAGCACGTTGATGGGCCCGCTGAACAGTCAGGAAGCAGTGCAGGGTTACCTCAACGCAGTGGAGAAGGCCAAGGCGGCCGGCGGCACCGTGCGTACCGGCGGCAAGGCGCTGGCTGATCGCAAGGGCAACTTCGTGCTGCCGACCATCATCACCGGCGTGAAGAACTCCGACGATGTGGTGCAGACCGAAACGTTTGCGCCGATCCTCTACGTGATGTCGTTCAAGACCCTGGACGAGGCGATCGAGATGCAGAACGACGTGCCGCAGGGCCTGTCCTCGTCGATCTTCACCAACAACCTGCGTGCAGCCGAGCAGTTCCTGTCGGCCGCCGGTTCGGACTGCGGCATTGCCAACGTCAACATCGGCACCTCGGGTGCGGAGATTGGCGGCGCGTTCGGCGGCGAGAAGGAAACCGGCGGCGGTCGCGAGTCCGGTTCGGATGCGTGGAAGGTCTACATGCGTCGCCAGACCAACACCATCAACTACTCCGATGCGCTGCCGCTGGCGCAGGGCATCAAGTTCACGGTGTAATCGCAACACCGGTCACGGGCGGCTCGCCGTCCGTGACCGTTCGATGCATGACGGCGCTGTTTCCCCTCCTTGAAGAGTGAGCGACCCGATGAGCTATCAACCGTCCTATCGGCCTGCCGCCACCACCAGTTCGCTGGCCGTGGTGAGCCTGGTGTTCGGCATCCTTTCCTGGTGCCTTCTGCCGTTTGTCGGCGCCCTCGTGGCCATCGTCTGCGGCCATCTGGCACGCAGTGAAATCCGCCGCAGTCCGCTCGACCACCGCATGGAAGGCGACGGCATGGCCGTGGCCGGAATGGTGCTGGGCTATGTCCAGCTGGGCCTGTGCGTGCTGGGCGTTTTCCTGCTGATGGCGATGTTGTTCTTCGGTTTCGCGATTGCCGGTTGGCATTGACCGGCGCATGAACAACGCGGCTCCCGTTCCTTTTGATTTCAATGGCTATCGCGTCGTGGTGGCGGGCGGCAGTCGCGGCATCGGCCGCAGCATCGCGCTGGCTTTTGCCCAGGCCGGTGCGGCCGTATCGATCTGCGCACGCGGCGCGGCAGCGCTGGAAGAAGCGCGGCAGACCATCGCTGCGCAAGGGGTCATGGCGCACGCCCAAGGTTGCGATCTCGCCGACGCCGAGGCCATCAACGCCTACATCGCCAGTGCGGCGGCAGCGCTGGGCGGTATCGACGTGCTGGTCAACAATGCCAGCGGCTACGGTTTCGACGAAAGCGACGAAGGCTGGTTGGCCGGCTTCAATGTCGATCTGATGGCGGCCGTACGTGCCTCGCGCGCGGCCCTGCCATACCTGCAGGCGTCCGCGCACGGCTGCATTCTTCACACCAGTTCCATCGCGGCGTTTCGTCCGCGCGCCAACGGCGCGGCCTATGCCGCCGTGAAGGCGGCGCTCAGCCAGTACACCACCTCGCAGGCGCTGGCACTCGCCGAGCAGCGGATTCGCGTCAACGCGATCGCGCCCGGTTCGATCGCCTTCGCCGAGGGGCTGTGGGAACGCCGCAAAGTGGAACAGCCCGAGCTGTATCGGGCGACCCTGGCAAAGATCCCGTTCGGCCGCTTCGGCAAGCCGGAAGAGATCGCTCACGCGGCGTTGTTTCTGGCTTCGCCGTGGGCAGGCTGGATCACTGGGCAGACCCTCGTCGTCGATGGCGGGCAAATGCTCCGTGGCTGAAACGCGACCGCGCGATCGGCTGCCCCTTCCGGTGCATTTCAGCAGGCTAAACTGCGACCTCGACTTCCGTCTTCATCCCGAATCCTTGATTTGAAACCCATGTACGACATCCTGCGCCCGCTGCTGTTCAAGCTTGACGCCGAGAAGGCGCACCACCTCACCTTGTATTCGCTGGGCGTGGCGCAGCGCAGTGGCTTCGCGCACTGGATTGCCAAGCCGCCGGCCGACGTGTCGACGACGGTGTTCGGCATCACCTTTCCCAATCCGGTCGGCCTCGCTGCCGGGCTGGACAAGAATGCCGAGCACCTCGACGCGCTCGATGCGCTCGGTTTCGGCTTCATCGAAGTCGGCACGGTCACGCCGCTGCCGCAGCCGGGCAACGACAAGCCGCGCATGTTTCGCCTGCCGCAGCACGAGGCGATCATCAACCGGCTCGGCTTCAACAACGGCGGCGTCGATGCGCTGGTGCGCAACGTGCAGCAGTCCAGCTATCACGGCGTGCTCGGCATCAACATAGGCAAGAACAAGGACACCCCGAACGAGAAGGCGGTCAACGATTACCTGACCTGCCTGCACAAGGTCCACGAGCACGCCAGCTACATCACGGTGAATATCTCGTCGCCGAACACGCAGGGTCTGCGCGACCTGCAGCAGGAAGCGACGCTGTACAAGTTCATCTCGGTACTGCGCGCGGCGCAGGAACGGCTGGGTTCGCAGCAGGGCAGGCGCAAGCCGATGCTGCTGAAGATCGCGCCGGATCTTTCCGAAGGCGAACTCGACGCGATCGCCGAAGTCCTGCTGCGCACCGGCATCGACGGGGTGATCTGCAGCAACACCACGATCGACCACGCGTCCGTGGCTGACGACCCGCATGGCGGCGAATCCGGCGGTTTGTCCGGCAAGCCGTTGTTCGAGCGTTCCACGGCTGTTCTGGCCGGCATGCACAAGCGCCTGCAAGGACGCATTCCGCTGATCGGCGTGGGGGGCATTCTCGATGGCAGCGATGCGGCCGAAAAGCTCGACGCCGGCGCCTCGCTGGTGCAAGTGTATTCGGGCCTGATCTATCGCGGGCCGCATCTGGTGGCCGAGTGCGTCAACGAGATCCGCCGCCAGCGCGAGGTTGCCAATGTCTGAACGCATCGACATGGGCGGCTACACGCTGATCGAAAATGCCTCGCTGGCCAATCGCAACACGCTGCGTGTGGATGCGCGCGCGACGCTGCTCGCCGAAATCCGCGACGCCAGCAAGTTGCCCGAATTGCTCGACTTCCCGGCCGTGCGCAAGGGTCGACTGCTGGTGCTGGGCGAGGGCAGCAACATGCTGTTCACCGGTGATTTCGACGGCACCGTGCTGGCAATGGCAACCCGTGGCGTGCAGGTGGAAAGCGATGGCGACAGCGCGCGCATTGCGGTGGCGGCCGGTGAGCGCTGGGATGACTTCGTGCGCTGGACGCTCGGCCAGGGTTACGCCGGGCTGGAAAACCTGATCCTGATTCCCGGCACGGTCGGCGCCGCACCGATCCAGAATATCGGGGCCTACGGCTGCGAAGTGGCCGAGTTCGTCGAGAGCGTCGAGGCCTGGGACACGCGCGAGCGCAAAGTGGTGACGCTGGACCACGCGACCTGTGCATTCGGCTACCGCGACTCGTTGTTCAAGCATGAACCCGGCCGTTACATCGTCACGGCGGTGCGCTTCATGCTGCCACGCAGCCGTCCGCTGCGCACCGATTACGCAGGCATCAACGAACAGCTGGCGCGGATGGGTGTGGAGCATCCCGCGCCGTTCCATGTCGCCGAAGCGGTGGTCCATTTGCGCACCAGGAAGCTGCCGGATCCGGCGGTGATCGGTAATGCCGGCAGCTTCTTCAAGAATCCGATCATCGATGCTGCGCTGGCTTATGCACTCAAGCGTGAGCATCCCGGACTGGCCGTGTGGCCGCAGCCGGACGGCCGCTGCAAAGTGTCCGCTGCCTGGATGATCGAGGCCGCTGGTTTCAAGGGTATCCGCGAAGGCGATGCGGGCATTTCCAATCGGCACGCGCTGGTGCTGGTGAATCATGGCAAGGCGACGGGGCCGCAACTGTGGGCGTTGGCGCAGCAGGTGATGCACGGTGTGCGTGCGAAATTTGGCGTTGCGCTGGAGCCGGAGCCGGTGGTGATCGGCGCGCGCTGAGTCTTTCTGTGGGAGAGGCTTTCACCTCGGTGCTCTTGCTCGATTTCGTAGCTTGAGTGCAGAGCGGTCGTTCGCCTGCGGCGACCGAGTCACTTTTCTCTTGCGTGGCCAAGAGAAAAGTAACCAAAAGAGAAGGCCACCCCGCTTGGCGCTTGCCGGGCATCCATGCCCGGCAAGTCCGTGAGGGCCGGCCGGGTTTTTCGACAGGACTCCTGTCCTGGCGAAAAATGATCGGCATCCCTGCCGATCACCCTGCGGGCCTGTCGTCCGTCCCTCACCGCCGCACAGGGGCGCCGGGTAGAGCAGCGGACCATCCTGGCCCGCACTCGGTGAAAAAACTCAGAAGCAACAGCAACAGCAACGGCAACGGCAACGGCAACGGCAACGGCAACGGCAAAGCGTCGTGCCTCCACGATTACGCTCTGGCTCTGCTTTTGCTCTGGCTGTTCTGAAAAGTACGCGCAGGATGCGCGTTGCTCTACCCGGGGCCCCTCTGAAGCGGCGGGCGGGTGGAGGAAAAGCCCGCAGGGTGGCCGGCATGGATGCCGGCCAGTTTGGCGTCAGGGCAGGATGCCCTGTCGACAAACCCCGAAACCCACCCGCGGACTTTCCGGGCATGGATGCCCGGAAAGCGCGTAAGCGGGGTGTCGTTTTCTCTTGGGTACTTCTCTTTTGGACAAGCAGAAGAGAAGTACCTCGCCCTCCACAGGAGGGTGAAAGCTTTGCACTTAATCAACAAGAATGAGCAAGAGCAACGCGACTGAAGACACCCCAACAAAGAAGCTACGCGTGAGCCCGCTTCTCGATATCCGGCAGAAACACCGTGATCAACCCCATCAACGGCAGATACGCGCACAACCGGTAGACGTATTCGATGCCGTGGGTGTCGGCCAAGCCGCCGAGCACGGCTGCGCCGATGCCGCCCATGCCGAAGGCGAAGCCGAAGAACAGCCCGGAAATCATGCCAACCCTGCCGGGAATCAGCTCTTGTGCATAGACCAGGATGGCCGAGAACGCCGACGCCAGGATCAGGCCGATGACCACGGTCAACACTCCGGTCCACATCAGGTTCGCGTGCGGCAGCAGCAGGGTGAACGGCGCCACGCCCAGGATCGACACCCAGATCACCCACTTGCGTCCGATCCGGTCGCCGACCGGGCCGCCGATCAACGAGCCGGCGGCGACCGCGAACAGGAACACGAACAGATGCACCTGCGCGCTCTGCACTGACAGGCCGAACTTGTGGATCAGGTAGAACGTGTAATAGCTGCTGAGGCTGGCCAGGTAGAAATACTTGGAGAAGATCAGCAGACCGAGGATCGCCAGCGCGGCGATGACCTGGTTGCGTGACAGCGACACGACGGTGAGATGCCGCGAGACCGATAGGCTGCGTGCGACATGATGGCGGCTGTACCAGCGCCCGACCTGCAGCAGCACCACGATCGCCAGCAGCGCCGCCAGCGAGAACCACGCCACGCTGCCACGACCGTGCGGCACGATGATCCACGCGGCCAGCAGTGGTCCCAGCGACGAGCCGGTGTTGCCGCCAACCTGGAACAACGACTGGGCCAGCCCGTGCCGTCCCCCGGAAGCCATTCGCGCGACGCGCGAGGACTCCGGATGGAACACCGACGAGCCGGTGCCGACCAGACCCACGGCCAGCAACAACACGGGAAAGCTCGGAGCCACCGCCAGCAACAGCAAACCGCACAGGGTGAACGTCATCCCGACCGGCAGGGAGTATGGCAACGGACGACGATCGGTAACCATGCCTACCAGCGGTTGCAGCAGCGAAGCGGTGAGCTGGAACGTCAGGGTGATCAGGCCAACCTGGGCAAAGCTCAGATGGAAAGTGCCCTTCAGCAACGGATAGATCGCCAGGATCAGCGACTGGATCATGTCGTTGAGCATGTGCGCGAAGCTGATCCCGCCGAGCACCGCAAATTGGGTAGGCTCGCTGGCGGGGATGCTGTTGCCGGACGCGGGGATCACGGAAGGGGAGAGTGAGGCGCTTTCGACGCGGGTCTGCATGAGGGTGCTTGACTGTAGGAGGCGGCGCGGAGGCGCTCACGATAAGCCAAACGGTCGCCACGTCGCATGTGCCAGGCGTCGCGTCAGCGTCATCCAGCGGTCATCAAGACATCGCAGACTGAGCGGCAGCTGAGCCAGTCGCGCGCGCCGGGCCGGCATGGCCGGCGGCACGCTACCATGGGAAGGCCGCCCACTTCATGCTGCATGGTGTACCGATGAACAGCCGCATCATTCGCGAAACTTCGTCACACGACGTTTCCGCACCCGCTGCCAATGACACGGCGGAAATCGTTCCCGCGGTGGATCTTGCCGATCCGCGCCTGTACATCCATCGCGAGCTTTCGCAGCTGCAGTTCAACATCCGCGTGCTGGACCAGGCGCTGGACGAGCGCACGCCGCTGCTGGAGCGGCTGAAGTTCCTGCTGATCTTTTCGCGCAACATGGACGAATTCTTCGAAATCCGCGTGGCCGGGCTCAAAGGTCAGGTGGCGCTGGACCACGAGCTGATCGGTCCGGATGGCATCGGGCCGAAGCGCGCGCTGGCGCTAATCAGCGACATCGCGCATCGGCAGATCGAGCGGCAATACGCGATTCTCAACGATCGCATCCTGCCGGAGCTGGCCGAGCGGGGCATCCGCATCGTGCGGCGCCAGCAATGGACGCACAAGCAGAAGCTGTGGGTACGCCGCTACTTCCGTCAGGAAGTGGCTCCGTTGGTGACTCCGATCGGTCTTGACCCGACCCATCCCTTTCCGTTGCTTGTCAACAAGAGCCTCAACTTCATCGTGCGGCTGGAGGGGGTTGATGCGTTTGGTCGCGATTCGGGCCTGGCGGTGGTGCCGGCCCCCCGCGTGTTGCCGCGGCTGATCCAGATGCCTGCCGATGTCTGCGAAGGCGGCGACAACTACGTGTTGCTGTCCTCGATCATCCATGCCCATGTGGAAGAACTTTTCCCCGGCATGGACGTGCTCGGTTGCTACCAGTTCCGGCTGACCCGCAATGCCGATCTCACGCTGGACCCGGAGGATGTCGAGGATCTCGCCCTCGCGCTGCGCGGCGAGCTGTACTCGCGCCGCTTCGGCGACGCGGTGCGACTGGAAGTGGCTGACAACTGCCCGAAGGATCTGACCGATCATCTGCTGAAACAGTTCGGGCTGGCCGAGTCGGAGTTGTATGAGGTGAACGGCCCGGTGAATCTGGCCCGACTGTTCAGCATCGCCTGTCACGCGAATTATCCGAGTCTGCAATACCCGCCGTTCACGCCCGCGTTGCCGAAGGAGTTGCGGCATGCGGAGGACCTGTTTCAGGTGATCAGCAAGCAGGACGTGCTGCTGCTGCATCCCTACGAGTCGTTCGCGCCGGTGGTGGACCTGCTGCGCCAGGCGTCCGTCGATCCGCAGGTGCTGGCGATCAAGCAGACGCTTTACCGCACCAACGCGAAGTCGGAGATCGTCGATGCGCTGGTCGACGCTGCCCGCGCGGGCAAGGAGGTGACGGCCGTGGTCGAATTGCGTGCGCGCTTCGATGAGGAATCCAACCTCAGCCTCGCCTCGCGTCTGCAGCAGGCCGGGGCGATGGTGATCTACGGCGTGGTCGGCATCAAGACCCATGCCAAGATGATGTTGATTCAGCGTCGCGAAGGTCGCGAACTGGTGCGTTATGCGCACCTGGGCACCGGCAACTATCACAGCGGCAACGCACGGCTGTATACCGATTACAGTTTGCTCACCTCCGACGAGGCGCTGTGCGAGGACGTGCACAAATTGTTCAGCGAACTCACCGGCATGGGCACCTTGCAGCACATGAAGCGGCTGCTGCATGCGCCGTTCACGCTGAAGAGCCGGTTGCTGGAGATGATCGCCTGCGAGGCGGCGCACGCCGCGGCGGGCAAGCCCGCGCAGATCATTTTCAAGCTCAATGCGTTGACCGAACCGAGCATCATTCGCGCGCTGTACCAGGCCAGCATCGCAGGCGTGCAGATTGACCTGATCGTGCGCGGGATCTGCAGCCTGCGTCCCGGGGTCGATGGTGTTTCGGAGAACGTCAGGGTCCGGTCGATCATCGGCCGATTCCTGGAGCACAGCCGCGTGTACTGGTTCGCCAATGGCGGCGAGCCGCGCCTGTATCTGTCCAGTGCCGACCTGATGGAGCGCAACCTGGATCGTCGCGTGGAAGCCGCGTTTCCGATCGAGGGCAAGAAGATGCAGCAGCGCATTCGTCGCGCGCTGGATCTTTGCCTCGCCGACAACGTCGGTGCCTCCTTGCTGCAGGCCGATGGCGACTACCTGCATTCCGCGCCGGAACCCGGCCAGCCGGTTGTCGATGTGCAGGCCGAGTTGATGGCAACGCTGTGCAGTCCGGCTGGCGGCCGCTGAGAAGACAAGCGGCGGTCGGTTGCCGCACGGCTTCGCTCGATCCTTGCGTAACCTGCCGGCCCGACGATCGAAACCGCTTCGCTTCGCCGCTGGTACGGATCGGCCGTTGATGGCGTCCATGCGAGATGCGCTTCGCCCGCTCGCATGGGCAACCGTCGCCAGCGCGGGAGTACGATGCGCCCGGACGGACCGAACGCAGGGGGCATCGCCTTGAATACATCGACATTGTGGTGGGGGTTGCTGTTTGGCTCGATCGGGCTGGGCTTCTTCATCTATGGAAAAAAGCAGCAGGCGATCGTGCCGCTGATCTGCGGCATCGCGCTGATGGTGTTTCCGTATTTCGTCAGCGGTACGGCGTGGCTGGTCGTCATCGGCTTGGTGCTGATCGCCATTTCGCGCTTCCTCAAGGTCTGACCCGCGCGCAAACAAAAGGCCCCGGCAATGCCGGGGCCTTTTGTTTGAATCCGTGGTGGAGCGGATGGGGATCGAACCCACGACCTCCACGATGCGAACGTGGCGCTCTCCCAGCTGAGCTACCGCCCCACGGAAGCGAGGAATACTAGCAGTGCGCCGGGGCTTCGCCAAGACCCCGTCGCGGAAGACTCAGTCCGGCAACAGTCCGGGAAGGTCGCCATGCAGGACGTCGCGACGCCAACCCTCGAGGAACTCCGGCCACTCGGCGGTGACCACGTATTCCTCCAGCACCTTGCGCGGGCACAGCAATCCCGGTGGCAGGTCGAGCTCGCCCGCGCGCGTATCGACCAGCTGTTTCATCTCGCCCAGTGCCTTCTTTGCCGCGCCTTGCGGATGCGCCGGGATGCGCGCGGTGGCAGCGACTTCCTCGGGACTCACGGCAGGTGCCAGCAGCTCGAACAGTTCGCTGCGCTGGGCCGAGCGCAACGCACGCTGACCGCGACTGCGTTGCTCCAGATCGCCCAGCGCGGCCGGTGGCTTATCGGCCAGGTTCAGCGCGAGATTGTCGTCGAGCAGCCAGGGGCGCGGCACGTCCAGCCGCCGTGCGCTGCGATCCCGCCACAGCAGCAGGCGACGCAGCATGGCCTGCTGTTCGGCCGGCCACTCGGCCGCACCGCGCAAGGCGCGTTGCGGCTGCGGGTCGCCATCGCGGTGGCTGGCGCGCTGCTTGAGCCGGGCACAATCCTGGGCATGCCAGGCGCTGCGGTCGCGCTGCCTCAGGCTTTCGGACAGTTGTTCGTGGATGGTCTTCAGATAGACCACGTCCAGGGCGGCGTAGCTGCGCTGCGAATCGGTCAGCGGCCGCTGCAGCCAATCCGAGCGCGTTTCGCCCTTGTCCAGTTCGGCGCCCGCCAACTCGGCGACCAGCGCCCGATAGCTGATGCCCAGGCCCATGCCGACGAAGGCCGCGGCGATCTGGGTATCAAACAACTCGTGCGGGCCATCGGGCAGCAGGGGGGCGAGGGTTTCCAGGTCCTCGCTGGCGCTGTGCATGATGGTGATGGCCGTACCGGCGCCGAGCACGGGCTGCAACGCAGTGCCGATGTCGAACGCCAGCGGATCGACCAGTGCATGGTGCCCGTTCCAGCCCAGTTGCAGCAGGGCAAGTTGCGGGTAAAAGGTGTTGCGTCGCATGAACTCGGTGTCCAGGCCGATCGCCGCATCCGCCGGTATCGTGGCCAACCACGCGTGCAGCGCGTCGGGGTGATCGATCCAGTCGGCGGCAGGGGTTTCGGGCAGTGACATCGGTACTCCTCGGAAATGTCGCACAACGACGCAGACACGGATTGCCCTGTCGGCAATTTGTGCCTATGGTGAGCAGCGCACGATAACAGGCCGCACCCAAGGACGCCCATTTATGCCGAACAACGCAACCCTGCGCCATCAGCGCTTTCTTGGTGGTGCGCTGGGGCTGGTCGTGCTGGGTTTCGCGCTGAGCTATCACTTCTTTCCGCAGTGGTTCCACGTGGACCTGAGCCAGGCGCCGCGCCGTTCGATGTCGCTGGGCGCGGCAGCTCCGGTGAATGGCCCGCAGCCGGAACGGGTGGCGGCCATCAGCGAACTCAATGCCGGACCACCGCTGACGCTTGCGCCGGCCACGGTGATTGCCGCGCGCAACAGCGCGAAGGCCGACCTGCCCAAACAGCTGAGTGCGGATCCGCCCGAGGTCCAGGCCTTGCTGGATCGCGCGACCAAGGCGCTGCACGCCGGCGCGCTGGCCGGTGACGACAACAGTGCGGCGGCCTTGTTCGAGAAAGCCTTGAAGCAGAAGTCGGACAGTCGGCGCGCGGTGCAAGGTTTGTTCGACGTGCGCGCACGGCTGGTGGCAGAGATCGACCAGGACATTGCCGTGGGCGATGTCGACGCCGCGCACGACCTGCTCGATGCCTTGCGCACGCTGCCCAATGCCGATTCCGAGGTGGCGCAACTGGAAACCAGCCTGCAGACGCTGGAAAAGGTGCGGCCGATGCTGGCCAAGGCGGCGGGTTTGTTGCAGCAAGGCAAGGCCGACCAGCCAGCTGGCGGCAGTGCATTGGACCTGTACCACGAGGTGCAGGTGCTGGATCCGCAGAATGCCGTGGCGGAGCAGGGCATTCTGCAGGTGCAGCGTGCCGTGCTGGATCGAGCGCTGGCCGCGGTGGCTCAGAACGATTTCGCCGAGGCCGACCGTGAATTGGTGAAGGCGCAGGTGATTCGCCCCGGCTCGCAGCAAATGCGCGACGTGCATGAACGTGTGGACAACCTGCGCGAGCAGCGCGCCATCGGCGTGCTGAACCAGGCGCGTACGGCGCTGGACGCGGGCAACCTGGCGCTGGCCACCAAGCTGGCGGCGCAGGCGCGTTCGATTGACGGCGGGCTGGCTGCGCTGGAACCTTTCGCCGAGCAACTAACCAATGCACGCCTGTATGCCAGCTACAAACCGGGCCAAGTCTTCGTCGATCATTACGTCGATCTGCCGGGCAAGACGCCGACCATGGTCGTCGTCCCCACCGGCAGCTTCCTGATGGGTTTGCCGCCGGCGGATTCCAACCGGATCGAATCCGCCCAGCCGCAACATGCGGTGACCATCGCGAAGGGTTTCGCGATGGCACGCACCGCGGTTACCGTCGCCCAGTTCCGCGAGTTCGTGCGGGCCAGTGGCTACGTCCCCGACTCGATCAAGCTGGGCGGCGCCAGCGTCTACGACGAACGCAGCGGCGCCCTGCGCGACGACAGTTCGGCCACCTGGGAGGACGACTATGCCGGTCGCAAGGCCGACGACAACCTGCCCGTGGTCAACGTCTCCTGGGCGGACGCCAGCGCGTACGCGGACTGGTTGCAGCAGCGCACGGGCAAGGCGTATCGATTGCCCAGCGAAGCCGAATTCGAGTACGCGCTTCGTGGCGGCACGCAGACCCGTTACTGGTGGGGCGACGGCACGCCCACGCGCCCCGTCGAGAATCTCACCGGCTCGTTCGACCGCTCGCGCAGCGGCCGTCGCTGGAGCAACGCGTTTCGCGGCTATCGCGACGGCTACTGGGGGCCGGCTCCAGTGATGAGCTTCGCCGCCAATCCGTTCGGCCTGTATGACATCGACGGCAACGTTTCGGAGTGGGTGGCGGACTGCTGGCACGACAGTTACCTGCGTGCCCCCACGGATGGCAGCGCATGGATCAACCCGGGCTGTCGCGCCCACGTGTTGCGCGGCGGTTCATGGGGCAGCTCACCCGAGCAGGTGGACTCCGCTTACCGGCAGGGAGCCAATGGCGATGCGCGCAGCGGTCGCGTCGGCTTCCGCGTGATCCGCGAGTTGTAAGCGGAGCCGCAACCCGTCAATGGCGGCGCCGCTGGTGTCGCCGGGCTCGATGAAACAGTCCGGTTCTCCAAAGCGGAGCCTTATCCGCACCGGGTTGGCAGGCTGATGGCCGGCGTGCGGGGCGATGTCAGGTGGTCAGTGCAGTGACCGCAGCAAGCATCGCCTCGGCACTGGATACGCGCAATTCGCCGGGCGCTTCCACCTGCAGCAAGCGCACCAGACCGTCCTCCGCATACAGCGCAAACCGGCGCGTGCGCAAGCCCATGCCGAAGGCGCTGCCGTCCAGCTGCAGCCCCAGCGCAGTGGTGAAGCTGCCGTTGCCATCGGCCAGCATCAGCAACCCGGCGGGCACGTGCTGCGACGCGGCCCAGGCCTGCATTACGTACCCATCATTGACGGCGAGGCACATCACGTCGATCCCGTGTTGCCGGAAGTCGGCAAAGTGCTTCGTGTAGCCCGGCAGATGCTTGTTGGAACAGGTCGGCGTAAACGCCCCGGGAACACCGAACATCACCACCCGGCGTTTGGCGAACAGGTCGCGCGTCTGCGCCGGCTGGATGTCGCCGTCGATGCGTTGCACGGTGGCGTCGGGAATCGTGTCGCCGGCTTGAATGCTCATGGGATCCGGAATCATGAAGTGAAGAGCGCATGCTAGGGCGGTTCGAGGGGGTTGTCGCCTTGAATCGTCGCCGAGCGCACCTATTTTCTGTGGCAGGCGGTAATCGACCGCAATCCAATCGAGGAGAATCGCAATGAACCTTGGTCGTCATGGGATCTGGAATGCAGGCAACGGCCTGCCCGAGGAAGTCCGGCAGGCGTTCGACCGCTTCCTGCAGCCGGAAGATGCGGA
Source organism: Rhodanobacter sp. TND4EL1 (assembly GCF_054061035.1). Classification (NCBI taxonomy): domain Bacteria; kingdom Pseudomonadati; phylum Pseudomonadota; class Gammaproteobacteria; order Lysobacterales; family Rhodanobacteraceae; genus Rhodanobacter; species Rhodanobacter sp. TND4EL1. The sequence continues at coordinate 80,538 of NZ_JBSSDT010000001.1, forward strand.
TGCCTCCAGCGTGGTCACCAGCCAGTGGGCGCCGCGCGTGGACATTCGCGAGGACGAGCAGCGCTTTGTGATCCTGGCCGACATTCCCGGCGTGGATCCGGCGCAGATTGAAGTGAGCATGGACAAGGGCATCCTCACCATCAAGGGCGAACGTGAAGCTGCCGGGGTGGAAGCGACCAGCAAATTCACCCGCGTCGAGCGTGCGCGCGGTGCCTTCCATCGCCGGTTTGCGTTGCCCGACAGCGCCGATGCCGACGGCATCACCGCAACGGGAAGGCTCGGCGTGCTGGAAATCGTGATACCGAAGAAGGCGCAGGCGACGCCGCGGCGCATTACCATCAACGCAAGCCACTGAGTTCGGAGTGGGTTGTCCCGCGGCGGAGCTGATCCGCCGCGGGTTTTGCGCAAGTCGGGGAGCGGTGAGTGGAATTCAAAGATTATTACGAAATTCTGGGTGTGAAGCCCGATGCCAGCGAAGCCGAGATCAAGACGGCGTATCGCAAGCTCGCGCGCAAATACCATCCGGACAAGAACAAGGAAGCCGGTGCCGAGGAGAAGTTCAAGTCGGTCAACGAGGCCAATGAGGTCCTCAAGGACGCCGAAAAGCGGCGCTCTTACGACCAGCTGCGTGCTGGCGGTTACCGTCAAGGTGAGCAGTTCCGTCCGCCGCCGGGTTGGCAGGGACAGCAAGGCTTCGGTGGCGGCGACGACGGTGATTTCAGCGACTTCTTTGAAAGCCTGTTCGGGCGTGGTGCCGCTGCAGGCGGACATCGGGGCCAGCCGCGCCCGCGTCGCGGCCAGGATGTGCAGGCATCGGTGCAGATCGAATTGCAGACGGCCTTCGAGGGCGGTCGCACGCGACTGGCGATGCATGATCCGGCAGGCGGCGAGCGCGTGCTGGAGGTCAAGATCCCGGCCGGTATCCAGCCGGGGCAGGTGATTCGCCTGAGCGGACAGGGTCAGCCCGGCATGGCCGGTGGCCCGAACGGCGACCTGCTGCTGGAGGTGGGACTTCGCGAGGATCCGCGTTTCCGCCTGGATGGACGCAACGTGGTCAGTGTCCTGCCCGTCACCCCGTGGGAGGCCGCCCTTGGTGCCACGGTGCCGGTACCTACCCTGGCCGGGACCGTCGACCTGCGTATTCCGGCGGGCTCGCAATCGGGACGCAAGTTGCGCCTGAAGGGGCGGGGCATGCCTGGTGCGCATCCCGGCGATCAGCTGGTGGAGTTGTCCATTCGTACCCCGCCGGCGGAAACGGACGAGCAGCGCGCCGCTTATGACGCATTGCAGGCCGCCTTCGGCGAATTCAATCCCCGATAGCCACGCCTTCAATGGAGCAAAAAAACGGCGCCTCATGGGCGCCGTTTTTCGTCGAATCGGTTGCCACTTCAGCCTGGCAGGAATTCTTCCAGCGCCTTGACCAGTTCTTCTTCACGGATCGGTTTGGTGACATAGGCCTTTGCGCCCTGGCGCATGCCCCACACCTTGTCGGTTTCCTGATCCTTGGTGGTAACCAGGATGATCGGGATATGCGCGGTTTCGGCGTTCTTGCTGATCGTGCGCGTCGCCTGGAAGCCGTTGAGGTTGGGCATGACCACGTCCATCAGGATCAGATCAGGCAGCTCGGCCTTGGCCACTTCCACGCCGGCGGCGCCGTCTTCGGCGGAAAGGGTTTCATGCCCGAGTTTTTCGACGATGCGCTTGATGCCAAGCAGCTGTGAAGGGGAGTCGTCGACGATCAGGATGCGTGCCATAGAAAGATAGTCCCCTGCGAGTTTCGTTGATTCTAAGCCGTGGCAATGGTACTTCCAAGCGCGGTTTCGTCAAACCGCGCCATCGACGCACACGAGAGTGCGTCCGAAGGAGTTCCCAGCGAGCATACGCGCAAACACTTCCGGCAGCTCTTCCAGCGTCACGTCGAGCGTGCAGATGCGATCGAGATGCCGCGGTTTCCAGTCGCTTGCGAGAAGCTGCCAGAGGCGGTCGCGCAAGTCGCGGGCGGTTCCAGCCGAGGCAATGCCGAGCAAGCTGGCGCCGCGGATGATGAACGGCATCACCGTGCTGTCGAACGCGACGCCGCCGGCATTGCCGCAGATCGCCACGTTGCCGTACGGACTGATCAATGGCAGCAGGCCGCTCAGCATGCTGCCGCCGACGTTGTCCAGCGCACCGCCGAAGCGCGCCGAGTCCATCGGCTTGCCGCTGAAGGCGAGCTGGTGGCGATCGATGCATTCCGCCGCACCGAGATCGCGCAGGAAATCGAAGTGATCGGCCTTGCCGCTGATCGCGTGCACGGCGTAACCGGCGCGACTGAAGATGTCGATGGCAAGCTGGCCGACACCGCCGCTGGCGCCGGTCACCGCGATCGGGCCCAGCGCAGGCGTCTGCCGGTTGTCCTGCATGCGCAGCAGTGCCAGCGCGGCGGTAAAGCCCGCAGTGCCGATGACCATGCTTTCGCGCAGGCTCAGGCCGGCAGGCAGCGGAATCGTCCAGCGGGCATCGAGCCGGGCATATTCGCCGTAGCCGCCGTCACGCATCTCGGACAAGCCGCTGCCGGTACACAGCACGGCGTCGCCTTCGCGGAAGCCCGGATCGGTGGAGGCCACCACCCGGCCAGCCACGTCGATGCCGCCATTCAATGGATACGTGCGCAAGATTCGGCCCTTGCCGGTACCTGCAAGGGCGTCCTTGTAATTGACCGAAGAGTAGGCGACCTTGATCAGTATTTCGCCGGGTGACAGCACTTCGCTGGACATCATTTCGATGCCGGCGCGATAGCCGCTGTCGTCGTTGTGGATGCGAAACGCGCGGAAGGAGGTCATGTCGATGTTCCGGGTTGGAGGTCAGGCATCGACACTGCGGGTGTCGATCCATTTCGGCACGTAGGTGCCCTGGTAGTCCTGCATCCAGGCGAACAACTCGGCCATGCTGTCGCCGAACCAGATGCTGTCGTGTTGCTCGGCGCGCACAAACTTCTCTTCCACCATGTGCTGCATCATCTGGCGCAGGTCGCGGTAGTAACCGCGCACGTCGAGGAAGGCGCACGGGTAGCGATGCAGGCCGAGCTGGGCCCAGGTCAGCATCTCGAACATCTCGTCCATGGTGCCGAAGCCACCGGGCAGGGCGACGAAGGCATCGGACAGCTCGTACATGCGCGTCTTGCGCTGGTGCATGGTTTCCACCACGACCAGTTCGCTCAAGCGGGGATGGGCCACTTCCAGCTCCACCAGCTGGCGTGGAATCACCCCGATCACCTTGCCGCCACCGGCGAGCACCGCGTCGGCCACCACACCCATCAGGCCGACGTTGCCGCCGCCATAGACCAGCGCGATGCCACGTCGCGCCATTTCCGTGCCGAAGGCATGCGCCTGTTCGGCGTATTCGGGATGCCTGCCGCTGCTGGAGCCGCAGTAGACGCAGATGGCGGTGGGTTGGGGCATGGACTTGTCCGAATTGAAAAAAGGATTGCAGAAGCCCGCCAGCAGGCTCCTGCACGGGAATGCAGAATGCAAAGGCCCGCCCATGTCGCCACGAGCGGGCCGATGTACGCTCGACGCGGGCGCTCAGTTGCCCTTGTGAATGGCGCGCTTGTCGACCGACAACGCCGCTTCGTGCACGGCTTCGGACAGGGTCGGATGGGCGTGGACGATACGCGCCAGATCCTCGGACGAACCCTTGAACTCCATCGCCACGACGCATTCGGCGATCAGCTCGGAGACGCCCGGGCCGACCATGTGCACACCGAGGATGCGATCGGTTTCGGCATGGGCCAGCATCTTCACCTGGCCGACCGCCTCGTTCATCGCCACGGCACGGCCGATGGCGGCGAACGGGAAGCTGCCGACCTTGTACGGAATGCCGGCGTCCTTCAGTTCCTTCTCGGTCTTGCCAGCCCATGCAATTTCCGGCTCGGTATAGATCACCCACGGAATCGTGTCGAAGTTGACGTGACCAGCCTTGCCGGCGATCCACTCGGCCACCGCCACGCCTTCCTCGGAACCCTTGTGGGCGAGCATTGGGCCGCGCACCGCGTCACCGATCGCCCACACGCCATCGACACCGGTGTGGTTGTGCTCGTCCACCACGATGCGTCCACGCTCGTCCAGCTTCACGCCGGTGTCGTCGGCCAGCAAGCCGGCGGTGTAGGCGCGGCGGCCGACGGCCACCAGCAGCTTGTCGACGACGAGCTGCTGCTCGCCGTCCTTGTCGGTGTAGACCAGGTGCACGCCGTCCTTCTTCACCTCGGCCTTGTTGAGCTTGGCGCCGAGCTTGATGTCCAGGCCCTGCTTCTTGAATTCGCGCGCGGCGACCTTGGCGACGTCGGGGTCAGCCACGCCGAGGAAGTCGGGCAGCGCCTCGATGATGGTGACTTCGGAACCCAGGCGCTTCCACACGCTGCCCAGCTCCAGCCCGATCACGCCGGCGCCGATCACGCCCAGGCGCTTTGGCACCTCGGTGAAGTCCAGCGCGCCGGCGTTGTCGACGATCGCCTTGCCGTCGAACTTGGCGAACGGCAACTCGATGGGCACCGAGCCGGAAGCGAGGATCACGTTGGTGGCGCTGATCGTCTCTTTCTTGCCGTCGGGGCCGGTGATCTCCACCGAGTTGCCTTTGAGCAGCTTGCCGGTACCGAAGTACGGCGTGATCTTGTTGGCCTTGAACAGCTGCGCCACGCCGCCGGTGAACTGCTTGACGATCTTGTCCTTGCGTCCGACGAAGGTCGGCACGTCGATGCGCGCGTTGTCGGCGCTGATGCCGTGCACGTCGAAATTGTGGGTGAGGTTGTGGAACTGGCGCGAGGAGTCCAGCAGCGCCTTGGACGGGATGCAGCCCACGTTGAGGCAGGTGCCACCAAGCGCCTGCTTGCCGTCCTTGCCGGCGAACGCGTCGACGCAGGCCGTCTTCAGGCCCAGCTGTGCGGCGCGGATCGCAGCCACATAGCCGGCCGGACCGGCGCCGATGACGATGACATCGTATTTGTCGCTCATGGTTTTGGTGTCCTTGAAAGCGGGAACAGGGAACGGGGGGCGGGGAACAAGGGCGGCAACTTTTGCCGTCCCGCGTTCCCTGTTCCCCGTTCTCGCATCATTAGAGTCCGAGCAGCATCCGCTGCGGATTCTCGAGCTGGTTCTTGATGTCGACCAGGAACAGCACCGCGTCCTTGCCGTCGATGATGCGATGGTCGTACGACAGCGCGATGTACATCATCGGTGCGGCGATGATCTGGCCGTTCTCGACGATGGCGCGTTCCTTGATCGTGTGCATGCCGAGGATGGCGCTCTGCGGCGGGTTGACGATCGGAGTGGACAGCAGGGAGCCGAACGTGCCGCCGTTGGTGATGGTGAACGTGCCGCCCTGCAGATCGTCCAGCGACAGCTTGTTGGCGCGTGCCTTGGTGGCGTAGTCGGCGATGCCTTTCTCGACGTCGGCGAAGCTCATGTCCTGCACGTCGCGCAGCACCGGCGTGACCAGACCCTTGTCGGTCGACACCGCGATCGAGATGTCCTGGTAGCCGTGATAGATCACGTCGTTGCCATCGACCGATGCGTTGACGAACGGGTAGCGCTTCAGCGCTTCGGCAGCGGCCTTGACGAAGAAGCTCATGAAGCCGAGCTTGACGTCGTGCTCCTTCTGGAATGCTTCGCCGAGTGCTTTGCGCATCTTCATCACTTCGCTCAGGTTTACCTCATTGAACGAGGTGAGCATGGCGATGGAGTTTTTCGACTGCATCAGGCGTTCGGCGATGCGCTGACGCATGCGGGTCATCGGCACGCGCTCTTCCGGACGCGAACCCGGGGTCGGCCTGGCAGCCGGAGCCGCGGCGGCTGGAGCCGGAGCCGGAGCGCTGCCACCCTTGCCGTAGTTGACCAAGTCTTCCTTGGTCACGCGGCCATCGCGGCCAGTGCCGCTGACCTTGGATGGATCGATCTTTTCCTCGGTCGCCACACGCAGGCCGGCTGGCGACAGGTCCGCACTGCCCTTGCCGGCAGCGGCCGCGGGTGCGGCTGGTGCCGGGGCGGCAGCCGCCGGAGCAGGTGCGGCAGCGGCGGGCGCAGGAGCCGCGGCGGCGCCTTCCTCGATGATCGCGATGACCTGCTCGCTGTTCACCGTGTCGCCGACTTCATGGCGAATTTCCTTCAGCACGCCGTCGACCGGCGAGGGCACTTCCAGCACCACCTTGTCGGTTTCGAGGTCGACCAGGTTCTCGTCGCGCTTGACTGCATCACCGGCCTTCTTGTGCCAGGTGGCGATGGTGGCGTCGGAGACGGACTCGGGCAGGACGGGGACTTTGAGTTCGATGGACATAGCAGGCCTTTGAGTTTGTGCGCGCGTCCCTGGGCGCAGAGATCAAAAAGCGGCCATCCTGGCCGCACTATTTGAAGGAGCTTATTCTGCCGAGTGGTCGGTGCCGACCGGCGTGCTGAGCGCCTGTTCGACAAGGGCTGACTGTTCGGCGACGTGGGTGTTGTGATGGCCGGCGGCCGGTGCCGGCGAGCGCGCACGTCCTGCATACGACAGGCTGTGCTTGCTTCCGGTGCAGGCCTGCAGGTGATGGCGGATCTGGAACCAGGCGCCCTGGTTCATCGGCTCTTCCTGGCACCAGATCACTTCCTTGGCCGATGGATACTTGGCCAGCTCCGCCGTCACCTCTTCGCGCGGGAAGGGGTACAACTGCTCGACGCGCACGATGGCCACGTTGCCCAAATCACGTTTTCCGGCTTCCTCCAGCAAGTCGTAATAGACCTTGCCGGAACACAGCACTACGCGATTGACCTTCTTGGCGGCCAGCTTGCGATGTTCGCCGATGACCAGCTGGAAGCTGCCATTGGCCAGCTCGTCCAGGCTGGACACGGCCAGCTTGTGGCGCAGCAGCGACTTCGGCGTCATCACGATCAGCGGTTTGCGTGCGGCACGCAGCATCTGCCGGCGGATCATGTGGAAATCCTGCGCTGGCGTGGTCGGCACGCAGACCTGCATGTTGTCGAACGCGCACAACTGCAGGAAGCGCTCGAGGCGGGCCGAGGAATGCTCCGGACCCTGGCCTTCATAACCGTGCGGCAGGAAGAGCGCGAGGCCGCACAGGCGGTTCCACTTCGCTTCGCCGGAACTGATGAACTGGTCGATCACCACCTGGGCGCCGTTGGCGAAATCGCCGAACTGGCCTTCCCAGATGTTCAGCGTGTCGGGATCGGTGGTGGAGTGGCCATACTCGAACGCCATGACTGCTTCTTCGCTGAGCAGCGAGTCGATCACCTCGACGTCAGCGGTGGCGCGCAAGTTGGCCAGCGGCATGTAGGTATGGCCGTCCTTCTGGTCATGCAGCACGGCATGGCGGTGGAAGAACGTGCCGCGACCGGAGTCCTGGCCGACCAGGCGCATGTCGAAGCCGCCATCCACCAGGGTGGCGTAGGCGAGGTTTTCGGCGAAGCCCCAGTCCGCCGGCAGTTCGCCGGCGGCCATCTTGCGCCGATCGTCGTAGATTTTTGCCACGCGCGCCTGCAGGGTGAGCTCGGCGGGCAGGGTGAGAATCTTGCTGGAAAGCTCCTGCAGCTTCTTCTTCGGCACCGTGGTATCGGTGGGCAGGGACAGCTTGCCGCCAAGGAAGCGTGCCCAGTCGACGTGACTGTCGCGCACCGGCGAAGGGTCGAGGTCGGTCATCGGCGCACCGGCTTCCAGTCGCTCGCGATAGGCCTCGAACTGCTTCTGTGCCTCGCCTTCGGCCAGCACACCCTGCTTGACCAGCTGCTGCTGGTAGAGGTCGCGCGTGGTCGGACGCTTGCGGATGATCTGGTACATCACCGGCTGGGTGGCGGCCGGCTCGTCGGCTTCGTTGTGGCCGTGACGGCGGTAGCAGACCAGGTCGATCACCACGTCGCGGCGGAACTGCTTGCGGAAGTCGTAGGCGATCCGCGTGGCCAGGATCACCGCATCCGGGTCATCACCGTTGACGTGCAACACCGGCGCGTTGACCATCTTGGCCAGGTCGGTGCAGTACATGGTGGAGCGCGCGTCCTGCGGATTGGAGGTGGTGAAGCCGACCTGGTTGTTGACCACGATGTGCAGGCTGCCGCCGATCTTGAAGCCACGGGCCTGCGACATGTTCAGCAGTTCCATGTTCACGCCCTGACCGGCGAACGCGGCGTCGCCGTGGATCAGCACGGCCATTGACTGCGCATGCAGGGTGTCGCGGCGACGTGTCTGGCGCGCATGCACCGAGCCGCAGACCACCGGGTTGACGATTTCCAGGTGCGACGGATTGAACGCCAGTGCCACGTGCACGCCGCCCTTGGGCGTCTTGACGTCAGCGGAGAAGCCCATGTGGTACTTCACGTCGCCCGAATGTGCGGGGTCATCGGGGTGCTCGAACTTGCCTTCGAACTCGTCGAACAGGGTCTTCGGCGGCTTGCCGAGGATGTTGACCAGCACGTTGAGGCGGCCGCGATGGGCCATGCCGATCACCAGCTCCTTGATGCCGTTGTCGCCGGCGGCGCGAACCACGTCGTCGAGCATCGGGATCAGGCTGTCGCCGCCTTCCAGCGAGAAGCGTTTCTGGCCCACGTATTTGGTGTGGAGGTAGCGCTCCAGGCCTTCGGCGGCGGTGAGGCCGTCCAGCACGCGCTGCTGGCCGGGCTTGTCCAGACCGCTCTGGCCGGCCGCCTGTTCAAGCCGGCTGTAGATCCAGTTGCGCTGTTCATGATTGCTGATGTGCATGAACTCGGCGCCGATCGTGCTGGCGTAGGTCTTCTGCAAGCGTGCAAGCAGGTCGCGGAGTTTCAGGCGCTTGCCGCCACCGGCGTAGTTGCCGGTATCGAATTCGGTGTCGATGTCCGAATCGGACAGGCCATGGAAGGCCAGGCCGAGGTCCGGGGCCGTCATCTTCTCGGTCAGACCCAGTGGATCAAGGTCGGCCGCCAGGTGGCCGCGCGAGCGGTAGGCCGTGAGCAGGCGCAGCACGCCTGCCTGTTTGCGCGCGTGCTCGTCGCTCATCGGCGCGGCGGCAACGCCGGCGTGACGCTGCTTTTGTGCCGCTTCGATGCGAGCGATGGCGGAACCGTGGGCGACATCCCCGGATTCGCGACCCTTGAATGACTCGAAATACGTGGCCCATTCGGCGGGAACCGACGAAGCGTCGGCCAGCCAGGCGTCATACAGCGATTCAACGTAATCGGCGTTTCCGCCTGCGAGTTGGGAAGATTCGAGGAACTCGCTGATCAGGTTTGTAGTCACGTCACCACCGGCAGGGAAGGGATGCTTGCGGTCATCCGTGTCACTTTGAAATTGCGGTTTCCAGTGGGTTTCAAGCCCGACCGGCCGCGGATACGGATGACTGGAGAGAATCCCGGGGATTATAGCCTTTGCCTGCTGCGGCGCGGCAACCCGCGCACCGCCTCGGACGGGTAGTCCGCGGTGTTTTTCAGACCAAGGTCTAACCCGGTTTCCCGCACGAGTCGCATTTTCAAGGGGTTTGCGTCGGATCGTGCAGACAGGCGCCCACTGACCACCGGGCCAGCTGCGGTTCAGCCCGCTCAGATATTCAGCGACTGCAGTTCGCTGGCGCGCTCGGCGCGCTCCCACACTTCATTGAAGTGCTGTTGCAGCGGCGCTTGGCTGGCGCGGTCGCTGCGGGCCGCGCGGCCGCGTTGGCGGTCGGCTTCGGGCAGGAACAGATAGCCACCCACGTCATTGAGCAGATAGGCCGAGGAATACGCCAGGTCGGCGTCCTCGACTGGCGTGCGAATCTGGATAGTGCTGGGCAGACGTTGCGCCAGGGCTACCAGGCGATGGTCGTTGCGCAGCGCGGCGGCCGGATCGTGAAGCAGGATGCGGATCTGCGCGCCGCGGCCGGAGATCGCGATGCGTCGCAGTTCGGCCAGCTCTTCCGCGCTGGCGTACATGTCATTGCCCAGGAACGGCAGGTAGATGTCCAGCCCGCGACGGGCGTCGGTGAGCAATTGCAGCCGGGCCGCGGCAGCCTCGCTGCGGGTTCCGGCGGCGAGCATGCCGATGTCGCGCACCGGTGCCGGCCCGTCGCTCGTTGCCGGCAGCGCCAGCCGCATGGCGCGGTGGGGCAGTCCGGCGTCCTCGAATTCCTCGCCATGGGCCACGAAACCCTCGCGTTCGTAGAACCCTGTGGCGCTGACTTGCGCGTCGAGCGCCACTTCCGGCCAGCCTTGCGTGCGGGCGTGGGCGACCAGTTCGCGCAGCAAGGCTACGCCAACGCCACGCCCGCGCCAGTCACGCAGCACCGCCATCCGGCCGATCTTGTGGTGGGGCGTGAGCCGGCCGCAGCCGATCGGTTGGCCACTGCCGTCACGCGCCAGCACATGCCGGCAATCCACATCGAGTCCGTCGCGTTCGCGCTGCTCAGGCACGCCCTGTTCCCGGATGAACACGGTTTCACGCAGCTTGAGCAGGGCGTTGCGCTGGTCGTCATTCGACCAGTCGGCCACCTCGATGTGGAAGTCCTGCAGCCTCATGGACGGGTGCTCACCGACGCTTGCGGGATTTTCGCGGGATCAGGTGACCATCATTGACCAGCGCCAGAAGCAGGTCGCGCTCGATCGCGTTGAGCTTCTTGCCCGGGGTGAATGCGCGCTCCTCGCACAACGCCTGCGCCAGCGTCGGCGTAGCGGGATAGGCATGGCCGCTTGCATACAGGGTCGCTGCGGGTTTGCCGCGGTACCAGGCCAGCCGCGACCATGGATGTCGCAGCAGGTGGGCGCCGGCAGCGAGCTGTTTGGTCAGCGCGGCCTCGGTCAGCGGCTTCTCCAGCGGTGCCGGAATCTGCGCGTTGCGGTAACGGGTGATGAAGCGACCGAACCAGTCATGCAGCAGGTCTTCGCGCAAGGCCGCAGCGAACGGCAGGGCGTTCTTCAGTCGCTCCAGCGCGGCGCGTTCGATCTCGCCGGTGGTCTTGGCCGGTTTCAGGTCCGGGTCGGCGTAACGCAATTCATCGGGAAGCTGCTCGGCGATATAGTCGGCCAAATCGCCGGTCAATTCGGCCTGCGATGGCGCGCGCATGCCCACCGAGAAGGTCATGCACGGACCGCCGAACGCCACGCCGTCGTGCGCGATGCCCGGCGGCAGGTACAGGATGTCGCCCGCGTCAAGTAGCCATTCGTGGGTAGGCTCGAACTGCGCCAGCTGCTTCAGTTCCACGTCGGGCCGGAATGCCTTCGGGGCAAGCGGGTCATCGCTGATCGCCCAGTGCCGCTGGCCGAGACCCTGGATCAGGAAGACGTCGTACTGGTCGACATGAGGGCCGACACCGCCGCCAGGCTCGGCATACGACACCATCACATCGTCCACGCGCCAGCTGGGCAGGAAGTTGAAGTGCTGCAGCAGGGCGGCGACGTCGGCATCCCATTTGTCGACATCCTGTACCAGCAGGGTCCAGTTGCTTTCGGGGGTGCTGGAGAAGTCCGCTTCGCTGAGCGGGCCGGGGTTGACGTGCCAGCGATCGCGCTTTTCGTCGTGCACGATCAGTCGTGCCAGTGCGGCAGGTTCGCAGGCCAGCCCGGCCAGGTCGTCCGGCTGCAGCGGCGGTCGAAAATCGGCAAAGGCCTGGCGGATCAGCAGCGGGCGCTTCTGCCAGTAGTCGCGCAGGAAACGGGCGGGCGACATGCCCAGGGGCTGCCTGGCAGAGCCGCGGACTTCGATGGGGAAAACAGGGGGCTTGGTCATGCGCCCATTGTAGCGGGGGACGCGCCCGGCGGATCAGGACAGGGCCGCTCACTTGTCCTGCATCCACATCGCTGGTCGACTATCTGGCCAAGACGCAGGAGATTGACCGGTGCCTGGGAAAGGGTTCTACGCCGCGTTGGGGAGCGTGGCGGGTGGCCGCTGCCGCCAATGCGGCACGTTGGCTTCGTCGAGGGTCGCTTCGTCACCGGCGAGCAGGCGCGCGACGTCCCGACGATCGAGGTGCGGTGCGAATCGAACGATGAAATCCAGGGTGTAGTCGCGCAGTACGCTGTCGCGGGGCAGGACGATCCATGTGGTGCATCGGGGAAACAGGTGATCGGCTGGCAGTGTCGTCAAATCCGTATCGCTGTCCAGCATGGCCATCTCGGCCAGTACGCCGATGCCGAGTCCGGTACGCACGTAGGTCTTGATCAAATCGGCGTCGCCGGCTGTCATCGCGATCTGTGGTTGCAGGCCGCGCGCTTCGAACGCACGCCTCAGCGAGGAATCCGCCTGCAGCGACGATTCGTAGCTGATCAGGGGCAACCGGACAATCTCGTCCAGCGAGAGGATCTGGCGATCACTGGACAGCGCATGCCCCCGCGGTGCCAGGATGACGCGGTGCCAGTGATACGCCGGCAGCGCGATGCCGAAGCCCGGCGCGCTGCCGGCGGTACTGACCACGGCAAGATCGGCCCGGCCCGCTTCCAGTTGCGCCAACACCTCGCTGTCACTGCCCGGTTGAAGATGCACGCTGACATGCGGATAGCTCCGGTTGAGCGCGCTGATCGCTGCTGGCAGGGCGAACCGCGCCTGGGTGTGGGTGGTGGCAATGCGCAACTCACCCTGCGCCTCGTTGCGCAGGTTCGCGGCGATGGAGCGGATGTTGGCCGCCTCGACCAGGATGGTGCGGGCGCGTTCCAGTACCTGGCTGCCGGCATGGGTTACCGCGTCCAGGCTTTTCCCCTTGCGCACGAACAGTTGAAAACCCAGCTCGTCCTCAAGTTGCCTCAGCTGCTTGCTCAACCCCGGCTGGGTGGCATGCAGTCGTTCGGCAGCCAGCGTGATGTTCAGGCCGGAATCGGCAATCGCAACCAGATAGCGGAGTTGGGTCAAGGTCATGATGATGCTCTCGTGGGCGATCGGGACGACGAACAAAGGGCGGGTGCATCGCCTCGCGAGAGACGTTCAGCGTGATGGGTCCGCCGGGCCCGGTCAGCAAATGTCGGCGGGTGAGACGGTCTTGCTGATGGTGTGTTCAAGGTCAGCCGTCTATACGGCTGTTTGACTTGGTGGTCAAGAGCGCCGTGCTCATGACATGGAGGCATATGTCTGCAACGACAAGTCATTTGTCGATCGGTGTGGGACTGGTTAGCTTGCGCATCTCTTTCGAGACAGGTTGGGACCTTGGCGCATGAAGTTGCACTTTTCTGGTCGTGGCTGGCGGATATTTGTGCCCGGCAGGCGCATGATGCCCACCTGTCTCGCCGTTTCTTCCCGCCGGAGGGCCACCCGCCATGATTCATGAAAGCATCGTCGATACCATCGGCAAAACGCCGATCGTGCGCATCCGGCGACTTGCACCGAGCCACGTGGAAATCTACGTCAAGGTGGAGTCGTTCAATCCCGCGGGCTCGGTCAAGGACAGGCTGGCGCTGGCGATCATCCTCGACGCCGAAAAGCGCGGCTTGCTGCAGCCCGGCCAGACGGTGGTCGAAGCCACCTCCGGCAATACCGGCGTGGCGCTCGCTGCGGTTTGCGCGGCGCGCGGCTATCCGTTCGTCGCGGTGATGGCCGAGACCTTCTCGATCGAGCGACGCAAGCTGATCCGGGCTTACGGCGGCAAGGTGGTACTGACGCCTGCCGCTGCCCGCGGTACGGGCATGGTCGAGAAGGCGCTTGAGCTGGCGCAGAAGCATGGCTGGTTCTTTTCCAATCAGTTCGAGAATCCGGCCAATCCGGCGTATCACCGGCAGACCACCGCACCGGAAATCCTGAGCGACTTCGCCGGCCGGCGGCTGGATTACTTTGTCAGTGGATGGGGTACCGGCGGCACGCTGACCGGTGTGGGCGAAGTGCTGAAAGTGGCGCGCCCGGACGTGCAGGTGGTCGCGACCGAGCCGGCCGGTGCCGCGCTGCTGTCAGGCAAGGAATGGACGCCGCACAAGATTCAGGGCTGGACCCCGGACTTCGTGCCGGCGGTGCTGAATCCGCAGGTGGTCGACCGGATCGTGTTGATCGACGACGTGCTCGCTCGCGACACCTCACTTGCCTTGGCGCAACGCGAGGGCATCTTCGCCGGTATTTCCTCCGGCGCCACGCTGGCCGCTGCGCTGGCGGTGGCCAGGGACGCGCCAGAGGGCTCGGTGTTGCTGGCCATGCTGCCTGACACCGGCGAACGCTATCTGTCGACCTTCCTGTTTGAAGGCGTCAACGAAGGATCGGACGAGGTCGAGTGAACGGGTGGCTGGCGCTCGCCCGGCGATGATGGCTTGGGCCGAACTCGAGGCGGCGGCCTTGCTGTCACTTGTCGCGAGTGCCGGGCTTTGCCGCGGCGGGCGCTGCCACACCCCGTTGCGCGATCAGTTTCTGCCCGACGCCGGCCAGCGCGAGAATGGCCGGCAGCAGCTCCCGACCCAGTTCGGTCAGGGCATATTCGGCCGACGGCGGTGAGGTATCCAGCAGCTGCCGCGTGACCATGCCGCGGGCTTCCAGTTCGCGCAGTCGCGCACTGAGCACTCGCGCCGAGATGCGCGGGATGTCGTGGCGCAATTCACCGAAACGGCGGGGTTCGGCGCTGAGGTACCAGATGACGTTCGGCGCCCAGGCGCCGCGCAATAGATTCAGGCTTTTGGTGAGCGGGCAGGCGGGTGGCGGGGCGGAAACCTTGCTCTTGCGGACGGGCAGGCCCATGCGGACGTTCCTCCGGCGGATGCCGGTAACCTGGCGGATACTGCATTCTGCACTAACCATGGGTTACCAGGTATCCAGCAGTAACCACTCTGGCTAAGATGTTCGCTGCCGCGCTGCAGTCCGTCCTGCGTTAACACGGTGTCGCGATTCGTCCCTTTCCCCCTTTCGTTTGCAAAACTGGAGAAACGCATGAAGCTCTATTACATGCCTGGTGCCTGCTCGCTCTCGCCGCACATCGTGGCGCTGGAGGCGGGCATTCCGCTGCAACTGGTCAAGGTCGACGGCAAGACCAAGCGCACCGAAAACGGCGACGATTTCATGCAGATCAATCCCAAGGGTTATGTGCCGGCGTTGGAGCTGGACAGCGGTGAGCTGCTGACCGAAGGCACGGCGATCGTGCAGTACCTGGCTGACCAGAAGCCCGAAAGTGGCCTGGCGCCGGCTAATGGCACCTTGCCTCGCTATCACTTGCAGGAATTTCTCGGCTATATCAATTCCGAACTGCACAAGTCCTACAGCCCGTTGTTCAACCCGGCCACCAGCGCCGAAACCCGCGAGGAACGCAAGGCGTATCTGCGCAAGCGTTATGCGATGCTCGATGCCTTGCTGGCGAAACAGGACTGGCTGGTTGGCGATCACTTCACCGCCGCCGATGCCTATCTGTTCACCGTGACCAACTGGGCGAAGCACGCGGACCTTGATCTGTCCGCGTTCAAGGCACTGACTGCGTTCCAGCAACGTGTCGCGGCGCGGCCGATGGTGCAGGCTGCCTTGTCCGCCGAGGCGCCGGTCAAGAATTAGGCAACATCGTTCGATGCGCCGACATGGGCTGGTACCTCGCGGTGCCGGCCCTTTTGGTGAAGGGCTTGCCATGCGGCGGGGCACTTACACACTTATATATGGGTGGATCGACAGCAGGAGTCGCCCGCGCCGTCATTGGCGGCACAGGTGTCAGCAAGCGGGATGGATCGAATCGTCTGGCATGGCTTGTGCTGAAACGTCGCGCAACCGTAAAATGGTCCGCTTTCGTATAAGGGAATCATCGACTTAGACGGGCACGACCGTTGGGGATGTGAAGTGATGACCAGTCTGCGCCTCGCAGATCGGATTGGCTTTGCAGATCAGCTGGTTATGATCGTTTGACGAGGGTGGCAAGGCGAGAGTGGCGGAATTGGTAGACGCACCAGATTTAGGTTCTGGCGGTTAACCCCGTGGGGGTTCGAGTCCCCCCTTTCGCACCATGCCCCGTTGATTTTCTTAGTTTTTCGGGCGGCACAGCCGCCATGGCGCCGGTGCGGGCCCACCACATTCAGGTAGTACCAGGAGACGTCATGCAGGTTTCAGTTGAGAACATCGGCTCGCTCGAGCGCAAGCTCACGGTGAAATTTCCGGCTGAGCGGTTTGAGACGCAGGTCAGCGCTCGCATCGCGGAAATGGGCCGCACGGTTCGCCTGAAGGGTTTTCGCCCGGGCAAGGTGCCCACCACGGTGATCAAGCAGCGTTTCGGCGATCAGGTTCGGGGCGAAGTGTTGTCCGATCTCATCGGCAGCACGTTGCGCGAGGCGGTGCAGCAGGAAAAACTGCAGCCGATCGCCAACCCGGCCATCGATACGACCGGCAAGCCGGAAAATGGCGAGATTGCCTACACCGCCACGTTCGAAATCATGCCGGAGTTTCCGCAGGTCGACGTTGCCGCGCTGGAAATCAATCGTCCGGTAGCTGAAGTCAGCGATGCGGACATCGACAAGATGCTGGAGACCCTGCGCCAGCAGCGTCGCAGCTTCGACGAAGTGGATCGCGCTTCGGCCGAAGGTGATTTCGTGATGTTTGAATACTCCGCCAGCGCGGGCGACTACCGCTTCCCGGCCGAGGGGCTGGAGCGCGCCGGCAGCGTGCTGGGCTCCGGTACGCTGTTCAAGGCGCTGGACGAGGCACTGACCGGCCGCAAGGGTGGTGACAGTTTCGAGACGGATGTGCTGTTCCCGGAAGACTTCCGGAACGATCAGCTTGCCGGCAAGAATGCCAAGGTCACTTTCAGCATCCTGAAGGTGCAGGCACCGAAGTTGCCAGACATCGACACCGACTTCGCGAAGCTGTTCGGCATCGCCGATGGCGATCTGGAAACCTTCCGCAAGGAAGTGCGCGCCAACCTCGAGCGTGAGTTGAAAGCCGCGTTGATGGGTCGCCTGAAGTCCGAAGTGGCCGAAAAGCTTGCCGTGACGCATGCCGGGCTGGACGTGCCGAAGCTGATGGTTCAGTCCGAAGCCCGCAACATGGCCGCCGGCAGCGTGCCGCAGGGTCAGCAGCCGCCGCCGCAGCTGATCGAGGCTGCCATGCCGATGGCCCGCCAGCGGGTGGTTGCCGGTTTGCTGATGGGCGAGATTGCCCGCAAGCAGGAGATCAAGATCGATCGCAAGCGGGTGGCTGAACAGCTGGCCGCGATTGCCTCGACCTACGAAGAGCCGGAGCAGGTCATTGAACTGTACAACGGCGACCCCCAATTGATGTCTGGGCTGCAGAATCGCGTGATGGAAGACCAGGTGGCGGAGTGGGTGGCGGACCATGCCAAGACCACCCAGCTGGATCTCACGTTCGACGAGGTGATGCGTCCGGTCAATGCCTGAGCAATCGGGCTGGCAATCGCGCCAGATGAATCAACGGAGAGCTGCAAACATGGCCATGGATCAGATCCAGAACCTCAATTTGGTACCGATGGTCGTCGAGCAGACCGCTCGCGGCGAGCGCTCCTACGACATCTATTCACGCCTGTTGAAAGAGCGCGTGATCTTCCTGGTGGGCGAGGTCAATGACCAGGTCGCGAACCTGATCGTGGCGCAGATGCTGTTCCTCGAATCCGAGAATCCGGACAAGGACATCAACTTCTACATCAACAGCCCGGGCGGTGCCGTCACCGCCGGTCTGGCGATCTACGACACGATGCAGTTCATCAAGCCCAATGTCAGCACGATGTGCATCGGCCAGGCATGCAGCATGGGTTCGTTCCTGCTGATGGCCGGCGCCAAGGGCAAGCGCTTCGCGCTGCCCAACTCACGCATCATGATCCACCAGCCCTCCGGCGGCGCGCAGGGTCAGGCTACCGACATCGAGATCCAGGCGCGTGAAATCCTGTACATCCGCGAGCGCCTGAACAAGCTGTACGTCGAACACACCGGCCAGCCGCTCGCGAAGATCGAGCTGGACATGGAGCGCGACCGCTTCATGAATGCGGTGGATGCCAAAACGTATGGCCTGATCGATGAAGTGCTCGACAAGCGCGCTGGCGAGACGGTGAAATCCGCCTGAGTTCCGGTTTTCACACCACGGTCACGAGAGGGGCTCCGCGTCTGCAGGCAGACGTGGAGCCCTGTGTTATTCTCGCGGCGCATCCAGATTTACCAGCGGGATCGAGAGTATGAGTGACGACCGGCAGGGACGTTCCAGCGACAGCGGGAAGATTCTCTATTGCTCTTTCTGTGGCAAGAGCCAGCATGAAGTGCGCAAGCTGATCGCGGGTCCGTCCGTGTTCATCTGCGACGAGTGCGTGGAGCTCTGCAACGACATCATTCGCGAGGAACTGGAAGAAAAGGCCGCCTCGGGGCGCACCCAGTTGCCCAAGCCCAAGGAGATCCGCGAGTCGCTGGATCAGTACGTGGTGGGCCAGAGCCGTGCCAAGAAGGCGTTGGCGGTGGCGGTGTACAACCATTACAAGCGGATCGAGTCGCGCCAGAAGAGCGACGACATCGAACTGGGCAAGTCGAACATCCTGCTGATCGGTCCGACCGGTTCGGGCAAGACGCTGCTGGCTGAAACGCTGGCGCGCCTGCTCAATGTGCCGTTCACGATCGCCGACGCCACCACGCTGACCGAAGCCGGTTACGTGGGCGAGGATGTCGAGAACATCATCCAGAAGTTGCTGCAGAAGTGCGATTACGACGTCGAGAAGGCGCAGTCGGGCATCGTCTACATTGATGAAATCGACAAGATTTCGCGCAAGAGCGAGAACCCGTCGATCACGCGCGATGTGTCCGGCGAAGGCGTGCAACAGGCACTGTTGAAGCTGATCGAGGGCACGCTGGCGTCGGTACCGCCGCAGGGTGGCCGCAAGCATCCCCAGCAGGAATTCCTGCAGGTGGACACGAAGAACATCCTGTTCATCTGCGGCGGTGCGTTTGCCGGCCTGGACAAGGTCATCCAGCAGCGTTCCGAAACCACGGGCATCGGCTTCTCCGCCGAAGTGCGTTCGAAGGAACGCACCGAAAACCTTGGCAAGGTGTTGGCTGAAGTCGAGCCCGCCGACTTGGTTCGCTTCGGCTTGATCCCCGAGTTTGTCGGCCGCCTGCCGGTGGTTGCGACCCTGGATGAGCTGGACGAGCCGGCGCTGGTGAAGATTCTCACCGAGCCGAAGAACGCCGTCACCAAGCAGTTCAAGAAGCTGTTCGAGATGGAAGAGGTGGAGCTGGAGTTCCGTCCGGAGGCTCTGGAAGCGATCGCCCGCAAGGCGCTGAAGCGCAAGACGGGTGCCCGCGGCCTGCGCACCATTCTGGAACAGGTACTGCTGGACACCATGTACGAACTGCCGTCGCTGGAGCATGTCAGCAAGGTGGTGGTGGATGACGCCGTGATCGAGGGGCAGGCCGAACCCTATCTGATTTATCGCGGCAATCTGCAGCAGCGCGTGGCGGGTGAGGGCGGCGACGCCGCCTGATCGTTCGCGGTCTCTGCATGAACACGGCTCCGGTGTTTTGCCCGGGGCCGTTTCTTTTTTGGTGGTCGCTCAACCTTGACTAGGGCAGCGGCCGCCTCCACTTGACGAGTTGGGATGCCCGGCGCAGTGTCGGGTGGAACGCACAACTGACCGAGGGACCCCTCTTTCATGGCCAAGAACGCCCCCCTTCCTGCTGCGCTGGACGCTCTGCCGGTATTGCCGCTGCGCGACGTGGTGGTTTATCCGCACATGGTTATCCCGCTCTTCGTCGGTCGCGACAAGTCCATGCGTGCACTGGAGCGCGCCATGGAGGGCGAGCGGCAAATTCTGCTGGTCGCACAGAAAAGCCCGGACATCGATGATCCGGAGATTTCCGATCTACATCAGATCGGCACCCTGGCTGGCGTGCTCCAGCTGCTGAAACTGCCCGATGGCACCGTCAAGGTGCTGGTCGAGGGTCAGTCGCGCGTGTCCGTCGAGGATTTCAAGGAACAGGACGGCATGCTGACCGCGCGTTCGCGCGTGATCGAACCGGTCTACAACGCGAAGGAGCGCGAGCTCGACGTGGTGTCGCACACGCTCATTTCGCTGTTCGAGCAACTGGTCAAGCAGAGCCGCAAGCTGCCGCCGGAAGTACTTGCCAGCCTGTCAGGCATCGACGATCCATCGCGTGTTGCAGACTCGATTGCCGCGCATCTTTCCGTGCGCATGGCGGACAAGCAGAAGGTGCTGGAGACGGCCGACGTCGGCCAGCGCCTGGAGTTGCTCATCGGTCTGGTCGATGGCGAGATGGACCTGCAGCAGGTCGAGAAGCGCATCCGCGGCCGCGTGAAATCGCAGATGGAGAAGAGCCAGCGCGAGTACTACCTCAACGAACAAATGAAGGCCATCCAGAAGGAACTGGGTGACAGCGAGGATGGCCCGAATGAGGTCGAGGAGCTGCAGAAGAAGATCGAGGGCTCGGGCATGCCCAAGCCCGTGCTGGCCAAGGCGCGCCAGGAGTTCAACAAGCTCAAGCAGATGTCGCCGATGTCGGCTGAGGCGACGGTCGTGCGCAACTACCTCGACTGGCTCGTGGGTGTGCCGTGGAAAAAGCGCAGCAAGGTGCGCAAGGATCTGCAGTTGGCCCAGGAAGTCCTGGATGCCGACCACTTCGGTCTGGAGAAGGTCAAGGAGCGGATTCTGGAATACCTCGCCGTTCAGCAGCGCGTGTCGGTGATGAAGGGGCCGATCCTGTGCCTGGTCGGCCCGCCGGGCGTGGGCAAGACCTCATTGGGACAGTCGATCGCCAAGGCGACCAACCGGAAGTTTGTCCGCATGAGTCTGGGCGGCGTGCGCGACGAGGCGGAGATCCGCGGCCATCGGCGGACGTACATTGGTTCCATGCCTGGTCGCATCGTGCAGAACATCAACAAGGTCGGAGCGAAAAACCCGCTCTTCGTGCTGGATGAAATCGACAAGATGTCGATGGACTTCCGCGGCGATCCTTCTTCCGCCCTGCTTGAGGTGCTGGATCCGGAGCAGAACCACGCCTTCAACGATCACTATCTTGAAGTCGACCTGGATCTGTCGGAGGTGATGTGGATTGCCACTGCCAACTCCTTGAATATTCCCGGGCCGTTGCTGGATCGCATGGAGGTCATCCGCATTCCCGGCTATACCGAGGATGAAAAGCTCGGCATTGCGCAGAAATATCTGCTGCCCAAGCAGCTCAAGGCCAATGGTCTGAAGCCGGAAGAGCTCAGTGTCACCGAGGGCGCCCTGCGCGACATCGTGCGCTACTACACGCGCGAATCGGGTGTGCGCAACCTGGAGCGCGAGGTTTCCAAGATCTGTCGCAAAGTGGTCAAGGAGCTGACCCTCGGTCAGGTCAGGAAGGCGAAGGCCAAGGTGGCTGCCAAGACGACCCGGGCCAAGGCGAAGGCGGTTCCGGACACCGCCAAGGTGACATCGGACAACCTCGACCATTACCTGGGCGTGCGTCGCTTCGACTTCGGTCGCAAGGAGCTGCAGAACGAGGTGGGTCTGGTCACCGGTCTCGCCTGGACCCAGGTCGGCGGCGAGCTGCTCAGCATCGAGGGCTCGGTCGTGCCGGGCAAGGGCAGGTTGGTGCATACCGGCCAGCTCGGTGATGTCATGAAGGAGTCGATCCAGGCGGCGTTGTCCGTGGTGCGTGCGCGTGCGGACCAGCTGGGCATCGATCCCGAGTTCCATCAGAAGCTTGACGTACACATTCATGTGCCCGAGGGAGCGACACCGAAGGATGGTCCCAGCGCGGGCATCGCGATGTGCACGGCCCTGGTGTCGGTGCTGACCAAGGTGCCGGTACGCTCCGAGGTTGCCATGACCGGCGAGATCACGCTGCGTGGTCGGGTGCTGCCGATCGGCGGGCTGAAGGAAAAGCTTCTGGCGGCCCATCGTGGCGGGATCACCACGGTGATCATCCCGGAGGACAACAAGAAGGATCTGGTCGACATGCCGGCGAACATCACTTCGTCCATGCAGATCTATCCGGTCCGATGGATCGATGAGGTGCTGGACATCGCGCTGGAACGACCGTTGCAGCCGAACGCCGCCAAGGCCGAGACTCCGGCCGCCGTCTCGGGCGATTCGTCCGAAGCGCATTCGTTGACCCATTGAGTCCGCGTCTGCGTATGTCTCGCGGTCTGCAGGGATGCCACGCTCGCGCGTGGCGTTCCCGTGCACGTTCACTGTTGTTGGGCGAAGTTTTCCATAGTCGTTCAGTGCGGGTTTTGCAAGCGGATTGGCAACGGTCCGATCTGGCTAAAACCTTGCTGTGACTTGTGTTGCGCCTTCCGGCAACGCACTGGTATAAAGGCGATACCGCAGTCCCGGCGTTGTCCGTCAGCGCAGCGATGCGGGGTTGCTTCTTGGCATCCTGCAAGCCAATCATCCATGCCGGCGCTGTCTGGTCATTTTGCTGACCGCGTCGACGAAATCCGAACGAGGGAGTTTTCTCAATGAATAAAACCGATCTGATCAATGCCATTGCCGAGAAGGCCGAGCTGACCAAGGCCGACGCTGGCCGTGCGCTGGAAGCCTTTTTCGAGACCGTGCAGAAGTCGTTGAAGGGCGGTGAGGATGTCTCGGTTGTCGGCTTCGGCACGTTCACCGTGCGCCAGCGCGCTGCCCGTACCGGTCGCAACCCGCGCACCAACGAAGCGATCAAGATCAAAGCCTCGAAAGTGCCTGCTTTCAAGGCTGGCAAGACTCTGAAGGATGCCCTAAACTAAGCGGCTGACGCTTGGTTTCGGGTGCTTAGCTCAGCGGTAGAGCGTCGCCCTTACAAGGCGGTGGTCGTAGGTTCGATCCCTACAGCACCCACCAGAAAAATGCGGAGTGGTAGTTCAGTTGGTTAGAATGCTGGCCTGTCACGCCGGAGGTCGCGGGTTCGAGTCCCGTCCACTCCGCCACAGTTCGCAAGGGCGCCCGCGTGGCGCCCTTGTCATTTGAGCGGTGCACTTCCGTGCAGTGTCTTGTGCGGCGCATCGTTCCGTTGAATTGAGCTTTTTGCGCGCCACGCGCTTTCACCATCTTGCGGGAAGATTTCGATGCTGCAGGCAATGCGTAACAAGATGCATGGATGGCCATCCATCATCCTTCTCGGGGTTTGCGTCTTTGCGATGTCGCTGTTTGGCATGGAGAGCTACTTCATGTCGCACGACGATGCCTACGTGGCCAAGGTCGGCAAGCACGAGATCGACCAGCGCGCCTTTCAGGATCGTGTCAACCAGTTGCGGCAACAGGCGGTTGCAGAGCAGGGTGACCAGTTCGATTCCAGCACGTTCGAGAAGACCGAGACCAAGCTGCGCATTCTCGACGGCATGGTCGATGAGCAAGTGCTTCAGCAGGCTAACGCGGATTGGGGCCTGCGGGTTTCCAACAGTCAGGTGCGCGACTACATCGCGTCGATTCCGGCGTTTCAGGTCAACGGCCAGTTTGACGCGACAAGCTACAAGGCCTGGTTGACCAGCCAGTACAAGACGCCGGAAACGTTTGAAAACGAGATACGCTCATCACTGGCAATCCAGTTGCTGCCCTCGGCCATCAATGCCAGCACCATCGTCAGCGATGCGCAGCTTGACCAGTTCCTGAAGCTGCAGGCACAGCGTCGCGACCTGCGTTACTTCCAGTTGCAGCATCCGAAGCTCGAAAACAGCACGGTAAGCGACGCCGAAATCGAGACCTGGTACAAGGCGCATCAGGCCGATTACATGACGCCTGAAATGGTTTCGCTGAAGTACCTTGAAGTGATTGGTGCGGATCTGCCGCTGGCCGCGCAGCCGAGCGACGATGAGCTGCGCAAGCGCTACGCGAGCGAAAAGCAGCGCTTCGTGCAACCGGAGCAGCGTCTTGCCTCGCACATCCTGATCAACGTGCCCGCCAATGCCACGCCGGAACAGCAGAAAGCCGCGTTGGCGAAAGCGGACAAGATCGCTGCCGAAGCCAATCCTTCGGACTTTGCCAAACTCGCTGAACAGGATTCGCAGGACCTCGGCTCGCGCCGTATGGGAGGCGACTTGGGGTGGCTTGAGAAGGGCGTCACCAACGAAGCTTTCGATTCGGCTCTGTTTGCGCTGCAGAAGGGACAGGTTTCCAAGCCGGTGCTTTCCACGGATGGTTACCACATCATCTGGCTGCGTGATGTGCGCAGTGGCGAGTCCAAGCCGTTTGAAGAAGTGCGCGACCAACTGGTCAAGGAAGTGACCTCGGCCGATCGCGACCGCAACTACAACGACGTTGCCGGCAAGATGTCCGACAATACCTACCAGAATCCCAGTTCGCTCGAGCCGGCGTCGGTAGCGCTGAAGACGCCCATCAAGACCACGGAATTGTTCTCGCGCAAGGGCGGCGAAGGCCTGGCCGCGAACCCGAAGGTGATCGCTGCGGCTTTCAGTGATGACGTGCTGGCGCAGGGTAACAATTCGGCCCTCATCGACCTGGGCAACAACCACTCCGTGGTCATTCACATCGACAAGCACGTCCCGGCAGCGGCCAAGCCGTTGGCGGAGG
Organism: Rhodanobacter sp. TND4EL1; assembly: GCF_054061035.1. NCBI lineage: Bacteria > Pseudomonadati > Pseudomonadota > Gammaproteobacteria > Lysobacterales > Rhodanobacteraceae > Rhodanobacter > Rhodanobacter sp. TND4EL1. The sequence goes on from NZ_JBSSDT010000001.1 coordinate 104,875, forward strand.
TGCGCGCAGATGTGCAACAGAAGATTCTCGATCAGCGCATGGCTGCGGTGGAGAAGAAACAGGCCGATGAGGCGGTGAGCCGCCTGCGCAAGGGTGAAACGATGGATGAGGTGGCCAAGTCCTTCGGCACCACCGTCACCACCTTGAATGAAGCCGTGCGGCATTCGCAGCTCCCGGCGCCCCTGCTGACGCAGGCGTTCCTGCTGCCGCATCCGGTGGCGAACAAGCCGCAATTTGCCGCGGTCGACATGTTGAATGGCAGCTACGCCTTGCTGGCGGTGGACAAGGTGCAGGACGGTGACCTGTCCAAGTTGATGCCTGAGCAGCGCGCGGCGCTGCGCCAGCAGATGGCGCAGGCGTACGGTTACGAGGCAACGCGCGAATTGATCGATCACTTGAAGAAGAAGACCGAGATCAAGATCAACAAGCAGCGGCTTTAATCGAAGCTGGCTTGCAGAGTCGGAAAAAGCGAAGGACGGCCAAGGCCGTCCTTCTTTTCTTTTGCAGGATCTGGTCGCTCGCGGCCTGAGCTGACAGCCGATGCTGCCGGCCATTTGCCGCCTTCAATCTGGCGCGCTGATGAGCAGTTTCCGCCCGGGCTTCAGTGCGTGATTCTCCAGGTGGTTCCATCGCTTGAGCTGATCGACTTTGACCGAATACTTGCGGGCGATTTGCCACAAGCTGTCGCCCGCTTTCACGGTATGGCGTCGGGGTGGCTTCTTGCGGGTCGGCGGGAGGGCAGGCGAAGCATCGCTGGCCTGGTTTTGCAGAGTCACATCGCTGTTGCCGGTACTGGCCAGGTCCACCAGCGCACCGTTGAACCGGCGGGCATGCGCGGCAGGCATCATCAGATAAGAGGCCGCCGCGGTGTCCACCATGTCACCGGCAAAAGCACCATTCAGTCGTTTCAGTGCCTCCAGCGTCATGCCGGCGCGGTCAGCCGCCCAGGCCAGCGACATGGATTGCGGAACACCGGCCTGGACGAGACGCTGTTCGCCGGGCAGCGTGGGCAGACTCACGTTGAAGCGTTCCGGCTCACGAATCACGCAGGCAATCGCCAGCAATTTGGTCAGGTGTTCACGCGTTACCTTGCGCACCGGAAGATCCGGGATGGCGGGTTGTTGCGGTGGCTTCCCATGCTTTCGAAGTGCTTTTCGTATGGCAAATTCACCAGCGTTATAGGCGTAGTCAGTCACTCGCCAGTCACCGAACTGCCGGTGGTATTGCTCGAGCAATTTCATTACGGCGTTGGCCGAGGCGGGCACGTCCAGTCGACCGTCGTAGTGGCGATCCACGCGCAGTCCGAGCGATCCGGCAGTGACCGGCATGAGCTGCCACATCCCGGCGGGCCGTTGTTTTCGCCCCGCGATGGGACGGAAGTGGCTTTCCACCCAGGGCAGAAGCACGAATTCCCCGGCCACTTCATAGCGATCCGCCACTTTCTGCACGTACGCGAGGCGTGGCAGCACGGCCTGCAACTGGCTCTGGAATTGCTGTGGATTGCGGGTGTAGCGTCTGGCCCAACCAAGCACCGCCGGGTCCGCATCACAACCGGGCATCGCAAAACTTCCCCGCAAGCGTTGCCAGACGTCGCTGCCTTCGGCGGGCGGCGGGTTTTCAGCGGGCTCAGTGGGAGCTTGCGCGGGCAGCACCGCGATGGGTGGCTTCGCTTTGGCGGGTGGCGCGGACTGCTGTGGCGGCGCGCTTGCGCAGGCTGCGAGCACGACCGACAAGGTCAGAGGGAGAAGTCGGATGGTGGGCTTCATCCGCGAAAACCGTCCTTGGCTTGGCGCAGGGTGGTGAAGCGGCCGACACGATTCTCCTCGCTGCCTTGTCGTCGGGCCCAAGCGATGACTTCATCCGCGTCGACCCGCAAGAAAGGGTTGCATGCCAGCTCGCTGCCAAGCGCCACCGGCAATGTCGGGCGGCCCGCTTCCCGCAGAGCGGCCACCTGATCCCGTCGCTCAAGCAAGTCGTTGTTGAGCGGTTCGACGGTGCGCGCGAATCGTGCGTTTGCTTCGGTGTACTCATGCCCCGCGCAGACCAGGGTTTCCGCCGGCAATCGCGATAGACGATCCAGGGATTCGAGCATCTGCGCCGGGCTGCCTTCGAACAGGCGCCCGCAGCCCAGGCTGAACAAGGTGTCGCCACAGAACAGCAGGCCGGCTCCCACGAAGGCGATGTGGGTGAGCGTATGGCCCGGGATTTCCATGACCTCGAAGCGGATGGCCGGTGAAGCCAGTTCGATGCACTCGCCGTCGCAGACTTCAATGACAGGCGCCTCGATGCGGTCATCCAGCGGAGCGTAGACCGGCACCTGGTGACGCTCTCGCAAGGCAGGCATGCCGCCAATATGGTCGGGATGATGATGGGTGAGCAAGATGGCACGCAGTTGGAGTTCATGCGTTGCCAATGCGCTCTCCACAACGGCCGCGTCGCCCGGATCGACGACGAGCGCGTTTCGCTCGTCGTCATGCAGCAGCCAGATATAGTTGTCGGTCAGTGCCGGTAACGGAAGAAGATGCACGAGGGAATCCGCTGCGTTGGGAAGCTGTCGCGAGCGCGAGAACTTCCAGGAACGATAGACGCAGCCTTCCCGGTCGCGCATGAGGCGGTCGACTATAGTTTGGCGATGCTGAGGACTCGTTAGAAGATCGTTAAGGGGCGAGAGGGTTGTTCAGCTGCGTGCGGCAGGTCCGCCTCGATCGTGATCTTCGTAGCCGGGGATCAGCCGCTACACTGTGCAAAGAGAAAAAGGGCGGATCGGTTTCCATGCAGCAACGCGATGAAGAGCTCTATTCCAGCCCACCCATGCTTCGCTTGCTGGAGGACCAGCTCAAGGTATTGAAGCCGGGTCTTCAGCGCTGCGCCGGCACGCATGCCTTGTTGGTGGGTGCATCGCATCATGGTGCTCCCCCGGCACTGCCGTTGCTGGGTTGCTGGACCTCCCTGGTGTTGCGGCGCCATCGATATGGCGGCGATCTGCAGGGGGCGGCGGACGAGCCGCTGCCTTTTCTCGACGAGGCATTCGAGTTGGTGCTCGTGCGGCACGCGCTGGAGGTGGCACCGCATCCTTCGGCGCTGCTTGATGAAGCCATTCGGGTGCTGGCACCCGGAGGGGCGCTGGCATTGACGGGCATCCATCCGCTGAGCTTCTGGGCGCCATGGCTGCATTGGCGTCGTCGTGGCGGGTCGCTCGCACTGCACATGCCCTGGCGTTTGCGACACCGATTGGCGCGTGCGGGCATGACGATCGAACAAGTGCAGCGGATCGGCAGCGCATGGCCCGAAGCGGGAGCGATGCGCCGCAAGCCGGGCAACCCTTTCGGTGGTGGTTATGTCTTGGTGGCGCGCAAGCGCACCCGGCCCGCGATGCTGGTGCGATTGCGCTCGGAAAAAATACGCGTGCAAACCAACGGTCAACTTTCGCCGACGGCTCGACGCGGTGCGTCCCATTGATTTTCAAGGAACATGCAGAACCCATGAGTGAAGTGGAAGCATTTACCGACGGTGCCTGCCTGGGTAATCCGGGGCCTGGCGGCTGGGCGGCGCTGCTGCGCGCCAAAGGCAGCGAGCGGATGGTGGCGGGCGGCGAGCCGGCGACCACCAACAACCGGATGGAGTTGATGGCCGCGATCGGGGCGCTGGAGACATTGAAACGCCCCTGCCACGTCATTCTCACCACCGATTCGCGTTACGTGATGCAGGGCATCGAGCAGTGGATGCCGAAATGGCGTGCCAATGGCTGGCGCACCGCGGACAAAAAACCGGTGAAGAACCAGGATCTGTGGCAACGACTGTCTGACGCGGTCACCGCCCATCAGGTGCGCTGGAAGTGGGTGAAAGGCCACAGCGGCCACGCCGAGAACGAACGCGTCGACCAGGCGGCACGCGAGCAGGCCGAGGCAATGAAGGGCCAGGCATGAGGCAGATCATTCTCGATACCGAAACCACCGGTCTTGAAGTCCGTCAAGGGCACCGGCTGGTGGAAATTGCCTGCGTCGAAATGATCGAGCGCCGCCTGACCGGCCGGCACTACCAGACCTACCTGAACCCGGATCGGGCGATCGACGAGGGTGCGCGCCTGGTGACCGGCATCGAGGATGAGTTTCTGCTCGACAAGCCGCGTTTCCCGGACGTGGTGGACGAGTTTCTGAATTTCATCGATGGTGCAGAGCTGGTCATTCACAATGCCAGCTTCGACGTCGGGTTTCTCGATGCCGAATTGAGCCGACTGGGCGAGCATGGCGGCAAGATCAGCGATCGCTGCACGGTGCTTGACACGCTGGCGATGGCACGCGAGCGCTATCCCGGCCAGCGCAACAGCCTCGACGCGCTGTGCAAGCGACTGGGCGTCGACAACTCCCGACGTGACCTGCACGGTGGTCTGATAGACGCCCAGTTGCTGGCTGATGTCTATCTGGCCATGACGTCGGGCCAGGTGGCTCTCGATCTCGGGTTCGAACGGGCTTCGGAGCAGCATGACGTGATGGTGGCTGCACCCGTCGTGTTGCTTGCGCGGCCGCGGGTTCTGCGCGCATCGCCGGAAGAATTGGCCTCGCACGAGCGGAGGCTGGATGCGCTGGACAAGAGTGCCGGTGGGATAAGTGTATGGCGAGGGGCGTGATGCTTGGCCATCGTTCTTGAATGGCCGGGCGTCTGCGCAGGATGGGATGGTCGTGCGGGGGCGGTGAGATTGTTCGGCGCGTTCGTGAGTCGGGCCCCTGTGCGCCCGCCGCGGGGCCAGCCTGCGGCGGCCAGCTTCGGCCCGCATGCCGATTGGTTCATGCCGGGCCCTCCGCCATAAAAGCAAAACGCCCCACGAGGGGGCGTTTGCTTTTTATGGCGGAGAGGGTGGCCGCCTAGCCACTGATTCATGCCGTCTCATGCCGTAGCGTACAACCTGACAAACCGCTTGTTTTATAGGTTTCGCTTGCATCATGCCGTGTCATGGCTTATCGTCCGATTGCACCCCCCGTTGTGGGGTAGGTTGGAAACGCATCATGCCGAAGAAAGCGAAAGAGCTGTCCGCCCTGGCCGTCAAACGTAAGTCAATCGAGCCTGGCTTGCATGCCGTGGGCGGCGTCGCCGGCCTACAGCTGCAGGTGCGCGGCGGTGCGGCATCGTGGATCTTGCGCGTGTTGATCGGTGGCAAGCGTCGCGATGTTGGCCTAGGCGGTTATCCGAGCGTGCTGCTGGCTGACGCACGCGACAAGGCGCGCTCATTTCGCGCCAAGATCGACGCGGGCGTCGACCCGGTAGCAGAACGCCAAGCCGCGCGTGCGTCGCTCATGACGGCGCTCACGTTCGACGAGGCGGCAAGGCGCGCGATCGCGGTCAAGGCCCCGGAGTTCAAGAACGCCAAGCATCTGGCCCAGTGGCAATCGACGCTCGACACCTACGCCAGCCCCGTGATCGGCAAGCTTCCGGTCGACAAGATCGACGCGCGCCACGTCTTTGCCATCCTTGAGCCTATCTGGACGGCCAAGACCGAAACCGCCAGTCGGTTGCGCGGGCGTATCGAGTTCGTGCTGGACTGGGCTACCGCCGCGAAGCACCGCACCGGCGACAACCCGGCGCGCTGGAAGGGCAACCTGCAGCCGCTGCTGGGCAAGCCGTCGAAGCTGCACAAGGTCAAGCACCACGCCGCCCTTCCGGCGACTGCGATGCCCGGCTTCATGGAAGCGCTGCGCCAGTGCGCCGGCATCGCTTCGCGCGCGCTTGAGTTCGCCATTCTCACGGCCGCGCGGTCGATCGAAGTGCGCGGCGCCACATGGTCAGAGATCGACGTGAAGGGCGCTACGTGGACCGTGCCGGCCGAGCGCATGAAGGCTGGCAAAGAGCACCGGGTGCCGCTGTCGCCGCAGGCGTTGGCGCTGCTGCGCGCATTGCCGCGGATGGCTGGCACCGACCTCGTGTTTCCTGCCCCGCGCGGCGGCATGCTGTCAGATATGACGCTCTCGGCCGTCATGAAGCGGATGAAGGTGGATGCTGTCCCGCACGGCTTCCGCAGCACGTTCCGCGACTGGGCGTCCGAGGTATCCCACTACCCGCAGGAAACGGCCGAGATGGCGCTGGCGCATGCCATCGGCAACAAGGTCGAAGCCGCCTACCGCCGCGGCGACCTGCTTGCCAAGCGTACGCACATGATGGCCGACTGGGCCAACTTCATCGAGACGAAGCCAGCGACCGGCAACGTCACCAAGATTCGCCGCAAGGCGTAAGCGCCGGCACCGGCTGATAGGCAGCCGGGCCGACTTCCACAGCAACACCTGACAAAGAGGTGACACCATGGCAATTCAGAGTTTAGGCGATCGCTTGAAGAAAGAACTGGCCCAGATCGAGCCGGGCACTGTCGTGCTTGTCGAGGATCCGATAGGGCTTGAGGTTGTGGCGCTCACGCGTGATATGGACAAGGAAGACCAGTTCCGCTGTCTGGTGCTGGCCCAGGCAATCGTCGAGGGCTCGCTGAGCGTCGCCGAGGCGAACGCAGCGGTGGCAGCCGGCCGCGAGACTGTGCTGGCATTAGCTGATCGTTTGGCAGCCTGATCCACCACGTTTTGAGCCGCGCCTAGGCTGATCCCCGAAAACCGGGCACCTTCCCCGGCTGGCGCGGCACCTATTGAAGGGCGCAGAAGGTGCGCGGCATGGCAAAGATATATTTGAACGTGGCACACCTGGATGCGGTATCGGCGGCCCCCCATGATCCCTTGGCCGCTGGTAATTGCCTTGCGCTGTTTGCGGCAAAGCTTCGGTCCGAGTATGTGCCGGGTGACGCACTAAGTGAGCACATTGCTAAGGCATTCGAGGCTGCTGCGGCCGCCCCTGCCAGCAAGCGCGCCAAAATGCTTACAGATGCCTTGTACCTGACCGCACCGCGAAAGCGCGTGGCCGGTGACTACATCAAGATTGGCATGGATGTTGACGGCCTGATAGGGCCAAAAACATCCGCGACTGCGGCAATCGACGCAATCGCAGACGAGAACGGAATCAGTTCAAGAACTGTGCGCCGCTATTTTGAGGAATACAAAATGGCGAGGGAAGAGCACGACGCCATATCTAGGTCGGAACGCGACGCCCGAGACGAGTAGTGCAATAGATGGGGGGCTGTTGCTGCATACGAAGGCCTCCTTGATGCATAAAGTTCATGTCACATCCACAGCATGGAGTGACATGCAATGTCATCGAATACGGTAAGCCTCCCCGACTACGCGCTGCTGCGACAGCGTGACTTGATGGCTGGCATGGTTCCCTTCGGCGCCGCCACGCTATGGCGTCGAGTCAAGGCCGGCAAGTTCCCCGCACCGATCAAACTTGACGACGGCAACATCACCTGCTGGCGCGTGGGCGAGGTGCGCGCCTGGCTTGAATCGCAGGGCGCGAGGAAAGCCGCATGAGCGGCGCATTCACGGTGACCCGCTTCGACCGCGCCCAATTCAACCCGAAGATGATGCACCACATTGCGCAGAGCGATGACGGGCGCAAACTGCTGGAAAATATGCAGGCGCAGGCCGTCGCAGACCGCGAGCGTTTCAACTGCTACGCGAATGCGCAACTGACCGAGTTGGACGAGCTGCTGCAGCGCTTCAAGACGGCTCTTGAAGGCGGTTCCGCATGAACGCCGCCCCCACCGAGGACGCCTGCTGGGCAGCCCATGACCGCATCGAAGCCGCCTTCGCCGGCAGTGACGTGGACGAGCAGCTGGCCGCAATCGTCCACGCATGGGACACCTGGCTGGCCGCAGGCATCATCTCGATCGACGATATACGCACTCCCATGCTCCCGCACCTGCGCGATGCGTTTGCCGTGCTGATCGAGCATGACCCCGAGCTGGCCGAGGCACAAGTTGAAATCGCTTGCGAGCGCATGGACGCGGAACGCTACGGCCTTGCCGAGGCCGGCTGGGCTGGGCTGGTGCTCCACTCTTTCACATACGCGCGGCAAGATTTGGGACTCGACCTGGTGCTGACGCCCGAGTTCAAAGCCAGCCTTGCACGCCTGGCACGCGGAATTGAGACCCGCGCCGATCTTGCTTGCATCGTGCTGCATCGTCATGCGATGCAATCTTTCAGCGCGGCGCAGGCCGATGCTGCCGAGGCCTGGTCCACCAGCAAGGGCGCGCGGCGAGAGGCGCAAGACATTCTCGAACTGCTGGGCGAGCCGGTGGACACACGCGAAGGCTGGTATCTACAGCGACGCTTGTCACAGGGAGGTGGCGAATGATGGCCCCTGAAAACGCGAACGCCTCGCTGGCGGGCGAGGCGGACGCAGAGAGCGCAGACATGGGCGAACTGCACAGCGAGCGTAGCACGGCTAAAAACTCCATGTGTGAAGTCGCCTACAGTCGCGGATATGGCGAGCACGACAACACGCCCGCCCAGCACGTTGCCGAGAGTTTCGCCGCGTTCCGCGATGCGATCGTGGTCGACCGTGCCACGGCCAAAGGGCAGCAGTGGATAGCCGGGCCGCTGGCCATCGCCTCCGATGATCTACTGCATCGCACCGGCGGCACCGATGGCAGCTTTGCCCGCGCCATCGGCAAGGCGCACCGGTGCAAGGCGTGCGCCTTGCCGCGCCGGTTCATTGCCCTGGACATTGACCACGCGCTGACGCCGAATGCGTTCGCAACGCTCGTGCAGGTGCTGCAGCCGTATTCCGGCCTGGTGTACACAACCGCATCGCACAAACCCGACGCGCCGCGGTGTCGCGTCGTGCTGGAGCTCGACCTGTCGGCGCCACGTGCAGAGCTGATCGCGGCCACTCATGTAGTGCAAGCCAGGATCGACGCTGCGATGGTTGCCGAAAGCCAGCCGGCGATTCCGTGGGATGGATCCTGCGACAAGCCCGAGCAGCCGCTGTATCTGCCCGTGGTCGATTCCCAGACGTACACGCTCGACGGGCTGCCGCTTTCTTTAGGCGAGCTGCTGGCCGAGGTGCCTGCCATCGCGGAGCCGCCAAAGGTGGCCCAGCAGCAACCGGCACGAGAGGCTGACCGCTATGCCCTTGCCGCGCTAGTCGGCGCAGAGCGAGCTGTCCTGGACGCTCCAGAGAGCACGCGTAACGAGGTGCTCAACAGGGAGGCGCACAGCATGGGCGGATTCATCGGCGCGGGCCGGCTGTCCCACAGCGTCGTTACGGCCACGCTGATCGACGCCACCGAGCGCGCCGGATGGGCAACGCCTGAAAAGAACCGCGCGACGATACAAGGCGGTATCGCCAGCGGCATCGCCAAGCCGCGCCATGATGGCCTGCCCGGTGCGCCGGCCCACAGCGAAGCGGCGAACGATTCCGGCGACCTCGTCGAGGTTCCGCTGGGCGACATCATGGGCGCGATGCCCGAGCCGCCGCGGTTCGTGGTCGACCCGCTGATCCCGCGACGCGTGGCGACGCTCCTGGGCGGCCATGGCGGCCTAGGCAAGTCCATGCTGAGCCTCACCATTTGCGCGCACGTTGCGTGCGGCCGAGGCTGGGCCGGTTTCAGCATCGAGGCATGCCGCGCGGTGTTCGTGTCGCTGGAAGATGAGGCGCAGATTGTCCGCTACCGGCTGCGACGCATCATCGAGGAATACCAGCTGCCCGCCGCCGAGGTGCTGGCCGGCTTGCGGATCTTCGACGGCGCCGACGTGGAAGCGGCGTTGATGGTCGAGGCCAGCAACAAGGGTTCCGCGTGCCTGATTGAAACGCCGATGATGGCGAAGGTAGTCGCCGCAGTCGCGGATGCTGGCCTGGCCGTGATCGACAACGCCAGCGATGCGTTCGCCGGCAACGAAAACGCCCGCCTGCAGGTGCGGATATTCATGCGCCGGCTGGCGAAGGTGGCCCGCGCCAATGATGCCGGCATGGTGTTGCTGGCGCACATCGACAAGAACGCAGCCAAGAACGGTGGAGCCGGCAACAACTACAGCGGCAGCACGGCATGGCACAACAGCGCGCGCTCGCGTCTTGCGCTGGTCGAAGATGATGCAGGCATCGAGCTGCGACACGAAAAGGCCAACCTGGGCAAGCGAGCGGACGCGGTGCGACTGCAACGCGCAGAGCACGGCGTGCTGATTCCGGCCGGCGCTGATGGGTCACGCGAAAGCGCGGCGGCCATGGTTGCCGATGGCGATGCCGAGGCGGTGCTGGGCGTGCTGGGCCTGGCCATCGGTGCCGGGCTGACCGTGACCACGGCCACAGCCGGGCCGACGACGGCGTGGCACACCCTGCGCCAACTGCCCGAGCTTGGCAGCCAGTACCGGACGGCCGAAGGCAAACGGCGCGTTGCTGCTGCGCTGGTGAGGCTGGCGCGCGATGGGCGGATTGTGCGGGCTGAGTACAAAAAGCCCGATCGGCACTGGGGCGCGCGCTGGGAACTCCCGCAAAGTGCGGCCGATATTGCGGCGTAAAAGTGCGGTGCGGTATATCCCCATACCCCTAGTGCGGAACTCCCGCACCTGGGGTGCGCGGGAGTCGCCGAGACAATCAATTACCGCACTACTCCCGCAACTCCCGCACTCCCGCAGGTGGTCAGGGGGTAGCGACAGGCCAGAAACCGCATAAGAACGCCACTTATGCGCCATCGGCGCCCCTAAATCGGCACCAAAACAGCCCCGCAACCCGCGCTGCTATGCGGTTTCTGGTGCTCGGCCGTTTTTCGCGCTTCGTGGCTGATTCTCAAGGATTGGCGGAGGGCTCGTCCGCCTCATGTTGTGTCATGTCAACGCTTACAAGGCGTTACTTGACTTCACCCAACAACCCGCCACACTTAAGGAAACAACTTTTTGCGCCATCCGGCGCCCGACCCGAGCAAACACCACATGTCCGTACTGATCAAAGCAAACCTTCGCGGCAAGTCGCACGCCATTGCAATGTGGCCTTTCGAGAACGCCACCGGCCCATTGAAGGAAGTACAGGCAAACGTCCAGCGCAGCGCGCGGCTGGTGGAGAGCTACGGGCAGGCGCTGGAAAGGATCGAGAACGATCCGCGCCTGAGTAACGAAGCGAAGCATGAGGACCGGCAGAAGCTGGCGACCCAGCAACTCGGGGCGCTGGATGTTGCCGGGACGATCCTCAACGGCTTGAAGGATGACGCCCAGGAACGGCGGCAGACTCTGTCGGCAGTAGCTCCCTACCCAGCCGGCGACTACAGCACCGTGGCGATCGACCTGGCGCTGGCGGCTCACCTTCGCTCAATGAGTGACGAGGCGCGCGGCAGAGCGGTCGCCAGCGACCCCCGCGCAATCGACGCCATCGTGCGATTGCCTGCGTCGCTGACCGGACTGACCGACCAGCAAAAAAGCCGCATATCGACCCAGGCCATTGTGTCGAAAAACCCGCTTGAGGCGCAGCAGCTTTCAGATATGGATCAGGCGCTGGGGTATGCGACCGAAGCCGCGGCGATCGCGCGGGACATCATTGCAACGGATGCGGGCCTTGCGTGGCGCCCGACCGGCGGTGTGGGCACGACCAGCGGCGACGCTGGTGCCGATTCAGCGGGTGACTGAGCATGACTGATCTTGCCAGCCTAAGCGTTCGCGTCACCACCCAAGGCGTCGACCAGGCGTCGAAAGGTCTGGACGACCTCGCCAAGAGCGGCGACAAAGCCGCCAAGTCGACGGACACGCTCAACAAGTCGTTCAACCAAGCCGGCGGCATCGACAAGCCGGCGAAGGCGGCTGCGCAGGCGTTCAACCAGCAGACGGCCGCGCTTGCCAAGCTGGCCGGCCAGATCGACCCGACTGTCGCCAAGCTGGAAAAGCTCGACGTGCTGCAGGCGCAGCTCGCCAAGTTCAAGAAGTCGGGCATGATCTCGGCGGACGACTTCGCGGCGCTGAACACGACGTTGGACGCAAGCCGCGTCAAGATTGCCAGTGCGGGCGAGGCTGTCCACAAGTTCAGCCTGAACAATGCGATGGCCCGGCGCGAGCTGGGTTATCTGGCCAAGGATCTGGCAACCGGACAATACGGCCGCTTTCAGCAGTCCGCGCTCACCCTGGCAAATGCTTCTGGCGTGATGTCGCTGGCGTTCAGTGGCATTGGCTTGGTGATTGGCGGCGTGGTTGCCGCGCTTGGCGCCTTTGCTGTGGCTGCGTTCAAGGGCTCCGAGGAATCCGAAAAGCTGCGCGTGGCGGTGATCGCCACCGGCGGCGCGGCTGGCGTGAGTGCAGCCGGCTTCAACGACATGGCCGTGAGTGTCGGCGCGATAACTGGTAAGTGGGGCGATGCACGCAAGGCAGTCGAGGCGTTCGCCGCGTCGGGCAAGGTAGCTGGTGCCGGTATCGGTGGGCTGGCCCGGCAGGCCGTCGACATGGCAACCGTCACCGGCGAGAGCATCGACAAGGCTGTCGCCAAGATCATCGAGCTGAACGACAAGCCGGCGGCGACGATCGCCAACTTGAACGAGCAGTATCATTTTCTGACCTCGGCGCAGTACGCGATGATCGCGGCGCTTGAGGACGAGGGCAAAACGCGCGAGGCGTCGCGGCTGGCCAATCAGCTCGACGCGCGAGCGATGGCCGATCGCGCCAAGGATGTCGAGGACAACGCCGGCATCATGCAGCGCGCAGGCCACGCCGTGGCCGTCGAGTGGGGCAAGGCGTGGGACTCCATGAAGGGCATAGGCCGCACGGCCGGACTGGGTGACCAAGTCAAGGCCGTACAGGACGCGCTCGAACAGCTGCAGGGCGGCGGGTTCCAGGCTAACGGAATTTTCCAGCAGGGAGCCGGCAAAGACGACCCTCGCGTGAAGCAGCTGCAAGCGCAGCTCGCCGAGCTTCGACGCCAGCAAGTCGCCGCGGGATTCGCTGACGCAGCCAAGCAGGATGCTGCGCTGGCGAACGCGCAATCCATCGCAGCACAACAGCGCTTGAGCGCGTACCGCAGCCCCAAGGAAACCCTCGACAACCAGATCAAGAAGGCCAACAGCGATCGGCTTGCCGCGCTGTACGGCATCGTGGACCCGGTAGAGCGCTCGCGCATCGAGAAGCAGGCAGACGACCAGATCAAGGCCGCGCAGAGCGCCTATGCCGCGGCAATGAAGAAGGACGGACCTAAGTCGCAGCGTGCCGCCCACGACTTCCGCGTTCAGGACATGAACGAACTTCGCGCCGAGATCGAGGCCGAAGGCAAGCTGATGGATCAGCGCCTGAAGAGTCAGGCGGCCGTCATTGCCTACCGTGCCAGCCTGCAGGACATGCTCGACACGCGCCAGGCGACGATTGATCTTCAGGTGGCATCGCTTGGCATGGGCGACAAGGAGATTGCCCAGCAGCAGGCGCTGATTGCGATCGACGAGGATTACAACCGCCAGAAAGCGAGCCTCGAACGCCAGCAGCGCAACAGCACGAGCGAGATCGACAAGGCGGGCTATGGCGCGCAGTTGGCAGACCTTGCCGCGTACCACGACAAGCGCGTCGCGATCGAGCAGAAGGGCTTCGAGCGCTCCGACGCGGCGCGCGGCAGCTGGGAAGTCGGCGCCAAGCGGGCGACCCAGAATTACCTGGACAACGCCAAAGACATCGCCGGCGCCACGTCCAGCGTGGTGACAAACGTCTATCAGGGGCTGACGGACAACCTGGCCGAGTTTTTTGCCAAGGGTAAAGCGGATTGGAAGGGCTTTGTTACGGACATCCTCCTGCAGATCGAGAAGATCGAGATTGCGAAGGCAGTGGCCGGCATTGCCAGCAGCTTTTCCAGTGCCATTGGCCCCGGCACCATCGGCGCGGGGTTTGCGAAGGGCGGCGTGTTCGAATCGCCGAGCCCGTCGCTATCCGCCTACAGCGGCCAGATCGTCAGCCAGCCGACCGCGTTCGCCTTCGCCAAGGGCGCTGGGATCATGGGCGAGGCCGGCCCAGAGGCCATCCTACCGCTGTCGCGCGGCGCCGACGGCAAGCTCGGCGTGAAGGCGGGCGGCTCGGGCGGTGACGTGAATATCACCACCGTGGTCAACGTCGACAGCAACGGCAACAGCAAGGCCACCACCGGCGGCGACAGCTCCGACGCCGGGCGCCAGCTTGGCAAGATGATCGAGAGCAAGGTGCGCGACGTGATGACGTCCGAGAGCCGGCCCGGTGGCACGCTCTGGCGGATGCAGCACGCATGAGCAAGCCGTGCAGCATATGCGAGCACCCCGACCGCGCAGCGATCGAGATCGGCCTGGCGAACGGGATCGCTCTGCGCGTGCTGGGGCTGCGGTACGGGCTGGACCCGACGCAGCTCTCGCGCCACCGATCCCGTCACATGGACACCGACCTGATTGCCCGCCTGCGCGTGCGCGGCAGTCGATCGGATGAAGAGCTGGCGCAGATCCGCGAGCACGAGTCGAAGAGCCTGCTGGATCACCTGGTGTGGCAGCGTGGCCGGCTGTATCGCAATGCCGACCGGTCGCTCGACATCGGCGACTTTGCCGGCGAGCGCGCCGCGATTGAATCCGCCGGCAGGGCGTCCGAGCGTATCGGCAAGCTGCTGGGCGAGCTGGGCGCCGGCATCACGATCAACAACAACACGATCAACCTCGTGCAGTCGCCGCAGTGGCACGCAATCCGCACGGCCCTGGTGCGCGAGCTGCGCCCGCTGGGCATTGAGGCCATCAACGCCGGCGCCCGAGCAATCGCCGCGGCGGAGGCATCCATCGCGCAACCGACCGAGCCGGCGCGCGTGCCTGTGCTGATTGAGGCGCGCACCGCATGAGCAGCCAGACATTCACCCTTGCACTATCCCAATTCGTAGAGAAAGCCAAGGCTGCGCCCGCGCAAGTGGTGCGCCGAGCTACGCAGGAGCTGCTGACAAACATCGTCATGCGCACACCGGTAGGCAACCCGGAATTGTGGGAAGTGAACCGCGTGGCCGTGAACTACAACACGCAGGTCACCGAGCACAACGCAGCGTTGCGCGCCAACCCGGCGAACCTGACACGCGCCGGCCAGCTTCGACCAGGCAAGAAGCTGCACGACGGCATGGACATAGTTGCGCCCGCTGGCTACGTGGGCGGTCGACTGCGAGCGAACTGGAACGTCTCGCTGGCGGCGCCTGACACGAGCACCACCGACGCGGTCGACAAGACCGGGACAGCGACCATCGGGGTCGGCGCGGACGTGTTGGCAAACGCAGACGGCAAGCAAGATATCTACATCACCAACAATCTGCCCTACGCGGTGTCGATCGAATACGGGCACAGCAAAAAGCAAGCGCCCGCTGGCATGGTTCGCGTCTCGATAGCCGAGTTTTCGCAGTACATCGACAAAGCAATTGCGGAGCAAGACAAGTGACCGATGCTGCCGAGGACTTCCACCGCGCGGCCGATCCGGCGTACCTGTTCCGCGAAGGCGTGCGCGATGCCGAGGGCAACACGGTCGACCCGGCGGCATGGCAAAAGGAGGTTATCCGCTCCGAAGCGCGGCGCCTGCTGATCCTGGTCAACCGGCAAGGCGGCAAGTCCACCGTGGTCGGCGCCAAGTGCGTGCATGGCATGCTCTACGCGCCTGGGCTGTATCTCATCATTGCGCCGACGCTGCGGCAATCGCGCCTGCTGTTCAAGAAGGTTTCGAGCGTCTATCGGCGCCTGCCCGGCGTGCCGCGCATTGTGCGCGACACCGACACCGAGCTGGAACTGGAAAACGGCTCGCACCTGGTCGCGCTACCCGGCGACAACGACGCAACCATTCGCGGATACAGCGCACCGCGTGCGGTCTACATCGACGAGGCCGCGCGCGTGGCCGATTCGGTCTATACCGCCCTGCGCCCCATGCTTGCCGCGTCGCCAAACGGCCAGATGATCGCGCTAACGACGCCCTATGGCCGACGCGGCTGGTTCTATGAGGCGTGGGAGTTCGGCAAAAACTGGGAACGCACCACGATCACCGCGCGCGACTGTCCGCACATCACCGAGGAGTTTCTGGCCGAGGAACGCGAGGGCATGAGCGAATTTCAATTTCGCGCCGAATACCTGTGCGAGTTCACGGACACCGAAGAAGCGTTCTTCAGCTCCGAACTATGCGACGCGATGGTCGACAACACACTGGAAGCCTGGGCATGAATCACCCGTTACTTGATTACCGCCGCACCGTCGCCGTGGGCGTCGACCTGGGCCAGTCGAAAGACCCCACGTCGCTCGCCGTGATCGAAAAGATCGCGCCGGAAGTCGCCGCGCACCGCCTGACCCCGCAAGTAGCGATCGAGGCGCGCGAGGCACTGCGCAGCGAGCGGCCGACCTACATCCTGCGCTTGCTTGAACAGGCGCCGCTCGGCGAGCCGTACCCGGCGCAAGCGCAGCGCGTGAACCGCATACTGGCGCGCCAGCAGATCGCCGAGCATGACCCGCGCGTGTGGATCGACTACACCGGCGTGGGCCGCGCTGTGTTCGACATCTTCAAGACCGAAAGGGTGCCGCGCATTGTGCCGGTTACGATCACGTTCGGCGGTGAGGAAGGCCCGAACGGTCGAGGCGGCCACAACGTGCCCAAGCTGGCCCTGGTGAGCCGCCTGCAGGCACTGATGCACACCGGCAAGCTGCACATGCCCGACACCCTGCCACTGGCCAAGCTGTTCCGGCGCGAGCTGCTGGATTTTCGCGTGTCGTATACGGCGGTGGGTAACGCCACCTTCGGCGCGCGCGAGGGCGCGCATGATGACTTGATTCTCGCCGTCGCGTTGGCGGTCTATGGCCTGGACGGCGGGCGCACGGTGACGGTCGAGCCGCTGCGGGTTTGAGGGCGGGGCATTGCGGCGCACGTTGCCGCCCGATATGTTCCAGTCTCCATCAAAGGAGGATCGAACATGGAATTGAACGATGTAGCTCTCGCGCTGTTCGTCGGGTCAATGCAGCATAAGAACCCCAGCCTTATCGGCGGGCCAAGAAAGGATGGCGCAGTGGAGGCGCTGGCCGATGATGCTTTTCACTGGGCCCGATTGTTTCTCGCCGTCGCAAAAAAGAATGCAACCCCTCCCGGTAAGGCGACAGTTGAACCCCTCAACGTTTAAAAGGCCACCACCTACACGCCACCGCGCCGCCTGCTGATGCGCTGCGCCGGCGCGATCGTGCAACCTGTCCACGCCCCGCAAGTCTGGCAAGCGCACCGATGGCCGTCCGGCATGGAGCCGACAGCACAAGTCTGGTGGATCCGATGACCGGGGCGTATTTATTTGACAGCTTTTAGCGCCGCTGTGACACCCGTCCAGCGGCATACGTCACAGGAAGCGCCGCCGCACGCCGCGCATGCTGTCATCTTCCATTGGGAGCGATGCAAGAACCTGCCCCGATGACAATGAAAGCAGACGATCCCGACCTGGTCGAGCGTTATGCAGCGCCGCCCGCAATGGTCACATATGCCGGCTGGCCCCATGAAGTTGGTGTTTCGATCTCTGGACATGGGCAGACGGTACGCTGGAACAGTCTCACGGTCTGATTGACCGACCCTTGACGTCCTCTGGCTGTACTGTGCGGCAACCCACCACAGCAGGGCGACTTTATGACTAGCCGCGACGTATTACAGCAACGTTTGGACGAACTCGAAGCGATGATGCCTGGCCTGGTCAGCAAGTATCCCGACCGCGACGATTTGTTGCAGGAATTTTGCGGATACGCCGACCAGATCACCGAGGAAACAACCGCCGAGACTGACGCATGGGCTAACGCGGCGTTGGATGACATGCTGACACGCCACGGCTACCCGCCTCTAAAAGACGAGCTTCCGGCGGACGGCTGATATGTGCGGACGCTACGCCATGTTTGGGCCCGTAAGCGTATCGCGAGAGGCGCAGCGCGAGCTTGAGCTGATGGAGCTGGATTTGGAGGCAGAGCTTAATCAGCGCGAACCACGTTTCAATGTGGCACCAACGCAGCGCGCCCCGGTGGTGGCATGGGGAGACGGGCAATACGAAACCCACGCTTGGCGCTGGGGTCTGGTCCCGTCGTGGGCAAAGGACCCGAAGATTGGCGCAAAGATGATAAACGCCAGAGCTGAGACCGTAGAAACGAAACCAGCGTTTCGCAGCGCGTTCAAGAAGCGCCGCTGCCTAATACCCGCGTCCGGATACTACGAATGGACTGGCAAGACCGGTAATAAACAGCCGTACTTCATCCACAATCCTGAAGGCATGCTGCTTATGTTTGCTGGGCTGTGGGAAGTCTGGCGCGCGTCAGAAACGGACGACTGGCACCGCACATTCACCATAATTACCGGCGAGCCGGGCAAGGTTAGCGGAGACATCCACGATCGTCAGCCAGTAATCGTGCGCCCCGAGTGCTGGAGTGAATGGTTGACCGGTGACACATCAATGGCGCGCGACGTTCTACAGCCTGACAAAACGACCTTGCTCACGTACTACCCAGTGAGCAGGGCCGTGGGAAACCCGCGAAACGAGGGCCCGGAGTTGGTGCAGGCCGTAGAGCCCGGTTGAGCTTGCCGGCGCGTCCGAAACCCTTTGAAATCCTGTGGCACATGTTTGTGTGCGCAATCCAGCAACAATTCTCACCGACTGAAACAAAACATCCCGCCACGTTGGGCAGGATGTTGGGGAAGTCAGATTTACTCGCGTAAGTTGCTGATTTCAATGACACATTGGCGGAGAGGGTGGGATTCGAACCCACGGTTGGCTTTCACCAACGCCTGATTTCGAGTCAGGTACATTCGACCACTCTGCCACCTCTCCGGTGCGCTGCATGGTGGCTCATGCGAGCCGGGAATAATACGCGAGCGAACTTGCCGTGACAACAACTCTGTCTTCCGGCATGCTGCGACAGCCAGTCTCCATTGAATACCCATGATCGAATTCGGACACGGAACCCACGTTGGTTTGCGTCGCACGCGCAACGAGGATACCTACTACGCGGATGCCTCGCTGGGCCTGTTCCTGGTGGCCGACGGCATGGGCGGACACCAGCACGGTGAGGTCGCCTCGGCGCTGGTACGTGATGAGGTGGTGCGATTGGTCAGGGAAGGACGCAGTCTGGTGGAGGCTGTTCGCGGTGCCGCTACCGTTCTGCTGGCGCGTGCCCGCGACGCTTTCGACATACTGCCCATGGGCACCACCATTGCCGCACTGAAAGTGGATGGCGACAGTCACGAAATCGCCTGGGTGGGTGACAGCCGTGTCTATCAATGGAAGCAGGGGTTGCGTCAGGTAAGCCACGACCATTCCCTGGTTCAGACCCTGGTCGAAGCCGGTCAGCTGGACCCCGCGCAGGCGGTCGAGCATCCGCAGCGCAATGTGCTCACCCAGGCGCTGGGTGTCACGGCCATTGAGCAGTTGCATATCGGCATGGCGCGCGGAAAGCTCCAGCCCGGCATGAGCTTTCTGCTTTGCACCGACGGCCTGACCGAGGGCGTCAGTGACGCCGCCATCGGGCGCAAAATGGCTCGCACCGACCTTGCCGTGCAGGAATGCGTGGATCAGCTGCTGCTGAGCGCCTTGGACAGCGGTGGTGACGACAACATCACGGTGTTGATCGTGCGTTCGCGCTGACGCCGCAGGGCGGAATTGCCTTCATCCGGCGATGGTGACGCATGAAAAAGGGCCGGAAGGCTCCGACCCTTTTTCGATACGACGAGACGACCTGTCTCAATGCAGCACTTTCGACGTGCGTCAGTTGGCCTTCTTTTTCGCCAGTCGCAACCAGGTATCAACCACCGTATCGGGGTTCAGCGACACCGATTCGATGCCCTGTTCCATCAGCCACTCAGCCAGATCCGGGTGATCGCTCGGGCCCTGACCGCAGATGCCGATGTACTTGCCCTTCGCGCGAGCGGTCTTGATCGCCATCGACAGCAGCTTTTTCACCGCGGGATTGCGCTCGTCGAACAGGTTGGCAACGATGCTGGAGTCGCGGTCCAGGCCCAGGGTGAGCTGGGTCAGGTCGTTGGAGCCGATCGAGAAGCCGTCAAAGATGTCGAGGAACTCGTCGGCCAGCAACGCGTTCGACGGCACTTCGCACATCATGATGACTTTCAGGCCGTGCTCGCCCTGCCTGAGGTCATTCTTGGCCAGCACCTCGATCACCTTGTGGCCTTCTTCCAGCGTGCGCACGAACGGGATCATCACCCAGACATTGTCCAGGCCCATCACCTCGCGCACGCGCTTGACCGCCTGGCACTCCAGGGCGAAGGCCGCGGCGAAGCTGGGATCGACATAGCGGCTGGCGCCACGGAAGCCGATCATCGGATTCTCTTCGTGCGGCTCGTAGCGTGAACCACCGAGCAAGCCGGCGTATTCGTTCGACTTGAAGTCGGACAGGCGCACGATCACCGGCTTCGGGAATACCGAGGCGGCGATGGTGGCAATGCCCTCGGCCAGACGGTCGACGTAGAACTCGACCGGACCGGCGTAACCGGCGATGCGCTCGTCGATCTTCGCCTTGGTCTGCGCATCCTGCTTGGCGTATTCCAGCAAAGCCTTCGGATGCACGCCGATGTGGCTGGCGATGATCATCTCCAGGCGGGCCAGGCCGATGCCCGCGTTTGGCAGCTGGCCGAAGTCGAAGGCGCGCTCGGGGTTGGCGACGTTCATCATGATCTTCAGCGGTGCCTCGGGCATGTCGCCCAGGTCGGCAGTGATCCGCTCGAACTTCAGGATGCCCTCGTAGATCGTGCCGGTGTCGCCTTCGGCGCAGGAAACGGTGACCTCGGCGCCATCGGGAATCAGCTCCAGCGCGTTGCCGGTACCGACCACGGCTGGCACTCCGAGCTCGCGGGCGATGATCGCTGCATGACAGGTGCGGCCACCACGGTTGGTGACGATGGCGGAGGCGCGCTTCATCACCGGCTCCCAATCGGGGTCGGTCATGTCGGCGATCAGCACGTCGCCGGCCTGCACCTTGTTCATGTCGGCCAGCGAGCGGATCACGCGCGCCTTGCCGGCGCCGATCTTCTGGCCGATCGAGCGGCCTTCGGCCAGCACCTTGCCCTTTTCGCTGAGGTGGAAACGCTCGAGCTGAGTCGCGTGCGAGCGCGATTTCACCGTCTCCGGGCGGGCCTGCACGATGTAGATCTTGCCGGTATGGCCGTCCTTCGCCCACTCGATATCCATCGGGCGGTCGTAGTGCTTCTCGATGATCAGCGCCTGACGCGCGAGTTCCTGCACGTCATCGTCGTTGATGCAGAACTTGTTGCGCATGTCGGCGGGGGTGTCTTCGGTCTTGACCCGCTCGCCCGGTGCGCTGGAATAAATCATGCGCAATTGCTTGGCGCCGAGGTTGCGGCGCAGTACCGCCGGCTTGCCCAGACGCAACGTGGGCTTGAACACGTAGAACTCGTCCGGATTCACCGCACCCTGGACGACCATTTCGCCGAGGCCATAGGAGCCAGTGACGAACACCACGTCGCGGAAACCGGACTCCGTGTCGAGCGTGAAAAGTACGCCGGACGCGCCCACGTCCGAGCGCACCATCAACTGCACGCCGGCGGAGAGGAACACGTCGTCGTGCTTGAAGCCCTGGTGCACGCGGTAGGAAATGGCACGATCGTTGTACAGCGAGGCAAAGACTTCCTTCACCTTGTGCAACACGTCGTCGATGCCGACTACGTTGAGGAAGGTTTCCTGCTGGCCGGCGAACGAGGCGTCGGGCAGGTCTTCGGCGGTGGCCGAGGAGCGCACCGCCACGGCGATGTCATCGGCGCCGGCGTCGTTGCACAGCTTGATGTACGCCGCGCGGATCGCCTGCTCGAGCTCGGCGGGCAGGGCGGTGTCGATGATCCAGCCACGGATTTCCTTGCCGGCGGCGACCAGGGTGTCGACGTCGTCGACATCGAGATGCTCGAGGCGCTCCTGGATGCGCTTGGCCAGACCGCTTTTCTCCAGATATTGCTGGAACGCGTCGGCCGTGGTGGCGAAACCACCCGGCACGGAGACACCCAGTTTGGCCAGGTTGCCGATCATCTCGCCGAGCGAGGCGTTCTTGCCGCCAACCTTGCCCAGGTCAGTCATGCGCAGTTGGTCGAGCCAAAGCACCAGATCGTTCAAGGGTGTCTCCTTTTGGGGAAGCGTTGCGAAGAGTGGAATGGACGCGACAGGCAGGCCCGAAGCGGGCTGCAAAGAACTGGTATTGTCCGCTGCGGATGGTGCGAAGCACAAGAAGACCATTGCACGAAGATGCCATTCCAACGGGATACCAGTCAGCTGGCGGTACATTTTCAATCGCGCCCCGATGGCTTCTCCGGCCCGGGTTGATCCGGCTTCCCCATGGCAGAACGGAGCCGGTGACCTGCTAAGGTGCGGCCAGTCGCCACCTGCCATCAGGGCCCTGTATGCATCGCACCGTATTCTTCATCTCGGACTCCACCGGCATCACGGCGGAGACCATCGGCAACAGCATTCTGGCGCAGTTCGAGGGTGTGCAATTCGACAAGCACCGATTGCCGTTCACCGACAATGCGCACAAAGCCGAGACCGCGGCGCTGCGCATCAAGACCAACTACGCGCAGAGCGGGATGCGACCGATCGTGGTCAATACCATGGCCGAGCGGGCGCTATGCGAGATCGTCGCGGCCAGCGGTGCCTTGATGCTGGATGTCTTTGCACCGTTCATCGGGCCGCTCGAGGACGAGTTGCAGACCCGGCGTTCGGGCGCGGTCAATCGCTCGCACGGCATGGTCGACTTCGACAAGTACGAGGCGCGCATCAACGCGACCAATTACGCGCTGTCGCACGACGACGGCATGGACGTGGATTACGCAGAGGCTGACCTGATCCTGGTTGGCGTGTCGCGTTCGGGAAAAACGCCGACCTGTCTTTACATGGCCTTGCATTACGGCGTGCGCGCCGCCAACTATCCGCTGACTGACGAGGACCTCGAAAAGCTCGAATTGCCGGCACGCTTGCGCCCGTTCAAGGATCGCCTGTACGGCTTGACGATCGATCCGGTTCGGCTGGCACAGATCCGCGAGCAGCGTCGCGCCGGCAGTCGATACGCCACCATGCAGCAATGTCGATGGGAGCTGGAGCAGGCCGATCGCCTGATGCGGCATGCCGGCATACCCAGTCTCAATACCACGCATG
The DNA here is from genome assembly GCF_054061035.1 of Rhodanobacter sp. TND4EL1. NCBI lineage: Bacteria > Pseudomonadati > Pseudomonadota > Gammaproteobacteria > Lysobacterales > Rhodanobacteraceae > Rhodanobacter > Rhodanobacter sp. TND4EL1. Next base: position 127,843 of record NZ_JBSSDT010000001.1, read on the forward strand.
TCTCGATCGAGGAGATTGCCAGCAAGATCTTCGATCGCTTCGGCATTGAACGCACGATGTTTTGAACCACCTGCCTCGCACAATGGAGTTCGCCCAGCCCTGATGAGTGCCGTACTGGACAATCGCCGCAGCCTTCTACCGGGACGGTTCGAGTTCCTGATGGGGTTGTATGCCGAGAACTACCATCGTCTGACGCGGCTGTTCCAGCCGCAACAACTGGCGCCGGGTCGTTACATCTCGAACGTTGATGACGGCCTCGATGTGCACCTGTTCGTGCAGGAGCGTCACCCGTACACGCTGGAGCTGGAACTTACCTACGACTTCGTTGACGCCGACACAGGCCGGCGCGCGCCCTCGGCGCAACTGCGCGTGTACACCGATGCGCACGTGGCCGAGGCGCTGCATTGCCATCCCGGAAGGCACCTGTGGCAGGTGCTTGGTCCGTTTCCGCCGGCTCACTCGGTCTTTCAGCACCGGCTGCGCATGAACGGCTTCCTCTCGCGCTGGCTGGAATACCTTGCCGAGCAGGGACATTCCTCGGGCACGCTGCAGCGCCAGGATTGACCGTCACGCCCGGCGCGACGGAGACACAGCAAAAAGCCCGCGCGAGGCGGGCTTTTTGCTTGAATAGTGGCGGAGTGGACGGGACTCGAACCCGCGACCTCCGGCGTGACAGGCCAGCATTCTAACCAACTGAACTACCACTCCGCATTTTGCAACATCTTCCAGCTTTGCGAGCCAACTTGGCGTCCCCACGGGGATTCGAACCCCGGTGTCCACCGTGAAAGGGTGGTGTCCTAGGCCTCTAGACGATGGGGACAATTCAAGTTGGTGGAGCCAGGCGGGATCGAACCGCCGACCTCCTGCATGCCATGCAGGCGCTCTCCCAGCTGAGCTATGGCCCCGCCGCTGGAAGCCGCAAAGAATAGGTGCGAGCTGGATATCCGTCAAGCTTTTTTTCACACTTTCGATCAACGGTTGTGACATTCCCAACGAGGCGTTCAGGGAGCGGGCGAGTGTCGCTGTTCGTTCGTTTAAGCTGGAGCGATCCCTCGCGTTTGAGCAGGCTCGACGAATGCAAGAAATTGGCTTCATCCGTGACCTGGCCATTGTCATGATCGTGGCAGGGGCCACCACGGTCGTGTTCCAGCGCATGCGGCAGCCGGTGTTGCTGGGATACATCCTGGCAGGGATCCTGATCGGACCACATACGCCCGGTGTGCTGGTGGGCGACGCCAGGGCCATCGATGACATTTCCAATCTCGGCGTGGTCCTGCTGATGTTCACGCTCGGCCTCGAGTTCAGCGTGCGCAAGTTGCGCGAGGTGGGCATTGGCGTGCTGGTCGTGGCGGTTGCCGAAGTCGGCCTGATGCTGTGGGTCGGTTATGGCATGGGAGGCTTGTTCGGCTGGTCGGGCAAGGATGCCTTGTTTCTGGGCGCGATCATTTCCCTGTCCTCCACGATGGTTGCTACCCGAACGCTGGCCGAGTCGGGGCAGCGTGGGCGGAAATTCGCCCACCTGGTGACCGGGCTGCTGGTGGCCGAGGACATGCTGGCGATCGTGATGCTGACCTTGCTCACCGCGGTGGCGATCGGCGGGTCGGTGGAGGCGGAGACGGCATTCAAGCTGGTCGGGCATCTTGGATTGTTCGTGATCGTGGGAATGATTCTCGGGCTCCTTTTGTTGCCGCGTCTGGTGGACTACGTGGCGAGCTTCGAGCGCGACGAGACGCTGCTGGTCAGCGTGCTCGGCATTTGCTTCGGCGCCAGCCTGCTTGCCGCATGGATGGGTTTCAGCGTGGCCCTTGGTGCCTTCCTGGCCGGAGCCGTGGTGGCCGAGTCGCGCAGCGTAGGCCGCGTTCTTCACCTGGTAGAGCCCTTGCGCGACATGTTCGCGGCGTTGTTCTTCGTGGCGATCGGGCTGAAGATCGATCCAGCCATGTTGCTGCAATACGCCTTGCCGGCGCTGTTCATCGCGGCGGTGGTGATCGTCGGCAAGACCCTGGCATGCAGCCTCGGGATATTCATTGTCGGCCACGACCCCCGTACTTCGCTGCGTTCGGGGCTGGGCATGGCGCAAATTGGCGAGTTCTCGTTCGTCATTGCCACGCTCGGTCTGTCGCTGGGCGTGATCAGTGATTTCATCTATCCCATAGCCGTGGCGGTGTCCGTGCTTTGCATGGCCGCGACGCCCTACCTGAACCGCTCTGCCGATGGACTGGGCAACGGCCTGCGCCGAGTGACGCCGCGTTCGTTGCAGTTGTTGGCGAGCAGCTACAGCGGCTGGCTGGAGAACCTCAAGCCGGTCAACGAGAACGCGGCCATCGCCGCCATTTTCAGAAGGCTGCTCTGGCATATCGGCATCAACGTGCTGCTGGTGGTGGCCTTGTTCATCGTCGGCGCCTACGTCAATGCACACAACTGGGCCTGGTTCTCCATGCTCGGCATCAACCGGGAGCTGCGACACACCTTGATCTGGGCCTGCGCACTCTTCCTGTCGCTGCCCATGTTGATCGCGGTGTACCGCAAGGCCGAGGCGCTGGGCATGGTGCTGGCCGAGCTAGGCATTCGCGAACGCTTTGCCGGTTCCTATACCCAGGCCATTCGCAATGTACTGGCCCGCATCATTCCGTTAGCCACGTTGCTGGCGCTGGCGGTGCTGGTCAGTGTGCTGAGTTCCGCCATCCTGCCACCGCGCGGGATCGCCCTCTCGCTGCTGCTGCTGGTTGTCGTGGTGGCAGTGGTGCTCTGGCGCGGATTGGTCAGAATGCACGCTCGTCTGCAGGCTGCCCTGAAGGAGACTCTGGAAAAGCCCGGACCCTGAGGCAGGTGGCGACCTTTGCCGTGACGCAGGCGGCCTGCGCGCCACCTTTCGGGTGAACCTTTATCGTGAATGACGGTCGGATTCCGGGATCGTTGCCAAGATCCGACAAGCACCGCACAATGCGAGGCCTGCCTCCATCGGGGAGGCCCGGCCGGCAACGTCGGCACATCCATACTTGAGGGAGTTACGAATGAAGCACTTTCTGCGTCCCACGCTGACGGCGGTTGCGATGACCGTTGCGCTGGGCATGACGGCCGGCGCTGCCGCCCAGACGGCTGGCGCTGCCGGCACCGTCGACAAGGCCAAGGCCAGTTACGTTGTCGGCTGGGAGATTGCTTCCCAGGTTCCGCCGATCATGCGTGACGAGCTGGATGCCACCGCGGTGGCCAATGCCGTGAAGGCTGCGCTTTCCGGCCAGAAGCCGACCATGAGCGATGCCGAAGCCAAGAAGGTGCACGACGCCTTCATGGCCAAGATCCAGGCCAAGTACCAGGCTGAAATGACCAAGCTCGGCGCCAAGAACAAGGCCGAAGGCGATGCTTTCCTGGCCAAGAACAAGTCCGCACCGGGCGTGAAGACCACGGCGTCGGGCCTGCAGTATCAGGTGATCAGCCAGGGTTCGGGTGCCCGTCCGGGTCCGAACGACACAGTCGAAATCAACTACACCGGTACCTTTGTTGATGGTCAGGTGTTCGATGCCTCCGCCAAGCACAACCCGCCGGGCGCGGCCAAGATTCCGCTGGCTGGCGTGATTCCGGGCTTCCGCGAAGGTTTGCAGCTGATGCAGGTGGGCGGTCATTACAAGTTCTTCATTCCGTCCTCGCTGGCTTACGGTGCAGAGCCGCAGCCGCCGATGCCGCCGAATGCCACGCTGATCTTCGACGTGACTTTGGTCAAGACGGGCCCGACGCCGGCAGGCGCGGCTCCGGGCGGCAAGTAATCGCAACGACGTAGTCGCCGGGGCAACCCGGCTTCTGCTTTTCGAAGGGCGCGAAGCGATTCGCGCCCTTTCGTTTTGCCATCCACCGTCATGCCGAGGTCGAGTACGTCCCGCGGGCGGGTAGAATGGGCGTCTAACATCTGCGGGAATCGTCATCACGATGATGAATGTCACTATCTTCGGTACCGGGTACGTCGGCCTGGTGACCGGTGCCTGCCTGGCGGAAATGGGCAACAAGGTGGTTTGCGTCGACATTGACGCAGGCAAGGTCGAGCGCCTGAAGCGGGGCGAGATTCCGATCTACGAGCCGGGTCTGGAAGAGATCGTGCAGCGCAACCATGCGGGCGGGCGGCTCGACTTCACCACGGATGCGGCGCCGGCTATCGCACATGCGGAGCTGATCTTCATTGCCGTTGGCACGCCACCTGACGAAGACGGCAGCGCCGACCTGCAATATGTGCAGGCGGTGGCGCGGACCATCGGCCACCATCTCGCTCGTTACACGGTGGTGGTGAACAAGTCCACCGTGCCGGTCGGGACGGCCGATCGCGTGCGCGACGCGGTGGCAGGTGAACTGGCGGTGCGCCAGGCGTCGGTGGAATTCGACGTGGTGTCCAACCCGGAGTTCCTCAAGGAAGGTGCGGCGGTGGAGGATTGCCTGCGCCCCGACCGCATCGTGGTGGGTACCTCCAGTGCGCGGGCCGTGGCCTTGTTGCGCAAGCTGTATGCGCCGTTCAACCGCAACCACGATCGCATGGTCGTGATGGATGAGCGCTCGGCCGAGCTGACCAAGTACGCGGCCAACGCGATGCTGGCCACCAAGATCAGTTTCATGAACGAAATCGCCAACATCGCCGAGCGGGTAGGGGCCGATGTGGAGCTGGTGCGCCAGGGCATCGGTTCGGACCCGCGGATCGGCTACAGCTTCATCTATCCGGGCGCCGGCTACGGCGGTTCGTGCTTTCCCAAGGATGTGCAGGCACTGGAGCGCACCGCGCACGCGTGCGGTTATGAGGCCCGTTTGCTGGGAGCCGTCGAAGCCGTGAACCGGCAGCAAAAGGGCAAGCTGTTCGAGCTGATCTCGCGCCACTTCAACGGCCAACTGGCCGGTCGCACGATCGCGGTGTGGGGGCTGGCGTTCAAGCCCAATACCGACGACATGCGCGAGGCCTCCAGCCGCCGCCTGATCGAGTTGCTGTGGGAAGCCGGTGCCAAGGTGCGCGCCTTCGATCCGCAGGCGCGCGAGGAAACCCGGCGCATCTACGGCGAGCGGACTGATCTGGTCCTGTGCGATGACGCGATGAGCGCACTGCAAGGGGCCGACGTGCTCGCGGTGGTCACCGAGTGGAAGGCGTTCCGCAGCCCGGATCTTGCTGCCGTGCGCGCCGCACTTGGTGAGCCGGCGATCTTTGACGGGCGCAACTTGTACGACCCTGCGGTAGTGGAAGAGGCGGGCTTGGCTTATTACGGTATCGGGCGCGGGCGCAGCCTGCAGCAAGTCCGATGACCATGTCGCACGACACGCTTGAGCAGCGGCTGGACGAGATGGAGGTCAAGCTGACCTTCATTGACGAAGCGGTGCAGGCACTGACCATCGCGGATGCCGATCAGTCGCAACGAATCGCGGCGCTGGAGCGCGCATTGCGCGATCTTCGAGGCGAGATGGCCTCGATGCGTGTCGCCCAGGGCAGTGACGCGCATGACGAGCCGCCACCGCCGCATTACTGAACCAACTGGCATCCCACGATCACGGAATATCCGCATGGCCGATTCCCTGCGCGATCAGCTGCTCAAGAGCGGCATCGTCAAACAGGTTCAACCCGAACGTCCGCGTGAGTCCAGACGCGCGGACGCACCGGCACAAAGTCAGCAGCCCAGGCGGCGAGGTGGCAAGCCGCCGGTCTCGTCAACGGCAGGGCGCAGCCAGGCGGATATCGACCTGGCCAAGGCCTATGCGCTCCGAGCGCAGACCGAAGCGCGCGAACGCAAGCGGCTTGAGCAGGAAGTCGCGGAACAGGCCCGGTTGCGCCGGGAGCGCAAGCAGAAGATCCAGGCCTTGCTTGAGGGCAAGGCGCTGAACAAGGCCGACGCCGACCAGCCGCGCAACTTCGAATACGGTGGCAAGATCCGCCGCGTGCATGTCGATGCCGCGCAGCTGATCGCACTCAATGCCGGCGAACTGGGCGTCGTCCAGCACGCCGGACGCTACCTTCTGGTCAGCAGTGACATTGCCCGACAGGTTCGCGACATCGATCCGCATCAGCTGGCGTTGCTGGTTGATCCGGGTGCTTCCGGCATCGGTGACGACGGCGTGCCTGATGACCTGATGTGGTGATCTCCGCATAGAGAAGAGCCCGGCAAGCCGGGCTCTTCGTCTCATCTCACCTGCGGGTGCTCAGCTGGCGGAAGCGGCCGGGAATTCGAAACCGCTTTTTGCCAGTGCCGGATCGTCCCAGCCTTTCTTCGGTTTGAAGCGCTCGCCGTAGCGTTGCGCCAACTGATCGAGCTTGGCCTTGAGTTTGTCCGTGCCTTCGCTGCGCGCGTACTGGATCGGGCCGCCGCGGAACGGCGCGAAGCCGGTGCCGAAAATCACCCCGGCATCGAGCAGGTCCGCATCGTCCACCACCCCATCGGCCAGGCAGGCAATCGCCTCGTTGACCATCGGCAGGATCATCCGGTCAGCCAGATCGGGCGGCGTCACGTAGTCGTCAGGAACCTCCGGCTTCTGCGGCTTGCCGTCCTGCCACACGTACAGACCCTGGCCATCCTTCTTGCCGCGCTTGCCCGCCTCGAGCTTGTCATCCAGCCCTGGGGGCAGTTCCAGTCCCAGGAACGGGGCCAGTTCGCGACCGACGGACGCGCACACATCCAGCCCCACGGTATCGGCCAGTTCGATCGGACCCATCGGCATGCCGAATTTCTTTGCCTCGCGGTCCAGTACCGGGCCGGGAACGCCTTCGCTGTAAAGGCGCAACGCTTCCAGCAGGTAGGGCATCAGGATGCGGTTGACCAGGAAGCCCGGCGTACCCTTGACCGCCACCGGCAACTTGCCGATCGCCTTGCAGAACGCCAGCGCGCGCTTTTCGATCAGCGGATCAAGCTGGTCATGTCGCACGACTTCCACCAGCGGCATCTGTGCCACCGGATTGAAGAAATGCAGGCCGAGGAAACGTTGCGGTGCAGCAAGGTTCTTGCGCAATTCGTCCAGCGGAATGCTCGAGGTATTGCTGGCGAGGATCCCGTTGGCCTGGAGTTGCGGCTCGATGGTGGCGTAGAGCGCTTCTTTTGCTTCGGCGCTTTCGTAGATGGCCTCGATCGCGAGGTCCGCTGTGGCCACGCCACTGCCGCTGACGTCCGCCCGCAGTCGCCGCATGGCCGCTTCCACCTTGTCCGAGGCCTTCAGTTTTTTCTCGTAGAGGGTGCGTGCGCGGTCCAGCGCGGGCTGGATGAACTTCATCTCGCGATCCTGCAGGGTCACGTCGAAACCCTTGAACGCCGCCCAGGCCGCGATGTCGCCGCCCATCACCCCGGCGCCCACCACGTGTACATGCTTGATCTGCGGGTCCGTGCCCGCGCCTTGGCCCTTCAACCGTTCCTGCAGGAAGAAGATGCGGATCAGGTTCTGTGCGGTCGAGGTCTGCGCGAGCTTCGCCACCGACCGTGCTTCGAGTTTCAGTCGCTGGTTGATGTTCGAACCACCGCGCTTCCATACATCGATCATTGCGAATGGCGCGGGGTAGTGCTCCCTTCGCACCTTGGCCGAGGTCTGTTTCAGCACCATCGGCGCAAGGATTTGCCGGGCCAGCCAGGTGTTGCTGGCCCAGGCTTTGGCTCGCCGACCCCATGGGCGGGGTGCGGTGTGCCGCACCAGCAGGCGCGCTTCAGTCAGCAGCTCGTCCTGGCGTGCCAGTCGGTCAACCACCCCAAGGCTGAGTGCGCGCCTGGCCGACAGCGGCTTGCCGGTCAACATCACTGGCAGCGCCTCGGTGGCACCAATGAGACGTGGCAGTCGTGCGGTACCGCCCCAGCCGGGATGGATGCCCAGCATGACTTCGGGCAAGGCGATTCGGGTCTTTTCATCGTCGACGGCGATGCGCTGGCGGCAGGCAAGGATCAGCTCGGTACCCCCGCCCATGCAGGCGCCATGCACCGCGGCCACGGTGGAACAGGGCAGCCGGGCCAGTGCCTCGTAGACGCGCTGGCCGTGCTCGATGTTTTCGATCACCGTGTCGTTTTTCGCGTATTCGACGAATTCCTTGATGTCCGCACCGACGGCGAATCCGGATGCCTTGACCGAGTGGATGATGACCCCGGCAGGCTTCTCGATCGCGAGGCGTTCGACGATCTGTTCCAGTTCGTCCAGCACCCCGCGGGAAATCGCGTTGACGCTGCTGTTGGCTCGGTCCAGTGTCAGCGTGACGATGCCATCCTCGCTTTCGCTGGTCTTCCAGTGATTGAAGCGCAATCCTTCGAACATGGGGAGATACGGTGTGATGGAGGTGGCCTGAACCATACCGTTCTGACGCCGCGATTGCGAGTTGTGACCGTGGTGCTTGACCCTGTCGCGGCAGCGGTGTGAAATCGAATGTCGGTGGCTTTGGTGATGACCGGAATGCCGTCACATCGCGCAGGGCCGCGCGGCATGTACGCTTGCCACATGGCCGGGCGGCGGCTGGCAAGGGGCAGGGATGATCCACCGTGATTCAATCAACGAAATTGCAAATCGCGGGCATCTTCTGCCGCTTGTCCAGACAGTCGCGGACAGGCTGACTCCACGGTTCCATCGCTGCCGCCACGGGGACGTAATGAATTCGACACTCGCCTCCGTTCATGTGCAGGCCGGCAACGACATATTTGAGCGCATCCTGGCTGCTACCAGCGGATTGGTGGTGCTCGACAGCAAGGATGTGCATGCTTTGATCGACCAGTTCCGGGCAATTGCCCGACGCACGGGTCAGGCGGTCTATCTCTGGCAACCCGATACCGGCCTGAGCAGTCTTCGTGACGCCCATGTGCGCGTGCCTGATTGCCAACGGCTGGGGAATGCACTGCGTTACATGCAGCAAAGCATGCATTTCGGGGTGTATTTCCTGTTGGGTCTGGAGCTTCCCTTGTCCGCCATGGATGCCACGCTGCTTCGGCAGCTCGCGCGTTCGCCCAAAGGTCACTTGCGCCGGGTCGTTCTGATCGATGCGCCCGCGGCACTGGCAGAGCATCTGGGCGATCTGGCGGTGCGCCTGGGAAGCGACGACAGCCTGCCTCGGCGGTTGCGTTTGCGCGATGGCCGGTGGCTGGTCTGAAGCGGGGGCAGCGATGAACTCCGGCATCCTGGTGGTCGCAGCCCAGCGCGAGCTGCGCCGGAGTCTGTTCGATACACTCGATCAGGCGGGCTATTCGCAGATCTACAGCGCGCGGGATGTCCCGCATGCGGCCATCCTTCTGGAAGGGCGGCCGCCACAGCCTGCGCTGAAACTTCTGGTGCTCGTGCTGGCCGGGGATGCGCAGCAGGCGCGCCAGGCCTGTGAACAGTTGCGACATCTTCCAGGCGCCGCCGAAACGCCGCTTATCGTGGTGCTGGCGGACGAGGCGACTTTCGGACCGGCGGACCTTCCGCCGGGACTCACCGACTGGGTGTCGGCCTGGAACATCCCGGATGAACTGGTTCCGCGCTGGCGGCGCTCGCTTTCCACCGAGGTCCGGACACGTGGATCAGCGCCGGAAGTCACGGTTGCGCATGACGACTATCGATTCATGTTTGACGAGGCCGATGGCGAGTGGATGATTGCCGACGCCGAAAGTGGCCGCTTGCTCGAAGTCAGTCCCAACGTGGCCCGCTACAGCCGGATCCATGCCGACCAGTGGCAGGGATTGCTGCTGGCACAGGTATTGCGCTTCGAAGGTATTCCGATCAGCCAGGTGCTGGCCGAAGCCAATCGGAATTGGTACCCCTGTCAGCGCAAGTCGGCCCAAGGGGCGGATACCGGTCAGGCCAGCGTGCGACGGGTCCGGCATGCCGGCCGCGACGCCTTGGCGTTGCTATTCCGCAGTGATCGCGCCGACCTTCGTGCCGAGGCAGCACTATCGTTGCTGTCCCGCATTTTTTCGTCGACCAGCGGCGTCGACGCGCAAACGGCCGCAGGTCGGCTGTTGTTCGATGAATTGGGTCTGGACTACCTGGCAGTGTGGTCGGCACGGCCCGAAGGAGCGGAAGCGCCGAACCAGATGTTGCAGCTGTGGAGCGGCGAAGACGTCGAGTGGCCGGCCGCGCAATCGCAGGTTTCATTGCAACTGGTGCTGGCCGGCAAGTCGATCCTGTATCGCGCTGATGCAAAGCGGTTGGCGCCGATTGACCCGCTGCTGCAGCAACTTGAGCTGGCCGGCTTTGCCGGGCTTCCGCTCCACGATGAAAGGCACACCGTGCTGGGCGCGATGCTGGCCGGCAGCCGTCGCGGCTTCGGCGAGATGAGCATCATCGAGCCGGTACTGCGCTGCGCGGCCGCCCGTTTTGCACAGACGCTGGAGCTGGGGCGCACGCGTGAACAAGGGCGGGCCGAGGGCCTCGTCGATGCGCTGACCGGGCTGCCCAATCGCCTGCTGTTCAATGATCGACTGGAAACGATCATCCGCGAGGCCACTCGCAACGGCGAGTGCTTTGCGGTGTTGTTCGTCGACCTTGACCACTTCAAGGCCATCAACGACACCTACGGGCACGCGGCAGGTGACCAGGTGCTGCGAACTGTTACCCAGCGGCTTTGCGGCAGCATTCGTGCCTCCGACACGGTTGCTCGCTACGCCGGCGACGAATTCACCATCGTGTTGCGGCACATCGTCAAGAACGACGATGTGCTGCGCGTGGCGGAAAAGATCGTCCAGGTGATGGAGACGCCGCTGTACCTCGAGGATGGCACCGAGCTGCAGGTGACCGCGTCGATGGGGTTGAGCTTCTTCCCTGATGACGCCGGCGACGCGGCTACCTTGCTCAAGCACGCTGACGAAGCGATGTACGCGGCCAAGCATCAGGGCCGCAATACCTTCCGGATTTACGAGATAAGCCCCGAGTACGCCCAGCAGCACGGCATGGCGCTGAAGACCCGCCTGCGCCATGCCGAAGGCAACGGCGAACTGCGCGTGGTCTATCAGCCGCAGGTCAATGCCGAGACCGAGGACATTGTGGGCATGGAGGCGCTGGTGCGCTGGGAACACCCCGAACTGGGGATGATCAGCCCGGCGGTATTCATTCCGCTTGCCGAGGAAACGGGTCTGATCGTTTCGATCGGCGAATGGGTGATGCGCACCGCCTGTCGGCAGGCGGAGGAATGGGAGCAGCGTTATGGCTTGCGTCTGCGTCTTGGGGTGAACCTGTCCGCAGTGCAACTGATGGAGCCGCACCTGCTGGATACGGTGACCACGGTACTGCGCGATACGGGCCTGGATCCGACCTTGCTGGAGATGGAGGTGACCGAGAGCATCAGTATCAAGGCCGCGCCCAACCTGGTGGAGAACCTGCACGCCTTGCACAAGCTGGGCTGCCATATCGCGATCGACGACTTCGGCACCGGTGCCGCATCGCTGGATTATCTGCGCAAGCTGCCAGCAGACCGCATCAAGATCGACCAGAGTTTCGTGCGCAATATCGGGGTGGATCCCGATGACGAAGCGATCGTGCGTGCCACCATCGAGATGGCTCACCGGTTGAATCGGGCGGTGGTGGCCGAGGGTGTCGAGATCGAGCAGCACCTGCAGTTCCTGCATCAGCATGGGTGCGACGAATTGCAGGGATATCTTTTCTGTCGGCCGCTGCAGCCGATCAGCTTCGACAAACTGCTGGCCGAACGCCAACGCCTGCTGGAAGGGCGGGCGACCGAGCTGGCTTGAGCGAACCGCCGGCGCCCCCATAACTGACAAAGGCCGTTCACGGACAGGGGGAGACTGGTGGCGCATGACAACCAGCGAACACCCCGTGCGTTAAGGTTGGATCAGTACTCTGATGACAGGTGAACTCGGGCGCCGGGCCGTGGTCTGAGCGCGGCGTTCAGTTCAAAAACAAGCTCCCGCAGCGGATGACGGCATTGACGACGGATACGGCCCGGATGGGCGAAAATGAACTGGATCGCGCGCTGGTCGAGCGGGTGCAGCAGGGTGACAAGCGGGCCTTCGATCTGTTGGTACGCAAATACCAGCACAAGGTGATCGGCTTGGTGTCGCGCTACGTGCGCACCCACGCGGAGTGCGAGGATATTGCGCAGGAGTCCTTCATCCGGGCATGGCGCGCGATCGGTTCCTTCCGCGGGGACAGCGCGTTTTATACCTGGCTGTACAAGATCGCGGTCAATACCGCCAAGAACCACTTGGTGGCGCTGGGTCGTCGACCACCTTCCGCCGATATTGACGCTGACGATGCCGAGTTCATGCCGGGCGCCGAACGGATGCACGACAGCGCCACCCCCGAGCGCGAACTGATGCGTCAGGAAATTGAACAATCCGTGTTTTCCACTGTCCAAGCACTGCCCGAAGAGCTGCGGACCGCCATTACGCTGCGCGAAGTGGATGGCCTCAGCTACGATGAAATTGCCGAGGCGATGGGCTGCCCGATCGGTACGGTGCGTTCGCGCATCTTCCGGGCGCGCGAGGCGATTGATGAAAAGCTGCGGCCACTTTTGTCGGACCGCGAGGATCAGACATGAATCAGGCAGATATGAGTCAAGACATTCGGGAAAGTCTTTCCGCGGGCATCGACGGCGAATTGTCGGCTGAGCAGCTGAGGTTCCTGCTGCGTCGCCTTGACCATGACGCGTCGTTGCAGGGTGCCTGGTCCCAATACCATGTGGCGCGTGACAGTTTGCGCCACGAATTTCCGGCCATGGCGAGTGCCGGCTTTGCCGATCGCGTCATGTTGGCGATCGAGCAAGAGTCGGCCGCAGCCGTGGTCGTGCCGTCCCGACGTCATCATTGGTTGCGCTGGTCGGCCGGCGGCGCGATTGCCGCCAGTGTGGCTGCCGCGGCGCTGATGGTCGGTCAGCCTCGTCCGGGCGCCGACCTGGATCAGGTCACCGCGTCGGTCAATACCCGGCAATCCACATCGGTTGCCACTCTTGCGCCGAGTGCCAAGCCGTCGGCGCCGGCTGCCGTGCCACCTTGGCTCAGCGGCAATTCGGCTGGCTTGCTCAGCCAGCAAGCATCGGCCACGTTGGGTTCGCCGTTTGGCCAGAACCAGTCGTCCTATGCACGCCGGCTGTCGAACTATCCGTCGATGCCGCGTTACCGCACGCTGGAGAACAACGACGGCAGCTACCTGCTGCTGCTTGATCCGGATCAACGCACCGCCTCGCCGGACGATATTTCGCGTCCGGCGTCCGCCGTCGCGCAATAGGGCGAGTCCGCGTGTGGTTCCCGCGGCTGCCCTTTGATGCGAACGCCATCTGGCTCCCACAAAGGCCGGCAGATCGCGTGTGGGCGAACTCAGTGTCGCGGGCACGGGGTGTTTCCCGAAACCATCCATTCGGACCTATTCATTCCAGGCCGATCAGGCTTGAGTCAATCTGAGGAGGAGTCATGAATCATTCCATCCTGCGCAGTCTGGCGTGCTGCGCCTTGCTGGGCGTCGCCAGTGCTGGCGTGGTGCAGGCGCAAACCCCGACCAGTGCGGCCTTGCCGGATTTCACGGGCATCGTGCAGAAGAACGCGCCGGCGGTGGTCCATGTGGAGGCCAAATACACCGGTGAACCGTCCGGTCAAACGGGCAGGGCCGGCCAGCAGATGATCCCCGGGCAGGGCGGGCCGGATGATCCGCAGGCCGAGATCCTGCGCCGTTTCTTCGGGATGCCGATGATGCCTTCACCGCAGCAGCAGAAGCACACCTCGCTGGGCTCGGGTTTCATCATTTCGCATGATGGCTACATCCTCACCAACAACCACGTGGTCGACCACGCCGACAAGGTCACCGTGCGCCTGCAGGATCGCCGCACCCTGACGGCCAAGGTGGTCGGTACCGACCCCACCTATGACATTGCCTTGCTCAAGGTCGATGCCGGCAGTGACCTGCCGGCGGTGACCCTGGGCGATTCGCGCAGCCTGAAGCCGGGCCAGTGGGTGCTGGCGATCGGCTCGCCGTTCGGTTTCGACTACACCGTCACCCAGGGCATCGTCAGTGCGGTGGGGCGGAACCTGGGTCAGCGCGACCAGCCGTACACCTCGTTCATCCAGACCGACGTGCCGATCAACCGCGGCAATTCCGGCGGTCCGTTGTTTGATCTGCAGGGGCGCGTGGTGGGGGTCAACTCCCAGATCTATTCCAACACCGGCGATTACCTGGGCGTGTCATTCTCGATTCCGATCGATGTGGCGATGAGCGCCGTGCAGCAGCTCAAGACCAAGGGCTATGTGTCCCGCGGCATGCTGGGCGTCACCATGCAGCCGGTCGATGACGACATCATCAAGGCATTCAAGCTCGACAACGGCGCCGGTGCGGCAGTGGTGGATGTCAGTCCGGACAGTGGTGCGGCCAAGGCCGGCATCCAGCCAGGCGACGTGATCCTCAGCTACAACGGCCATCAACTGCAGCAGGCGTCGGATCTCCCGCCGCTGGTCGGCATGACCAAGCCGGGCAGCAAGGTGCCGGTGGAAATACTGCGCAATGGCAAGAAGCAGACGCTGGATGTGACCATCAGCGAGGCCAAGCGGGACAGCAATGCAGTCAACAATCTGGCTTCGTCGCCCGCGGCCGGCCAGGCTGGCTCGACCGCACTGGGCCTGACCGTGCAATCGATCGATAGCGATACCCGCAGCCAGCTGGGGCTGAAGGCCGGCCAGGGTGTGGTGATCGACCAGATCACCGGTCCGGTGGCGGCCCAGCAGGGTCTGCGCGCCGGCGATGTGATCACCATGGTCAATCAGCAGAAGGTCGGCAGCGTGGCTGAATTCGAGGCCGCCACGAAGAACGTGAAGGCGGGCAGCACCGTGCTGCTGCTGGTGCGACGTGGCGATCAGAGCAGTTTCGTGGGCCTGACCGTGCCGGCGGCTCGCTGAGCCTCCGTCCGTTTGGCAGGGCCTGATCGCGATCGCCTTCCGGCCTGCCGGTCGCTACTTGCGGCGTCACCCCTCCAGGGGCGGCGCCGCTTTGCCTCCACGCCTTGGTGATACCCGTTTCCATGCGATAATGCCGGGTTAGCGTTGCCCTCCGGCAACGTCGCCGCGCCGTGCGTGGCATCCAGCTTCAGCCCGACCACAGGCCGCCAGCGTTCCATGGAATTGATCCGCAACTTCTCCATCATTGCTCATATCGATCACGGCAAGTCCACGCTCGCCGATCGCATCATTCATTTGTGTGGTGGGCTGGCCACCCGCGAGATGGAAGCGCAGGTGCTGGACAACAATCCGATCGAGCGTGAGCGTGGGATCACCATCAAGGCGCAGTCGGTGTCGCTGCCGTACACCGCGCGCAACGGCAAGACCTACCAACTCAACTTCATCGACACCCCCGGCCACGTCGACTTCTCCTATGAAGTAAGCCGCTCGCTGGCTGCCTGCGAAGGCGCGTTGCTGGTGGTGGATGCGGCGCAGGGCGTCGAGGCGCAGTCGGTGGCGAACTGCTACACCGCCGTCGAGATGGGCCTGGAAGTGGTGCCGGTGCTGAACAAGATCGACCTGCCCACGGCCGACGTCGAGAAGGTGAAAGGCGAGATCGAGGCAGTGATCGGCATCGACGCCACCGATGCGGTAGCCATCAGTGCGAAGACCGGCCTCAACGTGGTCGAGGTGCTGGAGGCGATTGTGGCCCGCATTCCGCCACCGAAGCCGCGTGACACCGACAAGCTGCAGGCGCTGATCATTGATTCGTGGTTCGACAACTACCTCGGTGTAGTGTCGCTGGTGCGGGTGATGCAGGGCGAGATCAAGCCCGGCGACAAGCTGCTGGTGATGTCGACGGGGCGTACCCATCAGGTCGATGACGTCGGCGTATTCACGCCCAAGCGCAAGAAGCTGGAGAAGCTGGGCGCCGGCGAAGTGGGCTGGATCAATGCCTCGATCAAGGATGTGCATGGCGCACCGGTCGGCGACACGCTGACTCACGCCGGCAAGCCGGCCGAACATGCCTTGCCCGGCTTCCAGACCATGCAGCCGCGCGTGTTCGCCGGCCTGTTTCCGGTGTCGTCCGACGACTTCCCGGCGATGCGCGAGGCGCTCGACAAGCTGCGCCTCAACGACGCTGCGCTGTTCTTCGAGCCGGAATCCTCCGAGGCGATGGGTTTCGGCTTTCGCTGCGGCTTCCTTGGCATGCTGCACATGGAAATCGTGCAGGAACGGCTGGAGCGCGAATACGATCTGAACCTGATCACCACCGCGCCCACCGTGGTGTACGAGGTGCTCAAGACGGACGGCTCGATCCTGATGCTGGACAACCCCGCGAAACTGCCGACCAATACCAGCCTGGTGCAGGAAATCCGCGAGCCGATCATCATCGCCAATATCCTCACGCCGCCGGAATACATCGGCAACGTGATCACCCTGTGCGAAGAAAAGCGCGGCGTGCAGCGTTCCATCCAGTACATGGCGAGCCAAGTGCAGATCAGCTACGAGATGCCGCTGGCCGAAGTGGTGATGGACTTCTTCGATCGCTTGAAATCGGTCTCGCGCGGCTACGCCTCAATGGACTATCACTTCGATCGCTTCGAAGCCGGTCCGTTCGTGCGCACGGACGTGCTGATCAACGGCGAGCGGGTCGACGCGCTCAGCCTGATCGTGCACCGCAGTCACGCCGACCGTCGCGGTCGTGATCTGGTCGAGCGAATGAAGGACCTGATTCCTCGCCAGCAGTTCGACGTGGCGATCCAGGCCGCCATTGGCGCGCAGGTCATTGCCCGTTCCACGGTGAAGGCGCTGCGCAAGAATGTGCTGGCCAAGTGCTACGGTGGCGACGTCAGCCGGAAGAAGAAATTGCTGGAGAAGCAGAAGGAAGGCAAGAAGCGCATGAAGCAGGTGGGCCGGGTGGAAATTCCGCAGGAAGCCTTCCTTGCCGTTCTGAGAGTCGACAAATAGTTTTGGTCGGGCTTGGCGGATCGAATATCCGGAATCGCGGCAACAGGCTTTTGCGAATCCCGAATCTCGAACCCCGAATACCGGCCTCCAATGGAGCCGCACATGGATTTTGATTTCTCGGCGATTCTGCTTGGCCTCACCGTGCTGTTCGGCGTGGTGTGGGGTCTGGACCGCCTGTTCCTCTACAAGAAGCGCAAGGCGCGGCTGGACACGGCGGGCGAGGAATATCACGACCCGGTGGCGGTGGACTGGTCGCGCTCGCTGTTTCCGGTGGTGCTGGTGGTGCTGTTGCTGCGCTCGTTCGTGGCCGAACCGTTCCGGATCCCTTCCGGCTCGATGATGCCGACCCTGGACGTGGGTGATTTCATCCTGGTCAACAAGTTTGCCTACGGGCTGCGCGTGCCCGCGTTCAACAACAAGTTCGTTGATCTGGGCGAGCCGAAACGTGGTGACGTCGTGGTGTTTCGTTTTCCGGGTTACCTGTGCCAGGACGGCGGCAAGCTGGTGCGCAGCGGTGACATGAGCTGTGGTGATCCGGGTGCCAAGGTGCCGGCGCAGAACTGGATCAAGCGCGTGATCGGCTTGCCTGGCGACACCATCGAAGTGCACGGCGACGAACTGCTGATCAACGGCAAGCGGGTGACCTCCGACGAGATCGGTCCGTATGTGGGCAACCCCCAGCGCACGGTGGACGAGACCATGCTCAACATGGGCGCCACGGTGTGGACCGAGCACCTGGGCAACGTCAACCACATGATCGCGCGGATGCCTGCCTACAACACGCCGAACTCGATTCCGAACGACCGCGTACCGTCCAAGGTTCCGGCGGGCTGTTACCTGGTGATGGGTGACAACCGCTATGACAGCCTGGACAGCCGCTGGTGGGGCTGCATGCCGGAGCAGAATCTGGCGGGCAAGGCATTCCTGATCTGGATGAGCTGGAAGGGCTGGGGTACCGGTGGCGTGGACTTCTCGCGGATCGGCACGGTCATCCATTGACCGCTGGCCGGGCCTCCACGGGGCGCAAAGCGTGACCGGATCGAACCCCCGCACACACCATGGTCAACAGTGCGAGAATCGGCAGGCATAATCGGCACGCTGGACAGGGGCGCGCCGGCTGCCGGCAGATCATCACCATCCATATTGAGACAAGCCGCGAAGGCGGCATAGCGAGGGGACTATGAAATCGAAGCAGACAGGCGTCACCCTGATCGGGTTCCTGTTCATTCTGGCGGTGTTCGGTTTTCTGGCCTACATGGCGATGAAACTTATTCCGTCATATTCCGAGTATATGGGCGTGGTGAAGGCCATGAACCAGATTTCCACTGATGGCACCAGCGGCAAGTCGTTGGATGGGATTCGTCGCGACTTGATGTTCAAGATGAACTTCCAGTATGTGGATGACGCCACCATCCAGCCAAAGGACATTACGATCGTGCGCAATGACGGTGGTGCGAGCGAACTGCGGGTCGCCTACGACAAGGAGATTCCGTTCATGTACAACATCGACTTCCTGCTGCACTTCGACAAGAGCGTGCCGTTGCAGGGCAATGTGGGCGAGTAACTTTTGGAACTGAACTACCGTTTCCGGGATCCGGCGCTGGCCAGGCTGGCGCTGACCCATCGCAGTATCGGCAAGCCGAACAACGAGCGGCTGGAATTTCTCGGCGACGCGCTGCTTGGCGCGATCATCGCCGAGATGCTTTATGAAGTTCACCCGAAGGCCAGCGAGGGCGAGCTTTCGCGTTTGCGTGCGCAGCTGGTGAACGGCCAGGCGCTGGCCGTGGTGGCGCGTGAGCTGGAGTTGGGTGATGGTCTGCAGCTGGGGCCGGGCGAACTGAAAAGCGGCGGCTTCCGGCGTGATTCGATTCTTGCGGACGCGTTCGAGGCGATGATTGCCGCGGTGTATCTCGACGGCGGTTTCGACGCCTGCCGCGATACGGTGCGTGGGTTGTTCGCCGAGCGCATCGCCGCGTTGCGGCGCTCGTCGAAGGATGCCAAGACCCGCCTGCAGGAGTGGCTGCAGGCCAAGGGACTGCCGTTGCCGCACTACGAGCTGGTGGCCAGCCACGGCGAAGACCACGCCAAGACCTTCGACATCAGCTGCACCATCACCGAGCCCATGGCGCTGGTGGCCGAAGCCCACGGCGGCAACCGCCGCGCGGCCGAGCAGGATGCCGCCGAAATCGTGCTGAACCAGCTGTTGGAGCAGCACCGCTCCTCCTGAACGCGCTGCCACCCGCCGCGCGGGCCCCGGCACGGCCATGCGGCCTGGCTGGCCGTGCCACTCCGCCCGTGCCGCATGCCTTTCGCGGCGAAGCACTACACTTGCCATCCGACTTGCCGAGTATCCCAGTCATGAAACACGAACTGCATTCCGCCGACGGCAGTTTGCCGCACGACGATTTCCGTTGCGGCACGGTCGCGCTCGCCGGACGCCCCAACGTGGGCAAGTCGACCCTGCTCAACGCGCTGATCGGCTTTCGCCTGTCGATCATCAGTCCGCGCCCGCAGACCACCCGTCATCGCATTCTTGGCATCAACACCAACGAGGCGGGGCAGATCATGTACGTTGACACGCCGGGCCTGCATCGCGGCGCCAAGCGTGCCATGAACCGCAGCCTGAACCGCGCCGCGCGCTCGGCGATCAGCGACGTCGACCTGGTGGTGCAGGTGATCGAGGCCGGTCGGTTTACCGACGAGGACGAGGCGCTGTACGCCGCCCTGGTCGAGCAGTCCACGCCGCGGCTGCTGGTCATCAACAAGGTCGACCTCAACAAGGACAAGACGGTGATGCTGCCGTTTGTTTCCGAATTGGTGGCCACCCACAGCTATGACGAGATCCACTACGTCAGCGCGCTGAAGAAGCAGGGCTTGAAGGAGCTGGAACAGGCGATCCTGAAGCGCCTGCCGGTGCAGCCGCCGGTGTTCGGCGAGGACGAGGTCACCGATCGCAGTGAGCGCTTCCTCGCCGCTGAAATGGTCCGTGAGCAGCTGATGCTGCGACTTGACCAGGAGCTGCCGTACGCCACCACCGTGGAAATCGAACAGTTCAGCGACCGTCCCGACGGCATCGCCGAAATCCACGCCATCATCTGGGTCGAGCGCGACGGCCAGAAGGCGATCGTGATCGGCAACGGCGGCGTCCAACTGAAGGCCATCGGCAGCGCCGCCCGGCGTCACATGGAGCGCATGTTCGAGCGCAAGGTGTTCCTGAAACTGTGGGTCAAGGTGCGCGAGGGCTGGGTCGACGACGAGAACATGCTGAAGAAGTTCGGCTATACGGATTGAGAGCGGGGAAGGGATCAGGAACGCACAGGCCTCTGCATGGCCGGGGAATTCCTGCTTCAATGGTGATGACAAGGAATCGTCCCGTTGCTTGCGCGTTGCATCCGTTCCTGACGCTTTTCCCCGTTCACCGTTTCCCCTGACCGATGCGCATCGAACAGCAGCCCGCTTATGTCCTGCACGCGCGTCCCTATCGCGAGACGTCGCTGTTGCTGGAATGCCTGAGCCGTGAGCATGGGCGGCTTGGCGTGGTGGCGCGTGGTGTACGCGGCGAGCGGGCACGGTTGCGGCGGGCGCAGCTGGAACCTTTCCAGGCCCTGAGCATGGATCTGTTGCTGCGTGGCGAGATGGCCACGCTGACGTCGGTCGAAACGGTGGGCATATCGACGCGTTTGAACGGTGATGCCGGTCTGGCCGGGCTCTATCTCAACGAACTGGTGGTTCGCCTGACCGGGCGACAGGACCCTTCGCCCGCGCTTTTCGATGCTTACGCCCTGACCTTGCAACGCCTCGCCAGCGAGCCCTCACTGGCCTGGACCCTGCGCCGCTTCGAGCGTGACCTGCTTGAGTCCACCGGCTATGGCCTGCAATTGCAGTACGACTCGGTCTCCGGCGATTCGCTGGAAGCAGGAGCAAGCTATCGCTACGAAGTGGAGCAGGGTGCCATACGTTGTGCCGACAACAGTCCTCACGCGATTCGCGGCAGCGATCTGCTGGCGCTGGAAGAGGATCGGATGCCGGATGCGGCGGGTCTGAAGTCGCTGCGCGACATGGTTCGCCAGGTGATCCGCTTTCATCTGGGCGGCGGCGAGTTGCGCGCCTGGCGCGTGTTGACGATGGCGGTCACGCGTCGCCAGCCCTCCGCTCCACTGGTAGGCGACCCGTCGGTAGCTGATCCGAACGACTAACCCAGCGCCTGCATCGTCGCCAGCAAGGTCCGGCGAAAGCGCGTCAGCGCCGCGTCGCTGACCTGACGCTGCAACAGTTGTTGCTGCAGCAGCACGGTCTGCCGCGACAGCGCACCCGCACCACAGAAGCCGCAGGATGAGCGCAGTCGGTGCAGGCGGTCGCTGAAATTGGCGCGATCCAGGCGCAGCGTATCGAGCTCGTCCTGCAGCAGGGTCAGCTCCTCGCGTAGCAACAAGCGAAGCGCGCGCATGGTGGTGGCGTCGCCGGTGGTGTTCAGGGCAGCCTGGTCGTCCAGCACGCGGCTGCTGCGGTAATCCGTGGGCACCAGCGCCAGTACGTGGCGCAGTTCGGTCAAGCCGCAAGGCTTCAACAACACCTCGCTGAAACCGGCATCCTGCAGCGCCAGGCGGTCGCTTGGCGCCAGTTCGGCGCTGGTGGCTACCGCTATGCTGTCTGCGGAGCGTGCCTGCACATCGTCGCGCAGGTTCTGCAGTATCTGCAGCGCACCGGCGCCGGGCATGCGGCAATCCAGCAACAGCAGGTCAAAGGATTCGGCGCCGGCGCGGGCCAGCGCTTCTTCGCCGTCCAGGCAGGCCTGCGCATCGGCACCAAGGGCGCCCAGTCCATCACACAGGAATCGGCAGCTGCCGGGGTCGTCGTCGGCCACCAACACCCGCAGTCGGGGCTGGGTGACAGGGAGGCTGACGGGATTGGCAAGGGGGCTGATCATGACGAATTCCATATCGTTCATCTTGATTTGGCAGAATGGCCTGACATGCGTCTGACTTCAAGCCATTTGCTGATCTGTTGTTGCCTGCTGCTGGGAATCGGCTGGGCGTTGCCTGCGCACGCGGATGTGCTGCTGAAAGCCAAGTCGATCAAGGCGCCGGGCATCCAGTTGCAAACCGTGACGCTGCGCATCGGCGAAGATCCCGCTGGCGGATTGCACTTGGCAATGAGCGCGGCCCAGGTCGACGTTCCGGCGATGGGCTGGCGACGACTTGGTCTTACGTTGGAGGGCAATCTGCAACGCGACACCCGGCTGCGCTGGACGCTGGATGGCGACGCGCGTCTCAGCGGCGCTCCGGGCGGGGCACTGAGCGACGCGCACGTCAACGTGCAATTGAGCGAGGCGGCAAACACCTTGCTGGTCGACTTCAAGCAAGGCAAGGCGAATGCCAGTGCCTGGTTGCCTTTGGACCAGCCGACGCATGCCCAGATCAGCGTGGACAACCTCCCCACCGCCTGGCTGCAAGGCTTGCTGAGCACGGTGTGGTCCGGCCGCGCCACCGCCGGGCGGTTGAAGGCGGAACTGGCACTGGATGTGCGCGAGCAGGGTCTGCAGTCATCCGGTGAGTTCACTCTCGCCGACACCGGCTTTGACACGCCAGGCGGCACGCTGGCCGGGCAGCGGCTCGATGGCACGGGCCGCTTCAACCTGGATACCACCGGAGGCCCGGCCAGCATCGACCTCGACGCCAACCTGCGCAACGGCGAACTGTTGCTGGGCCCGTTGTACGCCCAGCTGCCAGGTCATGCGGTACAGCTCAGTCTGCATGCGAGTGCGCAACATGGTGCGTTCGAGCTGAGCCGGCTGCGGGTGAATGATGCCGATGCACTGC
The DNA here is from genome assembly GCF_054061035.1 of Rhodanobacter sp. TND4EL1. Classification (NCBI taxonomy): domain Bacteria; kingdom Pseudomonadati; phylum Pseudomonadota; class Gammaproteobacteria; order Lysobacterales; family Rhodanobacteraceae; genus Rhodanobacter; species Rhodanobacter sp. TND4EL1. The sequence continues at coordinate 150,461 of NZ_JBSSDT010000001.1, forward strand.
AGCTCGACGGCGCAGTGGCTTTTGACACAAAGGGTGAGTTGAAGAGCTTGCGGCTGGATCGCCTGCACGCGAATTTCCCCGCCGCCTATCAGCGGTACGGCAAGGCGTGGCTGAGCACGCTGGGCCTCCACAACATGCGCATCGATGGTCAGCTGAATGCCGCCATCGACCTGCGCACCGACGGGCTGCACAGTTTCGCATTCAACACCGACGGCATGAGCCTGGCTGATGCGGACGGTCACCTTGCCGTTGACGGCCTGAAGGGCGGCCTGGACTGGTCGCTCGATGGCGAACGCCCGGCCACCACGCTGGCGTGGCGCAGCCTGCAGTTCTACCGCGTGCCCAATGGCGCCGCCACGTCGCGCTGGCAAAGTCGCGGTGGAGCGCTGGCGTTGCAGCAGCCGATGGAGATTCCGGTGTTGAAGGGACAATTGCAGATCGGGCAGCTGGACTGGCGTCCGGCGGCGGCGAAGGGCCAGCGCCTGGTCGCCTCGATGACGCTGACCGGCGTCGACATGGCAGCTTTCAGTCGTGCGATGGGCTGGCCTGCGTTCCCCGGCACGCTTGCCGGCGCGATTCCCTCTCTGCGTTGGGTGGATGACCGCTTCGTGCTGGATGGCGGTCTGTCGGCAAGTCTGTTCGGCGGTTTCGTCGACATCACCCGACTATCGCTGCAGCAACCCTTTGGTCCCACCCCCGTGTTGAACGGTGACATCGCGCTCAAGCAGCTTGATCTGGCCGCGATCACCAGCGTGTTCGATTTCGGCAGCATCACCGGGCCGCTGGATGGCTCGATCAATGACCTGCGGCTGGTCAACTGGAGCCCGGTAGCGTTCAAGGCCAGCCTGCTGGCCGGCGAAGGTGGCCGGATCAGTCAGCGTGCGGTCAACAACCTCACCTCGGTGGGCGGAGGCGGCATCGCGGCAGGCCTGCAAGGTGCGGTGCTGAAACTTTTCAAGACGTTCGGCTACAAGCGCATCGGGCTCAACTGCACACTGCAGGGCACGGTGTGCCGGATGGGCGGGCTGGACGCGGACGAGGACGGCTACACTATCGTCGAAGGCAGCGGCTTGCCGCGGTTGCAGGTCATCGGCCACCAGACCCAGGTCGATTGGCCCACTCTCGTGCAACGGTTGCAGGACGCCATCCACGGTCAAAGCCCGCAAATCCGCTGAGTTCGACCGTTTGTCGTCACTTCCCTACACCTTTCCATTGCTGGAGTTCATCATGCGCAAGCGCCTCTACGTCGTCCTGACCGCACTGGCCGTGGCGTTGGTCGGCTGCGTCACGATCAACGTCTACTTTCCCGAAGCCGCTGCACAGAAGGCCGCCGACCAGTTCATCGGCAACGTGCTGGACCAGGCTGCGCCGCAAGCAACGCCGCCGAAGGCCGCCAAGCCTTCTGGCCCGCAGCCTTCGGCGATGCTGCTTGACCTGCTGGTGCCGGCAGCGCACGCCGCCGACGTGCCGAACATCCGCATCCAGACCAGCGCCACCGAGGCGATTCGGTCACGCATGCATGCGCGTTTCAACGGAACGCTGGGGGCGCTGCTCGACAGCGGCGCGGTGGGCTTCACTCATGACGGCATGGTTGCCATGCGCGACGCCACCAAGGTGCCGCTGAGCGATCGCGCCCAGGCCAATACCACCGTGGCTGACGAAAACCGCGACCGCACCGCGCTGTATCGCGAAATTGCCAACGCCAACAATCATCCGGAATGGGAAGCGCAGATTCGCGCCACCTTCGCCAAGACCTGGATCGAGAAGGCGCGCGCAGGCTGGTACTACCAGAATGCTTCCGGTGCCTGGCAGAAAAAATGAGCTGCGCGGGGCTCCACGGGGCGTGATGCTGGCCGATCTGGGATAATCGGCGGCCAGCCATCAGCCCACACGTTGCCATGTCCCGATCCAACTCCGTATCGCCCAAACCTTTCGAAGCTCATATCACCGACCTCGGCCACGATGGTCGCGGCGTGGCACGGATCGACGGCAAGACGGTATTTGTCAGCGGCGGGTTGCTGGGCGAGCACGTGGTGGCGAAGCTGCGCAAGCGCCATCGGCATTTCGACGAAGCCGAAGTGGTCGAGGTGATCACCGCCTCGCCGCACCGGGTCGAACCGCTGTGCCAGCACTTCGCGTTGTGCAGCGGTTGCTCGCTGCAGCACCTGGATGCGCCATCGCAGATCGCCGCGAAGCAGCGCGTGCTGGCGGAGAATTTCGAACGCATCGGCAAGGTCACCCCGCAGTCGTGGCTGCCGCCGCTCACCGCCGAACCGTGGGGTTATCGCCGCAAGGGTCGGCTGTCGGTGCGCAACGTGGCGAAGAAGGGCGCGGTGCTGGTCGGCTTCCGCGAAGAGCAGAATGCGCGCTTCGTCACTCCGATCCAGCGTTGCGAGGTGATGCACCCGTCACTCGGACCCAAGGTCGGGTTGCTCGCCGAATTGCTCGCCACGATGGACGCGGCCGATACCATTCCGCAGATCGAATTTGCCGCTGGCGACGAATTGATGGCGCTGGTGTTCCGGCACATGCAACCGCTCAGCGCGAGCGACCAGGCGGCGCTGACCGCATTTGGCCAGCAGCATGGTTTCGCGATTTACCTGCAGCCCGGTGGCATCAGCAGTGTGCACCCACTGTGGCCGGAGCAGCCGCGGCTGGCATTCCGCATCGCCAGCGACGATGCGCGTTTCGCCGATGTGGAACTGGAGTTCCAGCCGCTGGACTTCGTGCAGGTCAACGCCGGCATGAACCAGCTGATGATGGCGCGCGCGATGGAATTGCTCGACCCCCAGCCGACCGATCGCGTGCTCGACCTGTTCTGCGGTCTCGGCAATTTCACCTTGCCGATCGCGCGTCGGGTGGCCGAAGTGGTGGGCGTGGAGGGTGAGCACGGACTGGTCGAGCGCGCCGCCGAAAATGCCACGCGCAACGGCATCGACAACGCGAAGTTCCACGTCGCCAACCTGTTCGACGACCAGCGCCATACCGATTGGGCGCGCCAGCCGTGGGACAAAGTACTGCTTGATCCGCCGCGTGCCGGCGCCGACAAGGTGCTGGAGTACTTGCCGCACAAGCAGACCCGGCGCGTGGTCTATGTTTCCTGTCATCCCGCTTCGCTGGCACGCGATGCCGGCATCCTCGTCAACCAGCACGGCTTCAAGCTGAGCTCGGCCGGCGTGATGGACATGTTCCCGCATACCGCACACGTCGAGTCGATTGCGCTGTTCGAACGCTGAAAAGGAGCAGCGCGTGAGCCGCTGCCGCCTTTGCACTTCTGTTTTCCACTTCTGTCCACTGACTTCTCCAACCGCCATGGCCATAGAAATCGAACGCAAATTCCTGTTGGCTGACGACAGCTGGCGCCACGCCATCGAGCACAGCGAACCGATGGCGCAGGGTTACCTGGTAGGTGCGCAGGCGTTGCGCGAAGGGCACGCGCATGCTTCCGTGCGCGCGCGCCTGGCAGGGGACCGGGCCTGGTTGAACATCAAGGCCGCCACGCCGGGCATCGCGCGCGCCGAATTCGATTACCCGATTCCGGTGGACGACGCTCGCGCCATGCTGGACGACCTGTGTGACGGCGTGCTGGAGAAGGTTCGTCACCATGTTCGCGTCGACGGCGTGCTGTTCGAGATCGATGAATTCAACGGCGACAACGACGGCCTGATCGTCGCCGAAGTGGAGTTGCCCGCGATCGATGCGGCCTTCCCGCGGCCGTCATGGTTGGGCCGCGAAGTGAGCACGCTGACGCGCTATTACAACGTCAACCTCATCACCTGGCCTTACCGCCAATGGTCACCCGCCGAGCGCGCTGCCGAGGATGCCGCATGTTGATGATCGGCGTGGCCGCGCTGGAACTGGCCGAACACGAGAAGGCCTGGCTGCGTGCTCCCGGCGTCGCCGGCGTGTTGCTGTTCGCGCGCAATTTCCAGTTGCGCGAACAGCTCATCGCCTTGTGCGAGTCGATTCGCGACGTGGGCGGTGATGATTTGTTGATCGCGGTCGACCAGGAAGGCGGCCCGGTGCAGCGTTTCCGCGACGGTTTCACGCGGCTGCCGCCGCTGGCGGCGATCGGCGCCGTCTACGACCACGCTCGCGACGAGGCGATCCGGCTGGCGGAGGAGCACGCGTGGGTCATGGCCAGCGAACTGCGTGCCAGCGGCGTCGATTTCAGTTTCGCCCCGGTGGTGGACCTGGCCCGTGGCAATGCGGCGATCGGCCTGCGCGCGTTTCACGCCGACGCGGCGGTGGCCGGCGAGCTCGGCCAGGCTTACGTGCGCGGCATGCATCTGGGCGGCATGGCGGCCGTGCTCAAGCATTTTCCGGGGCATGGCTCGGTGGTCGGCGATACACACAAGGTGGCGGCGATCGATCCGCGCAGCCTGGAGCAGATCCGCCGCGACGACTTGCGCCCCTTCGCCGAATGCATCGAGGCACGCGTGGAGGCAGTGATGATGGCCCACGTCACCTATCCGGCGGTGGACAGCCAGCCGGCCGGTTACTCGAAGGTCTGGATCGAGCAGATCCTGCGCGGCGAGCTGGGCTTCACCGGTGCGGTGATCAGTGACGACATCAGCATGGCCGCCGCTGGTGCGGCCGGCAGTGTCGGCGAACGGGTGCGGGCGCATCTGGATGCAGGCTGCGACCTGGTGCTGGCGTGCTTCCCCGAGGTGGTCGACGAAGCGATCGCCGCGATGGCCGCCGCTACCGGTGTGCCAGCCTCGTCGCTGGCGGCATTGCGCGGTGCCATTGGCCCGAGCTGGGCCGGGCTCACCGACAACCCACAGCGCGACCGCTTCGTGGCGCGCATCACGGCATTGCATGCCGATCAAGGAAACGCATGAACACTCCCAGTCCCTCCCTTGCCGATGCGCTGGCTCAATCCGATTTGTTGTACACGCGTGAAGCGCTGGATCCGGTGATCGCCGATATCGGCCGCCGCATCGATGACGCCTTGAACGGCGAGCGCGCGGTGTTCCTCACCGTGATGAATGGCGCGCTGATCTTCGCCGGCCAGTTGGCGTTGTCGATCCGCACCGATGTCGAGTTCGACTACGTGCATGCCACCCGCTATCGCGGAGCCACGTCCGGCAGCGAACTGCACTGGCTGCGCGAGCCGGCGGTGTCGCTGGCTGATCGCGTGGTGCTGTTGGTCGACGATATCCTCGATGAAGGCCATACCCTGAAGGAAGTCCGCGAGGACTGCTACCGACGCGGTGCGAAAAAGGTGCTGATCGCCAGCTTGTGCACCAAGAAGCACGATCGCCTGGTGGATGGCATCGCCTCGGACTTCAATGGCGTCGAATTGCCCGATCGCTATGTGTTCGGTTACGGCATGGACTACTACGAGCAGGGCCGCAACTTGCCCGCCATCTACGCCTTGAAGGACGCGTAGGAACGCGCCTCGTGCGCGATGCCATTCGCCTCGCCTCGCGTCGCGAGCACGACACAGATCACCCTCCGCAAACGGATCACCACGATGTCTCATCCTGACCATTCCCCCATCGAACTGGCCGTCATCGGCGGCAGTGGTCTGTACAACTTTCCCGGTCTGGAAAACGTTTCACGCCACAGCGTGGGCACGCCCTTCGGCCCCACTTCCGGCGACGTGGTGGCCGGTGAATTCGCGGGCAAGCGCATCGCCTTCCTCGCGCGTCACGGCGAGAGCCACAGCCTGCCGCCGCATCGGGTCAATTACCGCGCAAACATGTGGGCGTTGCATGGCTTGGGCGCGCGCCGGGTGATTGGCGTCAATGCCGTCGGCGGCATTCGCGCCGACATGGGGCCGCGGGCGATCGTGGTGCCGGACCAACTGATCGACTACACCCATGGCCGCTACACCAGCTTCTGCGACGTGGACGGTGCCGAGGTCAAGCACATCGACTTCAGCGAGCCCTACACCGAATCACTGCGCCGGCAATTGCTGGCGGCAGGCAGCGAGGCCCACATCGGGCTGATCGACGGCGGCTGCTACGGCGCCACCCAGGGGCCGCGGCTGGAGACCCGAGCAGAAATCGCGCGCATGAAGCGCGATGGCTGCGATCTGGTCGGCATGACCGGCATGCCCGAGGCGGTGCTGGCGCGCGAACTGGAACTGGACTACGCCTGTCTGGCACTGGTCGCCAACTTTGCGGCTGGCTGTGGCGACGAGGCGGAAATCAGCATCGAGGAGATTTTTGCCCACCTGGCAGCGGCCACCGCCGAGGTACCGCGCATTCTGGCCGAACTGCTGAAAGCCTGAACTGGGTCACCGGAGATGTTGTACCCGCATGACAAATTCGTATTGCAATGCGCCTTCACCTCTTGCTATTTTGCCCGCGGTCAGGGCGACGAACCGGGGGGATCAGTCGCGCGAAAACCTGGCGCAATCACTCCATGTATCCAGAGGTTCTCGCAATGAGTTTCGGTACGGTCAAATGGTTCAATGATGCCAAGGGGTTCGGGTTCATCGCACCCGAGGATGGCAGTGCGGACGTATTCGTCCATTTTTCGGCGATCAACACCAAGGGCTTCCGCAGCCTGCAGGAAGGCCAGCGCGTACAGTTCGAAGTGACCCAGGGGCCGAAGGGTGCCCAGGCATCGGCGGTTGAAGCTGCCTGATCTGTCCGGTAAACGTTGCACGGCAAGACTGAAACCCCGCATCCTGTGCGGGGTTTTTTGCTTTCCTGAGCCGGAGAAGGGCATGACTGATCGCAGGCGTTTCCTCCAAGCCTCCCTGTGGGGAGTTTCCGCGTCGATGCTTGGCTGGGGCGGCAAGCTTGCTGCCACCACGATGACCCATGGCGCGAAAGCCTCCGGCGCGCGAGTGGTCTCGACCTGGGATTTCGGCATTGCCGCCAATCAGGCGGCTTGGGCCATCCTCGGCAAGGGCGGGCATGCGCTCGACGCGGTGGAAGCCGGCGTGCAGGTGCCCGAGTCCGACCTGAAAAATCATAGCGTCGGCAAAGGCGGCTATCCCGATCGCGACGGCCACGTCAGTCTCGACGCCAGCATCATGGACGCCGATGGCAATTGCGGTGCCGTGGCAGCCATCGAGCACATCGAACATCCGATCTCGGTCGCGCGCCGGGTGATGGAACGCACGCCGCACGTGCTGCTGGTTGGCGAGGGCGCGTTGCAGTTCGCGCTGGAGCAAGGCTTCAAGAAGCAGAACCTGCTCACCCGGGAAGCCGAAAAGGCCTGGCACGAGTGGCAGAAGACGGCGCACTACCAGCCAGCCATCAACAGCGAAGTGCGCGACTACGGCCGCACGGGTCTGCCGGGCGGCGAACACAACCACGACACCATCGGCATGCTGGCGCTGGACGCGCAGGGCCGCTTGGCCGGCGCCTGCACGACCAGCGGCATGGCGTGGAAAATGCGCGGACGGGTCGGCGACAGCCCGATCATCGGCGCCGGCTTGTACGTCGATGGGGAGATCGGTGGCGCCACCTCCACCGGTGTCGGCGAAGAAGTGATTCGCAACGCCGGCAGCTTTCTGGTGGTCGAGCTGATGCGTCAAGGCCGTACCCCGCACGAGGCGTGCAAGGAGGCGGTAATGCGCATCGTTAGGAAGCGCCGCGAGGCTTCAAAGACCCTGCAAGTCGGCTTCCTCGCGATGAACCGCGCCGGCGAAGTCGGCGCGTACGCGATCCAGCATGGCTTTGCCTACGCGGTGTGTGATGCAAGGAAGCAGGACGCCCTGGTTCCGTCGCAAAGCGTCTACACCACGAGCTACTCGTGATACTGGAAATCGCCGCCAACTCGGTGGCCTCCGCACTGGCCGCCCAGCAAGGCGGAGCAGGGCGCGTTGAACTGTGCTCGGCATTGGAACTGGGGGGGCTGACGCCGTCGCACGCGCAGATCGCACTGGCCCGCGAGCATCTGAGCATTCCGCTGTACGTACTGATCCGCCCACGCGCCGGCGACTTCCTCTACAGCGACCTCGAGTGCGAAACCATGCGGCGCGACATCGAAGCCTGCGCAGCAGCCGGTTGCGATGGCGTGGTACTCGGTGTGCTCGATGTCGAGGGCGAGGTGGACATGTCGCGCTGTCGCGCGCTGCGGGCTGCCGCAGGCAACATGGGAATCACCTTCCATCGCGCCTTCGACATGGTTCGCCGCCCGTCGCAGGCGCTGGAGAGTTTGATCGAACTGGGTTGCGAGCGGGTGTTGACTTCGGGTGGCGCAGCAACGGCAGTCGACGGGGCCGCGCAGATCCGGGCGCTGGTAATTCAAGCTGCGGATCGCATCGAGGTGATGCCGGGCGCCGGCATTACGGCGCACAACATCGCGGAACTGGCCATGCGCACTGCAGCGCATCAATTCCACGCGTCAGCGAAGCACAGGCTGCAATCACGCATGCAGCACCGGCATCCGCACCTGGATGACATGCAGCAGGGCGAGCTGCGCAGTGAGGTGCGCGCCGTGCAGGCCATGGTCATGGCCCTGCAGCCGGCAGGTTGATCAGCCGCCACGGCTGGCTGCGTCAAGCGGAACCAGGCCACCCGGCGTGATTGCCACAATCCGCTCGCCTGACTGTGCGCGTGTTTCATGCAGCCCGGTCAACGCGCCGAACGAGGGAAGCAGTCCCGACATGGCGGCAAAGCGGAACGCCGGTACGCGATGGCGTCGCCAGCCGTCGGTCAGGGTGATCGCCGGATGCACGTGTCCAGCCAGCACGTAGCTGCCCGGAACCACGCCTGGCGCATGGCGCAGCAGAAAGGGTGGCCGAGCCAGGTCATCGCCGACAATGTCAAAACCCAGCTGGCGCGCATCGAAATGCCGGTCATGGTTACCGGCGATCAGGCTCATGCCGATCGCTGCGTGGCGTTGGCGCCATGCGGCGACCATGCTGATCCACGGTGCGTCCACAGGCGCCGTCCCATGCACCAGATCACCGAGCACGACGAGTTCGGCCGGTTGGTAGTGCGCAATCAGCGCGTCCAGCCGCGCCAGGTCGCTCGAAGTCTGGCCAGTGGGAAGGTTGATGCCGGCACGGCGCAATACCGACCCCTTGCCGAAATGCACGTCGGCAAGCAGCAGGGATTTGGCACGCGGCCAGTACACGGCACGCTCGCTGTGCAGTTCCAGCCGTTCGCCGGCAACCGTCAAGCGCAGCTCGTTCATCGGGTGGCCGCCTTTTCCAGTGTGGCCAGCATGCGTTCGACCCTGCTCTTCCAGTCATCGGCGTGCACGCCACCTCGCAGGCGTTCCACCCATAGCGGAAAAGCGAGCGGGCTCAGCCGCGGCGTCTGCACCCACAACAGGCGATTGCGCGCGCAGCGGATCAGGCAGTCGCGCAGACGGCCGTAATCCAGTTGCTGATCGAGTACCTCGCGCTCGGCCTGCCACAGCAGCGGATGGCCAGGATCATGTTGGCGCAGCACGTCGAACAGCAATCCGCTGGATACCTGCAACTGGCGCAGCGTCTTGCCGCTGCCGGGGTAGCCGTTGAACACCAGTCCGGCCACCCGCGCCACTTCGCGGAACTGACGTCGGGTCAGTTCGGTGAGGTTGATGCTGGCGCGGATGTCCCGACGCAAATGCCACGGATGCAACAGCTGGTGCATCACGTCAGCGTCCAGCGGCGGCAGCTTGCGCGCGGTGATCGCCAGGCCGTAATCGTTGATCGCGTAACCGTAATCGGCCTTGGCCAACCGTGACAGGCGATAGCCGAGCACGGCGGCCAGTCCTTCGTGAGCCAGCCGGCCGGCGAATGGATAGACGAAAAGATAGTCACCTTCGCGCGTGTGGCAGCGCTCGACCAGCAGCTCGTCGTCGGCCGGCACGCGCGACTGCTGGCGCTGGATCGCCAGCAGCGGCCGCAGCGCCTTCATTTCTGCCTCCGGCGCGTCGCCATCGGCCAGTATGCGTCGCAGTTCGGCCGAGAGCTCGCCGGACAGCGGCATGCGCCCGCCCATCCAGCGCGGCACACCGCCCTGGCGGTTCGACGCCTTTCGCACGAACGCGGTCATGTCGCGCACGCGTACCAGTTCCAGGTTGCGGCCGGCAAACAGGAAGCGGTCGCCGGGGCGCAAGCGCGACACGAAGCTTTCTTCCACCGCGCCCAGGCGCGCGCCCTTCAGGTAGCGCACCTGCACGCTGCCGTCAGCCGTAATGGTGCCGATGGACAGCCGGTGCAGCCGGGCAACACGCCTGCTTTCCACGTGGTAGCGGCCAGTTTCGTCGCACTGCAGCTTGTGATATTCCGGATAGCCTGCCAAGGCAGTGCCGCCGCGTTGAAGGTAGTCGAGTACGGCGTCGAACTGGGCTCGCGGCAGTTGGGCGTAAGCGCGGGTGCTGCCGATCTCCGCGTAGGCCTGGTCGGCTTCAAAGCCGCCGCCCAGCGCGCGTGTCATCAGGTGCTGGGCCAGCACATCAAGGCAGCCGCGCAGCGGTCGGCGTGGTTCCAGATGATGCCTTGCCAATGCACGGCGGGCAGCCGCGATTTCGGCGAGCTCCAGCAAATGCGTCGGCACGCACAGGATCTTCGATGGCAGTCCGGGTGCATGGCCGCTGCGACCGGCGCGTTGCAGCAGTCGCGCCACACCCTTGGGGCTGCCGATCTGGATGACCCGGTCCACGCTGGAAAAATCCACGCCCAGATCCAGGCTGGAGGTGGCCACCACGCAGCGCAACGTGCCCTGGCGCAAGCTTTCCTCGGTGGCAAAGCGCAGCTTGGGATCGATCGAACCGTGATGGATGGCCAGAGTTTCCGGCGCTTCCGGCCACACCGAAGAAAGCGCCTCGTGCCACAACTCCGCCTGCGAGCGGGTGTTGGCGAACACCAGCGCCGAGCGCACCTCGAGGACCGCCTTCAACACCCGCGCCAATTGCTTCAAGCCCAGATGACCCGCCCAGGGGAAACGTTCGCCGTCGTCGGGCAGAGCGGTCTGGATCTGCACCTTCTTGTTGGCGCCGCCGCCGATCAGCACGCCTTCGCCTGCCAGCGTGTCCAGCGCTTCTTCCAGATTGCCGAGCGTTGCGGACAAGCCCCAGACGCGCACTGCCGGCTGCAGTGTGCGCAGGCGCGACAGGCCCAGTTGCAGCAAAGTGCCGCGCTTGTTGCCGATCAGCTCATGCCATTCGTCCACCACCACCCCGCGCAAGTGCTTGAACCGATCGGCCGCGTCGGGATAGCTGAGCAGCAGCGCCAGACTCTCCGGCGTGGTCACCAGCAACTCGCAGTCACCGCGACGCAGCTTGGCGCGTTCGCTGCTGGTGCTGTCGCCGGTGCGGCGCAGCACGCGCCACGGCAGTTCCATCGCTTCCACGGCCGTGGTGAGGTGTTGCGCAGTGTCGGTGGCCAGCGAGCGCAGCGGGGTGATCCACAGCAATTGCAGGCCGCGCTGGGGCCGAAGCATCGCGTCAATCAGGGGGCCACCGACGGCGGCCAGGGTTTTGCCCGTGCCGGTAGGGGCGTGGATCAATCCGTTCCGGCCGTCCGCCCATGCGCGCCATGCCGCGCGCTGGAACGCGGCGGGCTTGCGTTCGAGCGTGGCAAACCACGCCCGCAGGCGGGCCTCAGCCCGACGCCAGGCGGCGGAGGTCGTCGAGCTTGTCGGCATCGCCGATGCCCTTGTCGGTGCGCCAGCGCACGATGCGCGGAAAGCGCACGGCCACGCCGGATTTGTGGCGGCCGGAAAGCTGCACCGCCTCGAACGCCAGTTCGAACACATGCACTGCTTCCACCGCGCGCACCGGGCCGAAGCGTTCGGTGGTATGCGCGCGTATCCAGCGGTCGAGCTTGCCGATTTCCTTGTCGTCGAGCCCTGAGTAGGCCTTGGCCACGGTTACCAGCGCGTCGCCATCCCATACGCCGAAGCTGTAGTCGGTGAACAGCCCGCTGCGCCGACCGTGGCCGGGCTGCGCGTACAGCAGCACCGCGTCGATCGTGTGCGGGTCGACTTTCCACTTCCACCAGTCGCCGCGCTTGCGGCCTACGCGGTACGGCGAATCCAACCGCTTCAGCATCAGGCCTTCGGTTTGCCGCTCACGCGACTGCTCTCGCTCGCGGGCCAGCGCGGCCCATGAGGCGGCCTCGATCGACGGCGACATCATCAAGGCGGAATCGGTGCCTTCCAGCAGCCTGGCGAGCAGCGCGCGGCGCTCGTGCAGTGGCCGCTCACGCAGATCCGCACCCTCGTGTTCCAGCACGTCGTACGCCATGAAACGCACCGGTGCATCCGCCAGCAGTTTCGGCCCGGGTTTCAGCTTGGCGATGCGCTTTTGCAGCGCGGTGAATACCAACGGCAGCTTCGATGCGGTGTCCCAGGCCAGTATTTCGCCATCCAGTACGGCCTGGCCGGGCAGTGAGAGCGCGGCGCGTTCGATCTCGGGGAAACGGCCGTCCAGACGTTCCTCGCCACGCGACCACAGGCCGACGGCGTCGCCCCTGCGCATCAGTTGGGCGCGGATACCGTCCCACTTCCACTCGGCCAGCCATTCGGCGGGCTCACCCAGCGTATCCACCTCGTGTTCCAGCGGCGAGGCCAGAAAGAAAGGATAAGGGCGGTCAGCCAGATGTTCGTCATCTGCCACGGGCGCGGCCAGCGCGGCCAAGGCCTCCGCCGAGGGTCGCCACTCGCCACTCATGCGGTGCGCGATCAGATCGGTCGGCTGTGCGGACCATTGCGCCAAGGCCTGTACCACCAGTTTGTGCGATACGCCCACGCGCAGCGAGCCGGTTATCAGCTTGTTGAGCAGAAATACCTCAGCCGGCAACAAAGCCAACCACCAGGCCCGCAGCCGTTCCACGCGTGCATCGCTTTCCAGCCTGCCCAGATCGGGCAAGCGTTCTTCCATCCAGCTCTGCAGCGGCACGGCGGACAACCTGCCATCGCCCGGTGGCAGCATCAACGCAATCGTCTCGGCCAAGTCACCCACCTGCTCGTAGCATTCGTCGATCAGCCAGTCGGCATAACCGGTCGCTTCCGCCAGCGCCTGACGCAGCTCGCCGGATCTGGCCAGACGTCGCAACTTGCCACCGCCCAGCACATAGACCGCCCACGCGGCATCCGATGGCGGCGCTTCACGCAGGTAGGTCGCGATCGCCTCGCGCTTGGCCGAGGTGGAGGTGGTGCGATCCAGCTCGGCATACAGGGCGGCGAAGCGGCGCATCAGCCGTCGCTCTCGGCGTCGATCCCGCGCAACACGCGCAGCGACAGTGCGTCGTGGCCTTGCTCGCGCAGGTAGCGGATCAACGTTTCGCCGTCACCGTGGGTGACATAGATGCGGCTGGCCTGGCTGTCGCGCACGCTGCGCAGCAGCCCCGGCCAGTCGGCGTGGTCGGACACCACGAAGCCGCGGTCATAGCCGCGGCGGCGACGGTTGCCGCGGATCTGCATCCAGCCCGACGCAAAGCCGGTCGATGCCTTGGCAAAGCGCTTCATCCATGGCGACCCGGCAGCGGACGGCGGCGCCATGATCAGCTCACCGGCAAAGTCGCGACCGTGTGCCGACTCGCTCACCGGCGCGGTCGGCACCATCGCCACGCCGGCCTCGCGATAGCTTTCCACCAGCCGCAGCATCGCGCCATGCAGATGCACCGTGCGGTCGGTTCGCTTGGCCAGTTCTGCCAAAATGCGCTGCGCCTTGCCCAGGGCGTAGCAGAACAACACCGCCGACACCTTGCGCCGGGCGCAGTCATCCCACCACGCCAGCAACTCGTCGATCACCTGATCCATCGGCGGCCAGCGATATACCGGCAGGCCGAAGGTGGATTCGGTGACAAACACATCGCACGGAACCGGCTCGAACGGCACGCAGGTGGGGTCGGGGTCGCGCTTGTAGTCGCCGGACACCACCACTACCCGATCGGCGTGCTCCATCCGCACTTGGGCGGAGCCGAGCACGTGCCCGGCCGGGTGCAGCGATACGGTCACCTCTCCCATCGTGAAACGTTTGCCGTAGGCATGCGCATCGATCATCGCATCCGCGCCCAGGCGCTCGCGCATCAAGCCCAGGCCAGCTTCCGTCACTTGGTACCGCGCGCTGCCCGAGCGGGCATGGTCGCCGTGTGCATGTGTCACCACCGCGCGCGACACCGGCAGCATCGGGTCGATGAAGAAGTCCCCGGCGGGGCAGTAGAGGCCTTCCGGCCGGGGTTCGAGCAGGGGGTCGGACATCCGTGCAAGCTACGGACGCGGGCGTCAAAGCCACGACAAGACAACCGCCTGCGCCGCCGTTCTTACCCTACGGAAGCGCATGGATGTCACGCATGGCTAAAATGACGGATTGCCGAACCGTCGCAGGAGCCACCGAGTGATCATCAAGCCCAAAGTCCGCGGATTCATCTGTGTCACCGCCCACCCGGTGGGTTGCGAGCGCAACGTGCTCGAGCAGATCGAGATCACCAAGGCCACCAAACACGAAGGCCGCGGCCCGAAGCGCGTGCTGGTGATCGGCGCCTCCACCGGCTACGGCCTGGCATCGCGCATCACCGCCGCGTTCGGTTACGGCGCGGCCACGCTGGGCGTGTTCTTCGAAAAGCCCAGCAGCCCCGACAAGACCGGCACCGCAGGCTGGTACAACGCCGCCGCGTTTGACAAGGCGGCCAAGCAGGCCGGCCTGATCGCCAAGTCGATCAACGGCGACGCGTTCTCGCATGAAACCCGTGCCAGGGCGATCGAGATCATCAAGAACGATCTCGGCGGCCCGATCGACCTGGTCGTCTATTCGCTGGCCTCGCCGGTGCGCAAGATGCCCGACACTGGCGAGCTGGTGCGCTCGGCGCTGAAGACCATCGGCGAGCCGTTCCACAACACCTCGGTGGACACCAACAAGGACACGGTGATCGAGGCCACCGTGGAGCCGGCCACCGAACAGGAAATCAAGGACACCGTCACCGTGATGGGCGGCGAAGACTGGGCGCTGTGGATCGACGCGCTGAGCGCCGCCGGCGTGCTGGCCGACCACGCCAAGACCATCGCCTACAGCTACATCGGCACCGAAATCACTTGGCCAATGTACTGGCACGGCACCTTGGGCCAGGCCAAGCAGCACCTGGACAACACCGCCAAGGCACTGCGCAGCCGCCATCCCGGCCTGGAAGCCTACGTCGGCGTGATGAAGTCCGTGGTCACCCAGGCCAGTGCCGCTATCCCGGTGATTCCGCTCTACGTGTCCATCGCCTTCAAGATCATGAAAGAGAAGGGCATCCACGAAAACCCGATCGAGCAGGCCAATCGCCTGTTCCAGGACCGGTTGTATCGCGCGGATGACGCCGCCCCGGCGCTGGATGACGAAGGACGCGTGCGGCTGGACGACTGGGAGCTGCGCGATGACGTGCAGATTCCCTGCCAGACGATCTGGCCTGCGGTGACCACCGAGAATCTGCGCGAGATCACCGATTACGCCGGCTACAAGCACGAATTCCTCAAGCTGTTCGGCTTTGATCGGGCGGACGTGGATTACGAGGCGGAGGTTGATGCAGATCGACGGTTTGATTGTCTGGAGGGGTGAGGGACCCCGCTGTTCGCCAGCATGCATGAAAAAAAGCAGCCGCTTTATGGGTATGCGCCAATGACCCACATGCGTTATTGGGGTTCTACCCCGTTTTCGTAGACAGTTGAGTTAAGGCCGTAAAGGCTTGGTCCCGCGTGTCGATTCTGCGTTGCATTCGGGGATTGTGGAAGCGTTCGATGTAATCAAAAACGTCTGCTCGTGCATCAGCCAATACCCTTTTCGCGGCACGGTTCAATTCAGGCATCAGGCGGCACAACAACCAGGATTTCGACGCATGGGACACGAGCAGCCAACACCATCGCTTCACGGTTCCTGCCATTGCGGAGCGGTTCGCCTCACTCTTCCATTTGCACCGGACGAGGCCACAAGTTGCAACTGCTCGTTATGCCGTCGGTCCGGCGGCATTTGGGCGTATTACGAGCTGGGCACCGTGCTTGTTCAAGGTCATCCCGAGAACACGGAAGACTACGTCTGGGGTGACCGGATGCTGAGGAACCTGCGTTGCAAGACCTGCGGCATGGTCACTCACTGGGAGCCACTGGATCCCACGGCTGGTGCTCGGCACGGGGTGAACCTGCGCAACTTCGAGCCGAAGCTCCTCGAGTCAGTGGTTGTCAGGCGCTTTGATGGGGCAGATACGTGGACATTTCTTGATTGAACACTCGCCGTGTCGTGCGGCCTGAAAGTTCGGTCAAGGCCGATGGCATCGCCGCCGCTCATCCTGGCACCAAGCCTTCAATGGACGTCCATCAATTCCGAACAAGCCGGTTCGGTCGCTGACGCACAGCTGCAGCCATCGCGAGCTCATCAGGCTGCTACGGCGCAAGCGGCAGTCGAGTTTGTCGCCTTTCGGCCCGTCAATCAGGGCGGGCAGTACTGGCCGTTACCGCCGGCTTTGACGGCTTCGGTTTGGCCGGCGTGTATTGCGCCGATACCAGCTTCCAGCCATCCGGTGTGCGGGTTGCCGTCATGCCGACGCTCAAGGTCATGGAGTGGCCGGGCAGGGCGTAGCTGATGATGGTGGTGATCACGGCGATATCGCCGTTCGTGCGGGTCTGGAATTCACCCAATGCCACCGGCGGCGGCGAGTCTGGCTTTTGCTCTGCCGTGTAGAAAGACAGCACGCGGTCGTGCTCATCGATCTCACCACGTGGGCTGATCTCCACGAAGCCGGGCATGATCACGTTCGCCAGCGCTGCCTGGTCGAACCCCTTTTCGGCGGCCAGATATTGCCGGGCCGCTGCTTCGGGGGTGGCAGCGGAGTCGGCCAGAGCCGGGCGAAGGGCCACGCTTGATGCCACGGTGGTCAGACACATGAACAACAGTTTGCGGAATTGCATGGCGCCTCCGTCGAGTGGTGCGGCAAGAGCCTGATGCTATTCAGCTGTTTTCAACATCACATGGGCCGAAAGTCGGCCTTGCACGACTTAGCTTGCCGAGACCATCGGCAAGGTCGCGGCTTTTCACCGGTCGGTATCGCTGCATCACTTGTACACGCGGGCAGCGGCACACTCGAGTTCCGAATTCCAGAATGCCTTGCCATGTCCGACAGCCACCGAGAGCCCCAAGCCGCGCCGAACCACGCGCGCAAGCCGCGCCGCAGTGGGTGGATCAGTGTCATCGCGGTGTACAAGGCCGCCAAGACCATCGGACTGATCCTGGTGGCGATCGCGGCGTTTCACCTGGATCGATCGGAGCACTTCGAGCAGCTGGTGCATTGGCTGGAGCAGTTGTCGCTGAGCGACAGCAACGGTCTGCGCTGGAAACTGGTGGACAAGCTGCAGACGATGGGGCCGAGCAAATTCGTGGCGATTGGCGTGATCGCGCTGGCCTATGCGGCGGTATTCGCGACGGAAGGCATCGGATTGGGGTTGCAGAAATATTGGGCTGAATGGTTCACGGTGATCGCCACCGGGTCGCTGGTGCCGCTGGAAATCTATGAGGCCGTGCACCGTTTCAGCTGGTTCAAACTTGGCGCGCTGATCGCCAACATCGCGATCGTGGTGTATCTGGTACGTGTCGCTCTGCGGTCACGCGCCTCGCGTTCAGTCGAGTGATCGGCGTACTCGTCGTGTGGATTGGCGAAGACCGGGGCCGCGCGGGGTTCTTCCGGGGCGGCCCTGGGGCAGGGTGATTCCCACCGCAGATCCGCTGCATGAACCAATGACACTTGCACCGTGTTTTGTGGCGCTCCAGAGTCTTGGCGTTCTTTTCGCGACGGAGATTGCGCATGTCCCTGTTCGCCTTGTGCCCGCGCCTCACGCGATCGGTCGTCCTGTCCCTGTGGATGGTGGTTTCAGGCCATGCCTGTACCGCCGTGCAAGAACCTCCGGAACATGTAGCGGTGCTGGTCACGCCCATGCCGAGCGAGCATGGCGTCGGTCGCCGATTGCTGACATGGACCGACGCAACACGAATCGACCCCGATACGGCCTCGGGCAAGCGTGAATTGGCTGGCTGGCTTTACTACCCCAGCATCGACGTGCCCGCGCTTGCGGGTGTCGCGCTGGACGGGGCTTGGGCCACGGCCGCGCGACCCGGCCTGGAGCGCAAACTGGGCGTTGCCGCTGCGCACGCGATGTTGAACGCGCGCTGGCACGCCGGCGCCGGCGCCGTGGCGCCTGGCCGGTTTCCCGTGGTGATTTTTGCGCCCGGTCATCGCCAGTTGCCCACCAGCTACAGCGCGCTGCTCGAGGGCTTGGCTTCGCGCGGATACGCAGTTCTGGCGATTGCGTCTCCCGGCATCAGCGAGGTCGTTCCGTTGCCCGGGCAACGGTTCGCCTTTGCCCAGCCATTGGACGACGAAAGCTATGACACGGTGGCCCAGGACATCGCTTCGGCGATCGCCGAACTGTCCGCGCTCGATGTGGCGCCTGGCGAGCCTTGGACAGGTCATCTGGAGATGGGGCGCGTTGGCGCGTTCGGCCATTCGGTCGGCGGCGCGGCGGCCATCCTCGCATCTGCGCGTGTGGCCGAGGTGCGTGCGGCAGCCAATCTGGACGGCGATTTCATGGGGGCTGCGGCAGACGCGCGGCCACACGTGCCGTTGCTGTATGTGTCGTCTCAGCCGCCGGGCCGAGCGGCCCAGCCAATCAGCGACTGGAGCTCCGAGCACAACGAAGTGCGCCGCGATCGCGTCTGGCGCAGTGTGGCCAGCCAAAGCCCACGCGCGTTCCGCGTTCGAGTGGCCGGGATGTTCCACGCCAACTTCGAGGACTTTGCCTTGCTGCCGCCGGCCGCCATGCCCCGGAAGTTGCGCGAGAACAACTACGGTTCAATCAGCGGCGCTCGCGGGCTGGACTTGACGACCCGTCTGCTGGCGGCTTTTTTCGCCGAGACCCTGGGGGGTCCGCCAACGAAGGATGTGCAAGCCGTCGTTGCACAATTTCCTGAAAGCGCCATGCAGGTGCTGGCTGCTCCGGTTGAGCGCTGACGGTGCCGGAGGCGCGTGCGAGAAGACCGGATGTCGGCATCGCGAAACAAGCCGCCAGGACGATAGTCAGGAGGAAGACCACCTGGAACGAACGCGCTTCGTTGGCGAACGAGCTTGTCCGGGCATGAATCCCTCCGGAGGATGCCGGTACCGGTGAAGCGTGCCCCCGACGTGCCTTCGTTTGTCGACGCGGCACTCGCGCAGGTTGCACGCTCAGTTCACTTCACCTGCTGGATAAAGGATGTCCGCCGGGCATCTTTGGCGGTTCTTCCCCCACGGACCTGAACTCATGCGCCACATTCCATCACTACTAGTTTCATCCGCGGCCTGTGTGCTGGCTTTGTCGTTGTCCAGCGGTGCCTTTGCCCAGCAATCGGCCCCGGCTCCGGCCGTTTCCTCCCATTCGGCCGACAACACCGGCGTGAACCAGCGCGATCGGTCGTCGAACACGATGACGCCGGTAGACCAGCCCAACGACAAGACCGACATCAAGCTTGCCGCCCGCGTACGTCGCGCCATCATCAAGGACAAGGCGCTCTCGACCTCGGCGCATAACCTCAAGCTCATCGCGGCCAACGGCGTGGTCACCCTGCGCGGCCCGGTGACCAGTGCGGACGAGAAGGCGCTTGTCGAGACGCTGGTGAGCGGCATTGCCGGCGTGTCCCGTGTCGACAACCAGCTTGATATCAAAACCCCCTGATCCCCAAGGACATTGAACGAATGAACGCTTCCGTCTATTGCACCACCAAGACCGTTGAGCAGGCCGAGAACATCGTGCTTGAGTTGAAACAGGCCGGCTTCACCAGCGACGACATTTCTGCCCTGTTGCCCGACAAGCGCGGCACCAAGGACTTCGCTCATGAACACAACACCAAAGCTCCCGAGGGCGCCACCACCGGTGGTGTCGCCGGACTCGGTGTCGGCGCGGCGGTCGGCTGGCTGGCCGGTATCGGCGCGCTGGCTATTCCGGGCGTGGGTCCGTTCATCGCAGCCGGTCCGATCATGGCCGCACTCGGTGGCGCGGCCGTGGGCACGGCCGCCGGCGGCATCATCGGTGCGCTGGTCGGCATGGGTATTCCGGAATTCGAGGCCAAGCGCTACGACGCCAAGCTCCGCGAAGGCAACATTCTGATCTCCGTGCATACCGAAGACGGGAAGCAGAAGGATGTCGCCAAGGATGTTTTCAAGCGCAACCATGCGGACGATATTTCCACCGCTTCGGAAGCCAAGGTCGACTGAGTTTCCCCCGACCGCTCCACTGGCCGGTTGCGTGGAAGTCACGCCGGAACGCAGGCCCAATGCTTGCTCGACCTGAGTGATTCCGCAGCACCATCAAAGAAGCCCCGCGTTATGCGGGGCTTCGTTTCATGATGCACGAGTGACGCTTCACCGGTGAACCTCCCTGTGATGGCGGGCATGGTCCTGACACGGTTGCATCCCCCTCGCCCGCGTGGAATTTTTTCAGGGATACGTGGCTAGCGCCATGCGCACGCCCAGGCTGGCCATGATCCAGATCGTGCCGCCGACCATGATGACCAACAGCAGCGCCGAGAAAAGAATCAGCTGCAGATCTTCCCGCTGCTGGCGGAAGCCGATGTGCAGGAAGAATCGGAAGTGCACCAGCATCTGCACCAGCGCAAATGCGCCGATGACCATCAGCAGTGGCAGGCGCGCCACGCCCGGGTTCCACTGCACCAGCGCGAACGGCAGCACCGTCAGGACCAGGGCCAGCCCGATACCCCAGACGTAGGAGCGGAATTCGCGTCGTTCCTCCTGTGCCCGCTCCGCCTGATCCCGGGTCGTGTGCTCGTTCATGCCAGCCCCGCAAGGTAGACGACGGAAAAGATCGCGATCCAGATGATGTCGAGGAAATGCCAGAACAGCGCCAGCCGCATGATGCCCAGTTTGGTGTCGGCATCCAGTCCGTAACGTGCGAACTGGCCGAGCAGGGCGATCATCCACAGGCAGCCGGCGGCGACGTGGAGGCCATGCAATGGCACCAGATCGAAGAAGGCGGACAGGAACCCGCTGCGGGTGGCTACGCCGCCCTTGGCGACCATGTTCGAGAAGTCATGCAGTTCGAAACCCAGGAAGGCCACACCCAGCACCAGGGTCACCACCATCCAGCCGACCAGCTTCCGCTTGCCATGCTGATATTTCAGTGCCAGCGACGTCATGCCGAAGGTGAAGCTGCTGGCCAGCAACATCAGGGTCTGGATGAAAACGCTCTGGATGTCGTACAGCTGGCGCGGGCCGGGGCCGCCTGCCGTGCCATGCAATGACGTCACGTAAGTGGCGAACACCATGCCGAACAGGATGGCATCGCTCATCAGGAACACCCAGAAGCCGAACATCACCTTCTCGGCGGTCTGGTTGGCCTCGCCGTGCGCGGAACCCAGGTTCAACCCGGGATGCTTCATTGCCGACTGGATCATGGCACCACTCCGTCCGCTTCATGCCGTGCCCGCCCCAGATTCACCGGCTTGCACTCGTCGGCGCGCGAGACGGGGGTGGCGTTTCGGGCCGCGTCCAGCCAGCGCCGGTCCTCCCGCTGAATTTCTTCGGCGCGGATGATCCGCGTGGTGTCGCGCGTGAAGCCGCGGGCGATCATCGTGCCCATCGCAGCAAGCAACGACAGGATCACCAGCCACCAGATATGCCAGACCAGCGCAAACGCCAGTGCGAAGCCGACTGCCGCGACGGTCGGACCCATGGCGCTGTTCTTCGGCAGTTCGATATCCGCGTACGCGGCAGGCGGTTGATAGGCGCCGCCGTTCTCCTTCGCCATGGTGAAGGCATCGCGTCCGCTGACCGTGGGTAGCGTGGCGAAGTTGTACTCCGGCGGCGGCGCGGCGATCGACCACTCCAGGCTGCGCCCGTCCCAGGGATCCCCGATGGGCACGCGATTCTGCGTCCGCTGTCTGATCGAAATCCATAACTGCCACAACAGCGAAAGCAGCGCGACAAGAATGACCAGCGCACCCAGGAAGGCCACCCATTCCAGCGGCACATAGCGCGGCTCGGCATATGCCACCGTGCGTCGGGGCATCCCCATGATGCCCAGCGCGTACAGCGGAAAAAACGCCAGCATGAAACCGACGATCCAGCACCACGCGGAGACCAGTCCCCAGCCTTCATTCAGGCGAAAGCCGAACGCCTTGGGGAACCAGAAATGGTAGGCGGTAAGCATGCCGAACAGCACGCCTGGCACGGCCACATTGTGGAAATGCGCCACCAGAAATACGGTGTTGTGCACCTGATAGTCGATGGTCGGGTTGGCCAGCAGGATGCCGCTCATGCCGCCCAGCACGAACAACAGGATGAAGCCGAGCGAGTAGACCATCGGCACGGTGAAACGTATGCGTCCGCGGAACATCGTCCACATCCAGTCGTAGATCTTCACCCCGGTAGGGATGCCGATCAGCATCGAGGCGATGCCGAACACCGCGTTGATGTTGGCGTTCTGGCCCATCGTGAAATAGTGATGTAGCCACACCGTGAACGACAGGATGGCGATAGCCATGGTGGCCATGACCAGTGATCGATAGCCGAACAATGCCTTGCCCGAAAACGTGGAAATCACCTCGGAATAAACGCCGAACGCCGGAAGGATCAGGATGTAGACCTCCGGATGGCCAAACAGCCAGAACAGGTTGGCGAAATTCATCATGTTGCCGCCAAGGGCATTGGTGAAATAGTGGAAGCCCAGGTAGCGGTCCAGCGCCAGCTGCGCGGTAGCGACGGTCAACGGTGGCATCGCGAATATCATCAGGATGCTGGTGCATAGCGCGGTCCAGGTGAACAGCGGCATGCGCATGAAGGTCATGCCTGGTGCGCGCTCCTTGTAGATGGTGACGGCGAAGTTGATGCCAGTGAAGGTCGACCCCAATGAAGCCAGACTCAGGGCCCAGATCCAGTAGTCGGGTCCGACGCCCGGGCTGAAGGTCGTCTCGGTAAAGGGCGGATAGCCGAACCAGCCGCCGGTGGAAAACTTGCCGATCACCAGCGACACCATCACCAGTGCCGCGCCGGCCGCAGTCAGGCCGAGGCTGATCGAGTTGAGCACGGGGAACGACACGTCGCGTGCGCCGATCTGCAACGGCATCACGTAGTTGATGATGCCGGTGAGAAACGGCATCGCCATGAAAAAGATCATGATGGTGCCGTGGGTGCTGAACAGTTGCGCGAAGTGATCCGGCGAGAGGAACCCGCCACCCAGGCCGAATGCCTGCTGGGCCCGCATCAGCACCGCCTCGATCAGGGCCCGGGCCAGCATCACCAGCGCGATCACCACATACATGATGCCGATCTTCTTGTGATCGGGGCTGGTCAGCCAGTTCGACCATAGTGGCCGCCACAGTCTGTGACGCGTAAGCAGCGCCACCAGCACGATCCCACCGAAGAGGACTACCGAGGCTGCGCCGGTGGCGATGATGCCGTTGATGATGTGGGCGCGGTCGGGATGCTGCAGCATCTCCCAGAAGGGCAGCGCCTGCGGGCTCAAACGGCCCAGCGGGTGCAGCAGCTGCTGCAGGCTCATGGCTTGTGTTCCGTGCCGGCGGCGTTGGCGAACGCGCTGGCCGGCAGCTCGGGTCGTCCGTCCATGGTGGCCCTGACCACGGCAGGGAACAGCGCTTCGCTTGCGCCAGCGAAGTAGATATTTCCGTCCATCGTTTTTGCTTCCGGGAGCACGGCAATCAATTCGTCACGGGTCGCGCGTTGCGCCACGAGGCGCAGTGCGCGCGCATCCAGCGGAATGGCGTTGGCACGCACGTGCCGCACCCATGCATTGAAATCCCTCGTCGACATCGCCTGCGCGGTGAACTTCTGCTGGTGGAAGCCATCGCCGTTGTACATGGTGTTTTCGCCCAGCGAACGACCCGCGGAGGTCGCCTGCAGGTTCAACTGCGTCACCATGCCGCCCATCGCATAGATCTGGCTGCCCAATGCCGGAATGAAGAACGATTGCATCACCGTCGCGGACGTGATCCGCAGGCTGATCGCTCGACCCACCGGCATGGCCAATGTGCCGACGGTGGCGATGCCTTGGTCCGGATAGATGAACACCCATTTCCAGTCATAGCCGATCACCTGCACGCGCAACGGTGGCTGGTTGGAGGCCAGCGCTCGGTACGGATCGAGTCGGTGCGTATCACGCCACACGAAGAACGCCAGGATCGCGACGATGACGATCGGCCCGCCCCAGGAAAAGATTTCCAGCACCCGTGAGTAGTCCCAGCGCGGCGTGTACTTCGACCCCTTGTTGCCGTAGCGGTAGCGCCAAACGAAGAACGGCAGCAGCAGGAAGATCGGTCCCGCGACCAGGATCGCCATGACGGCGAGCACGGCGTAGAAGTGCTCGCGTTGCGCGTCGGCGATCGGGCCCTGCGGATGGAGAAAAGTAAGGTGAGTGTCGCCACTGCATGCCGCAAGGACCAGAAACAGGACGCATAGGACGAGCCGGCAGGCGAGTTGGGCGAAATTTGCGGTGGGGCGATCAACGTGCCAGGCGCAGACGGGCAATCGAGTGCCAGCCAGCTCCGGGTCGGGCCCGCCGCCGGTGGTCAAAACACGATTCCCGCTGTTCACGATGAACGCTTCCTCCGGATGGGGATTCTCACGACGCATCCACCTGTCGTTGCTGCCGAGGCGGATGGATCTTGAACGGGCGCAGCGCAGGGCACAGGCTTCGACGGAAAACCGTATGCCCGCAGTCGTGATGATGGGGCGAATGGACGCGCGCGGCCCGCACCGACGTGGCGTCGCGTCCCGCGCCACAGCCCGCGTCGCAGGCGACGCGCGTGTCTTGACCTTGTCGAGGGCGCTCCGGCCCGCGGCATCGCCCCGAGCGGACTCTTCGAGTTGCCGGGGCGTCAGCCTGGCAGGATGTCGCGAATCCTTCGGCGCAACGCATCAAGCGAAAATGGCTTGGTGAGCACGTGCATGTCGTGTTCCAGATGCCCGTTGCCGACCACCGAGTTTTCGGCGTATCCGGTCATGAAGAGGATCTTGAGATCCGGACGCGTGGTGCGCGCGGCATCGGCCATCTGGCGACCGTTCATGGCCCCTGGCAGGCCGACGTCGGTGACCAGCAAATCGATCCGTTCGTCGGATTGCAGGATTTTCAGGCCTGCACTGCCGTCGCCGGCATGCCGCACGGTGTAGCCGGCATCGACGAGAATCTCGCAGACCAGTTCGCGGATGGAGGGCTCGTCCTCGACCACCACGATGGTCTCTCGTTGTGGTGCTGAGGGTGGCAGCCGCACCGCGGGCGTGGTTTCCGCGTCTACCGGAACGCTGTGGTGGCGGGGCAGGTAAATGCATAACGTGGAGCCGGCGCCCAGCTCGGAGTAGATGCGCACCTGTCCGCCGGATTGGCGCGCGAAGCCGTAGATCATCGACAGGCCCAATCCCGTGCCCTGGCCGATCGGCTTGGTGGTGAAGAACGGGTCGAAGGCGCGGGCGATCACATCGGCCGTCATGCCGGTGCCGGTGTCGGTGACACTGAGCGAGACGTACTGGCCCGGGTCCAGCTCGCACGCTTCCGCCGCATGCTCGTCCAGCGAACGGTTGGCGGTTTCAATGGTCAGGCGCCCGCCGTCCGGCATTGCGTCCCGCGCATTGATGCAGAGATTGAGCAGGGCGTTCTCCAACTGGGGTGGATCCACCAGGCTTGGCCACAGGCCGCCGGCGCCGACCACTTCCAGCTGGATGGATGGGCCGATGCTGCGACGGATCAGATCCTCCATGCCGCTGATCAGCTTGTTGATGTCGGTGGACCGTGGGTCCAGTGTCTGCTGCCTGGAGAACGCCATGAGACGCTGGGTCAGTGAAGCGGCCCGGCGGACCGCCGCTTCGCCCAGCGACAAATGGCGGGATGCGTCGTCGGACTTGCCGTGCTCCAGTTTCATCTTGGCCGCTTCCATCGATCCCATGATGCCGCCGAGCAGGTTGTTGAAATCGTGGGCGATGCCGCCGGTAAGCTGGCCCACGGCTTCCATTTTCTGCGCCTGACGCAACGCGGCCTCGGTGCGCAGCAGGGATTCCGCGGCTTCCTTTTCGGCAGTGACATCCCGCGCGCTGCAGTAGATCTTGTCGCCTTCGGCGATCGCCACCCACGACAGCCAGCGGTAGCCGCCGTCGGCATGGCGGTAACGGTTCTCGAAGCGAAGGGCCGGTTCGCCCTGTTCGAGGGCGCGTCTGAAGACGAGTCGGCTTGTCGCCTGGTCGTCCGGATGCAGGAAGTCAAAGAACGAGGTGTGAGCGATGCTTTCCTCCGGCCAGCCCAGAAGGCTTTGCCAGGCGGGATTGGACAGCTCGAATATGCCGTCGGCGTTGAGCACGCCCATGATATCGGTGCTGAGTTGCCAGGTACGTGAGCGGCCTTGAGTGCGTTGTGCCACTTGCTGCTCAAGATCGGCGTTGAGGGCTCTCAGTCTGGCTTCAGTGGCGCGCAATGCCTCTTCGGCAAGCGTGCGTTCGGTGACGTCGGTGCCTTCGACGAAAATGCCGGTGACCTCGCCGCCAGCGTTCCTGATCGGCTGATACACGAAATCCAGATAGTGCTGACTGACCGGCGCATCCGGCGCTGACTGCATGGCGAAGGGTGTTCCCGAAGCGGTATAGGTCTGACCACTTTCGTAGACCGAGTCGAGCAGGCCGAGGAAGCCTTGTTCGGCAACATCCGGCAGAGCTTCGCCCACTCCGCGGCCCAGTACATTGCGCCCGCCGACCAGTCGCACGAAGCTGGGGTTGGTCAGTTCGAAAACATGATGCGGACCTCTCAGCACGGCCATGAAGGAGGGTGCCTGCTCGAACAGCTCCTCCAAACGCTGACGTTCCGCCATCGCGCGCATGGACACCAGCACCTGCTCGGTGGTTTCGGTGCATACGACCAGCACGCCGCCCACGCCGCCCGGTGCGGACTCGTCATCGATGGGGCTGTAGCTGTACGTCCAGTAGGTGTCTTCCTCGCGACCATCGCGCTGCATCACCAGATGCTGGTTTTCGTGCCAGGTGGCGCTGCCACCCGACATCACCTGGCTGATCTGACCGCCGATTTCGCTCCATATCTCCGACCAGACCTGACGTCCGGGCAGGCCGAGTGACGAAGGATGGCGCTCGCCGGTGAGTGTCTGGCTGTAGGCGTCGTTGTAGAACCAGATCGCGTCAGCGCCCCAGAACAGACCCATCTGATGGCGCGAATTGAGCACCAGGCGGATGGCTGTACGCAGTGCCTGTGGCCACGCTTCGGGAAGCCCAAGGGGGTGTCGTGTCCAATCACAAGCGCGTGTCAACGCGCCCATTTCGCCGCCGCCAGCGAGGAAAGTTACATCGACCATCGGATCACCTTGAGCGGTTGAGCAAGCGTAGGTGCGAATCGTACCTTTCCGGTGAAGGCTACCATTGCAGGGAAGCCTCCGAACCTCGACCGCCCGACATCGTTGCCGATGATCCGGTCGCGATGGGCACCGAGGCCCGCCGATGTCATGACAAACCCGGCGCACAGTGGCGCCGGGTTCCGGGGAGTCAGCATCAGCGCAGAGCGATCAATCGCGCGACTTGGCGACCACGCTGCCGTCATCCGGATCAACCAGCAGGTCGACGTCCTTGCCGTGAGCGGTCTTGGCGTCTGCACTCCACAGACCGTGCTCGTACTCCACATCATGGACGTTCTCGTAGCCATCCGCGGCCAGCTTGGCGCTGATTTCGTCCTTGTTGAGCTTCGATGGCGCGTCATCGACATACACCTTGCCGTTGACCGGCCCGACGGCAAGTTCGACCCACTGCTTGTTGCCGCCACGCGCCTTGCTGCGCCAGACGCCATCCTTGAACTTCAGGCCCTTCACCTCCTTGAATCCGGCTTCGGCAATCGCCGTCTTGATGCCCTCTTCGGTCAAGGCGCCTGCAGGCGGCTGGGTGGTCCACGAGGAAACCGTGGTGGTGGTCTGGGTGGTCGTGGTGGCTGGTGGGGTGCTGGCAGGCATGTCTTGCGCAAAGGCGAAGCTGCAAAGCGACAGGCCGATCAACAGGGGAAGAGTGCGCTTGATCATGGGGATCTCCTTGGGGTGATGGGGAGCGGGCGAAACCACGCCGAAGATGCAGGCGTCGTTCGCTCCGGTCTGGGCAACACGCGTGCTTCGCGCAGGCCCATACCCTCCGGATGGAAGCACCGTGCGTCGCACGGTGGCGTGAAAGCAAGCGTGATCATTCGGTGAACAAGGACGCAGACAAAAGCCAGTCACGGTTCGGCCTTTCAAGAACGCAGGCACGCGCCGCGGAAGTGCCCCCACCGGGTGCACGGCGGCGTTGGGCTACGCCACATCGCCGCCGCTTTCGGCTGTACCCGACGCCGTCGCGATTCGCCGCGAGATGAATCAAGGCATCGCGGCGTCGTCTTCGACTCAGCCTTCGCCCATGCCCTCGACCGGGCCCGGTGCACCGCCAGCGCGAACCTTGTCCTCGATCTGCCGGCCGACGGTTGCGTCGACGTTTTTCCAGTACTCGAAGGCGCGTTCCAGCACCGGGCTGCGCACGCCGCCGAGCAAACTTCCGGCGACCTGTTCGACGAACTGCGCGCGCTGGGCGTCGTTCCAGATGTCCCGCACCAGGGTACCCGGTTGGCCGAAGTCGTCATCTTCCGCGTGCAGGGTATAAGCGCTGCGCACCATCTCGCCATCGCTCTCCCAACCATCCGCCACCGGGCCGGTCTCGTCCGACCAGGGACGACCGCCACTGTTCGGTGCATGTACCGGCGCGTTGCCGCTGTGGTGATAGGCCATCTGGCCGTCGAACATGTACGTGTTCACCGGCACCTTGGGCTGGTTCACGGGCAGCTGGTGGAAGTTGGTGCCGATGCGATGGCGCTGCGCGTCGGCATACGCGAACGCACGGCCCAGCAGCATCTTGTCCGGCGACAGGCCGATGCCCGGCACGGTGTTGCCCGGCGAGAATGCGGCCTGCTCGATCTGGGCGAAGAAATTCTCCGGGTTGCGGTTCAAGGTCATCGTGCCGACCTTGATCAGCGGATAGTCCTTGTGCGACCAGGTCTTGGTGAGGTCGAACGGATTGAAGCGATAGCCCTTCGCCTCCGCATACGGCATCACCTGCACCGACAGATCCCACACCGGATGTTCGTCGCGCTTGATCGCGTTGAACAGATCGGCGCGATGGAAGTCGGCATTCTCGCCGGCCATCGCGGCCGCCTCGGCGTTGTTGAAGAAGGCCATGCCCTGGCGGGTGTGGAAGTGGTACTTCACCCAGAACTTCTCGCCGGCGGCGTTGATCCACATGTAGGTGTGCGAACCGTAGCCATTCATGTGCCGCCAGGTGCGCGGCAGGCCGCGCTCGCCCATCACGTAGGTGACCTGGTGCGCGGTCTCCGGATTGCTGGTCCAGAAATCCCACTGCATGTGGTTGTCGCGCAGTCCCGAGTCGGGCAGGCGTTTCTGGCTGCGGATGAAGTGCGGGAACTTGATCGGGTCACGAATGAAGAACACCGGCGTGTTGTTGCCGACCAGGTCGTAGTTGCCCTCGTCGGTGTAGAACTTCAGCGAGAAACCGCGCACGTCGCGCCACGTATCCGGGCTGCCCGATTCACCGGCGACGGTGGAGAAGCGCGCCAGCATGTCGGTGCTCGCACCTTTCTGGAACAGCGCGGCCTTGGTGTAGCGGGAAACGTCTTCGGTCACTTCCAGCACGCCGAAAGCGCCGGCGCCCTTGGCGTGTGGCTGGCGCTCGGGCACCTTTTCGCGGTTGAAGTGCGCCATCTGCTCGAGAAAGTGCACATCGTGCAGCAGGATCGGGCCGTCCGGGCCGACGGTCAGGGAGTTGCGATCACTGATGGCGGGGGCACCGGAACCGGTGGTCGAGCCGCCCTTGGGGGTGTTGTCGGACTTGGACATGGCGTGCTTCCTTCTGTCGGTGACTGGCGGGGAGAGATGTGTGCAGCAGATTGGTCGAGTCTGCCTCCAATGACGCAGGCAAGCCATTCGGCATTTCCAATCGACCTGATAGGCAGGGCCTTGGAGAACATCCGCGCGCTGCGTCAGCACCATGACGACATGAGGTTGTTACTGGCGATTGCACGAAAGTGTCGTTTTGCTGGTGGAGTTGCCACCGGAAGGCGCTTCGACTCCGCCCGCTGCGCGGACTACGCTCAGCGGGAACGGTTTGGGGGCGTTTGGCCCTGAGTCAGTGCCATTCGATCATGAGGGCCATTCCAGCGCTGACTGCGCACGATCTTCGACGGATCACCGAGTCCGTGGCAAAAATCCAGATACAGGGCGATCGCTACCCGGCGCACCTTGCGGCGCACGTAGGCAAGTAGACCGCAGCGGAGCAGGGCGGGCACTGCCCGCCGGCCTTTCCTGCCGTGCGGGACAAGAATGGCGGGCCGTGCCCGCCTACAGCCAGGGCTCGCACGGGAGGATGCGAGGTGCGCCGGGCACGTTTCAGCAGGTGATGGACGGCAAATTCGTCCAATGGATGGAGAAGGTCGCCGATGAGGAATATCGTGTAGAGCCGACATCCTGATTCCCGTCCATCCCCAGCAAGGAAAACCCCATGAGTACGAAAGCCTACGGCGCACATGCCGCCGACAAGCCGCTGCAGTCGCTGGACATCGAGCGCCGCGCACCGGGCCCGCAGGATGTGCAGATCGAGATCGCCTACTGCGGCGTCTGCCATTCCGACCTGCATACCGTGCGGTCGGAGTGGGGTGGCACGCTGTATCCCTGCGTGCCCGGTCATGAAATCGTCGGCCACGTCAGCGCGGTGGGCAGCGAGGTGACCGGCTTCAAGGTCGGCGAGACCGTCGGTGTTGGCTGTATGGTCGACAGCTGCCAGCACTGCGCCGCCTGCGACGAGGGCCTGGAGCAGTATTGCGAAAATGGCTTCGTCGGCACGTACAACGGCAAGTCCAAGGATGCGCCCGGTCACACGCTGGGCGGCTACTCGCAACGCATCGTGGTCGACAAGAAGTTCGTGCTGAAGATTCGCCATCCCGAAGAACAACTGGCGGCGGTCGCACCGCTGCTGTGCGCGGGCATCACCACTTACTCGCCGCTGCGCCACTGGAACGTCGGCCCGGGCAAGAAGGTCGGCGTGGTCGGCATCGGCGGTCTCGGCCACATGGGTGTGAAGATCGCCCATGCGATGGGCGCACACGTGGTGGCGTTCACCACCTCGGACAGCAAGCGCCAGGCGGCGCTGGACCTTGGCGCGGACGAGGTGGTGGTTTCGCGCAACGAGGGTGAGATGAAGGCGCACGCCAACAGCTTCGACTTCATCCTCAACACCGTGGCCGCCAGCCATTCGCTGGATGCCTTCACCAGCCTGCTCAAGCGCGA
Organism: Rhodanobacter sp. TND4EL1; assembly: GCF_054061035.1. NCBI lineage: Bacteria > Pseudomonadati > Pseudomonadota > Gammaproteobacteria > Lysobacterales > Rhodanobacteraceae > Rhodanobacter > Rhodanobacter sp. TND4EL1. Next base: position 181,691 of record NZ_JBSSDT010000001.1, read on the forward strand.
CGGCACCCTGGTGCTGGTCGGCGTACCCGAGCATCCGCATCCGTCGCCGAACGTTGCCAACCTGATTTTCAAGCGCCGGGCGATCGCCGGCTCGCTGATCGGCGGCATCGCCGAAACGCAGGAGATGCTGGATTTCTGCGCGGAGAAAGGCATCGTCTCCGACATCGAGATGATCCAGGTGCAGCAGATCGACGAGGCCTACGACCGCATGATCAAGGGCGACGTGAAATACCGCTTCGTCATCGACAGCAAATCGCTGGCTGGCTGAATTGCCCATCGCAGAAGCCCGCTCGCGGGCGATGCTCTCCCGAATCGAATCCCGGCCGAGAGCATCGCCCGCGATGGTGACGGAATCGCGGAAACTCCAAGCCTCCCATTACAGTCGAGGAACGGAGGGTCGCCACTCCGTGCATCACGAGCCGGCCAGTCCAGTGGCCTCAGTCCAGCGGCCAAGGCACCGATCCTGCGAGATGATCAGCTTCGGAGGTCTCGGCGGGTTCAGGCTCGACGACCTGCTTTCGTTCAATGCGGTCGTCACCGCTCCGCCACCAAGGCGTTGCCGGTCGCCGCTCTGATGGCTCGACCGCCTGGCCAATGTGCGGCAACAGCAGGTGGGAACGCTGCGGATCGGCCAGCTCGAGCAGGGTTTCCACCGGCTCGTCCCACGCGTGCGTGGACAATGCAAACGTGCCCCAGTGCACCGGCATCAGCACGCCGCCGCCGAGCATGTCGTGTGCCGCCAACGCATTGGCCGGACCCAGGTGGATGTCACCCCACGAGGGGTGAAACGCGCCGACTTCCAGCATGACCAGATCGAACGGGCCGAGGCGGTCCCGGATGGTTTCGTATTCATTGGTAAGGCCGGTGTCACCGCTGAAGAACACGCTGTGGCGTTCACCCTGCAGCACCAGCGACGACCACAAGGTGAGATTGCGATCCTTCAGGCCGCGCCCGGAGAAATGCTGCGATGGCGCGGCGGTGATGGTGAGGCCGGTACCCGGCACGCGGTGCGTCTGCCACCACGCCAGCTCGGTGATGCGCTCGGCGGCGATGCCCCAGCCTTCCAGATGCGCACCGACGCCGAGCGAGGTGACGAAGGGGACCTTCGATTTCACCAGCGCGCGGATGGTCGGGTAATCCAGATGATCGTAGTGATCGTGCGAGATCACCACCGCGTCGATCGGTGGCAGATCACGCAGGCTGACCGGTACCGGCTGGAAGCGCTTCGGACCCAGCAAGGTGAAGGGTGAGGCGCGCTGGCCCCACACCGGATCGGTCAGCACGCGCCAGCCGTCGATCTCCAGCAGCACGGTGGAATGGCCCAGCCAGGTGGCGCGCAGTCCGCTGGCGGGAGGCTTCAACCAGGTGTGGCGCGGATCGTCGGCGGGCAGCGGCGCCGGAGGGGTCCGGTCCGGGCCGCCGAAGACGAAATCGCGCAACGTGGGCCTGGGCGCGGACGTATCGCGCAAACCGGGCAAAACCGGGTGAATGTTGCGCAGCTGCTCTCCGTCCCACAGCGGCAAGTCGTGCAGACGTTCGAGACGTTCGCCGTGGGCGGGTTTGCCGAAAGATCGCATGGGAGATTCCTGTGGCGGGTGCAGCGCTTATACGGAATGCGCGCTGCGCTCCCACAAATCAAGGGCCGGCGTTCAGCCGCGCCAGTTCGCGTGCTGCTCCCAGAAGGCCACGGCGCGGCGGTACGCTTCGCGATCCAGCGGCACGCCCGAGCCGCCTTCCTCCACGCCCAGCGCATTGCGCAGCATGGTGATCGGCACCATTGGAATTTCTTCCGGATCGGCGGTGTAAAGGCAACCGACCACACCCCAGTCGGCCTTGATCGGCGAGCCTTCCTTCGCCAACTGCTCGCGGCTGTAGAGAATCGGCAGCAGGTAGTTGGCGACCGGCGGATCGATGCCCTCAAACCAGCGTACCAGCACCGGCAGTTCGTCCTTGTTGCGGGCCTCGTAGGCCGAACGAAGCTGGCGGCGATTGGCGTCGATGATCGGGGTGGCGGTGCAGCGCGTGGAGGTCCAGTTGCGGTGCACATGCAACTTGCAGAACGGGGCGTAGCCATCCAGCACGGTCAGCGGCGCTTCCATGTTCAGGTGCTGCTCGAATGCTTCCGCGCTGCAATTCTGAATGGCGCTGCGGCGGCGGTCGCGCGGGAACAGGCGGGCGCGGGCGAACGGGGTGAGGGCAATAGACATTGCGGTGGATGGCTCAGTGGGCGCGGGGCGTGCTGGTGCAGTCTTCGGCATGGGATTCTCCTTGCGTGGATTGAATCACAGCGCGCCGGAAGACGTTGCTCAAGACCGGACGCGGTCCGCGAGGAGCTCGCCGGACCAGAACCTCTGGTTATGCGCCGTATGCGTCTTGTCATTGGCTACACCTGCTTTCCAGCGATTATGCTCAGGGTCTTGCTCGTGGAGTGGAATTCATGTCGAACCGAAACGCGCTGCCATCCCGCCCCATCTCGCACGAGTGGATGACCCGGTCACACGGCTTGCCGGGGTCCTGGCGGCATGGGCTGGTGATAGCGGTGTCTGCCATCGGTATCGCGGCCTGTTCCGGAAACGGCACATTGACCAAGGCCACCCCGACCGACCAGCCCGCATCGAACGTCACGGCGCCGTTGCTGACCTCGCCCAATCCGGATGAGACCGGAACCATCTTCGCCAATACACGGGCAGACCTGGCCAAGGCCCGTCCGGTGACGGCGAAAAACGCCATGGTGGTCACCGCCCAGCATCTGGCGACCGAGGTGGGCGTGGACATCCTCAAGCAGGGAGGCAACGCGGTGGATGCGGCGGTCGCGGTCGGTTACGCCGAAGCGGTGGTGCATCCGTGCTGCGGCAACATCGGTGGTGGCGGATTCATGAACATCCACCTCAAGGACGGCCGCAGCCTGTTCCTGAACTTCCGTGAGAAGGCCCCGCTGAAAGCCACGCCGACCATGTTCCAGGACGCCGATGGCAACGTGGTCAAGGACCGCAGCACCGACACTTACCTGGGTGTTGGCGTGCCCGGCACGGTCATGGGGCTGAATACCGCGCTGAAGACATACGGCACCATGTCGCTGAAACAGGTCATCGCGCCGGCCATCAAGCTGGCCCGTGAGGGCTACGTGTTGCAGCAGGGCGACATCGACAGTCTCGATTCGCGTGCGAAGGACTTTGCGCAACACCCGAATGTGGCTGCGATCTTCCTCAATCACGGCAAGCCCTGGAAAGTCGGTGAGCGGCTGGTGCAGAAGCAGTTGGCGCACACGCTGGAGCTGATCGCCAACGGCGGTACCGATGCGTTCTACAAGGGTTCCATCGCCCAAACGGTGGTCAAGGCCAGCGATGCCAACGGAGGCATCCTGTCGATGAAGGATTTTGCCGACTACACGGCGCAGTGGGAAAAGCCGATCACCTGTGACTACCACGGGTATACGGTCATCTCCGCGCCGCCGCCCAGTTCGGGTGGCACCACGGTGTGTCTGATCCTGCAGATCATCAAACCGTATCCTTTTGAAAAGTGGGGCTACGGCTCGGTCAACACGGTGCATTATCTGGTCGAGGCCGAACGTCGTGCGTTTGCAGACCGCAACACGTACCTGGGCGATCCGGCCTTCGTGAAGAATCCCGTCGACACGCTGCTGTCGGCCGAACATGCGGCCAGGCTGCGCGCCACCATCCAGCCTGACAAGGCCACTCCTTCGTCCGAAGTGACGGGCAGCCTCGGCGCACCCGAAGGCAACCACACCACCCACTATTCCGTGCTCGACAAGGACGGCAACGGCGTCGCCGTGACCTATACGATCAACTTCCTGTTCGGCAACAAGCAGATTGCCGGTGACACCGGATTCTTTCTCAACGACGAGATGGATGACTTCACCGGCAAGCCCGGCGTGGCCAATGGTGCGGGCCTGGTGCAGGGCGTGATCAATCAGGTGGAACCGGGCAAGCGACCGTTGAGTTCGATGACGCCGACCATCGTGCTGCGCCACGGCAAGGTGTTCATGCTCACCGGCAGTCCCGGCAGCGCCACGATCATTTCTTCCACGCTGGAAAGCTTCCTCAACGTCGTCGACTTCGGCATGAACATGCAGCAGGCGGTCAATGCACCGCGCGTGCACCAGCAGTGGTATCCGGATGTCGTCTACGTGGGAGACGGCATGCTCACGCCCGAAGCTCAGCAAAAGCTGGAAAGGATGGGTCACACGTTCAAGGCGTTCAGCGGCGGTGCCGTCGAGGCCATCCTGGTCAACCCGAAGACCGGCCTGCTCGAAGGCGCCAACGACCCACGCCGCCCGGCGGGTCTGGCGGCCGGTTATTGATCAGACCGTCCACAAATTGAGCCGACAAGCTGCCAGCTTCGCATCATGCGGGAGCAGGGCGTCACGAGGGGGCTGGTAAGACAATTCGGAATGAGCCTGACTGACGATGGGCTGATGGGAATCAGAACATCAGGTTGACGCGACGAAGGCGGCGTCGACTTGGTTTTCCGCGTACCGTTTGTCGGTTTGTCGGTTTGTCGGTTTGTCGCGCTGGTTCGGCGAGTTGGAAGCGTCTGCTTCCGACCCATTTCAGACTGTCACGAACGGCCGCCTTGGGGGAGTCCATTTTTCCAAAAATGAAAGCAAATACTGGCCGTGTCAGCAGACCCAGCGGATGCGCTAGCTAGCCGTAACGCCGCCAGTTCAACCACTACAACCGCGAACAAGACTAGGTCATTGTCAGCTGCAAGCTAGATCTGGGGCGAGCCGACAACCAGTTGTTGTCGTGCGGCCACTGAAAGCTTGTGGTTGCCGGCGCGCGGCTGCTTGTTTGGCGTCAGCTCGGGAATCAATCAAGAGTCCCGGCGACCATCGAACAATTACCACTCGGTAAGTAGTATTGACTCTTCCTCCGCGCTCAGTATAATTGCCACATGGTAATTAGTGTGGAACCCCTGATGGGTCACAAACCGCCGTCGGAGAGCGAACGACGGTCATCGCGCTCAGCTCGTAGTAGAACGAGCCGATGGCTGCTGTTGTTTGGCCAAGGCTCTTGGCACCAACCTACGCAACGGGCAAAGCGTGTAGTGCTGGTGATCGGCGTTCTATTGGCGATTTTCGCAGCGGCGTGGTATCCAGCACTGGTCGATAGGGATGTTCAGAGCACAGATGATGCGTATGTCCGCGCTGATGTCACTCCGGTTGCATCGCGCGTCGAGGGATACCTGGTCGCCGTACCGGTCAACGACAATCAACACGTGCATCGGGGTGACGTGCTGGCTCGTGTCCAGGACACGAACTACCTTGCGCGGGTAGCTGAGGCGCAGGCAAACCTTGAACATTCCGAAGCTGCGCTGGCCAATGCGCTCAGCCGAACCCGGCTCCAACAGACACAGGTGGTTGCAGCAGCAGCCGCCATGGTGGCCACTCAAGCAGACCTGGATCGCGCGGTAATTGACCGTGCCCGCTACCACGACATGCTGCCAAGTGGTTCGGCGTCGCGGCAACAAGTTGACCTTGCGGACGCGGATGCCAAGCGCCTGAAGGCGACTCTTGCGCGTGAGCGAGCCGAATGGATTGCGGCGCAGCAACAGGTTCAGGTGGGCGAGACAGATGTTGATGAAGCTCGGGCCAACATCCACGCGATGCGCGCCGTTCTGGACGAAAGAAAGATTGAACTGGGTTGGACACGCATTACGGCGCCTGTGGACGGTGTGGTCGGTGAGCGGAACGTGCGTGTCGGGGTCTATGTCCGTCCCGGCACGCAAATTGTCGATGTGGTGCCGCTCCCGCATGTCTGGGTCGTCGCCAATTTCAGGGAGAGCCAGCTGGCGCATATCCGCCCCAAGCAACACGTATCCATTCGAGTTGACGGTGTGCCAGGTGTCGCTTTCACCGGCGTAGTCGACAGTTTGCAGCCTGCGAGTGGCGCCCAGTTCGCCTTGCTGCCACCAGACAATGCCACCGGGAATTTCACCAAAGTCGTTCAGCGGTTCCCCGTGAAGATCGTGCTGGATCGCGATCAAGGCAGCGTCGCATCGCTGCTTCCGGGCGTGTCGGTCGTTGCTACCGTCGATACGCCTTGCCCATCCGTGGGCACGCGTTGTTCAGCCACACTCGTCGGTAGCCTGTTCAACTGGCTGAGGGGACGGCAGTGACGACTGCCAAGGCGCATCCAGCCACCGATCGAGGGGATGGCGGGACGGGCCGTCCGCACAGTGGAATCTCAATCGGAGGGACCGGATCTCCTCGCCGCTGGGTTCCACAGTGGAATGGGCGACGCTTTGCCACATGCGTAGCCGCGGTATCGGCCGCATGGATGGTCATGCTCGGCGCGCACTACAGCGTGCTTGGAATGGCGGATATACGCGGCGGCCTCGGCATAGGTTTTGACGAAGGATCATGGCTGTCCACCGCCTATAAGGCGGGAGATGTGGTGGGTGTGGTGATTGGCTGCTGGCTTGCCACAGCTATTTCATTAAAGCGAGTGCTTTTGCACTCGGCCTTTTTGTTCATGACGGCATCCGGTGTGTTGGCGCTGTCGCCAAGCTTTACAGTCGTGCTGATAGCGCGCACGGCACAGGGGCTGGCCGGTGGCTCCTTGCTGCCGATGGCGATCGTCGCGCTCTTGCGAACGCTGCCGCCGCATCATCGCGCTCTGGCACTGGCGCTCTATACGTCTGCTTCGACACTCGCCCCCCAACTAGCCGCAGGGCTGGTGGCATTGTTGATCAATCACTGGGGGTGGACCGCGCTGTTCTGGGCGAATCTGATACCCGGGTTGATCGCACTTGGCACGGGAGCTTACGGCCTTCCGCACGAATCGTTTCGCGGGCGACCACTGCTGTATACCGACCGCTTCGGCCTGCTGCTATTGGTCCTCGGCGTGGCGATGCTGGCTTGCGGGTTCGACCAGGGTGATCGACTCGACTGGCTGCATTCGGCGCTAATTCGTGCCCTGCTTGTCGGTGGCACCGTTGCGTTCGGCCTTTCCATCGTATACGTGGCGCGGTTGAAACGAGATCTCCTGCTGAACATGGAACTGTTGTGGCGACCCAATATCTCGATGAGCACCTGGGGCATGCTGCCGTTTGGCCTGGCAGCTCTGGGTTGCACCTATGTGATCCCCCAATTTCTTGTACAAGCCCACGCCTATCGTCCTGATGAGCTTTGGCTGGTTTTGCAGGATGCTGCATGGCCACAAGTCATCAGCTATATCGCAGCCGTGGTGTGCCTCGGCAAGCAGTGGTTTGGGCCGCGTCGCCTGCTTGCGCTGGGGTTCTTGCTAGTCGGCGCAGGCCTGTTGATCGAAAGCATGGGACTGGATGGTGCATGGATTGGGCCCGACCTGTGGCTAGGCCAGGTGCTGCAGGGACTGGGATTGCCGTTGATCTTGTTAACGCTGCTGTTCTTGTTTGTCGGCGACCTTCTGCCGCGCGAAGGGTTACACGCGGCGATGCTGTTCAACATCATGCGCAGCTTGGGCGGCACGATCGGACTGGCGGGTGTCGCGACGCTGGACCGCGTGCGCGAGCAGGCACGGTCGAGCTTTCTGGTCGATCATGTCGCCACGGGTAGCTTGATCGTGTCCGCGCGTCTTGATGCGTTGACTGCGGCAGTCAGCGCACGATCGCTCGGCGATGATCAAGCTCAGGCACGCGCACTGCATATATTGGCGATCGAGGTGCGCCAGCAGGCGCAAATCCTTGGGCATGCCGACACGCTGGCGGCGCTCGCCATCGCTGTTCTGGTTTTTGGATCCCTGTGTACGCTCTGCCTGCGACCCAATGGCTCGGGACACCCGGATGTAGGCGCGCGGGCCAGATAAGTGATCTCATGCACCTGGCCCGCCCTCATCAATGCGGAAGCACTGATCGAGCACATCTGGATGGAAGCTGCGCACATCGGTGCCACCCCGATCGTAATCGTCAAAGACATCTGCCCCTGGGTGTTCTAGTCAGCCCGACCACGCGTTCTTCGCACCATCCACAGCTGAATTGGTGATGCGTCCTGATCTTTGCCGGCTGTGGCCTACTGCCTCGAAAACGAGATTTTAGAGAGCGTGATCGTTGTCAGCGGCGAGATCGGGCACAGAACTGGGCTACGGGGTACGAGGGTGCCGCGGCTTCTTACGAAGTTCGCGTTTCGCGACTTCGCGCAGGGCCGCCGGGGCCCCCCGCAGGAAACGGATAATCGCCGCTTCGATGACACCATCAAGGTCATCCGGAACCGGCATGTCATAAACCCATCGACGCACGCCCAGATAGAAAAGCTCGCCATGCAAGCCCCAGGCGACTTCGAGCTCTTCCGCTGAGGGCGGTGATTTCCGAGCCGACGTATCGCCCGACAACGCACGCAATTCCATGACCAGCGGTTCGATGACCTTGGCCTGGATCAACACGAGGTAACGCTGGCTGATGCTGACACCTTTCAACCCGGCGAATACGAAAATCCTCACCCAGTCGTAGCGGAAGATAGTGTCGAGATAGGCCTTGTAGAACTCGGTCAACCGTACTTCGAGCGACTTGTCAGGCTGACGCAGCAGGTGCTCCCACTCAGGCTGCCAGCGGCTCAGATAGACCTCTTGGTATACCCGGTCAATCAAGGCCTCCTTCGTCGGGAAGTACCGAAAAAGATTCTGATGCGTAATGCCAAGGCGCAGCGCCAGTTCGCGCAGTCCGCCATCGAATCCAACCTCGGCAAAGAAGCGGACGGCGCCCTCAATGATCTCTCGCTCACGCTCCTCGGGAGCGAGGCGCCGCCGCTTGGATGCCAGCGCGGCATTCGCACCCGTGGGTGCGATTCCAACGCTGCGTTTTCGCACAGGTGATTTTGTCGTCGATTTGGCCATCCGTTAAGTTTACGCTCAAGTAACCAACTGGTAAATAAGGCTGAGCGACGCCGCCAGACTGCGCGGTACTACTGTTTGCCGATCGGTAAATACCGTTGACGTGCACGGTTCTTCGAGTCATAATTACCTTGTGGCAATTAGTTGCGTGAGTGGTCCGATGCCAAAGATGACCATCGCCATGTCCCGATTCCATACAGCATTTATTTACCGCAAGGACCCCACATGAGCACTATGCCCAACACCGGTTTATCTGACCAGCGTTACGTCGCGGGTCAAGTGGCTTTCGAACAGATCACGGGCCTGCCCGCCACGGCGTTTCTGGATGGTCTAAAGGATCTGGCGCCTGCTTTCGGTCGCTTCGTCATGGAGTGGGAATTCGCCGATGTCTACGGAAAGACTTCGCTTGATTTGCGCACTCGGGAACTCATCATGGTGGCAGTTTGCGCCGCGCTCGGTGCGACAGCGGCACCCATCCTGAAGTTGCGGATTGGCTCAGCGCTGCGTGCGGGCGTGTCGCGCCAGGAATTGATCGATACCTTCATCCAGGTGGGGCTGCCAGCCGGATTGCCGGCCGCGTTGGCCGCCATCCAGATGGCAGGCGAAGTATTCGCCGCTGCCGACGCATGAAAATTTTGTAATGCGTGGCGTGACAGACCATCTCGAGACGCGCCAGATGATGATGCGGTTATCAAGAGTTGCCGTTGCGATGACGCTGCCCTTTGTTGTGGTGTTGTCGTCATGCAGCGTCGGCCCTGACTTTCATCGACCAGCCGTCTCGGTGCCAGCACGTTGGGACGAGGTTTCTGGTTCGACCGGTGTGAGTCCACTGGCCCCGGTGCCCATTGATCCGCAATGGTGGCGGGTGTTCGACGATGCCGAACTTTCGTCACTGATCGATCGGGTGGCGGCCTCCAATCTCGACGTGCGGGCCGCGACGAGTCGACTAAGGCAAAGTCGTGCCGAGCGTCGAGCCATTGGCGCAGACGCTCTGCCTGGCGTGAAAGGCCACGCCGCCTATCAGCGCGCTCAGGCTAGTACCGACGGGCTGGTTGATCCTTCAGGCAAAAATGGCGAGCGCCCTTATAACGTGTGGCAGTCCGGCTTTGATGCGTCATGGGAACTCGACATCTGGGGAAGAGTGCGCCGTGAGAATGAAGCGGCGGATGCTTCGGTAGAGGCATCTGCGGATGCCCGTCGTGACGTACTGCTCTCTGTACTTGCCGAAACAGCGAGGGACTACATTCAATTGAGGGCAGTGCAGGAGAAATCGGCCGTCATCAACCAGAGCCTTGGTGTGGCGCGTCATAGTCTTCAGCTCACCCGGATACGGTTTTCAAATGGGGTGGCCACTAACCTTCAGGTTGCAGAAGCAAGTTCCCAGGTAGCGCTTGTCGACGCGCAATTGCCGCTTCAGCAGCAGCTGCAGGCTCATCTCATCAATGCGTTGAGTTATCTATTGGCCGCGCCGCCACGGGCGCTCGCCGACGAACTGCGCGAGCGGACAGGTATCCCGCCAGTTCCACCGCAAATACCCTTGGGCCTGCCTTCCGAGCTGGCCGAGCGGCGTCCGGATGTTCGGCAAGCAGAGGCAGTTCTGCATGCCGCGACAGCGGATGTTGGCGTGGCGGTCAGCGATTTCTATCCCCGCATTACGCTATCGGGCGACGCAGGGCTGCAGGCTCTGCAATTCTCCACTCTTGGCACCTGGGGAAGTCGGATATTTGGCGTTGGCCCTGCCATCAGCTTGCCTATCTTCGAGGGTGGGCGACTGCGCGGCACTCTGGATTTGCGCCGAGCGCAGCAGCAGGAGGCAGCGATTCATTTTCAGGAGACTGTGCTGAGTGCGTGGCATGAAATCGATAACGGATTGGCGGACTACGCTGCCACCCAGCATCGACTTGACCAGCTAAATGAGGCCCTGCGCCAGGATCAGTTGGCGCTTGATGAAGCGCAGCGGCGATACGCCGTGGGTCTTGATGATTTGCAACAAGTGTTGGTGAAACAAAAGACCCTGCTTGCCACACGGGCGGAGGTTATCGATGGCTCAGCCGATCAATCGATCGCTCTCGTCGCGCTCTACAAATCGCTCGGTGGGGGCTGGGAAGTGACGTTTCCCGTGACCCCGCGAAGCAGATCGGCCAGTTCGCGCTGACGGACCTTGGTGAGCCAAGCCCCCATCCCACCTTTTTTCCCCACCCACACTAGACGACCAGTCTAGGCAAAGGAGCATTCCCATGCAGAATTTTGAATTCCACAACCCCACCCGCATCGTCTTCGGTACCGAGACGATCAGCAAACTGGATACCTTGCTGCCGGCGTCGGCGCGCGTGTTGATCCTCTACGGCGGCGCCAGCGCGAGGGCGAACGGCACGCTGGACGAAGTCAAGGCAGCCTTGGGTGATCGCCACGTGCAGGAGTTTTCCGGCATCGAGCCGAACCCCACGTTCGAGACGTTGATGGGCGCCGTTGAGTTGGTTCGCCAGGAAAAGCTGGACTACCTGCTGGCTGTCGGCGGCGGTTCGGTGATCGACGGCACGAAGTTCGTCGCCGCCGCGGTGCCGTTCGAGGGCGACCCGTGGACCATCCTGGAGAAGCACGGCCGCAATATCACCACTGCGTTGCCGTTTGGCAGCGTACTCACCCTGCCTGCCACCGGTTCGGAAATGAACAACGGCGGCGTGGTGACGAAGAGGGCGATAAGCGCCAAGCTGGCGTTTTCCAGCTCGCATACCTTCCCGCAGTTCTCCATCCTCGACCCGACCAAGACCTACACCTTGCCGTCGCGCCAGATTGCCAACGGCGTGGTGGATGCCTTCGTGCACATCGTCGAGCAGTACCTGACTTACCCGGTGCAGGCCAAGGTGCAGGATCGCTTCGCCGAAGGCCTGCTGCTCAGCTTGATCGAGACCGGCCCGGAAGCTCTGGCCAACCCGCAGGATTACGACACCCGCGCCAACCTGATGTGGATCGCCACGCTGGCGCTGAACGGCCTGATCGGTGCTGGTGTGCCGCAGGACTGGAGCACCCACATGATCGGCCATGAACTGACCGCAATGCACGGCATCGACCACGCCCGCACGCTGGCCATCGTGCTGCCGGCCAGCTTGAACGTGCGCCGCGACAGCAAGCACGCCAAGCTGCTGCAGTACGCCGAACGCGTCTGGCAGATCTGCGAAGGCAGCGAGGACGAGCGCATCGACCAGGCGATTGAAAAGACCCGCGCGTTCTTCGAGCAGATGGGCATCGCCACCCGCCTGCCGGATTACGATCTGGGCGCCGACGTGATCGACGCCGTCATCACCCAGCTCGAAGCCCACGGCATGACCCAGCTCGGTGAACACCGCGATGTCACCCTGGTCACCAGTCGGCGCATTCTGGAAGCCGCACTCTGAACTCACACACCGGGGCCTACGCTGGCCCCCTCAACTCTTGCTGAGGTCACTCCATGTCTCCCGACGCGACCATGCAACGCGCCATCGTGCTGAATTCCCGCCCGATCGGCGCACCCACGCCAGACGACTTCCGCCTGCGCGAAAACCCTCTGCCCACGCCCGCCGACGGCGAGCTGCTGCTGCGCACGCTCTACCTCTCGCTCGATCCGTACATGCGCGGGCGCATGAGCGACGCCAAGTCATATGCCGCACCCGTCGCCATTGGCGACGTGATGGTCGGCGGTACCGTGTCGCGGGTACAGACCTCGAACCACCCCGACTTCAAGGAAGGTGATCTCGTGCTCGGCTTCAGCGGCTGGCAGGACCATGCGCTGTCCGATGGCACCGGCCTGAGCAAGCTGGATTCGAAGATGGAACACCCATCGCTGGCGCTTGGCGTGCTGGGTATGCCCGGCTTCACCGCCTACATGGGCCTGCTCGACATCGGACAGCCGAAAGCCGGTGAAACCGTGGTCGTCGCGGCGGCCAGCGGCGCGGTGGGTTCGGCGGTGGGCCAGATCGCCAAGCTCAAGGGCTGCCGCAGCGTGGGTGTTGCCGGCGGGCCGGAAAAATGCCGCTACGTGGTCGAGGAGTTGGGCTTCGATGCCTGCATCGATCATCGCAGCGCCAACTTCGCCGCCGAGCTGGCGGCAGCCTGCCCCGACGGCATCGACGTGTATTTCGAGAGCGTCGGCGGCGCCGTGTTCGATGCGGTGCTGCCGCTGCTCAATCCCTCGGCGCGCGTGCCGGTATGTGGCCTTATCGCCAACTACAACGACACCGCACTGCCCGACGGCCCCGACCGGCTGGGCCTGCTTGCGCGCACCATCCTTAGCCAACGTATCCGCATGCAGGGCTTCATCATCTTCGATGACTACGGCGATCGCTACGGTGAATTCATGCAGCAGATGAGCCCATGGGTACAGGCCGGAAAGATCAAGTTCCGCGAAGACATCGTCGACGGACTTGACCAGGCGACCCAAGCTTTCATCGGCATGCTCAACGGCAGCAATTTCGGCAAGTTGGTAGTTCGCGTGGCCAGCGAATGACGCCTTGCCGGCACGACCGTTTGCTTCCCCATCCCGCATTCAAAGAAGGCACTCCATGAAAATTCTGATGGTTCTTACTTCGCACGATCAACTGGGCAACACCGGCAAAAAGACCGGTTTTTGGTTGGAAGAATTCGCCGCGCCTTACTACGTGTTCAAGGACGCGGACGCTCAGATCACGGTGGCTTCGCCGCATGGCGGGCAGCCACCGCTGGATCCCAAGAGCGACGATCCGTCGGCACAAACCGATGCCACCCGCCGCTTCAAGGATGACGAGGCGACCCAGGCCGTGCTGGCCAGCACGCACAAACTGCAGGACATGAAAGCCGGCGATTTCGACGCGGTGTTCTACCCGGGTGGCCACGGCCCACTGTGGGATCTGGCCGAAGACGCCGACTCGATCGCGCTGATCGAAACCACGCTGGCCGCCGGCAAGCCGGTCGCTGCCGTATGCCACGCACCCGGTGTACTGCGCCATGTGAAGTCGGCCGATGGCAAACCGCTGGTGCAGGGCAAGTCGGTCACCGGGTTCACCAATACCGAGGAAGAGGCCGTCGAGCTGACCGGGGTGGTGCCGTTCCTGGTCGAAGATATGCTGAAAAAGAATGGCGGCAACTACAGCAAGGCCGGCGACTGGCAGCCGCATGTGGTCACCGATGGTCTGTTGATCACCGGCCAGAATCCGGCTTCGTCCGCGCCCGCCGCCGAGGCGTTGCTCAAGATGCTGGGTTGATGGCCGTCACCAGCGATGCCGTGATGGCATCGCTGGTGACCCTTCATCAAGCCGGCCGCAGCCGGTCCCAGCCGAAATTGTAATGACTCTGCGCCAAAATCGTATCGATCCACGCCAAGCTATTCTCCGAGATGGTGCGGGAGTCAACTCGGCTAACTCAGCTTTAGTGAAGCCATATCGCTCGTTCAAGGCCGCCACCGCGGCTCAACTCCAACATTAGTCGTCACGACAACCGTTCGTCATTGGACGGTTGGGCAGAATCCGCGCCAGTGCTCAATACCCATACGATGCGGGAAGTTCAGGAGAGAAAATATGTTCAGTCATATCATGGTTGGAACAAGCGACATTGAGCGTTCAAAGTTGTTCTACGACGCCACACTCGCAACGCTTGGAATAGGTCCACCGGTGCGCAATCTGGCTGGCACTGGACACGCTCGGCTCTTCTATCGGCACGATGAGGGTATGTTCTGTGTCACCGAGCCCATCGACGGCAAAGCAGCAGTCTTTGCGAACGGTGGAACCATTGGCTTCAAGTGCAGCTCGCCTGAGCAGGTAAAGACTTTTCATGACACGGCGGTTTCCAATGGCGGCACTTCAATTGAAGAACCGCCTGGGCTGCGCGAAGGGAATATGGGTGCAATGTACCTGGCCTACGTTCGCGACCCCGATGGCAACAAGCTCTGCGCACTTCACCATGTTCCGAAGTAATACGATACGAGGACTTTCTCCCAGTCACCGGGGGAAGTCTCAACTCGAACGTTCCTTATCAGCGTCCCCGAAAGCAGACAACCACGACCGGCAGCAACGGGCCGGCTCTGGCCATGGATTGAAGGACTTTCATCGCTGATCAACGACAGCGTTGTGATCACGTCCCCTCGGAACTCTGTTCGTGCTCGCCCAGCATGCGCGCTGAGTCAATTTGGAAGCGACGGCGATCGTCTGTTTCTTTACCGAACGTGGACAATCGATTCCGCTGGTCGGCTCATCGCTAGAATCTTGAATTGTTGATTTTTGCCGAGAACTGAGCCGGGTTTTTCATCGAAAAGTGAGCTACCCGCTGATGGTGCAGGCTGATATCGACGCCGGTCGACTGATCGACTGGGGAACGTTCATCGAACCGTCGCATTGAGGTCTGGGCGCTGTATCCCTCTTATCGCCATGTGAGCGCACGCGTGACCGCATTCGTGAAGCTACTGGGGGGGGCGCTTCGAGACCGCACCCCCGCGGCCTTCGGAAAGATCATCTCAGGAACAAGATGAGAGCCCCCACGGCAGGGTTGGGCTACCGCAACGTCCGTTCATGACGGATGCCGGGTTCTACCCCGTTCAGTCTCCGCGACATCAGGGCGATTCGGATCCATCTTGAACACGTTGAGTGTACGTTGACCGGCGTAGAACACATCACGGCGCCTTTGCCGGCTGCGCCTTTCGTGCGTGCGTTGGCTCTCACATATCTGCGGCGCAGCGCTTCCCCTGTTCAAGGAGCTTCCCATGCGTGTTCTCATCGTTGGTGCAAACGGTCACATCGGCCGTCGCCTGCTCAAACAGATGCCTTCCGGCCCGCATCAAAGTCAGGCGATGATTCGCAGCGCGGAGCAAGCCACCGAGCTGCGCGAGCTGGGTGCCGATAGCACCGTGGTGGCTGATCTCGAAAAGGACGTGCAGCCGGCACTGGATGGCTGTGATGCTGTCATTTTCACCGCAGGCTCTGGCGGCAAAGGCGGCCCCGAAAAAACCGATGCGGTAGATCGCGATGGCGCGATCGCGGTGATCGACGCCGCGCAAAAAGCCGGCGTAAAGCGATTCGTCATGGTGTCTTCCATGGGCGCTGACACGCCGGAGCAAGGTCCCGAGTATCTGCAGCATTACCTGTACGCCAAGCAAGCTGCGGACAATCATCTGCGCGCGAGCGGCCTCGATTACACCATCGTGCGCCCCGGCGCGCTCACCAATGATCGTGGCAGCGGCAAGGTCGACGTCGCGAAGCGTCTGGGCCGTCAAGGCAGCGTCCCGCGCGATGACGTTGCAGCGGTGCTGCTGCAGGTGCTGGATGCAGACAACACACACGGCAAGCAGTTCGAACTGCTTGCCGGCGAATCATCCGTGCAGCAAGCGGTCGCCGCCATCTGACTGAAGGCGACATGGACGCAGCAGGCACCAAACAACAGGACATCTGATTTTGAAAACCATCACCACGACCAATCCCGCCACGAAAGAAACGATCACGACTTATGATTTAATGAGCAAGGACACCGCCTTCGAAAAGGTAGAGGCTTGCCACGCGGCGTTTCTGCAGTGGAAAAAGAAGACCCACGAAGAGCGCGCCCCCTATCTTCGCGACATCGCCGGCGCCCTGCGTGACAAGGCCGCAGACTTCGCCAAGCTCATGACCGAGGAAACCGGGAAGTTGCTGCGCGACGGCAGTCACGAGGTCGAACTGTGCGCGCAGATATTCGAATACACGGCCGACCATGGGCCGGCTGTGTTGGCCGACGAATCGCGCAAAGCCGGCGACGGCAGCAAAAAGGGCGTGATCGCCTATTGCCCGATCGGCGTCGTTTACAGCGTCCAGCCGTGGAACTTCCCGGTCTACCAACCGGTCCGCGGCCTGGCTTCGAATCTGATGGCGGGAAATGGCGTGCTTCTCAAGCACGCCAGCATCTGCACGGGCAGTGGCCTGATGCTGCGTGATGTCTGCCTCGCGGCGGGATTGCCGAAGGGCTTGTTCGAGGTGCTTCTGGTCGATCACGACACCTCGGACGAGATCATCAAGCACGAGCGCGTCCGCGGCGTGACGATGACCGGAAGTGACAAAGCGGGACGGCATATCGGACAGGCCGCAGCGAAGCAACTGAAGAAATCAGTGCTCGAACTGGGATCGAACGACGCCTACCTGGTACTTGAAGACGCCGACGTCGAACTTGCCGTGAAGGCGTGCGTGCAGGGACGCCTCTACAACAATGGCGAAACCTGCATTTCAGCCAAGCGCTTCGTCGTCACCGCAGCGGTCTATGACGCCTTCGTCGGTGCCTTCGTCGAACAGATGAAGGCCATCGTGATGGGCGTGCCGACAGCCGAGGACACGCAGCTGGGGCCGGTTTCGAGCAAGGAACAGTTCGACACCCTTTGCGAGCAGGTCAGCAAAAGCATCGACAGCGGCGCCACGCTGCTTTGTGGAGGGGTCCCCAAACAGGATGGCAGCGGCTATTACTTTCCAGCGACCGTCCTGGCCGACTGCCAGCCCGGCATGCCTGCCTATGACGACGAGCTGTTCGGGCCGGTCGCCTCGATCATCAAGGCGCGCGACAACGCAGATGCCGTGCGCATCGCGAACGACAGCCGCTACGGCTTGGGCGGAGGGATCTTCAGCGGGAATGTGGCCAAGGCCGTCCAGCTCGCACGCGACCATTTCGACACCGGCATGGTCCGCATCAACTCCTTCGGCGTGGCCGATCCCAACATGCCGTTCGGCGGCGTCAAGGATTCCGGATTCGGGCGCGAGCATGGCGGCTTCGGCATGAAGGAGTTCGTCAACGCCAAGGCGATCTATCTGCCGTAATAGCCGCCCGGCCACTTGTGTTCCCGTTCACCGCAGTCCGCCCCAGCGCGGCCAGATCGAAACCATGCCGAAGGAGTAGATGATGAAGGCCGCCATGATCCAGGACTATCACGCCCCGATCGAGATCGGCAACGTCGACAAGCCCGAATTGAAGGACGATTCGGTAGTGATCGCCGTGCATGCCGCCAGCATCAACCCGGTCGACGACATGCTGCGTTCGGGAGCAATGAAAAAGATGATGCCGCTGACCTTCCCTCATGTCATGGGTTATGACGTGTCCGGCGAGGTCGTCGAAGTCGGCAAGGATGTCACCCGTTTCAAGATCGGTGATGCCGTCTTCGCCCGCCCCAACCAGGACGATGCCGGCGCCATTGCCGAATACGCCCGAGTCAAGGCAAGCGAACTTGCGATGAAGCCCGAAACCCTGAGCTATGGCCAAGCCGCAGCGGTGCCCCTGGCGGGGCTTACCGCGTGGCAGGCATTGATCACCAAGGGCAAACTGAAAGCCGGCGACAAGGTGCTGATCCATGCCGGATCCGGCGGTGTTGGCACGTTCGCCATCCAGATCGCCAAACATTTCGGCGCTTTTGTCGCGACGACCTGCGGCGCTCGTAGTGTCGAACTTGTGCGCAGCCTTGGTGCGGATGTGGTGATCGACTACAAGACCGAAGCTTTCGACGAAAAGCTATCTGACTACGACCTGGTGTTCGACATGCTCGGTGGTGAAACCCTCAATCGCTCTTTCAAGGTTCTCAAAAAGAGCGGGACGATGGTTTCGATCAAGGGCCAGGACACTGACCAGCTTGCGCAGGAGTACGGCGTTCGTTTCGAGTGGTTTTTGATGGAACCCGATGGCGCGATGCTGGGCGAACTCGGCGCGCTGATCGACAAGGGTGCCGTCAAGCCTGTGATCGACCATGTTTTCCCGATGGATCAATCCGCTGCAGCCTATGACGAACTGGCAACTGGGCACGCCGTCGGCAAGATAGTCATCACGGTCGGATAGTTGGGTCCAAACTGCGGTTTTCGCCAGAAAAGACCGTGAAGGGAAACGTGCAAAGAGACGTGGTAATCACGAGCTCGGGGGCAGGTCTAGCAAAGTAGCCTTTGTTGTCGGCCCAAACGACGCCCGGTTCGTGCTGCCGCTTGGCTTTAGCGTTTCAGCCCCACCCACTTTGAACGGCAGCTTGTTGGCACGCACCCATGGTCATTGACCGTCCGGAATTGGTCGGTTCCGGCCATCGATGTTCTTCAATCCGACCAGTCAAGCCACAAACTGCAAGCGCGCCAGCTCCGCGTACAAGCCGCCCTCGGCCAGCAGGCTTTCATGCGTGCCTTGCGCCACGATGCGACCGCCATCGAGCACCACGATCCGGTCAGCACGTTGCACGGTGGCGAGGCGATGGGCGATCACCAGGGTGGTGCGGCCTTTTTCGAGTCGTTCCAGCGCTTGCTGGATCGCCGCTTCCGACTGCGCATCAAGGGCGGAGGTGGCTTCGTCGAGCAGCAGCAGCGGCGCATCGCGCAGGATCGCGCGGGCGATCGCGATGCGCTGGCGCTGGCCGCCGGAGAGGCGGACACCGCGTTCCCCCATTTCGGCCTGGTAGCCGTCGGTGAGGGCATTGATGAACTCATCGGCTTCGGCGGCGCGGGCGGCTTCGTGCACTTCCTCGTCGCTGGCGCCTTCGCGGCCGAAGCGGATGTTGTCGGCGGCGCTGCCGCTGAAGATCACGGTTTCCTGCGGCACCAGTGCGATCGCGCCGCGCAGGTCATCCAGCGTCACGGCACGCAGGTCGATGCCATCGAGGCTGATGCTGCCGCTTTGTGGATCGTAGAAGCGCAGCAGCAAGGCGAACACGGTGCTCTTGCCGGCACCGGACGGGCCGACCAGGGCGACGGTTTCGCCGGGGCGTACTTCGAGGGTGAAGTCGTGCAGGGCGGCGGTGTCCGGTCGTGTCGGGTAGTGGAAGCCGACGTGGTCGAAGCGCAGGGCGCCACTGATCGGACGTGGCAGTGCCAGCGGGTTCGCCGGCTCGATGATGGCAGGGCGTTCGTCGAGCAGCTCACCCAGGCGCTCCATGGCGCCGGCGGCGCGCAGCACGTCGCCCCACACTTCGGACAGGCCGGCCACCGAGCCCGCGGCGAACACGGCGTAGAGCACGAACTGGCCCAGCACGCCGGGATCCAGCGTGCCGGTCAGCACGTGGCGCGCACCGGCCCACAACACCAGGGTGATCGCGCCGAACACCAGCACGATCACCGCCATGGTCAGCAGCGCGCGCATGCCGATGCGGCGACGCGCGGTGGCCAATGCGCGCAGGATCGCGTTGCTGTAACGGGTGCTTTCGATGTTCTCGCGGGCGTACGCCTTCACTGCGGTGGAGGCGTTGAGGGTTTCGTTGGCGATCGCGGCGGCATCGGCCAGACGGTCCTGGCTGGCCCGCGAGAGTTTCTGCACGCGGCGACCGAATACCAGGATCGGCAGCATCACGGCGGGGATCACCAGCGCGGTGAGGCCGGCCAGCGACGGCGCGGTCCAGACCATCATGGTGCCGGCGCCGAGCAGCATCACCGCACTGCGCAGCGCCACCGACACGCCGGAGCCGATCAAGGCCTGCACCACCTCGGTGTCGGCGGTAAGGCGCGAGAGCAGTTCGCCGACGCGACTGCGTTCGAAGAAGCTGACGTCGAGGCGGATGACCTGCGCGTACAGCGTTCGTCGCAAGGAGGCCAGCGCCCGTTCGCTGAGCAGGGTGATGCAGAAGTAACGGGCCGCAGTGGCCACGGCGAGCACCAGCGCCACGCCGAACAGCGCGATGAAGGTCTCGTTGATCACTGCCTGGCTGGAATGACCGAAGCCCTTGTCGATGATGTAGCGAAAGGCCAGCGGTAGCGCCAGCGAGGCGCTCGATGAGAGTCCGAGAAAGACCAGCCAACCGATAGCCAGTGCCTTGTGTGGCTTGAGGAAGGGCCACAGCCCGCGCAGCGCGCCGATGCGACGGGAGGATGGGGGCTTGTCGGTGGCAGTCATGGGGTCTCGCAAAGAGTCGGCGTCGAGCCCATGACTTGGGGCGGTCGACGTGCTGATTCAATGCGCGGACGCGAAGCCGACAGGCACCGCTCCCAAGCGCGCGTTTCAGATCAGACTGCCTGCTGCGCCTCGCAGCCCCAGCCATCGTTGTGCCCGTCGAAGTCTTCGGCGGCTTCGCCCAGCAGGCGCTCGAAACCGGAAATGTTCTCGTGGCTGGGCTCCATGAACGGATGGGCCAGCACCTGCCACGGCATTTCGTCGTGTTCTTCGTAGGCCGAGAACGAGACCTTCTGGTCACTGCGCAGCAGGTGCACGGCAAACTTCAGGGCATCGTCTTCGGACGGGAAGAGCACTGCGAAATCCACTTCGCGGGGGATCGACAGGTCGTCGCCGGCCTCAGCCATCTGCCAGAGCACATTGCCGTTTTCGTCGTCGGGGAAAAGTTGGGGGTCACGGTTCATGGGGGGATTCCTGGGTGGGGATGGATGGGGTGGCGGGCATCAGTCGATGCGTACTGCGACGGTCTCGCCGCGGGTGAGGTCGGCGATGCGGCTGACCGCTTCGTCCACGCGCGCAAGCGGCAGCGTGAGCTGGAGGTTAGCGCCCTCGCCGGTAAAGTTTTCGCTGGTCACGCTGGCACCCAGTTCATGCATACGCGCCTTGAGCAAGGCAAGGTCCGCAAAACTGCATGACAGGGCAAGCATCGCCATCGGAATGATCGGTACGCGCTCGGCCCGGCGCAGGCATTCGGCTGCGGTACCGCCATAGGCGCGCACCAGACCGCCCGCGCCAAGCTTGATGCCACCGTACCAGCGCGTGACCACCACGACCACGCCATCCATCTGCTGGCCTTCGATCGCCTGCAGAATCGGGCGGCCGGCGGTACCGCCGGGTTCGCCGTCGTCATTGAAGCGATAGTCCTGGCCGATGCGGTAGGCCCAGCAGTTGTGCGTGGCGGTCGGGTCGGCGACTTCGCGCAGGAAGGCCAGCGCCTGTTCAGCCGTGTGCACCGGTGCGGCGAGGGCGAGGAAGCGACTCTTCTTTATGTCTTCCTGATGGCGGCACTGCTCGATCAGGGTGAACAGCGTATCGGTCATGGTTCCTGCAATTGTGCCTGCATCGCGGGCGACAACGGCCATTGCGGATGCGCCCGCCGGAACGCCCGCAGGCGCGGCAACGCCTCGGCCCGGTGACCCTGGTCGAACAGTTGCCGGATCTTGTCCAGTTCCCGGGTCGGCGTGTCGCCAGGTTGCTGCGTGGTATCGGTCTCGCTGGTCGCTTCGTTCGTTGGCATGGGTGCGGCGGCGATCGACGCGGATTGGGCGGCCATCGGTGCGGCGGCCGCCTGGTCGAACTTGTCGAGCTGGCCGCTTGCGGCACTGGCGGAAATTTCCTGGGCCGGCGCCGGAGGTGCGGGCGGCGCCGGAGGTGCAGGTGGTGGCGCAGCACGAGCAGCCAGTTCGGCGACCGGTGGTGGTGCGGCCATGGGCCTGGCTGCGGTCTTGCGTTGCGCTGACTGGAGCGTGTTGTTCTGTTTCAGCTTCTTCGCGGCAGAGACCCGCGTGGCAGCTCGCTGATCCAACGTTTCGGGCGGCGCAACGGCTTCGGACAAAACCACGGGCGCCAGCGGTGCAGCCAGCGGCGTCACCTGGGAGCCGACTTTGTCCGCTGCTGGGGAAGTGGCTTCGTTCGTTTCCTGTGCCAGCGGCGCCAAAGGTGGCGGGCTCGATTCGTGCAGTCGCCACGCCAGTCCGGACACCAGCACCAGGCTGGCCGCGCTGCCCAGGGTGATCATCCAGCGTGGTGCGCGCCGGCGCCGTGTGGTGGCGTCGACCGCCGGAGTCGCCCCTACCCTGGCAGCAGACCAAGGCATCGGCTGGGGCCGCTCGACGCGATCTTCGGGCGAGTGATGCTGCTCGCTGACGATGGCAGCGGTGGTGTCCAAGGCCGCGGCTGCGGCGCACAGAACGGCCGCATCCAGCGCGGGCGAGGGTTCGCTTTGCGGCAGCTCGCGGTACAACGCGGCCAGCTCGGCTTCACCGGGCAGCAGCTCGTCGGGGCGGGGCGGATCGGTCGGGGGCAGGGGCGTGGTCATTCGGACAGCACTTCGCGTAATCGATTCATGGCATAGCGCAGGCGGGACTTCACGGTTTCGCGGCCGGTACCGGTAACCACGGCAATCTCCTCCAGGCTCAACTCCTGTTCCAGCCGCAGCAACACCGCGGTGCGCTGTTCATCGGGCAACTGTTCGATGGCGAGTTGGAGGTGGCGCCGACGTTCGAACGCGGACAAGGCGTGGTCAGGTTGCTCGCGTTCGGGGGTGGCGAGGTTTGCCAAGACCACCTCGGCTTCATCGCTGCTGGCCATCGGTCGCTGGCGACGGCTGCCGTCAATCATCAGGTTGTGGGCGATCTGCAGCAGCCAGGTGCTGAACTTCGCCTGCGGTTGATAGCGCTCGCGGGCGCTGATCACCCGGCTCCAGGTTTCCTGGAACAGCTCATCGGCGCGATGCGGATCGCGCACGCTGCGCAGCAGGAACCGGTACAGCATGCCGCGATGACGCGCATACAGCGCCTCGAACGCGGCGAGGTCGCCTCGCGCGTAGGCAAGCATCAGCAGGGCATCGGGATCGACGGCGGCATCCATGGTGGGCGAGGGTAAGGCAAATCGCCGGGTGGCGGGGAGGTTGGCGTGGGTTTCGTTCGCGCCGCGAGTCGGCTCCATCGCCCGCACGCAGGGGCAGGTTGGGGCGGGTAGCTCTTGTTTTGCAGGTTCCGCCCCCGCTGCGCGGCGGTGGTTGGGGAAGGGCACGGAGAAAACGGTGCCCATAACCGCCAGCCGCGCAACGAGGCCGGAAAACTCAACGCGCCGCGGTGTCGATGTCGCCGTCATGACCGCGCGTCGCCAGCCCGTCGGCCAGCTTCACCAGCTGCACGAAGCCGGCACGGTAGCCGTCGGCGTCGTCACCGCGCGCGCCTCGGGCGAGTGCGGCGATCTGCGCATAGCTGTAGCCATCCAGATATTTGCCGCCGCGCAGCGCGTCGGCGAAGGCGGACACGGCGGCGGCATAGCGCAAGCGTTCGCTGGCTTCGACCGCCGGCCGGGCCGCGATCGGCTGCTCGATCAGCCGGCTTTCCGATTGCCCGGGCAACTTGTAGCGCAGGCGCAGGAAGGCCAGCTCATGGCCGCCGTGTCCGGCTGTCTTGTCATGGCTGCCGTAGCGCAGCGGGTCGATGCGGGCGCCGGGCGAACCGGTCGGCGTGATCTCGTAGATCGCGGTGACGTTGGCACCTGCACCGATCTCGCCGGCGTCGACCTTGTCGTTGTTGAAATCCTCGCGTTTCAGCATGCGCTTTTCGTAGCCGATCAGGCGGTATTCCTGCACCTGCGACGGGTTGAACTCGAGCTGGATCTTCACGTCTTTGGCGATGGTCAGCAACGTGGCGGACATCTCGTCGACCAGCACGCGACGGCCCTCCTGCAGGCTGTCGATATAGTGGTGGCTGCCATTGCCGACATCGGCCAGCATCACCGCCATGGCGTCGTTGTAGTTGTCCTGGCCGAAGCCCAGCGTGGTCAGCGCCACGCCGCTCTTGCGGTGATCCTCGATGGTGGTCTTGAGTGCTTCCTGATTGACCGTGCCGACGTTGAAGTCACCGTCGGTGGCCAGGATCACCCGATTCACGCCGCCCTTGATGAAACCTTGCTCGGCTTGCGCGTAAGCCATCTCGATGCCTGCGCCGCCATTGGTGGAACCACCCGCACCAAGACCATCGATCGCCGCGTTGATGACGGCGTGCTGGTCGCCGGCAGTGGAGGGCAGCACCACGCCGGCATAACCGGCATAGGCGACGATCGCCACACGATCCTGGGCGCGCAATTCGCCGACCAGTTGTTTCAGCGACGCCTGCAGCAGTGGCAGTTTGTCCGGTTCGTTCATCGAGCCGGAGGTGTCGATCAGGAAGACCAGGTTGGACGCAGGAATCTGCGCCCTGGGCACGCGGTAGCCCTGGATGCCGACCAGCAGCAGCTGGCGCTTCGCATTCCAGGGCGCGGGTGCAAGTTCGGTGGTGACGCTGAAGGGTTGCCGGCGATCGGTTGGCGGCGCGTAGCCGTAGTCGAAGTAGTTGATGAATTCTTCCGCGCGCACGGCGTCGGCAGGCGGCAGCTGACCGGCGTTCAACATGCGTCGCACATTGGTATAGGACCCGGTATCGACATCGATGCTGAAGGTGGATACCGGCTGTTCGCTGACCAGTTGCACGGGATTGGTGTCGCGATGGGTGTAGTTCTCCCGATTGATGTCGCCCGGCATTGGCTGCGACAGGATCGGGGTGGGCATGTAGGCCATGCGTTTCGCGTTTTGTGCGTGGTAGGACATCGCGGCGATCTCGGCCATCGCCGGTGGTGCCGCAGCGGCGGGTGGCGCGGGCGGGGCAGCCAACGGGCGGCCGACGTGGCCTGACGGTGGCGGCGCGGACTGCTCGCTCAGGCTGTCGGTCTTGTTCAAGCCCTTGTCCTGCGCCATCGCCGGTGGGGTGGCGGGTGCGGGTTCGATCCTCGGTTGTTCGGCGGGCGGCGGGGGCGTGCTGTCGTTCTCGCGTACCGGGGCGTCGGTTGCGGGCCGGGGCACGCTGCAACCGGCAACGATCACCAGCAGGGACAACAGCAGGCTGCGCAGCAGGGCTTTCAGTTTCATGGGGCGCTTCTCCTCTCGTGGTGAAAGGTGAAACGCGGGGTGTCGGTCAATGGGGTCAACCAAACGCGGTCAGGAGCCGCGTGGCGCGGTAGCATGGCGCCCCCACTGCGGCATTCATCGGAATGACATGATCAACAACGACGTATTGCGCTCCATCCGCTACATGCTCGATCTCAGCGACGGCAAGGTGGTGGAATTGGTTCATCTGGCCGATGCCAACGAGCCGGTGACGAAGGATGACGTGCAGGCGTTTCTGAAGAAGGATGGCGAGCCCGGCTACGCCGAGTGCAGCAACCAGACCCTGGCATTGTTTCTGGACGGCCTCGTGTTCCAGCGCCGCGGCAAGGACGAAAGTCGGGCTCCGCGGCCGCCTGAGAAGCGGGTCACCAACAACGTCGTGCTGAAGAAGCTGCGCGTGGCTTTCGAGTTGAAAGACGTCGACATGCACGAGGTACTCGCTGCCGCCGGCCTGCCGATCTCCAAGCCGGAACTGAGCGCTTTGTTCCGCCAGCCCGGCCACAAGAATTTCAAGCTGTGCGGCGACCAGCTGCTGCGGAACTTCCTGAAGGGTCTGACGATGCGCGTGCGCGGCAACTGATTACAGCGACACGGCGGGATAGCGTTCGACGTAGAATTCGCCGCCGCAGCCATAATAGGTGACGCAGCGTTCGACAAGGTCGGCGTCATAGCGGATCACGCCAGCCTCCCATGCGGCGAGGAGAAAGGCGGGGAAGCTGCTTTCCCCGGCCTGGTCGGTACGCAACGCGAGAATCAGCGCCTGCTGATCGAAGCGTGGTACATCGACACTGCCCGACACCAGTGGCGTGCCCTGCTGCAGCACCGGGCCGCGAGTGGTCAGGTACAGGCTCTGGCAGGCGGGCAGCTGCCACACGTTGCGCGTTACTCCCGCGCTCCGCAGCGTTTCGGCAAGATAGGGGAAGCCACCGACGCGAGGGCGGCCGGCCATGGCCCGGGCCTGTGCGGCCTGCAGGTGGGTGATCGCGTCACTCATGGCATTTCTCCGTGAGGCCAGGCAAGAAGATAGGTTTGAAATACGTAACGGGTGGATAGGCGTGATCGCCTGCGCGTACGACGCCGCACAGGCTCGTCAGTTGCCACTGTTCGTGGTCGCGACGGGTTCCTCGCCCGAGTTCACCGTCGCCTTGCGCTCCTGCTTGCCCCAGCCGACCGATGGTCCCTTGATGGCCGTCCATACCGAGCGCACCACCACGTAGTACATCAGCTGGCGATAGCCGAAGCGTTGCAGTACCAGCCACCACAACAGGCTCCACTTCTCTTTCTTTTCCATCGCGAAGGCGAGTGCGGACGCCGCCAGATCCACGGTCATGAAGGCGGCATAGAACACCAGCATGCGGATCAGGTTGGTGTCGTCGAACTGGCCGCGATGCTGCAGGAAGTCCATCGCCGTGCTGATGATCTGCCAGACCAGTACCAGGTCAACCAGTGGTGACACCACCGAGAACAGGATCTGGAACAGCCAGACCTGCGGCAGCGCGATCATGCCCAGCGAGCCGTAGCGCGGATTGAAGGTGGCATTGCGATGCTTCCACAGGCATTGCAGGGTGCCGTAGGCCCAGCGGAAGCGCTGGCGGGCGAGGCCGCGTGCCGTGTCAGGCGCTTCGGTCCAGGCGATTGCCTCGGCATCGAACAGCGTCTTGAAGCCGGCTTTTTGTACCGCGATGGTGAGGTCCTGGTCTTCGGCCAGCGTGTCGGCCGGGAAGCCGCCGAGTTGCTCCAATGCCTCACGCCGCCACGCGCCGACCGCGCCGGGCACCACGGTGATCGCGCCGAGAGCCGCCAGCGCGCGACGCTCCAGGTTTTGCGCGGTGATGTATTCCAGCGCCTGCCACAGGGTGATCAGGTTGATCCGGTTGCCGACCTTGGCATTGCCGGCGACCGCGCCGACTTGCGGGTCAGCGAACCAGCGCACCAGGCGCGGGATGGTATCCGGCTCGAACTGGGTGTCGGCATCCAGCGCGACCACCACGGCACCATTCGATTCGCGCAACGCGGTGTTCACCGCATGCGCCTTGCCGCCGTTGGGGATGGTGATCAGGCGCACGCGCGGCTCGTCGGCATAGTGCTCGCGCACCACGGCGGAGGTGGCATCGACCGAACCGTCATCGACCACGATGACTTCGAGGTTGGCGTAGCGGCTCCGGAGGATCTGCCGGATCGAACTGGCGATGACCTTCTCTTCGTTGTAAGCCGGAATCAGCACCGAAACCAGTGGTGGCTGGTCCCCGAGTACGGGGACCACACGTCGTTTTTCGCGTGCGCGATTGAGCAGGGCAAGCCCGCCGAGAAGGATCAGGCGCGCCACGCCGAGGGCGATCGCCACGGTCAGCAGCCAGCGGATGAAATGGCCGAAAAAGCCCAGCGCCAGAAACACGATGCGATCGGTCCATTGCGAGAGCGAGCCGGGCGCGATCGTCGGCATGGTCTGGTCGCGGGTGAGCCCGGCCAGTTCCGACACGGTGACAAACTGGTAACCCTGTGCGCGCAAGCCGTCGATGATCCGTGGCAGCGCGGCCACGGTTTCCGAGCGCTCGCCGCCACCGTCGTGCAACAGCACGACCTGGCCCTTGCGCTCGGGATTGGTGCCTTCGATGCCTGCCACGACATTATTGACGATGGCGTCGACGCCGGGTCGTTGCCAGTCCTCGGCGTCCACATGCAGGCCCACCGACAGATAACCCATGTTTTGCGCGATCTCGATCGGCACCAGTTCGTCGGCGGTGGTCGGTTCGGCATCGCCGAAATAGGGCGCGCGGAACAGCCGCATCGAATGACCGGTCAGCGCCTCGAACAATCGCTGGGTAGCGTTGAGTTCCAGCGCGACGATAGCCGGCGGACTGTCGCCCAGGTTGGGGTGGGTGAAGGTGTGGTTGCCGACGTCATGGCCTTCGGCCACCTCGCGTTGCACCAGCTTCGGCGACATCTCGGCGTTCTCGCCGATGATGAAGAACGTGCCCGGTACGTGCTTGGCCTTGAGGATGTCGAGGATCTGCGGCGTCCACTCGGGATCGGGACCGTCGTCGAAGGTCAGCGCGATCTTGTGCGGCAAGGTGCCCGCGCGCTGGATCACGTAGGAGCTGGGCAGGCCGGTATAGCTTTCGTCGTCGATGCTGCCGTCGTCCTTGTCCACCTCCAGTGTGCGCGTGCCCTCAGTTGGCTTGGAGGCAATCTCCAGCACTTCGCCCTGACCTTCGATGTCGATGTCCTCGCCCGCGCCGATGGTGCGCAACTGGTCGGGCGCGGGCGCAGCATACGGGCGTCCAAGCACGGACCACACCGACGGGTCTTCCGAGCCTAGCCGCCACAGCGCGTAGCCGTAGGGCTTGTAGTCGTCGGCGGCGTGGATCTCGTTGTACGCGGTGACGCCATCGAGGAACCAGACCTGATGGGTGCTGCCATCGTCCTCGTCGTAGGAGAAATGGGGGTTCTGCGTGTCCGGGTCGAAGGTGATGTCGACTTGCGCGTCGGAGGCTCGGTCCATCGCATCCTGGAAGGTCAGCGCTTCGGCGTTGTTGCCATGCGACCAGTCATAGCCGTAACTGCCGATCGCGACGATGGTCTGGTCGGGATCGAGCTCCTTCATGCGCTTCGCCAGCGTGTCTTCGAACCACTGCTGACCGGCGATGCTGCCCGGGGTCTTGCCGGCCCAGTGTTCGTCGTACGCCATCAGCACCACGAAATCGACGATGTCGGCATAGCCGGCGTAATCCCAGCTGGGGTCGTCGAACGGCACCGACAGCACGATGCCCCAGCCATGCGGGTCGAACGCATCGTTGAGTTCGTTGAGAAAGCTCTTCAGGTCCTTCTGCGAAGCGTCGGGCACTTCCTCGAAATCGATCGTCACGCCCTGGAAGTGATTGGCCGCGATGAACGCCACGATTTGCGCGATGCGCGCCTGGCGCATGGCCGGGTCGGCCAGCATGCGGGCCAGGCCGGCGCCATCCCAGTTCGCATCCACCGCGTTCTGCAGCAGCGGCAGGATCGGCGTGGCAGGCTTCTGCTTGCGGATCAGGTTGATCGCTTTCGCGTCGACGCTGGTGTGCAACGCCATGTCCTTGCCGCTCAGGCTCATCCACGAGGGAATCACCCAGTCCAGCTGGGACAGGCTGTGCTTCAGCGAGGAATAGCTGCTGTCGTCCCAGTTGACATAGAAGCCGATCGCCAGCGGCCGACCGTCCGGCTTGTTCAGCGACGGCGGTGGCACGTGGGTGGCCGCCGCCTTGCTGGCGTGGGTCTTCGGGGCATGCAGCAGCTTTTGCCGCGCGCGTACCTCCGCTGCCAACTTGGCCGCCGGCTTCAGCAGTTCCGGTGCGGCGGCTTTCACGTTGGCCAGTGGATGCCGCGTACGGGCATGCTCGCCGATGTGCAAGCCGCTCATGTTCGGGCCCACGAACAGGCTGACGGCACACGCCACCACGAACAACGTGCTGACCACCCCGGCAAGCAGGGCCAGGCGCGAGACGTGACTGGCACGCCGGCCGGAGGGGTCGAAGAAGATGGGTTTCTTTTGCATGCCTGGGCCGGGTCGACGAGTGTCGCGTCGCGTCATTCGGCTCGACCGATGGAACAGATCGAGAACGCGGACGCCGCGAAGACGCAGTATCGCCGATCTGCAGCGCTGCATACCGCCACCACTCAGGGGCGGTCAGCTCTCGTTGCCGACGGTGCGGCAAGGCATGGCTCGCGCAAGGCTATTCGGGGTTGAAGGCCCACACCGTCGCTTCGCCGCCGGTGCTGAGGATGCGACCGTTGCGACGTATCAGGTGCTCGACCGAGCTGGAGCGGGCCAGCGTCATGTTGCCCATGCGTACCTTGGTGTCCACTTCGACTGTGGCGAGCTTGCGGTTGGGTGACAGCGAGATGGAGCGGATCTGGTAGTCGTAATCCGGCTCGATCATGCCCCCCGTGCGTTCGCTGAGCGTCTTGAATCGGCGCATGGTGCGGGTGAGCTCGGCACAGGTTCCAGCCTTGTCGTTTGCGGTGGAAGTCTTGCCCGAGCCACGTTCAACCACCGTGGCGCTGTAGCTGTCGTCAAGGCTGTTGCACAACTGCTCGGCGTCGAAGCGTTGCAGCGCTGCCATCTGTGCCTGATAGCTTTCGCGAATCGAGGTTTCCGTCATCTTGCGGCTGATATCGAAGTACCACACAGACGCTGCGATCACGATGATCAGCAGGATCACCTTCTTCATGTTTTTCTTCCCTGATTGAATGACGGACTCCATGTGCACAGCCCTGGATGGCGCTGCGCGGGCACCATCGTAACTTCATGCGAATCGCGGACGCCAGCCATCGACGGATGACTGACCCGGCGCCTTACCCGATCACGGCACCCGGCACGGGTTTGCGGAAGTCCTCCGGCGACAGGTTTCCGGTCAGCCGGAACACGCCTTCGCGGACTTTTCTTGGCAGCACCACATCGAGCACGGTGGTCTGGTGTGGCGTGAGGATGGCGAACAGGTCATCGCCGGCGGCGCTGTGCGCCACGGCGTGATGGACCAGTCCGGCAAGATCGACCGGCTGCACGCTGGCGCCATAGGGACGATGGCTGGCAACCGCAGGCCTCAGCGTCTTGCGGCTGTTGCGCGGATCGGCCACGCGACCGTCGCCGGCGAGCAGGCTGTGGTCGAGGAACAGCGAGATGGTGGTGCGCTGTTTCGAATTGGCCTGACGATCGAGCAGAAAGCCTTCCGGCAGCAGGTCGGCGCTGGCCGGCGCGCCGGCGGTCAGCAGGAAGCCGGCGCCGGTCAGCGGTTCGCCGGCCTCGTCGGTGAGACGCACGATCAGCAGGCTGCGTGGATCGTGGATGTGTACTCGTGGTGCAAACGGACCAGCCGGCTCCAGCTCGACCTTGTCAGCGTCACGCGCCGCGTTCTCGCGCTCGAATGCGTCGCACAGCGCCCCGTAGTCATCGGGGCTGCGTACCATCAGGCAGCACAGGATGGCGGCCACCGTTTCCGGCGCCGCGGCGGCCAGGATGCCCAGCCGATCGCCGGAATGCGCGGCTCCGGCGATCAGCTTGAATGCGCAACGCGGCCCGCGACTGAGGTTGAGCGCCAGGGTGTCGATGCCGCCGGCACTGTTGAACTGGGGCGACAACACCGCGTGATGGGCGTTGAGGTTGGCCGCGGCGATGCGCACCACGCCGTCGGAGCCGTCTTCGCCGGTATAGCTGTTGAGCTGGTCGTAAAGTTTGCGATCCGGCCGGTCGCCAGTGAGCACGAACTGGAACTGGCCCCGACTCAGCGGGTCGTCGCTGTGGATGTAGTCAAGGTTGAGCGAAAGCGATCCGGCACTGCCCAGTTCCAGCCAGTCGAGTATCCGCTGGCCGGGTTCCACGCCGCCGAACCATGCCTTGAGCCGACCGAGCATGCCCTTGCCGAGTTGTGCCAGCGCCGAGCCGAAATTCGCCGGCGCCAGCATCACCAGATGGCTGAGCCGGATCGTGCTGTGCGTGGCGGGTCGGTCGCGTTGCGCGCGCAGCCATTCGCGGATCACCGGGCCGCCGGTGGAGTGGGTGATGCAGGCGAAACTGGCGTCGCGCAGATGCAGGTCGCGCAGGGCATGGTCGAACCCGCGTATCAGGTCGCCCATGGTCACCGCGTCGTCAAAGCTCACATATTCGGAAAGCCAGATGTCGGCAAGGGTCAGCGGGAGCCCGGCGGACGCAGCGTGCTGTTGCAGTTGCCGGGGCAGGCGGCCGTAGGCGGAGGTGTTGGTGACGCTCCAGCCGTGCACGAAGACGAGGGTGGTCATGCGCAGACTCCGATGCGTTGATCCATTCCAGGCAACGGCCACGCAGCCATTGGTGCGGCGCGGCCCATCATCAGGTTGAAGCGGGGTGCCGCCATAATGGCAGCAGTGCCCTCCATCCTCCACTGGCTTGCCGATGACCCTGAACGTGTTGCTGATCCTGATCGTGTTGGCGACGGCGCTGTCCTTGCTGCGCTGGCGCCGCTGCAGTCGCGTGTTGTTCGGTCTGGCGGTCGCGCTGTTGTTGGTGACAGGTTGCGGGCCGTTGCCGATCTGGCTGCTGACGCGCCTGCAAGCGGATGTTGCGGTAACCGCGCCGGTGGCCTGGGGTCAGCGCAATGCCATCGTGCTGTTGGGAGCGGGCACGGTACGGGTGGGTGAGGGCACGCAGGTCGAGGCCAGCCTGTTTGCCTACGGGCGCATCACCAGGGCGGCGATGCTGTATCGAGAGTGCCGGCAGGCCGTGCGCGAGTGCAAGGTCGAGGTCAGCGGCGGGGACGCGCGCGGGCTTGGCCAGTCGGAGGCCGCGATCTATGCCGGTGACTTGCAGCGGCTCGGCGTCGATGCCGCCGACCTGCTGCTGGAACCGCGCAGCATGAATACCTGGCAGAACGCGCAGTTCAGTGGCCCGCTGCTCGCAAGTGAGCAACCGGATCGTGTGCTGCTGGTGTCCTCCGGCTTCCACCTGCGCCGCGGCATGTTGTACTTCAACCACTTCGGCATTCATGCCACGCCGGTGCGCGCCGATTACGTCAGCGGCATCACTTCATGGTTGCCGCTGTCGTACAACTTCGCGATGACTGATCTGGCGCTGCACGAATACGCCGGCATCGCGCGCTATCGCTGGTACAACGCGATGGGCTGGAACGTGCAGGCGACGCGGCCCGGCTCGCTGTAAATCACCGCATGACCGCCACGCACGCAAGCCACGCAGGGCGGGCGCTGTCCGCCCTCTTTGATGCCTTGCGCCAGCCTGGGCAAGGCGGCGGGCAATGCCCGCCGTACGAGGTGGTGGGTTTGTCGGGTTACTGGCCGAGCGAAGCCATGTCGATCACGAAGCGATAACGCACGTCGCTCTTGAGCATGCGTTCGTAGGCTTCGTTGATGTCCTGGATGTTGATCATCTCGATGTCGGCATTGATGCCGTGCTCGGCGCAGAAATCCAGCATCTCCTGTGTTTCGGCGATGCCGCCGATGCCCGACCCGGCGATCGAGTAGCGGTGGAACAACATCGCGCTGGCATTGACCGGCGGGTCCAGCGGCTGCAGCTGGCCAACCAGGCAATGCACGCCGTCGAGCGCCAGCGTCGTTATATAAGGGTTGATGTCATGCGGGTTCGGCACGGTGTCGAGGATGAAATCGAATCGGCCGACCGCGGCCGTCATCTGTGCAGGATCGGTCGACAGCACCACATGATCCGCACCGAGCCGGCGGGCTTCCTCTTCCTTGCCCGGCGAGCGGGTGAACAGGGTGACATTGGCACCGAGCGCCTTGGCGAATTTCAGGCCCATGTGGCCAAGGCCGCCGAGGCCGACCACCGCCACCTTGCTGTCCTTGCCGACCTTCCAGTGGCGCAGCGGTGACCAGGTGGTGATGCCCGCGCACAGCAAGGGTGCAGCGGATTTCGGATCGAGCTTGCCCGGAAGGCTCAGGACGAATTTGTCCGACACCACGATGCGCTCGGAATAGCCGCCGAGCGTCGGCTGACCGTCACGGCGATCGATGCCGTTGTAGGTCCAACTGGGGCCTTCCAGGCAATATTGTTCCAGGCCTTTCGCGCAGGAGCTGCAATGCTGGCAGGAGTCGACCATGCAGCCGACGCCGACCATGTCGCCGACCTTGAACTTGCTTACCTCGGCGCCGACCGCGCTGACCCGGCCGATGATCTCGTGGCCCGGCACCATCGGGTAGATGCTGTTGTGCCACTCGTTGCGGGCCTGGTGCAGGTCGGAATGGCAGACGCCGCAGTACAGGATGTCGATCGCCACGTCATCCGGGCGCGGATCGCGCCGTTCGAAGGTGTGCGGCGCCACCGGTGCAGTGGCGTTTTGGGCAGCGTAGCCACGGGTAGTCAAAGGCATGGGTTTCTCCTGGGGACGTGACGAGGAAGCTGGAGTATGCGCAGCGCACTGCGCGGACCGGTAGCCAGATCCTGCTAGATCCTTGCCTGATCCTGCAAAGCTGGTGTCGCGTACTCGCACCAGCTTGCAGGAACAGGCAAGCTTGCGTCGTCCCCAAACTCTGTCGAATGCCATGAAGCCCCCATTTCCAGCCATCGAGCCGAGTACGCGCCTGGAGCGCGATCGAGCGGAATTGGCAGCCATCATTGACCGATCTACCAGCGTCGACGGCCATCACCCCACGGCGTGGCCAGCCCTGAATTTCTATCGTGCCGGCGAGCCGGGTGCACAGATGTGCGCGATGTACGAGCCGGGCTTGGCGTTGGTGGCGCAGGGTGCCAAGCAGGCGCTGCTGGGCGATGAAACCTATCGTTACGATCAGACCAACTACCTGATCACCTCGATCGACCTGCCGGTATCTTCCCAGGTGATCGACGCCTCGCCGGAGCGGCCCTACCTGTGCGCCATGTTGCGATTCGACGTACGCGTGATCACCGAGTTGCTGGCCGACACGGATCTTTCCGCCCCGTCTGCCAAGACGGTTCGCGGCATGGCCGTGAACCCGCTCAGCGAGGACCTGCTCGACACCGTGCTGCGACTGGTTCGCCTGCTCGATACGCCCACGGATCTACCGGTGCTGGCGCCGCTGATCGAGCGCGAACTACTGTACCGCCTATTGAACGGCGAGCAGGGACAGCGGTTGCGCCATGTGGCCACCATCGGCAGCCGCAGCCAGCAGATCTCGCACGCGATCGACTGGCTGAAGAACCATTATCACGAACCACTGCGCATCGAGATGCTGGCCGGCACCGTGAACATGAGCCCGTCTTCGCTGCACCACCATTTCCGTGCGATCACGGCGATGAGCCCGCTGCAATACCAGAAACAACTACGCCTGCAGGAGGCCCGCCGCCTGTTGATGGCTGGCCACGGCGACGTGGCGTCTGCGGCGCACCGGGTAGGCTACGAGAGTCCGTCACAGTTCAGTCGCGAATACAGCCGACTGTTCGGCGCGCCGCCACTGCGCGACGTGGAACAATTGCGGCGCGCCGGCGCAGTGTCGCTGGTCGGTTGAGCCTGGTCCGGCTTGGCTCACGATTCGCGCATCACCATCAGCCGGATTTCGGTCATGTCCTCGATCGCGTAGCGGATGCCCTCGCGGCCCAGGCCTGAGAGCTTGATGCCGCCGTAGGGCATGTTGTCCACGCGGAAACTGGGGATGTCGTTGACCACCACGCCGCCTTGCTCCAGTTCGTTCCAGGCGCGCATGGCGTGATCCAGGCTGTCGGTGAAGATGCCGGCCTGCAGGCCGAAGTCCGAGTCGTTGACCATCGCGATGGCGTCGTCGAACTGCGTGAACGGGGCGAGCAGGGCGAACGGGCCGAAGGCTTCCATGCGATTGGCCTTCGCGTCGTTCGGGACGTTCTCCATCAGCGTTGCATCCAGCATGTTGCCGTGGCGCTTGCCGCCACAGAGGATTTTCCCTCCAGCCTGCCTCGCCTCGACGATCCAGTCGTGCAGGCGCGTGGCGGCGGCTTCGTCGATCATCGGGCCGAGGAAGACATCCTTTTGTTTCGGATTGCCGGCCTTGAGCTTCTTCGTGGCGGCCACCAGCTTGCGCTTCAGTGCGTCATAGACATCGGCGTGGGCGTAGATGCGCTGCACGCCGATGCAGCTCTGGCCGGACTGGTAGAAGGCACCGAACACCAGCCGTTCGACCACCTTGTCGAGCTTCGGGCCCTGGTCGGCATCGACGATGCACGCCGCGTTGCCGCCGAGTTCCAGCACCACCTTCTTGCGGCCGGCGCGGGCCTTGAGATCCCAGCCGACCTGGCCACCGGTGAACGAGAGCAGGTGGAAGCGCTCGTCTTCGACCAGCGGTGCAGCGTGTGCGCCGTCCAGGGTAAGAATCGAGAACGCGCCCTTGGGCAGATCGGTTTCGGCCAGCACCTCGCCGATGATCAGCGCACCGATCGGGGTTTTCTCGGCCGGCTTGAGCACGAACGGACAGCCGGCGGCGATCGCGGGGGCCACCTTGTGGGCGACCAGGTTGAGCGGAAAGTTGAACGGCGTGATGAAAGAGACCGGCCCCAGCGGTACACGTTTGGTGTAGCCGTGATAGCCGTCCAGGCGCGAAGCCAGTTCCAGGTTCAGGGTCTCGCCATTGATCCGCACGGCTTCCTCGGCGGCGATGCGGAAAGTCTCGATCAAGCGGGTCACCTCGCCCGCCGCATCCTTGATCGGCTTGCCGGCCTCGATGCACAGCGCCTCGGCCAGTTCGTCGCGGCGTTCGCTGAAGCGCTGCGCGCAGTGTTGCAGCACGGCCTGACGCGCCCACGGTTTGTAGTCGCGCATCGGCCGGGTGGCTTTCACGGCCGCGACGATCGCTTTTTCGGTGGCCCTGGCATCGGGTACGGCAACGCGCGTCGCGACCTTGCCGCTGTACTTGTCGCGCACGTCCAGCATTACCTTCGAGGTCTGGGGGCGGTTGGCGAGGTAGTACGGATAGGTTTTCCTGAGCACGACGACATCCTCTGTGTTGGGTTGCGCCACGGCGGAACGTGGCCACGCGCCAGCATAATCCGCGTGGCGTCATGCCGCGATGACGGACGGCCAACCGGCGGCGGGAGGGATCAGTCTTCGCTGACCCGCACTGGCAGCTCGCCATCGGCCAGGCGGGCACGCAATGGCGTGCCGGGCGCGACGTTTTTCACCGAGCGCAGCACGTTGCCGTCGGCGTCGAACACGATCGCATAACCGCGCTCGAGCGTAGCCAGCGGGCTGATCGACTGCAGCGCATGGCCGGCGTGGCGCAGCGCGGTTCGCCGTCGTTCGAGGATCTGTGCGATGGCGCGATGCAGGCGTTGGTCCTGTTCGGCGAGGCGACGTCGAAGCAGCGGCAGCTGCGCGCCCGGGTGTCGGCTGAGCAGGCGGGCGTGCACGCGTTCGAGTCGGGTCCGGCGTTGCTGGTTCTGCTCGCGCAGCGCCACCATCAGCCGGTGGCGCAAATGCTGGAGTCGTTCGCCATCGCGCGCCAGCCGCGCCTGCGGGCGCTGGGCCTGCAACCGGGCCAGCAGATGGTCGAGACGTTGCGAATGGGCCTGCAACTGGCGTTGCTGCAAGGTGGCCAGACGTTGTTGCAACTGCTGCAGATGGCGATTCACGGCCACGGCATCAGGCACCAGCAATTCGGCGGCCGCCGAGGGCGTGGGCGCACGCAGGTCAGCGACGAAGTCGGCGATGCTGAAGTCGATCTCGTGACCCACGGCGGAGACCACCGGCACGGCGCTGGCATGGATCGCCCGCGCAACGGCTTCTTCGTTGAAGGCCCACAGATCTTCCAGCGAACCACCGCCGCGGGTCAGCAGCAGCACGTCGTAGCGCGCGCTGGCCGATGCCTTGCGCAGCATCGCCACGATCGCCGGCGGCGCCTCGCGCCCCTGCACCGGCACCGGCAGGACTTCAACGTCGGCCAGTGGCCAGCGGCGTGCCAGCACGCTCAATACATCGCGTACGGCCGCGCCGGTGGCCGAGGTGATCACGCCGATGCGCCGCGCGTAAGCGGGCAGGGCGCGCTTGCGGGCCGGATCGAACAGGCCTTCCGCGTCAAGTCGCGCCTTGAGCTGCTCGAACTCGCGCTGCAGCGCACCTTCGCCGGCCGGCTCCATGTATTCGGCGACCAGCTGGAACTCGCCGCGCGGCTCATACAGGCCGACCTTGGCGCGCAGCAGCACCTGCATGCCGTCGGCGGGACGGAAGCGCAGGGCGGAGGCTTTCATCTTGAACATCGCGCAGCGCACCTGGGCGCCGCTGTCCTTCAGGGTGAAGTACAGATGCCCCGAGGCGGGCTTGGCCACGTTGGACAGCTCGCCTTCGATCCACACCTGCGGGAGGGCATCACCCAGCAGGTCGCGCACCAGCCGGTTGAGCGAGCTGGGGGTGAGGATGTGGCGTGATTCTGTCTGATGGTACGGCGCTGACATAAGGGCGTGAGCCTAGCATGTGCTCCGTATCAAATTGTGAGAAAACATCCGCTTGAGGTGGAAAGCGCAGGAACAGCATCAAGATGTGATCGGGCGCTTTCCCCGCTCAGTCGTCGTCGCCTGCCTCACGCAGTTCGCGTCCGCGCCGCTTGCGCACGCGCCAGCTGCGTATGCCCAGGTTAAGCGCAAACCAAAGGGCGATGGCGCCGAACGGCCAGCCGATCCACGCCGGCCACAGGAAGGCCACCACGGCCAGGACGACCAGCACACCCGCGCCGATCATCAACGGGCTGCTGCTGGTGTCGCCAAGCACCCGGCGATTGGTCAGCGCGGCGCCGACGCTGTTGGCGATGCGCAACGCGCCGGCGGCGGCGCGACCGGAACTGCCGCCGCCATGGCGTACCCGGGGCGGGCGCGCCTCGGTGCTGCAGACCCGTTCGCTCTCACCGTTGCCGTGGCGGCGTCGACGCGGGGCGAGCACGATTTCGGTGGCGTTGCCCAGATCCTTCTCGTACTGGGCGGCGAGCTGGCCGGCGAAGCCGGCGTCCTCCACGGCCACGTCGATCTCGTGATTGCCCAGCCAGCTGGCGATGTTCAGGTTGGATGAGCCGACCCGGCCCCATTGTCCGTCCGCCACCGCCGTCTTGGCGTGCAGCATTGAACCGTTCCACTCGAACACCCGGATGCCGGCCTTGAGCAACGGCCGGTAACCCGAGCGCGACATGCCGGCCACCGCCGGGATGTCGCTGCTGCCCGGCACCAGCAGGCGCACGTCCACGCCATCGCGGGCGGCGGCGATCAGCGACTGCACGTACGGCGCCACGCCGACGAAGTAGGCATCGGTCAGCCACAGCGTCTTGCGTGCCATCGAGGCGATCAGCTGATCCAGCCGGTACATGCCGGCGGTGGAAGGCTGGGTGGCAATCAGGCGCAACGAGATATCGCCCGCCGGTGCGTCGGTTTCAGGTGCTGCCGACAATGCCCGCAACGCTGTTCCTGTCTCGCCCCAGCTTTGCGCGAACGCTGCCTCGAGCTCGGCCACTGCCGGCCCGCGCAGCATCACGCCGGTATCGCGCCACGGTGGCACGTTGCGCTTTTCGTCGCCCAGCCACTTGGCGCTGATGCATACGCCGGAAAGGAAACCGATGATGCCGTCGATCACCAGCAGCTTGCGATGGTCACGGCTGAGCCAGCCCAGTGGCTGGCCGAGTTTGGGTGGATTGAACACCCGCACCTCGCCGCCGGCCGCACGCAGCGGTGCCCAGAAGGCGCTGCGCGACTGACCCAGGCAGCCGACCCAGTCGGTGATCACGACGACGAACACGCCGGAGCGGGCGCGATCGACCAGGGCATCGCGGAAAGCGCGGCCCACCTCGTCGTCGCGAATGATGTAGTTCTCCAGCAGCACGCGATGTTGCGCACCGCGGATGGCGGCCAGCCACGCGTCGTAATGGGCGGCGGCGTCGATCAGCAGTTGCACGGCATTGCCGCTGAGCAAGGGCGCGCCGGCGGCGCGGCTCAGCGCCTGTTCGGCAAGCAGGCGGCTGGGGGTCGGTGGGATCAGAGGTGTAGGCATGCGACGAGTGTAGGCGATGGCCTGCCGCCGCGCCGCCATCACCGGGCTTCTGGCATGATCGCGCGCATGCCCATCGAGCACTGTTATACCGACACCGATGCCTGTGCACGCCACCTTGCCGACGCATTGGGGCCTGACCTGCGCATCGCCGCGCCGTTGGGGTTGGGCAAGCCGCACGGCTTGCTCAACGCCCTGTATGCGTTGGTGGGTGCGGACGCCACGCGTTCGATGCGGCTGTACACCGCCTTGTCACTGACCCGGCCCCAGCCGGCGCCCGGGCTCGAGCGACGTTTTCTGCAGCCGTTTCTCGAACGTCACTTCGGCGCCGATGCGGTTGATCCGCAATACGCGCTGGATCAGGCGCGCGATGCGTTGCCGGCCAATGTCGAAGTGCATGAGTTCTACCTGCAGTCGGGCGCGATGCTGCATTCGGGCAGCGCGCAGCGCAGCTACATCAGTCAGAACTACACGCACGTCGCACGGGATCTGGTGGTGCAGGACATCAACCTGCTGGTGCAACTGGTGGCGCGCCGTGAAGGGCCCGATGGCGTGCACTACAGTC
This sequence comes from Rhodanobacter sp. TND4EL1, assembly GCF_054061035.1. Lineage (NCBI taxonomy): Bacteria > Pseudomonadati > Pseudomonadota > Gammaproteobacteria > Lysobacterales > Rhodanobacteraceae > Rhodanobacter > Rhodanobacter sp. TND4EL1. The sequence goes on from NZ_JBSSDT010000001.1 coordinate 222,053, forward strand.
TTTCGTGCAATCCGGATCTCACCCTGGATTTTCTGCGCCTGTCGCAGCTTGCCGGCAAGCCCCGGCCGATGTGCGTGGCCGTGGTGCATCCGGATCTGCCCTACCTGGGCGGGGAAGCCGAGGTTGCGGAGGGCTATTTCGACGTGGAGCTCCGCCCGGAAAGATCCCCGCCGCTGTTCGCGTTGCCGCGCTCGCCGGTCGGGTTGGCCGAATATGCGCTGGGACTGCATGCGAGTGCGCTGGTCCAGGATGGCGGCTGCCTGCAGATCGGCATTGGCGCGCTGTCCGACGCGCTGGTGAAGGCGCTGCTGCTGCGACACCAGGACAACATCCAGTGGCGCCGCGCGCTGGTGGCGCTGGATCCGGCGGGCGTCACCCATGCGCTGGCTGGCTGGCAGGGCGGCCTGGCGCCTTTCGAGGCGGGCCTGTACGGCGCCAGCGAGATGGTGATGGACGGCTTCATGCACCTGCAGCGCGGTGGCATTCTCAAGCGACGCAGCTGGAACAACCTGGCGCTGGAACGCGCCGCCGCGGCCGACCGGCTCAACCTGGAAACGCCTGGCGGGCACTACCTGCGAGGTGCGTTCTTTCTCGGTTCGCGGGCACTGTACGAATGGCTGCATGCCACCGAGGCAGCCGATCCCGACGCGATCGACATGTGCGCGGTATCCAACGTCAACCAGCTCTACGGTACCCATCAATCACTGGCGATGTTGCAGCGGCGTGGCGCCCGCTTCTTCAACACCTGCATGATGGCTACCGCACTCGGCGCGGCGGTGTCCGACACGCTCGAAGACGGCAGCGTGGTGAGCGGCGTTGGTGGCCAGTACAACTTCGTGGCGATGGCGCACGAACTGCCCGATGGGCGCTCGGTGCTGCTGTTGCGCGCCACCCGCAGCAGTCGCGGCGGAATCGAGAGCAACATCCGCTGGAACTACGGCGAAACCACCATTCCGCGGCACCTGCGCGACATCGTCATCACCGAATACGGCATTGCCGATTTGCGCGGCAAGAGCGACAGCGAGTGCATCGAGGCGATGCTCTCGATCACCGACGCGCGCTTCCTCGATGCGCTGTGCGCTGAGGCGAAGGCCCACCGCAAGCTGGCCGCGGATTTCGTGATCCCCGAACACTGGCGTCAGCATCTGCCACGTCATCTGCACAAGATGCTGGCGCCGCTCCAGCAGCATGGCCTGTTGCCGAAATTTCCGTTTGGCAGCGACTTCAATGACGTGGAGCAGCGTCTTCTGCCGGCGCTGGAATGGCTCAAGCATGCCAACGGCAGCTGGCGCGGCAAGCTGCGTCTGCTGGGAGCGTTGTGTCGCCCCGGCGAAGTCGTGCCGGGCGAAACGGAGGCGATGACCCGGATGGGCCTGAGCGAACCGGTCAGCCTGGCCGATCGCTTCCAGCGCCGCCTGCTTCAGGTGGCTTTGCGTCGCCAGACACCCCCGCCGGAGCGGGCGCTGGCGTTGCCGCCGGCGGCGGATCCCCAGCGGACGAATCCGTAGCGGGTTCATCCAGCAAGGGCAGGATCGCCGGGCTGTCGAGATCGTCGAATTGCTGATGGTTGACTGCCCAGAAGAACAGTCGCACCGCGACGATCACGATCACCAGGGTCACCGGTATCAGAACCAGCAGGATATTCATGCCGGCAACTCGCGGACACCCGTGCCCGGTCCGGAACGCTGCTCCGAAAGCGTGTCGTTCCTGCCCACCCGCAGTGCGTTCAACACCGCCACCAGCGAACTGAGCGACATGCCGATGCCGGCCAGCCACGGCGGCACCATGCCGAAGGCGGCAAACGGTACCGCGCAGAGGTTGTAGGCCAGCGCCCAGCGCCGGCTCTGGGCGGTGACCTGTTGCAGCTGGCGGGCGATCGAGCGGGCGTCGATCAGGCCACCGAGGCGCCCATCCATCAGCAGCAGGTCGGCGTGGGCCTGTGCCAGTTCGGTACCCGAGGCGAGCGCGGCCGACACATCGGCACCAGCCAGCAGCGGTGCGTCGTTGCTGCCGTCGCCGACTGCGAGTGTGGTGTGGCCAGGCGCGTGTGCGGCTTGCAGGCGCTGGAGCTTGTCCGCGGGCGCTTGCCGCGCGTGCCAGTCGGCGATGCCGAGGCGGTCGGCCATGGCCGCCACGCGACTGGTGGCGTCGCCGCTGGCCATGCTGATGGCCACGCCGTCGGCGCGCAGAAGACCCAGCACCTGGTGCGCGTCGGCGCGCGGTTGTTCGTCGAGATGGAAGGCTGCGATGGCGCCATCCGAATCGCTCAACAGCAAGGCATCGCTGGCGTGGGACGGACACGGATGACCGCTGGATGCCAGCGCAAACTCGGCGCGTCCCAGCCACAGTGCGCGACCGGCCACTTCGCCGCTGATACCCGCCCCGGCGGTCACCTGCACCGATTGCGCCTGCAGCGGCAATGCCTGCAGGCGCGCGGCGTCGGCCAATGCGCGAGTCAGCGGATGCGAGCTTTCATGCGCGAGTGCCGCCGCCAGCTGCAAGACAGACTCGACGCTGTCGCCGCGAAGCGGTTCCACCGCGCGGCGATCGAGTTGCGGCACGGTCAACGTGCCGGTCTTGTCGAACATCGCGTAATCGACTTCGGCCAGCCGACCGAGGGCGTCGCCGTTGGTGACCAGGACGCCGCGAGCGGCCAGCACACCCAGCGCACGGGTCAACGTGGCGGGCCGGGTCAGGGCGAACGCACACGGGCAAGCGACTACGAGTACCGCCACGGCCGATTCGAAGGCGCGGCCCGGGTCGACCAGCCACCAGCCCAGCGCGGTGAGCACGGTCAGGCCCAGCACGCGGGCGACGAAGCGACCGATCTCGCGGTCGCTGGCGGCCACCAGCGTGCGTGCCTGACGTGCGCGCGTGGCCAGTTCACCGAGACGTGCCAGCGTGGTACTCGTGCCACCGTGCTCCACGATCAGTTCGGCCGGACCGGACAGCAGCACGCTGCCAGCCACCAACCGTTCGCCGCGGACACGTCGAACCGGACGTGATTCGCCTGACAACAGGGCTTCGTCCAGACGAACGTCCGCGCTTTGCAGCACGCCGTCGGCCGGTACGCGGGTGCCTTCAGCAATGTGCACGCGATCGCCGGGTAGCAGGGTCATCGCCGGCACGGTCTCCAGGTCGCCATCCGCGCGCCGGCGTTCCGCCAGCAGCGGCGTTCCGTCGATCACCGCGTCGCCCATCGCCCCGCTGCGGTGGCGCGAGCGCAGTTCGAGGTAGCGGCCGCCCAGCAACAGGGTCACGAACATGGTGACGGAGTCGAAGTAGATCTCGCCGCTGCCACGCAGGGTATTGAACATGCTGGCGAGAAAGACCAACGCCACGGCCAGCGCCACGGGAACGTTGATGCCCAGTCGACGCTCGCGCAGTTCCTGCACCGCCCCGCGGAAGAACGGCAGGGCCGAGTAGAACACCACCGGCACGCTGGTCAGCAGCCCGAGCCAGCGGAACAGGTTGCGCGTGCTGAAGTCCACGAAGTCGACCACGCCGATGTAGATCACGAAGGCGTAGGTCATCACCTGCATCGAGCACATGCCGGCCACCAGCAGGCGTTTCAGTGCATCGTGTTGTTCCTGCGAACGGACATCGTCGATGCTGTCGTGCTGCAGGGGTTGCGCCGGGCAACCGGCCGACTCGAAATTCGCCAGCAGGGTAGGCAACGGCGTGCGGCCGGTGTCCAGCACCACCCGTACCCGTCGCGCCGGACGATCGATGGCGACGCGCTGCACGCCGGGCAGGGAGCGGATCAACTGTTCCATCCGCAGTATCCGGCGTGCATCGGTCAGTGATTCGACCGATAGCGCGATCTCGCTGCAACCGTCGCGGCGGGGGCGCAAGACCTGCGCGGCGAGTTGCGGATGGGCCCACGCCGCGTAGGTGTTCATTGCGGCGGGTCAGCGGTGGGCGGCGGCGCAGGGCTGCTGTGCGCGCTGACCGGTACGCCGAACACGGTGTGCGAGGTGTCCAGCGGAATGTCGGCATAGCGGTTGCCGACCACGATCAGCCACACACAACCTGCCATCGACGCCACGAACACGAAGATCCCCAGCCACGCGATGGGCTGCCGGTACCACGCCGATCCCTGGCGGGTGGACGGGTCATGGGCCGCGATCATTGGCCGGATGCGACATCTGGTAGACATAAGCGGCGATCACGTGGATCTGATCGTCATTCAGGCGCGGGCTCCACGCGGGCATGTGACCCTGGCGGCCTTCGCCGATGGTCTTTTCGATATCGGCCACGGTACCGCCGTGCAGCCAGATCTTGTCGGTGAGGTTGGGTGCGCCCAGTGCCGGGTTGCCCTTGCCTTCGGCACCGTGGCACGCCGCACAGGTGGCGAACAGGGGCTGGCCGGCGGCCGCCTTCGCGGCATCGTGCGGTGCACCGGACAGGCTCAGCACGTATTGCGCCAGGTTCTTCACGTTGTCCGCGCCGAGGCTGGCCCACGGCGGCATCACGCCACTGCGCCCGTCGTGGATCGAGGTGGTGATGTCGGTGCCGCTGCCACCGTACAGCCAGTCGTTGTCGGTGAGGTTCGGTGCACCGAGCAGGATGTTGCCGCGACCACTGCGCTGGTGGCAGGCCGCACAATTGTCCTCGAACAGGACCTTGCCCATCTGCAGTGCATCCGGGTCACCGGCCAGCTTTTCCACCGGATAAAGGCGGAAACGCTCCATCAGCGGCTCGAGTTTGGCATTGTTGGCGGCAACCTCCTGCTGCAGCTGGCCGTGCGAGGTCCAGTTCAGCGACCCCTTGTGGTTGCCGAAGCCCGGGTAAAGATAGAGATAGACGAATGCGGCAGCGAACATGCTGCCGGAAAACACGATCCACCAGCGCGGCAGCGCCTTCAGGCCTTCCAGAATCGTGCCGTGCGCCCACACGTGTCCGGTGGTTCCGTCGGGGCGGGTGGGGATCTTCGCCCGCGGTGCCCACAGATACAGAAGGAAGGTGATGCCCATGTTGAGCACCACCAGAAACATCACCCATAACGACCAGCCGCTGCTCATGGGCGGTCCTCCTTCGTGCGTACATCGGTTTCCGGCTCATCTTCCAGCGGCAGGTGCGCCATGCGGTTGAAGGTCGGCTTGTGATATTTGCGCCAGGCCCAGATCCAGATGCCGATGAAACTGATCATCATCAGCGCAATGAACACGCCGGCCACGTGACCCCAGATGGGATTGATGCTCATGGCGTGCCTCCGTCGCTGGCCGCGGCATTGGCTGCTGCAGTTGACGTCGGCTCGTTCTTGATGCCGAGGCCCTGCAGATAGGCAATCAGCGCGTCCAGTTCGGTCTTGCCTTCCACTGCAGCGGGGGCGCCGGCAATCTCGGCGTCGGAGTACGGATCGCCGAGGCGGCGCAATACGCGCATGCGTGCCTGCACGTCGGCCGCATCAATCTTGTTGTGCGCCAGCCATGGATAGGCCGGCATGTTTGATTGCGGAACCACCTGGCGCGGATCCATCAAGTGCATCCGCTGCCAGTCGTCGGAGTACTTGCCGCCCACCCGCGCCAGATCCGGGCCGGTGCGCTTGGAACCCCACTGGAACGGACGGTCGTAGACCGACTCCGCCGCGATCGAGTAATGACCATAGCGCTCGGTCTCGAAACGCAGCGCACGGATCATCTGCGAATGGCACAGGTAGCAGCCTTCGCGCACATAGACGTCCTTGCCGATCAGCCGCAGCGGGTCGTACGGCTTCACGCCCGGCGGCGCCTTCACCGAATGCGCCTCCATGAACAGTGGCGTGATCTCGGCCAGCCCGCCCAGCGAAACCATGATCGCGATCAGGACGGCGAGTAGCCCGACGTGTTTTTCAATTGCTTCGAAATGCTTGTAAGCCATGATTTGAGCTCTACGTGAAGAGTGCGGCCATGGATGGCCGCTGTTGGCTTTGCAAGACCGCGTTGCGTTCACAAAAACGAAACGTGGTCGACACGGCGATCATGGATGAGTGCATCAACCGATGTCCTCAGCCAGCGGCCGGCAGTGGCGCGGGTACCTGGTGCGGCACCGGCTCGGGGATGGGGACGGGAATGGGCTTGATCAGCCGCGCGCGGGCATCGGCGGCGGTATGCCACAGGTTCCACGCCATCACCCACATGCCCGACAGGATGCAAACGCCACCCAGCCAGCGAATGATGTACATCGGCTTGATCGCGATCAGGCTGTCCAGAAAACCGTAGGTCAGTGCGCCGTCCGGATTGGTCGCACGCCACATCAGTGCCTCGGTGACACCGGCCGTCCACATGGAGCCGACGTACAACAGCGTGCCGGTCATGTGCAGCCAGAAGTGCAGCTCCATGCTGGAACGTGAATGCATTTCAGGACGACCGAGTGCGCGCGGTGCCATGGCGTACAACGAGCCGATGGTGATCATCGCGACCCAGCCGAGCGAACCCGAATGCACGTGGGCAATCGTCCAGTCGGTGTAATGCGACAGTGAATTGACCGATTTGATCGCCATCATCGAGCCTTCGAACGTGGCGGCACCGTAGAACACCAGCGACATCACCATGAACTTGGCCGCGGGGTCGGTCTTCAACCGATGCCAGGACCCGTTGAAGGTGAGCAGACCGTTGGCCGCCGAACCCAGGCTGGGCATCAGCAGCACCAGCGAGAACGCCATGCCGACCGACTGCACCCAATCGGGCAGGGCGGTGTACATCAGGTGATGCGCTCCGGCCCACATGTAGACCGAGATCAGCGCCCAGAAATTGACGATCGAGAAGCGGTAGCTCCACAGCGGCTGCTGGGCCTGCCGCGGCACGAAGTAGTACATCATGCCGAGGAAGCCGGCGGTGAGGAAGAACGCCACCGCGTTGTGGCCGTACCACCACTGCACCATCGCATCGACCACGCCCGAGTAGATCGGATACGACTTGAACATCGATACCGGAATGGCGAGATTGTTGATGATATGCAGCAAGCCCACGGCAATGATGAACGCGCCGTAGTACCAGTTGGCCACGTAGATGTGCTTGATGCGTCGGCGTGCGAGGCTACCGAAGAACACCACGCCGAAACTGACCCAGACCACCGCGATCAGGATGTCGATGAACCATTCCGGCTCGGCGTATTCCTTGCTCTGGGTCAGACCCAGCGGCATCGTGGTCATCGCCAGCACGCAGACCAGTTGCCAACCCCAGAAAGTGAACCCGGCCAATTTGGTGAAGGCCAGTCGGGCATGCCCGGTACGCTGCACGACGTAGTAACAGGTACCCATCAGGGCCGAACCACCAAAGGCGAAGATCACGCCGAAAGTGTGATCCGGGCGGATCCGGCTGAAGGTCAGCCACGGGATCTCGAAATTGAGAGCAGGCCACATCAGTTCGGCGGCGGCGTAGACGCCGACGGACATGCCGATGATGCCCCATACGGCGGCGGCCAACAGGAACTGGCGCACGACCCTGTCGTTGTAATACTCGGTGTTCGGCATGGGGATTCCCGGCTGGATATCAGTGCAATTTTAGGCAAAGCATGAGGCGCCGTATTGACTCCGATCAAGTCGCTGCGGCAATTCGCCCACGTTTGACGACCCACGGAAACATCAAAGACGTCACCCGGTGCGACCAGCCTGCGCCGATTGGTCACGGAAGGGCAAGCCTGATCGGGTATTCTTGCCGGTATCGCCGCGAACCATCGCGACCTGTTATCCGGTTGATTCCATGAGTGAGATTGCTGCAGAGAAACCGCGTCCGGCCGGTCCGGCGTTGCGCCGTCCCAGCGTGCCGGTATCCATTGGCAAGGTGAAAGTCGGCGGTGGTGCACCGGTAGTGGTGCAGTCGATGACCAACACCGATACCGAGGACCCGGCCAGCACCGCAAAGCAGATCGCCGAGCTGGCCCGCGCCGGTTCCGAGCTGGTGCGCATCACGGTCAACACCCCTGCAGCGGCGGCCGCCGTGCCGCGCATTGTCGAGCGTCTGCAGATGATGGGCGTGGATGTGCCGATCGTCGGCGACTTCCACTACAACGGCCATCAACTGCTGGAACGCGAACCGGCCTGCGCCGAGGCGTTGGCGAAATATCGCATCAATCCCGGCAACGTGGGTTTCGGCAAGAAGCACGAAAGCCAGTTCGCATCGATCATCGAAAAGGCGTTGCGCTACGACAAGCCGGTGCGCATCGGCGCCAACTGGGGTTCGCTGGACCAGGGCATGGTCACCGCATTGATGGACGAAAACGCCCATCGCGCCGATCCGTGGGACGCCTCGCACGTGGCGCGCGAGGCGTTGATTCGCTCGGCGCTGGATTCGGCCGCGCTGGCCGAAAAGCTGGGGCTGCCGCGCGACCGCATCATCCTGTCGTGCAAGGTTTCCGGCGTGCAGGAACTGATCGCGGTGTATCGCGACCTCGCCACCCGCTGCAAGTATGCGTTGCACCTGGGGCTGACCGAGGCTGGCATGGGTTCCAAGGGCATCACCGCCTCCGCCGCTGCGCTGGCGGTGCTGCTGCAGGAAGGCATCGGCGATACCATCCGCATCTCGCTGACTCCCGAACCGGGTGCTTCGCGCACCGGCGAGGTGATCGTGGCGCAGGAGTTGCTGCAGACTATGGGCCTGCGTTCGTTCACGCCGCTGGTCACCGCCTGTCCCGGCTGCGGCCGCACCACCAGCGAGTTCTTCCAGGTGCTGGCCAAGACCGTGCAGGAGCATGTGCGCGAGCAGATGCCGCTGTGGCGGGTGAAGTACGACGGCGTGGAAAACCTGACCCTCGCGGTGATGGGTTGCATCGTCAACGGCCCGGGCGAATCCAAGCACGCCAACATCGGCATCTCGCTGCCGGGCAACGGCGAGGCGCCGGCCGCGCCGGTGTTCATCGATGGCGAGAAGGCGATGACCTTGCGTGGGGAGAATATTGCGGCCGAGTTCGTCGACATTCTCGATAGTTATGTTGAGCGGACCTATACGGCCCGGGCGAGCTGACCGGGAAGGTTGGCGACCGTGACGTCTATGCAATGCTCTCAATTGCATCTGCGGATCGGACCGGGCAGTCTAGGGATGGGGCGCACCTCAGGGGAGGACTCGCTTCGATTGCTTTCAACACATCCAGATGGTCGAACGACACGGAGGCGATATGAAGAAGCTACATTCGGCGATGATTGCCGGCGTGCTGCTTGCTTGCGGTGGATCCGCATTCGCAGCTGCGCCACAGACACCAGTGCCCGAAACACAAGCAGACCAGGCACGGCCCATGGCTGTGGTTGTATCCGTGAGTGAGCAGGGGCGTGTTTCCAGGATCCGCTACGCAGAGAAGCTTCCCGACAGCCTGCAAAAGCTGTTGAAGACCACTATCTCCAAGTGGATCACCAAGCCCGCCGTGAAGAATGGTCGCCATGTCGAGAGCCAGGTGCTCATGACGGTGCAATTGCATACCGAGCCCGCTGCCGATGGGCAGAAACAGGCCTATTTTTCCTATGTTTCCAGCGAAGCCATGCGCAACACCAGCGACTGGAAACTGGTTGACGGACACGTCATCTACACTGGCAAGGAATATGTCCGTGAGCGCGGTGGCGTCGATCCGCCACGCTGGGAGAACCACCCAGTTGCCCCGCCGCCCTCGCCACCGTCAGGGTCCGGGAAGAGCACAGGCCAAGCCTGAGAAAGTTTGAATCAGTAGCTCGGCAGTTCAAGTGGGGATAGCCAACTGCCGGGCTTTTCTGAGAAAGATCCGAGATCGGCCAGTTGAGTCAGAAATTCCGTTCGGGGTATTTCCCTGGCACCAAGGCTCAACGTGTGGTCATTGGCAACTTGGGCGTCGATCAATGGAAAGCCGCGCGCACGCAGCAAGCCTGCCAAGACCATCAGCGCTGATTTCGAGGCATTGCTTTCGCGGCTGAACATTGATTCGCCGCAAAACATGCGGCCAACCGTCACCCCATAGATGCCGCCCATCAGTCGCGCGCCATCCCAGACTTCCACGCTGTGTGCGTGGCCCTGCTCATGAAGCTGTCCGTAGGCCTGAATCATTTTCGGGCCGATCCATGTGCCTGAATCACTGCTTCGGGGTTCGGCGCAGGCCTTCATGACCTGGTGAAACGCGCGATCAGCGGTGAAAGTCCAGCGCTTTTTTGCAAGCGTGCGCCTCAGGCTTCGGTTGGCATTGAGGTCGGCCGTATGAAAAACGCAGCGCGGATCCGGCGACCACCAAAGAATCGGCTCACCCTCGCTGAACCACGGAAAGATGCCCTGACTGTAAGCCGCCAGCAGCCGTCGCGGCGACAGGTCACCGCCGAACGCTAGCAGGCCATTCGGTTCGGTCAGTGCACTGGACGGGTCGGGGAAGCGATCCCATGCATCGGCGTCGAGCAGCGGCAGGCGAATCATGGTTTGGCAGTATCGCGATTGGCGTAGGGGCTGTGCTGCCGCAATTCGGCGGCATAGGCGTCGACGGCCTGGACTTCACCGAGCAGCGCATTGGCCACGGCCGCGCGGAAGTCCGGGTTGACCAGGTAGTGGCGCGAGTGCGTGCGCGCCGGCAGAAAGCCACGCGCCAGCTTGTGCTCGCCCTGGGCGCCGGGCTCGAGGCGCTGCAGTCCGCGGGTGATAGCGTACTCGATGCCGCGGTAGTAGCACAGCTCGAAATGCAGGCCCGGTACATCCATCGACGCGCCCCAGTAACGGCCATACAGCACGTTGCCGCCTTCGACGAACAGCGCCATCGCCACGATGAGCTCGCCGTCGCGGGCCAGCGCCAGTTGCACGGCGGAGCCCAGTTCGCCGAGGCGGTGGAAGAACGCGGCCGTCAGCGCTGCATGGTTGCCTTTCATGTCGAAAGTGGCTTCGTACAGCGCGTGAATGCGCTGCCACTCGGCGTGATCCAGGCTGTCGCCGCTGCGCCATTCGATGGTCAGGCCGCTGGCCTCTACCTGGGCACGTTCGCGCAAGATGTTCTTGCGCTTCTTGTGATTCAGCGCGGCGAGGAAATCGGGGAAGTGACGATAGCCATGGTTGTGCCAGTGGAACTGCACGTCCGAGCGCACCAGCCAGTCCGCGTCGAATGCACCCAATTCGTCCGTTTGCAGGAAGTTGGCGTGGATCGACGACAGGCCCAGCCGGGCGGCTTCGCGTCGCATCGCTTCGACCAGTTCGCGCTGCAGTGTCGGTGTACGTTCGCTGTGTCCAGCCAGCAGGCGCGGGCCGGGCACCGGTGAGTAGGGCACACCGTTCAACAGTTTGGGGTAGTACTGGCCGCCGGCGCGCTCCCACGCACTGGCCCAGCTCCAGTCGAACACGAACTCGCCGTGCGAGTTGCCCTTCAGGTACAGCGGCGCGGCGGCGACCAGGCGATCGTTTTCATACAGGGCCAGGTGGTGGGCCTGCCAGCCCCAGTCCGGGCGGATGCAATCGCTACCTTCCAGCAGTGCCAGGAAGGCGTGCGAAACGAAGGGATTGGGATCCGCACGCAAGCCATCCCATGCCGCGGCATCGATCTCGGCGATGCGCTCGTGGAAGCGCACCTGCCATGACGAATCCATACGATTCATGGGCTGCACGTGGGCCAGTCGGCGATCTCGACCAGCCGCTGCTGGTCGCTTTCCAGCACCATCGCCTTGGCGCTGAAAAGCAGCGCCCGCTCGGCATGCATTGCCGCTGGCTCGCGATACGGCGGATAACCAAGCCGGCCCAGCGCCTCCAGCGACTTTTGCAGCCTGATTCCGACTTCGAGCATGCCGGCCGCATCGCGCACCAGGGGCGCATAGACGTCCTCGAAGCAGTCGCTTTCGTCCAGCGCGCGGACATGGACGCGAGGGTACCGCGGTTCTGCGGGGGCCGCGTTCGCAATACCTTCGGCCCAGCCACACATGAGTCGGGTGACCGTGCCGATGATGTCGATCGCGGTGCCCGGATCGTTGATGGCTGGCGACAGCGCGCGCTGGGCGATCTCGGTCAGCACCACCAGGCCGAAGCGCGGGTCCTGGTCGAAATTGCGCAGGTCCTCGACCACGAAGGCGTCGGCGAATTGCGTGGCAACGTCGTTGTCGACCGCGTGCGACAACCGGGCCAATTGCTGGTCGGGCGTGACGAAGCGACCAGCCGCCACCTCGGCCCACACGTCCACATCGGCTTGTTCAGCGAGCTGATGCAGTCGACCCACGTCGATATAGGTGACGTAGCCAATTCGCTGCCCGCAAATGCCGGCTGCGTTGGCCGGCGGCTCGATCCATGGTTGTGCATGGAGATGGCGAGCGGCGAGCAGGGTCTTCATGGCGTCGCGGGTTGCCTGTTCGACCCGGTCGATGGTTTCGCTGACCCGGCCCAATCGGGAAATCTGATCGATCCAGCGCAGCAGCGTCACCACGATCATGAGGATCATCATGATCGTCGCCGCGAACAGGATCAGTCGTCCGCTGTCGCCGTAGATGCCGGTGCTGAGTGCAATCAGGCCGACGATGCTGAACAGGAAGGCGCCGATGAAGCTGGCCAGTGCTCGTTGCGACCCGGAGTCCTCGATCAGCAAAGTGGATGCGCGAGGCGTGGCATTGCTGCTGGCGGCGGCATATGCCGCCACCATCGTCGATAGCGAGAACGTGGTCACCGCCAGCATGCTGGAGGCGAGGATGCCGAGGATATTGCCCACCGCCGACACGCCGATCTGCGCCGCCACGCTGGACGGGATCAGCGATTTCGCAAACGTGCCGATCAGCGCACTGGCCACGCCAAAGGCGCCGTACAGCGCCGAGCGGAACCACAGCCGTCGTCCGGTGCGAACGATCAGCAGGCGCCACTTGGCATTCATCGAGGGGATCCGGCCATCATGGAGTCATTGTGCCTGCTGGCCGGGCGTTCTGCGAAGCCGTGGCTGCGGCGTGGCTGCTGCCACGCCGCGATCGTGCCGTCACGCCTTGGCGGGTGTCTGCTGGTCAAGCCAGCGTTCGGCATCCAGTGCGGCCATGCAGCCGAACCCGGCCGAGGTGACCGCCTGGCGGTAGACATGGTCGGCCACGTCGCCGGCGGCAAACACGCCCGGCACCGAGGTCATCGTGGCCATGCCGCCCTGGCCGCTGTGGATCTTGATGTAGCCGTCGTGCATGTCGAGCTGGCCTTCGAAGATGCCGGTGTTCGGCGTATGGCCGATCGCCACGAAGAAGCCGGTGGACTCGATGTCGCGGGTGGCCCCGGAGTTGACGTCCTTCACGCGCACGCCGGTGACGCCGGTGTCGTCACCCAGCACTTCGTCGATGGTGTGGTTCCAGACCAGCTCGATCTTGCCGGCGGCGGCCTTCTCGAACAGCTTGTCCTGCATGATCTTTTCGGCCCGCAGCTTGTCGCGGCGATGCACCAGGTAAACCTTGCGGCAGATGTTGGCCAGGTACAGCGCTTCCTCGACGGCCGTGTTGCCGCCGCCGATCACCACCACGTCCTGATCGCGGAAGAAGAAGCCGTCGCAGGTTGCGCAGGCGGAGACGCCCTTGCCCTTGAACTTCTCCTCACTGGCGATGCCCAGGTACTTCGCGGTGGCGCCGGTGGTGATGATCAGCGCGTCGGCGGTGTACTCGCCGGAATCGCCCTTGAGCCGGAACGGGCGCTGTTTCAGGTCCGCCGTGTGGATGTGGTCGAAGATCATCTCGGTGTGGAAACGTTCGGCGTGCTCGGCCATGCGCTGCATCAGCGCCGGGCCCTGCAGGCCCTCCACGTCACCGGGCCAGTTGTCGACGTCGGTGGTGGTCATCAACTGGCCACCCTGCTGCAGGCCCGTGATCATGGTCGGCTTCAGGTTGGCGCGCGCCGCGTACACCGCAGCGGTGTAACCGGCGGGGCCGGAGCCGAGGATCAGCAGGCGGCTGTGCTTGAGGGTGCTCATGGTTATAATCCTTGGGTTTGCTGGTGACTTGAGTGGCTGTTCGTTCCAGCCCCTGCTGTGGCTTCACCGCCATGCGGGCTTGCGGACGACAAAGCGCACGAACCCCGGAAGGATGGGGAATACGAGGCACCGATTCAAGGTACCGGCAGATCAACGACACCACCGCGGCAGCTGCGCGATGGATTTACAACGTGTTCCCACAGGATTCTTTTTCCCATGCGTATCGGTATCCCCTCCGAAACCAAGACCCTTGAAGGTCGTGTTGCCCTCGTTCCTGCCGCTGCCGCCGACCTGGTTCGCCGTGGCCATGAAGTGTTCATTCAGTCCGGTGCCGGCCTGAAGAGCGGTTTTGCCGATGAGGCCTACGTCAAGGAAGGCATCAAGATCGTGGCGGACGCCGCTGCGCTGTACGAGGCGGGCGAGCTGATCGTCAAGGTGAAGGAGCCGATCGCCGGTGACCTGGCCCTGCTGAAGAAGCATCACCTGCTGTTCTGCTACCTGCATCTGGCGGCGGAGCCGGAACTGACCAAGAGCCTGCTCGAGATCGGCCTGACCGGCGTGGCGTTCGAATCGGTGGAAGAGAACGGCGGCCTGCCGCTGCTGCTGCCGATGTCGGTGATCGCCGGCCGCATTGCCACCCAGATCGGCACCACGCTGCTGCATCGTCCGCAGGGTGGCAAGGGCAAGCTGCTGGGCGGCATGGCCTCGACCCCGCGTGGCAAGGTGGTGGTGCTGGGCGGTGGCGCGGCAGGCAAGGCCGCGGCGTCGCTGGCGGCGGCTGCCGGCGCGCGCGTGGTGGTGTTCGACAAGCGCCAGGATCGCCTGGCTGAAATGATGGAACTGGGTCCGAATGTCACCGCGCTGTATGCCTACGAGTCGACCGTGGCCGAGGAAGTGCGCGACGCCGACATCGTGGTCGGCGCGGTGCTGGTGCCCAGCGCCAAGGCGCCGCGCGTGGTTACCGAAGCGATGGTCAAGACGATGGAGCCGGGCAGCGTGCTGGTGGACATCGCGATCGACCAGGGCGGCTGCTTCGAGACCTCGAAGCCCACCACCTGGAAGGAGCCGACCTACGACGTGCATGGCGTCACCCACTTCTGCGTGACCAACATGCCCGGCGCGGTGCCGCAGACCTCGTCGTTGGCGATCTCCGCCGCGATCCTGCCGTACGTGCAGCGTCTGGCGGCCGGCAACGAATGGCGCGAGTTCGAGCCGCTGAAGGTCGGCATCAATGTCGACGGCGGCAAGCTGGTGCATCCGGCGCTGCAAGGTATGCTCTGAGCCTTGGCAGGCAGGAAGGGGGCACCCAAGGTGGCGCGAAGCGCGAATGTGAAGCAAGAACCGAGGGTTGCCCTCAGCGATGAGTTGAAGCGCCGGCTGCGTGAAGCCGGCGCCTTGTTGCTGCTGCCACTGGCGCTGTACCTGCTGGTGTGCCTGTTCAGTTACAACCCGCATGATCCCAGCTGGACCAATGCGGGCCAGCTGGAACATGCGCACAATTTCGGCGGTACGGTCGGCTCCTACATCGCCGACTTGCTGCGCTGGATCTTCGGCTTGGTGGCTTATTGCTTCCCGCTGCTGCTGTTTCTACTGGGCGTGCAGGTGCTGCGTCAGCGTGGCGACAACCGCGTGGTGCATCCGTGGGAACCGGCGCTGCGGCTGATCGGCTTCGTGTTCTTTTTCATCACGGGCCCGGCGCTGCTGTACCTCAACTTTCATGATGAACCGGTGTTGCCCCAGGGTGTCGGCGGCATCATCGGGGTGTGGACGGGTGATGCACTGCTCAGCGCATTTGGTGCCAAGGGCGCGCCATTGCTGTTGCTGGCGCTGTTCCTGATCGCGGTGACCCTGGCGACCGGCTTGTCGTGGTTCCGGTTGATGGACTGGACCGGGCAGGGCGTGCTGAAGTTGGTCGGCTGGCTGCGTGGCAAGCTGCGCGAAGCACCGCAGGCCAAGGCTGCGCGACAGGCGCGTACCGAGCGTGACGTGGTCAAGAAGGCCGATGCGGTGAAGCAGGCCCGGCGCGAACCGGTGCGTATCGAGGCGCCCCCGGCGCCGGTGACGCGCAGCGAGCGGGCCAAGTTGGAAACACAGATTCCGCTGTTCGTCGGCGCGGCCACGCCGGGCGAACTGCCGCCGCTCTCGCTGCTGGACGAGGCGCCGCCGCAGGGGCCGGGCTACTCCGAGGAGACCCTCGAAGTGCTCTCGCGCCAGGTCGAGTTCAAGCTCAAGGACTTCAAGATCGACGTGAAGGTGGTCGGTGCCTATCCGGGGCCGGTGATCACCCGCTTCGAGATGGAACCGGCGCCCGGCATCCGTGGCTCGCAGGTGTCGAGCCTGGACAAGGACATCGCCCGCGGCCTGTCCGTGGTCAGCGTGCGCGTGGTCGACGTGATTCCCGGCAAAAACGTGATCGGGCTGGAGATTCCCAACACGCACAAGCAGATCGTGTACCTGTCGGAGATCCTGCGTTCGGACAAGTACGACCAGATGAAATCGCCGCTGGCGCTGGCGCTGGGCAAGGACATCGGCGGCAAGCCGATCGTGGTCGACCTCGGCAAGATGCCGCATCTGCTGGTGGCCGGTACCACCGGTTCCGGCAAGTCGGTGGCCGTGAACGCGATGGTGCTCAGCCTGCTGTACAAGGCCAGCGCGAAAGACGTGCGCATGATCATGATCGACCCGAAGATGCTGGAGCTCTCGGTGTACGAGGGCATCCCGCACCTGCTGGCGCCGGTGGTCACCGACATGAAGGAAGCCGCCAACGCGCTGCGCTGGTGCGTCGCCGAAATGGAGCGTCGTTACAAGCTGATGGCCGCCGTGGGCGTGCGCAACCTGGCCGGCTTCAACAAGAAGGTGAAGGACGCCGAGAACGCCGGTCAGCCGCTGCTGGACCCGTTGTTCCGGCCCAATCCGGAGATGCCGAATCTGGCCGCCGAGCCGCTGGAGCCGCTGCCGTACATCGTGATCATCATCGACGAGTTCGCCGACATGATGATGATCGTCGGCAAGAAGGTGGAGGAGCTTATCGCCCGCCTCGCGCAGAAGGCCCGCGCCGCCGGCGTGCACCTGATCCTGGCCACCCAGCGTCCGTCGGTGGACGTGATCACCGGCCTGATCAAGGCGAACATCCCCACCCGCATCGCGTTCCAGGTGTCGAGCAAGATCGATTCGCGCACGATTCTTGACCAGTCCGGCGCCGAAGCCCTGCTCGGTCATGGCGACATGCTGTACCTGCCGCCGGGCACCGCCACGCCCGAACGCGTGCACGGCGCCTTCGTCGATGACCACGAGGTGCATGGCGTGGTCAACTGGCTGAAATCGCAGGGCGCGCCGAACTACGTCGAAGGCGTGCTGGAAGAAGTGCAGGCCACCAGCGACGGCAAGTTCATCAATGATTCGGGCCTGCCGCAGGAGGGCGAGGAAGGTGGTGACGCCGATGCCCAGCTCTACGACAAGGCCGTGGCCGTGGTCACGCAGACGCGGCGTGCCTCGATTTCCGGTGTGCAGCGGCATTTGCGCATCGGCTACAACCGTGCCGCGCGACTGGTCGAGCAGATGGAACAGGACGGCGTGGTCAGTGCCCCGCAGCACAACGGCAACCGCGAAGTGCTGGCACCGCCGCCACCCAAAAATTGATGCGGACGTAGGGCAGCACTGCCCGCGCCGGCCATTGCTCTGCATTTCCACGTGGCCAGAGCGGCGGGCAGTGCGCGCCCTACAGGTCGGTTAAGCCAGTGCTGTTCACAATGGCGCCTTTCATTACGTTCCGGGGAATCCGATGAAACGTTTCATGCTTGCCTTGTCCGCTGTCGTGCTGACGGTGTCGTTGAGCGGCGTGGCGCAGGCCGCCACCGGTCCGGCGCGCGCACGGCTGGATGCTTTCGCCACCGGCCTGCATTCGCTCACCGGCGATTTCAGCCAGACCTTGACCGACATCAACGGCAGCACCAGCAAGAACAGCTCAGGCACGCTGGCCCTGCAGGCGCCGCGGCAGTTCCGCTGGGATACGCTGAAGCCGTACCAGCAGACCATCGTCGCCGACGGCAGCCGGGTGTGGATGTACGACCCGGAGCTGGAACAGGTAACCGTGCGCGTCCAGAGCAGCGAGGAAGCGCACAGCCCGCTGACCGTGCTGACCGACGTCAAGCAACTGGACAAGAACTTCAAGGTCGCGGAGCAGGGCGAGCACGACGGCCTCATCTGGCTGCGACTCAGCTCCACCGCGAAAGACCCGCAGTTTGATTACGCCGACCTGGGCTTTGACGCGAACGGTCTTGCGCGGATGAAGTTCCGCGACCAGCTTGGTTCCACCACCGACATCCGTTTCTCCCACTGGCAGCGCAACGCACCGATTCCGCCGGCCACCTTCAACTTTGTGCCGCCGAAGGGTGCGGACGTGATCGGCGATCTGCCGGTGATCACCACCCAGCCGCTGAAAGACTGAGTCATTCATGCCCGTCTTGCGCCAGTTGCCGCGTTGGGCGTGGGTGGGCGGCGGTGTATTGGCGTTCATTGCCGGCATGGTCAACGCCGCCGGCTACATGGGGTTTCGGCACCAGCCGATCACCAACCTCACGGGTACGGCAACGCTTTTCGGGGTGGCTCTTGCCAGCGCGGACGGGGCTGAGGTGCTGCACTGGGGCCTGTCGATACTGGCCTTTGTCGCGGGCGCCGTGCTCAGCGGCGCGATTGTGCAGCAAAGCACCTTGCAGCTGGGTCGGCGCTACGGCTGGGCGCTGATGCTGGAATCGGTGCTGCTGTTCGCCGCGGTTCCCTTGCTGGACGACGGCCAGTCTGCCGGCATCTATCTGGCCTCGATGGGCATCGGTCTGCAGAACGGCATGGCCAGTACATACAGCGGCATGGTGTTCCGCACCACGCACGTGTCCGGCATTTTCACCGACCTGGGCATCTACATGGGTCAGATGCTGCGCGGACTGGTGGTCGATACGTTGCGAGTGCGCGTTTGCCTGCTGGTGGCCGGCAACTTCATTCTCGGTGGCGTGATCGGCGCGATGCTGTTCGGCGTGATGCATGAACACGCCTTGCTGATTCCGGCCGCGATGACCGGTTTCTGCGGGCTGGGCTACAGCCTTTACAGCCGCTACCGGAACCCGGTGTCAGCCGGTTCGGACTGAGGAGCCGGCAGCGCGTCCTCGGCCAGAGCACAACAATTGCGGCCGTTGCGCTTGGCCTCGTAAAGCGCCTTGTCGGTGCGCGACAGCCAGGATTCGAAAGATTCGTGCGCCAGCCGCTGCGCGATCCCGATACTCGCCGTCACCAGGATCGCCGAACCTTCATGCATCAGCGTCATGCCAGCCAGTTCCAGACGGATGCGCTCAATGATTTCATGGGCCTGCTGCAGGTGGGTGTCGGGCAGACACAGCACGAATTCTTCGCCACCATACCGACCGATCAGATCGTTCTTGCGGCAATGCCGCGCGATCACCTCCACCGCCTGGCAGATCACCGAGTCGCCGGCCTGATGGCCGTGCGTGTCGTTGATCAGTTTGAAGCGATCCAGATCGAACAGCGCCATGCACGCCATGTGCTCGGGTGACTGCTCGCAGCGTTCGCGCATCAACTCCATGAAGCGCCGACGGTTGTAGACCCCGGTGAGGCCATCGGTGCTGGCCAGTTCGTCAAGTCGACGATTGGCGGTGCGCAGCGCATGCGTGTGCTCATCGATTTCGCGTTGCAGGCAGCGTGCCTGATGACGCAGATAAAGCGTTCGCAGGTGCACCAGCAACGCGACCAGCGCGATCAGCAACAACGCCGCGATGATCCGGATGCCGGTGGTTTCATACCAGTACGGGCTGACCGCCACAGTCAGGCGGGTGGTCGCCAGCCGTGGCTGCAGGCCCTGGGTGGTGGCCTGCACGCGCAGCTCGTAGCTGCCGTGCGGCAGGTTGGTGTAGTTCGCGCTGGGCGCGCTGCCTCTGGGGATATCGGTCCAGTCGTGATCAAAGCCCTCCAGACGATAGCGGTAGGTGGTCTCCATCGGCGCCTGGTAGTCGAGCAGGGCAAAGTTCAGGCGCAGATTGTGGGTGTTTCCGTCGAGCTTGATCGTGCCGCCATCGGTGGGCAGTGCGCCGAAGGGCACTAGCGCGTCGTTGACTTCGGCGCGGGTGATGGCCAACGGCGCCAGCGTTGTCACTGGCGGCTGCCAGTGCGGACGAATGACGGTCAGGCCGGCCTGGCCGCCGAACAGAAGTTCCCCGGTGGGGGCACGGGCGGCGGCAATGCTGACGTAGCTGGCAACGTGCAGGCCGTCGCGGGCGCCCAGGTTGGCCACCGCGAGCGTGCGGTTGTCGATCCGCGTGACGCCGTTGGAAAGACTGGCCCAGATATGGTCGCGGTCGTCGGCCAGCACGGCATTGATGTTGTCGCTGGACAAGCCTTCATCGATGCCGATGGTCTGCGCATGCCAGGAGCCATCATCCTGATGTTGCAACACGCTCAGTCCGCCCAGCGTGCTGGCCCACACGCGCCCGTCCGCGGCGGGCATCAGCGAACTGATGTAGTCCTGCGGAAGACTGGCAGGGTCGCCGCGACGGTGCAGCAAATTGGTGAACTTGACGGGCAGGCTGCCGCCGCTGGCGATGCTGATGCCGCGGCTGGTGGCGTACCACCATTGACTGCCCACGCGCACGATTTCCCGCACGGTGTTGCTGGCCAGGCTGGACGCCTCACCCGGCCGGTGGGTCACGTGCTCCAGCTCTTGCGTGTGCGGATCAAATCGATAGATGCCGTCATAGGTGCCGATGACGACACGGTTGCCATCGCGCATCAGGCTCAACACGGGCTTGTCGCGCAGTTGGGGAAGGATCGAGTTTTCGATCACCAGCGAGTCCGGATCAATGCGTGCGAGGCCCTGGGTACCGACCAGGATGGAGCCGTCGCTTGCTTCGGCAATGCTGTGCACGCCGCGCTGGATCTGACCGCCGGCCAGCCGCAGATGGTCCATGCGGCCGCTCTTGAGGTCGATGATGTCGATGTGACCGGCGCCGAGTCCCAGCCAGATGCGTTCCCGCGAGTCGACAAAAATGGCACGCACATTGGACGTGCTCAGCGCGTTCGGATCGAGCGGCGAGGGCAGCAACGAAAATGCCGTGTGAGTGCCACGGTGGGTACGCGCCACGCCCAGGTCGGTGGCCGCCCACAGGTTGCCGGCGCGATCAAGCAGCAGCGAGCGCACCGAGTCGCCCGGCAACGATGAATGCACGGCGGGGTCGTGGGCGATCACCCGGCTGGTGGGGTTCCCCGGTTCATAGTCAATGACACCGCTGCCATCGGTGGCAATCCACACCTTGCCTTCATCCACCTCAAGGATGTCGCGTACGGTGGGGTGGCGTGCGCCGTTGGCGTAACCGCTGAAGCCGGGTACGCCATGCCAGAGGCCGTGGGTGTCACGCCAGGCGGCACCGGCCTGCACACTGCCAATCCACAGCCGGCCCGCGCGGTCCTGCAGGATGCTCCAGATCTGGTCGCCGAGCACGGTGCCGGCCGCCAGGTCGGCGGCGGCTTCGCGCACGAATGCGTCCGAACCCTTGCGTCGCACGAACAGGCCATTGTTGTTGCCCAGCCACACGTTGCCGTCGCGGTCCTGCAATACGCTGAAATTGCGCGCAGTGGTCGCGGGGCCTGTTTCGATCCGGCTGATCTTGCCGCTGGCAAGGTCCAGGTGGTCCAGCCCGCCCTCGGTGGCGATCCAGACACCGCCGGCATGATCGCTGCTGATCGCGTAGACCTTGTGGTCCGACAAGCCCTGTCGGCCGACCGGATATACCTTGAAGCTGTTGTCGCGCGGATCGAATCTGACCAGGCCGCCGGCATTGGTGCCGATCAGCAAGCCACCATCAGGCAGCGCGTACAACGAGCGCACATAGTTGTCGGGCAGGCCCGGAGTGCTCTTGCCGTGGGTGCCCAGCGTTTCGATGCGATATCCGTCGTAGCGGACCAGTCCGCCGATGGTGCCGATCCAGATCAGGCCGTCGCGATCCTGCACCACCGCCGTCGTGGTGGAATGCGGTATGCCCTCGGCAATATCCAGCGTACTGAACCAGGGCGCTTCAAACGGAGTCCATGGGTCACTTCCGGTCGCATTGGCCGGTGCGCAGCCGAACAGCATGCCCAGCAGCAGGCCGATCAGTGCCACCAGCAAAACCCGGCAGCGGCGCGCGCCCGTCACGGTGCGCATGCCTCATCGGTTTGAGTAACACGCACGCCCGTCGCCTGGGCAGCGTCGCCCGCGCCAGTGATCATGGTCGCCCCGTCCCCCACATTGCGCGTCCCCTGGCCTATGCCCACGGCAGCTGTGCCTCAGCGAACGGGCAGTTTAGCGGGATTTCTGCAGATTGCCGCGCGGCTTGCATCGGGCCGGTATGCAAGGCATGCCTTATCATGGGTGGATGCCACGTCCTGTCTTGCCCACCAGCCCCGGCCTGTTCGCCGAGCCCGAAGCGCTCAAACCTCTGGCCGAGCGCATGCGGCCCTCCAGCATCGACGAAATCGTCGGCCAGCAACGCCTGGTCGGTCCGGACAAGGCGCTGCGCCGCGCGCTGGAGGCTGGCAAGATCCACTCGATGGTGCTGTGGGGGCCGCCCGGCTGCGGCAAAACCACCCTGGCCCTGCTGGTGGCCCGCTATGCCGAGGCGGAATTCCGTGCCATCTCGGCCGTGCTGTCCGGTCTGCCCGACGTGCGCAAGGCGCTGGCCGAGGCGGAGGTCAACTTCGCCCAAGGCCGGCGCACCGTGCTGTTCGTCGACGAGGTGCACCGCTTCAACAAGACCCAGCAGGATGCCTTCCTGCCGCACATCGAGCGCGGCGTGATCATCTTCATCGGTGCCACCACCGAAAATCCGTCGTTCGAACTGAACTCCGCGTTGCTGTCGCGCTGCCGGGTGCATGTGCTGGAGCCGGTTTCCAGCGACGACATCATCGCTGCGCTGAAACGCGCGCTGGCCGACCGCGACCGTGGGCTCGGCGAGCTGCAGCTGCAGGTCGACGACACCGCACTGGATTCGATCGCGCAGGCCGCCGATGGCGACGTGCGCCGCGCACTGACTCTGCTGGAAATCGCCGCCGAACTGGCCGAGCAGGGCCGCGTCGACGCGGCCACCCTGAGCCAGGTGCTGGCTGACCGCACGCGGCGCTTCGACAAGCAGGGCGAGCAGTTCTACGACCAGATCTCGGCATTGCACAAATCCGTGCGTTCGTCCGACCCCGACGCCGCGGTGTACTGGCTGTGTCGCATGCTGGATGGCGGCGTCGACCCGCTGTACCTGGCCCGGCGGATGACCCGCATGGCGGTGGAAGACGTTGGCCTGGCCGAGCCACGCGCCTGGCGCATGGCGCTGGATGCATGGGATACCTACGAACGCCTGGGCAGCCCCGAAGGCGAGCTGGGGCTGGCCCAGCTGGCGATCTGGCTGGCGATTTCGCCCAAGAGCAATGCCGCCTATATGGCCTACAACAAGGCCCGCGCCGCCGTGCGCGAAGGTGGCACGCTGGAAGTGCCGATGCACCTGCGCAACGCGCCGACCAAGTTGATGAAAGGCATGGGTTACGGCCAGGGCTACCAGTACGACCACGACGCCGAGGGCGGGGTCGCCCTGGGCCAGCAATGCCTGCCCGAAGGTCTGGAGGGCACGGTGTTCTACGAGCCGGTCGAACGCGGTCTGGAACTGCAGCTGCGTGAGAAACTGCTGGCCCTGCGTGCCGCCCGCGCCAAGGCCCGCAATTCTTAGAGCCGGCGCGCAGGCGAGGGCGTTCCATCATGCTGGTCCGCCTGTGCGCCGTCACATTGCGGCAACTGCCGCCCGGCAGCGATAATTCGCGGTTCAAGCCTTCACCTGGATATCGATCATGCTGGATCCCTCCCTGCTGCGTTCGCGCCTCGCCGAAACCGCCGCACGCCTCGCCGAAACCCGCGGCTACGCGCTGGACGTGGCCGCCGTCGAGTCGCTGGAGAGCAGTCGCAAGCAGCTGGCGATGGAAACCCAGGAGCTGCAGAACCTGCGCAATACCCGCTCCAAGGCGATCGGCCAGGCCAAGTCCAAGGGCGAAGACGTGGCGCCGCTGATGGCTGAAGTCGCCGGCATCGCCGACAAGCTCAAGGCCAACGAGCAGGCGCTGACCGAGGTGCAGGCGAAACTCGCCGAGATCGCGCTGGGCATCCCGAACATTCCGCATGAGTCCGTGCCGCTGGGCAAGGACGAGCACGGCAATGTCGAAGTCAGCCGCTGGGGCACGCCGCGCGAGTTCGCATTCGACGTGAAAGACCATGTCGAATTGGGTGAACCGCACGGCTGGCTCGACGGCGACGCCGGCGCCAAGCTGTCCGGCGCGCGCTTCACCGTGTTGCGTGGCCAGCTGGCCCGCCTGCACCGCGCGCTGGGCCAGTTCATGCTCGACCTGCACACCGGTGAACACGGTTACCTCGAATGCAACGTGCCGGTGATCGTCAACGCCGACAGCATGCAGGGCACCGGTCAGCTGCCGAAGTTCGAGGATGACCTGTTTGCCACCGAAGTGGGCGAAACCCGGCGCTATCTGATTCCCACCGCCGAAGTCTCGCTGACCAACCTGGTGCGCGACACCATCCAGGACGCCGACGCACTGCCGCTGCGCATGACCGCGCACACGCTGTGCTTCCGTGCCGAGGCCGGCAGTTACGGCCGCGACACCCGCGGCATGATCCGCCAGCACCAGTTCGAAAAAGTCGAGATGGTGCACATCGCCCGCGCCGACCAGTCGCATGCGCAACTGGAGGAAATGGTTGGCCATGCCGAGCAGGTGCTGCAGAAACTCGGCCTGCCCTATCGCAAGATGCTGTTGTGCAGCGGCGACATGGGCTTCACCGCCGTCAAGACCTACGACCTCGAAGTGTGGCTGCCGAGCCAGCAGAGCTACCGGGAGATCTCCAGCTGCTCCAACTGCGAAGACTTCCAGGCCCGTCGCCTGCAGGCCCGCGTGCGCAACGCCGACACCGGCAAGCCCGAACTCGTGCACACCTTGAACGGCTCCGGCCTCGCCATTGGCCGCACCCTGATCGCGGTGATGGAAAACAACCAGAACGACGACGGCTCGATCACCGTGCCCGAAGTCCTGCGCCCGTACATGGCCGGGCTGGATCGCATCGCATGAATACCGCGGGCGCACCTGCTGGTCGTTGGGACAAGGTCGAGTTCTACACTAGCTACTTCCTGCTCATCGTCCTGGTCACGGTGATCGGCATGCGCCTGAGCTTCGATACCGTGTGGCAGATGCCGAACGTCGACCTGGTGCTCTCCGTCATCGCCTTGATGCTGGTCGTGGGGAGCTTCTGGTTCGCCCGGCACAGCCGCCGCCTGCGCCTGGGGATCATCACCTTCGCCAGCGCCACGCAACTGATCCCCATGGTCATCCGCCAGCCCGTGCTGCTGTTTCCATTGCTGGGCGCGCTGATTCCGGTGGCCATCCTGGTGGGATGCCTGGTGGCGCTGTCGAAGAAAAGCGCAAACGTTCGTCCACCGCAGCGTTCCTGATAAACTGCCGTAGTGGCGCGCAACGCGCGCCTTGCAGCAGACAACCAGGTTCATGGAGAGATGGCCGAGTGGTTCAAGGCAGCAGTCTTGACGCGGAGGCAGGATGCCGAAGCGGACAGCGGCGCCGCCGCTGGCCCCGAAGGGGCGAAGGGCAGGATGCCCGCAGCAAAACTGCCGTAGTGGCGCGCAACGCGCGCCTTGCAGCAGACAACCAGGTTCATGGAGAGATGGCCGAGTGGTTTAAGGCAGCAGTCTTGACGCGGAGGCAGGATGCCGAAGCGGACAGCGGCGCCGCCGCTGGCCCCGAAGGGGCGAAGGGCAGGATGCCCGTAGCAAAACTGCCGTAGTGGCGCGCAACGCGCGCCTTGCAGCAGACAACCAGGTTCATGGAGAGATGGCCGAGTGGTTTAAGGCAGCAGTCTTGAAAACTGCCGTAGGTGTGAGCCTACCGTGGGTTCGAATCCCACTCTCTCCGCCAAGTTCCAAATGAAATCAGTTATTTGCACAAAACATCTGATTTCCCCAACATCCCGCCCTTCGTGGCGGGATGTTTTGTTTCGGGGCGACAACGGTTCCGGGGAATTGTCGTCGCGGCAGTATTTCGCTCACCTCGCCGCCGCCCCGTCACCCGATGTCCGACGGATAGCCACTTGCCAGCCACCCCTGATGCAACGGAACTCAGTCGACGGCTCGTTTCGATCGCCGCACGTCACGTCGCAAACGCCACTCATCCCTGCCCACCACGACGGCAGCGGCGAGTGTGCCCAGCGCCAGCAGATACCAGGTGATCAGGTAGCCCAGATGGTTGTTGGGGAAGTGGACTACGGTCAGGCCCGCCCGCGGCCATGTGGTGGTGTTTGCCGGATCGCTTCCGTCGGCATCGACGAAGTAGGGCGCAACGGCGCTGCCGGGCAGGCGCAGTGCCGCGGCCATGGCCGGCACATCGCGGGAATACCACTGATGGTCAGCGGGCCGGTTGGGACGCAGGAAACCACCACCGGGTTCGGATACGCGCAGCAGCCCGGTGAGGTTGAGCTCGCCGGCGGGAGGGTGCAACTCGGTTGTTGCCAAACCGGGCGAGACATAACCTCGATTGACCAGCACGATGAAGCCCCGGTCCGTGCGTAGCGGAGCCATGACCCAGAAGCCGTAACCCAGCGAGCTGGAGCCGTGCACCAGGATCGGCGCGCGATCGAGGAACCGGCCGCGCAGGCGAACGTGCAGATAGTGCAGCTTGTCCGTTGCCGCCAGCGAACCTTGTACCGGAGCCGGCGCCGCCACGGGTGCGGCATCGACGCGAGCAGCCACGTCGTGGATAAGGCCAAGCTTCCAGTGCAGTCGCCGCACCTGCCAGTTTCCCAGCAGGAGGAAGCCAATGAAAAGGACAGCCGCCAGCAGCATCAGGACGATGAGGGCAGAGCGGCTGCGCGGCATGCGATGGCGCACCGGGTCGTGGCGCGCGTCCTGCTTCATGGGGTGTCTGGCAAATGCATCTTCTGCGAGGACATCGGCATCATGTTCGCGTTTTCGTTGTACATGACCCAGACCGAAGCGCCGAGCACGATCACCACCATGACGATGGTGAAGATGAAGGCCAGCATGTTCCAGCCCTCTTCCGAGCGGGTGTCCAGGTGCAGGAAGAAGATCACGTGGACCACGATCTGTGCAGCGGCCAGGCCGAGCACGACAAGCATGGTGATCAGTGTGCTGGCCAGCACATGACCCATCACCAGCCAGAACGGAATGATGGTGAGAATCGCGGCCAGCGCGAAACCGGTCAGGTAGCTGCGCAGGCTGCCATGTGGCGCGTGGTCGCCATCATGCGCCGTGGCATTCGCCGGTGCGGAGGGGGATGGATGATTCATCGAAGCACTCCCACCAGGTAGACGTAGCTGAAGACGCCGACCCAGACCAGATCAAGAAAATGCCAGAACATGCTGAGGCAGAACAGGCGTCGCCGATTCGCTTCGGTCAGGCCGTACTTGCCCAGTTGCACCATCAGCACGATCAACCAGATGATGCCGACTGTCACGTGCAGGCCGTGCGTGCCGACCAGGGTGAAGAACGAGGACAGGAACGCGCTGCGGCCCGGGCCGGCGCCCGCGGCAATCAGGGTGATGAACTCATGGATCTCCAGGCCGACGAAAACCGCCGCCAGCAGGCCGGAAACCGCCAGCCACCCAAGCATCGCGCGTTGGCGCTGCCGGGCCATTTCCAGCATCGCAAACCCGAAGGTCACTGACGAGACCAGCAGCAGGGCCGTATTCACCGCCAGACCGGGCAGGTCGAGCACCTCATGCGCGGTGGGACCACCCGCGTAGCTGGTACCGAGCACCGCATTGCAGGCGAACAGCGCGGCAAAGATGAAGCAGTCGCTCATCAGGTACAACCAGAACCCGAACAGGGTTCCGTTGTGGGGATGCGGCTCCTCGTTGCACAGGAAAGTGCGCGGTGCCGAGGGCGGGGTGTCGATGGCGATGGTATTCATGCGTGTACCCCTCGACCGTTTGGCTCCCAGTTGCCACTGTGCTCAAAGCGGCTCACGTCTTCCGCCGAGATATGGCCTTCACGGTCGTAGTTGAAGGTATGCGCGATGGCGACAACGAGCAGTGCCACAAAGGCGACAGTGGCCAGCCACCAGATGTACCAGACCATGGCGAAACCGAAGATCGTTCCCAGCGCCGCAAGCACGATGCCGGCGGCGGTGTTCTTCGGCATGTGGATCGCGTGGAAGCCGGTCAGCGGACGCTGGTAGCCATGCTTTTTCATGTCGTGCCAGGCGTCACGTTCGTGCACCAGCGGCGTGAACGCAAAGTTGTAGGGCGGCGGCGGGGACGAGGTTGCCCACTCCAGCGTGCGTCCACCCCACGGATCGTTGCCCGCGGCCAGCTCGTCGCGACGGCGGATGCTGACGTAGATCTGCATGACGAAGGCCAGAATGCCCAGCAGGATCAGGAACGCGCCGAAGGCGGCAATGATGAACCAGATCTGCAGACTGGGATCGGTGAAATGACTGAGGCGGCGGGTGACGCCCATCAGGCCCAGCACGTAAAGCGGGCCGAAGGCCACCCAGAAGCCGACCTGCCAGAACCAGAAGCTCAGCTTGCCCCAGAACTCATCCAGGCGGAATCCGAACGCCTTGGGAAACCAGTAGTTGATGGCGGCGAAGATGCCGAACACGACGCCACCGATGATCACGTTGTGGAAGTGCGCGACCAGAAAGAGGCTGTTGTGCAGCAGGAAATCCGCGGGAGCCACGGCCAGCATCACGCCCGTCATGCCGCCAATGGTGAAGGTGAACAGGAAGCCCATGGTCCACAGCATGGGCACATTGAAGTGCACCCGGCCGCGGTACATCGTGAACAGCCAGTTGAAGATCTTCACGCCGGTGGGGATCGAAATCATCATCGTGGTGAGCGCAAAGAACGAGTTGACGTCCGCGCCCGAGCCCATCGTGAAGAAATGGTGCAGCCATACCAGGTACGACAGGATCATGATCGAGACGGTGGCGTAGACCATCGAGGAATAGCCGAACAACCTCTTGCCCGAGAACGTCGGCACGATCTCCGAATACACCCCGAACAACGGCAGGATCAGGATGTACACCTCGGGGTGGCCCCAGATCCAGATCAGGTTGACGTACATCATCACGTTGCCACCGAACCCGTTGGTGAAGAAGTGGGTGCCGATGTACCGGTCGAGCGAAAGCAGCAACAGCGTGGCGGTGAGAATCGGGAACGTCACCACGATCAATCCGCTGGTGGTCAGCGTCGTCCAGGTGAACATCGGCATCTTCATCAAGGTCATGCCCGGAGCGCGCATCTTGATGATGGTGACCACGAAGTTAATGCCGGTAAGCAAGGTGCCCAGGCCCGAGAGTTGAAGGCCCCAGATGTAGTAATCGACGCCGGGGCCGGGACTTTGCTGCAACTCCGAAACCGGCGGAAAGCCGAGCCAGCCCGCACTGGAAAAATCGCCAATGAACAGCGACGCCATGAACAGGATCACGCCGGAGACGGTGAGCCAGAAGCTGAAATTGTTGAGGAACGGAAAGGCCACGTCGCGCGTGCCGATCTGCAGCGGCATCGCGAAGTTCATCAGCCCGACGATGTAGGCCATGGCCACGAAGAAAATCATGATCGCGCCATGCGCGGTGAAAATCTGGTCGTAGTGGTGCGGCGGCAGATAGCCCATGTTGCTGCCAAACGCGATCGCCTGCTGCGAACGCATCATGATGGCATCGGCGAAGCCACGAAACAGCATCACGGTGGCGAGCACCATGTACATGATGCCCAGTTTCTTGTGATCGACGCTGGTGAACCATTCGTTCCAGAGATATCCCCACTTGCGGTAGTAGGTGATGGCACCGAGCACGGCGCCGCCGCCGAGCGCCACGGCGACGAAGGTCCAGACGACGATCATGTTGTGCAGCGGCAACGCCTCGAGTGTGAGGCGCCCGAACAGGAAGTTCCAGATGGCGGGGCGGTCAGGCATGGTTCGAATCTCGGGAAGGTGGATCAGTGCATCGCCGCAGTGGATGCGGGCGCCATCGTCGACTGTGCGGACATGGCGGCGCCGTGCGTGGCGCTGGTCTGGCCAGCATCCATGCTCATCGTCTTGTTCATGCACGACGGATCGTCGCCGAGGCATCGATGGAGGATGCGTTCGTACAGATCCCGATCAAAGTGGGCGTAATGGTGTACCGGTTCGGCTCGGCTCGGTTCGTTCAACTGCTGAAACGCCGCGGCATTCAAGTCACTTCCGTCAGCACGCACCCTGGCCACCCACTGATCGAATTGCGGCTGGTTCATGCCGTGAAAACGAAAGCGCATGTCAGTGAAGCCGTGGCCGCTGTAGTTGGAAGAGAATCCATCGAAGTCACCGGGCTTGTTGATCACCGCATTCAGTACGGTCTGCATGCCCGGCATGGTGTAAACCTGACCGGCCAGCGACGGTATGAAGAACGAGTTCATCATCGTGGTTGAGGTGAGTTTGAAATGGATGGGCATGTCCACCGGTGCAGCCAACTCGTTGACCGTGGCAATGCCGTACTTCGGGTAGAAGAACAGCCACTTCCAGTCCAGTGAGACCACCTCGACTTCCAGCGGCTGCGTGCCGGGCGCCACGGCGCGGCTGGCATCAATGCGCGTGAGCGAGCGGTACGGGTCTAGTTGATGGGTGCCGATCCAGGTCATCGCGCCGAGCACAATGATGATCAGCAGCGGCGCGGCCCAGACCACCAATTCGAACTTGGTCGAGTGATCCCACTCGGGGTCATAGGCAGCGTCCGTGTTCGATGCGCGATAGCGCCACGCAATGACGCCAATGGCAATCAGCACGGGAATGATGATCAGCGACATGAGTATCACTGACGCGATCATCAGATCACTCTGTTGACGCGCCACGTCTCCGGCCGGATCAAGCAGAACCAGATTACAGCCGCCCACAAGAAATGCAGGGGGCAACAGAAGCAGGCCTCGCAGGCGTTTTATCGGCATGGGGAAGTTACGGGGAGTTGGGCTATTCCGCTATTCTAGAGCCTGCAAGCCTGATTTCGATGTGACACATCGTCATCTGGCAGGTTGGACGCCATCGGCGCATCCTTGCAGGAACTGCGTGTTGGCGGGTTCGCAAAATATTGCGAGAAATCCATTCGACGCAGCATCTTTCCAGGCCTTCGCAAATCTGCTGCATGGCTTATCACGCATTCACGGACGCATCATGTCGACCAGCTACGCCCCGCCTTCCGACCCGTCAGCGGCCATCAACGCATCTACCGAGCTTCATGCGCACGATGTGACGCCTGGAGATATTTCCGTGGGCGTGGTGATCGGACGCATTTCCGAATTTTTTGACTTCTTCGTTTTCGGGCTCGGCTGTGTGCTGGTGTTTCCTCGCGTGTTTTTTCCGTTCGTCAGCGAGTTGCACGGCATCTTCTATTCATTCGCGATTTTTGCGCTGGCATTCATCGGACGTCCGCTCGGCTCACTGTGCTTTCTTTTCCTGCATCGGGAGTTCGGTCGCGGCACCAAGCTGACCGTTGCTCTTTTCCTGCTTGGATCCACCACGGCCGGCATTGCCTTTCTGCCGGGCTACGGTTCACTCGGCATGGTGGCGATCGTGGCGTTGGCGGTGTTGCGCTTCGGCCAGGGCTTCGCGATCGGCGGCAGTTGGGATGGCCTGGCTTCCTTGCTGGCGTTGAATGCACCCCGCACCAAGCGCGGCTGGTACGCGATGATTCCGCAGCTGGGCGCACCGATCGGCTTTATCCTCGTCGCAGGTCTGTTTGCATACCTGCTGTTGAGCCTGACGTCCGATGAGTTCTTCGCCTGGGGCTGGCGCTACCCGTTCTTCGTGGCTTTTGCCATCAACGTGGTTGCGCTGTTCGCTCGCCTGAGGCTGGTGGTGACTCCCGAATACGCCACGATGTTGACCCTGCGCGAGCTGGAGCCGTCGCCGGTCATCCCGTTGGTGCGTTCGCAGGGACGCGCCATCACCTTGGGCGCATTCGCACCGCTGGCCAGTTACGCGCTGTTCCATCTCGTCACGATCTTCGCATTGTCGTGGGCGCTTCTGTTCACCAAGCAGTCGGCCGCCAGCTTCCTGATCGTGCAGATTGTCGGCGCGGCGGTAGCGGTGCCGTGCATGCTGCTGTCCGGACGAATTGCCGATCGCTACGGCCGTCGCATGACATTGGCGGTGTTCGGCGTGCTGATCGCGATCTACAGCGGCTGGACCCCGGTCATGCTGTCGGGCGGAACAGTCGAGGGTTACCTGTTCATCATCATCGGATTCGCGTTGCTCGGCTTTTCCCACGCCCAGGCTGCCGGTGCGGTGAGTTCGAGCTTTCGCAGCTACTACCGCTATACCGGAGCACTGATCACCTCTGATCTCGGTTGGTTGCTCGGTGCCGGTTTTGCACCGTTGGTCGCGTTGTCGCTGGCGGTGTATTTCGGCGTGGGCTACGTCGGGCTCTATCTGTTGTCGGGCGCCGTGGGTACGTTGGCTGCACTGTGGTTCAGTCGCTCCGGTGGCATGCCGAACGACTGATTGCGTGCGCCGATTCGCATGGCCCCGCCGCGACCAGCCGTTCTACTGAGCGGACTTCCTGATCGACGCGTGACGGCTGGTTCGAGGCAGCTGTCCGGTTTAGGAACAGCTCTGCCCAGGCCCGCAAGCCGGTGCTCGCACTGATCGGTAAGGGTCCGAGGCTCGCTCGTCAGGCTCAGGATCGTTCGCTGCAACGCCTCGCGCAATTCTCTTGGCCGCTGTCGACGGTCGAGGCAGGTCGGCCGAGCAGGTAGCCCTGGCCCAGCGGGCATCCCATGGCCTTGAGGAGGTCGCGCTGGGCCACGGTTTCGATGCCTTCGGCGATCACCTGTATGCCGAGCGAACCGGCCAGGTTGATCACGGCCGCGATGATTTTTGCGCTGTTGGAGGTGGCGGGCTTGTCCAGCCCATCCACAAAGACGCGGTCCATCTTCAGCATGCACAGCGGCAATTTCTGCAAATAGTGCAGGGACGAGTAGCCGGTGCCGAAATCGTCGAGTGCCGCGTTGACACCCGACTCGTGCAGACGGGTGAGAAGGGCGTGCACGTGGTCGGAATTTTCCAGCAGGGTCTCTTCGGTGATTTCCGCGACAACGCGTGAAGGCGCGAGCCGCGCCTTGGCCAGCAGCGCGAGCAGGCGTGTGTCGAAGTCGTTCGATCCCAGGTGCGCGGCCGAGACGTTGAAGGTCAGGAACGTGTCTGGCGCCGCCTGCTTCGCGAACGTCTGGAAGCTGCGCTCGAACATTTGCCAGTCGATGGTTTCGATCAGGCGGCAATCCCTGGCTACTTTCAGGAAATCCGCTGGCTCAAGCAGCCCATAGCCAGGACGGGTCCAGCGGATCAGTGCTTCGTAGCCGGCAATGGTGTTGTCTTCGAGTCGACGGATGGGCTGAAAATGGGGTTCGAACGTGCGCTTGCGCACCGCTTCGTGCAGGTCACTTTCCAGCTCCAGCACTTCGATGGCTTCTCTTGCCATCGCCGGATCGAACAGAGTCATGCGTGGGAAGTCCGTCGAGGCGGCATGCCGCACGGCGATGTCGGCGTCCTGCAGCAACTGCTCGAGCGACGCATCGTGAGCGGCGCGCACCACCAGGCCCATGCGGCCGGAGACAGTGAGTTCGTGACCCGCAAAATGCATCGGCTCACCGACACGCACGAGGATGTTCCGTGCGAGATGCAAAGCCTCACGCGTACCTTCGACCCGCTCGACGAAGATGGCAAACTCGTCGGCTGCCATGCGTGCAACCACGCCCGCGCGTGAGCCGAGGCAGTCGACCAGGCGAGCGCCGACCTGTTTCAGCACCTCGTCTCCGGTGAAGTGGCCAAGCCCCTCATTGATGCCGGCGAACCGGTCGAGATTGAGCTGCAGCAGGGCGGTGCTTCCGATGACGCGGTCTTCTGCCGCAAGGGCTTGCGCCATGTGGGCATGCAGGTTGCGCTGATTGGGCAGTCCGGTGAGCGCGTCGTGGGTCTGCTCGTGAACCAGTTGATGCTGGATACGCGCATTTTTGGCCACTTCCCGGTGCAAGGCGCGACTGCGTTGGGCGATCCGGTCTTGCAGGCCGTGATTGGCATTGGCCAATGTCTGCGCCTGCAGCTGCAGTTGGATCTCCGCCGGTGCAGCCTCCTGTCGCTTGATGAGGTTCAATACATGGCTGGCGACGAACTCCAGCAGGACGAGATCCTCGTTGGAATAGCCGAGATCAGGCTGCGGGTCTTGCAGGATCAAGGCGCCGTGAATCTCGCCCATGCGCAACATGGGCACGCCGATCCACGGGCTGTGGTCTGTTTCACCGAACAGCAAAGGGCCGGGAACCTGCTTGGCCAATTGGCCAGCCGGACCGAACAGGGCCTTGCCTTCGCGCAGCAGATACCAGACTGGCGACCGAGCTATCGAGGTCATCATGACGTCGCCGCCGGCCTGCGGCAGCGGGCGTGCTCCCTGCGCGTCGGCCAGATAGATATATCGCGCCATTTCGCGCTGCGGGTCGTGCGCCACCACGCAAAGACGCTCAGCCCGCATCAGCGTGCGCAGGACGGCGTGGATGTCGCGTAATACGTCCTGGAGCTCCCGCCCGCAGCCGGCCAGGTCGGCGATGGTGAACAGCGCACGATGCAGACGTTCGGAGTATTCCAGAGGCGGTGCTGCCGTGCGTTGCTCCAGCCAGCCCAGCAAGATGCCAAGGCGGCGCCCAGCCAGTTGCAACAGCGGTTGAAGCTCGGCGATCAGGGCGGTGACGTCGCTACCCGGTTGCAACGTCAGCAGCAGCAGGATCGGACGTGGCCTTTCACAGAGCCGAAAGGCCACCGCGCCGAGCGCGGGCACACGCTGCGGAATGCCGGAGGCCGCCAGCCCGCGAAGCCAGCCTTGCGGGGCCGCGGAGCTGTGGTCGAATCCGGCGCCGAGTTCCCACAGCACGCGCGCGCTGGCGCACTCTGCATAACTTTCGGCCAGC
The DNA here is from genome assembly GCF_054061035.1 of Rhodanobacter sp. TND4EL1. Taxonomy (NCBI): domain Bacteria; kingdom Pseudomonadati; phylum Pseudomonadota; class Gammaproteobacteria; order Lysobacterales; family Rhodanobacteraceae; genus Rhodanobacter; species Rhodanobacter sp. TND4EL1. The sequence goes on from NZ_JBSSDT010000001.1 coordinate 256,914, forward strand.
TCCACCACCATGGCGGCAATCTCCACCGGGCGCGTGGCGGTATCCAGCTGCTCCAGCCAGCGGGCTTGCGGCGACTCATTTGCCAAGGTGCAGTTCATCGGACTTTCCATGGTCTGAAAAACACGCTTCATTTCGGCTGCCCTCAAGGCTGCCGACAAAATGGTTGCGGCGCGGAGCATATGCCTGTTGCCGTACATCGCACTGACTCCTGTCGATTGCGGTTCGGGTCTTTGGACGGTTGCCAGACGCGCCCAGGCGTCAATTCATCTCTCGCGCGTCATTACCGGTGCCGGGAAGGTCAGAAACTGCTCAGCAGTGACAGTTTCGAAAAGCCCGAAGTGGCGCGTTGACATGAACTTCACCTGCAAAAGCCGGCGCACCGACTTTCCCTGTTGCCTTTCTGCCAAGAACAACGCCTCCTGCCCGAGCTTCGGCGCCATGCTGCACCAGCCATGGACGTCCAACTGAAGCAGGCGAGGCGCCAATGGCCAAGGCCACGGGGCCGCCCCCATCGGATGCTTCCGGCAGATACGTCGACCGACCGAATGGACAGAGGTGGTGCAGGGGGGTGCACCCCATTCGGCCGGCGACGCAAACCCGACTGACTGTGTGTTCGACATCCGCAAGGTGCGGCGAAAGAGCTTCTGATTGCCTCGCCATGGATTTCTTCATGTGCATTCTAGGCAGCAGTTCGGGCCAGCCATGCGACGTTTCATTTGCGTGCGCACGTCGTTTCGTCTCTACCTTGATGTTTTTCGTTCCGACCCACTGGACAGCCCGGGCATGCGATGGCATCCATGGCGGAAGGTGAATTGTCCGTGTCGGAAACTCCGGACGGAGCGCAACCAGCAACCGAAAAAGGCCGTGGGCTTCAGCGGCGTGTCGATGTGATGCGCCATGGCATGGTCTGTGCGTGATTTGCAGATCTCCCGGCGGGGTTCGATCTCAGGAGGAGTTCGATGGGTACGCCTGTTCCACCGAACGGGCCGTCAGGCACGACGTTGCCATGTCGGACCTTCAGCACGACCTTGCTCGAGCCGCGTTTGCGCTCGCGGGCCTATGCGCGCTGGATTCAGGCGCTGGCAGAAGTGCGTCCCGACGATGACCACCCGATGGAGGCATGGATCATCGTGTTCGAGCTGGGACCGTTGCGCGTGGCCCGCTCCTGCGTCAGTGCGGCAAGGTACCGGCGGGGGCCGGCGCTGATTGCGCGAAGCCCGCTGAGTGACTGCGTGCTGTTGCGATTGCTGCTCAGCGGCAGCGCGCGAGGCAACTTCGGCAAGCGCGGCACGGTCGAGTTGAGGGAGGGCGACATCTATCTGAACGACCTGGCCCAGCCGATCGAGCTGTGGGAGGGTCATTGCGAGCACGTGAACCTGTTGCTGCGGCGCCAGGCCATCGACCAGACACGCGCACCGTTGCACGGTCGGGTGCTGCGCAAGGACCACCTGCCGTGCCGCATGTTGAGCCAGCACCTGCTGCATCTGCTGGGTACTCTGCCGGACATGGATGTGCGACAGGCGGGCAAGGCGGCTGGCGCGACGCTCGCAGTGGTGCGCGGTTGCCTGCGCGCGGAGTCGCGGCAACGTGATCGGCCCGCATGGGCGGAAACGCTGGACGTGCGCATCCGCGAACACATCGACGAACACCTGGGTGACCACGATCTGGGCGTGCTGCTGTTGCAGCGCAGGTTCCACGTGTCGCGCGCGCAGCTGTATCGCATGTTCGCGGACAGTGGTGGCGTGCAGCACTACATTCGTGACCGGCGCGTCGAGGCGGTGCATCGCGACCTGCGTGAACAGCCCGAACGTCATATTTCCGACCTGGCCTTCAGCCGCGGCTTTTCCAGCGAGCGGCAGTTCCAGCGTGCGTTTCGCGCGCGCTACGGACGCACCGCGAGCGAGGTACGCGAGCGTCACGAAGCGTTCTGAGCCATTTCAATGCCCGCGTGTCTTTCCTGCGCTGGGGATTCGCTGTCGGGTGATGCTCAGCTGACGCCGGATTTGTCGCGACGGACTTTGCCCAGCGCCATCTGAATCGCCACCATCAACTCGGTGGCGCCGAACGGTTTGCGCAGGAACACGCCACGGTCCGGAATATCGTGGAGGTGAACCTCGGTATCGGCGGTAATCACTACCACGGCCACGTCCGGATAGCGCTTCAATGCATCGTGGCAGACATCGATGCCGGAAACGGTTCCCGCCAGGATCACATCGGCGACGATCACATCGATGTGCGCGTGCTGCAGGTGACTGCGCGCGCCAGCGGCGCCCAGCGCGCGAATGCTCTGAAAACCCTCGGCGGAGGACAGCAGCAGGTCGATCGACTCCAGCACCAGGTCGTCATCGTCCACGATCAGGACAGTCTTGTTGATGGTCATGCTTTTCTTCCTGGCTTCCCCAACCACGGGCACCAGCATATCCCTGTCACGGCAGGCGTGTGTATATGTTCGGCACGGGTCGCGCTCAGGGTGCGAGTTCGCCGTGGCTTTCGCCCTTGTCGCGCCGCAGCAGCCAGGCCAGCACGGGTGGCGTCACCATGGCAGTCAGCAAGGACATGGCCACGATGATCGCGTAGATGCGATCGCTGAAAACGCCGGCCGCCAGGCCCAGGCTGGCGATCACCACACCGACTTCGCCGCGCGGCACCATGCCGAAACCGACGATGATGGCACTGCGCCGGCCCAATGCCAGTGAACCCAGAAAGCCGCCGGCCAGTTTGGACACGATCGCGATCACGGTGACCACCAGCAGCATTACCAGCGCGTCGACACTGGCCAGTTCCGCCAGATTGACCTTGGCGCCGGTGACCACGAAGAAGAATGGCGTAAGAAAGGCCAGCAGCGGCACCGTCTGGTGTTCCAGGTCTTCGCGCTGGCGGGTTTCCGAAGCGATCATGCCCGCCAGGAACGCGCCGATGATCGCCGCCAGGCCGAACCGGGTGGACAGCCATGCCAGACCGAGACAGATTGCCAGCACAACGGTCAGCGCCGAATGCGGGCTGATGGGCGCTTCCAGCCAACTGGAGCGATGGCGCATCACCTTCGAGCCACCCCAGCCGATGACCGCCACGAAACCGATCGCGCCGGCCAGGGTCAGCAGCAACGACTGCACATCCAGCGATCCACCGCCTTGCAGCGACGAGACCACGCCGAGCAGCAGCATCGCCAGGATGTCGTCGATCACCGCGGCACCGAGGATCACCCGGCTTTCGATCCGCTGCAGCACGCCCAGTTCCTGCAGCACGCGGGCGGTGATGCCGGCGGAGGTGGCGACGAAGGCCGCGGCCACGAACATCGACTTGATCCACTCGAAGCCTTCGCCGTGGGCCCACAACGCACCGGCGGCGAACGGCAGGATCACCCCCAGAATGCCGACCAGCAAGGCGCTCTTGCCGACCTTTTTCAGATCGTCCAGCCGCGTTTCCAGGCCCACCGAAAACAGCAGCAGCACCACGCCGATCTCGGCCAGCACGTCGAGCGGCGTGCCGGGAAGGATCTGCTCCGGGGTCAGCCAGCCGAGCAGGGATGGTCCGACCACGCAGCCCGCGGCGATCTCGCCGACCACGCCTGGCAGTTTCAGCCGTTGCGCGATTTCGGCGCCGATCTGGGCGGCAACGAAGATGATGAAAAGGGTGAGCAGGATGTCGGCGGCGTGATGCATGGGTCGTCGTTCCGTCAGGCAGTCGTCGATGTTACCGCGCTGACCGGGCCGGCGCCTGCGTCGAAGCGAAGTGTTCTCAGATGAAGAAGGTCCTGGCCAACCACAAATGCAGGGCGATGCTGGCGACGTAGCCCAGCGCAATCGCCCAGCTCCAGCGCAGGTGGCTCATGAAGGTGTATTGGCCGCGCGCGGCACCCATCAATGCGACACCGGCGGCCGAACCCACCGACAGCAGGCTGCCGCCTACGCCGGCGGTCAGCGTGATCAACAACCACTGCGCGTTGTCCATCGGCGGATTCATCTTGATCACCGCGAACATGATCGGGATGTTGTCGACCACCGACGACAGCACGCCCATGGCAGCGTTGGCCGTGGTGGGTCCGAGGTTGCCGTAAAGCTGGGTGGAGGCCAGTTCCAGGTAGCCCAGTGCGGCCAGCCCGCCGACACAGGCAAATACGCCATAGAAGAACAGCAAGGTGTCCCACTCGGCGTTGGCGATGATCCGGAAAATCGAGTAGCCCTGTTCCTCCATGCCGTGGGCGAGTGCGTAGCGACGTTGGCGGTAATCGATGCGGCTGGCCACCAGGTTGAGCAGGGCCAGACCGGTCAGCATGCCGTAGGCCGCGGGCATGTCCAGCCACTGTCGGCCGATCACGGTGATCGCGATGGTCAACCCGAAGGTGAGACAGATGCTGATGCCGCCGTGCTTGATATGACTTTGGCTTTCGCTGCTGACAGGCCGCCCTTTCGGCAGCGCGAAGAACATGATCACGGCCGGCACCAGCCAGTTGACCACGGCGGGGAAGAACAAGCGGAAGAAGTCGAAGAACTGCGCCTTGTTGGCCTGCCACACCATCAGCGTGGTGATGTCGCCAAACGCGCTCCACGCGCCACCCGCGTTCGCCGCCACCACCAGGTTGATCATCGCCAGCGTGATGAATCGCGCGTTGCCGGCACCAACGGCCAGGATCACCGCCGACATCACCAATGCGGTGGTCAGGTTGTCCAGCACCGGGGAAAGCAGGAAGGCGAGCAAGCCGGTGATCCAGAACAGGCTGCGGAAACTGAAGCCGTAGCGGATCAGCTGCGAGCGCAAGGCCTCGAAAATGCCGCGTTCGCCCATCCCGGTGACGTAGGTCATCGCCACCACCAGAAAGAAGAAGATCTCCGAATATTCGAGGAACATCGCCTCGAAGGCTTCCCGGGTGAGATTCGCGTCGTGCCCGGTGCCGCCGGTTTGCCAGGCGATCATGCCCCAGATCAGTGCCGCGGCCAGCATCACCGGTTTGGACTTGGCGATGTGAATGCGTTCTTCGAGGATCACGCCCACGTACGCCAGCACGAACAGCGCCAGCGCGAGCCAGCCGATCGGATGGGTCACCAGGTGAAAGTTGACATTGGCGCCCGTTTCGGACGCCATCAGCGGCGTGCTGGCAGACAGCAGGGCCAGGGCGGCAAACCTTCGCATGAAAAATCCTTGAGCAGAGAGTGCGGCAGCGGTACAGCGTCGATCGCCTGAAAGGGTAACAGCCGGCACCCGCATTCAGCGCAACATTCCGGCGTCAGGATCCGACGTCAGCCAGATCTGGCCGGCGGTCAGGGCGCAAGCGACTGAACACGCGGCTTGCGCCGGCCGTCACCAGAGCCAGCAGCAGCACCGTCCAGCGAAATGCCAGCACGTAGTCCTGGTGGGCATGGCCATCGAGCATGAACTCCATCAGCAACGTGGCCAGGGCGATGCCGAAACTCATCGCCAGGTATTGCACGGTCGACGCCATCGAGGAGGCCATTGACGCATGCTCGATGTCCAGATCGGTATAGATCAGGGTGTTCATGGTGGTGTACTGCAGCCCGGCGAAAGCGCCGTAGGCAAATGTCAGTGCGGCAATGATCCATACCGGCGTGGTCGGGCCAAGCAGCGCGAAGCTTGCCAGAAGCGCCGCCACGATCAACGTGTTGCCCAGCAGCAGGCGGCGGTAGCCGTAATGCACCAGGGCACGATTGACAGCCCACTTCGCCACGATCGATCCGAGTGCCTGCGGCACCATCATCAGACCTGCTGCCAGTGGCGACCAGCCGCAGCCGACCTGCAGGAACAGCACCAGCAGCAGGAACATGCCCGAAATGCCCAGGCGGGTGAACAGGCCGCCAGCCAGTGCCACCGACACGCTGCGCACGCGCAGCAGCGCCAGATTGGCGACCGGATGTGCGGTGCGCCGGCTATGCCAGAGATAGATCGTGCCTAGCAGCACCGCCGCCACGCCGCACAATCCCATGCGTGCCCACGGCACCGGCGCCGAACCGGCCAGTTCCGAGGCAGTCAGCAGCAGGGCAGAAGCAGCGCCGAACAACAGGAAGCCGACCAGGTCGAAGCGGTTGGCATGATCGAGGCGGTACTCCGGCATGTCGCGCTTGTTCATCCAGACACCGGCGATCGCCACCGGCACGTTGATCAGGAAGATCAGCCGCCACGAGGTGAACTCGACAATCGCACCGCCCAGCAGCGGACCCAGTACCGAACCGAGCAGGCCGAAGGTGGCCACCGTACTCATCGCGCGCACGAACTCGCGCTTGTCGATGCTGCGCACCAGCACATAGCGCCCCACCGGCATCAGCGACGCACCGCCCACGCCTTGCAGCACACGTGCCGCCACCAGTTCGGGCAGCGTTTGCGCGATGCCGCACAACAATGAGCCCAGGCCGAACACCACGATCGCGGCACCGAACACGCGTCGGGTGCCAAAGCGGTCGCACAGCCAGGGGCTGGCCGGAATCAGGATGGCCAGGGTCAACACATAACTGGTCAGCGCCGTGCGCATGCCCAGCGGCGTCACGCCCAGCGCCTCGGCCATGGCGGGCACGGCCGTGTTCACCACGGTGGAATCCAGCGCCTGCATGAAAAACGCGGCGGCGACCAGCCACAGCAGGCCGCGGAAGCGCTCTCGCGTGGAGATTTCGGCAACATCGACCGCGTCCGGCGCGGGACTGCTGTCAGAAATCGATGGAGCGTCGGGGGCCGCGGGGCTTCGAACAGACATTACCGGCTATGATAGCGGCCGTGACGGCTTGATTTCCGTTGGCCGTATCAGCAAAGTGGACCTTGTTTCATCTGCCGGTCATACCCACACAGGTATCACGGCCATATCAACCACACGCGCCGGGGCGGCTTCGTTCCGGCGCGTGCTTTTGCGCGGCAGGCGCCGCGAGCATCAGGAAGAGCCATGAGCAAGCCACCGATCACTGTTTCCCGCGTCGACATGGAGCGCATCGAGGCGCTGCTTGAGCGTTTGCCGGCCGCTGACGCCGACAAGCTGGACGCGCTGCGGGCCGAGCTGGATCGCGCCGATGTGGTCGAGCCGGCGGCCATGCCGGACCACATCGTGACCATGAACTCGACGGTGACGTTCGAGGACGAGAGCGACGGCGAGAAGCTGACCCTGACCCTGGTCTATCCGGCGGCTGCGGGACCGGCCGGCACCGTGTCGATCCTGGCGCCCGTGGGCAGCGCGCTGCTCGGCCTGGCACGTGGCCAGCAGATCGACTGGCCCACGCCCGATGGCCGCAAACGCCGCCTGAAGGTGCTGGAAATCACCTATCAGCCGGAAGCGGCAGGGCATTTCCACCGCTGACCTCACGCGCTGCGCGGGTATCGCTAAAATGCGGGTTGATCCGAAGGAGACCCGCATGACCGAACGCACCGTACCGGCCGAGACTGTCGCCCGCGCCGCCACGCTGCGGGCCCAGGTCGAGCAAGCCAACTACCGCTACCACGTACTCGACGACGCCGAGATCACCGACGCCGCGTACGACCAGCTGATGCGCGAGCTGGAAGCGCTGGAGGCGGACTACCCCGAACTTTCGACGCCTGACTCGCCGACCCGCAAGGTCGGCGCGCGCGCGAACGGCGGCTTTGCCGAAGTGCGCCACGCGATGCCGATGCTGTCGCTGGGCAACGCGTTCGAGCAGGAAGGCGAGGGCGATCGCGAGCGCTTTCACGAGGTCGCGGAATTCGAACGACGCATCGAGCAGACGCTCGAGCGCAAGTTCCCGGTATTTTCGGTCGAACCCAAGCTCGATGGCCTGGCGATCAGCCTGCGCTACGAGCATGGCGTGTTCGTGCAGGGCGCCACCCGCGGCGACGGCGAGACCGGCGAGGATGTCACCGCCAACCTTCGCACCGTGCGCGCGATTCCACTGAAACTGCGCGGCAAGGGTTGGCCCGAGGTGCTGGAAGTGCGCGGCGAAGTGATCATGCTACGCAAGGATTTCGAGGCGTTCAACGACTACGCCCGCAAGCATGACGAAAAGCCGCTGGCCAATCCGCGCAACGGCGCGGCCGGGTCGCTGCGCCAGCTGGATCCGGCAATCACCGCCAGACGTCGGTTGAGCTTCTTCGCCTACGCCATCGGCGTGTTCGAGGGCGGCGAGTTGCCGCCGACCCATTCGGCCACCTTGCAGCAACTGCGCGAGTGGGGCTTTCCGGTATCGCCGGAAGTGGACACGGCGCAAGGCTTCGACGGCTTGCTCGCCTACTTCCGCCGCATCGGCGCGAAGCGCGACGGGCTTCCCTACGATATCGACGGCGTGGTCTACAAACTGGACGACTACGAAGGCCAGCGCGAGATGGGCTTCGTCTCGCGCGCGCCGCGCTGGGCGATTGCGCACAAATTTCCGGCCCAGGAACAAACCACCCGATTGCTGGACATCGAGATCCAGATCGGCCGCACTGGCGCCGCCACGCCGCGTGCGCGCATGGAGCCGGTGCAGGTCGGTGGCGTCACGGTGACCTACGCCACCTTGCACAACGCCGACCAAGTGGCGCGGCTGGATGCGCGAGTCGGCGACACCGTGATCGTGCGCCGCGCAGGCGACGTGATTCCGGAAGTGGTGCGCGTGGTCGAGGATCAGCGTCCGCAGGGCACGGTGCCGTGGACCATGCCCACGCGGTGCCCGATCTGCGATTCCGCCCTGATCCGCGAAGAGGGCGCCGCAGCCTTTCGTTGCTCCGGCGGATTGATCTGCGCGGCGCAGCGCAAGGAGGCGCTGATCCATTTCGCCTCACGGCGGGCGATGGATATTGACGGCCTGGGCGAGCGTTTCGCCGAAGCGCTGGTCGAGTTTGATCGGGTCAAGACGCCGGCTGATCTCTACCGTCTCACCGTCGACGATTTCGTCGACATGAAACAACGCGCCGACGAGCGCGATGGAACGACACCGGAGACCGTCAAGGCCGGCAAGGTGGCCACCAAGTGGGCGGAGAACCTGGTCGCCGGAATCGAGGCCAGCAAGCACACCACGCTGGCGCGTTTCCTGTTTGCGCTGGGCATCATGCATATCGGCGAGAGCACCGCCAAGACGCTGGCCGCGTGGCTGGGCCGGCTCGATTTCGTGCGCAGCACGCCGGCGTCCGTGCTGCGCGTGTTGCCGGACGTGGGTTCGGAAGTGGCCACGTCGATTGCCGGATTTTTTGCCCAGCAGGGCAACCAGCAGGTCGTCGACGATCTGCTGGCGGAGGGCATCGTGTTCAGCGACGAGGCTCCGCCGTCGCCGTTGCTGCGCGAACGGCTGAATCTTGGCGTGCTGCTGGACATGGCGAATATCAGCAAGCTCGGCCCCAAGAGCAGCAAGCTGCTGGCGCAACACTTTCCCACCCTGCAGAAATTACGGGCCGGCGGGGCGGCGCACTGGATCACGGCCGGCGTGCCGCAAGCAGCGGCAACCGGGCTGGAGGTCTTTTTAGCCGATCCGTTGGCGCACGCGGAGTTGCATGAAGCCGAAGCGGCGATCCAGCGCTTGCTTGATGCGATTCCCGCAGCCGCCGAAGTCGCCAGCGCTCCGCTGTCCGGGCAGACTTTCGTGCTGACCGGCACGCTGGTGTCGCTCAGTCGCGACCAGGCCAGGGAGCGACTCGAAGCGCTGGGCGCCAAGGTCTCCGGCTCGGTGTCGAAGAAGACCAGCGTGGTGGTCGCCGGCAGCGAGGCCGGGTCCAAACTGGACAAGGCGCAGGAGCTTGGCGTTGCAGTGTGGGACGAAGCACAACTGCTGGCGCTGTTGAGCGAGCACGAGGGCGCTTGATGGAGCGATTGACGGGTATGGAGCAACGCGTTGCGCTGCAATTGCGCGCACGGCTGTACGCGCTGCTGCGCGCCTTTTTCGCCGAGCGCCAGGTGCTGGAAGTGGAGACGCCGATCCTGTCGGCGGCTGGCAATACCGAGCCGAACATCGAAAGCTTCAGCACTGTGTTCAGCGGCCATGTCGATGCCGGCGCGCGCGAGCGCTGGTTGCGTACCTCGCCGGAGTATCCGCTGAAGCGACTGCTCGCCGCGGGCATCGGTGATTGCTACGAACTGGGCCGGGTGTTCCGCAACGGCGAAGCGGGCGGTCGACACAATCCCGAATTCACCATGCTGGAGTGGTACCGGGTTGGCTGGGACCATCGGCGGTTGATGCGCGAAACCATCACGCTGGTCGAAGCCGCGCTGGCGATGCTGGATCGGCGCGCCGAAGTGGTGGTGACCAGCTATCGGCAGTTGTTCCTCGACGGACTCGGAATTGACCCGGTGCATGCGTCGATCCACGAACTGCGCGCGCCTTTGGCCGAGTTCGGCATCGGTCCGGACGGACTGTTGCACGACGACTGGCTGGATCTGCTGATCACCCACAAACTTCAGCCGGCGTTCCCGCGCGACCGCATCACGGTGATTCACGACTACCCGGCCAGCCAGTGCGCGCTGGCGAAGATCCGGCCCGGCGAGCCGCCGCTGGCCGAACGCTTCGAGTTGTACCTGGGCCAGTACGAACTGGCCAACGGCTACCACGAGTTGAACGACGCCACCGAACAGCGCAGACGTTTCGAGCGCGACAACACCGTGCGTCGTGCACGCGGCTTGCGCGAGATTCCACTCGACGAACTGCTGCTGTGCGTGCTCGATTCGATGCCAGACTGCGCCGGCGTGGCGTTGGGCGTCGAGCGGCTGCTGATGTGCCTGGCCGACACCGATGCGATCGCCGACGTGCTGGCGTTTCCGTTCAACCAGGCCTGACGCAAGGCCACGCGGGCCGTGCGTGAGGCCCTCGGGAAACCTCAGAGCCGGTCGCCCTTGATGTCGGGCAGCGCAGCCTGTTCACTTCACGGATAGCGGTAGATCAGCCCGCCGATGATGCCGCCGATGATCGGCATCACCCAGAAAAAACACAGCTGGTCCAGCGCCCCGCCGCCCTGGAAAATAGCCACGCCGGTGGAGCACGCCGGATTCACCGAGGTGTGGGTGACCGGAATGCTGATCAGGCCCAACTGCTGAAACGGACAACGCGGCGAAGCGGTTGCAGGTCACCAGGGCCGGTCGCCGGCGCAGATTGGGTCATTGCAGATCGCGCGTGGTCGCCGCGTCCCGGCGCTGAGCTGCACGGCTTTTGCGGTATGTTGCTGCGCTTGTATCGGAAGGCGGCAACCCACTGATGATCGGGAATGACTTCGGACAACTGCTGGACGGCGCACCTTCACCGGCGCTCGGACGTGGCGACATCCGCACGCTGGGCCTGTCGGCGCTGGGCGGGGCGCTGGAGTTCTACGATTTTGTGGTGTTCGTGTTCTTCGCGATTCCGCTGGGCCAGCTGTTCTTTCCACCGGCCACCGCACCGTGGCTGGCCCAGTTGCAGGTGTTCGGCATCTTCGCGGCGGGTTACCTAGCGCGTCCGCTGGGCGGCATCGTGATGGCGCATTACGGCGACACGCTGGGACGCAAGAAGATGTTCATGCTCAGCGTATTCCTGATGGCGTTGCCGACGCTGGCGATCGGTTTGCTGCCGGTGTATGCGCAGATCGGCATGCTGGCACCACTGCTGTTGCTGGTGCTGCGAATCGTGCAGGGCGTCGCGGTCGGCGGCGAGGTGCCTGGTGCCTGGGTCTTCGTGGCGGAGTCTGTCCCGCCACGGCGCGTCGGCTTTGCCTGCGCCAGTCTCACCTCCGGACTCACCTTCGGCATCCTGATCGGTTCGCTGGTCGCAGCGACGTTGAACAGCCGCATGACACCCGCGGAAATTCTCGATCATGGCTGGCGCCTGCCGTTCCTGGCCGGCGGCGTTTTCGGCTTTTTCGCCGTGTGGCTGCGCCGCTGGCTCAGCGAGACACCGGTGTTCGAGGCGATGCAGGCACGCAGGGAACTGGCCAGTGGCCTGCCGTTGCGGCAGGTGTTTGAGCAGCACTTGCCCAGTGTGGTGCGGTCGATGCTGGTGACCTGGATGCTCACCGCGGCGATCCTGGTGATCATCCTGATGACGCCGTCGATCGTGCAATCGGCATTTCATGTGGCGCCGGCGAAAGCCTTCCTGGGCAACAACCTGGCCTCATTCGCGCTGGCGCTGGGCTGTCTGGCTTACGGCTGGCTGGCTGATCGGATCGGCTTTGCCCGCGCCTTGCTGTTCGGCGCGATCGGGCTGCTGATGTGCAGCTACGCGCTGTATCTGGACCTGCGCGCGGGTGCCGTGCATTTCCTCGCGCTGTACGCGCTGACGGGGTTTTCAGTGGGCGTGGTCGGCGTGGTGCCGGCACTGATGGTGTTGGCTTTTCCGCCCGCGGTGCGCTTCTCCGGCCTGTCGTTCTCGTACAACATTGCCTATGCGGTGTTCGGCGGCCTGACGCCGCCGTTGATCGGCCTGCTGGTGAAACGTTTCGGTACGCTGGCGCCGGCGCACTACGTGGCTTTCACCGCGCTGATCGGGATCGCGGTGGCCTTGGCGCAGTTCCGCCGCCAACGTTCGTAGGCTCCTGCGGAAGGTTGGGTCAGAACTCCAGTTCCTGTGCCGCACACAGGTAGTCGACCAGTGGCGCCACGCGTTTGAACGCCGCCACCGTCCACGGCAGCAATTCGTCGGAGCAGGCCAGCTCCTCGCCGAGCGGGGTGGTGGCGACGAAGTCCTTGCGCTTCAGGTCCTCGATCAGCTCATGCATGGGGTCGTAACCGCGCGGCGGACGGATCAGCGTTTCGCCCCCCAGCGCGAGCTGTTCGCGAAACGCCTTGCTTTGCGTGGCGCGCTTCCACGCGGCCGGATTGTCGACCAGGAATTCGCGGATGTGCTTCAGCGCATCGGGTTCCGGATGCCACAGACCGCCGCCAGCAAAGCAATCGTCGGGCTCGATGTGCAGGTAGAAGCCCGGTGCCTGGATCTCGCGGCGTCGCTCGTGAGTGAAGCGCGAACCCTGCCAGGATTTGTACGGCAGCTTGTTGTCCGAGTAGCGGGTGTCGCGATAGATGCGATAGAGCGAGCCGCCACTCTTGCGCGGGTCGGCGCGGTAGTGCGGGCTGATCTTCGCCAGCGGCGCCTGCAGGTCGGTGATCAGTTGCATGAACGGCTCACGCACATGACGTTCGTAGTCGTCCTTGTGTGCGTGGAACCACTCGCGGTTGTTGTTGCGCCCGAGCGAGCGCAGGAAGCGGAAGGTGGCGGGAGTGAAATAGCTTTTCGGCATGGTCGTTCGTTGGGGTTTGGCAAGGCGGGCCGCGCCCACCGGATGTCGTTGCAAAGGCAGGCAATGCTGCCCTACGTGGAGGAACTGTCGATGCTGTTGGCGAGCTCCTCGCCCCAGGCCTGCAGTTGATCCAGCAGACCGAGCCGATCCTGCGCCTGCGGATCGCTGCGCAACTCGGTGAGGCGGGCGAAGTAATCCTCCAGGGTGAGCCCGGTCAGCGGCGTGTGCCGGGTCAGCCGCGCCCGGCGGAAGCTGTCCCAGCGCACGCGTTCCTCCGCGTCCAGCGTGTCGGGCCAATTGCGCGCGCGATAGCGAAACAGCAGCTCCGCATAACGCGGGTCGCGGAAAGGGAGGTCGCGGGTGCCCAGTTCCTGTGGCGGCGTGGCGCGCACCTGGCCCAGCAGGCGTTTGTCCGCTTCGGGCAGGAAACCGCCGCCGTACAAGGCCAGCTCGGGGTCTTCCGGTGGTGGAAATTCGGTGGCGCGCTGGAACACCCGGCGCAGCTTTTCCGGCAAGCCGCTGGCAGCCTGCAGCGCGTCGCGATGGGCCTGGCAGCGGTCCATGTCCAGTTGCAGCCGCTGCAGATCCACGCCTTGCAGCACCGACAGCGGCGCCAGCGCCGGGGCATGGTTGGCGCGCACGGTGCGCAGCGGAATCCGTGCCACGCCCTCGGGCAGGTCCGCACGCGGAGTGAAAATGCGGTCGGCGATCTCATCTTCGTCCAGCGCCAGCCATTCGCTCGGGTCGGTGGTGAGGTCGTACACGATGGTTTCGCCTGCACGGCTCGGGTGCGCCGCGAGCGGCGCGATCACGGTGAGGCAGTGGCGGCTGGCGGGGTAGCGTGAGGAGACATGCACCAGCGGCGTCATGTTCACCACGTCGAGCAGCTCGAACACCTTCTGCTTGCGGCGCAAAGCGTAGTACCAGTCCCACAGCCGCGGCTGGCGCACGCGGATCAGCCGGGCCAGGTCGATCAGCGCGTAGACGTCGGACAGCGCATCGTGAGCGCGTTCCTGGTTCAACCCGTTGGCGCGGGCCAGATGCTCCAGCTTGAAGCTGGGCGAGCCGTCGTCGCGGACAGGCCAGACAATCCCCTCCGGTCGCAGCGCCTGGCACATCCGCACCAGGTCGATCAGGTCCCAGCGGGAATTGCCGTTCTCCCACTCGCGCCCGTACGGCTCGTAGAAGTTGCGATACAGCATCTGGCGGGTGAACTCGTCATCGAAGCGCAGCGAGTTGTAGCCGACCCCGCAGGTGCCCGGCTGGCCCAGATGCTCGTGCACGCGGGCGGCGAAATCGGCCTCGTTGATGCCCTCGCGGCTGGCTTGCTGGGGCGTGATGCCGGTGATCATGCAGGCGTCCGGATGAGGCGGCATCTCCAGCGAAGGCTTGCCGTAGAACATCACCGGTTCGCCGATGATCTCCAGTTGCAGGCTGGTGCGGATGCCGGCGAACTGCAGCGGCCGGTCGCGCCGCGGGTCTGCGCCGGAGGTCTCGTAGTCGTGCCAGAAAAAGGTCTGCATCCCCCGATGATCGCATGGCCCAAGCCCGGGTCGGCATGGCGGGGCCGGCAACACTGATAAACTCCCCGGCACAAGGAGATTCCATGAGCCAAGCCCACGAAGAGAACCTGATCTGGATCGATCTGGAGATGACCGGCCTCGACACTGACAACGACTCGATTCTCGAGATCGCCACGGTGGTCACCGACAAGGAGCTTCACGTGCTGGCCGAAGGGCCGGTGTTCGCGATCCGCCACGAGATCGATCAGCTGGAATCGATGGACAGCTGGAATACCAACCAGCACCACAAGTCCGGTTTGTGGCGTCAGGTGCTGATTTCCGAAACCGATCACGCGATGGCTGAACAGGCCACGGTGGAGTTCCTGCGCGCGTGGGTGCCGCC
Source organism: Rhodanobacter sp. TND4EL1 (assembly GCF_054061035.1). Classification (NCBI taxonomy): domain Bacteria; kingdom Pseudomonadati; phylum Pseudomonadota; class Gammaproteobacteria; order Lysobacterales; family Rhodanobacteraceae; genus Rhodanobacter; species Rhodanobacter sp. TND4EL1. The sequence continues at coordinate 271,950 of NZ_JBSSDT010000001.1, forward strand.
GGGCAAATCGCCCATGTGCGGCAATTCGATCTGCCAGGACCGGCGCTTCATGCACCGGCAGATGCCGCGGCTGGAGCGCTACTTCCATTACCGCAACCTGGACGTGTCCACGCTGAAGGAACTGGCGCGACGCTGGGCGCCGGACATTGCCAAGGGCGTCGGCAAGGAGTCGGCCCATACCGCGCTGTCCGATATCCGCGACTCCATCACCGAATTGCGCCACTACCGTCGTTTCATGGGCGAGCTGGGCGGTCAGGCCCAAGCCTGAGGGCGCGGTCGGTTGTTGAATCTGACGAGGTCATGAGCATGTCGAACGAGCTGTTTGCACCGGTGCTGGATTGCGCTGGGCGCCCGCTGCGACTGGATCGTCCACGAGTGGTCGGTATCCTCAACGTCACCCCCGATTCGTTCTCCGACGGCGGCGTTCATCCGACCGTGGAAGCGGCTGTTGCGCACGGTGTGCGCATGGCGGAGGAGGGCGCCGACATGCTCGACGTCGGTGGCCAGTCGACCCGGCCGGGTGCGCGCGAAGTCTCGCTGGAAGAAGAACTGGAGCGCGTGCTGCCAGTGATCACGCAATTGCTGGCGTGCACCTCGCTGCCCATCGCGATCGACACCTCGCGGCCCGAGGTGATGCGTGCCGCGGTAGCCGCCGGCGCGGGCATGATCAACGACGTGTATGCGCTGCGTCGTGAAGGGGCGCTGGAAGCGGTGGCCGAACTCGGTGTGCCGGTATGCCTGATGCACATGCAGGGCGAGCCAGGCAGCATGCAGGACGAGCCGCATTACGACGACGTGGTTGGCGACGTGCATCGTTTTCTCACCGATCGGTTGTTTGCGTGCGAGCTGGCGGGCATCGATCGACGCAAGGTGCTGGTCGATCCCGGCTTCGGCTTCGGCAAGACCCTGGAACACAACCTTGCGCTGCTGTCGTCGCTGGAGCAGTTCGCCAACCTCGGCGGCGGCGTCTATGCCGGGCTGTCGCGCAAGTCGATGATCGGCACGCTGACCGGGCGCACCGAGCCGACTGATCGCCTGGCCGGTTCGGTAGCCGCCGCCCTGGTGGCAGTGCAGCGTGGCGCGCGCATGGTCCGGGTGCACGATGTGGCTGCGACGGTCGATGCGCTGGCGGTGTGGCAGGGCGTGCATGCGCACGATGTCGTGCCGCGGCGCGCCGGGCAGCCAGCCATGCCGCGCTGGCCTGACGACGATTGAACCATGCCCGGCCTGGCGACGGGCTGGTGTCCGCCTCATCCCTTTGAGAAATTGAGCACTGATGAATCAACGCAAATACTTCGGAACGGACGGCATTCGCGGCCTGGTCGGGCAATGGCCGATCAGCGCGGACTTCATGTTGCGGCTCGGTCGCGCCGTTGGCAGCGTGCTGGCGCGTGAAGGCAAAAGCCGGCCCAAGGTGCTGATCGGCAAGGACACCCGCATTTCGGGCTACATGTTCGAATCCGCGCTGGAAGCCGGACTGGTGGCGGCCGGGGCAGATGTGGGCCTGCTTGGTCCGATGCCGACGCCGGCCGTGGCCTTTCTGACCCGCTCGATGCGCGCCCAGGCCGGCATCGTGATCAGCGCGTCGCACAACCCGCACCACGACAACGGCATCAAGTTCTTCTCGGCCAATGGAGAAAAGTTGTCCGACGAAGTCGAGCTGGCGATCGAGCAGGAAGTGGACGCCGCATTCGTCACCGTGGCTTCCGAGCAGCTCGGCAAGGCTCGCCGCATCGACGACGCGGTTGCGCGTTACGCGGAGTATTGCAAGGCGACGGTGGCGGAGGATTTCAGCCTGCGCGGGCTCAAGCTGGTACTGGACTGCGCCCATGGCGCAACCTACCAGGTGGCACCGAAGGTATTCGCCGAACTGGGCGCCGAAGTGATCGCCATCGGCGACAAGCCGGACGGTTTCAATATCAATCGTGACGTCGGTTCGACCCATCCGCAGGCCTTGCAGCAGGCCGTGGTGGCGCATGGCGCCGATCTCGGCATCGCCTTCGACGGCGATGGCGACCGCGTGCAGCTGGTCGACCGCGATGGCGGGCTGGCCGATGGCGATGACATTCTCTACGTGCTGGCACGCAGCTGGCATGCCCAAGGCGTGCTGAACGGGCCTGTGGTGGGCACCTTGATGAGCAACTACGGCTTGCAGCTGGCGCTGGCCGAACTCGACGTGCCGCTGATTCGCGCCAACGTGGGCGATCGCTACGTGATGCAGCAGTTGCGGCAACACGAGGGCGTGCTGGGCGGCGAAACTTCCGGCCATATCCTGTGCCTGGATCGCGCCACCACCGGCGACGGCATCGTCGCGGCGCTGGCCGTGCTGGAGGCGCTGACGCGCTCCGGCGAGGACTTCGCCAAGGCTCGACAGGGCCTGAAGAAGATGCCGCAGGTGATGCTGAACGTGCGCGTCGTGGGCGCCCGGCGCTCACTCGCCAGCAGCGAAGTGCAGCGGGCGCTGGCCGAGGTCGAACAGGTGCTGCACGGTCGCGGCCGGGTGGTGCTGCGCGCTTCGGGTACCGAGCCGCTGGTGCGGGTCACCGTGGAGGGCGCCGACGCCGCGGAAGTACAACAACTGGCAGAGAAGCTGGCAGCAACGGTAAAATCCGCAGCCGAACGCTCGTGAACCTGTAGCCGTACCGGGTCGCCATGGATTGGCCCGACGTGCCCCGCCCCCTGCGGTGGCGGATCCACCGACCGCACGCCCAACCTGGTGACTACAGCCATGAAGAATGTTCCAACCCTCGACATCCGTCGTTACGACACCGAGCGCGATGCCTTCGTCGCCGAGCTCGGCGCGGCCTACCGTGAATTCGGTTTCTGCTGCATCAGCGGCCACGGTATCCCGCGCGAACTGATCGATGGCTCGTATGACGTATTCCAGCGCTTCTTCGCGCTGCCCACCGAAGCCAAGATGAAATATCACCTGGCCGGCAGCGGTGGCGCGCGCGGCTACACGCCGTTCAAGGTGGAGACCGCGAAGGACAGCCAGTACGCCGATCTCAAGGAGTTCTGGCATATCGGTCGCGAGATTCCGCGCGATTCGAAATTCGCCGACGTGATGCCACCGAACCTGTGGCCCAGCGAGGTCCCGGATTTCAAGCAGTACGGCTACGGCCTGTACGAAGCGCTGGACCAGCTTGGCACGCGCGTGCTGCGTGCATTGGCGTTGCATATCGACCAGCCGGAGAATTTCTTCGAGGACAAGACCGACGTCGGCAACTCGATCCTGCGCCCGATCCATTACCCGCCGATCACCCAGGAAAACATCCCGAACGTGCGCGCCGGTGCGCATGAGGACATCAACTTCATCACGCTGCTGGTCGGTGCCAGTGCCGAAGGCCTGGAAGTGCTGAGCGATGGTGAGTGGTTGCCGATCACCACCGAGGGCGATGCGATCGTGGTCAACATCGGCGACATGCTGCAGCGGTTGAGCAACCACGTGTATCCGTCGACTTCGCACCGGGTGGTCAATCCGCAGAACGAAAACGCGCGCAAGCCGCGTTATTCGGTGCCGTTCTTCCTGCACCCCAACCCCGATGTCGTGCTGGATCCGCTGGATTCCTGCATCACGCCGGACAATCCGCGCCGCTACGACACCTCCATCAATTCGCACGAGTACCTGATGCAGCGCCTGCGCGAGATCAAGCTGATCTGAGTCCCCCGTGGCGTCCCTTCCGCGCGTGCGGTTGCAGGACGCCGAAGGTCCGAATCGGCTGTCAGGCCATCCAGAAGAACACGGCGGTCATGCGTTTGGCCGCCAGCTCCTGTCCCCAATAAGCGCTGGCGCTGTGGATCAGGTTCGCCTTGTAGACCAGCAACCGGTTGTAGCGATGAGCCACCCGAACGTCCTCGACAAACGCGTTCGGCTGCACGAAACGATTGCCCAGCGCTTCGGCAAGATTGCGATGGGGCGGCATCACGATGTTGCCGCCCAACTGGCCACCGGGCATGCGCTGGCGAAAAAAACTGGTGCCGCACTGTTCCGGTACGTCGGGGTTGAGATAGAGCACGGCCGCGTAGCGACACAGGTTGCTTGAATCGGTATGCGGCTTGACCGAGCCTTCGACCGAACCGACTACTTGCACACAGTTGTGATTGAGGCGCAGTCCGGCCTCGGTCTGTTCCACCCAGAGTTTCTTCGCGCCAGTCAGTTCGCACACCCGTGCGTCCAGTGCGTCCAGCTCACCTTCCAGCAGCGCCGGGATCGCGCGCATACCCGGCCACACCTCGCCGGTGTACGGGTAACCCATTTCCCAATCGGTCTTGGCCAGGCAGCGCACGCGTACTTCGTCAGCATTCGGCAGCACATGGTCGACCACCCAGTAGTCGCGACCCTCGACGGGTTTGCGGTAAGGCAGCGGTCGCATCTGTGTCGGAAACAGGGACATGTCGGTGAAAACCAGTGACAGGGATGGGCCCAACAATAACGGACGCGGCAACGCCTGCCTGCGTCACCCGTCTAGACCTGGGTGTTCCGATAGCGGCGGGACTCGCGCGCGGACAGCCACATCGCCAAGCGGTCTGGCATCAGCTGGATGACTCGCTTGATGGTCCGGTTGACCCGCCCGGGAATGTATACGGCGTCGCCGCGCTCCACGGCTGCGATGCCCTGGCGCACCACCTCTTCGGCGGTGAGCCACATGAACCCGGGCAGCTTGTCCATCTTGTCGCGGGTGCCCGTGATGTCGTGGAATTCGGACCAGGTGAATCCCGGGCACAACGCGCTGACATGGATACCGGCCGCCTGATTCTCCAGGGACAGCGACTGCGAGAACTTGATCAGATAAGCCTTGCTGGCCGCATACAGCGTGTGCCCGGCCGGACCGGGAACATGGCCGGCCAGAGAGGCCACGTTGATGATGCGGCCATGGGCGCGCTCGCGCATGCCCGGCAACAGCCGCCACGCCAGCTCGCTGGGAGCGGCAAGCAATACCTGCAGAAAATCTGCATGCGTCTTCCAGTCGTTGGCGATGAAGGTGCCGGGCACACCGTAGCCGGCGTTGTTGATCAGCCAGTCGATCTGCAGGCCACGCTGTTGCAACTCGTCGCAAAGTGCCTTGGGCGTGGCCGGCTCGGCGAGGTCATGCGCCAGCACGGTGATCCTGCTGCCATGCGCCGCGCGCAGCTCGACGGCAAGGGCGCCCATCCGTTCGGCACGACGGGCCGTCAGCACCAGGTCATGTCCCAACGCAGCGAGTTGGCGGGCGAATTCGGCTCCGATGCCGGAGGAGGCGCCGGTGATCAGGCTGAGTGGGCGGCGAGTCATCGTGTGCATCCATGTGATGGATCTTCATTCTTGACCACGCCGGTCCGGCGACGCCAGTGGCGGCGCGTTTGCCGTTCCTTCGACCGCTCGGTAAGCTTGCGGTTTGACCGCAGCAGAAGCAGACCATGCGCAAGAAATTCGTGGCCGGTAACTGGAAAATGCACGGCAGTCGCTCGATGGCCAAGGCTCTGGTGGCCGATGTTGCCGCCGGCATGCCGGACGATATCGATGTCGCGGTGTTCCCCCCGTTTCCGTATGTCGCGGAACTTGCTGCACAGCAGGCTGATTCCGGCTTGCGTGTCGGTGCGCAGGATGTCAGTGCGCATGAAGGGCAGGGCGCTTATACCGGTGAAGTCTCGGCTGCGATGCTCGCGGATATCGGTGCGCGCTGGGTACTCGTTGGGCATTCCGAGCGCCGCCAGTATCACCATGAAAGCGACGAGTTGGTGGCAGGCAAGTTTGCCGCTGCCCGTGCTGGTGGCCTGACTCCCATCTTGTGCGTTGGCGAAACCCTGGAGCAGCGCGAAGCCGGCGAAACCGAAGCGGTGATTTCACGCCAGTTGCAAACCGTGCTGTCGGTCAACGGCGTGGCCAGTTTCGACACCTCGGTGATCGCCTATGAACCGATCTGGGCGATCGGTACCGGTCGCACCGCGAGCCCGGAGCAGGTACAGCAAGTACATGCCTTCATCCGTAGCCAACTGGAAAAGGAAGATGTTATGATTGCCCGTCTGACCCGACTGCTTTACGGCGGTAGCGTCAAGGCGGCCAATGCCGCTGAATTGTTCGCGCAGGCGGACGTGGACGGAGGTCTGATCGGCGGGGCCTCTCTGACCGCTTCCGACTTCCTTGGAATCTGCGCCGCGGCGCATCAGGCGCCACAGGCTCAATAGAAACCTTATGTTCGTCATTTTCAGCGTGTTCTACATTCTGATCGCAGCAGCGATGATCGTGCTGATCCTGCTGCAGAACGGAGCGGGCGCCGATGCAGGCTCCGGCTTCGGTGGCGGTGCCTCGGCCACGGTTTTCGGTGCGCGCGGTTCGTCCACGTTCCTCACCCGTGCCACGGGCGTTCTGGCAGGCCTGTTCTTCCTGCTCAGTCTGGCCATGGGCGTGTATTTGAACGGCAACGGCGCACCCAAGACGAATGCACAGGACTTGGGCGTGATGTCGGGGCTTTCTGAAAAGCCGGCCGCGACCCATGCCGTCCCGGCAAAGCCGGCGGCAGGCTCCGAAGTCCCTGCAGCGGCACCTGCTTCAACGAACAACGTTGTCCCGGCAGCGCAGCCGGCGACAAACAACGCTCCGACCACCGGTCAGGGCGAAGTGCCGGCAGCCACTGAGCCGCCGGCCAAACACTGAGCAACAGCAACACAACACCTGCCCAGGTGGCGGAACTGGTAGACGCACTACCTTGAGGTGGTAGCGACGCAAGTCGTAGGGGTTCGAGTCCCCTCTTGGGCACCAATGGACGGCTTCGATGGTATTGTCGAGGTCGAATGAAACAAGAAGGCCGCCCTTGGGCGGCTTTTTTGTAGGCTCTTCACGGACGCGAGTCGATCGGGGAGCTCATGGCCCGGTGGCGCCCCGACGGTGCTTCCGTACAGCCGTCGTGGGCGTCCGCTGACATAACCAGTTGCATTGTCATGTCACATTTCCCGTCATTCGAACGCCGCATTTCGTGGGTGCTCGACGACATGCTGTCTGGCGCCTCATCAGGCGGGGAGTGAATACGATGGTGACTCTTCTGCTCAAGCCGTTGGCGAACGGAGCCTGGAGCATCTGTCGCCAACAGGTCACCCTGTTCAGCGACCTGCAGTTGGGGCCGGCGATCAAGCTTGCTCGCGAGCTGGCCAGAGACGAACACCAGCGCCTTGGCCGCGACGTTCGCGTGGAAATGCCCGGCCCGGTTTCTACCGTGGTGCTCGCCAATTATTCCCGGGACGCGACTGCTACCGTGCAGCCAGCAGACGATGAAGGCGTATTGGCGGCCTGAGTGCCTGTCTGAGTGGAAAAGTGTTGGGGAGAATGCGGGTGCGATGGAGGTGCGTGCCTGTGCTGTGCCGAAGTGTTTGCATTGACTCCGGGCATGGCGATACTTGCAAAGGCGGGCCGTGCAGCCTACTTTCATGCAGATAAACCAAGGAGGGCGTCAAGTGATCAATGTGGTTCTGGTGGACGATCACGAGCTGGTTCGCACCGGCTTTCGAATGATCCTGCAGCAACAATCGGATATCCACGTCGCGGGCGAGGCAGGTACCGCCGAGGATGGTTTGCGATTGATCCGTACCCTGAGTCCGGAGATCGCCCTGGTCGACGTGCATATGCCTGGCATGAGCGGCATTGAGTTGACCGAGCGTGTGTGTCGATCCAAATTGGCGACGCATGTGGTGATTGTGACTGTCGTTGACGATGCACGCTTTCCCAAGCGATTGCTCGATGCCGGTGCACTGGGCTATCTGACCAAGGGCTGCAGTGCCGATGAGCTGATATCGGCGGTACGTCAGGTAGCCGGCGGCAGACGCTACCTGGCACCTGCCGTGGCCCAGCAACTGGCGTTGGCCACCCTGGATGGAAGCACGTCGCCGTTCGATGTTCTGTCCAGCCGTGAATTGGAGGTGGCGATGATGCTTGTTCGGGGCAAGCCACTGACGATGATCGGCGAGCAACTCAACTTGAGTCCGAAAACCGTGTCTACCTACAAGCAACGATTGATGGAGAAACTGCACGTCGATCACGTGTTGAGTCTCGCTCACCTGATGACGGTGCACGGATTGATCGATACGCCGAACCATCACGTTGGCACCTGACTGCCTGCAAGCGCTTGCCGTTTCCTGGCTCAAAAAAAACCGGACTTTCGTCCGGTTTTTTTTGTAGCGGATCAGCTCTTGGCGTCGTCCTTGTCGTGCAAGTCCGTGACCGGTTTCTCTGCCACCTGTCCAGCCAGCTTTTCATTCACCGGCGTGGGGCCGTGGTTGAGGCCGAGCAAGTCGCCTTGCTTGGGCTGCGGAACCGCGTTGGGTGCATCGCTGGCGACGGCCGGATTGGCAACAACGGCCTCCCCATTCGGTGAAGAAGCGCTTGCCACGCTTTCCGCCTTGCTGCCGGGCGCATCGGTGTTAGGGAAGCCAGGCGCGACCGAGGAAGTCGGATTCGGCTTTTCGGCCGGAGTCGTAGTCGTTGCGGGCGCCGAGACAGCCATTGCCGGAGCTGCTGCTCTGACGGGCGGCTGCGCGGCAGCCGGTTCCGACGGGGCTTGGACAACGGTATCTACGGCATGCGGTGCCGGATGCCCCGCGTCTGGTGCCGATGTCGGTGCTTCTGCCGGCACGGAGTGGGATGCCTTCGGCGCATCCGGCTCAGCCTTCCTTTCTGCCGTCTTTTCGCTCGGAGGCCGGGTGACCGCCGTCTCTGGCAACGCCGCAGCAGGCTTGGCTTCGACAACATCCCTTTTGACGGTATGCGGTTCGGGCTCGCGGTGCGGAGCAGCGGCTTCGTCGTGAGCAGGAATCGGCGGCAGAGTCGGCAGGTTGAAGGCGGCTACCGAGCTGACGGCGGCGGAGGTCGCTGGCGTCGAGTGCTCGTCAGCCACGTCGCGGGCCGGACGTTCTTTGACCGGTGGTCGGTCCGTCGCTTCACTGACAGGTGCACGGACGGGCTCAGCCGCAGCCTTGCTGGAATCGACGTCCACCGGAGCCGAGTCCACGACTGAAGGTTTGGTGCGCGCTGGAGCTGCTGCCGACTTCGCGGCCGCCGTGCTTTCGTCGCGATCCTCATCGTCGAGCGCTTCGGCCTGCTCGCTGCTGATATCGGTACCGTTGTCGCCGGTTTCATCATGACGACGCCGACGGCGGCCGCCACGACGGCCGCGACGACGACGAGACTGGCCCGCTTCGGTGTCTGCCGTGCTGTCGTCAGCCTGTGGCGGCTTGGTCTCGGTGGCTGGCGTCAGCAACAGCTCGGTGTCTTTCGGAGTCTCGTCGGTCGCGACGGCGGCGACGGCTGCTGGACGCGGCTCGGCGGCGGGACGTGGCGCGCGCTCGGCTTTCGGCGATTGCTGTGTGTTTGGCTTGCGCTCGCCGCGAGCCGACGGAGCGTTCTCGGCACCGGCTGCCCTGGGCTGACGCTCCGCCTTGGCGGACTGAGACTGGGCCTGCTGTGCCGGGCGCGACTGGGTTTCGTTGTTGCGCTGGCGGTTGCTGCGTGCCTGCTGCTGGGCGGCCGACTTGGGCGAGCCCTGCTGCTGGGTCGGCTCCCGGCGCGGTTGGCGGCCCGAGTTGCCGTTGGCGGCATTGCCGCCACGGTTGCCGCGTTCATCGCGGCGATTACGGTTGCCGCTGTCGCTGCTGCTCTCGTTGCGAGCCGGGGAGGGCGCTGTTGCAGGCGCTTCGGTACTGCGGAACCAGCCCAGCAGGCGCGCAATGACGCCGCCCGCCGGAGCACTGCGGGTTGTTGCTGCGGCACTGGCTGGCTTGCGACGTGGTGCGGTCGGTTGGCTCGGTGCCGGCGCGGCAACGACTTCTTCGCGTACCGGTGCCGGGCTTGCCGGAAGAACACCACTCACGGCCGGCTGTTCGCCACTGCCCAGGGCCTGGCCCATCTTCGGCAGCTCGGCGGTTTCCACCGCGGTCAGCATTTCGTAGCTGGGCTTGCTGTGTTCACCCATGTCCGCTTCGCGGATGCGCTGGATCTCGATATGCGGAGTTTCCAGTTTTTCGTCGGCGACGATCATCACGTGCACTTTGTGGCGCAGTTCGATCTCGACCACGCTGGCGCGCTTTTCGTTGAGCAGGAAGTTGACCACGCTGGACGGCGCCTGCACCAGCACCTGGCCGGTGTTGTCCTTCATTGCATGTTCTTCGATCAGACGCAGGGTCGACAGCGACAGCGATTCCACGCCACGGATATGACCGTGGCCTTCACAGCGCGGGCAGGTGATCTGGGTTGCTTCGCCGAGGCTCGGGCGCAGACGCTGGCGCGACATCTCAAGCAGGCCGAAGCGGGAGATGCGACCGATCTGCACACGAGCGCGGTCGAGCTTGAGCGCATCCTTCAGGCGGTCTTCCACCTCACGCTGATGGCGCGGGCTGTCCATGTCGATGAAGTCGATCACGATCAGGCCGCCGGCATCGCGGATACGCGCCTGGCGGGCGATTTCCACAGCCGCTTCGCAGTTCGTGTTGAACGCGGTTTCCTCGATGTCGCTGCCCTTGGTCGCCTTCGACGAGTTCACGTCGATCGCGGTCAGCGCTTCGGTCTGGTCGATCACGATGGAGCCGCCGGATGGCAGGCGCACCTGACGATCAAATGCGCTCTCGATCTGCGTTTCGATCTGGTAGCGGGTGAACAGCGGGGTGTCATCTTTGTACAATTTGAGCTTGCGCAGGGCGTTCGGCATCACCTGCTGCATGAAGTCGCGGGCATCGTTGTACAGCAATTCGTCGTCGATCAGGATCTCGCCGATGTCACTGCGCAGGTAGTCGCGCAGCGCGCGAATGAACAGCTTCGATTCCTGGTAGATCAGGAACGGGGCCTTCTGCTTGCCAGCGGCTTCGGAGATCGATTTCCACAACTGAAGCAGGTAATCGAGGTCCCATTGCAGCTCTTCGGCGTCGCGCCCGAGCCCGGCGGTGCGAACGATCAGGCCGACATCGTCCGGCACGGTGACATGGTCCAGCGCCTCCTTCAGTGCCTGCCGATCCTCACCCTCGATCCGGCGGGAAACGCCGCCAGCCTTGGGGTTGTTGGGCATCAGCACCATGTAGCGGCCGGCCAGGCTGATAAAGGTGGTCAGGGCGGCGCCCTTGTTGCCGCGCTCTTCCTTCTCCACCTGCACCACGACTTCCTGACCTTCCTTGATCAGTTCGCGGATATTGGACTTGTGCGGATCCAGGCCCGCGGTGAAGTACTCGCGGGAAACTTCCTTGAGCGGCAGGAAACCGTGGCGCTCTGCGCCATATTCGACGAAGCAGGCTTCCAGTGAAGCTTCGACCCGGGTGATTCGACCCTTGTAGATGTTGGACTTCTTCTGTTCCCGCGAAGGGATTTCGATGTCCAGGTCATACAGGTTTTGGCCATCGACAATGGCCACGCGCAACTCTTCACGCTGAGTCGCGTTGATCAACATACGTTTCATGGTGGTAATCCTCGGCTTGGCCGCGCGTCGCGTGCCGCGGTGGCGCCACTGTGGCGGCCTGCCGGGGATCGCGCCGCTGCGGTAAAGCGGCAAAAAAGCCGGCACCGTTTCGGGTGTCGGGATGATTCGGTCAGCTGCACCTGCCGCCACGAAGCCGCAAGGGCTTCGTACAAACAGCGGCCCAAACCGTTACGATGAAAGGGAGTCGCCATCGATCGCCGCTTGGCAACCGGAGCAATCCTCGCCGACGTGACGGGGTGGCACACGACCCGATCCAGACTTCGATGGGCAGCATGTGGCGCTCGCGGAGTATCCTATTTCAGCAGGTTTTTTTCAATGCAGACGGCAACTTCCCCTGACGCACCTCAAGGTGTACGTCAAGTCGTGATCGGCCCCGAGCGGGATGGTCAGCGGATCGACAACGCGCTCATGACTCTGCTCAAAGGCGTCCCCAAGAGCATGATCTATCGCCTTTTGCGTACCGGCCAGGTGCGCGTCAATGGCAAAAGGGCCAAGCCGGATACACGTCTCACGGATGGCGATACGCTGCGCATTCCGCCCGTGCGGGTGGCCGAAAGACCGGAGGCTCGCGCTCCCGCCAAGGGCTTGGTGGCGTCGGTTGCCGACGCGATCATCTTCGAAGACAAGCACTTTCTGGTCGTGGACAAGCCCTCGGGCGTGGCCAGTCACGGTGGCAGCGGCGTCAGTCATGGCGCCATCGAGCTGCTGCGTGCGGCCAGGCCGCAGGAGCACCTGGAACTTGTTCATCGACTGGATCGCGATACCAGCGGCGTACTGGTGTTCGCCCGGACCCGAGCGGGCCTGACCGGTCTGCAGGCGGCGATCCGCGCCGGTGAAGTCAGCAAGCAGTATCTGTGCCTGATGCTGGGCCACCCTTCCAAGGCCAAGTTCGACGTGAATGCACCGCTGTTGAAGTCGGTGCTGCAGGGCGGCGAGCGGATGGTAAGGGTCGCCGATCATGGCAAGCCGTCGTTGACCTTCTTCCGCGAGATGGAGCAATACCCCAGCGCACGTTTGATGCAGGCCACGCTGGGCACCGGCCGTACGCACCAGATCCGCGTGCATGCGGCACACATCGGGCACCCGCTGGCGGGTGACCCGAAGTACGGTGATCGGGAAATGAACAAGCGTTATCGCGAAATGGGACTGGAACGCATGTTCCTGCACGCTGCGCACATGAGCTTCGACCTGGACGGGCGCGCCTACAGCTTCTCCGCACCCTTGCCGCAGGACTTGAAGGATTTCCTCGATACCCTTGCAGTCAAGGGCAAGCGCCTGATCTATACCCGCGAGAAATCCCGCACGGATTTCTGATCAGCGGGCCAGCAGGGCCTCGACGCGTGCAGCACAAATGAAGTCGTTGAGCGAGAGCCCACCCACGTCGTGAGTCGACCACAACACCTGGCAGTGGCCGTAGCCCGCTTCCAGATCCGGGTGGTGGTCCTCCTGGTTGGCCATGAAGCCGACTGCGTTGATGAATCCCAGCGTGTGGTGAAAGTCCTGGAACTTGAAGTCTTTCGCGATGGACTTGCCGTCATCGCCCATACGCCAGCCGGGGAGCCGCTGCAACAGCTCCCTGGTGTCGGCGCCACTCAGCGCATGTTCCTTGCCCTTGCATGGTTTGCAATGCTTGGTCGAGAGGTCGTTGGCATTCATGGATGTCTCCAGCGGTATGGGAAGTGGCAGGCGGGAAGCGTCGAAGTTGTGCGAGCAAAAGTCAAAGTGCACAGAAAAGTGGAAACAGTACTAAAATGGTGCTGTTTCGTCAGCACGATGGCTGACATCGGCACAAGCGGTTTTTGGAGCGATGCATGATTGATATTTCCGAGCGCGCGCAGCAGCACTTTCTGCGCCTTCTTTCACAGCAGGGCATCGACGGGCTGGGGATCCGCTTGCGGGTCACGGCGCCTGGTACGCCCGCGGCCAACTGCGAGCTCGAGTTCTGCGAGCCGATCGACCTGGCTGGTGGCGAGTGGACGATCGAGTGTGCCGGGTTCGATTTCCATGTCGATGGCGACAGTGCCAGCTGGCTCGACAGCGCCAGCATCGACTTCGAGCCGAATGCCACCGGTGGCCAGCTCAATATCCGCGCACCAAGGATCAAGGGAGACGTTCCGGGCGCGGAGGCAGGTCTGATCGAGCGCGTGCGCTACGTGCTGGATGCCGAGGTCAATCCGAAACTTGCTTCACATGGCGGCAGGGTGAGTTTGCTTGAAGTCGATGCTGACGGAGTGGTGCTGCTTCAGTTTGGCGGTGGCTGTCATGGTTGCGGCATGGTCGACGTGACCCTGAAACAGGGCGTCGAAAAGACGCTGCGTGAGCGGGTGCCGGAGATTACCGCGGTGCGCGATGCCACCGATCACGCCGGCGGAGAGAAGCCTTACTACAGCAAGGCCGAAGGCAAGTCGGCGATTGCCTGATTCATCGATTCGTCGCCCATGAAAAAGGCCCGCGCAAGCGGGCCTTTTCGCAGGCAGGGCAACGCGGCTTACTTGTCGCCGCCGATATGGCCCTTCAGGGTGTCCAGCTTGGTCGGCAGGCTGGAGAAGTACGCGGAAACGTCTTCGATGTCCTGGTCGGAAAGGGTCGCGACCATGCCCTTCATGATCGGGTTGTCGCGTTCGCCATTCTTGTATTCGTGCAGCACGCGCTGCAGATACAGGTTGTACTGACCAGCCAGGCGCGGATACTGCGGATCGACCGAATTGCCATCGGCGCCATGACAGGCGAAACAGGTTGCAGCTTTCTGCTTTCCGTTCTCGGCATTGCCGTTGGCCAGCAACTGGGTGGATGAAAACGCCAGCACGGCGCCGACGGAAAGCAGGGTAAGCACACGATTCATGCGTGAAATCCTTGGCGACTACTTGGCGAGGCTGGAGAGATAGGCGGCGATATTCTGGATATCCGCATCGGACAGGCTCTGCGCCTGCGCATCCATGGTGGGGTGCTTGCGGTCGCCAGCCTTGTAACCGTGCAGCGCATTGACGATGTATTGCTCATTCTGGCCGGCGATCTTGGGCACCGGGTATTGCGGATAAGCGTTCGTATAACCAGGCACGCCATGGCAGCCTGCGCAGGTATAGATCAGCTTGCGGCCGGCGGCCTTGTCGCCTTCGGCATGGGCGCTCGCGGTAGCGAACAGGGCAGAGGCCACAACCAGGCCAAGCAAATGCAATCGAGTCATCGAGGTCTTTCCCACGAGTGCGACGGATACGGGATCTTGCAAGCCCCGAAGTATAGACGTTGCATGAACGACCTAACAACACTGGGCTTGATGGAGATCAATGATCGCAGCGCGCGCTTGCGGCAGGAATCATTTCCTCGCACGGCATTGGCGTTGTGACTGTCGCCCCCATATACTGCGTTGGTCAGATCGTTTTCCCCGGGGGTGTCCTGGCTTCGACGGGGGTAGTGAGATGACTTGGTGCATGCCGAGGGGGCAGCTTTCCTCGTTAATCCAGCAGCAAACTCATAGTTGCCAACGACGACAACTACGCTCTCGCCGCTTAAGGCGTAAGCCCCGAACCCACTTGTGCTCATGCTTGTCGGTGTAGGGTCATTATCATGAGATCGCCGAACGCTGCCGCCTGGCGGTTCTAGGCTAAATCAATCAGGCTGGTTCCGCGGTGCGTTTTGCCCACCGTACTTGTCGCGGAACGAGATCGAACGGTGAGCTAAGCATGTAGATCCGGGCATTTAACGCCTTCGGACGCGGGTTCGACTCCCGCCACCTCCACCATTTCAAGCTCCAACGCAGTCCAACGAAGGCCGGCAACCCTAGCAATAGCAACGGTTCTGGCCTTTTTTGTGCCTGATGCTGTCCAACCCCGTCCATTGCCATCCGGGGGTAACAGGGGGTAACTTCAGGGGTAACAGGCTTACCCCCACAAGGTGTTACCCCCATGCCACTGTCAGACACCGCCATCCGCAATGCCAAGCCCGCAGACAAGCCGCAGAAGCTCGCGGACGGCGGCGGCCTGTATCTGCTGCTGAATCCGAACGGCTCGCGCTGGTGGCGTTTGAAGTACCGCACCGGGGGTAAGGAAAAGCTGCTGTCACTGGGCACTTACCCCGATACCAGCCTGAAGGATGCCCGCGACAAGCGCGACGCGGAGCGCAAGCTGCTGGCCGCTGGCGTCGATCCGGGCGAACAGCGCAAGGCCGCGAAAGCTGCCGGCGAGGAACGCGCGGCGAACAGCTTTGAAGTGGTGGCGCGCGAGTGGCACGCGAAGCAATCGGCAACATGGGTGGAGTTGCACGCCAGCCGGATCATGCTGCGGCTGGAGAACGACGTGTTTCCGTGGCTGGGCAAGCGGCCGATTGCCGACGTCACGGCAAAGGAACTGCTGACGATGGTCAATCGCATTGTTGACCGTGGCGCGGTCGAGTCCGCACACCGCGTGTTGCAAAACTGCGGGCAGGTGTTGCGTTATGCCATCGCCACCGGACGCGCCGAACGCAACCCCGCTGCTGATCTGCGCGGCGCATTGCCGCCAGTCAAGCAAACGCACCTTGCCGCCATCATCGAACCGAACGCGATTGGCGGGCTACTGCGCGCGATGGACGCCTATAACGGTTCACTGGTGACGAAGTGCGCCCTGCGGCTGGCCCCACTGGTATTCGTGCGGCCGGGTGAACTGCGCCAAGCCGAATGGGCGGAGTTCGATCTGGACGGCGCGCAGTGGAACATCCCCGCCGAGAAAATGAAAATGCGCGAGCCGCATCTAGTCCCGCTGTCACCGCAAGCCGTGGCGATCCTCCGCGAGCTGCATCCACTGACCGGGCAGGGGCGGTATGTATTCCCCAGCGCGCGTAGTCCGCAGCGGCCGATGAGCAACAACGCGGTTTTGTCGGCACTGCGCCGCATGGGCTATGCCACCGGCGAAATGAGCGGCCACGGTTTCCGGGCGATGGCGCGCACGGTGCTGGATGAAGTGCTGCACTTCCGGCCCGACTACATCGAGCACCAACTGGCGCACGCGGTGAAAGACCCGAACGGGCGCGCGTACAACCGCACCGCGCACCTGCCAGAACGCCGCAAGATGATGGCGGCATGGGCGGACTATCTGGACAAATTGAAGGTGGGCGGCAACGTCGTACCGATGCAGCGCAAGGCAGGCTGACACGTTCACGCTGCGCCTAGGCTGATCTCCGAAAACTGGGCACCTTCCCCGGCTGGCGCGGCACCTATTGAGGGCGCAGGGGTGTGCGCAGTGCGCAGTTTTCTCACGTGGGCGGAAAGTGCCATTCGCTTGAATACCGACGACGAAGGTTTGCGACAAGCCCTTGAATTCGGCGGCTGGCGCGACCTTCACGCATACTTGCGAGCCAGCGAGCGTGCCTTTTTGGCAACCTTGGACGGGGTAGGTGTGGGGCTTAGCGGGGGAAGCGAAGGGATCTCCCTATATTCGCGATGGGATAGCGACGAACCCACATATTTGAAAGATGGTCGAACCTTGGACGCTTGGGAAGGCAGCGATGACTTTTGCGAATGGACGAAGCAAGAAACGTCACACACCGTTACCGGGTACGCAGCAGTGTATTTGCTTTGTGGCTTTCTTCGTGTTGATCCTTGGTGCGTCAGGTCGGCGGCACAGCGAGGGTACTTTCCGGGTATAGGAGTTACGCCGCCAAGCTGGTGGGAGCACGATCGTTCTCCGGTTCCACTTGATGACAACGGTAATCCACAGGTCAAATTCGTGTTGCTGGATCGTGGGGAAACCACGGGTCACCGATGCCCGCCCCAGAAATTACAGGAACTCTGGTTTCAATCCGAGGATATCGAAAAGATGGCAAACGCTTCGACGCAGCCTGTCACGCCGCGTGTGGAAACGTCCGGGCCGGCTAATCAACCGAAGCCACGCAACGGCCGCGAGCGTTCGGACATGCCCCTGGACACCCGCCAACGCACCACGCTGCTAACGATCATCGGGGCGCTTGCGGACGCAGCGAAATTAGATCTAGGCCAACACTACAAGGCCGGAGAAGCCATTGCTTCGATGTTGGATGCCAAGGGCGTGAAGCTCTCCGCGCGTACCATTAGCGAACACCTGAAAGCGGTGTCTGAAGCAATGGATAGCCGTAGGGTGAAGTAGTTTTTCACTGCAATAGCAGCGATGCCGACTGCAATAGCAGCAACACCATGTCCACCGTCTCCAGCATTGCTCCCTGTACTTCACAGCACAGGGAAACGCCGCAATGCACGCCATCCCCGAAACAGGGTTCCTCCGCCTGCTGCAAATCATCGGCAAGCCGTCCACCGCGACCGACCCCGGTAGCCCCGCCATCATCCCGGTCAGCAAATCGACTTGGTGGGCGGGCGTCCGCGCTGGCCGCTACCCGCAACCTACCCGTAGCCTAGGCGCGCGCATCACGGCATGGCGAGCGGAAGATATACGCGCGCTTATCGAAGCCATGGCGGTGGAGAAAGCCGCATGACGCGTACATTCCGGACCCCCAAAAAAGGGGCGCCGCTGATTTGTGCGGCAGAGCAGGCCAGCGCGCATATCCTGACCATCGCCGCAATCGACGCCGCGCGGGCACAACTGGCGCGCTATTCACTGGCAACTGTCTGGCCAGCGCTGGGCATGGTGGGAGCCAGCGATCTGCTGGACGCGGCGTACGCGGCGCTTGCCGAAGGGGGACGCCATGCAGCCGCATGATTACCCCACGTTGCGCGGTTGCCGCTGCCAATGCACCGCCCGCGGGCTGTACTTCACCTGCGAACGCGCCTTCGACCATCACCGCTATGGCGATCATGCCGTTAGCCGGCACTGTCTGACCGTCGCGGAAATGGAAGTGGCCGGATGGATGCAGAACAGGCAGGGGTTCTGGACTGATAGAGCGCTGAAAGGCGCGCCCGTCGATCTGGGAGGCGCACGCCATGCCGACCCCTTGCCTTCCCCTTGCCCAGGCACTGATGCCCGCCATTTACAGGAATACGCACATGGGCGCGGCTGAAAGACTGGACGCAGAGCGAATGGACGCGGACACGTTCCTGCACGCGTTGGGTGGGTGCTTCAGCTTCCAGACCTTCGACGATAGCGGACAGGGGCGCCGCAACTTGAACCGCATATTGCATGGGACGCTGGCCGAACACGCCGCAACGTTGGCGAGCTTGAACGCCAATGGGGCCGGGGTCTTTGTCATGGTGAACGAAGGCGATGGCAATGGCCGCAAGGCCGCCAACGTGCAACGCGTTCGCGCGTACTTTGTCGACCTGGATGGCGCACCGATCGTCCCGGTCCAGTCCGCGCCACTGCCGCCGCATGCCGTGATTGAATCATCGCCCAGCCGCTGGCATGCGTACTGGTGGATTGATGGGGCGCCGTTGGGCGCATTCAAAGGCGTGCAACGGGCGCTGGCCGAACGCTTCGCCGCCGATGCCAAGGTGTGCGACTTGCCGCGCGTCATGCGCTTGCCCAGTTTCCAGCATCGCAAGCGCGCGCAGTATCCGGTCCGCATTGCCGACCTGCGCGATGGGCCGCGTTACACGCATGCGGAGTTTGTCGCCGCCTTTGGGCTGGACGCGTCCGTGCCGCAAGTGCCCAAGCCGCGCGCGCTGCCTGACACCATCACCGAAGGCCAGCGCAATGAAACCCTGTTCCTGCTGGCGTGCGGACTGGTACAGAAAGGCCACCCCGCCGATGCCGTGAACAACCGGCTGCAACGGGTCAACGCCGAACGCTGCCGGCCGCCATTGTGTGCAACCGAAGTGGACACCATCGCCGCGCGCGCATCGGCCTATGGTTCGCAGGGCTATGCGGCGCTGCCCCATGCGCTGCTAGATTCACCGCAATGGCTGGCGCTACCGCCACCGGCGCATGACGTGATCCTGACCGCATTCCGTCGCTTCAACGGCAGCAACAATGGCAACATCGCGCTGGCGTGGTCAGACTTCGACAGGCGTCCGGGTTTCGCCAAGAAAGACACGTTCTACCGCCATCGCGCGCTGGCAGTGCAAGCGGGCATCCTCCAGCATGTGCGCGAGGGGCGTAACACGCAGCACGGCCGCAAGCCGGACCTGTTCGCCATCGCGCCGCAGTGGCTGCCGCAGTTTCGCCAGTCCCGAAAAGGTGACCTTGCGCCAGTCCCGAAAAAGTACACCCCTAAGTAATTAACAGGCTTGTAAGCACTTGAGGGGCTCTAGGCGCACTGGCCCAAGGAATTGCCGACGGAACCGACCATCATGCAAAAGACCCCGCTACCTGCCGACGTGCTGCATGCGCTGGCCGCTGCCGACCGCGCGCCCGGATGGAACAACCGCGATGGCTGCATCCGCCGCTTCGACCTGGACGGCTGCGCCTTATACGTGGTCCCGTTCCGCCGCTGGGCATGGCACACGCGCGAACGGCTGGCCGAACAGTGGCGACGTGAACGCGCCTGATGATGCCTGCGGCGATTCCGCCAGCATCGCGCGCGTCACGCGATGCGCAACCGATCCAAGCCAAAACCTTGACACAGAGCGACTTGACGCCGCGCGTTGTGACAATAGTTTCTGTCCATCGCTAAAGTAGTGCGAAGTAGAGTGCGCTGACGTGGGGCGGTGCCCCGCCGGTGTTGGCCCTATAGCGATGCGGGAGCAGGACACATCGTGACAAACTCCAAAATGATCGAGAATGCTCGCGCGAACGCTGACATCTTGGCGGGATACCAATGGCTGGCAACCCTTGATTCGCACACATGCCTGAAATGCGCCATTCGCGATGGGCTGCGCTATACGCTGGAATTTGAGCCCATCGGCCATTCATTGGCATGGGGGCGCGGCCCAGGGAAGATTCATCGCAATTGCCGGTGCACCTTTACTTTTGTGCTGAAGTCTGCCGAGCAGATGCGGTTGAATGGGCTGAAGCCGGGAATGCGCGCCAGCATGAATGGGCAGGTTCCAGCCGACACAACCTACACCGAATGGCTCAAAGGCCAGCCCGCATCGGTACAGGATGACGTGCTCGGCGTGATCCGTGGCAGGCTGTACCGCAAGGGCCAACTGCCGATTGATAGATTCGTGGACAATCGCGGCCAGCTCATTAATTTGCAGGCACTCCGCGAGCAGGATTCCGAAGCATTCGTGCTTGCCGGTTTGTGAGGTATGTTCACGCGATGCGCAAGCTCTACTTGATACCGGGAACCGAAGCGCCAGACACCAAGCAGGAACAGGTGCGGAAGCGTCTGCGCAAGATACGGGTGCGAAATGATCCGCAGTGCCCCCGATGCGCTGGACGGGAATGGGTTACGGCCACGATCGGCAACGTGAAGAGCAAGTTGTGCGTTAACTGCCTGACTGGGGGCGAGCGCGTAGTGATGAACTGACAGGTTTTGCGAGGCGGTGTGGAGGGCACGTCACGCGCGCCAGCACTCCAAGATCACCCCAAGGCCGCCCAGAACAACGGCAAGGTTACGACAAGGTCGACTGCCGCAAAGTAGGGGAGATTGCGGGCGGGCGAATGGCACCTGAAACAGGGGTAGCAGGTGCAGTTTGGGGGTAACTTTGGGGGTAACCGCAATCATGTATTTCGCGCAACCCTTGCGGAGCAAGGCCTGCCGGCAACAGTTCAATAGACGCCACCCCAATTGAAAACCCCCGAGTGATCGGGGGTTTTTCTTTGACGTCACATTGGATTCAAGCCGCGCGATTGTGCGAGCGCATGGTGCGCTGCTTTTCGATCTGCCAATCGCGCTGCTTCTCTGTGTCGCGCTTGTCGTGTTCCTGCTTGCCGCGGGCGAGGCCGATCTCGACTTTCACCTTGTTGCCTTTCCAGTACATCGCGGTTGGAACCAAGGTATAGCCCTTGCGCTCGACGGCGCCGACGAGCTGGTCGATTTCCTTGCGATGCAGCAGCAGTTTGCGGGTACGTCGATCTTCCGCGATGACATGCGTGGAGGCACTGATGAGTGGCGGGATCGAGGTGCCGACAAGGAAGATCTCGTTCTTCAGCACGACGGCATAGCTGTCGCCGAAGTTGATGCGTCCTGCGCGCAAGGCCTTCAATTCCCAGCCCTGCAACGCCACGCCTGCTTCGAAACGTTCGTCGATGTGGTATTCGAAACGCGCGCGCTTGTTCAGCGCGATGGTTCCCCCGCCTTTCTTGTCTTTGTCCTTGGTCTTTGCCATGTCCGTTAAACTCGGGCCTTGTTGCCCTGATGCCGATCAGCCCACATGTGAGGCTGGATCGAGCTTGATGTGAAGAGGTTGCCGTGATCGAAATTCGTCGCAGTGCGCTGGTGAAATATTCGCCGACGCAGATGTTCGACCTGGTCAATGAGGTGGAAGCATACCCAAAGCGCTTCGCCTGGTGTGCTGGTGCCGAGATTCTGGAGCGCTCGGACAACGCGCTGGTGGCGCGGCTTGATCTCAAGTTCGCCGGGTTCAGGCAGAGTTTCACTACACGCAACACCATTGATCCGCCTCGACGCTTGCGAATGGATCTGGTCGATGGTCCGTTCCGTGCCCTCGAAGGTGTATGGGATTTCACGGCCCTTGGCGATGCGGGTTGCAAGGTCGCCTTCGCGCTGGATTTCGACTATGCCGGTCGACTCGGCGGCAGCGCCTTGAAGCTTGGTTTCCAGGGACTGGCGGGGCGCATGGTGGACGATTTCTGCCGCGAGGCCGAACGAGTCTATGGGTGACGTCACGATCCACGTGGAAGTGGTTTGCGCAGGCTCGGAACATGCCGTGTTGCGGCGAATCGAAGTTGCCCGAGGCACTACGGTGAGCCAGGCGATTGATGCCTCCGGGATTGCCGATGTACTCCCCAAAGGCATGATTGATCCGGCGCGCCTGGGCGTGTTTTCACGCAAGGTGGCGCCGGATCAGGTGTTGCGGGACGGCGACAGGGTCGAAATATATCGCCCCCTGCTGCTTGATCCGATGGAGGCGCGTCGACGACGTGCCCGTTGAGTCAGGTCCACCGGGGCATGCCGGCCGATCAATGGCCGTCGTTGCTGCCCTGACCGAACCCGCCGTCGTTCTTCTTGTCGTTGGGCGACGTGCTCTTGTCGCCCTCGGTCTCGGTGGCCGGGTAGCCCGCGTTGTACTTCTTGCTGTCCTTGACCAACTGCTGGGCATCTTGCGCGAAGAAGTCGCCTTCGGTGCGCACCAGGGTGTCGTTATTGAAGGTGAGCGTGAAAGTACGCACCTTCATCGGGGCGCCACGGTGGGAAAAAGTCGAGACATAGTCCCAGCGGCTTTGATCGAACGGCGTGTTGACCGAGGGCGTCCCCATCAGGACCAGCACCTGGTGCTTGGTCATGCCGGGTTTGAGCTGATCCACGGTCTTCTTGTCCAGCAGGTTGCCTTGCTGCACGTCGGGCTTGTAGACGATGTGGCAGCCAGCGACAGAAAGCGCCAGCATCGCCAAAACCAGCAGGGTAATCAGCTTTTGCATGCGTGTTGCGTCCGGATCGTAAAGGTGTCGGATGATACACTACCGGCTCAAGAACGCCGTGTGCGGGAGTAGGGCATGGAACAGGAAACCAGAGAGCTGCGCAGGGTTGGCCTCAAGGTGACGCACCCCCGAATGCGCATCCTGCAGATCTTCGACGAAGACAGCGTGCAGCACCTCAGTGCCGAAGATGTCTACAAGAAGCTGCTCTCTCACCAGGAAGACATCGGGCTGGCCACCGTGTATCGGGTGCTGACCCAGTTCGAGGCTGCGGGCATCATCGTCAAGCACAATTTTGAAGGTGGTCAGGCGGTTTATGAACTTGATCGTGGCAAGCATCACGACCACATGATTGATGTGGACAGCGGAAAGGTCATCGAGTTCGTCAGCGAGGAGATCGAGCGCCTCCAGCATGAAATTGCCGCCAAGCACGGCTATGTGATCGAAGACCACAATCTGGTGCTTTACGTGAGGCCGAAGAACCGCAGCCGGAAAGGCTGAGCAGATCGACCTGGGATGCGGTCACCGGCACCCCAGGGCAGGAAAGCCGAATCGCAGACATAAAAAAGCCGCGAGGAGGACTCCTGTCCGCCCGCGGCTGCTCCCCTACCTGTCGATCGGCATGGCGAATGGTTCGCGCTTGCCTCGTGACTCCGCCAGGTAGCGGCGAAACGGCATCCTGCCGTTGTTTCAGAGCCACCGTCCCCACGGCGACCCTGATCCACCATCTTGCGATGGCGGCTCCCCCACATCGATGGATTGATCGTAACGAGAGTTTCACGTTTGTGGTATTGGAAAAATTCCTAGTCGGAACGTGAATCTTCTGATATTCCATTGCTGCTGCGCAGCAAGATACGCAGATGGACGCCCGCTGTGGCCGGGCGCAGTCGAAACTGGCCGCCCAATGAGGTGACCCGGTCACGCATGCCTTGCAGGCCGCGGCCACCGCGAGGCAGCCGGCTGGGCAGGCCGGCGCCATCGTCCCGCACCTCCATGACGGCTATGGCCACGCCTTGGCGCTCGCCGATGCGCAGGCGCAGCCTGAATTCACTGGCTCTCGCGTGCTTGACCGCGTTGGTCGCGCTTTCCTGCACCAAGCGATAGATCGCGGTCCGGGTATCGTCGTCCAGCAGGCGGGGGTCGCCATGCAACTGGGTGTGATAAGCCATGCCTGCGGCACCCAGCAGGTCTCTTATCGGGCCTTCATCGAGTGCACGAAGCAGCCCGAATTCGTCCAGTACGGCGGGGCGCAGGTCATCCAGCAGGCGGTGCAAGGCTCGCCGCATGTGCGCAAGGATGGCGTTGATTGATGCGCTGATGTCTTCCATGCCGGCTTGGTGAAGCCGGGCTTGGGCCAATTTCACATGGGTCTGGATTGCGGTGATGTTCTGACCCAGTTCGTCGTGAAGTTCGGCCGCCAGGTGGCGGCGCTGGTTTTCGTCTGCCTGCAGGTTGCCGCGCGCGGCGTCGCGCAATTGGTGGGCGAGCTGATCGAGACGACGGTTGACTGCGCCAAGGTAGACATTCTGTTCGGCCACGCGTGCGCTGCTTCGGCGCAGGGCATCCGTTGCCGAGCCGAGCATCAGCGCTCCGGTGCCCGCCACGGCCAGGAACAAATAGGCTGCGGCGGTCGTCGGTGCGTGGCCCAGGTGCTGGTCAACCAGGGTCATGCCCAAGCTGGTGATCAGCATGGCCAGGCTGGCTCCTCGCCAGCCGTGACGGAATGCGAAGAACAGCACGGGCGCCAGTGAAAGCACTCTGGCGAACTGGGGTTGCGGCGCGGCCTGCTCGGACAAAACCAGCAGAATCGTCATCGAGGGCAGCATGACCAGCAGGCCATCCATGATCAGGCTGGCCAGCGCACGGCGCTCGATACGGGCACGCAGCAGCATGATCATCAACGGGACGATCAGGAGAATGCCCAGGTACTGACTCAGCAATTCCTCGCCCAGCATGCGCGCCATCAATTCGGGTGAACCCGACGTGCTGACCAGCGCCAGCAAGGCGGCATCCACGGCGGTGGTGGCGGCAACCACCAGGACCACGGAAAGCAACAGCCGCGTCACCTCCTGCGGGCTTTGCAGGCTCGCGTGGAGATTGAACCGCCGCAATAGCCACAGACCACCGGCCATCACCAGCGGCTCGGGGATTTCATCGAGAGCAAAACCCGCCCAGCCCAGCGGCATGCCATGGGTGAGTGCGACGCCCGAGGTTGCGGCCAGTTCCGCGCCCAGAAGCCAGCCCCAGTAGCGAACCGGCGTAAGCAGCAAGGCACCAAAGCGCAAGCCGTACGGCAGCATCCAGTACGGTTGCACGGTCGACCAGAGCAGCAGCCAGAGCAGCAAATAGCCCGCGGCAATCGCAGGTCCGGAATCGGGCAGGTGCATTGGTCGTAAGCGCATGGGCGGGGATGTTACATGCGCACCTTGCGCGGTGTTTGCCGGCGGCGGGTGCCCGGTGGCTGATCCGGTGTACAGAACAGTCGCCGCTCTGTGTAAAGTAGGTGGATGTACAGAATCGTTCTGGTCGATGACCACGCCATTGTTCGCGAAGGCTTCAAGCGGCTCATTGAGATGGAGCCGGATCTTGAGGTGGTGGCCGAATGTCGCAGTGCCGACGATGCGGTCGAGGCCGTCGGCCACTGGCGCCCCGACTTGGTGGCGCTGGACCTTTCGCTCCCGGATGGCAGCGGCTTGCCGCTGATCGAGCATCTGCTCAGCGTGCACCCGGAAGCCCGCATCGTGGTGTTGAGCATGCATGACGGAGAGCCGTACGTGTCCGAGGCGCTTCGTCGGGGCGCCTGCGGCTATGTCACCAAAGGTGTCGCGCCCGAAGAGCTGGTCGCTGGTTTGCGAGCGGTGATGGAGGGCGAGCGTTTCCTGAGCTCCGATCTGCGTCAACGCCGGGCGGAACGGCCGAGCGAGGCACTGGATCCGGTCAATCGGTTGACTACGCGCGAACGGGAAGTCTTTCTGCTGTTGGCAGGTGGGCTCACGCCGAAACAGGTGGCGGCTGAACTGGGGATTGGCCAGAAAACGATCTACATCCACCGCGCCAGCCTGATGGGCAAGTTGGGCGCAGGGTCGGAGCTGGATCTCTACCGGATGGCCACGGAGCGCGGGCTGCTCGCACCGGCAGCGTGACGCACCATGGGCGCGCTCAACTTGCTTGCGCGCGTTCCAGCATCTGCTTGGCGTGAGCTTTCGTTTCCCGGGTGATTTCCACGCCACCAAGCATGCGTGCCAGTTCGTCGCGGCGACCGGCGGCGTCAAGCTTTTCAATTCGGGTACGGGTGGAGTCATCATCCCTGTGCTTGCTGACGCGCAGGTGCGCGTGCCCCTGCGCGGCGACCTGAGGCAGATGAGTGACACACAGGACCTGCCGCTGCGCGCCGAGCGCCCGCAACTTCTGGCCAACCACTTCGGCGATGGCGCCGCCGATGCCGGTATCCACCTCGTCAAAAATCATGCTTCCGACGGTGTCCTTGCCGAGCGTGGCGACCTCGATGGCCAGGCTGATGCGAGCCAGCTCGCCGCCTGATGCCACCTTGCGCAAGGCGCGAGGCGGTTGGCCCGGATTGGCGCTGACCAGAAATTCGCAGCGTTCGCGGCCCAGCGGATCAGGGTCGATGGCGGTTGCGGATTCCAGTTCGATCTGCAACTGACCACCGGCCATGCCGAGCTCGCCCATGAGTACGCTGACCTCTTCGCCGAGCTTCTTCGCCGCTGTCGAACGCGCCTTGCTGAGACGGGCGGCTGCCTCGGCGTAGGTGAGTTCCCATTGCCTGCTTTGTGCCGCCAGAACTTCAAGGGCGTCGCCGGCACCTTCCAGTTCGTCGTGTTCGGTGCGCAATTCGGCCAGCTTGTCGTGCAGTTCGGCAGCGGGCAGGCGATGCCGGCGTGAAAGTTCGTGCAGTCGCGCGAGGTGGTTGTCCACTTCGCTGAAACGCTCCGGATCGAGGTCGACATCCTGCCCGTATCGCCCGAGCCCGTCCGATGCTTCAGCCAGCTGGATGGCTGCGTTGTCCAGCAGATCCATCAAGGGGGCGAGCTTGTCATCCAGCACGGCCAGCTTGGCAAGCTCCGCATGCGCGCGTATCAACGCGCGGCGCAGTGCGAATTCGCTTTCACCATCCAGCAGTTCCAATACTGCGGCGCTGCCTTCGACCAGTCTGCCCGCATTGGCCAGCCGCTTGTGGCTGGATTCCAGTTCGCCCAGTTCGGTCTGCGGCAGCGACCACGCCTGGAGCGCCTCGATTTCGTGGCGCAACAGCTCGATGCGCTGGTCCCGGTCGTCGCCACCGCTGAGCTTGCGCATACGCCCGGCCAGTTCCCGCCACTGCATGGCGCTGTCGCGCACTTGCGCGAGCAGTTCGTCATGACCGGCATACGCATCCAGCAAAGTCATCTGGTGGGGCCGCGACAGCAACGCCTGATGCTCGTGCTGCCCGTGGATTTCGACCAGAAGCGATGCCAACTCGCCGAGTTGACGGGCATTGGCCGGTCGGCCATTGATCCATGCCTTGGAACTGCCTTCGGCGCGGATCACCCGGCGCAACTGGCAGCCATCGTCTTCGTCCAGCTCTTCGCGTGCCAGCCATGCCCGGGCCTCGGCAAGGTCGCTCAGGTCGAACTCGGCGGCCAGTTCCGCCCGATCGCTGCCGGCGCGAACCATGCCGCTG
Organism: Rhodanobacter sp. TND4EL1; assembly: GCF_054061035.1. NCBI lineage: Bacteria > Pseudomonadati > Pseudomonadota > Gammaproteobacteria > Lysobacterales > Rhodanobacteraceae > Rhodanobacter > Rhodanobacter sp. TND4EL1. The sequence continues at coordinate 299,441 of NZ_JBSSDT010000001.1, forward strand.
TCGGCGCGTGCCCCGGCCAGCAACATCAGGGCGTCGACCAGCAAGGACTTGCCGGCACCGGTCTCGCCGCTGACCACGGTGAGGCCGGGGCCGAAGACCACTTCGGCGGCTTCGACAACGGCAAAATGACGGACATAGAGCGAAGTGAGCATGGCTGGCTTGATGGGGGAGTGGCGTGATTGTAGCGGGAGGCCGGGAGCGACTGGATACGTTTCACTTGCAAGGCGCGCGTGCAGACCTTATTTCTGTGTGGTCTCACGGACTGCAACACACAGCATGACAAACCGGCAAGGCCACGAACTCGACGCACGCGCTCGCAATCTGTTGCGTACGCTCATTGCGCAATATCTGATCGACGGGGAGCCGGTGGGCTCACGGACGCTGTCGCGTTCCTCCGGGCTTGATGTCAGTGCGGCAACCATCCGCAACATCATGGCCGACCTGGAAGATGCCGGCCTGGTTGCCTCGCCGCACACTTCGGCGGGGCGGGTGCCCACACCACGCGGCCTGCGCCTGTTTGTCGACAGCCTGATCGAACTGCGGCCGTTACCCATGGCCGACATGGCCCGTTTGCAGCGTGAGCTGCCGCCGGGGCCGACGACGACGCGCGATCTTCTCGGCAACGTTTCCACCCTGTTGTCGGCAATGACCCGGTTCGCCGGCGTGGTCACCGTGCCACGACAGGCCGATTTCCCGTTGCGGCATATCGATTTTGTCTCGTTGCCGGATGCCCGGGTGCTGGTGATCCTGGTATTCAGCGACAATCAGGTGCAGAACCGCATCGTGCAACTGGCCAAGCCTCTGGACGGCAGTGAGCTGGAGCGCGCGGCGAACTATCTGAACAGTCATTTTGCCGGCCTTCGGGTCGACGACATCCGTGCCCACTTGCTGGCCGAGGTGCGCAAGGCGGGCAGCGAGCTGAACCAGCTGCTGGCCAGCACCGTGGAGTTGGCCACCGCCTCGTTCAGTCCGACGGCGGATGGTCCGACCGGGCCGGACATGCTGGTCAGCGGTCAGACCAATCTGATGGGTTACGCCGAGCTGGCCGACATGCAGCGCATGCGAGAGCTGTTCGAGGCGTTTCAGCAGAAGAACGAACTGCTGCAGCTGATGGAGGTCTGCGCCCGGGCACCAGGCATGCGCCTGTTCATTGGCGAGGAGTCCGGCTTTACCGCGCTGGATGGATGCAGTGTCGTGACAGCCAGCTATGGCGCGCAGGGACGGGTTTTGGGGGCGGTCGGCGTGATCGGGCCCACCCGGATGGCTTACGAACGGGTGATTCCGGTGGTGCAGGCCACGGCCGGATTGCTCAGTGATGCCTTGAATCGCGCCGCCACGACCCTATAGCCGCTGCGGGAGGCGGGGTTTCTCGCATTATTATGGGCGGTCGGCATCCGTGCCGGCCACGACAATCCTTTGGAGTGAACATGCAGAACAACGATCCGCATTCGTCGGGCGACGTCCCAGCCGAGGGCCATTTCGCCGAGGCGGCCAACCCGGAACTGGAAGCCTTGCAGGCGCGGGTGGCCGAGCTCGAGGCGAGCAACGCCGAGCTGCGCGAAACCGTCCTGCGCGAGCATGCCGAGCTGGAGAATCAGCGCCGCCGCCTGCATCGCGATCTGGAACAGGCCCGCCGTTTCGCCAATGAAAAGCTTCTCGGCGAGTTGCTTCCGGTGTACGACGGACTGGAAAGCGGGCTGGCGACCGAGGGCGGGGATGTGGCTTCGATCCGTGAAGGCCTGGGCCTGACGCTGAAAGCGTTGCTCAAGGTCGCCGAGAGCAACGGCATGTCGCAGGTTGATCCGCTGGGCCAGCCGCTGGATCCCGAGCGCCACCACGCGGTGAGCATCGTTGATGCGGCCGGTCAGGCGCCGGGCACCGTGGTCAGTGTGCTGCAGAAGGGTTATGTGCTGAATGACCGCCTGCTTCGTCCGGCCTTGGTGGCGGTGGCGAAAGACTGAGCGGTCACCTCGCTGGCGCCTGGCTGAACGGCGCCTCCACGAGGCATGCGGAATGACATTCGGGGCCCTGCCGGCATTGAATCGCCCGAGCAGACCCCCATCTGAAAACCATCGCGGCCGCGGGGGCCGCAAAAAAATCTGGAGAGATTACACATGGGCAAGATCATCGGCATCGATTTGGGTACGACCAACTCCTGCGTGTCCGTCATGGACGGCACCTCGGCCAAGGTCATCGAGAACTCGGAAGGCGATCGCACCACACCATCCATTGTCGCCTTCAACAAGGATGGCGAAGTGCTGGTCGGTGCCTCGGCCAAGCGCCAGGGCGTGACCAATCCGAAGAACACGTTCTACGCGGTGAAGCGCCTGATCGGCCGCAAGTTCACCGATGCCGAAGTGCAGAAAGACCTGCACATCGTGCCCTACACCATCATCGCCCATGACAACGGTGACGCCTGGGTGCAGACCTCCGACGGCAAGAAGATGGCGCCGCAGGAAATCGCTGCCAAGGTGCTGATGAAGATGAAGAAGACCGCCGAAGATTATCTCGGTGAGACGATCACCGAGGCGGTGATCACGGTGCCTGCGTACTTCAACGACAGCCAGCGCCAGGCGACCAAGGATGCCGGCAAGATCGCCGGCCTGGACGTCAAGCGCATCATCAACGAGCCGACCGCGGCTGCGCTGGCCTATGGCATGGACAAGAAGGGCGGCGACCGCAAGATCGCCGTCTACGATCTGGGTGGCGGCACGTTTGACGTGTCCATCATCGAGATCGCCGAAGTCGACGGCGAGAAGCAGTTCGAAGTGCTGGCCACCAATGGCGACACCTTCCTCGGTGGCGAAGACTTCGACATGCGCGTCATCGACTACCTGGTCGAGGAATTCCAGAAAGAGCAGGGCATCGACCTGCGCAAGGATCCGCTCGCGCTGCAGCGCCTGAAGGACGCCGCCGAGCGTGCGAAGATCGAGCTGTCTTCCAACCATCAGACTGACGTGAACCTGCCGTACGTGACGGCGGATGCCTCCGGCCCGAAGCACCTCAACATCAAGCTGACCCGGGCCAAGCTCGAGGCGCTGGTGGAAGACCTGGTCAAGCGCACCATCGAGCCGTGCCGCACCGCGTTGAACGACGCTGGCTTGCGCGTGTCCGACATCGACGACGTGATCCTGGTCGGCGGCCAGACCCGCATGCCCAAGGTGCAGGAGTCGGTCAAGGATTTCTTCGGCAAGGACCCGCGCAAGGACGTCAACCCCGATGAAGCGGTTGCCGTGGGCGCGGCGATCCAGGGTGGCGTGTTGGGTGGCTCGGTCAAGGACGTGCTGCTGCTTGACGTGACCCCGCTGTCGCTCGGCATCGAGACGATGGGCGGTGTGATGACCAAGCTGATCGAGAAGAACACCACCGTGCCGACCAAGGCCGGGCAGACCTTCTCCACCGCCGACGACAACCAGACCGCGGTGACCGTGCACGTGCTGCAGGGCGAGCGCGAGCGCGCCAGCGCGAACAAGTCACTGGGCAAGTTCGACCTGCAGGGCATCGACGCGGCACCGCGCGGCATGCCGCAGATCGAGGTCACCTTCGACATCGATGCGAACGGCATCCTGCACGTGTCGGCCAAGGACAAGAAGACCGGCAAGGAACAGAAGATCGAGATCAAGGCCGGCTCGGGTCTGTCCGAGGACGAGATCTCGCGCATGGTCGCCGACGCCGAGGCCAACAAGGAAGAAGACAAGAAGTTCCATGAACTGGTGGGCACGCGCAACAAGGCCGACCAGCTGGTGCACGCCACCCGCAGCGCGTTGAAGGAACACGGTGACAAGGTGCCGGCGGATCAGCTCAGCAACATCGAGGGCGCGCTGTCGGATCTGGAAAAGGTCAAGGATGGCGACGACAAGGCCGCGATCGAGTCCAAGGTCGAGAAGCTGGAGCAGGTGGCGCAGGCGCTGTACGCGGCTGCCCAGGGTGGTGCCCAAGCTGACGCTGGTGCGCAGTCCGCGCCGGGCGGTGGTTCGGCGCAGCCGGATGACGTGGTGGACGCCGAGTTCACCGAAGTGAAAGACGACAAGTAATCTTCGGCATCGTCATCGGCCGCGCCGATGGTCCAGCCCGCGCCGGGAATTCTCCTGGCGTGGGCTGTTTGCTGAGTGCTGGGCAGGGGTGTGACAGGCAGTGTGGATGTATCAATGAGCAAACGTGACTACTACGAAGTGCTGGGCGTGGAGCGCAGCGTCACCGAAGTCGAACTGAAGAAATCGTTCCGACGTTTGGCGATGAAATTCCATCCGGATCGCTGTCCGGACGATCCCGCTGCGCAAGACAAGTTCAAGGAGGCCAAAGAGGCCTACGAAGTGCTTTCCGATGCCCAGAAGCGGGCGATGTATGACCAGCACGGTCACGCCGCTTTCGAGCAAGGCATGGGCGGGCGCGGCGGTGCGGGCTTTGGCGACGTCGGTGACATTTTCGGCGACATTTTCGGCGACATCTTTGGTCGCGCCGGTGGCGGGCGCGGGCGTGCTCGTCGTGGCGCCGATCTGCGTTACATCATGGAACTGGACCTGGAGGAAGCGGTGTTCGGCGTGAGCCGGCAGATCGAGATACCCAGCCAGGTGAATTGCCACCACTGCAACGGCAGTGGTTCGGAAGACGGCAAGGTCAGCAAGTGCAAAACCTGCCATGGCCACGGCCAGGTACGCATGCAGAACGGCATCTTCTCGATCCAGCAGGCGTGCCCGCATTGCGGCGGCAGCGGCCAGACCATCGAGAAGCCATGCAAGAAATGCCACGGCGAAGGCCGCATCGAGGAAACCCGCACGTTGTCGGTGCAGATCCCCGAAGGCGTCGACAACGGTGACCGGATTCGCCTGACCGGGCAGGGCGAAGCAGGCCCAGCTGGCACGCCGGCCGGCGATCTGTACGTGGAAGTGCAGGTGCGTGAACACGCGATCTTCCAGCGTGAGGGCAACGATCTGTACTGCGAATTGCCGATCCGCTTCTCGCAGGCAGCGTTGGGCGCCGAACTTCCGGTGCCGACCCTGGACGGCGAGGTGCCCATCAGCATTCCGTCGGAAACCCAGACGGGTACCCAGTTCCGCATGCGAGGTCGTGGCGTCAAATCCGTTCGCAGCAGTCGCCACGGCGACCTGATCTGCCGCGTTGTGGTGGAAACACCCGTGCGCCTGACCAAACAGCAACGCGAGTTGCTGGAATCGCTGGAAGCCACGTTCGACGGCAACGAGGCCAGCAAGCACACGCCGCGTGCCAATGGCTGGGTGGATGGCGTAAAGAAATTCTGGTCAAAAGTTACCGCCTGACCTTGGCTGGCCGAAGGCCGGTTCCACCGATCAAGCCACTGGAGCGCGCTGCCGATGACTCATCCCGTTCGCCTCGCCATCAACGGAGCCTCTGGCCGCATGGGGCGCGCCTTGCTGGATCTGGTCCGTGCGGATCCTCGCTTTGAATTGGTGCACGCGGTGGTGGCGCCCGATTCGCAAGGTGATGGTCAGTTGGTGGCACCGCTAACCGACAGCGTCTTGCGCTATGCCCACGATTGGGCAGGCTCCCCGGCGATGGACGCGGTGATCGACTTCAGCAGCCCTGATGCGCTCACATCGGTGCTTGATCATTGCCTGACAAACGATGTCGCCCTGGTGAGCGGTACCACCGGTCTCGATGCTGCGCTGGAAGCGCGCCTTGCTGATGCGGGACGGCAGATCGCGATCCTGCGAGCGGCCAACTTCAGTCTTGGCGTCGCCGTATTGACGCGGCTGCTGCGGGAGGCTGCCGGCGCCTTGCGCGAGTGGGACCTGGAGATCGTCGAGGCACACCATGGTCGCAAGCAGGATGCTCCTTCGGGAACGGCGCTGGCCTTGGGGCGAGCTGCCGCTGAGGCGCGCTACACGACGCTCGAGGCAACCGCGGTGCATGCCCGCGAAGGTCAGACGGGTGAGCGCAGTGATGGTGCCATCGGTTTCGCCGTGGTGCGCGGCGGCGACATCGTGGGTGAACACACCGCGTTGCTCATCGGCCAGGGCGAGCGGCTGGAGCTGGTCCACCGTGCCACCGATCGCCTGATTTTTGCGCGAGGCGCGCTGCAGGCCGCGCATTGGCTGGCTGGCCGTGAGGTTGGCCTTTGGCACCTCGAGGACGTGATCGCTGCGCCACGTTGAGTTCTTGCCAGCTTGGCATGGCTGATGCCCGAAGGCGCATTCTGCCAATCAAGAGGCAGCCGGCTCTGCACTCATTGGCCAGCGCGAAACCCGATCGGCGCTGCTGTCGGCAGTGCGCTCGAGCGACGGAAAACAGGCTCAGTCGCGATGCGATGCGTTGCGATCCCGACCTGCGCCCAGCTTCTTGTCCAGGCTTCCGAAGATCTTCTTGAACACGCGCGAGAACTTGCCTCGCTTGGTCTTGCGAAGCTTCTCCTTTTCGCTGGTCAGCCAGGCGACCTGGATGACGCGCCGCTCACCCTCATAGGGCAGGTGGCCATGGAAGGAGTTTTCGCAACGCTTGAAGACAGCAAATTCGCCATAGAGCGGCGTCAATTCAGGCGCGGCCACGCTGTCAATGTCGTCGATGCGATGCAGAAAGCGCAGGCAGCCATCGCTGGTGTCTGGCCATTGCGCATTGAGATAGATGAGCGCGGTCGCGATCTTGGACTTGCTGTCGGTGTGGATGGTGCCATGGCGTTTGTTCAGCAATCGGCACAGCGTCACCAGGGTGGGGTACTGGCCGAGATTTTCGATGCCCAGTCGTTGGCCGATGGCGCTGGCGAATGCCGGTGCGGTCATGTCCTGGATCAGGGCGTTGACGCTCGGTCCGCAGTCGGCGGGATCGTAGGGAAAGAATCCGGCGCTCGCGTACTGGGGGAAGTCGCGATCCAGGTCGCTTCGCACTTCGTCGGGCAACTGTCCGTGAGCCACCATGAACGGAAATGGATCGTGCTGCACCGTGGTATCCGGGCGGTCAAGACGCGCGGGATCGAGCAGGACAGCAGCACTCATGGGGCATCGATCTCCGAAAAAATGTGGCCTAGTGTAGCGCCGGGCGACTGACTGAAAAGGTGCCGGACCCCCTGAAATGATGTTTCATGAGGTGGACAGAAACGACATCCCCACTTATCATTTCCACCCGCCCAGATCCTTTCCTTCCCAAGCTCCACAAGCCAGCAATCGTGCGGCTTGCGGACTTTGCTGCATCAAAAAGGCGGTTACCGTATGCCTATTCCTGCCCTGCTGGCCCTTGAAGACGGCAGCGTGTTCCATGGTCACGCCGTCGGTGCAACCGGCGAGACCGTTGGCGAAGTCGTTTTCAATACCGCGATGACCGGTTACCAGGAGATCCTTACCGATCCCTCGTACTCGCGCCAGATCGTCACGCTGACCTATCCCCATATCGGCAACACCGGCGTCAACGCCGAAGATGTGGAGTCCACGGCCGTGCATGCCGCCGGACTGATCGTGCGCGACATACCGCGCCGGGCCAGCAGCTGGCGCAGTACCGAAAGCTTGCCTGACTATCTCAAGCGCCATGGCACGGTCGCCATCGCCGGCATCGACACCCGTCGGCTGACCCGCATCCTGCGCGACAAGGGCGCTCTTGCCGGCTGCATCATGGCGGGCGAACAGGTCGACGCTGAAGCCGCGTTGGCCAAGGCGCGCGCGTTCCCCGGCCTGAATGGCATGGATCTGGCCAAGGTGGTCAGCACCACCAAGCCCTATGTCTGGAACCAGGGCGTTTTCGACCTGGATCGCACGGCGTTCAACCAGCCACCGATGCGCTTCAAGGTGGTGGCCTACGACTTTGGAACCAAGCTGAATATCCTGCGCCTGCTCGCCGAGCAGGGTTGCGAAGTGACCGTGGTGCCGGCGCAGACGCCGGCCGCGGACGTGCTTGCCATGAAGCCCGATGGCGTGTTCCTGTCCAACGGCCCCGGTGATCCGGCAGCATGTGACTACGCCATCGAGGCGACCAGGCAATTTCTGGAGGCAAAAATCCCGCTGTTCGGCATTTGCCTTGGCCATCAGTTGATGGGCCTGGCGCTCGGCGGCAAGACGGTGAAGATGAAGTTCGGCCACCACGGTGCCAATCATCCGGTCAAGGACCACGATGACGGCCGGGTGCTGATCACCTCGCAGAACCACGGTTTTGCGGTCGATCCAACCACGCTTCCCGCCCACGTCCGGGTCACCCACACGTCATTGTTCGACGGTTCGTTGCAGGGCTTTGCGCTGACCGACCGTCCCGCTTTCTGCTTCCAGGGACATCCCGAAGCCAGTCCGGGGCCGCTCGATGTCGGCTATCTGTTCCAACGTTTTGCCCACCTGATGCAGGAGGCTCGCACGCATGCCTAAGCGTACCGATATCAAGAGCGTTCTCATCATCGGTGCCGGCCCGATCGTGATCGGCCAGGCCTGCGAGTTCGACTATTCCGGCGCCCAGGCCTGCAAGGCGCTGAAGGAAGAGGGTTACCGGGTCATTCTGGTCAACTCCAATCCCGCCACCATCATGACCGACCCGGAAACTGCCGACGCGGTCTACATCGAGCCGATCAACTGGCAGACGGTGGAGCGGATCATCGCCAAGGAGCGCCCGGACGCGGTGCTGCCGACCATGGGCGGACAGACCGGCCTGAATTGCGCGCTGGACCTGGCCGACAACGGCGTGCTTGAGAAGTACAACGTCGAACTGATCGGCGCCAAGCGCGAAGCGATCCGCATGGCGGAAGACCGCGAACTGTTCCGCGTGGCGATGGCCGAGATCGGGCTGGAGTGCCCGAAGGCCGAGATTGCGCGCACCTTCGAGCAGGCGCTGGAAACCCAGGCCAAGGTCGGCTTTCCCACCGTGATCCGGCCCAGTTTCACCCTGGGTGGTTCCGGCGGTGGCATCGCCTACAACCGCGAGGAGTTCGAGGAGATCGTCAAGCGTGGCCTTGAGCTGTCGCCGACCAGCGAGGTACTGGTCGAGGAATCCGTGCTGGGCTGGAAGGAGTTCGAGATGGAGGTGGTTCGCGACACCGCGGACAACTGCATCATCGTCTGCTCGATCGAAAACCTCGACCCGATGGGCGTGCACACCGGTGACTCGATCACCGTTGCGCCGGCGCAGACTCTTACCGACAAGGAATACCAGCGCCTGCGCGACGCCTCGATCGCCGTGCTGCGCAAGATCGGCGTGGACACCGGCGGCTCCAACGTGCAGTTCGGCATCAATGCCGAAGATGGCCGCGTGGTCGTCATCGAGATGAATCCGCGCGTGTCGCGTTCATCAGCGCTGGCTTCCAAGGCGACCGGTTTCCCGATCGCCAAGATTGCGGCGAAACTGGCCGTCGGCTATACGCTGGACGAGTTGAAGAACGACATTACCGGCGGCCTGACGCCCGCCTCGTTCGAGCCGTCGATCGACTACGTCGTCACCAAGATTCCGCGATTCGCGTTCGAGAAATTCCCGGCCGCCGATGCACGCCTGACCACCCAGATGAAATCGGTTGGCGAAGTCATGGCCATCGGCCGCAGCTTCCACGAGTCGCTGCAAAAGGCCTTGCGTGGGTTGGAGATCGGCAAGACCGGCCTCAATCCGACCGGGCTGGATATCGAGACCGATGATGGCCTGGCCGTGCTCAAGCGCGAACTGCGCGAGCCGCGTCCCGACCGTGTGTTCCACCTGGCCGATGCGTTCCGCGCCGGGTTGTCGCTGGAGGAAGTGTTCAACCTCAGCCGCGTCGATCCGTGGTTTCTCGCCGCGTTCGAGGACATCGTGCTGACCGAAGCGGACGTGATCGCGCAGGGGATCACCGCGCTGGACGAACCGCGCATGCGTGAGCTCAAGCGGCTGGGTTTCGCCGATGCGCGGATCGCCGAATTGCTGAACACCGACGAGGCGGCCGTGCGTCACCTGCGGCATACCCTGGGCGTGCGCCCGGTGTACAAGCGCGTGGATTCCTGCGCCGCCGAGTTCGCCACCAGCACCGCCTACATGTATTCGACCTACGAGGAAGAGTGCGAAGCCGAACCGACCAGCCGCGACAAGATCATCGTGCTGGGCGGTGGCCCGAACCGGATCGGGCAGGGCATCGAATTTGACTATTGCTGCGTGCACGCCTCGCTGGCACTGCGCGAGGATGGCTATGAAACCATCATGGTCAACTGCAATCCGGAAACCGTGTCGACGGATTACGACACGTCCGACCGGCTGTACTTCGAGCCGCTGACGCTGGAAGACGTGCTCGAGATCGTGCACATCGAAAAGCCCAAGGGTGTCATCGTGCAGTACGGCGGGCAGACGCCGTTGAAGCTGGCACGCGCGCTGGAAGCTGCCGGCGTGCCGATCATCGGCACCAGTCCGGACTCGATCGACCTGGCCGAGGATCGCGAACGCTTCCAGCACATGATCGAGAAGATCGGTCTGAAGCAGCCGCCGAATCGTACCGCCCGCAACGCCGACGAGGCGCTGGCGCTGGCGCGCGAGATCGGCTACCCGCTGGTGGTGCGCCCGAGTTATGTTCTCGGCGGACGCGCGATGGAAGTGGTGCATGACGACGCCGATCTGTCGCGTTACATCCGCGATGCGGTGAAGGTCTCCAACGATTCGCCGGTGTTGCTGGACCGCTTCCTCGACCACGCGGTGGAAGTCGACGTGGATGTGATCGCCGATGCCGAGGGCAATGTGCTGATTGGCGGCATCATGGAGCACATCGAGGAGGCCGGCGTGCATTCGGGCGATTCGTCGTGTTCGTTGCCGCCTTACTCGTTGAGCCCGCAGATCCAGGACGAGTTGCGCCGCCAGGTCACGGCCATGGCGAAGGAGCTGAAAGTCGTCGGCCTGATGAATACCCAGTTCGCGATCCAGGGTGACACGGTGTACGTGCTGGAAGTGAATCCGCGCGCCTCGCGCACCGTGCCGTTCGTGTCCAAGGCCACCGGTGTGTCCCTCGCCAAGGTGGCCGCGCGGGTGATGGCAGGGCGTTCGCTGGTCAGCCTTGGTGCCACGCGCGAAGTCATACCGTCGTATTACTCGGTGAAGGAAGCCATCTTCCCGTTCCTGAAGTTCCAGAACGTGGATCCGATCCTCGGGCCCGAGATGCGCTCCACCGGCGAGGTCATGGGCGTGGGCCGCAGTTTCGGAGCAGCATTTGCCCGAGGCCACGAGGCGGCCGGAATCCGGACACTCGTCGTGGGCAAGGCATTCCTGTCGGTCCGCGATGGTGACAAGGAACGACTGCTGCCGGTGGCGAAGGAGATCATTGCCCGCGGGTTCAACCTGGTGGCGACATCAGGTACCGCCAGCTATCTGGCCGAGCATGGCGTGGTCTGCGAGCGGGTCAACAAGGTCCTGGAAGGCCGCCCGCACATCGTCGACCTGATCAAGAACGGCGAGATCGCGTACATCGTCAACACCACCGAGGGCAAGCAGGCGATCGCCGACTCGTTCTCGATCCGACGTGAAGCCTTGCAGCATCGCGTCACCTATTCCACCACCGTCGCAGGCGCGCGCGCTCTCGTCCACTCGCTCGATTTCCACAGCGATGGCGAGGTGCACAGTCTGCAGGAACTGCACAAGGAACTCAGCGCATGAGTCGTCCACCCATCACCAAGACCGGCTCGGAGCGCCTGCGCGCCGAACTGGAGAAGCTGAAGTCGGTTGACCGCCCACGCATCATCGCGGCGATTGCCGAAGCCCGTGCGCATGGCGATCTGAAAGAAAATGCCGAGTATCACGCCGCGCGCGAGCTGCAGAGCTTCACCGAGGGGCGTATCGCCCAGCTGGAAGCCTTGTTGTCGACCGCTGAAGTGATCGATGTTGCCCAGTTGAATCCGGGCAAGCGGGTGGTCTTCGGCGCGATCGTGGATCTGGAAGACGAGGACAGCGGTGCGGCGGTGACCTACCAGATCGTGGGTGACCTTGAAGCCGATATCAAGCAGCGCCTGATCGCGGTGTCATCGCCGATTGCGCGGGCGCTGATCGGCAAGAGCGAGGGCGACAGTCTCGAATTCACCGCGCCGAACGGCGTCAAGCATTACGAAATCACCGGCGTGCGTTACGACTAGGCGCGTGGCGGGCTTCGGCGGACGCACTCCCCGGAGCCCCTCATGCCGTTATCGGGCACAAAAAAGGCCGCTTTCGCGGCCTTCTTCGTGTCGCCATTACGCGATGACTCAGCGCTGACGAGCCTTGAAACGGGGATTGCTCTTGCAGATCACGAACACCTTGCCGCGACGGCGAACAACCTTGCAGTCGCGATGCCGCGCCTTGGCGGACTTCAAAGAGTTAAGCACCTTCACGGCCAGCTCCTGACACAAAAAGAATAAAGTAAGTCGACAATTGTAACCAGTTGAATCAATTGTCACAAGCCCGGTGTCATCGTGGTTTCGGCCACGGTAGCCAGGAACTGTTGTAACACCGGTGACGTGTCGTCGACGCGGGAGGCCAGCGCCAGCAACAGATAGGCATCGGCGTCTTCCAGCGGCACATAGCTGACGCCGGCCAGGCGCACGACCCGCATGCTGGCGGGGACAAGCGCCAGGCCCAAGCCACCGGCGACCAGTGCCAACAGACCGTTCACCTGCTGGGCGTGCTGGATGATGGTGGGTTGGAAGCCGGCGCGCGTGGCCAGTTTCACCAACCGGTCATATAACGTGGCCACCAGCTGGCGCGGTTGCGAAACAAAGGAATCGCCTGCAACTTCCGCCAGATGCAGGCTGCTGCGCCCAGCCAGCGGGTGGCCGGTGGGAAGCGCGAGCAGCAGGGGTTCCCGATCGATCACGTTGAGGCGAATGCTGCGTGCCGTCAGCGGGTTGGCGGGCTCATCCCTTACGAAGCCGACGTCGATCTGGCCGGCGAGCAGGGCGGCAAATTGCGGTTCGGTATACATTTCGCTCAATTGCAAGGCGACCTTCGGGGCGATCTGGCCGTAGCGGAGCAGCGCCTGCGGCAGCGCCGGGTGAAACGAGACCGAAACGCTGTATGCCAATCGCAACTGACCGCTGTAGCCGGCCGCAGCAGCAGTCACCTGGCTGCGCGCCTCGTCGGCCTTGGCCAGAATTTGCCGTGCCTGCTCCAGAAAGACGCGACCGGGCTCGGTCAGCGAAACGTGGCGTTTGGTTCGCTCGAGCAGACGAACCTCCAGATCTTCTTCCAGCGCCCGGATCTGTTGCGACAGGGGAGGCTGCGACAAATGCAGCCGCAAGGCGGCCCGGGTAAAGCTGAGTTCTTCCGCGACGGCGACGAAATAGCGTAACTGGCGGAGATCGAACATATATGGATACCGAATTAATCAGGCGCCAAATATATATTAGATACTTTATTGGATCGATCATAAAATGACGCCGTCCCGCCACTTCCCCTCCCCCCTAGTGGCGGTGACCCTCGCCCCGCAGCGACGCTAAATACGACGTCTGGTTCATCTCCCCCCCTGAACCCACGTCGATGCGTCTCCCCTGCGGGGCGCTTTCTTTTGCAGAAACGACAGCGCGACCCTTCGGCCGCGCTGTCGTCATCTGTGGACGCCGGGCAGCCGGGGCAGCCGCTCCACACCTCGTTCGGCGGCCACGAGCTTTCAATGATCAACAACACCAGCTTCGGCGAGCCGACGTGGCTAGATGGTGCTGGCCAACCGGGTCCCTTGGTCAATGGCACGTTTCGCGTCCAGTTCGGCCGCCACGTCGGCGCCGCCGATGACGTGCACCGTGAGGCCGGCGGCGATCAGCTCGTCCGCGAGGCGACGATTCGGCAGCTGGCCCGCGCAGATCACCACGTTGTCCACGGGCAGGATCTGCGGCTTGCCGTCGAGCGTGATGTGCAGGCCCTGATCGTCGAAACGCTCATACCCGACCTTGGCAAGCATGGTCACCTGCTTGGCTTTCAGCGTGGCCCGGTGCACCCAGCCGGTGGTCTTGTTCAACCGTGCGCCGAGTCGTCCCTCGCTGCGCTGGAGCAACCACACCTGGCGCACGGGTGGTTCCGGCGCCGGCGCCTGCAGTCCGCTGCGCTGTTTCAGGGCCATGTCCACGCCCCACTCGCGGGTCCAGCGGGATACCTCGGTCGTGGGTGAGGGCAGGTGTTCGACCAGGAATTCGGCCACATCGAAACCGATCCCGCCAGCGCCGATGACGGCCACCCGCGCCCCGACGGGCTGGTGCCGTGCCAGCACGTCGAGATAACTCAGCACGCGCGGATCGTCGCTGCCGGGAAAGCTCACCTGTCGTGGCGTGATGCCCGTGGCGATGACAACTTCGTCGAAGCCGGCCTGGCGCAATGAAGCTGCGTCCGCCGGCTGGCCGAGCCGGACGTCGACCCCGACGTCCGGCAACTGGTGACGGAAATAACGCAGGGTTTCGTGAAATTCTTCCTTGCCTGGAATCTGCTTGGCGACATTGAACTGTCCGCCGATTTCGCTGGCCTGGTCGATCAGCGTCACCGTGTGGCCACGCTCGGCCAGGGTGCTGGCGCAAGCCATGCCGGCGGGGCCTGCGCCAATCACGGCGATGCGTTTGCGGGTAAGCGCCGGCTCGATCTTCAGTTCGGTTTCATGGCAGGCGCGCGGGTTCACCAGGCAACTGGCGCGTCGGTTCTGGAACACGTGATCGAGGCAGGCCTGATTGCAGGCGATACAGGTGTTGATGCGCTCGCTGCGGCCGGCTTTGGCCTTGTTGGCCCAAGCCGGGTCGGCCAGCAACGGACGCGCCATCGAGACCATGTCGGCTTCGCCACTGGCCAGGATGCGTTCGGCCACATCGGGCATGTTGATTCGATTGGTGGCGACCAGCGGAATCGCCACTTCGCCCTTCAATTTCTCGGTGACCCAGGCGAAACCGGCACGCGGCACGCTGGTGACAATGGTGGGAATGCGCGCCTCGTGCCAGCCGATGCCGGTATTGATGATGCTGGCACCAGCGGCCTCAATGCCCTTGGCCAGCGTGACGATCTCGTCCCAGTCCTGGCCGCCCTCGACCAGATCGAGCATGGACAGTCGATAGATGATGATGAAATCGCGGCCGACCGCTTCACGGGTACGTCGCACGATCTCGATCGGAAATCGCATGCGTCGCTCGGCATCACCACCCCAGCGGTCATCGCGCCGGTTGGTTCGCGCCGCAATGAACTCGTTGATCAGATACCCTTCCGAACCCATCACTTCGACGCCGTCGTAACCCGCCTCCTGGGCGAGCTTCGCGCAATGCACGAAGTCGTCAATGGTGCGCTCCACGCCTCGCCCGGACAGGGCGCGCGGCGTGAATGGGGTAATCGGCGACTTGATCTTCGACGGTGCCACCGACAGCGGGTGGTAACCGTAGCGACCCGCGTGCAGGATCTGCATGCAGATCCGCCCACCTTCGCCATGGACAGCCGCAGTGAGCTTGCGATGACGCGGCTTGTGCCAGGGCATCGTCAGGCGACCGCCAAAGGGTTTCAACCAGCCAGCGATGCTGGGAGAGATGCCGCCGGTGACCATCAAACCCACGCCGCCACGCGCGCGTTCGGCGAAATAAGCGGCCAGCTTGTCGTAGTCGCTCGCCTTGTCTTCCAGCCCGGTGTGCATCGAACCCATCAGGATGCGGTTGGGCAAGGTGACATGGCCCAGGTCGAGCGGGGCAAACAGATGGGGATAAGTCATGCGATCCACGAGCGGCTCAAACGATCGTATGAATGTGCCGGTGTTCGCTATCGGAAAGCAAGCCTCTTGCGGGCAGGGCGCCGATTTCAGGTCAGCAGTTGCTGTACCAGCGCGATGTAACGGTGCATCGCTTCTTCTTCCGCAACACCATTCAACTGCGCCCAGGCCTCGTGCTTGGCGGTACCGACAAAGTCGAAAAAGCCGGGCTGGGTGCGCTTGAGGTCACCTTCAGAGCCTTGCTTGTAGAGGGCGTACAACTTGAGCAAGGTGTCATTGTCAGGGCGGCTGGCCAAGCGCTGGATATCTCTGGCGGCTTGTTCGAACTCGTTGCGAAGATCGGTCATGGGGCAGCCAGGTGTCGCTTGTACGAGGATGGGATGGCTAGATAGCACGCGTCCGGAGTGGGGTCAACGCGTTAAACTGCGCGCTTTGCCGTTCAGCCCAGGATCCCCGCCATGAGCCACGCCACCGTACCCGTACTCACCATCGACGGACCATCGGGGTCGGGCAAGGGCACGATCAGCGCGTTGGTGGCGGAACGTCTGGGCTGGCGCCTGCTCGATTCCGGGGCGTTGTATCGCGCCGTGGGCTATGCCGCCGGCATGGCCGGGCTCGACCTGTCGGACGAAGAGGCGGTGACCCGCTGTGCCCAGACCACCAAGATCAGGTTCGTCGCCGCTGCCGACGGTGGCGAGACCCGGGTGGTCGTCAACGGTCACGACGCCACGGACGAATTGCGCACGGAAACCGCCGGCGCAGCGGCCTCGGCGATCGCTTCGATGCCGTCCGTGCGGGAGGCCCTGGTCGCCATGCAGCTGGGATTCCGCCGGTCGCCCGGACTGGTCGCCGATGGGCGCGACATGGGCACGGTGATCTTTCCGGATGCCGCCTTCAAGGTTTTCCTCACGGCCAGCGCCGCCGAAAGAGCGAAAAGACGCTATAAGCAGTTGAAGGAAAAGGGACTCAGCGTTACACTTGCTGGCCTTCAGCGCGAAATTGAGGCGCGTGACAGCCGCGATGCATCGCGCGCCGTGGCGCCGCTCAAGCCTGCCGCTGATGCCTTGCTGGTGGATACCACCGGCATGGGCATCGACGAGGTCGTTGCGAAAGTATTTGCCGTCGTGCAGTCCTGAACGGATGGCACGGTGGCGTTCGTGCTCCTGCTTCGGCAGGGGTTTTGGTCAACGGTGATGGCGGATGGTTCCATGAGAACCCCTCATACACCCTCAACCGGTGGATCCGAAGTTCGCGCATCAACCATTCCAGCGCAATGAACCACGATCCTTTCCCACTATGGAATCAACATGACTGAAAGTTTTGCCGAACTGTTTGAACAGAGCCAAGGCGCCATTTCCAAGCTGAAGCCCGGCGCCATCGTCACCGGTATCGTTGTGGAAATCCGCAACGACGTCGTCGTGATCAACGCTGGCCTGAAGAGCGAAGGCATCGTCCCGATCGAGCAATTCAAGAACGAAGAGGGCGTGCTGGAAGTGCAGGTAGGCGACGAGGTGAAGGTAGCCCTCGAAGCTTTGGAAGACGGTTTCGGCGAGACCAAGCTGTCGCGCGAGAAAGCCAAGCGCTCGATGGTGTGGGACGACCTCGAGCAGGCGTTCGACAAAGAAGAGACCATCAAGGGCATGATCTCGGGCAAGGTGAAGGGCGGTTTCACCGTCGACATCAAGGACGTTCGCGCGTTCCTGCCCGGTTCGCTGGTCGACGTGCGCCCGGTGCGCGAGCCGACCTACCTCGAGGGCAAGGAACTCGAGTTCAAGATCATCAAGCTCGATCGCAAGCGCAACAACGTGGTGGTCAGCCGCCGCGCCGTCGTCGAGACCGAGTTCTCGGCCGAGCGCGAGCAGCTGCTTGAGCGCCTGACCGAGGGTGCCGTCGTCAAGGGTGTGGTCAAGAACCTCACCGATTACGGCGCATTCGTGGACCTGGGCGGCATCGACGGCCTGCTGCACATCACCGACATGGCGTGGAAGCGTGTGCGTCATCCGTCCGAAGTGGTCAACGTCGGCGACGAGCTGGACGTGCGCGTGCTGAAGTACGACAAGGAGCGCAACCGCGTTTCGCTGGGCCTGAAGCAGCTGGGCGACGATCCGTGGGTCGCCATTGCCCGCCGCTATCCGGTCGGCAGCCGTCTGTTCGGCAAGGTTTCCAACGTCACCGATTACGGCTGCTTCGTCGAGATCGAGCCGGGTGTGGAAGGCCTGGTGCACGTTTCCGAGATGGACTGGACCAACAAGAACGTCAACCCGGCCAAGGTGGTTCAGGTCGGTGACGAAACCGAAGTCACCGTGCTGGACGTGGATGAGGAGCGTCGCCGCATCTCGCTGGGTATCAAGCAGACTCGCTCGAACCCGTGGGAAGCCTTTGCAGCCATGCACAAGAAGGGCGACAAGGTCTCCGGTCAGATCAAGTCGATCACCGATTTTGGTGTGTTCATCGGTCTGGACGGCGGCATCGACGGCCTGGTGCACCTGTCCGACATCTCCTGGCAGATGTCCGGCGAAGATCTGGTTCGCAACTTCAAGAAGGGCGACGAGATCGAGGCCGTGGTGCTGGCGGTTGATCCGGAGCGTGAGCGCATCTCGCTCGGCATCAAGCAGATGGAGCAGGATCCGTTTGGCCAGTTCATGGCAGCGAATCCGCGCGGCACGATCGTCAACGGCACCGTCAAGGAAGTCGATGCGAAGGGCGCCGTGATCGATCTGGGCGAAGGCGTCGAGGGTTACCTGCGTGCCAACGACATCGCCAAGGAGCGGATCGAGGATGCGACCCTGCATCTGAAGGTCGGCGACGCGGTTGAAGCCAAGTTCACCGGCATGGATCGCAAGGGTCGCCAGCTGGCGCTCTCGATCCGCGCGAAGGACGAGGAAGATGCACCGGATACGTCGGTGGATTACTCCTCGGCTGCCAGTGGCACGACCAAGCTTGGTGCGCTGCTCAAGGAGCAGTTCAACAAGGCCGATTGATCACTTGCATCAGTCTGACGCGGGGCGGCTTTGCCGCCCCGCTGTTTCGCGTCACGGACATTGGGGCCCATGACTAAATCCGAATTGATCGAGGCGCTGGCGAGGCGTCAGACCCATCTTGCGTTTGCCGATGTCGAGATGGCTGTCAAAAGCGTCATCGAACAGATGAGCCAGGCCCTGGCTCATGGCGAACGTATCGAAGTGCGTGGTTTCGGCAGTTTTGCGTTGCACTACCGGCCACCGCGCATGGGACGCAATCCCAAGACCGGTGAAGCGGTGGCACTGCCCGGCAAGCATGTTCCGCATTTCAAGCCGGGCAAGGAGCTGCGTGAAAGAGTCAACCAGGATCTGGAGCAGGACATCGCCTGACCGGTTGGTCAAGCGATGGTCGCAAGAGATCGGAGGCAGGTGACGCAAGTCAGCCTGCCTTTTTTATGCTTTGTCCACGGATTGGCGAGCTCGAACGAATCAATGGAGCACGGGGGAGCCATACTGCCTGTGCCAGTCACGATCAATCGGGTAAAGTCGCCCCATGCGATTGCTTGCCATCATCCTCCTGCTGATCTTCATCGCCGCCGGCATCGTGCTCGGTGCGCTCAACGCTGACCTCGTCGGCTACGACCTGGGCTTCACCCGGCTGCAATTGCCCAAGGGCGCAGCCTTGCTCGGGGCCGTGGTCATCGGCTGGTTGCTGGGCGGATTGACCGCCTGGGTAAGCGTGAGTACCCGCCAACGACGCCAGCAGCGTCGTCAATTGCGCGAAGACAAGAAGTTGCCGGCCAAACCATGAACCTCATGCTTGTGCTGGCCCCGCTGGTGCCGGCTGCTTTCGCGCTGGGATGGTGGGCCTCTCGTCAATTCGGTGCCCGCCGTTCCGGGGCCGCGGTCAGCGCTTTGTCGTCGGACTACTTCCGGGGCCTGAATTATCTGCTCAATGAGGAGCAGGACAAGGCCATCGAAGTCTTCCTCAAGCTCGCCGAATACAACCGGGACACCGTCGAGACGCATTTGGCGCTCGGCAACCTGTTTCGTCGGCGTGGCGAAGTTGATCGCGCCATCCGTCTGCACCAGCACCTGGTTTCACGGCCGGGGCTCACCGACGCAATGAAGACAGTGGCGTTGCTGGAACTCGGTGAAGACTACATGCGCGCGGGCCTGCTGGATCGTGCCGAGGCCTTGTTCTGCGATCTGGTGGCCATGGATGCGCACGCGCCGTCCGCACTGCGTCATTTGATTTCCATCTATCAACACGAGCGCGACTGGCACAAGGCCATTGAGCATGCGCGCCGCCTCGAGGTGATGACGGGCGAAGACGAGGCGCCGATGATCGCCCAGTTCTATTGCGAGTTGGCCGACCGTTCGCGGCAGCACGGGGCCAGGGCCGAGGCTCGCGATTACCTGCAGCACGCATTCGAATGTCAGCCCGAGTGCGTGCGGGCATTCATGCTTACCGGACGCCTGCTGTCGGAAGATGGTCAGCACGCCGAGGCCGTGGCGGCGTACGAGTCCGCGATCAGTGCCGACATCGCTTTCGCGCCGGAGATTCTACCACCGCTGCTCAACAGCTACGCGCGTTCCCAGCAGATGGAACGCGCGGAAACCTTCTTGCGCGAAATGATCAGCCGCTACAACGGCGTGTCACCGGTATTGGCACTGGCGCATCTGTACAAGGAGCGCGACGGCGAACGCACCGCCATTGATTTCCTCACCGGTCAGCTGCGCCAGCGACCCTCGGTGCGCGGATTGATGGCCTTGATCGACGCGACCATGGACAAGATCGACGGCGAGGCTCGCGAAAATTTCCTGATCCTGCGCGACCTGACGCGCAAGTTGCTCGAGGGGCAGGCGATGTACCGTTGCAGTCGCTGCGGCTTCGGTGCCAAGGCCCACCATTGGCAGTGCCCGAGCTGCAAGAGCTGGAGCACGATCCGGCCGATCCACGGCGTGGCCAGCGAGTGATCAGCGGATGTACCTGACCATCGGATGGTTGCTTGCCAGTTTCCTGATCACCGTATTGCTGGTGCGCGGATCGATTGTCTATGCGCATCGGCGCGGCATGCTGGACCTGCCAGGACAACGCCGATCGCATCGCGTGCCGACGCCCCGTGGCGGCGGCATCGGCGTGGTGGTGGCCATGCTTGTCTGTCTTCCGGTGGCGATGTCCCAGACACCGGGTGCGTGGCCGGCCGGCGTCAGCACCGGGCTGGTCGGCGGGATTTTGCTGGTCGCCGTGGCCGGGTGGTGGGACGACCACCGTTCATTGCCCGTCTTGCCGCGTCTGCTGGCGCAATTGCTCGGAACCGGTTTGTTTGCGGCGGGCCTGCTGACTTGCGGCATGCCCGTGTGGTGGTTGCCTTTGCTGCTGCTGGCTGGCGCCTGGAGCGTCAACCTGCACAATTTCATGGACGGCATCGACGGTCTGCTCGCACAGCAGGCCATCTTTGTCGGCGCCGGTCTGGGCCTGATGGCATGGCAGGCGGCACAACCTGCATTGGCCCTGGCCGCGGCGATGATGGCGGTATCGTCGCTGGGCTTCTGGTGGTTCAACCGCCCGCCTGCCCGAATCTTCATGGGAGACGTGGGCAGCGGCAGCATGGGCCTGCTGATTTTTGCGTTCACCGCGCTGTTGTGGCGGGTCGACGCCTCGCTGTTGTGGCCTGCACTCATCCTCTCTTCGGCCTTCGTGACGGACGCCAGCCTGACCCTGTTGACGCGAATGTGCAGCGGCCGGCGCTGGTACACTGCCCATCGCGAACACCTGTATCAATGGCTGGTGCGGCGTGGCGGAACCCATGGCCGGGCCGATGCGATCTATCTGGGCTGGAACCTGCTGGTCGTCGCACCTGCAACCTGGTTGACCTGGAGTCATCTGCGCATGGCGCTGCCGATTACCATAGCGGTCTATGTGGTAGCGTCCGGCGCCTGGCTGGTGCTCAAACGCCGTTGTCTGCGACGCAATCTGTACAGGAAACGCCATGTCGTTGCGTAAGCTCGTCGGCTTCATTCATCCACGCATTGCCGTCGTTCTGCACGACCTGCTGATGGCTGCGCTCGCCTGGTGGATTGCCAAACTGTTCCGCTACGCATTGAAGCCCGACGAAATAGTCAGCTTCCAGTTGTTCGAATTCCCCATCGTGCTGTTGATACAGGGGCTGATTTTCCGCTGGACGGGTCTGTACAAGAGTGTCTGGCGTTTTGCCAGTTTGCCTGACCTCTGGAATATCGTGCGGGCGGTGCTGGTCGGTACGTTCTCGATCGGCGTAGCCATGTTTCTGTACGAGCGGCTGGAGGGCGTCCCGCGCTCCGTGCTGGTGCTCTATCCGCTATTGCTGTCGATCCTTCTGGGTGGCCCGCGTCTGGCGTATCGGTATTGGAAGGACAGCCGAAATGGCTTGCTGCACAACCAGAGCGTCAAGCGAGTCTTGATCGTCGGGGCAGATCGCGCGGGCGAGGTCTTGTCGCGCGATCTTCATCGGGACAACCGCTATGTCGTGGTCGGCTTTGTCGATGACAAAGCCAGCTTGCGTGGCGCCAGCATCAACGGGCGTCCGGTACTGGGGAAGTTGGAAAAGCTGCCCGAAGTGGCCCGTGAAGCCGCGGTCGACATGTTGCTGATCGCGTTGCCCGGGGCGACCACGGCCGAAATGCGTCGCGTGGTTGCACTGTGTGATGCCACCGACTTGCCTTACCGAACGGTGCCACGGCTTGATGACGTGGTCGCCGGGCGCGCCCAGTTCAACGAAATCAAGGAAGTGGCGATCGAAGACCTGCTCGGGCGCGACGCGGTGGAACTCGACTGGACCGCGATTCGGGAAACGCTGAGTGGTCGTCGCGTGCTGGTCACCGGTGGCGGCGGCTCGATCGGATCCGAGCTGTGCCGACAGGTCGCGCGGCTGGGTGCACTGTCGCTGACGGTGGTGGAGCAGAGCGAGTACAACCTGTATCGAATCGGACAGGAGTTGCGGGCCGACTTCCCCGAATTGATCTTCGACGGCATCCTGGCGAACTGCGGCGATCGGGTTGCCATGCGCAAGGCCTTCAATGAGGTGCGTCCGCATGTGGTTTTCCACGCCGCTGCCTACAAGCACGTACCGTTGCTGCAAGGCCAGCTTCGCTCGGGTTTCAACAACAACGTGATCGGCACCTGCGTCGTTGCGGATGCTGCGCATGAGGCCGGGGTCGACTCGTTCGTTCTCATCTCCACCGACAAGGCAGTCAACCCGACCAGCGTCATGGGCGCATGCAAGCGCATGGCCGAAATCTATTGCCAGAACCTCAACGGACAAACCCCTACCCGTTTCATGACCGTGCGATTTGGCAATGTGCTCGACTCGGCCGGTTCCGTGGTTCCGCTGTTCCGCCGGCAGATTCGAGCGGGGGGGCCGGTGACGGTGACGCACCCGGAGGTGTCCCGTTACTTCATGACGATACCCGAGGCGTGTCAGCTGATTTTGCAGAGCGCAAGCATCGGGACAGGTGGCGAAATTTTTGCGCTCGACATGGGCGAGCCGGTGAAGATCCGTGATCTCGCCGAGCAGATGATTCGTCTGGCCGGAAAGAAGCCGGGCACCGAGGTTCCCATCGTCTATACCGGGTTGCGTTCCGGCGAGAAGCTGTTCGAGGAATTGTTCCATCCCCTGGAGAATTACAGCGCGACCGCCCACGCCAAGATCTTTCTGGCGCAGCATCGTGAGGTATCTTGGGAATTGCTGCAGGCGCTGTTGCAAAAGGCGGCCGAAGCGGTGAATGCGTTTGATGAGGAAGAACTTCGACGGTGCGTTTCCAGTTTGCTGCCCTCGTTCCGATGGAGCGAAGCGGCACAACCGGACAACGTCGTGTCGATTCGTCGTGCCAGCCCTGGAGATCAATGAGTGAGCAAGCCCCTGCGCAAAGTGGTGTTCCCCGTCGCCGGACTCGGCACGCGTTTTCTGCCGGCGACCAAGGTCGTCGCCAAGGAAATGCTGCCGGTGCTGGACAAACCATTGATCCAGTACGCCGTCGATGAGGCCGTGGACGCCGGCGCCGACACCCTGATCTTCGTCACCAATCGCTACAAACACGCGATCGCGGACTATTTCGACAAGGCTTACGAGCTGGAGTCCAAGCTGCAGGAGAAAGGCAAGGACGAGTTGCTGGCTTTGGTCCAGGGTACCTTGCCCAGGCACGTGCGGGCCATTTTCGTGACCCAGCCCGAAGCACTTGGCCTGGGTCATGCCGTGCTGTGTGCCAAGCCGGTTGTTGGCGACGAGCCCTTCGGCGTTGTTCTGCCCGATGACTTGATCTGGAATGGGGAAGGCAAGGGAGCGTTGCGCCAGATGGCCGAACTGGCTGACGCCCAACAGGCGGGCGTGATCGCGGTGGAAGAAGTGCCGCGTGACGAGACTGACAAGTACGGCATTGTCGATGCCACGCCGATCGACTCACGCAGCGCGCTGATCCGCAGCATGGTCGAGAAGCCCAAGCCGGCCGACGCACCTTCGAATCTCGCCGTGGTGGGGCGTTATGTGCTGCCCGGTCGAATCTTCCAGTTGCTGGAACAGACCACGCCGGGAGCAGGTGGTGAAATCCAGTTGACCGATGCGATCGATGCGCTACTCAAGGAGCAGGGCAAGGTGCTGGCCCATCGTTTCGAGGGCATCCGCTTCGATTGTGGCAACAAGGCCGGGCTGGTTCGCGCAACCATGCACATGGCGATGCAGGATCCGAAACTCGCCCCCACTGTCCGCGCATTCCTCGACCAGTTGCAAGCCGCACCGGGTCCTGGCTGAGGCTGGTCAGGCAGGCAGCATGGGTGTCGTTTCTGGCATGGCATGAAACCGTCTTCCTCCACATCGTATTACCGCGCCACGGCGACGCATTGTCAGGCCTGGCCGGCGCTGCAAGGCAGCTCTCATGCCCGGGTGGCCGTTGTTGGCGGCGGCTTTGCTGGACTGAACACCGCGCTGGGGCTGGCCGAACGTGGCGTGCGCGACGTGGTGTTGCTGGAGCGTGAGCAGATCGGCTTTGGTGCATCCGGGCGCAACGGTGGTTTTGTTTTTGCCGGGTATTCGCTGGGTGAGCAGTCGCTGTTTGACCAGTTGGGCGAGACACGGGCGCAAGCGCTGTTCAAGCTCACCACCGAAGCGGTCGGGCGTATTCGCCGGCGTGTTGCCGACTACGCCATCCCCTGCGATCTGGTCGACGAAGGCGTGATCTGGGCCAACTGGTTTCGCGACCCGGCCGTGCTGCGCCGGCGTCAACAATTGCTGGCGGAGAAATTCGGCGTGCAGTGGGAGTGGCTGCCCGAAGCCGAATTGCGTGCGCGCATACACAGCGAGCGTTATCACGACGGTCTGTACGAACCGGACGCGCTGCACCTGCATCCACTCAATTATGCGATCGGACTGGCAGCCGCGGCCTCTGCGCAGGGCGTGCGTGTTCATGAAGACAGCGGCGTGCGCAGCCTCGAACGCGAGGGGTTGCAGTGGCGCTTGCGTACTGCCAACGGCGACGTGCTGGTCGATCAGGTGGTGCTGGCCTGCGGCGGTTACCTGGCGGGTTTGCAGCGGTCGATCGACCGCGCCATTCTGCCGATCGCGACCTATGTCATGGTCACCGAGCCGCTGGGCCCGCGGCTGGACGAATGCCTGCAAACCCGCGCCGCGATCTACGACAGCCGCTTTGCGTTCGACTACTATCGTGCACTGCCGGATACCCGACTGCTATGGGGTGGCCGGATCTCGGTACTGAACCGATCGCCGCAGGCCGTGCAGCGTTTGCTGACCCGGGATCTGCTGCGGGTATTCCCGCAACTGAAAGACGTGCGTGTCGAATACGCCTGGTCGGGTCTGATGAGCTATGCACGACATCAGATGCCGCAGATCGGTGGCGATGGCCGTGGCCTGTGGTGGGCGCAGGCGTTCGGTGGTCACGGACTGGCGCCGACCTGCGCGGCTGGTGAGTTGGTGGCGTCGGCCATCGCCGAAGGCGATCAGCGCTGGCGAGCATTTGCCGACTATGGTCTGGACAGCACCCATCGGCCACTGGGTTACCTGGCGGCGCAAGCCGGTTACTGGTGGCAACAGGGCCGCGACTACCTCAAGACGAGGCTGGAAGGATGAACGAAATGAATCAAGGCGAGATCAGCTGGGCCGATTTCGAGAAGGTGATGCTGGTTGCCGGCACGGTGACACGCGTGGAACCCTTCCCGGAAGCGCGCAAGCCGGCGTGGAAGGTGTGGGTGGACTTCGGCGCCCACGGCGAGAAGAAGACCAGCGCGCAGATTGCTGCCTTGTACCGGGCCGAGGATCTGCTCGGGCGGCAAATCGTTGGCGTGATCAATTTTCCCGAGAAGCAGATCGGGCCGTTCCGCTCGCAGTTCCTGCTGACGGGTTTCCCGACCGACGAAGGCGTGGTTCTCACCGCAATCGAGCGACCGGTGCCCAACGGTACGCGGCTGGCCTGATCGGGCAGGGCGGAGCCGCCCTGTTTGCCCGGCGTCGCGAGGCGCTCAGCGATCCAGCCAGACTTCCAGACCCTGGGCATTCAACTCGATGTCCATGTGCAACAGTTGCTCGAGCGCAACCCTTCCCCTGGTCCAGCCGTGGGCGTGGGCACGCTTGGCGTACAGCTCAGTCAGCAGTTCGACCAGTGTGTCGTGGCGGTTTGCGTGAGTGCCGGCTTCCCGCGCCAGAGCGACCATCGCATCGATCTGTTCGTGCAGGTCGGCGGCAAGCCGGTGGAGATCCTCGATGCGCCCGAAGTGCGTGGGGTACATCGCGACGGGGTGCAGGGCCATCAGCCGGTCGATCGAGGCATGCAACTCTTCCGGGTCGAATTGCACCGGCGACGTGGTGGGCAGGATGAAGGGACCGTGGGCGGTATCGAACTCGCGATAGGAGAGACCAAACACGTCGCCGGTGAAGCACACTTCCGCGCGGGCATCGTGGATTGCGTTGTGATGCTTCGCATGTCCTGGCGTGTCGATGCATTGCAGAATGCGGCCGGCCAGGTCCACCAGGTGGCCGTCGCCGGCCTCCACCACGCGCTCGGCGGGAACCGGGCGCAGCCGTCCGTACTCCCGTTCCATCACCGCCTCGCCGTAAACGGCACTTGCCCCGGCCCACAACTTGGACGGATCGATCATGTGCCGAGCGCCGCGCGGATGCACCACCAATCGCGCCTGCGGCAGGCGAGCCATCAACTCCCCTGCGCCGCCGGCATGGTCCAGGTGCACATGGGTGAGGATCAGCCAGTCGACGTCAGCCACGTCCAATCCCGCCACCTCGAGCGCACCCAGCATGCGTGGCAGCGAGTGATTGGTGCCGCAATCGATGAAGGCAGCACGGCCGTTTTCGACGACGAGGTAGGCTGCATCGAACCCGGGCCTGACGAAACCGGTATCGATGGTGTGGATGCCGTGGATGGGTTGCATGTTGATCCTGCCGTTGCCAATGCCCACCAGCCTAGCAAAACCTCCGGCCGGACTCATGCACCACCGGTTCGCGCGGGCGCGAAGTGCCTCAGGGCACACCGCTGCCGCTGGCACTAGCCAGCCCGACGGAACGTCAGGTTGATGCGGTTGCCGCCCAGTGCGGAATGATGACCGGGCTTGAGCGGCGCCACGCCGTGGAAGCGCAGCCGGGCCGGTCCTCCCCACACGACGACATCGCCGTGCGCCAGCGGAACGCGTTGCGCCCGCTCGCTCCGCTGCAGGCCGCCGAACAGGAAGACCGCTGGCAGCCCCAGTGACACCGAAACGATCGGCTGGCCCAGGTCGTGCTCGTCGCGATCCTGATGCAGGCTGAGCCCGGCAGAGGCTTCATAGCGGTTGACCAGGCAGGCATCCGGCGTGAACCCGGCGAATCCGGCACGGGCGGCAGCACGGCCAGCCAGTTGCGCGAAAACGGGCGGCATCACGGGCCAGTGCTGACCGCTGAGGGGATCGAGCGGGTCGTAGCGGTAGCCACCCCGATCGCTGACCCAGCCCAGCGCTCCCGCATTGGTCATGGCCACCGACATCCGCCGTCCCCCCGGAGTGACCAGATGACGGAACGGCGCCTGTGCCACGATGGCATCGAGTGCCTGCAGCAATGTCGCTTCGTGCGCCAGCGCAAATCCGCGCAACACCACGGCGCCGTCGCCCAAAGACTCCTCGCGCAGCCCGGTCGGCTGAGGCACATCACCAAACAGATCGGACGTGATCATGCGTTGCCCTCTCGCGTCGTGTTGATGGGGCGAAGATGTGCTCCGCCACGCGCGGCTTACCAGTCGGTGGGGCGGTAGTCCTTCAGGAACTGGCCCCATACATGTTCGCCGCTGTTGATGCCGTGGATGATCGGATCGACGATCCGCGCGGCACCATCAACGATGTCCAGCGGTGGATGGAAGCGTTCTTCCAGCACTTTTTTCGCGGCCAGCTCGGCGGGATCCTCGTCAGTGACCCAGCCGGTATCCACGCTGTTCATGTGGATGCCATCGTTGTGGTAATCGGTGGCGGCCGTGCGCGTCATCATGTTCAGCGCGGCCTTGGCCATGTTGGTATGCGGATGCCGGGTGGTCTTGAAGTTGCGATAGAACTGGCCCTCCATCGCCGACACGTTGACGATGTGTTTGTCGCGATTTTCCGTGCGCAGCATCAGCGGTTTCAGCCGCGCATTGATGATGAACGGAGCAATGGCGTTGACCAACTGCACCTCCAGCAGCTCCACCGAGGGCACCTCGGCCATCAGCAAGCGCCAGGAATTGCGCTGGCGCAGGTCGATCTGTTGCAGGTCCTGATCGAGGCGGCCTTCGGGGAACAGGTGACTCTGCGCCAGCAGTTCCTCCGGCAGCAGTGGCAACTGCGACAGTTCGGCGGCGCGGGTCAGGCCGGGGATGCTCGAACCCGATTCGCCGAGGGCGCCAGAAGCGGCGTCAGCCTGCGGCAGGATGTTCGAGCCGCGCAGGCCCTCGTAGTGACCGACCAAGTGCCGTACATGTTCAGGCATGTCGTGCAGCGCCGCGGTTTCGCCCTCCATCATGTGGGCGTAGAAATCCGGTGGGCGGCGTACCGTCTGACAGGCGTTGTTGATGATGAAGTCCAGCCGCGGGCGTGTGGCCACCAGTTCCTGGCAGAACGCTTCCACGCTGGGCGTGTGGCGCAGGTCCAGCCCATAGACCTGCAGCCGGTGGCCCCATTCGGCAAAATCCGGTTCCGCCGCGTAACGCGCTGCCGAATCACGCGGGAAACGCGTGGTGACGATCAATTCCGCGCCGGCGCGCAACAGCTTCAGGCCAGCCTGGTAGCCGATCTTCACCCGCCCGCCGGTGAGCAGCGCCACACGACCGCTCAAATCGGCCAGTTCATTGCGCTTGGCGTAGTTGAACGCCGCGCAATCGGGGCACATCTGGTCGTAGAAGAAGTGAATGGTCGAGTATTTCTTCTTGCACACGTAGCAGTGCTTGGGCTCGATCGATTCACGGGGTTGCGCACCATCCAGGTCGGGAGCGACGTCGTGCGGCTGAAAATTCTCCGGTGCGAACAAATTCGGCGTGGTGAACACCGGCCGGCGACGCAGCGCACGGATGCCGGTCTGGTTGAGCACGCTTTCCTCGGCCTCGACCTTGTTCGCGTGGCGAGCCTTTTCAGCCGCCTTCAACTTGATGCGGCGAGCCACCGGATCAGGGTGATAGACCTGCGCGACCGCCTGATGCAGGCGCTGGCGATCCGCCGCCGGCGCCTTTTCCAGCAGCTCGCGGTCTGCCGCCACCGATTCCAGCAGTTCCACGGCGGCACGCAGACGCTTCAGCAACTGCGCGTCGGTTTCGTCGGGGGAGGGGGTATCGGTGCTCGTGGTCAAGTGGGTCATCCGTCGTCGGGCGTGAGTCAGCAAGGGTGATGAAGCGGCAAACAGGTACCGGCAACCGCCTATTTTGCCTGCTTTTCCATCGGAACCGGGATATTCGGGACAGAACGCCCGCTGGAACCCCTTGGCTTCAGCGCATCCGGCTGTCGGTTTCTGGCAGCCAGCGCACACTTTTAGGCATCGGACGATGCAAAAGTGGCATCGTGGCTGTCCAGGCAGGACGGCAAGTGTGGATTCGGGTGGGATGGGTGCCAGAAGCGTTCGGTACCGTGCCTGCTCAGGTATCAGGATGGTTTTCGTGAGTGTGTGGACTTCTGCAAGTGTGCGAGCTCAAAAGGCCTTCGTGGCCAGTTCGCCAATCGTGTTTCCCGGTATCAAGGCCGTGCTCGGCAGCTTGCCGACCGCACACGTGGCTCCTCCCATCGGAACGCGAATGAGTGGCCAGGGATGTCATGGTGCGAGCCGGGTCGAGGGCGCACCTCAACGCATCCGCTTTGTGTACTTCGCCACGACCGGCGACAACGGTATCCGGACGAACTATCACCGGCATTTGATCACCGCCGAGATCCTGCTCAATCGGGTACTTGCCGCCCATGACGCGGGGCTGCGTTCAATGGCGCCCTCGCTTGACTATGCGGCCGAGGCACGTGCGACGGTGCCGCCGCCGTCGGGCATGTTTCATCGATCCACCCTGGAATATCGGCGTTGGTATCGAGCCGACGGAAGCGTGCGCGAACGGCCGTTGACGCAGGAGGCGCTCTCGTTGCGCCTGGCTGCCACCGAAGGCCTGTCGATGCGCGAGGCACGCGCCCGCGCGGCGCAACGGTCACATGCGCTGTCGGCCAGCGACCAGTCCTGGTTGATCGTCCGCCGCAGTATTCCGTTGTCGGAGCGCCCACTCGGTCGTGCGGAATTTCTGCAGCTGACCGATGCGCTGGACGGCATCTGGTTGGGGTCAAGCGGCCAGTCGCACGTGGAACGAGCCAATCGACAGATCGCCCTGAAGATGGTTGCCGTGCTCGGCAACCTGCTGGATGAGTACGTGGCCTCACCGTTCAAGGCGGTGGCTCTTGGTGAAGCATTCAATGAGCACCACCTGGCGCATTTGCGCCAGACCATCATCAACTCGCTGGATCAGGCCACGTCCGAATCGCGCACATTGCTCGCCGGTCCCAAGGCCTGGTTTGCTGCCAAGGCGGCACGCATGCACGCCGAGCACCAGGTCGGGCTGGCCCGATCGCGGGCTTCATCGGCACCATTGCGGTTGATGGCCTGCCCGGTGGTCGCCATGGTGGGAGGACGTTTGCACACCTTTCTCAACGGTCGGCGTGCCGGTCCCGGCAAGCGTTTCAGCAGCAGTGCGGCAGACATGCTGGTCGGCTGAGAGGGTGACCGTCAATCGGCGCCGGCCTGGGGCGGAACCGGCGCCCATCCCATGGTTCTGCCATCCACTCCTGCACCGCTGACGCCGAACGAGTCCGTCAAGCGGATGGCACGGCCATCCTGAGCAGTACACCGGCGAGACTTTTCAGATCCTGCGCATTGTGCGCAGCCACGCGACGAAGGTTTCGGGCCGAGCCGCCGCGCAGGTAGCTGAGCCAGGCCGCAGGTGCTTCGGAACCCGGCAGGTCGTCTTCGCGCACCACGCCGAGCAACTGTCGCTCGGCGGTGGCGAGTCGGCAGTTTTCCCATTGGTGTTTCCAGTGGCGGCGCACCGGATGCAACAGATCCAGATGGCCGAGACCGGCGAGCGGGTTCGGCAGACGGGCGAGGCGGTAGCGGGTGGCCAACAATGGGGCGTCGTAGCACTTGCCGTTGTAGCTGACGAGCACGGTGTCATCGCTCAGCCATTCGGCGAAGGTGCGCAGCATGGCTGTTTCAGCCGCCATCGTGGTGATGGTCAGCTGGCGGATGCGGAAGCGGCCATCAACCCAATCGGCCGCGCCGATCATGAAGGCGCGGGTGCCGGTACCGCCCGCCAGCCCGGTGGTTTCAGTATCGAAATGCAGCAGGCGGTAGTGGTGTACCGGATCCATTCGGGCGAACGTGGCATCGATGATCGCGGGCGGACTGAGCCAGTCGACAAATTCCTCGGTGTAGCGCAGGCCGGGCGCGATCTCGACGCCTGGCACCTCACGGTCGGTGGAGGACAGCGTAGTCGGGCCACGCTTCAGTTGTGCATGGCGTTGCAGCAGGCGGCGCAAGTCCGGAGAGAGAATGCGAGCAGGCGCCGTGGCCATACTGCTGCTGGCGGCACGGACCTCAGGCGTAGGCGTTGCGCTGCCGACCTTGCCGGCCTCCGCGCGCAGTTTGCGCATCCGCGCGGCGAGCGCGCTCACGGCGCCGCCAGCAACGCGATCACGCGAAGCGCCAGCGCCTTCGGCGTGGTGGCGGAATCTTCATCCGCCGCCAGCACCGGGCCGACGCAGGCGGGGCAGCCGGCGCGGCAGTCGCAGCGCTCGATCAGCGTGACCGATTGCGCCAGAAGATCCTCGCGGCGCTGGAACAACGGCTCGCTGTGGCCGATGCCGCCGGGGAAGGCGTCATACAGGTAGACGGTCGGCGTAAACGGCGCATCCGGGGCCAGCGCAGTGGGCTGGCCGT
The DNA here is from genome assembly GCF_054061035.1 of Rhodanobacter sp. TND4EL1. NCBI lineage: Bacteria > Pseudomonadati > Pseudomonadota > Gammaproteobacteria > Lysobacterales > Rhodanobacteraceae > Rhodanobacter > Rhodanobacter sp. TND4EL1. Next base: position 331,423 of record NZ_JBSSDT010000001.1, read on the forward strand.
CGTCACCGCGCAACTGCCCGCGACCGCTGATGTCGGTGCTGACGAACCAGGCGCCATCGCCGCTGCCCACGGCCTTTTGCAGGTCGCGCGCTTCGGCCATCACGGCCACGGTGGCCACGATGTGCAGCGCGTAGGCGGCACCGAGGAAACCGTCCAGCGCCTGCTGGCGTTGTTCGAACGCAGCCTCCAGCACCAGCTGCGGCAGCTGCCACCACACGGCGGTGGTGTGCAGCTCCTGGTCGGGCAGGTTGACCGGGCCGTAGCCGATGTTTTCGTGCGAGTAGAAGCGGATCTTCTTGTAGCCGGGAACACGACGCACGACATGCACTTCGCCGTGGTGAGCCTGCCCGCAGCCGGCATTCGAGCTGTCGAAGCAGTCCAGAACTTTCAGTTTGGTGTAGTCGATGGCGTCGGTGTAGTAATCGACGTTGGTGCGCGTGACATAGGCCTTGCGGCCTTCCCAGTCGAGCTTTTCCACTTGATAGGGCAGGGACTGGATCATGTGGATCGCGCCTTCGTACAGGGTCACCGCAGCGGCCGAATAGTCGACTTCCGCGATGATGGTCTGACGGCCGTCGGTGCGGTTGACCACCACGAAGTTGCCGTCGGCGACCGAGCGCAGCGACACCGCGATGGCCGGATAACTGTCGGCGATCCACTCCCAGCGGTCGCCCTCCCGATGCAACACGCCTTCCTCGCCCAGCAGGTCCAGCCATGGCGTGGCGATATCGGTGCCGAACATCTCGTCGCCGATGAAGGGCAGCTCGAATGCGGCGCAACGGATGTGGTCGAGCAGGATCAGCGGCTGATCGGGCTGGATCCGCGCGTGTTCGGGCGTGGCGTCCTGGAAAAATTCCGGATGACGGACCAGGTATTGGTCCAGCGGATCGGAACTGGCTACCAGCACGCCCAGCGCGGATTGCTGACGCCGGCCGGCCCGACCGAAGCGCTGCCAGGTAGCGGCCACCGAACCCGGGTAGCCGTTCAGCACCACCACGTCGAGACTGCCGATGTCCACGCCCAGTTCCAGTGCCGAGGTGCTGACGATGCCGTCGATGCTGCCTTCGCGCATCGCCCGCTCGGCGGCACGCCGTTCCTTGGGCAGATAGCCGCCACGATAGGCGCGGATGCGTGGCGGTTTGCGCGGGTCGTGGTCGAACACGTCCTTGAGGTATTTGGTCAGCACCTCGACCATGCTGCGCGATTGGGCGAAGACCAGCGTCTTCATGCCCGACTTGATCGCCAGCCGCGCGATGCGGTTGGTCTGCGAACGGGCGGAGGCGCGCAGGCCGAGATCGGGGTTGATTACCGGCGGGTTCCACAGCAGCACGTGCTTGTCGCCGGTCGGCGCGCCGCTTTCGGTGATGGCCGTGACTGCGTCCTCGATCAAGGCCTCGGCGTGCTCCTGCGGGTTGCCGATGGTCGCCGAGCACAGGATGAATTGCGGGGTGACGCCGTAGAACGCGCAAACACGCTTCAGCCGGCGGATCACGTTGGCCACGTGCGAGCCGAACACGCCGCGGTAGGTGTGCACCTCGTCGATCACCACATAGCGCAGGTTCTCGAAGAACTGCGCCCACTTGGTGTGATGCGGAAGGATCGCCTGATGCAGCATGTCCGGGTTGCTGACCACGATGTCGCCATGCAGGCGGATCGCCTGGCGCGCATCACCGGGTGTATCGCCGTCGAAGGTGAATGCCTTCACGCCCAGCTCGCCGGCCTGGTTCAGCTCCAACAGTTCGGCGACCTGGTCCTGTGCCAGTGCTTTCGTCGGAAACAGGTACAAGGCCTTGGCTTTGCCCTGCATCGCCGCGCTGATCACCGGCAGCGTGTAGCACAGCGACTTGCCCGAGGCGGTGGGCGTGACGAGGGCCACGTGCGCGCCTGATTGGGTCGCCTTCCACGCGGCGGCCTGATGGCTGTAAAGCTGCTCGATGCCACGCTTGCGCAAGGCGTCCGCCAGAGCAGGCGGCAGATCGTCCGGCAGCGGCGCGAACGCGCCTTCCTGACCGGGCACCACGAATGCACCGGTGATCCGCGCCGCATAGCGCCTGGACAGGCGCTGGGCCAGCGTGCGGCCGTCGCCGGGATCGCGCAGCACGAGCTCGTCGGTGGCGTAACGGTCGGGTAGTGCGTTCATCGGCTGGCGTCCGCGAAAGTGTCCGCGAATTAGGCCGGGGAGCTGTCTCACAGTGTGAGATGAGGTTTGACATGCCTGCCGGCAGGCCTTGCGATTTCCGTTCTGGATCAAGATCCCGGACGACCGATACGGGAACATCCGCTCCGGATTGCTGGCAAGTATCCACGGATCGATATCGCCTCGGGCAAGTGAAGCGCGCGGTGGCTTCGGCACGACGCATGCATTCCGGACAGGCAGGCACACCGGAAAATCCCGGTCACGGAGCCAGCGTCCCGGGACGTTGCCCGTGGGTCGACGCGACGCATGCAGTAGCATGGCGACCTGAATTTGCCTGGAAGAAGCTCCACAGTCCCATGCTCACCTTCTTTTTCGTCGCCCTGGTTGTGGCGGCCGTCGGCTTCTTGTGGTCCCGCTGGCGAAAATCCGTACCGCTGCGCGGTCGCAACAGGCGTCGCACCTCATCCCCGCAAACCAGGCGTCAGGGCAGCGGGCGAACACGCACGCCGGTGGCCGACGGAGGCCGTATCCCCGTGCCGCCAAGGACGGTGGTGTCGAGCCATGAGCGTGCACCTTCGCATGCCCGCCAATCGACTGCATTGCCCACGCCGACGGCGCGTGAGGCAGCCAGTCCGTTCGATGCTCGCGTACGCCTGCCGAGGACCTCGACCGCCAGCATCGTGCGGGCGCTCAGCAATCCGGTCACGGCGGAGTTGGCCACTGAGGTCGAACCCGCACGGATGGTGATGCCATCGCCAGTGCAGCAGCGCCCGGTCGCTGAACCGGTCGCGCCGGTACCCGCACCTGCGCCCGAGCCGGCGACGCCAACGGTGGTTCCCGCGGTACCGACACCGACAACCCTGCCAGAGGCGAGCGCGCCTGTTGCGCCTGCCACGCGCCCCGTCGAATTTCCGGCCAGGCCCACCACTCAGGCGCTGTCGCCCGCCTTGCGCCACGCATCGAATGACGATGCGCCCACGGTTGCCACGTCGGCGGCCGTACCGGCTGCACCGCCGCACGCAGGCCCCTCGACCCCGACCTTGCCAGCCGCGCCCTCGCGGTTCGACCTGCCGCCACTGGACCTGCTGGTGACCCAGTCCGATACGGTCGATGAGGTCTCGGCCGAATCGTTGACGGCCACCGGTGCCCTGATCGAGCAGCGGCTCAGCGAGTTCAAGGTACCAGTGACCGTGGTGGGTGCCTCGGCCGGCCCGGTGATCACCCGCTACGAGGTCGAGCCTGCCGTGGGCGTGCGCGGCAACCAGATCGTGGCCTTGATGAAGGATCTGGCGCGCGGGCTGGGCCGCACCTCGATCCGCGTGGTTGAAACCATCCCCGGCAAGACCTGCATGGGTCTGGAACTGCCCAACGAGCACCGCCACATGATCGGCCTGGCCGATATTTTCCGCTCCGATGCCTATCGCGATCACCACTCGCCGCTGGCCATGGCGATGGGCAAGGACATCACCGGCGAACCGGTGGTCACCGACCTGGCTCGCGCGCCGCACATGCTGGTGGCCGGCACCACCGGCTCGGGCAAATCGGTGGCAATCAACGCGATGATCCTGTCGATGCTCTACCGGGCCACGCCGGAAGAAGTGCGCTTGATCATGATCGACCCGAAGATGCTGGAGCTGTCAATCTACGAGGGCATTCCGCACCTGCTGGCACCGGTGGTCACCGACATGAAGCTGGCCGCCAATGCACTCAGCTGGTGCGTGGCGGAGATGGAGGAGCGCTACCGCGTGATGTCGGAACTGCGGGTGCGCAACCTCGCTGGCTACAACCAGAAGATCCGCGAGGCCCGCGAAGCCGGCACGCCGCTGTACAAGCCGGTGACCGAAGCGGGCATGCCGCCCGAACTGCTCGATACGCTGCCGATGATCGTGGTGGTCATCGACGAACTGGCTGACCTGATGATGGTGGCCGGCAAAAAGATCGAAGAGCTGATCGCCCGCCTCGCGCAAAAGGCGCGTGCCGCCGGCATTCACCTGATCCTGGCCACGCAGCGGCCTTCGGTGGATGTCATCACCGGCTTGATCAAGGCGAACATTCCCACCCGCGTGGCGTTCCAGGTGTCGTCCAAGATCGACTCGCGCACCATCCTTGACCAGATGGGCGCCGAATCCCTGCTCGGTGCCGGCGACATGTTGTTCCTGCCGCCGGGCACCGGTTACCCGCAGCGCGTGCACGGCGCCTTCGTCTCCGACGAGGACGTGCATCGCGTCGTGGCTCACCTCAAGCGGCATGGCCCGCCCGCGTATCGCACCGACATTCTTGCCGGTCCGGCCGGCAGCGCTGTCGATCTGTTTGGCGAAGAGGGCGGCGATGCGGAACTCGACCCGCTGTATGACGAAGCCGTCGCCTTCGTGCTGCGCAGCCGGCGCGCGTCGATCTCGTTCGTGCAACGCCAATTGCGCATCGGCTACAACCGCGCCGCGCGACTGGTGGAGAGCATGGAGGCAGCCGGACTGGTCTCGCCACCGGGGCACAACGGCGCGCGCGAGGTATTGGCGCCTGCGCTGGCAGACGACGACCTGTAGGCATCACGTGGCCGCCCCGCGTGGGCTGCGTTTGAATCAGTGCCTGGGCAAGGCGTTGCCGGCTTCGTAGGCGGCGAGCTTGCCGCGCAACCAGGTGGCGGCATCGACGTCAGGGCCGTGGGCAAAGCGGATCGTGTAGTTGATGCCGGAAACGGATGAGCCGGTCGCGCAGCAGGTGATGAAGTCCTCGGCGGTCTTCACCCGGCTGCCGGCAAAACGCAGTTTCAGGCGCATGTGGGCAGCCGCTTGTGACGCATCGTAGGCGGTGCCGTTACGGATGAATTCGGCGTCGTGCAGGCCGGCGACGGTGGCAATCAGGTAGTCGATTTTCTGTTGCTCGGTGGGCGCCTGCCGTGGCGCGGGCTGCTGACCGAAAGCTGGCGAGATCAGCACGACGACCAGCAGCCACGCGGCCAGCCCGGAGCACAGGCGGGCAAACGCGGCGGCTGCGGCGAGGCGGCGAGTAGTGAACATGGGCGCAATCCGTTCGTTGCTGAAGCGTGGTCGGGTGGGCTGTCGTTGCGTTCTGCTAGAGCAGGCTTTCCAGCGGCAGCAATTTCAACACCTGCACCTCGACGCGGCGACTGGTGGTGACGCCGGGGTCATGGTCGTAAGTCACCGGCTTGCCCTGTTCGGTGGCCTGCCATTGCATGGCGCCGCCCTTCGCCGTGCCATCCGCTTTCAGCGAGACCCGGTACGCATATTCCGGCAGCGTGGCGGTGTTGAAGAACTCGGTCACCGCGGCAGCCAGTGGCGCACTGTCGACGATGATGCCCATCTCGGTGTTCAGCAATTTCGAGCGCGCGTCCATGTTCATCGAGCCGACGAACACTTTCTGCCGATCCACCACGATCGCCTTGGCGTGCAGGCTCACGCCGGACGAGGTGCCGCCGCTGGTCGCCGGTTGCGGCGCACCGGCGGCGGGCTGCAGCTCATAGATCTGCACGCCGCTTTCCAGCAAGGGGCGGCGATAGCGCGAGTAGCCGGAATACACGATCGGCTCATCGTTGGAGGCGAGCGAGTTGGTCAGCACCTTGACCGTCACGCCGCGTTTGGCGAGCGCATCGAGATAGGCGGTGCCGGTGTCGCCCGGAATGAAGTAGGGCGAGATCAGCAGCAACTCCTGCTGCGCGGCGTCGGTCATCACCTTGATGTCCGGACCGATGCGCAACTGCGCCTGGTCGGGACCGGCTTCGATCTTGGATGGCTGGTCCGCCACCAAGGTGGCCGGGCCCCAGAACCAGCTGCCGGGTCGATCGGCGGAAGGCCCGTTCGGCAGATGCTCCAGCGTGGCCTGGGCGTAATCCGATTGCGCGAACACGCGCGCATCGTGTGCCAGTTCCACACGCAACTTGGCCAGATCGTAGTGGTCGGCGTGCTTGCCGCTGAAAGCCTTCACCGGATAGGCCGCGTCACAGTTCCAGTACGCGTCGAACGCCTGCGAAGCCTGTTCCACCACCGGCCCGATCGCGACCAGGTCGAGGTCGCGGAAGTTCGTGTTGTTGCCCGCATCGAAGTACGCATCGCCGATATTGCGGCCGCCCACGATCGCCACATTGCCATCGGCGATGAACGACTTGTTGTGCATGCGCCGGTTAAGCCGGTGCGTGTCGAGCACGAACTGGGTAGCCTTGGACAGCAGCGACGGCTTCTTGGTCGCGAATGGATTGAACAGGCGCACCTCGATGTTCGGATGGGTATCCAGCGCATCGAACAGGTCGATCGCATTGCTGGCATTGATGTCGTCTACCAGCAGGCGTACGCGCACGCCGCGATCGGCCGCGGCCAGCAGCCGCTGCGCGACCAGGCGTCCGGTCGCGTCGTTGTCGAAGATGTAGTACTGCAGATCGAGCGAATGCTGCGCGTGGTCGGCCAGCGCCACGCGACTCATCAGCGCATTGGTGCTGCGCATCAGCAGGCGGAAACCGGATTGATCCTGGTGCCGGTTTGCTTCGGCATGCACGTAGCGCGCGCCCGGCGTGCTCGTGGCCGGCGGCAAAGCCTTCGATACCGGCTTGACCACCGGTGCCGGCGGCGTGCAGGCCGCCAGGGACAGGGCCAGCAACGCCGAGCCGAACACACTGATGAGTTGCCGCATGCTTACCCGCCTTTCGCGCCGCGTACCGAAGGGGCCGCGGCTGTCATTCGCCCCAATCACCATACTTTGCAAAGCCCGCCGTGAATTCCGCGCGACTGTGGTGGATGGACTGGGCATTTTTGCTGTCGGCGACTCATGCGTTTCGTGTGCGGGTTTCAAACGTACCGCTTGACTCATGATGAGGAGGATGGTGTTGCCCGGATCGAGCCCGGGCGCCACTCATTCCACATCGCTGCGCACCTGGGCATGGCTGATCAGCGCGAAGATCAGGCTGCCGCCGACGATGTTGCCGGCCAGCGTGGGCAGCGCGAACCCGGTGACGCAGTGGAGAAAGTCGAGCTTTCCGGCAAACACCAGATACATGGCCTCCACCGAGCCCACGATGATGTGGGTAAATCCGCCGATGGCGATCACGTACGTGGTCACCAGAATCACCATGAAGCGTGACCGCTCGGTGGCCGCCAGCATCCACACCATCATCGAGATCAGCCAGCCGGCCAGGATGCCCTTGGTGAACATCTGCCACGGCGAGTTCCGCATCAACTCCTCGCCCAGCTTGACGAACGCACCCTCAGTGGCTGCGTCGAACTGCTGCATGTGCAGCAGGCCGTAGGCAAACAGGGTCGCGCCGATCAGGTTGCCCGCGATCACCACCGACCAGAGGCGAAAGAAGCAGCCGAAATTCTTCAGCGTCGGCTCCGTCATCACCGGTAACACCGCCGTCATGATGTTCTCGGTGAAAAGCTGCTGGCGCGACAGCACCACCAGCAGAAAGCCGAACGTGTAACCGAACGATGAAATCAGGAAACCACCCGGCAGGTCGCCCACATAGCGAGACAGTACGCCACGCGCCAACATCGAAAATCCCATCGACAACCCCGCTGCCAGCGACGACCAGCCCAGCGCGCTGACACTGCGCTTGAGCTCCTGCTCGCCCTCGCTGCGGATGATCTCGTGCAGTACCGCGGCACGGGGCGGACGCTTTCTCTCGACCTCGTCCTTTTCCTCGCGTGAAAGCGAAAAGCCGTTGTCGTCACCGGCAGCCTGGTTTTCGCCGGCGGTTTTGTCGTCGTCCTTCTGTTTGTCGGGTGTTTCCGAAGGTGGTTTGGTCATGGTCAACGGTTCCGTTTGCCGGCATACGCACCAGGGATCGCCTCGACGAGGTACCGAACCTTATCGTGCACGAGGGACGGCCGAACAATCTCGACTGGGGGCATGTGGGGTCGCTCCACGAAAATTTCCCCAACGAGATACCGAAGGGGTGCAAGCGCGCGTGAAGATCGACGAAAATCCCGACCGAACCTGCATGGTCCACGCCACGGCGCCCATGGCTCAGGTTCGTGTCAGGCAACGTGGCAGACGGGCGACGGATGACCATGCGAGTCCTGGCCATGAACGGGGCTGCATCCGCTGATTTCCCTGATTGAATCATCAATTGACGCGTCGCTGACGGCGCGTCATCACGGCCACGGATCGGCGTAGGTGGGACCGCCGACCACCGACAGCGCTGACAAGCAGCTGTCACTCGGAAGAGGGGGGCGCAGCTCCCTCTTGAGCTTGCGCCTACCACGCCAGCATGATCTTCCCGATGTGCGCGCTGCTCTCCATCAGCGCATGCGCCTTCGCGGCCTCGCGCGCAGGGAAGACCTGATGGATCACCGGCCTGGCCTTGCCCGATTCCAGCAACGGCCACACGCGCTCGTGCAGTTGCCCGGCCAGCGCGGCCTTGAACGCGACGGGTCGTGCCCGCAGCGTGGAGCCGGTGATGGTCAAGCGGCGGCGCATGATCAGTGAGGCGTCGATATCGGCGCGCTTGCCGCCAAGGGTCGCAATGAACACCAGTCGGCCATCGTCGGCCAGCAGTTCCAGTTCGCGCGGTACGTAGTCGCCGGCGACCATGTCGAGGATCACGTCGACACCGCGGCCATCGGTGTGCTTCTTCACTTCCTCGACGAAGTCCTGCTCGTGGTAATTGATCGCCGTGGCGCCCAGCTTTTCGCAGGCGGCGCATTTCTCCGCACTGCCGGCGGTAGCGAATACGCGATGGCCGAGCGCGTGGGCCAGCTGGATGGCGGTGACGCCGATGCCACTGGAGCCGCCTTGCACCAGCAGGGATTCCGGTGCGCCGTCGGCGCTGGTGCCGAGGCGTCCGCGATCGAACACATTGCTCCACACAGTGAAATAGTTCTCCGGCAGGGCCGCCGCCTCGAGCAGCGCAAGTCCCTTCGGGACGGGCAGGCATTGCAGGAGTGGCGCCACCGCGTATTCGGCGTAACCCCCACCGGCCAGCAAGGCACAGACCGCATCGCCGTGCTTGAGGCCGAACGGGTTGTCGCCACCGACATCGCCATCGACCAGCTCGCCGGCCACTTCCAGACCGGGCAGATCCGAGGCGCCCGGCGGTGGCGCGTAATTGCCCTGGCGTTGAAACACATCCGGCCGATTGACGCCGGAAGCGCCCACCTTGATCAGCACTTCACCCGGTCCCGGCTGAGGGATGGGGCGCTTGGTCAGCTGCAGTACGTCCGCTGCGCCAGGGTGGGTGATTTCGACCGCTTGCATGGTGGTCATGGTGGGGCTCCGTCAGGGTGGGAAAGGATCAGCCAAGCCTAGGACACCATGATGCGCGCAAGCGACAACGGCGGAAGTGAAGTCCGCTGCACCAAGGCGAAGGCCTGCCGGACACCAGGATCCGGAACGGTGGAGTCCGCTCCACCGTGACACGCTGTCGCATCCCCTCGCAAGCGGCTGAATCAGCTCTAGATTGAAGGCATCACCACGACGCGGAGCGCGCTCATGTCCAGCAAGTCCTACAAAGAATTGACTCAGGATCTCAGCAAGGCGGTTGGTACGTTGCGCGCCGCGCAACCCGGCACACTGGATGGATTTTCGGCGATGTCGAAGGCCGCGATGGAGCCGGGTGTGTTGTCGGGCATCGACAAGGAGCTGATGGCCTTGTCGATTGGCGTGGCCGGCCGGTGCGATGGTTGCATCGGCTTTCACGTGAAGGCGCTGGTCCGCATGGGTGCCAGTTACGCGCAGCTGACTGAGACGCTGGCCGTGGCGGTGTACATGGGCGGCGGCCCGTCGCTGATGTACGCAGCCGATGCGGTGCGGGCGTGGGAGGAGTTCGGCGGCAAGAGCTGAACGCAGCAAGGATCGCGGCATTGGCCGGCATCCCTGCTCATGCTCTTGATCTCGCGATCAGCGCCACAACACACCGTGGCGTGGTGCATAACGTGAACGGCGTCGCATCTTTGCGCTACTCTTGATCGCGTATTCCGGGGGGAATGGATGACCACGAAACGCTGGCTGATCGCCGCCGCCATCACCTGCATCGCCGCCACAGGCTGCAGCAGAACCGACGCGGAAACGCCATCAAACACCCGCCGACCGCAACAGGCGGGCTCGACGAACCCACTCGTCACCGCCGGCCACCTCGCCGGCGTCGAAGTCGCGGGCCTCACCGGCGATCAGCGCGCCATGCAGGGCCATGTCGACGCGATGCACAAGGACATGATGCGCTCCATGCATCTGGCCGACCCGTCGCGCCCGATCGACCACGAAGCCGCCCGCGCCGCCGTGCGCCCACTGCAAGGCGTGCAATCCGTCGTGTGGATCGACAACGCGAACCTGCTGGTGATGGTCGGCGGCGGCCAGTACCGCAGCATGGCCACCATTGACAACGTCTGCCTCGCACTGGAACCGCTGGGCGACACGCTGAGCGTGGTCGTCAACCTGCAGGACGTGATGGCGACGACGTCGGAAGGTGCGGATACGTTGTCGCGGAATTGCCAGCTCGGGGCAGGGGAGCGGGCGCTGTTTCAGCAGAGGCGGCAGGTGGATGTGTTGGATCCGGTGGTTAGACGGGTGTTTCGGGCGCAACAGGGCGCTGGTAAATAAACCTGCCCCGTTTCGCTAAGCAGATACAGACGTAAAAGGACTTTCAAGGAGATGGACACTGTGATTAGGCGTATCGCGAAACTCCGCAACTTCGGCATTTTTAAGGACTGCGCGGGCAGCAAGGCCACGCCCTTTGGGCAGTACAACCTTATCTATGGATGGAATGGAAGCGGAAAGTCGACCCTGTCGAATTTGTTCACCTGTATTGAAAAACGCAGCGCGTCTGTACGTTTTCCATCTTCTGAATTCTCGATTGATCTAGATGGCGGCGGCGTCATCACGGAAAAGACGATTGCTGCGTCGACGCTCAACATCCGCACATTCAATCTTGACTTCGTGAAGGAAAACATCGACTGGGACAATCGCGTTAAAGGAATCTTGCTGGTCGACAAGAAGAAGATCGATGACAAGGCCAAACTAGATGGCATGAAGATTAGACAAAATGCCGACGATGAGGCTCTCAAGGGGGCTCTGACTGCTGCCGAAAGGGCACGAACTGAGCGAGAAACATTTCTGAGCCGCGGTGCGAAGAACCTCAAGTCCAGTTTGCAATCAATCGATACCAGCGACAGTTATTACCTTAATTACGACAAGCGAAAGTTCGAGAACTTCATCACGACTCACTCGGAACAAGTTAAGGACGTAGCCGCTGTCCTCGATGACGACGATATTCTCCGCATCACCAAAGCTGCAAAGCCGACAAAGATGGACGCGGTCGCGGTTCCTCTCGTCAAATGCAACGAGCAGGATTTTGTGGATGCCCACACCGAGCTTTCTAGATTGCTTTCGTCGAGCGCGGTCAATCAGGTCGTGCAGCGCCTAGAAGACCACTCTAACATCCGCGACTGGGTTGACGCTGGCTTAAAAATCCACAAAGAGCACAGCTCAGCTTCATGTGAGTTCTGCGGCAATCAATTGACCACCGCGAGACTCCAACAGCTGGAGGGCCACTTCAGCAAGGCATATACGGACCTCCAGAAAAAACTGGAAGCAGCGAAAGTTTCGTTATCCAACCGCATGGTGGTGATGGGAGCGTGGCCGAGCGAGGCGTTTCTCTATGAAGAGTTCAGGGGTGAGTATGTCGATGCCCTGAAAGCCGCCAATCTCGCTGTTGATGAACTCAACAACCATGTCATCGGCTGGGCTAAAGCCCTCGATGAGAAGGTGAGGAATCCAGGGGATACGACTGCCACTGCTGGCGCCATTCCGGCAGCTGTGGTGGAGGAGGCACATTCCTGCGTTGCGTTGGTGGCAGGAATTCTCATGCGCCATAACGAAAAAACAGAGAATTTCGAAGGCGAGATCAAGAAGAACAAAACACATCTTGAGAAAAATCTTGTGGCACGTGCGCTCCAAGAGTATGCATATTTCGACAGCGCAGACATTACGAAAAATCTTCAGGAGAAGATCGAAACCCTGAAAAAAGAAATTGAGGAACGGCGTGTTTCCATCCAAGCTATCGAGGACTCTCTCTCGAATGAGGGAATCGGTGCTTCCAACTTCAACGAGTCACTGCACAGGTTTCTTGGGCGTTCGGAGTTGAGTCTTGTGTTCAACAAGAATGTTGGCGGATACGAAATTATCCGTAACGGTGTTCCAAAGCATGACGGGAATCTAAGCGAAGGTGAGAAGACAGCGATTGCCTTCGTGTACTTCATCACCAAGTTGTCGGAAAACGACAACCGCATCGAGAGTACTGTGGTGGTGGTAGACGATCCAGTGTCGAGCTTCGATTCCAACCACTTGTTCCATGCCTACTCGTTCCTCAGAAACCGCTGTGACGCGGCCATGCAGCTGTTTGTGCTTACCCACAACTTCACATACTTCAAGCTCGTGCGGGACTGGATGAGCGGGCGGAACAAAAATAGAGCCAAGAAGGGTAAGGATCCGGTGTCGTTCTTCTACACCATTGAGTCAACCAATGACCTTCCGCGATCTTCCTCACTGGCTGACGCAAGCCAATCATTGACCGACTACAACTCTGAATATCATTATATCTATCAGAGGTTAGCCGCGTTCAAGACTAAGGATGAGCTCAACCGAGATGAGGCTTTCCTAGCAGCTAACCTAGCTCGAAAGCTTCTCGAGACGTTTTTCAGTTTCAAGTATCCCAGGCATCGGGCAGACATTGCCCAGCTTCTCGAGTGTGGCCAGAAAGGCTGCGTCAAGACGACAGAGGAAACGCGCGAGAAGGTTTACAGATTCATTAATAAGTATTCCCACAGTGTAGTCATCGACATCAATGACGATGCTGCCGAGAACATGATGGGTGAGGGTAAGAGCGTGGTTCGGGATATTTTTGTTTGGATTGAAGAGGTAGACGCAATTCACTATCAGGAGATGGAAGCCGCGATACAGGCTGCCCCGTGAAGTCGGAGCGGTTGTAGTAGCACCAACTACAACCTCGTAAATAGCAACAGCGCAGTATCGCTACAGCGCCGTTGCTGTTTCCAGTCTTGATCGAGTCGATCAGAGCGCCTCGAATATCCCCGCCGCACCCATGCCGGTACCGATACACATGGTCACCATCCCGTACTTCTGCTTCCGCCGACGCATGCCGTGCACCAGCGTGGCGATACGCACCGCGCCGGTGGCACCGAGCGGATGCCCCAGCGCAATCGCGCCGCCGAGCGGATTGACCTTGCTCGGATCGAGCTTGAGGTCGCCCATCACGGCCAGTGCCTGGGCGGCGAAAGCCTCGTTGAGTTCGATCCAGTCGAGCTGATCCTGGGTGATGCCGGTCTGCTTGAGTGCTTTCGGGATCGCTTCCTTCGGGCCGATGCCCATCACTTCCGGCGGGACTCCGGCGACGGAGAAGCCGACGAAACGGGCCAGCGGCTGCAGGTTGTATTCCTTGATGGCCTTTTCGCTGGCCAGCAGGATCGCGCCGGCGCCGTCGGACATCTGGCTGGAGTTGCCGGCGGTGACGGTACCGCCGAACTGGCCGTTGCGGAACACGGTGCGCAGCTTGGCCAGCACTTCCATGGTGGTGCCGGCACGCGGACCTTCGTCGGCGGTGATGGTGCGGCTGTCGGTGATGATCTTGCGGGTGGCCAGGTCGGGGTAATGATCGTCCAGCGCGAACGGGCTGATTTCGTCATTGAACTCGCCGGCGGCCTGGGCGGCGAGGGCGCGGCGGTGGCTTTCGACCGAGAACGCGTCCTGCTGTTCGCGGCTGACCTTCCACTGCTTGGCCACGTTCTCGGCGGTGATGCCCATGCCGTAGGCGATGCCGATGTTTTCGTCGGTGAAGATCGCGGGGTTCATGGCGATCTTGTGGCCCATCATCGGCACCATGCTCATGCTTTCGGTGCCGCCTGCGATCATCAGGTCGTCTTCGCCGAGGCGGATGCGGTCGGCGGCCATTGCCACCGACTGCAGGCCGGACGAGCAGAAGCGGTTGACGGTGACGCCGGGCACGGTATCGGGCAGGCCGGCCAGCAGCGCGCCGATGCGCGCCACGTTCATGCCTTGCTCGGCCTCGGGCATGGCGCAACCGATGATGACGTCACCGATGCGGTGTGGATCGATCCCGGGTGCCTGCGCCATCACGGCGCGGATCACGTGGGCGAGCATGTCGTCCGGGCGGGTGTTGCGGAACACGCCGCGCGGCGCCTTGCCGACCGGGGTGCGGGTGGCGGCGACGATGTAGGCGTCTTGCACTTGCTTGGTCATTTTGTTCTCCGTTGCCCTTCGCGCGGTGCGCGGGTTTGGGCGAAGTTGTGTCGTGGCTTGCGGGACAACCATCCCCATCCCAGCCCTCTCCTTGAAGGGGAGGGCATCGGGGGCGGTCAGTTCCTGAGCGGCTTGCCGGTGGTCATGGTGTGGGCGATGCGGGCCTGGGTTTTCTCGGTCTTGGCCAGTTCCACGAAGTGCTTGCGCTCCAGTGCCAGCAGCCATGCCTCGTCGACGGTCGAACCGCGCTCGATCACGCCACCGCACAGGGTGTCGGCGATGCGCGTGGCAATGTCGACATCATGCGGCGAGGCGAAGTAGCCGGCCTGCAGATTGGCCAGCGAGGCCTTGAACGTGGCGGTGCCGACATCACCGGCGACCGGGATGGCGTTGGCGGGCAGCGGCGGGCGGTAGCCGCTTTCGGCCATCGCACCGGCGATCTGCTTGGCGATGTAGAGCAGCTCGTAGCTGTTGAACACCACGATATCGCTGTCGCGCAGCAGGCCCAGGTTCTTCGCCTCGAACGCGCTGGCGGAAACCTTGGCCATCGCCACGGTCTCGAACACCTTCTTCAGCTCCTCGAACGGATCGGCCGGATTGGCCTTCGCCGCGCGGATCGCCAGCTCATGCAGACCGCCGCCGGCAGGCAGCAGGCCCACGCCGGCCTCGACCAGGCCGATGTAGCTTTCCAGCGCCGCCACGGTGCGCGCCGAGTGCATCTGGAACTCGCAGCCGCCCCCGAAGGCCATGCCGCGCACGGCGGAAACCACCGGTACCAGCGAATGCTTGATCGCCATGCTGGTGGCCTGGAAGTTGGCGACCATCTTGTCGAAGTCGTCGAACTTGCCTTCCTTGAGCAGACCGAGCGCGCCCTTCAGATCCGCGCCGGCGGAGAACGGCTCGCCGGTCTGCCAGATCACCACCGCCTTGAGCTGTTCCTCGGCCAGCCTGATCGCGTGCTGCACGCCGTCGAGCACGTGGTCGTTGACCGTGTTCATCTTGGTCTTGAACGAGAGGATGCCGATGCCGTCGTCGCCCAGCGTCCACAGGCGCACGCCGTCGTTCTCCCACACCGTGGTGCCGGTATCGAACTTCTCGCCCAGGATCGGATCGGGGAACAGCTGGCGCTTGTACACCGGATGCTGCGAACGCGGCTTGTCGGCGTTGGCGCTAGCCGAGTACGAACCGTCCTTGTTGTGCACGCCCTTGCGGCCGTCGGTGACCCAGGCGGGCAGGGGCGCGTCGCTCATCGCCTTGCCGGCCTTGATGTCTTCGTTGATCCACTCGGCAATCTGCTGCCAGCCGGCGGCCTGCCAGGTTTCGAACGGGCCGAGCTTCCAGCCGTAACCCCAGCGGATGGCGAAGTCCACATCGCGCGCGGTGTCGGCGATGTCGGCCAGGTGGAAAGCGGTGTAGTGGAACAGGTCGCGGAAGGTGGCCCAGATGAACTGCGCCTGCGGATCGCTGGAGGCGCGCAGCTTGCCGAACTTCTCGGCCGGGTCCTTGATCGTCAGGATCGCGGCCACTTCATCGGACGGCTTCTGCTCAGACGGGCGGAAATCCTGCTTGGCCACATCCAGCACGACGATGTCCTTGCCAACCTTTTTGTAGAACCCGCCGCCGGTCTTCTGACCCAGCGCGCCCTTGTCGATCAGGCCCTGCAGCCACACCGGCGCCTTGAAATACTGGTGCCACGGATCGTCGGGCAGGGTGTCGGCCATGGTCTTGATGACGTGGGCCATGGTGTCCAGACCGACCACGTCGGCGGTGCGGTAGGTGGCGCTCTTGGGGCGACCCAGCGCCGGACCGGTGAGCGCATCGACGGTGTCGAAGCCGAGCTTGAACTGGTCTGTGTGGTACATCGCAGCCAGCATCGAGAACACGCCGATGCGGTTGCCGATGAAGTTCGGGGTGTCCTTGGCAATCACCACGCCCTTGCCAACGGTGGTGACGAGGAAGGCTTCCAGGCCGTCCAGCACCTTCTTGTCGGTGAGCTTGGTCGGAATCAATTCGACCAGGTGCATGTAGCGCGGCGGGTTGAAGAAGTGCACGCCGCAGAAGCGGTGGCGCATTTCTTCCGGCAGCGCCTCGGCCAGGCCGTTGATCGACAGGCCGGAGGTGTTGGAGGCGATGATCGCGGTCTTCGACAGGTGGCCGGCGATCTTCTTGTACAGGTCGAGCTTCCAGTCCATCCGCTCGGCGATCGCCTCGATGACCAGATCGACGTCCTTCAGATGATCAAGATCGTCGTCGTAATTGGCCGGAATGATCGAGGCGGCAAGCGCCTTGTCGGCCAGCGGTGCTGGCGACAGCTTGGCCAGGTTGGCGATGGCCTTCAGCGCGATGCCGCTTTTCGGGCCTTCCTTCGCGGGCAGGTCGAACAACACGGTTTCGACGCCGGCGTTGGTCAGGTGCGCGGCAATCTGCGCGCCCATGACACCGGCGCCCAGCACGGCGGCCTTGCGGATGCGCAGGCCGGAGGTAGGGGAGGATGCAGCAGTCATTGGCTTCTCCAAACGGGCAAGAGGTGGGACAGATGGTTCAGGGGTGGCTGAGGCCAGCCACGGCAAAACGGATCAGGTGCAGGGCGGTCTGCTCGCGATGGGTGGTCTCGCTGACATCGCTTTTGCGCTGGATCATGCCGAAGCCGGACATGGCATGGGTCAGCGCACCGGTCACCAAATCGATGCGCCAGTACAACTCCTGCTTGCTCAGTTGCGGCAGCAGGCGAGCAAACTCGGCGGTGAACTGACGCATCACGTGGCCGTAATTCGCGGAAAGGAACTGGCGCAGGGTGTCGTCGTGCTCGGCAAAGGCTCGGGCCAGCACGCGCATGAACAGGGCGCCGCTGTCATCGTGGGAAAGATCCAGCGCGGGACGGATGAAGGCTTCCAGCACGTCTTCCAGCGTAGTTTCCGGTGCGCCAGCGATCTTCGCCAACGCGGTCAGTCGGCTTTCGTTCAGCGCGTCCAGACGGCGACGAAACACTTCCTCGACCAGCTTTTCCTTGGAGCCGAAGTGGTAATTGACGGCCGCCAGGTTCACCCCGGCATTGGCGGTCAGCTGGCGCAGCGAGGCGCCTTCAAAGCCCCGCTGGGCAAACAGGAGTTCGGCAGCGCCGAGGATGCGTTCCTTGGTTGAGACGGAGCTGTTCACAGGCGGAACCATCCATCGGCCAGAGGCCAGTTCAAACGATCGTTTGAGCATACGCGGAGAGCTCCGCGAACGTCAAACGATCGTTTGTTGCAAACGCCTCGTGACTTGCGTATGAGTTAGAATCTGTCACACTTTCGCGAGCTAAATCCTCAATCCTTGACAGGTTTGGCCCATTGCCGGCCTCGACTGGCGACCACCCCTTTCCCATTCATCCGTTTTTTCCGGAGCAGACCCGTATGGCGCTGGAGCGCACTCTTTCCATCATCAAGCCCGACGCCGTTGCCAAGAACGTCATCGGCCAGATCTATGCACGCTTTGAAAAAGCCGGCCTCAAGATCGTCGCTGCCAAGATGAAGCAGCTGTCGCGCCAGGAGGCCGAAGGCTTCTACGCCGTGCACAGCGAGCGTCCGTTCTTCAAGGCACTGGTCGAATTCATGATTTCCGGTCCGGTGATGATCACCGCGCTGGAAGGCGAGAACGCCGTGCTGGCCCATCGCGACCTGATGGGTGCCACCAATCCGAAGGAAGCCGCTGCGGGCACGATCCGCGCCGACTTTGCCGAGTCGATCGACGCCAATGCCGTTCACGGCTCCGACGCCGTCGACACCGCCAAGGGCGAGATTGCCTATTTCTTCGCTGCCACCGAGATTTGTTCGAGGTAAGTTTTGAATCAGGTCATGACCACTGCTGCGACCCCCAAGGTCAATCTGCTCGACTTCGATCGCCAGGGCTTGCGTGATTTTTTCACGCAGATCGGCGAGAAGCCGTATCGGGCCGAGCAGGTGATGAAGTGGATCTACCATGACCTGGAAGACAACTTCGAAAACATGACCGACGTGGGCAAGGCGCTGCGCGCCAAGCTCACCGAGGTCTGCTACATCGGCGCACCGAAGAACTTGCTGGACAAGGTCGCCACCGACGGCACGCGCAAGTGGCTGCTGGGCATGGACAGCGGCAATGCGATCGAGACGGTCTACATTCCCGAGCCCACCCGCGGCACCTTGTGTGTGTCCTCGCAGATCGGCTGTGCGCTGAACTGCGGTTTTTGCTCCACCGGTGCGCAGGGCTTCAACCGCAACCTGTCGACCGCCGAGATCATCGGCCAGGTCTGGGTAGCCGCGAAGTACCTGGGCAACGTCACCCACCAGAATCGCCGCATCACCAACGTGGTGATGATGGGCATGGGCGAGCCACTGGCCAATTTCGAGCCCGTATTGAGGGCCATGAAGCTGATGCGCGACGACCTGGGCTTCGGCCTGGCCGCCAAGCGCGTCACCTTGTCCACCGCCGGCATGGTGCCGCTGATTGATCAGCTGTCCGATTCGATCGACGTGTCGCTGGCCGTTTCGCTGCACGCGGCCAATGATGATCTGCGCACCGAACTGATGCCGATCAACAAGCGTTACCCGATCGCCGACCTGCTGGCCGCCTGTCAGCGCTGGGTCGCGCGCAAGCCGCGCACCTCGATCACCTTCGAATACACCCTGATGAAGGGCATCAACGACCAGCCCGAGCATGGCCGTCAGCTGATCAAGCTGATGCGCAAGCTGCCGACATGCAAGGTCAACCTGATTCCGTTCAACCCCTTTCCGGGCACTCAGTTCAAACGTTCGGACGCCGGGGATATCCATCAATTCCAGACACAGTTGCTGAATGCGGGCGTTTTGACCATGCTGCGACGGACCCGCGGCGATGACATCGATGCCGCCTGCGGCCAGTTGGCCGGACAGGTCGCCGATCGTACCCGGCGCAGTGCCGACATCAAGAAGCGACAGGAAGAGGGGACATCGCATGCGGTTTAAGGGGGGAGTGTTGTTGGGGCTTTTGTTGCCGTTGGCAGGCTGCGTCACCACGCACAGTGACAGCAACACGCTCGGCAAGAGCATGCCGCAGAGCAGCCAGTCGGATCAGGCTTCCGACGCAGCCCGGATTCATACCGAGCTGGCCCAGCGCTACATGCAATCCGGCGACCTGCAGACCGCGTTGGCCAAAGTCAGCAAGGCGCTGCAATTCGACCCCAATTACGCACCGGCGCACACGGTTATCGCCGTGATCTACGAGCGCATCAACAAGCTGCCCGAGGCGGAAGAGCATTACCGCAAGGCTGCTGCTCTGGAGCCGGCCAAAGGCGCCCCCAACAACAACCTCGGTGTGTTTCTCTGCCATACCGGCAAGATTGCCGAGGCTGACCAGTATTTCCGGAAGGCAGTGGCCGATCCGTTCTACCAGACCCCGGATGTCGCCTTGACGAACGCCGGTGTCTGCCGCATGCGGGCCCATGACGTGGCCGGCGCGGAAGCGAGTTTTCGTGACGCCATCGCAAGAAATCCGACCAATGCGGAGGCACTCTTCCAGCTTGCAAATACGCTTTATCTGAACAAGGATGCATTTCGCGCCAGGGCGTTTCTCCAGCGATTCGATGCGCTGGGTCAACCCACGGCAGCGTCACTGAAACTGGGGCACGACATCGAAAGCCGTCTGGGCAACAGGGAAGGGGCCCTCACCTACAGCAAGCGACTGCTGAGCCAGTTTCCGGACTCGGAGCAGGCGCAGCACATGAATACAGCTACCAGCCCATGAATTCCATGCAGTCTCAGCCGGCCGGGCACGATTCCGACAAGTCCCAACTGGCCGGTATCAATTTGCCCGAGATGGACACGAGTTCCGCAGACCCCCACGCGGTAAGTTTCGGTAGTCGCCTGCATGGAGCGCGTGAAGCCCGCGGACTGGACCTGGAAACTTGTGCCCACACGCTCAAGTTGCCGGCCAGGGTGCTGCGCCAGCTGGAGCGCGACCAGCATGACGGCATCGATTCCAAGGTCTATCTGGCCAGTTACATCAGCAAATATGGCCGTTTTCTCGGCATCAACGACGCTTCCATCCAAGTGGAACTGGACCGCATCAAGCAGATAGAAACGCCGCTGGTGGCGACGGGCGGCATCTCGCATTCCCGTTTCCTGCTGGATCGATACGCGACAGCGGCGACCTACGTGGTGCTGACGGCGGTCATCGTGGTTCCGATGATCTGGCTTGGCGTGCGTGGCACGCTGGACCGCGACCTCGCCCATCTTGCCCCGCTCGATGCGGCACCCGTCGCACAACTTGAAGCCTCGGCAGGCGATGTCGCCAAGACCGAGCCCCAAGCAACGGGCAACAGCCTTCCGCCGGCTCCGCTGGCCATCCTGCCCGTACAGGATCAGAACCAGCCGCTGCTTGCTTCCATGGCACCGTTTCCCAGCCTGGAAAACAGCAGCCTTTCCCCCGTACGCCCGGCGGCACCGGCTATCAACGCGGGGATTGGCGAGCATAGCCTCAGCATGACCTTGTCAGCGGCCAGCTGGGTGGAAGTGGTTCAGGCGGACGGTACGCGCCTGGAATACGGCCTGCTTCCCGCAGGTGTCAGCAAGACGTATCACAGCAATCAGGCGCTGGACGTACGTATCGGCAACGCCAGCGGAGCCCAGGTGGTGATCGATGGCGCCGCGGTGGGCCTTGATGATTTCCGCCGTGCCAACGTGGCGCGTTTCCGCGTGCAGATGCAAGACGGCAAGGCATCCGCAGCCAGCCTCTGATCGCCGTTCCGGGCCGCTTCGCGCGCGCCATTTCGGTTATGCTTGTCCACTGACGTCCGCTCGGTAACGAGTGGGCGTGACCGGCTTTTCCCTTGGTTTATTGCACAGGCCCCTGCACGCGTCCGCGGGCGCGCGGCCTTTTGAATGGTGACTGCATGGCATTTGAAGAATACGACAAGTACGAGCAGAGCGAACTGGTCCAGAAATGGCTGCGCGAAAATGGGGTGTCGATCATTGTCGGCATCGCGATCGGTCTGGTCGGCATTTTCGGGTGGCAGCAGTGGCGCAATCACCAGGCGCGCAACGAGGCCGATGCGTCCCAGTTGTATCAGCAGGTGCAAAGCGCGCAGGCATCGGGCAAGACCGACATGGCCGCACAGCTCACCGATCAGTTGATGAAGGATTACGCCAAGTCGCCGTTTGCCGTGTTTGCCGTCAGTGATCGTGCGAAGCAACAGGTTGAGGCGAAGCAGCTGGACAAGGCCGAGGCATCGCTGGAGTGGGCCGAGAGCCACGCCACCCAGCCTGGTCTGAAGGCGCTCACCCAATTGCGCATGGCGCAGGTCGAAATGGCCAGCGACAACGGCAAGGCCGCACTTGCCACGCTCGACAAGATTCCCGCAGACAGCTATCAGGGGCTGTCACAGGAACTCCGCGGTGATGTACTGGTCAAGCTTGGACGCCCCGACGAAGCACGCAAGTCCTATCAGGCTGCGATGTCGGCGCTGGGCGAGGAAGCGCCGCAACGCGGTGCGTTGCAGATGAAAATCGATGATCTGGCTGTGGCCGGGAAGCAGGGTGCATGAAAAGATTTCTGTTGATCACGCTGGCATCGCTGGTAACCCTTACCGGTTGCCACTCCTTCAAGAAGGAAAACGTCCAGCCGCCGACCCCGCTGGCCAAGGATTTCAAGCCGACGGTGCAGGTCACCCGCTTGTGGAAAACCACGGTCGGTGATGGCGCCCAGGCGAGTGGCGTGCGTTTGCGCCCGGCGGTGGTCGATGGCGTGTTGTACGCCGACAGCACCGACGGCAAGATCGCGGCCATTGATGCCAACAGCGGCAAGACGCTGTGGTCGAAAAGCTCAAGCACGCATGGCTGGTTCGGCTGGGGCGACAAGAAGCGCAAGGACGCCGAATACGCGGGCGGCCCCGCGGTCGCTGGCGACCTGCTGGCGGTCGGTACGCTGGATGGTCACGTGTATGCCATGAGCGCCAAAGATGGCAGCCCGCGCTGGGAAGTCGAAGTGAGCGACCAGGTGCTGGCCTCGCCGGTGATCGTGGGCGACATGGTGGTGGTGCGCACTGGTGATGGCCGCATTTATGCGCTGGATGCCACCGACGGCCATCGTCGCTGGGTCTACGATCAGGGCACGGTTCCGCTGCTAAGCCTGCGTGGCAACGGCACCATGCTGGCGGCCAATGGCGTGCTGTTTTTCGGCAGCGATGACGGCAAGCTGGTCGCCGTGCGCCAGGACAACGGTGCCAAGTTGTGGGAGCAGAAGCTGGCCAGCGGCGAAGGTCGCACCGAGATTGATCGCCTGAATGATGCCGACGGCTCGATCCTGCTGGACGGCAGCACCCTGTACGGTGCCGCCTATCACGGCAACCTGACCGCCGTCGATGGCCCCAGCGGGCGTCCGATGTGGTCGCATCCGTTCTCCACGTTTGACTCGCTGGCATCCAACCCCACGGCGATCTTCGGCGTGGATGACCAGTCGCAGGTGTGGTCATTCGACCGCAGCACCGGCACCGACATGTGGAAGAACGATTCGCTGAAATACCGCTGGGTGACCGGCCCGGCCGTGCAGGGCAATTATGTGGTGGTGGGTGACCTGGAAGGCTATGTGCACTGGCTGCAGACGGGTGATGGTGCCCTGGCCGCACGTCAGCGTCTGTCCAAGAAAGCGATTCGTGCCCAGCCGCTGGTCGTAGGTGACATTGTTTACGTCGAGGACGTCGAGGGCCATATCGGCGCCTATCGTCTGTCCTCGCCCTGATTGCGAAAGAAGTACTCATCATGCTGCCCGTCGTCGCGCTGGTTGGTCGTCCGAATGTCGGTAAATCGACCCTTTTCAATGTCCTGACGCGCAGCCGTGACGCCCTGGTGGCCGACATGCCGGGCGTCACCCGGGATCGCCACTACGGTATTTGCCGCAGTGGCGACCGCCCGTTTGTGGTGGTCGACACCGGCGGCTTGTCCGGCGACG
The DNA here is from genome assembly GCF_054061035.1 of Rhodanobacter sp. TND4EL1. Lineage (NCBI taxonomy): Bacteria > Pseudomonadati > Pseudomonadota > Gammaproteobacteria > Lysobacterales > Rhodanobacteraceae > Rhodanobacter > Rhodanobacter sp. TND4EL1. The sequence goes on from NZ_JBSSDT010000001.1 coordinate 354,716, forward strand.
AAGACGCCATGGACGTGCTGACTGCGAAGCAGGTCCGTCTCGCGATCGAGGAAGCCAACGTCCTGGTGTTCGTGGTTGATGCCCGCGACGGCTTGCTGCCGCAGGATTACGTCATCCTCAACGAGTTGCGTCGCAGCGGAAAGACCATCATCGCCGCGGTCAACAAGACTGACGGACTGGAGGACGAGGCGGTCCTGGCGGAGTTCTCCGCGTTCGGCGTGGGTCGCATCCTGCCGTTGTCCGCGGCGCACAATCGCGGCACTGGCGACCTGATCGCGATGGTCCTGCCGCTGCTGCCGGTCGATGAAGAAGGCGCCGAGGAGTCCACCGAGGATGGCACCATCCGCGTGGCCATCGTGGGACGTCCGAACGCCGGAAAATCGACCCTGATCAACCGTCTGCTGGGTGAGGAGCGATTGATCGTCTCCAATGTTGCCGGCACCACGCGCGACCCCATCCGGGTGCCGCTGGAACGTGACGGCAAACGTTATACCTTGATCGATACCGCCGGCATCCGACGCAAGGCTCGGGTTGAGGAAGCGGTCGAAAAATTCAGCGTGATCAAGACGCTCCAGTCGATCGCCGCCGCCCAGGTGGTGGTGGTGATGATCGACGCCCGCGAAAATCTGGCTGATCAGGATCTCACCCTGATCGGCTACGCAATGGACGAGGGCAGGGCGCTGGTCATCGCGATCAACAAGTGGGACGACATGGATCAGTACCAGCGCGACGAGTGCCGTCGGGCGCTGGATCGCCGACTGGTATTCGCCAGCTGGGCCAAGCAGGTACAGATTTCTGCACTGCACGGCTCGGGTCTGCGCGAACTGATGAGCGCTGTCGTGCGCGCGCATGCCTCGGCGACCAAGGTGCTGGTGTCCTCGGACCTCACCAAAACGCTTGAAAAAGCCTACGAAAGCTACCAGCCACCGCTGGTCAACGGTCACGCGCCGAAACTGCGCTTTGCGCATCCTGGTGGCACCAATCCGCCGACCATCGTGATCCACGGCACCCGCACCAAACACATCGCGCCGGCGTATCAGCGCTATCTGGAAAACTTCTTCCGCAAGCGTTACAAGCTGGAAGGCACACCGATCCGCATCGCGTTCCGCGAAGGCGAGAACCCGTATGCCGGGCGCAAGAAAGTGCTGACCAAGGAACAACAGCACAAGGCACGGCGGCGCAAGAGCGAACTGATCAGCCGCACGCGCTGACCAGGCAGCCGCATGCGTACCTCAGCCGAGGTCCTGCGGTATCCAGCCGTACACCGCGGCGTCCCGCGGCTTGCCTTCAACGCATAGCCGCTGTCGTGCAATCGCTTCGAACTCTGCGCCGGTCCGGTCGGCTACTGCCAGGCTGGCCGTGTTGTCTGGCTGGATCACGATTTCTATCCGGAACAGGCCAAGCTGCTCGAAACCGAATCGCGCGACCAGCCGCGCGGCTGCCGTGGCGACGCCTCGACGCTGGCAGGACTCCCGCACCCAGTAACCGAGATTCGCGCTGCGGTGCAGCGGGTCGTGCTGACTCAGTCCGGCGGCCCCCATGAGCTGGCCGGACACGACGTCGAATATGGGAAAGGCAAAGTGCGCGCCGCTGACCCATCCGGTTTGGCAGAACGCCACCCAATCAAGCGCACGCACCAGGTCATAGCCCGCACGACACCACGGCAACCAGCGCCCCACGCTGTCCACCGACTCTTCCACGGCTTCGACCAGCCGTGTGGCGTCTTCCTGTTGCCATGGTCGCAACCGAAGACGTCCATCGGTCAATTCGGTATTCAGGTGATCCAGTTCGCCGGGCTTCATGCGCATGCCGTTTGTGTGCGTGTGATCCAGCCCGGATAATGCACGACTCCACAGGCAGGTGACACTCATGAGCGCACGGATACTCGACGGCAAACGCATCGCGCAGGAATTGCTTGAGCGCGTTGGAATGCGTGTGTCCGATCGGGTGGCACAGGGCCTGTCGGCCCCCGGGCTCGCCGTCGTGCTTGTCGGTAGCGACGCGGCGTCTTCTGTTTACGTGCGCAACAAGCGCAAGGCCTGTCATCAGGTCGGCTTTCGTTCGTTCGACCACGATTTGCCCGCGACGACCACGCAGTCAGAATTGTTCGATCTGATTGATCGGCTCAATGCCGATCCGGACGTGCATGGCATCCTGGTGCAGTCGCCGTTGCCCGGACATATCGATGAGGATGCGCTGGTCGATCGCATCGATCCGGGCAAGGATGTGGACGGCTTCCAGGCGATCAATGTCGGCCGCCTTGCGTTGCGTCGTTTCGGCTTGCGCCCGTGTACGCCGAAAGGCGTGATGACCCTGCTCGGACACACCGACCGCCCGGTTCGCGGCCAGCACGCCGTGGTGGTTGGGGTTTCCAACCATGTCGGGCGCCCGCTGGTGCTCGAACTGATGATTGCCGGTTGCACCACCACCTCGTGCCACCGTTTCACGCGGGACCTGGAAGGGTTCGTTCGTCAGGCGGACATCGTCATCGTGGCGGTCGGCAAGCCGGCGTTGGTCAAGGGTGACTGGATCAAGCCCGGCGCCGTGGTGATCGATGTCGGCATCAATCGCCTCGACGATGGACGACTGGTTGGCGACGTGGAATTTGCTCCGGCCGCCGCTCGGGCCAGCTGGATCACACCGGTTCCCGGCGGCGTCGGCCCGATGACCGTGGCCACGTTGATGGAGAACACACTGGAAGCTGCCGAGGCGCGCAGCTTGCTTGCAGCGGGCTGAATCGAGTCGGCCTGCCGGGATTCAGGCAGGCATCTGGCAGGCAACACGGTCGGGCGCGTATAATTCCCTCTTTGCAGCGGGGCTTTTTCATGCGCATTCTCGCCGAGGCACTGACCTACGACGACGTCTACCTTGTTCCGGGCCATTCCATCGTGCTCCCGCGCGACGTGAACACCTCGACGCGGTTTACCCGCGACCTGCGCCTGAACATTCCGATCGTGTCTGCAGCCATGGACACCGTGACCGAAGCCCGACTCGCCATCACCATGGCGCAGAACGGCGGCATCGGCATCATCCACAAGAACATGACCGCCGAGCAGCAGGCGGCCGAAGTGCGCCTGGTCAAGAAGTTCGAGGCCGGCGTGATTCGCAGCCCGATCACCGTGACGCCGGAAACCTCGATTCGCGAAGTGCTGCGACTGACCCATGCACACAACATCTCCGGCGTGCCGGTGGTGGACGGCGCGCAACTGGTCGGCATCGTCACCAGCCGCGACCTGCGTTTCGAGCGCAAGCTGGACGATCCGGTCCGCAACATCATGACGCGCCAGGACAAGCTGGTCACCGTTCGCGAAGGCGCCGGCCAGGACGACGTGTTGCAGTTGCTGCACACGCATCGCATCGAGAAAGTGCTGGTGGTCAACGACGCGTTCCAACTGCGCGGCCTGATCACCGTCAAGGACATTCAGAAGGCCCGCGACAACCCCAATTCCGCGAAGGACCGCCAGGAGGCATTGCTGGTCGGCGCCGCCGTCGGCGTTTCCGGTGACACCGAGCAACGTATCGCCGCGCTGGTCGATGCTGGCGTGGACGTGCTGGTGGTCGACACCGCGCACGGCCATTCGCAGGGCGTGATCGATCGCGTGGCCTGGGTCAAGAAGAACTATTCGCAAGTGCAGGTGATCGCTGGAAACATCGTCACCGGCGAAGCGGCTCGGGCGTTGCTTGATGTCGGCGTGGACGCGGTCAAGGTGGGCGTTGGCCCCGGTTCGATCTGCACCACCCGGGTGGTCGCCGGCGTCGGCGTGCCGCAGATCACCGCGATCGACATGGTCGCCACCGCGCTGAAGGACGAGATTCCGCTGATTGCCGATGGTGGCATCCGCTATTCGGGCGACATCCCCAAGGCGCTGGCCGCCGGTGCGTCCACCGTGATGCTCGGCTCGATGTTTGCCGGCACCGAGGAGTCGCCTGGTGAAGTCGAGCTGTTCCAGGGCCGTTCGTACAAGAGCTATCGCGGCATGGGTTCGATCGGTGCGATGCAGCTCGGTTCGAAGGATCGCTACTTCCAGGATGAGGCCGATGCCGACAAGCTGGTGCCCGAAGGCATCGAAGGTCGGGTACCTTACCGTGGCCCGCTGCGCAACATCATTCACCAGCTGATCGGTGGCTTGCGCGCGTCGATGGGTTACCTGGGCGCAGCCACCGTCGAAGACGTGCGGCAGAAAGCGCAGTTCGTGAAGGTCACTTCCGCCGGCGTCACCGAAGCGCATCCGCACGACATCCAGATCACCAAGGAAGCGCCGAATTATCGGCTCAACTCGTGACTGACGCGCCGGCCTGAGGGTCGGCGCCTTGTTTTACAGGCGGCCACTGGTGCATCCAGTCCCGCATGACTTTCAAGATCAAAGGCGTCAACGGGGTCGGCAGACCTCGCGGCGAAACCGGACTGATGACCAATATCCACAGCGACAAGATCCTGATCCTCGATTTCGGCGCGCAGTACACCCAGCTTATCGCCCGTCGCGTGCGCGAACTTGGCGTGTATTGCGAAATCTGGGCATGGGATCACGATCCGGCCGAGATCGCCGGGTTCGGCGCCAAGGGCATCATCCTGTCGGGCGGGCCCGAATCCACCACGGTGGAAAATGCCCCGAAGGCGCCGCAGCAAGTGTTCGACGCCGGCCTGCCGATCCTCGGCATCTGCTATGGCATGCAGACCCTGGCAGCCCAGCTCGGTGGCGCCACGGAAGCGGCGGAGGCCCGTGAATTCGGCCATGCCAGCGTGGACATCGCGGCAACCAGCGGTTTGTTCGAAGGTTTGAGCGATCACGTCGGCGAACACAGGCTCGACGTCTGGATGAGCCATGGCGACCATGTCTCCCGTGCACCGCCCGGCTTCGTCGTCACCGGCTCGACTGACCGCATCCCGGTCGCGGTGATGGAGAACCCGGACAAGCGCTGGTACGGCGTGCAGTTCCATCCCGAAGTGACGCACACGAAGCAGGGCGGAGCGCTGCTCAAGCGCTTCATCACCGAGATCTGCGGCTGCGCCACGCTGTGGACGGCAGCCAACATCATTGACGACCAGATCGCCCGGGTGCGCGAACAGGTCGGTGAGGATCACGTCTTGCTGGGCCTGTCTGGCGGCGTAGATTCCTCGGTGGTGGCAGCGCTGCTGCACAAGGCAATCGGCAACCGGCTGACTTGCGTCTTCGTCGACACCGGCCTGCTGCGCTGGCAGGAAGGCGACCAGGTCATGGCCACCATGGCTGAAAACATGGGCGTCAAGGTGATCCGCGTGAACGCCGCCGACCGCTATTTCGCGGCGCTGGAAGGCGTGGCCGACCCGGAAGCCAAGCGCAAGATCATTGGTGGCCTGTTCGTGGAGATCTTCGACGAGGAGTCCTCCAGGCTCACCGCCGCGGGCGGTGGTGAAGTGAAATGGCTGGCGCAGGGCACGATCTATCCGGACGTGATCGAGTCGGCCGGCAGCAAGACCGGCAAGGCCCATGTGATCAAGAGCCACCACAACGTCGGTGGCCTGCCGGCGCACATGAAACTGAAGCTGGTCGAGCCGCTGCGCGAACTGTTCAAGGACGAGGTGCGCCGGATCGGCGTGGAACTCGGCCTGCCACGGGCGATGGTCTATCGCCATCCATTCCCGGGTCCCGGCCTGGGTGTGCGCATCCTTGGCGAAGTGAAGCGCGAATACGCGGAACTGCTGGCCCAGGCCGATGCGATCTTCATCGACGAATTGCGCAAGGCCGATCTGTACGACCAGACCAGCCAGGCGTTCGCCGTGTTCCTGCCGGTGAAATCGGTCGGCGTGGTCGGCGATGCGCGAGCCTACGAATGGGTGATCGCGCTGCGTGCGGTGGAAACCATCGACTTCATGACGGCGCACTGGGCGCACCTTCCGTATGAGTTTCTCGGCAAGGTTTCAAACAGGATTATCAATGAGTTGCGTGGAGTATCTCGCGTAGTTTATGACATAAGCGGCAAGCCGCCCGCTACGATTGAGTGGGAATAGATAAATCAAGCACTTGCACGCGGGAAACAGGGGCCGGCAACTTGCCGGCCTCCTTATATTCTGTCAATAATACGTTGAAATGACTGACGAAATTCCGAAAAGCTCGAGTGAATTCTCATCTGACGATCTGCAGCACATGCAACGTGCGCTGCAACTGGCCGCTCACGCGCGCGATGCCGAGGGCGAAGTTCCGGTCGGCGCGGTGCTGGTGCAGGGTGGGGAGATCGTCGGCCTGGGCTGGAATCGCAACATCACCCTGCACGATCCAACCGCCCACGCCGAAATCATGGCGATGCGTGCGGCCGGGGAAAAGCTCGCCAACCATCGTCTTTCCGGTGCCACGCTTTACGTCACGCTGGAACCGTGCTCGATGTGCGCGATGGCGATGATCCATGCCCGCCTGGGCAGGGTCGTCTTCGCGGCGGCCGATCCGAAGACCGGTGCCGCCGGGAGCGTGTTCGACACTTTGGTGGATGCGCGCCACAACCACCGAATCGACGTGGCGGGTGGCTTGCTCGCCGACGAATCAGCGGAGATGTTGCGCGAATTTTTCCGCGCCCGTCGCCGCTGAGCGTCAGCCGCCGTCGGGTTGTGCGCGCGTCGTGGCCACGGTTCCGCCATGTGGTTCGCGGGTATCCCGGCCCAGCAACTGCAGCCGCAGACCCCATGGCGCGGTGAAGTCGAGGACCACACGACCAGCCAGCGGTCCGGATGTCACGCGATGGGGAGCGCCGCTGACCATGCCACCCTGCTGCTGCAGCCATTGACCTGCCCGCAGCACATTGTCCGAAACGAACTGCAGAGGTTGAGCCATCCCGTTCGACGCGAGGGAAGGGGACTTGTCGCCGTCGAGGAAAAGCTCGACCACGGAACCCTGATCACAGGAGAGCAGCAAGGACACGGGCGTGACTTCGCCTGACGCAGGCTCCGGCGTTATCAAGTCGCAATCGAGCACGCCCTGGAAAAACGACGCAGCCTGCCGCAGGTCAGGGACGCTCACGCTGACATAGCCGCCGTCGATCGTGGCAGCACGAGCGCCAAGCGACGCGATCGCGCCCAAGCTCAGAATGATGTACAGGAAGGTAAGTGAAATCTTGCCCATGATCCGGCGGCGAATGGATATTCGGCCTGTTACATGGGCACGTTCGGTTTCCGGGGAAAGTCCTCAACGGGTGATCTGAGTGTTTCCGCGCGTGGACAATCAACGCAGTCGGCCACCGTTTCCATACCCGAACAGTGCGATCACGCCATCCGACTTGATCGGCGGCATGACCGACCCGATGCTGAATGCACAAACATCCAGACCGGCGTGCATTTGAATCGATCCGGTCACTGCCATCCAGTCGGGAGACATTCGAATGAAGCGCTATATCAATCAATTGCTGGAAAAGCCGCGCACTCAGTTTGAGAGCGCATCCGCAAGGCGTCGAAATGAGGTTCCAGGATCTCTGACCGCAAACGCCGGTCTGCGCGCGGAAGATGGCTACGACTGGTTGCGTCAGATCAGGCCGGCTCGAGATAGCCAGAGGATTGCACCGTGAGGCGACGGACACCATTTGCCCGGATGCGCCTTCAAACCTTAATTCGTAATTTGACATAATATACATTATGCGAAATTAGAGATCCAAGATCGGGCTGACGCGCGGACCCTCGTCTTGTACAGCTTTCACCGGATGCTCATCGACTTCATTGCTCAATCGGCTCGTATCTCACGGCTGCAAAGCAAAGTTCGCGATACCCATGACCCGTTCCAACGCCAAGCGTGGCGCCCAAGTCCGATCTTCCGCCTTGGCTGTTCCCGGGATTTATCTCGGGTGCGCCGGCTGGTCTTTGCCGCAAGGCGCGCAAGATAGCTTCCCACCGGCCGACAGCCATCTGCAACGCTACGCACAGGTGTTCAATGCGGTCGAGATCAATTCGTCGTTCTATCGCACCCATCTGCCAACGACTTATCGTCGATGGGCGGCTGTCGTACCCGGCGATTTCCGCTTTTCCGTGAAATTCCCGCGAACCATCACGCATGACGCCAAACTGCGCGATTGTGGCGATCTCCTGAAAACTTTCCTTGAAGGCGTGGATGAACTGGGCGAGCGATTGGGGTGCCTGCTGCTGCAATTGCCGCCCCGGCTTGCCTGGGACCCGCACACAGTGCTGCCTTTTCTCGCCGGGCTTCGACAGATGCATCAGGGCCCGGTGGTCTGCGAACCGCGTCATGCTTCGTGGTTCCACCTTGATGTCAGCCGTGTCCTGAAAGCCCATGGCGTGGCCAGGGCCGGCGCGGATCCGGCGTTGTCCTTGCGGGCCCGAGTACCTGCGGGTGATCGACAACTGCAGTATCTGCGGCTGCATGGCGCACCAAGAATGTATTACGACAGCTACGCGGCAAATGTGCTGGAAGACCTTGCGCGTCGCTTGCTGCGCCCCGTCGCTGACGTCAGGCAGCGCTGGTGCATTTTCGACAACACCGCACTGGGAAGCGCCACGTACAACGCGCTTTCCCTGCTTGGGCACCTGCCACCGCGATAACGCGTCGTCGATTTTCAGCCAGTCGCTGCCAGTGCAGACAGAATCGGCACTGTCATTGGCTTCGCCGCGGTGGGTAGGCATCGGCCTTCACCTCTCCTGGGTTATCCCCTGCTCCGGAACGGCGTCAAGACCCGCTCCGACCCATCGCCAGCGGTGCGCACAGCGCTCAAGATCTCCGGAATGGAAGGAGAAATAACCTGTTTTTCAAATACTTGTGCCGACTCATCCCTCGTCGATCACATCTATTTCGCTTGTCAAGCGAATTAGGTGCATTATGGGCGTCGGCGCCCCATGAATCATAGAACTGTGACGCACCTAACGGTTTGACCGGGTGGTTTGTGCAAAGGGGCATGTCGAGTTAGCCATATCAAGCGACCAGGATGATCGTATGGGGAATCTGGAAGATACCAAGCTTGCGATTGTGGGGCTGGGCTATGTGGGGCTGCCGCTCGCCGTGGAATTCGGCAAGCGTTACGACACGGTCGGCTTCGATATCAACCAGGCTCGGATAGGCGAGTTGGCGAATGGGCATGACCGGACGCTGGAGGTTGATTCGGCGGAGATTGCCGAAGCGGGGCATCTGCGTTTCAGTGCCGAACTGGCTGACCTGCGTGACCGCAACGTCTATATCGTCACGGTTCCTACGCCGATTGACGTCGCCAAGCGGCCCGACCTGACGCCGCTGATCAAGGCCAGCGAACTGCTGGCCAGGGTGCTCAAGGTGGGCGATATCGTGGTGTACGAATCCACGGTGTATCCGGGCTGCACCGAAGAGGTCTGCGTTCCGATCCTCGAACACGGTTCCGGCCTCACCTTCAACCGCGACTTCTTTGCCGGTTACAGCCCCGAGCGCATCAACCCCGGCGACAAGCAGCATCGCGTCACCAGCATCCTGAAGGTCACCTCCGGCTCCAATCCGGAGACCGCCGATTTCGTGGATCGCCTGTACGGATCGGTGATTACTGCCGGCACGCACAAGGCCAGTTCACTGAAAGTGGCCGAGGCGGCGAAGGTGATCGAGAACACCCAGCGCGATCTCAACATCGCGCTGGTCAACGATCTCGCGATTCTGTTCAACAAGCTGGGCATCGACACGCTGGAGGTGCTGGAGGCGGCTGGCACCAAGTGGAATTTTCTGCCGTTCCGGCCCGGTCTGGTGGGCGGGCATTGCATCAGCGTGGATCCCTACTACCTGACTCACAAGGCGCAGGAGGTCGGCCATCATTCGGACGTCATTCTGGCTGGCCGGCGCACCAATGACGGCATGGGGCCATATATCGCCAATGAGGTGATACGGCTGATGGTGCGCAAGGGCATCAATCCGGTGAAGGCCCGCGTGCTGATCCTTGGACTGGCGTTCAAGGAGAACTGCCCGGATCTGCGCAACACCCGCGTAATCGACATCGTGCAGGCATTGCGCGGCTACAACACCGATGTCGATGTCCACGATCCGTGGGTCAACCCCGCCGAGGCCGAGCATGAGTACGCCATCGCGCCAGTCGCGAAGCCGCAGCCGGGAGACTACGACGCAGTGATCGTCGCCGTCGGCCACCAGCAGTTCCTCGCCATGGGGGCGATCGGCATCCGGGCGTTGGGCAAGCCTGCATCGGTGTTGTACGACGTGAAATGCCTGCTGCCTCGCGACGCTGTCGACGGGCGTCTCTGAGCAAGGGGGATTGCCATGAAAGTGCTGGTTACCGGTACCGCCGGTTTCATTGGTTCACATGTCGCGCTGCAGTTGCTTGAGCGCGGCGATGAAGTGATCGGTCTGGACAATCTCAACGATTACTACGACGTCAATCTGAAAAGGGCCCGGCTGGCACGCTTCATGGGGCATCCGGGCTATACGCATGTCCACGCCGACCTGGCTGACCGCCAAGCCGTGGAAAGTGTGTTTTCCGTGCATGCGCCGCAGCGTGTGGTCAACCTGGCCGCCCAGGCGGGCGTGCGCTACGCGGCGGAAAACCCGCATATCTATGTGGCCAGCAACATCACCGGGTTCCTGCACGTGCTGGAGGGTTGTCGCCAGCACAAGGTGGAGCATCTGGTGTTCGCCTCCACCAGCTCGGTGTATGGCGCCAACACCGCCATGCCGTTCTCGGAACACCAGTCCACCGAGCATCCCCTTACCCTCTATGCGGCGACCAAGAAAGCCGACGAACTGATGGCGCACAGCTACGCGCATCTGTACGGCCTGCCCTGCACCGGCCTGCGTTTCTTCACGGTCTACGGTCCGTGGGGACGGCCGGACATGGCGCTGTTTCTGTTCACCAAGGCGATCCTTGCCGGCGAGCCGATCAAGGTGTTCAACCACGGGCATCACCGGCGCAGCTTTACCTATGTCGACGACATCGTGGAAGGCGTGATCCGTGCGCTCGACACGATTCCAGCCAAGGACGTTCAATGGAATGGCGCCGCCCCGGATCCCGCCAGCAGCGCGGTGGCGCCGTACCGCCTCTACAACATCGGCAACGCGGAGTCGGTGGAGTTGTTGCGCTACATCCAGGTGCTGGAGCAGTGCCTGGAATGCAAGGCGCGGATGGAGATGCTGCCGTTGCAGGCGGGCGACGTGCCTGACACCGAAGCGGATGTGTCCGGCCTGATGCACGCGGTGGATTATGCGCCGGGCGTGTCCGTCGACACGGGCGTGTCCCGGTTCGTGAATTGGTATCTGGACTATTACGGCGTGCAGCAAAAGGTGTCCCGAGCTGGCTGAGTACGGCGATCCGGGCTCGGCAAGTTGATGCTGTGCAAATCATGACGGGAGGATGGAGGATCAATGATCATCGACTACCTGGATGAGTCGGCGGCGGCCGAGATTGACGTGGATCTTTGTATCATCGGCGCGGGTGCGGCCGGCATCGCCATTGCGCGCAGTTTCATCGGAACATCGGTGACGGTATGCGTCATCGAGGGTGGTGGCCTTTCCGGTGAGGAGAAATGCCAGGCGCTGTATGAAGGCTCATCCGTCGGCAGCCCGCCGTTCGATCCGGGCACATCCCGCATGCGGGTTTTTGGTGGCAGTTGCACGCTGTGGGGCGGCGGCTGCATTCCGCTGGGCAAACATGACCTGAGCCAGCGCGACTGGGTGCCGCACAGCGGCTGGCCGCTTTCCTATGAGGACCTCGAGCCGTATTACGAACGAGCCCGCGCCTACTGCCAGATAGATACACATGAATTCGGCGAGGGCTCGTTTCTCGGCCCGCTGCATCGTCAACCACTGCCCTTCGACGAAGAAAAGCTGGTCAACCAGATTTTCGCGCGCAGTCCGATCCTGTTCGGGCAGGCCTACCGCTCCGAATTGAACCAGGCGCCGAATATCCAGGTCCTGCTGCATGCGAACCTTCTCGAACTAGAGAGCTGGCCTGACGGCACATCGGTTCGGCAGGCACGCATCGGGGCACTCGACGGCCGCAGCGGCCGGGTTCGCGCACGTCAATACGTATTGGCATCGGGCGGTATCGAAAATGCCCGCTTGCTGCTGCTCTCCGACACCCAGGTTCCTGGCGGCTTGGGCAACGATCGCGATCTGGTGGGCCGCTTCTTCATGGATCATCCCAGTGGCACGCTGGGCACCGTGGTCACCGATGCCCCTGACCGACTTACCCGGCCTTATGACCGCAACCTGGGCAAGGGTCCGGCACCCACCTTTCCGGAAATCGGCTTGTCGAAAGCGGCCCAGCGAACGCATCGCATGCTGAGTGGACGCGTCCATCCCTTTGCCGTGGAAGGCACGGTGCCGAAAGGCATACGGGCTCTGCGGAATTTCCGGGCGGCACTGCATCCTCCGGCACGTGATGAAGGCTCGATGCTCGAGGCGCGCTTGTGCGCCGCGATGAAGAACGGCCCGGCCAGCGCTGACAACGTCACCATGACCGGCGAAAACATTGCCCTGCTCGGCCTGCGATTGGGCCTGGGCGCCAGCGACATCGTGCGCGCATTCCTGCAAAAACTGGCTGACAAGCCCGTGGTCAGCAGCAACCATGTCGACCTGGTCGGGTTCTTCGAACAGGCACCCAACCCGGACAGCCGCATCACCCTGGGCACGGAGGTCGATGCACTTGGCAAGCGCAAGGTCTGCGTCGACTGGCGGCTCACGGCATTGGATCGACATACCTATCGCACCGCCGCAACGCTCTTCGGCAATGAACTTGCGAACGCCTGCGGCGGCACGTTTCAGCTCAATCCGTGGCTGGAGGGTGGCATAGACGCAACTCCCCAGGTTCATGGCACCGCCCATCACCTCGGCACGACGCGGATGTCCGACGACCCCAGCCAGGGCGTGGTCGACCGGCACTGCCGAGTCCACGGCATCGACAACCTGCACATCGCCGGCAGTTCGGTTTTCCCCACCGGCGGCTGGGCGTTTCCCACGTTCACCATCGCCGCACTGAGCCTTCGCCTGGCGGAAGATTTGCGCGAGCTGCTGGCCAGACCAGCGGTATCGCGTGCGGCATGACATGGTGCAACGAAGTCATGCTGCCCGCTGACCAAAACACTTCAGCATCCGACTTCATCCGGGCCGCCATCGGCGTGCTGGAAAAGGGCCATTTTTCGTCACCGGCTCCGAATGAAGCATGCGTGGTCGTATTTGACAGCGCGGCGTGGACGCCCTTCATCGGTTCGGCAGAGCAACTGCTCAGTGCCCCCGAATGCGCCCGTTCGGCGCGACTGCGTTTTGCTCGTGACCGCTCGACTTACGTCCTCGCGCACGCATGGTGGCGAGTGATGCTGGGCATCAGCCTTGACCTGGATCCGACTGAAGTCCCGTTGAGCAGCTCCGCTGCCGGTCAACCGTTGCTACTTGGCACCGGCTTTTCGACCAGCTTGAGTCACAGCGGTACATGGGTGGCGATGGCGGTCGGCGGCGGCGCCACGGTAGGCGTCGATATCGAATGCTCGCCGCCGCACACGCCGCTGAGCGCACTGATGCCAGACATCTGCACGCCCGATGAGATAGCCGGCCTGGAAATCTTGTCCCCGCCCCATCGCGAAACTGCCCTGCTTGCGCTGTGGACGCGCAAGGAGGCCTTGCTGAAAGCTTTTGGGGTGGGGCTTGGCGCGGATCCATCGCACCTTTCGGCCCGCACGGACGGGCTTGCCATGCCGCCTCCCCTGACCACGGAATCGCATCAAATACCCTGCCGCGTGGCCAATCTGGAATTGCCGATCGGCGTGGTCGGCGCCGTGGCCATGCCTGCCTCGACGGCCATCGTACGGCTGTGCGCGTTGGAAGATATTTGAAACCACGGGTATGCACGAGGTGCCAATGGTGGAGGTAAAGCCGATTTTTTTGTGACTTAAGTCTCATATCAGATATTTATTTCTGGACAATTTCTTTTAGTAGTGCTTGGCATTTCCAGCCAGACAGCGTAATGTCGTTTGTCCGCAACAAGGGAAGGCGCAGCCAACTTGGAGGGGGAAGTCAGATGTTTCGTTCTCTGCGACAGCGGATCGTGCGCTTGCTTCTGGTGCTCGGTATTTGCGAATGGCTGCTTCTGGCCGCCTCACTCGCCCTTGCCACGCACCTGCGATATTTTCTTTTCCCGGACGACCTGGCCCAGTTTTCTCACCACCTGTTCTCGCGCTCACTGATTTTCGCCACCGTCGTCATCTTCGGCGTCGGCGCCATGGGCGCCTATCGCCCTCACCTGCGCACCACGACACTGGGCCTGCTGGCCCGGCAAACCGTGGCATTCACACTGGGCGGTGTCGCCCTGGCCCTGGGCTACTACGTGGTGCCACAGGCCTACGTGGGTCGTGGCGTGCTCGGCATTGCCCTGATACTGGGTTTTGTCGCGGTAGCGCTGTTTCGCATGCTTTTCATGCACCTGGTCGATGTACAGGCCTTCAAACGGCGCATCCTGATCCTGGGGTCCGGCTCCCGCGCAGCCCAGATCCACAGTCTGATGCGCCGGCGCTCCGATCGACGCAGCTTCCATATCGTGGGTTACCTCCGCTGCCCACATGAACCCATGCTGGTGCCGGATGAACTGGTACTTACCCCCGACGCCTCGCTCCATGCCCTGGTGATGCGCGAGAAAGTCGACGAGGTTGTGGTGGGTGTCGACGATCGCCGTGGCGCATTGCCCATGGAGGATCTGCTCGAATGCCGACAGGCCGGCATCACGGTCACCGACCTGACCTCGTTTTTCGAACGCGAATCTGGCCGGGTGCAACTATCCCTGCTCGATCCGTCGTGGCTGGTTTTTTCACGGGGATTCCATGCGACACCGCTGCATCGAATGTCCAAGCGCTGCTTCGACCTGATTGCCGGCGGAATCTTGCTGCTGCTTTGCTGGCCGCTGATGCTGCTGGTCGCCCTGGCCATCCGGATCGAGTCGGGCGCGGGCCAGCCGATTCTCTATCGCCAGGAACGAGTCGGTGAGCGCGGTCGAACCTTCTGGCTGTACAAGTTCCGCAGCATGCGCACCGACGCGGAGTGCGACGGCATAGCCCGCTGGGCCAGCAAGAACGACGACCGCGTTACCCGTGTCGGCCGGATCAGCCGAAAGCTTCGGCTGGATGAGCTGCCGCAGCTGTGGAACGTGCTGAAGGGCGAAATGAGCATTGTCGGGCCGCGGCCCGAGCGCCCGCAGTTTGTCGCCGACCTCGCCACGAAAATCCGCTTCTACGGCTTGCGACACAGCCTGAAGCCGGGCCTCGCCGGCTGGGCCCAGCTGAGTTATCCCTACGGCGCTACCGAAGCGGATGCTGCCGAAAAGCTCAAGTACGACCTGTTCTATGTCAAGAACCACAACCTCCTGCTGGACATGGTGATCCTCATCGAAACGGTGGAAGTGGTGCTGTTCGGGCGTGGCGCACGCTGAGCCATGCCGCTCAATGAAGCACTTCCTGCGCATGGTCCACCGTCTTGAGCGGATGCAACACGGAGCTGTACCAGTCGACCACTTTGCCATGATCAAAGCGCACCCACGAGCCACCGTAATCCCAGCGATTTTCGTGGATGACCTGGGGTTCTCCTTCGAGGATGCGGACATCTTGCGCCGACATGCCCACGTACAGCACGGTCCTCGTCGGCGCATCGCGCGGCTCGGCGCCCTGGTCAGTCGATGCCAGCATCGACGGCGTTTCAGCCAGCCAGCTCGGCGGCGCCACATTCCACCACAGCACACCTATCGCGATCATCCCCAACAGGACCAGCGCTTTCGAACGGCGGCGTGGCGACGCCTGCGGCGAGCCGAGTGGCCGCACGGGTCGAGAGCCCGAATCAGCGGCAACCACCTTGCTCGACACGGTGAATCGTGGCGGAGGCATCGCCGCACCAGGAAGCCGCCCATGCCGCCGATGAAACGCCATGGCGGCGCCGTATTGCGCGATCACTTCCTGCAGCGGCGCCGCCTCGACAGCCTCAAGGCGAGCTGGAGCTTCCGCCGGGCGATCCGGGTGATGCACGGCCACGTGCTGCCGATAGGCAAGCTTGAACTCGGCCAATCCACAACCCGGATCAAGTCCAAGGGTTTCGTACAGATCAAGAAAATCGGTCTGGTTTGCCAAGTTGCCTCCCCTGACGGCCTGTGCATGCACCGCAAATCGCCCCGACGACTTCCCGAAATCTCATCCGCCGACGCATCAGCGAGGGTGGATCGCCCTTCCGCGCCCGCCCATGAGTGGCGCCGCGCCCATTCAGCTCCAACGGGCTGGGCGCTGACCCTGTTGTAGGGAAAACCCTCACGCACCATGGTCGTCACAAGCATATATGCACTTGACTTAATGTGATGCAGTTCGCAGAATAATTATCCCGATTGGAGGGGAATTCCATGAACGGTTATCGCCACTCTGCTGCTGCTTTTTGTTGCGGCACCGTGCTGGCCGTGCTTCCGGGCATTCCCCAAGTCAATGCGCAGTCCTCTGCATCGGTGCCCTCCCTTGGTGCCCATACCTTGCTCGCCCAGTCCGAGGGATTTGGCACGAATCCCGCCGTCACTGCTCCCATCACCACGCAAGCTCACGGCAGCTCGCTGATTGTTTTCAACGGGGGCTATTCAAGCGCATCCGCTCCCCCCGTCGACAGTTACGCCAATCACTGGAAGCAAGTGGGGAGCACCGTCCCCTACGGCAACGGCTACGGCGATCGTTTTGACGTGAAGGCGTATCTGGCGCTGTCGGCCAAGGGCGGGGCCCATCACACCGTGAGCATTGCCAAGCCGGAAGAAGCCGCGGGCGAGATCAGCGTGCCATTCATCGAGATTCTTCATGGCGGCGTGTTGCAGGACGTTGCACAAAACTATCCACCGACCAGCATGGTGATGACCAGCGGTCGGGTGACCACCACCGGGCCTGCCGCGCTGGTCGCCGTGTGGTGGGGCGATGGCGGCATCACGCACATGCGCGCCGTACCCAACAACGGGTTTGCCGTGATCGACAGCTTCCTGATGCTTCCCGACAACAGCGGGGTTCAATGCGCCGTGGCGTTCAAGCAGGTGCGGGCCGCCGGAACGTACGACGTGAGCTGGACGGGCGTGCCCGTCCAGGGCGCCATTCTCTGGCTGTTTGCTTTCCAGTCCGGGTGAGCCCGGCGCACAACAAGGCACTCATCGATTTTAAACGTTGGTAGTCCGGTCAGGCCGGCACGGGGGAAGGAAAGGCAATCATGCGGCGGTCAGTCATGCCAGCGAGTCAGTATGCCGAACCCTTGCTGCGCGGGCGAAGGGTAACTTCGCGTCTGCGTGACTCGGATCCGGCAGCGCTGCACTGCCGCCCCGGGGGAGGCTCTTGCTGCTGTCTGCCGCGGCAACTTCCGCGCATTTGCAGCCAGCCAGCCCGCGCCTCCCGGCACCCGAATGTACGGTGGTCTTCACACGGGAAATATCCGCTGGATCAGCTGCCACGTCGCGCGGCAGGACGGATCCGTCCGCACGCGCCGCCAATGAAAACCGGGGGGACAACATCACGAACAGGCCGGTCTTGCGCTGTGCAGGAGAATGCCAACATGAACGTCAGTACCCCGATGCCCATCGATGTCGACTGGAGTCATTTTGATCCATGGCGCACTCAGGCGGTGCGGCATCGACTGAGCGATCATCCGCTGCTGCAAGCCGACCAGCTGGTCGCCCTGGGTGACAGGTTCCGCTGCAGCAGCCGGCTTTTCACATTCAACAACGGTGCCAGCGCGGCCGCCGACTTTGACGCGGTGTCGCGTCTGTATCCGAACACGAAGACCGTCAAGGAATCGCTTCAGAACATCACCGATGCCAAGGCGTGGGTGCTGCTTCGCCATGTCCAGGCTGACGCGACCTATCGCACGTTGATCGATGAGACACTCAATCCGATCCAGCCGGAAATAGAGCGCAAGGATCCGGGAATGTACTACCGCGCCGGCTGGATCTTCGTGGCTGCACCGCGTACGACCACGCCATTCCACATCGACCGGAACCAAGGAATCCTGCTGCAGGTTCGGGGCACCAAGACGGTCTACGTGTGGGATGCGGAGGACACCGAAGTCGTCACCGAGCGTGCCCGCGACGTTTTCCATGCACGTCACGACCTGGGGCTGGTCAAGTGGCATGAGGAATTCCGCGAGCGCGCACACGTATTCAAGGTCAGCCCCGGTATGGGCGTCTACATTCCGGAGACCTGTGCACACCTGGTCGAAACCAGCGACGAACCATCGACCACGATAAGCCTGACCTACAGCACCAAAGCCACGCGTCGCCACGCCCTGGTGCACGTGATGCACGACCTCATGCACCGCAAAGGCATCGAACCACCACCAGTCGGCAAACGACCGCTGCTGGACAAACTGACGTACGCCGCCGGATCCGCGCTGGTCGCGGCCCGTGGTGTCGGCAGTCACCCGCCGGCGTGCCCGTCGCTGGCACATCACGACCCTTATGCGGTGGCGGATTGACGCCTGAGGAATCCCGGCTGCGAAGTACATCGCATCACCGGTTGCTGTAATCACTAGGTATGGGGAGATCGCGAAAGGATGAACGCGTTCAAGGCCGAAAAACGGGATGACATGGCCGCGGGCCTGCGGCTGCTTGATGTACTGCCGACCACTTCGGGGGCTGGCAGTACCCTTTGGATACATTGCGAATACGCACTGGACCAGCCATTGGCCTTGGCGTTGATCGAGTGTGCGCGTCGTCATGCGGTCACGCCGTCGACCATCCTCTGCGCGGCGCTGGCATCGGTCGAAGCACGCTGGACCGGAGCGGACTCGGTCGTCGCCAGCCGCGTTGCCCCGGGCCATTCGTACCAGTGGATGATCGAGACACCCCGCACGGGCGACCGCGACTGCTGGCTGACTGCCTTCGCCACGACGCTGGAAAGCAGTGTCGTGGATCTCGCCCACGACACTGCCTGGAGCGTGGTCGACGAGGATGTCCATGCAGCTCACGAAGTGGCCTCGGGCAATCAGCACGCTGCGAACCTCAGCCGCTGGCAGTTGATCAGCCCTGCCCCCGCACGGCTGAAAGTCGGCTTCCGTGCGCCGCTCAATGCCGCTGCGGTCGACCTGCTAGCCGATGGTGTCCTGCGTATGCTGGCGGCGCTGACGGCGCCACTGCCGACCGCACTTGAAGCCATCGACATGCTGGATGCCGACGAGCGCCGAAACATGCTGGTCGACTGGAATGCCACCGTCGTGCCGCGTCGTGGCAGCGACACCGTGCACGGCCTGTTTGCCGAAGTGGCGCGGCAGCAGCCAACCCGTCCGGCGATCCAGGTGCAGGGGCGCACGCTGTCCTATGCCGAGGTTGATGAGCGCGCCAATCGCGTCGCCGCCCGCCTGATCGCCGCCGGTACCGGCGTCGGGTCACCGGTGGCCCTGCTGCTTGAACGCTCACCCGAGGCGATCATCGCCGTGCTGGGCATTCTGAAAGCGGGCGCCGCTTACCTGCCGCTGGATCCGGCCTACCCCGTCGAGCGCATCGCCCTTGTCGTCAACGACGCGCGCGCGGCCGTGGTGATCACCGCTGCGGCCCAGGTCACCGTTCCCGGCATCGCCGCTGCGGTGATCCCGTTTGAGCAACTGGAATCCGAAGCCGCTGTTGCCGTGTTGCCCACGCTGGACAGTGTTGCGCTGGCCTATGTGATGTACACCTCGGGATCGACCGGTACGCCGAAGGGGGCCGAGATCACCCATCGGTCGATCATCCGGCTGGTGCGCGACGTCAGCTTTGTCGACCTCGCCGAAAAGCCCCGCGTGCTGCATGCCGCGCCGCTGGGCTTCGACGCCTCGACGCTGGAGATCTGGGGGCCGCTGCTCAACGGCGGCACCTGCGTGATCCATGACGAACGCATTCCGACCGGTTGCGGTCTTGCCGGCACCATCCAGGGCCACGATGTGCGCGTTGCGTGGCTTACCGCCGCGCTGTTCAACGCCATCGTGGATGACGACGCCGGCAAGTTGCGCGGCCTCGAACAACTGCTGATCGGCGGCGAGGCGCTCTCGCCCAGCCACGTGCGCAAGGCTTATGCCGCGCTACCGGATACCGTGATCATCAACGGTTACGGCCCCACCGAATGCACCACCTTCGCCGCCACTTACCGGATCCCGCGCGAGCTCGACAAAAACCTGCGGTCTATTCCGATTGGCCGTCCCATCGCGGACACCACGCTGCATGTGCTCAATCCACGCGGCGAGCCGGTGCCGGTCGGCGTGATCGGTGAATTGCACATTGGGGGTGCGGGTCTCGCGCGCGGCTATCTCGGCCGTCCTGAACTGACCGCCGAACGCTTCATTGCCCACCCGTTCGGAGCGCCCGGTGAGCGGCTGTACCGCACCGGTGACCTGGTGCGCTGGTTGCCGCAAGGCGTCATCGAGTTCATCGGTCGTGCCGATGGCCAGGTCAAGATTCGCGGTTACCGCATCGAGATCGGGGAAATCGAGGCGGCATTGCAGCAACTGCCCGGCGTGAAGGCGTGTGCGGTGCTGGCACGCGAGGACCGACCGGATCAGAAACGGCTGGTGGCTTATTACGTTGCCGCAGATGCCGCCATCACTCCCCGCCACCTGCGCGAACAGCTGACCCGCACGCTACCGGATTTCATGGTGCCAGCCATCTACATCCGGCTGGACACATTGCCGGTCACCCCGAACGGCAAACTCGACCGCCGCGCCTTGCCGGCGCCGGACAACCGGCGTCCCGAGCTGGTCGATGCCTACGTCGCGGCCGTCGGCCCGACGGAACAACGCCTGTGCGCGCTGTTTGCCGAGGTGCTCGGCCTTGACCAGGTCGGACGCCGCGACCACTTCTTCGAACTGGGCGGCAACTCGCTGCTGGCGGTGCGACTGGTTGCACGGATCCACAGTGAATTGTCGACGGTACCGACCATCGCCGCCTTCTTCGGCGAGCCCACGCCTGCCGCACTAGCCGGAATGATCGAGGGCCGCCCCGAAAGCAGCGCGCTGACCAACCGCCTCGCGCATGGCACGAGCCCTGAAGCGACAGAGCCGATTGCCATCATCGCGATGGCCGGACGCTTCCCCGGCGCAGGCGATGTGGAAGCGTTCTGGGACAACCTTTGCGACGGGCGGGAATCGATCACCTTCTTCGGTTCGGATCAGCTCGATCCAGGTGTGCCGGAAGATCAGCGCCGTGATCCCGCCTACGTCGCCGCACGCGGCGTCATCGACGGCGTCGAGGATTTCGATGCGGCGTTCTTCGGCATCTCGCCACGCGAAGCGGAATTGATGGACCCGCAGCAACGGATTTTTCTCGAACTGTGCTGGGAATGCATGGAGCGTGGCGGCCACGTGCCGGACGCGCATGACGGACCCGTCGGGGTGTTCGGCGGCATGCACAACGCCACCTACTTCCAGCGCCATGTCAGCAGCCGGCCCGACTTGATCGACAAGCTCGGCGCCTTCCAGGTGATGCTGGGCAACGAGAAGGATTACCTCGCCACGCGCATCGCCCACAAGCTCAACCTGACCGGGCCGGCGATCAGCATGAACACCGCCTGCTCGACCTCGCTGGTGGCGATCTGCCAGGCCTTCGACGCCTTGCGTTCCGGCCAGTGCGACATGGCGCTGGCCGGCGGCTCGTCGATCACCTGTCCGCCACGCAGCGGCTACGTGTCGCAGGAAGGGTCGATGCTGTCGCCGGACGGGCATACGCGCAGTTTCGACGCCGACGCCCAGGGCACGGTCTTCAGCGATGGCGCCGCCGTGGTGTTGCTGAAGCGGCTGTCCGACGCTTTGCGGGACAACGACCCGATCTACGCCGTGATCCGCGGCACCGCGGTCAACAATGACGGCGCCGCCAAGGCCAGCTTCACCGCACCCAGCAGTGCCGGCCAGGCTGCGGTGATCACGATGGCACTCGCCCGCGCCGGCGTCGATGCGCGTTCCATTTCCTACGTGGAAACCCATGGCACCGCCACACCGCTGGGCGACCCGATCGAAATCGAGGGGCTGACCCTGGCCTTCCGCCAGAGCACCGACGAACAAGGGTTCTGCGCGATCGGTTCGCTGAAGAGCAATGTGGGTCACCTGGTCATGGCCGCCGGTGCCGCCGGTGTCATCAAGACCGCGTTGTCCTTGAGCGAGCGCCAGTTGCCACCATCGCTGCATTTGCGGGTGACGAATCCGAAGATCGATTTCGCGCACTCGCCGTTTGTCGTCAACGCGTCGCTGAAACCTTGGTCTTCCGACCTGGGCCTGCTGCGTGCCGGCGTCAGCTCCTTCGGCGTCGGCGGCACGAACGCCCATGTGATCCTTGAAGAGCCGCCGTTGCGCGAACCGTCGGATCAGGCACAAGGCCCGCAACTGTTGCTGCTCTCCGCCCGCACCCCTGCCGCCGTCGGCAGCGCTGCGGCTCGGCTGGGCGACCATCTTGCCGCGCACGCGGATGCCAACCTTGCGGACGTCGGCTGGACGCTGGCCACCGGTCGCAAGGCTTTCGCTCAACGTACCCACGTCGTTGCCGCCACCGTTGAGGAAGCCATCGCCAAGCTGCGCAATTCGGGCGCCGCCAAAGCGGTAATGAATTCCGTGCCCGGCATCGTCTTTCTGTTCCCCGGCCAGGGTTCTCAATACGCCGGCATGGGACGCGAGCTGCATGCCACCGAACCGGCCTTCCGCAGTGCGCTTGATGCCTGTGCGCGGGTCCTGCGCGAGGAGCTTGGCTTCGATCTGCGCGAACGCCTGTTTGCCGACGATGCGGAGGCCTTGCGCGCCACCGAACTGACCCAGCCGGCGATTTTCGCGATCGAATATGCGCTGGCACGCTTGTGGATGAGCCATGGCGTCCAGCCGGTGGCCATGATCGGACACAGCGTCGGCGAGTTCGCCGCGGCGGTGATCGCCGGCGTCATGAGCCTCGAAGACGGCGCACGACTGATCGCGCGACGAGGCCGCCTGATGCAGGCGTTGCCGGCCGGCTCGATGCTTTCGGTACGACTGGATGCGGGCACGCTCGGTGCCAGACTGCCGGACGGCCTGTCGCTGGCTGCCGAGAACGCGCCGAATGCATGCGTGGTCTCCGGCGAGACACCCTTGATCGAAGCTTTCCAGGCCGAGCTGGAGAAGGCGGATATTGCCTGCCGCCTGCTGCGCACGTCGCATGCATTCCATTCGGCGATGATGGATCCCGCACTGGACGCCTTCCGTGGCGAAGTCGAGCGGACGCCGTTGTCAGCGCCCACGATTCCCATCGCGTCGACTCTGGCCGGCGGCTCGTTGAGCGAAGCCGACGCCACGTCGGTGGACTACTGGACGCGTCACCTGCGCGGCACCGTGCGGTTTTCGACGGCGCTGCTGGGCCTTCTCGAGAAAACGCAGTACGCGTTCCTGGAAGTGGGTCCGCGCACGACCCTTAGCCTGTTGACGCGTCAGCACCCGCAAAGTCGCGGGCGCGTCGTGCTCGCCTCGCTGGCCGACGCGCCGACGAACGAGCGATCCGCCTGGCTGGACGCGCTCGGCCAACTCTGGTGCCTGGGTGCGCCCGTGGCAGTCGATGCGCTCGACCATCGCGCCCACCGGCGCCGCATGCGCCTGCCGACCTATCCCTTCGAGCGCAAGCGCCACTGGATCGAGATCCAGCCACACGAGCCATTGCCGCAGGCCGTGCCGCCCGCGTCGAACGTCACTGTCTTGCCGGTGACTTTTGCAGCCATACCCGCCGCCCTGCCGGAGCCACTCATGGAAACGACTTCCAAACACACGCCGACCGGTTCCGGCCGCCCCGCCCGCCTGCTGGCGCAACTGACGGAATTGTTCGAGGACGTTGCCGGCAACGAATTCGAAGACGTCGATCCGGCCGCGAACTTCATCGAGCTCGGCCTCGATTCGCTGGCACTGACCCAGGTGGCCTTGCAGTTGCAGAAGACCTTCGCCTTGAAGATCACCTTCCGCGAATTGATGGAATCGTGCTCATCGTTCGAGCGCCTCGCCGCCCACATCGATCGCCTGTTGCCGCCGGATGTTGCGACCGCCGACACGCCCACACCGCAACCCGCAAGTGTGACTCCCATGATGACGACAACGCCCCCGTCCGCAGCAGCCATCCCGTCGGCACCGTCCGGCCACCTCGTGCAGGACGTGATCCAGCAGCAGATGCTGATCATGCAACAGCAGCTTGCCTTGCTGGCTGGCACGGGCTCGGCGCCCGTGATCGCCACCGCTCCGGTCGCAGCGCCTGCGACAGCGACTCCCGTGTCCGCCGCCCCTTCAGCGGCGCCAGATGCGGCTGGCCAGGATGAAGAGGCCGCGCTCGCGCACACCAGGTATGACGTCAAGAAAGCCTTCGGTGCGATCGCGCGCATCCACTCAAACAACACCGACCTCACCGCGCGCCAGCGAGTCAGGCTGGAGGCGTTCATGCGCCGCTACATCGAGCGCACGCGCCAATCCAAGGAGTACACCCGGGAGCACCGTCCGCATCTGGCCGACCCGCGCGTCGTGAACGGCTTCCGTCCGCTGCTGAAGGAAATGATCTACCAGCTGGTGGTCGAGCGCTCGAAGGGGTCGAAGGTCTGGGACATCGACGGCAACGAATACGTCGATGCACTCAACGGTTTCGGCATGAACCTGTTCGGCTGGCAGCCGGATTTCGTGGTCGATGCCATCCGCAAGCAGATCGACGCGGGTTATGAAATCGGCCCGCAGCACCCGCTGGCCGGCATCGTCGCCAAACAGATCTGCGAACTCACCGGCTTCGATCGCGCCGCGCTGTGCAACACCGGCTCCGAGGCGGTGATGGGCACGGTGCGCATCGCTCGCACCGTCACCGGTCGCGACACGCTGGTGATCTTCACCGGTTCGTATCACGGCATCTTCGACGAAGTAATCGTGCGCGGGACGAAGAAGCTGCGCTCGGTACCGGCCGCGCCAGGCATCCTGCGCAACACGGCCGAAAACGTGCTGGTGCTCGATTACGGCACGCCTGAATCATTGGCGATCATCCGCGAACGGGCGTCATCGATCGCCGCGGTGCTGGTCGAGCCCGTGCAGAGCCGGCGCCCGGACTTCCAGCCGCGCGAATTCCTGCAAGAGCTCCGCGCCATCACCAGCGATGCCGGCGCACTGCTGATCTTCGACGAAGTGGTCACCGGATTCCGCTCGCATCCACGCGGTGCACAGGCGGTGCTTGGCGTCGATGCGGACCTTGCGTCCTACGGCAAGGTGGTCGGCGGTGGTTTCCCGATCGGCGTCATAGCCGGCAAGCGCCAGTACATGGACGCGCTGGACGGCGGCGGCTGGCAGTTCGGTGACGACTCCATCCCCACCGTTGGTGTCACCTATTTTGCCGGCACTTTCGTGCGTCACCCGCTGGCGCTTGCCGCCGCACATGCGGTGCTGGATCACCTCGCTGCCGCCGGACCCTCGCTGCAGGAAAAGCTGAACACACGCACCACCGCATTGATCGATGAACTCAATGCGTTCTGCACCGGCGTCGGCGCGCCGATCAAGCTCACGCATTTCGCTTCGGTATGGAAAGTCAATTTCATCGAAGAGCATCCGCTGCAGGATCTGCTCTTCGCGATGATGCGCAGCCGCGGCGTCCACGTGCTCGACAACTTCCCGTGTTTCTTCACCACCGCGCACAGCGAGCAGGATTTCGTGGCCATCTCCAAGGCGTTCAAGGAATCGGTGCTCGAGTTGCAGGAGGCCGAATTCCTGCCGCGTCGCCGCAACATCGAAAGCCTTGCCTTCGACGCCGCCAGACCGCCGGTGCTTGGCGCGCGGCTGGGCAAGGATGCTGGTGGCCATCCGGCATGGTTCGTTCCGAATCCTGATGCGCCGGGCAAATTCATGAGGGTTGAGGCATGAATACGAATGACCGCATGACCGCGACGGTCGCCGTCGACTGCGATCCGTTTGCCGACGTCGCCCTCGCCCGGGTGGTACCGACCACGGAGCCGCAGCGCGAAATCTGGCTTGCGGCGAAACTGGAGCCGGAAGCCTCGCTTGCCTACAACGAGTCGGTGTCGTTGCGACTGGATGGTGAACTGGACGTGCCCGCGCTGCAGGCTGCGTTGCAGGCTTTGGTCGATCGCCACGAGGCGTTGCGCGCCACTCTGAGCCCGGACGGCGAGGAACTGCGCATTGCTGCCGGGATGGAGCTGTCCTGCCCCATTCGCGATCTCTCTGCGCTCGACGAGTCGGAGCGCAGCGCGGAGATCCGCGCGACCTTGCATCGCGCGGTCATCACGCCATTCGATCTCGAGCGCGGCCCGCTGGTTCGCGTCGAGTTGCTGCAACTGCATCCTTTGTCCTGTCTGCTGGTGTTCACGGCTCACCATATTGTCTGCGACGGGTGGTCGTTCGGTGTCATCGTGCGGGACCTCGCCGCGCTCTATGCCCAACGAACCGGTCACGGCAGCGGCCCCGGTCCAGCCGATCCCTTTGGTGACTTTGCGTTGGCCGAATGCGCACGAGCGGCGACCCAGAGCGGGCGCGACTCCGAGCACTACTGGCTGGCACGCTTCAACGGCACGCTGCCCTCGCTGGACCTGCCGACGGACCGCAGTCGACCACGCCAGCGCAGCTTTGCGTCCCAACGCGAGGACCGCATGCTGGATGCCAGTCTGATCACTGAACTCAAGCGAATGGGTGCGCCGCGCGGCGCAAGCCTGTATGCCACCCTGCTGGCCGGATTCTCCGTATTGCTGCAACGCCTGAGCAGTCAGGACGACGTCGTGGTCGGCATTCCTTCGGCAGGCCAGGCCGCAGGAGGCCACGATGCATTGGTTGGACATTGCGTGAATGTGCTGCCGCTGCGCGTGGCCATCGACCCGACCACACCCTTCAGCACCCTGCTTGCGCAGGTCCGCAGCGACCTGCTGGACGCCTTTGACCACCCGCAATACACATTGGGCAGCCTGCTGGCGCACCTGGCGTTGCCGCGTGCGCCGAGCCGGTTGCCGCTGGTCAGCGTGCTGTTCAACCTGGACCAGGCGCTGGACGAACGAAGCGTCAGCTTCCCTGGCCTGAGCTTCGATTTCGCGGCCAACCCCCGCGCGTTCGAGAATTTCGAGTTGTTTGTCAATGCGGTGCAAGTCGACGGAGGTCTGCGTCTGGAATGCCAGTTCAACAGCGACCTGTTCCGCGCCGAGACCATCCGCTGCTGGCTTGACGCCTGCGAAACCTTGCTGCGCCACGTGGCGCGGGCGCCGGACACCGCCGTCCAGGCGATTGACCTGCTTTCCGAACGGGCCCGCGCAGAACTCGGCGCACTGCAACCGGAGCCCACGCCCTATCCCGCGCAACAACTTGTCCACGAATACTTCGAGAAGCAGGTCGATCTGGCGCCAGGTCGCGTGGCCATCGAGCATGACGGCATCGAGATGGACTACGCCGCCCTCGAGGCGCGGGCGAATCAGCTCGCCCATTGCCTGCGCGCCCGCGGCGTCAAACGTGGTGCACTGGTCGGGTTGATGCCATCACGCAGCACGGACATGCTCGCCGCCGTGCTGGCCGTACTCAAATCCGGCGCCGGCTACGTACCGATGGACCCGTGTTTCCCCGCCGACCGACTGGCCTTCATGGTCGAGGATACGGCGCTGGCGGCGCTGCTCGTGGATGATGCCGCGCCCGAAGCCTTTGCGTTTCCGCCCGCGCAGGTGTTGTCGTTGAAGCGGGACGCCGACGAAATTGCCCACGCGGACACCTCTCGGCTTCCGAGAGACTCGGATGCCGCAGCGCCCGACTCGGTGGCCTACCTGATCTTCACCTCGGGCTCGACCGGGCGACCGAAGGGCGTGCGCGTACAGCACAGTGCCGCCGGGAATTTCCTGTACAGCACCCAACACGAGCCCGGCATCAGCGCCGACGACAGGCTCCTGGCCGTGACGACCCTGTCGTTCGATATCGCCTTCATGGAAATGCTGCTGCCCCTCAGCGTGGGCGCCACGATCGTGCTGGCCAACCAGGGGGACGCGCGCGACGGCGCGGCGCTGCGCAAGCTGGTCGAAACCAGCAAGACCACGATGATGCAGGCCACCCCGGCCGGCTGGCGAATCCTGCTCGAATCCGGCTGGGCCGGCCATGCGGGCTTCCGCGCAGTAACCGGCGGCGAGACGCTGCCGGTCGACTTGGCGGAGGCGCTGTTGCAGCGTTGCGGTGAAGTCTGGAGCGGTTACGGCCCCACCGAGACCACGGTGTACTGCACCTTCTGGCGGGTAACCGATCCGCGCGCCGGCATTTTCATCGGGCGGCCGATGGCAAACACGACCGCCTACATTCTCGATGAGCGACGGGCACCGTGCCCGCTGGGCGTGCCGGGTGAAATCTACATTGGTGGTGAATGCGTCACGCTGGGTTACCTGAATCGACCCGAGATCGATGCCGAGCGTTACCTGCCGGACCCCTTCGCCGCGGCCTCCCCGACGCGTATGGCCAATGCGCGGATGTATCGCTCCGGTGACCGCGGTCGCTGGCTTACCAATGGCCTACTCGAGCATCTCGGACGTCTGGACTTCCAGGTCAAGGTACGCGGCTACCGCATTGAACTGGGTGAGATCGAGTCGGTGCTGGCCGATGACCCGAGCGTGGCGCAGGCACTGGTGATCACCCGCGAAGACCATCCCGGCGACGTGCGTCTGGTGGGCTACGTGATGACCCGCGAGGGCGCGACCTTCGATGAGGAAGCACTGCGTTCCCGACTCAGGCAGCGATTGCCGGAGTACATGCTGCCGCAGCACCTGATACCGATCGATGCCATGCCGCTGCTGCCGAACAACAAGATCAACCGCAAGGCGCTACCGGCGCCGCAGGTACATTCGATCGCCACAACGACCACCCGGGTAGCACCACGCAACAGCAACGAGCAGCGCGTTGCCACCGCAATGGAAGCCGTGCTGGCATTGCCGGAACTGGACGTGCGCGACGATTTCTTCGCGCTGGGCGGCCATTCGCTGCTCGCCGCCCAGCTCACCGCGCGGTTGAACCGGGAGTTCGGCATCGCCCTGTCATTCCGCACCCTGTTCGATGCACCAACGATCGAGGCCCTTGCGGCCGCCATCGGCAAGCAAATCGAAAACGGCAGCGCACCGGCGACGCAACCGATACTTCACCGCGCGCAACAGAACCGGGCACCCCTCTCATTGGTGCAGCAACGGTTGTGGTCCCTGGAGCAGATGCAGCCCGGGCGCGTCACCTACAACGCGCCCTCGGCTCACCGGCTGCGCGGCCATCTCGACGAGGCTGCCTTTGAAATGGCATTCAAGGCGTTGATGCAGCATCAACCGAGCATGCGAACCGCGTTTCGCGACAATGGTGAGAGCGTCGAGCAGATCGTCGAAGCTCACGTGGAGATGAGGCTCTTCCCGGCGGAAGACCTCTCCGGCTTGC
Organism: Rhodanobacter sp. TND4EL1; assembly: GCF_054061035.1. NCBI lineage: Bacteria > Pseudomonadati > Pseudomonadota > Gammaproteobacteria > Lysobacterales > Rhodanobacteraceae > Rhodanobacter > Rhodanobacter sp. TND4EL1. Next base: position 383,995 of record NZ_JBSSDT010000001.1, read on the forward strand.
CCGAGCCGGAGCGCGAGACCGTATTGATGGAACGCCTGCAGGCGCTCACCGACACCCCCTTCGACCTGACCCGTGCCCCGCTTTTCAGCGCACGCATGTTCCGTCTTGGCGAAAACGACCACGTATTCTTCTTCATGCCACACCACATCATCTGGGATGGCTGGTCGTTCGACATTCTCTATACCGAACTCTCGCAGTTGTATCGCGCCTTCGCCGAGAGTGCGCCGTCGCCACTTGTCCCGTTGCCGGTAACCTACGGTGACTATGCGGTCTGGCACGCACAGTGGCTGGACGGCCCGCAGTTCCAGGCCCAGCTGGCATTCTGGCGCGAGCGTTTGGCGCCGCTGGCGGATATCCGCGCCCTGCCGAGCGACCGGCCTCGCCAGCCAGGCATGTCCGGCGCGGGCCGGACCGAGTGGATCCACGTCACCGCGGAAGCCACCGCGGCGATGCATGAAGTGGCGCGCGTTGCCGACGCCACGCTCAACATGACCTTGCTGGCGCTGTATTACGTGCTGCTCTACGGCGTGGCCGGTCAACTCGATCTGGTGGTGGGCACTCCCGTACGCGGGCGCAACCAGACCGAGGTGGAATCGGTCATGGGTTATTTCAACAACCTGGTGCCGCTGCACATGACGGTCGACCCCGCGTTGCCGTTCATCGATTTCGTCCGACAGGTCAAATGCACCGCCATTGAAAGCTTTGGCCATCCGGATGTACCGCTGGAATACCTGCAGCGCGAGCTGAAGGTGGGCCGCGGTGGCGGTGCCGTGCTCTACCAGGCGCTGTTCTCGTTCCAGGATGCGCGCCGACGCGCCATCGACTGGGGTGGGCTGCAACATGAGCAGATCCTGCTGTTCCAGAGCGGCGCCACCGAAGATCTCGGGTTGTGGTTCCTGGAGGGCACCAGGGGAATGGTCGGCGGCGTGACCTACAACGCCGACATCCTCGATGCCGAGACCGCGCGCCAGCTGCGCGAGCGCTATCTGACGATGCTCGGCAGTGTCAGCGCAAACCCGGATCAGACGATTTCGGCTCTGCATGCGCAGGTAGGAGGCGACATGAGGATCGGCAGCCCGACCGTGGCGACAGTGCGGGCACCAGCAAGCGTTGCGGCTACCAGCGGCTCACCCGGAACGCCGGCCGAGCAGTTGCTTGCGGATATCTGGAAAGAATTGCTTGGCGTACCGGAGGTACATACCAGCGACAACTTCTTTGATGTCGGCGGTCATTCGCTGATGGCCGTGGACATGGCTGCTCGTGTGCAGCGTGAGGCCGGGGTGTCATTGAATCTGCTCGACATTGCCAATGGCACGCTCGGCACGCTGGCCGCCGGCGTGGGAGCGGCCCAGGCGGCGAAGGCCAACCAACCGGCAAAATTTGGCGAGCGCCTGCGCCAATTGTTTGGACGACATTGACGTGACCGCATCGGTCCGGGGGGAACCGACATGATGACTTTGGCCAGCCTCGCCTGCTGGTGCTGCGCCCTGTTGCTGGTGCATGTTTTCGTGGGCTATCCGCTGTGCATGTGGCTGCAAGCGCGCTTGCTGCCACGGCCGGTGTCCCGCCAGGACGTGACGCCCACGGTGACCGTGATCATGGCGGTGCACGATGGCGCACGTTACCTGCCAGCCAAACTGAGGAACCTGCAGGCGCTGGACTATCCGCCGGAGCAGATCGAAATCGTGATCGCCTGCGATGGATGCCGCGACGCCACCGCGATACTTGCCTGCGAGGCCGGTGACCCGCGTGTGCGCGTGCTCGAGTTCACCGAGCGTCGTGGCAAGGCGACCTGTTTGAATGACGCCGTCGCGGTGGCGCGGGGCGACGTGTTGTTGATGACCGATGTGCGGCAGAAGCTCTCGCCCACCTCGCTGCGGGAACTGGTCGCCAATCTCGCCGACGTCACGGTCGGCGCGGTCAGCGGCGAACTGCAGATGGAAAACGTGGACACGGGCTTCGCGCAGGGGATCGATGCGTACTGGCGTTATGAAAAACTGATACGTCACGCGGAAAGCCGCTCCGGCTCCACCATCGGTGTGAGCGGCGCCCTGTATGCGGTACGCCGGGCACTGTTCGAACCCTTGCCGCCCGGCACGGTGCTGGATGACGTGCTGGTTCCGATGCGAGTGGCGGCGGCCGGTTGCCGGGTGGTATTCGAGCCCCGCGCGTTGGCCTGGGACAAACCGTCTCAACAACCCGCCGAAGAGCGTCGGCGGAAGATCCGCACCCTGGCCGGCAATTATCAATTGATCCAGTTGGCGCCCTGGCTGCTGCTGCCGGGAAGCAATCCGCTGTGGTTCCGCTTTGTCAGCCACAAACTGCTGCGCCTGCTGGCTCCCTGGCTGTTGCTTGGGTTTGGTCTCAGCACGGCCGTTCTGGCTACCCGCCATGCGCCTTATGCATGGCTGTTGCTGGGCCTGCTCATCGGCGCGGCGCTGGTCGTGGTGGATCGAGTGCTGCCCGCAGCCGGACGCTGGCTGCCCATTCGACTGGCCGTCGCGTTTTATTACCTCAATTTGTTCGCTGCACAGGCATTGATCGCCTTCACCCGCAATCGAGGACTGCACCTATGGTGACCCAGAGCGAAACAAGCGATCGGGCCTCGGGTATTCGTGGCCGCCTGGGCGAACTCTGCTACAGCAGCGGCCTGTTGCATTCGCTGCAGCGGATGCGTGCGTGGTGGCAGAAGGATCTGCGCATCCTTGCCTACCACCGGGTCATGCCCCTGCCCGATCCGGCCACTTTCGATTTCGACCTCGAGTTGATCAGCACCTCACCGGAACGGTTCCGCGAACAGATGCGCCTGCTGAAGCAGCACTTCCGCCCCATGCGCCTTGGCGACGTGGCGGCCATGCTGGACGCCGGCAAACCCCTTCCCCCGGATGCTGTGGTGGTGACGTTCGACGATGGCTATGACGACAACTATCGAAACGCCTATCCGATCCTGCGCGAACTGGGGATTCCGGCCACGTTCTTCGTATCGACTGGCCACATCGACAGCGGCCGGCCATTCGCCTACGACTGGCTGGTGCACATGATCCTGCTCACCGGCGCGCCATCGCTCGTGCTGCCCGAACTCGGCATCGACCTGGCGATGCCGGAAGCGCGCGAGGACCGCCGCCAGTTGGCAGGGCGCGTGCTGCTGGAAATGAAAAACATCAGCGCCATCGCACAGTCCGACCTGATCACCCGGCTGGAACACGAATGGCGCATGCCCAGCAACGTGACACCGGTGGATTGCCGTCCGATGACCTGGTCGCAGTTGCGCGAAATGCACGATGCCGGCTTCGAGATCGGTTCGCACGGCGTGCACCACCGCATGCTGGCCAAATTGCCCCAGCAGATCATGGAAGACGAAGTACGTGATTCCAGGGTATCGCTGGAATGCGAGCTTGGTGTTACCCGGCCGCTGATGTCCTACCCCGTCGGTGGTGACCGCGCCTACGACGAGCGCGTGATCGAGGCGACCCGGGCGAGCGGTTTTCAGCTGGCCTGCTGCTACGTCTGCGGTACCAACCCGCAACCGGCGGACAACCGTTACGCACTGCAGCGCCTGCCGGTGGAACGCAACATGGGGCCGGGCTGGTTCGCAGCCATGCTGACGCTGCCCAGCCTGATGAGCTATCCCACCGCAAACCGCGCCACGGCAGCTGAACCGGAGCCCGAATGTTCCCCCTGATCCTTCTGTACCTGGTGCTGACGATCATCCGTCCCCAGGACTACATGCCGGCGTTGACGAACATACCGTTGCTGCCGGTGGTGCTGGTGCTGGCCTTTCTGTGCTGGATGGGCTCCAGCGCGAAGACGTGGGCGGCACCGCAATTCCTGATACTCCCGACGTTCCTGCTGGTGCTGATGATTTCGCAGGTCACCAACGGATGGACCGGTGGCGCTCTGGCCGAACTGGCCGAGTTCGGCCCCACGGTGATTGCCTTCTTCGTGTTCGCCGCCTGCTGTACCACCCGGCGACACGTGACCATGGCCATGGTGGTGTTTGTGTTGTGCTCGACCGTGCTGGCCTTGCATGGCGTGGATCAATTCAGGAACGGCGTTGGCTGGACCGGCATGCCGATGAGCGAGGATGGGCGAATCCAGTACGTGGGCATCTTCAACGACCCGAACGACCTTGGCCTGCTGTTTGCCGTCACCATCCCGATGGCGTTCTTCCTGCGTCATCGCAGTCACGGCCTGCTGCGACTGTTCTGGCTGGCGTGCGCCTTGCTGCTGCTGTACGGAACTTACCTGACCAATTCGCGCGGGGCCATGCTCGCGGTCCTGTTGGTCGCAGGTCTCTATGTATGGCATCACCGGGGGGCGTTGACGGCTGGCACGCTGGGCGTCGTGGGCCTGGTCTGCATGCGGCTACTGTCATCGCGCATGGATGAGCTTGATGCGGGCGAGGAATCCGCGCATGGCCGGGTGGAGGCCTGGTATGCGGGCATGCACATGTTCTTCGATCATCCGCTGCTTGGTGTGGGTGCAGGCAATTTCACCGACTACAACGACCTCACCGCGCACAACTCGTTCGTGCTGGTTCTTGCAGAGTCCGGCTTTATCGGATTCATGTTGTGGCTGGCGTTCGTCGTCTACAGCTTCTGGATGATGCGGACGGTGATACGCAGTCAGCCCGACGCTGCCGCCACACCAGAACAAATAGCGGAGGAACAGGAAGAGCGCACCATGGCGCTGACGCTGTGGCTGTCACTGTGGGGGCTTTTTGCGGCCGCCTTTTTCCTCAGTCGCAGCTACATGATCGTGCTGTACCTGGTACTGGCGATGGTCACCGGCTACTACGTCGGCGCCCGCCAGCGAATGCCTGCCCTGCCCGGGTTCAATCTGGGCGAAGGATGGTGGCGGTGGGTACCCACCGCGATGGGAAGCGTGGTCGGCATGTACGTGCTGGTCGCCATATTGTTGCGCACCTCATGAACACCCATGCCCCGAGCTTCCGCCCGCCCGTCTCAGCCGCGTGCGATCTCGCACCGGTGTTGATCCGGAGCAACGCGACATGAGTGGCGCTTACGAGGCGATGTTCCGGCATGTCCTGTTTCCTGCATATGAAACCGGGCTTCGCCGTCGCCATACGCTGGACCATCTTGCCGACTACCAGCGTGACCAATGGCTGGCGCCCGAACAGATCGCCACGTTGCAATGGCAGCGGCTGCGGCGATTGCTGGAACACTGCCAGCGCGAAGTGCCCTACTACCAGCGACGCTGGCGCGAACTGGGCCTTGTCGCGGACGACATCCGCAATCTCGACGACTACGCGAAACTGCCGTTGCTGACCAAGGCGGACATTCGCAGTCATTTCGACGAACTCACCGCCGACTCCTGGCGCGGGCGCCTGCTGACCAAGGCCACCGGCGGCTCGACCGGCGAACCGCTGCGATTCGGCTTCACCCGCGAGAGCAACGACCGTCGGACTGCAGTGATGTGGCGTGGCTATGACTGGGCCGGTTCGCGGATGGGACGGCGCACGCTGTTCCTGTGGGGTGGTTCGGTCGGTGAACCGACCCGCGCGCACCAGCTGAAAGATCGCGTATACAACGCCATGTTTGCCCGCCACATACTCAACAGCTTCCACATGAGCGAGGCGAACATGGCGCAGTTCGCCGATGCCATCGATCGCTACCGCCCGGAAATCATCGTTGGCTACGTCGGGCCGCTGGTACGGCTGGCGCAATGGCTGATCGACACGGGCCGAAAGATGACGCGGCCGCCGCAGGGCATCATCGGCGCGGCCGAATCGCTGCATGAATTCCAGCGTCAGATCATTGAACAGGCGTTCGGCTGCCCCGCGTTCAACACCTATGGCTGCCGCGAATTCATGCTGATTGCGGCGGAATGCGAGCAGCAGCACGGCCTGCATGTGAACGCCGACCACCTGGTGGTGGAGCTGCGCCACGCCATCGGTGCCGATGCAACCACACCGGGCGAGGTGGTCATCACCGATCTGTTCAACTACGGCATGCCATTCCTGCGCTACGCCAACGGCGACATGGCCACGGCAACCACCGCACGTTGTGCCTGCGGTCGTGGACTGCCCATGCTGGAGAGCGTCGACGGTCGCGTGCTTGATGCGATCCGCACCCCGGCAGGCCATGTGCTACCCGGCGAATTTTTCCCGCACATGCTCAAGGATGTGCGCGGTCTGGAGCGATTCCGCCTGGTGCAGCGCCGGCTTGACCGCCTCGACCTGTCCATCGTGCGCAACAGCGGATTCGACGACAGTTCGCTGGCCTATATTCGCCGGGAGGTGCACAAGGTACTGGGAGACAGCGTCGCCCTGCATTGTCATTTCGTCGACGATATTCCGCTGACGCCCAGCGGCAAGCTGCGTGTCACCGTTTCCGAGCTTTCGCCATGAACATCACCCATGTGGTTGAAAGCCTGGATCGCGGCGGCCTGGAGCGCATGGTGCTGGAGCTGGTGAAGCTGCAACAACAGCAAGGCCACCATTGCCAGGTCATCTGCCTGTTCGAGTGCGGCACGCTGGCGCATGAGCTGGAAGGTCTGGGCATTCCGGTCACAGCCTGCCACAAGCGGCAAGGTGTGGACCTGCGCGCATTGACGCGCGCGCGACGGATGGTCCGTGCCCATGGTACCGAAGTCATGCATACCCACAATGCGGTGGCACATTACCAGGCTGTCCTGGCCACCTGCGGCTTGCCCGTGCCGCGCATCGTCAACACCCGCCATGGCATGGGCGGCAATGCCCGTGCGGCGCGGCGCGAATGGCTTTACCGGCGGGCGCTGGTGCGTACCCAATCGGTCATCGCGGTGTGCGAAGCCGCCCGCCGCGACGCCATCCGTCGCGGCATCGTGCCAATGGCGAAGGCAAAGGTGATACCCAATGGCATCCGGGTAGATGCATTCCAGCCAGCTTCCCCCGCCATGCGCCAGCACCTGCTGAAGATGCTTGAGCTGCCTTCTCAAACCCGGCTGATCGGCAGTGTCGGGCGGCTCAACTGGGCCAAGGATCAGGCCGGGTTGATCCGCGCTTTCCGGCAGGTGCGCGAACAACAGCCCGAGTCGGCATTGCTGCTGATCGGCGACGGCGAATTGCGCGCCCGGCTACAGCAAGACGCCATCGATCAGGGCGTGCATGGCAGCGTGCATTTTCTGGGCGATCGCAACGACGTGCACGAACTCTTGCAGGGGCTGGACCTGTTCGTGCTGTCTTCGGTCAGCGAAGGCTATTCGATGGCCTTGCTGGAAGCCTGCGCGGTGGCACTGCCGATCGTCGCGACCGATGTCGGCGGCAACGGCGAGATCGTACGTGACGGGGATACCGGCCGGCTGGTTCCCGCGCGGGATCCGGACGCGCTGGCACATGCCATGCTGGACTTGCTGCAGGATCCGGCACGCGCCGCGATGCTGGCCCAGGCGGCGCGTTCGTGGGTCGAACGAAGCGGCACGCTGGATGTGATGGTGACGCGCTACGCCCAACTCTACCAGGGCGCAACCGGATGATGATTCCATGAAGATCTTGATCCTCACCAATCTGTTTCCGACACCGTGGGACCCGGCGCGCGGCGCATTCAACCGCCAGCAATTCGAGCGGCTCGGGCAGAAGCACGAAGTTGACGTTCTCACTTCGGTCGACTTTCGCGAGCGCTGGAGTCGCAAACGTGGCGAGGTGCGGACCCGCGGCTTGCGCACGGGCCATTTCCTGTTTGTCTATCCACCACGCTTCGGACGCTCGCTGCACGCGGCATGCTGGCTGCTCTCACTCCTGGTGCAGCATGGGCGGCAGATCCGCGCCGCACGTTACGACTGCGTGCTGGCCAGTTGGGCCTATCCCGATGCCGTGGCCGCGGGTTGGTTGGCGCGACGACTCGGCATTCCCTATCTGGTCAAGGTGCACGGCAGCGATCTCAACGTGCAGGCCACGCATGCGCTGCGCCGGCCGCAGATCCAGGCGGCTTTGCGCGGTGCCGGCGCTGTGGTTGCGGTCAGCCATGCGCTGGCCGGCAAGGTGACCGAACTCGGGGTGCGGAGAAGCCGCGTCCATGTGGTCTACAACGGCGTCGACCATGCCTTGTTTGCCCCCGGTTCGCGCAGCGAAGCTCGTGTGCGACTGGGGCTGTCCGCCGATACGCCCCTGTTGCTGTACGTCGGCAACCTGAAGTCCAGCAAGGGCTGCCTTGATCTGCTGGAGGCCCTTCCTGCGGTATTGGCGATACATCCCCGCGCCCACCTCGTCTACGTGGGCGCCGGTGCGATTCGGTCGACCCTGCTCGCCCGCGCCGCCGAATTGGGATGCGCGAAACGGGTACAACTGGTTGGTGAAGTACCCCATGGCGATCTGGTCCACTGGTTTCGCGCCGCCGATCTGCTGTGCCTGCCCAGCCACAACGAAGGCGTTCCGAACGTGGTGCTGGAAGCCATGGCTTGTGGTACGCCGGTAGTGGCCAGCAAGGTCGGCGGTATCCCTGAGGTGGTGCCCGACTACGCCGGCATCCTGGTGCCGCCACATGCCATCGAAGCCTTGTCCGCCGCGCTGATCCAGGCCGCGACAAAGAGTTGGGACAGTGCACGGATCATCGAGCACGCGGACGGTTTTCGCTGGGAGGACAATGTCAGTCGGGTGGAACGGATTTTGCTGGGCGTGATTGCGCCTGCGACCGTTCCGGTCGGAGCATCCGCATGAGACCGGGAGTGAAAAAACTGCACTTGCTCAAGCTTTTCCCGAAGGCGCTGGTGCTGACGCACGGACACCCGCACGGCGACGTTCGTTACCTGACATTTGATGACGGCCCGGATCCGAAACATACACCCCCCTTGCTCGACTTGCTGGGCGAGCATGACGTGAAAGCCAGTTTCTTCCTGGTCGGAGAAAAGATAGAGAAACATCCGAAACTTGTCCGGCGCATCGTTGCCGAGGGTCACCTTGTCGGCAATCACTCCTACAGTCACCGCCTGTTTCACAAGATGAAGCTGCGCCAGCAATTGAGTGAAATTCGCCGCACCGATATGTTGCTGTCTGCCATCGATCCGCAAAGTCAACATCGGGTACGGACGCCTCAAGGCCATCTTGCCGCTTCCCTGATGCTGTATTTCGCTTGCCAACGACGCGCGTTCGTCCACTGGTCCTACGACAGCCGGGACTATCAGCGGCAACCACTGGACAAACTGGTCGCCAGGCTGCGCAACAAGACACCCGCTGCCGGTGACATCGTGCTGATGCACGACGACCACGACCTGGCATGCCGCGCGCTGCGAATATTGCTGCCGGAGTGGCTGGCCAACGGCCATCGCTTCCACGCCCTGCCGCACGAGCCGAAATGAGGATCCTCTATCATCACCGCACTCGCGGGCGGCATGTCGAGGGTGTGCATATCCGCGGCATCGTGCACGCGTTGCGCGATCTCGGCCACGAAGTGACCGTGATGTCGTTCCCCGGCGCGGACCCCGAACAAGAACCGACCACCCAGGTCACCGGGCGCGGCCGGCTGGGTGCGCGGATCGCCAGCATGCCCGGCGTGCTATTCGAGTGCCTGGAGCTCGGCTACAACCTGATTACGTTATGGCGCATGTCGGCAGCCATCCGGCGGCGGCGGCCACAACTGATCTATGAGCGCTATTCACTGTTTCTGTTCGTCACCGTCTGGCTGGCGCGACGGCACGGCATTCCGGTCATTCTTGAAATCAACGACTCGGCGCTGGTCGAGCGCGTGCGTCCGCTGTATCTGAAGAGGCTTGCTCGACGCATCGAAGGCTGGTGCCTGCGCCGCTGCAGCGGGCTGGTCTTCATCTCGGGCTACTTCCGTCTGCAGGCAACAGACGCCTACGGCGACATTGCACCGTCCGTGATCTCGCCCAATGCCGCCGACCTGGCGCACTTTGATCCGACCCGCTTCGATCGACCGCGTTTGCGGGCCGAGCGTGGCCTGACTGACCGTGTCGTGTGCGGTCACATCGGTGCGTTTGCGCACTGGCACGGCGTGAACGGATTTGTCGACGCCATCTCGCAGCGTCTGGCCGAGGTGCCGAACCTGGCCCTCGTGCTCGTCGGTGACGGCGTCACCTTGCCTGCGATACGAGCCCTCGCTGCCGAGCGCGGCCTGGCGGATCGCATCCTGATGCCCGGGCGTGTGGCCCATGACGAAATTGCCAGCTGGATCGCGTGCATGGATTACTCCGTATTGCCGGATTCAAACCAGTACGGTTCTCCCATGAAACTGTTCGAACTGATGGCGATGGGCGTGGCTGTCGTTGCGCCTGATTACGCACCGGTAGCCGAGGTGATTGAGGATGGACGTACCGGTTGGTTGTTTCCGCGCAAGCAGACCGATAACTGTGTCCAGCACGTGCTCGACCTGGCGTTGCAGGCCGACGAACGCCGCCGTATTGGTGCTGCTGCGCGTGACTACATCGTGCGCGAACGTCAGTGGCGCAACAACGCCGAGCAGTTGCTGACCCTGTTGCCGGCGGGAGAAGCAGGTCGATGATCACTCTCATACTCGGCGTCGTGTTGGCTGGAGTGGCCTTGATGGCGGCGGCGCTGGTCTACGCCATCCGCGCCCGCAACATGCATATCTGGCTGTGGAGCTATCTGCGGCGACCTCGTCCGCCGGCCGTCGACGGCCCGGTGCATGTGATGTTCTGCTTCGTCGACCACTTCGAGCCGGCCTGGGGCAAGGTCGATCTGGCCACCCAGCGCGAGCGCGTCGATCGCTGGTGCCGTGATTATCGGGTGCTTGCCTCGACCCATCGCGATGCTGATGGACGTCCGCCGCAACACACGTTTTTCTATCCCGAGGAGGAATACCTCGAGGAACATCTGTGCAAGATCGCCACGCTGTGCGCCGAAGGCTACGGCGAAATCGAGATCCATCTGCATCACGACAATGACACCGAGGCCAACTTCCGTACCACCATCAGCCGCTTCAACGAGTTGCTGCATGAGCGCCATGGCGCCTTGCCCCGAGATCCGCGCACCGGCGAGCTTCGGTTCGGTTTCATCCATGGCAACTGGTGCCTGGACAACTCGCGCGCAGACGGCCGCTGGTGCGGCATCAACAACGAACTGATCCTGTTGCGCGAGCTCGGTTGCTATGCCGATTTCACCCTGCCATCGGCACCGAGCGACACGCAAACCCGGATGGTCAATGCCATCTACTACGCCACCGACGACCCCTCGCGCCCGAAATCCCACAACACCGGCGAACCGGTGCGGGTCGGCGGCAAGGCCAGCGGCGATCTGATGATCGTGCAGGGACCCCTCGGCTTGAACTGGCGTGAACGCCGCTTCGGTCTGATTCCGCGTATCGAGGCAGGCGACGTGCGCCGCAACTGCCCGCCAACGGCTGACCGGGTGGATGCGTGGGTGCGCACCGGTATCCATGTCGAGGGTCGGCCCGAATGGGTTTTCGTCAAGGTACATACGCATGGCACCCAGGAGCGCGACATGGATACCCTGCTCGGCCCTGCCGCGCAGGCAATGCACGATCACCTTGAGCGCACGTACAACGACGGCAGACGCCACGTGCTCCACTATGTCACCGCGCGTGAGGTCTACAACATCATCCGGGCCGCTGAGGCAGGCCTTGCGGGCAATCCGGCTCAGTACCGCGACTTCGAACTTCCGCCCCCGCCGATGCATGCAGATATGCAGGAATCGAAGCCAGGAACGGAGGTTTCGTCAGCGTGACAATGCGTCAGAAATCTGGAGACCTTTGCGTGAACCATGTGCCGCCGGTTTTTTGTCTCGATGCAGAAAGGTGTCGCTTGCCATGTTGAGTGATGTGCATGTCCATTCACCCACGGCACGCGCAGGCAGGGCACACGTCCTGACAGGTGCCCACAGTTCGAAAGCTGGAGTGACAAACATGTTGAAGTTGCTGCGCCATTGGGTGGGAAGCGCGATCGAGGCTCGTCATCTGCCCAAACTGAGGATCGATCTGCAGCTCGCCAAGACGGCTGGAAACGATCCGTTCTTCGAACACATCGTGCGAACGTTTTATATGGAGGCGATGCAACGTCACCGGAAATTCCCACTCGTTCGGCAATACCAATATGGCTTCTGCGTTTGTACCCTTCCCGCGGATTTCAAGGATTACTTCGGTTCGATCGAAAGCGCCGGGCGTCGCAACTACAAGAAGTCCCTTCGTCTTGGATACACTTTTTCGCGCCTTGACTACAACGCTTACCTGGACGACGTGGTGGCGATCATACGATCGAGTGATGTCCGTCAGGGCAAGGCGATGCCGGAGCACCTGCAAACTCGTGTCAGCGCCGGAATCAACGATCCGCCATCGCGATCGAATCGACATGACTATCCCTATTACGGAATCTTTCGTGACGGCCATTTGTATGCGTACGCCAGCTGCCTGATTGCCGGCGAACTCTGTGCCATTCAAACCATTTTCGGGCACGTCGAACATCAGGACGACGGTATCGTCCCGATGTTGATCATCAGCCTGGCGGAGTGTGTCATCAGGGACTATCCCCATGTCAGGTACTACGCCTATGGAAGCTATTACGGCGCGACCCCATCGATGCAGCGCTTCAAGCGGAAATTCGGATTCATGCCGCACCTGGTCCGCTGGGAGCTCGGCGCCTGAAGCAACGTCGGGTGGCAGCACCTCACGACGAGGACTTTGCGGGGCTTCTCTGCAACGTGTTTGCCATCCGCATCACCATTCGGCCCGGTGGCCCCAGGCGGTCGGTGATGACTGCCAGCAACAGATAGTCGCGTTCACTCCAGTAGCGGACCAGAAAGCTTCCCGGCAGGAAAATCGCGAGGAAGACCACTCCCCCAAGAAGAAACCCGAAGCGGCTGTGAAGCAGGTCGACCGTCAGCCATGCGCCCACAGTGGCGATGATTGCCACGCTGAGCAGTCGCGTCATCGCGGCGACCGGCAAGCCACCTGCAGTGATACGGCGCAGATAGAGGATGGACAGCCCCAGCTCGGCGAATCGGGTACCCGCGTATGTCATGACCGCGCCGGCCAGACCGAAGTGCGGAATCAGGAGAATGCCCAGCAGCGCGTTGGTGATCAGCGCCATGACCGTGATGCGTACCCGATCGTCCTGACGATCAACGACGATCTGGAACGCCGCAATGCTGTTTCCGATCAGGAGCAGGCCTGCCAGCACAAGAGTGGCTTCTATCGCCGGAATCGCCTGGATATAGCGATTTCCGTACATCAGCGTGACGATTTCAGGGGTTACCACCAACCCCACGCCCGCAATGACAAGTCCCATCGCCCAATAGAAGCGGGTCGCGTCAGCGAGCAGCTGCGCAGCCTGCTCCTGCCCGCTTTTGCCGAAGGACTTGGCCATGTAGGGCAATAGCGTCGCCGTCAGCCCCACCGAGAAAAGGTCAACCGCGCCGCGAGTGAGGGTGGCGGCAATCGCAAAAAATCCGACCGCCGCCGAAGTGGAAAACATGTTCAACAAGAACACTTCAATCATGCTCGACTTGAATGAAATCAGCAGTACCAACCCGGCGGTCAAGTACAAGTGTCGCGAGAGGCGTCGACTGATCTCTGCGGGTATGGGGCCAGCTTTCAACGGTCGACAATATCGGTGGAACGCGAGTCGATTGACGAGATTTATGGTCAGGCAGGCCACTGCAAACAGCGCAATGAAGTCGATCAGCGCAGCATGAGCGAGCGTGGCCGCCCCGATCAGCCCGATGCCGAACACACCGGAAAGAACCGTGGACAACGACGCGGGCTCAAAGCGCTCCTGGCCCTTCTCCACCGCGACCATCATGAAATAGTTGGCCTTGGCCGCGACCGCAATGATGACGAACAACATGACCTGCGGCAGAAAGGGCCTCCACTCATTGGGTCGCACAATGCCGGCCACGACAACGAACAGTGCAAGCACGATGAGTGTGCTGATGTGCTGATAACGGGTGAGCCGATGGGCAATATGCGACGCGACGTCGGGTTCGCCGGCGCCGTCGGCCTCCGCAATGAACTTCGTGGACGACGTGGTCAGCGCATGGTTGCTGCACGTCATCAACCAGCCACACAACCAGAGTACGAAAGCGTAGCGACCGAAATCTGCCGGCCCCAATGTCCGCGCAATCCAGATACTGACAACCAGACCGAGCGCATACTCGATGTAAGTGGCCGCAGACACCATGGTGATGCTGCGCAACACCTCAATGCGGCGATTCATGGTGTGCTCGACACTGTCTTCGGGGGAGACTGACGCCCGCTACCTGCCGGCTGCCGGATCAACCACGCCACCACACCGCTGCCGCGGTTGTTCCAGTTGAATCGTCGCAGAGTGTCCGCCTCGCTGGCGCAGGCCTTGGTCAGGGAATGCGTTATGAGAGCGAGGCGACGTTCCAGTGCCGCACTTTGGCGCGGGTCGCGCTCGAAATAGCGCGCAGCGGCGACGGGCAACGCCAACTCCACCGTATGAGCGTCGCTGTACCAGCCCTCGGATTCCTGAATCCTGTCCATTGCCGCTTTGCTGGCATGTGCGGATGACCAGTACCAGGCGATCTGCCCCTCCGGGCCGGAGCACGGGTTGCGCCATCCGTGCGGGTTGAGCATCTGGTCGGAGCGAATCCAGCCGTACTGCTCCATGTAATGGCCAAAGTCAGTGATCATGTCCGGAATGCGGGAGTCGCCGGTAACCAGCCACGCATGCCACAGGCCATCAATGATGTTTTCGCTCATCCATGGCGAGCTGCCACGAACTTCCTTGGCGGGGTCCCAGTCGCCGCCCTCGTGCTTCAGCCAACTGTTGCGCCACGAGCCATCATCACCCAGGTGATCGGGGTTGTTCCGCTGATGTTCGTAAAGCCATCCAATGCGATCCTTGATGCGCGCCAGGTAGCGCGAATCACCCGTCAACTCATAAGCACTGACGGTTTCCAGCAAGCCGAGGCCGGCGAAGCGCTCCGTGAATTCCTGCATCGGGTCGCTGTAGGGTCCCGGCGGGTTGTTCCAGCCACCGCTTTCCCAAAGCGTCATCATCTTGTCGACGGTTTCCGTATCGCTTTCGCTGTCGTCGCCGGTCAGGCCGAGCGCCAGCAGGATGGGCTCGACATAGACATATTTCACATCGCAGGGCTTCTTGTTGTAGGTCCATCCCCCAGCGCAGAACGGGCTCATGGGAAGCCCGTCGCGGCGGATGTATGTCATGTAGAAGCGGTAACTCTGCTCGGCCGCCTGCAGGTAATCGAAACGCCCGGTGCGTACATAGGCCTTGAACAGGGTCGATGGGCGATCGAACAGCCACGCGGTCGAGTCATCCACCGGGAGTCGACGTGCCCAGGTGAATTGTTCCGATACGAAGTTCGCCTGCAGTTCGCCCGCTGCCGCCGGCACCTGTGGTCCGGCAATGAGGGAGTCGCACAGCCAAGCTGGCTCGAGCGTCGCCAGGGCCTGCGGCTGGCGCATGCCGTGCTCCGCGCCGACCAGCCCTTCGCCATACGACCAGCCGGCGAGATCGAGGTGCCGCGGTTGTCCGATCGAAAAGTAGAATGTCCTGGGCTCGCCAGTCAGCGTGGCCCGGAACTGCGCGCGGACGGCGCGTATGCTCCCGTCCTTGGCAAACCAGCGCAGAGTGGTCTTGATCGAAGCCGGTACTTCAGCCCCCTTGTCGTCAAGAATGCGCACCAGGCGGGCGTCGCGAAGCATGCCTGGCGGAAACGGGATACCCACGGAAACCGGCACGGGTTCGGTCCCGACGGTGCCGTCGTTGCGCCGCAAGACGATGCGCTGTTTCCCGATCCGTTGCGCCGATGGTGTTGCCGGCTCCGGCGCCGCGACTTTCGCGACATGGCCCGTCGACGCCACTGCAGGCTGCGTTCCGTCGACCTGCTGCCGTGCTGAAATGCCCATGCTCAAGGACATCATCGACAAGGCAAAAGCGAAGGTGAGCACGCTGCAGAGCAGCCCTGGTCGCCGAATGCGATACCGCCTTGACGGCAATTCACGCATGGGAGGCGAGCCGATTCGTGTCGGCCAATTTGCCGACCGGGAGAACGCTCCTGCCAGCGAGTTGCCATTCCCAGCGCAAAGCCGTTCCCACGATGACGTCAAGGTCGTCATAACGCGGAACCCAATCAAGCCGCTGCTTGAGCCTGTCACTGCATGCGATCAGGCTCGGTATGTCGCCGGCACGACGTGGCAACTCGATCACGCTCAAAGGTCGATGACCTGCACGCTCAACCGCGTCAATGACCTCACGGACACTGTAGCCGTGGCCGTAACCGCAGTTGAGCGTCAATGACTCACCGCCGGCACGCAGATGATCGAGCGAACGCAGATGGGCGGACGCCAGGTCCTCGACGTGGATGTAGTCGCGAACACCGGTGCCATCCGGCGTGTCGTAGTCAGTCCCGAAGATCGACAGGCTGGCACGCTTGCCGACCGCATGCTCGCAGGCGACCTTGACCAGCAGGGTCGCCTGCGGCGTGGAATGCCCTATCCGCCCCTGCGGGTCGCAGCCTGCCACGTTGAAGTAACGCAGGATCACGTGCCGCATCGCACCGGTGGCGCTGTGGTCACGCAACATCGTCTCGGACATCAGCTTCGAGGAACCGTAGGGATTGATCGGCTGGGTGGGCGTGTCTTCGTCGGCAATGCCGTTGGTGGTGACGCCGTAGACCGCCGCCGTGGAGGAAAAAATCAGGCGGCCAACTCCCGCCTCGGCACAGCAGGCCAACAGGTTGCGGGTGTTGCAGGTGTTGTTGCCGTAATACTTCAGCGGGTCGCTCACCGATTCGGGAACCACGGTGTGTGCCGCGAAATGCAGCACGGCGTCAACCGAATGCGTCGCCAGCACCCGTCGGACAAGCTCCATGTCGCCGATGTTCCCGACCACGAGTTCGGCGCCCTGCACCGCCTCTCGAAAGCCGGTGCTCAGGTTATCCACGACCACCACGTGTTCGCCACGCGCGACCAGCTGCTGGACAACATGACTTCCGATATAGCCGGCACCGCCGGTGACGAGGACTTCATTCATGACGACGCATCCATGGCGGCGACGGGAAAGTTTCGGGACAGCCAATGTTCGATGCTGTCGATCAGGCGAGTGCGATCAACATTGAGGATGTAGGTGTGATCTGCCGCGCCGAGAAAACGGGTGCTGCACGCGGGATGGGCCACGACGCGACCAAAACATTCGCGGAACTGGCGTGCGTGATTGAAGTAGTTGTTTATGCCGCCGCTGTATATGAGGCTGATCTTCAAGCCGCGATCAAGCATGCTGGCCAGGTCCGACTGCACGACGTGCCGTGGCAGCGGCGCCACCGCGAAAACCGGGTCCGTGCTTTTCGGGGCTGCAGCACGTTGGCGATGGGTGAGTTTGCGGCGCCAGCGGCCAACGTCGAACAGTCGAGGGAGGTAATGCCGCAAGTGATAGCCCGGCGTGCGGTAGGCATATCCGTCCAGAAAAATGGCGCCAGCCACCCGCGCTTCGGTACAAGCCACCGTATGCGCATTCTGGGCGCCGGAACACAGGCCGATCAGCACCATGCGCGAGCAACCGGATACCTTCGTCAGCAGATCCATGGCATCGGCAACATCGGAGCACACCTGCTGCGTCTTGGTTTGCGACCCTTCGCAGGCACCGCTGTCACCCAGCGTCGAGAGATCGAAACGCAGGCTCGGATATCCGCTCGCGTTGAGGCGGCGCGTCAATTCGACATGCAGGCGGAATGGGCCTATGCGGTGAACCAGGCCGGCATTGAGCACGACTACGCCCACGCTATCCGCATCCGGATTTTTGTCGGGCATGCCGGCAATCCCGACCAGGTGTCGGGCGCGTCCGAAGCGAAAAGCCTGCTCTGCCATCACGCAGCCTCGCGAAGATGACCGGTTATCGCGCGAACCACCGGATGCGAAAGAATTGCCAGCTCCAGCCTTTGCAGATCCTCCCAGGGGGTCGGTGGTTGCAGTGCCAGCACATCCGCCTGCAGGCTTTGCCATTCGCCGACCGGCGAAGCCGAAAGCGAGTCGAGTATCAGCGTGGGGACTCGCGTCGGCTCTAACTGGAGCTCGATCAGCTGCTGCCGCAACCGATCGCTGGTCGCGAAACCAAGCCACTGGTCGGCCGCGTCCGATGCCAGTCGTGGCTTGGTGAAGCGTTGTGCATCCACGGCAAGTGCGCGCTGCATCCTGTCGAGCCTGGCCGCGTACGCGCTGCCGTCCAGTACGGGATCCCACGCCACCAACCCGGCAAGGCTGCCCGCCCTTGCCGCGCAAAGCGCGATGCTGCCACCCAGCCGGGCGCCGAATGCCGTGATTTCCGTGGCGCCGCTGCGCGCTCGAAGCTCGGCAGCCGCGACAAGGGTGTCGGCCACACATCGATCCCAGTCGACCTCCACGCTGTCCCCGGCCGAATCACCCGTGCCGTAATAGTCGAAACGCAACACGGCAATCCCCTCGGCTACAAGGGCATGGGCCAGCTGTCGATACAGTCGATGGCAACGGATCTGATCCTGACCCAGCGGCGGGCATAGCAGCACGGCCTTGCGCGCCGGAGCGAGGGTGGCGTGGAACATGCCGAACAGCTCGCCATCCTTGCCGAAATAGAACGGCAACTCCTTGTCATGGTGCAGGTTCATCGACGGAACACCACGCCGAGGAAA
Organism: Rhodanobacter sp. TND4EL1; assembly: GCF_054061035.1. NCBI lineage: Bacteria > Pseudomonadati > Pseudomonadota > Gammaproteobacteria > Lysobacterales > Rhodanobacteraceae > Rhodanobacter > Rhodanobacter sp. TND4EL1. The sequence continues at coordinate 402,569 of NZ_JBSSDT010000001.1, forward strand.
ATACGGGTTTCGCGATAGCTCTGACTGGCGACATTGCTGGAGCGCCGTTGACGATCCACCGCAAGGTGCGCGCTCCAGTGCGACGTCCATTGGCGGTTGAGGTCCAGGCCGAAGCGCACGGTCCTGTCGCGACGATCCAGGCTCGTGTAATCAATGCGCTGGATACCGGCCAGCGCGGAGAGCGTGAGCTGCGGACGCAGCCGGTAGCTCAGATTGACCCCGCCTCCGCGGCCAGTCTGGTCAAAGGTGGATTCGTTGAGATAGTGCACCTTGCTGAACGCCGGCGTGACCGACAAGGTCAGACGCTCGGTGTTCAACGCATAAGTTGCTTGCAGCAGGCGCTCCTGATAGACCTGCGCATCGATGACGGAGCTGCCCGTGTTGATGCTTTCAATGGTCGGACTTGGCGTCTGTCCCGCGGCCAACATGTCTTGCGCGGCATCCGAATACTGATATGCCCCGGCGAGGGAGAACGTGCTGCGCTGAGTAGGCCGCCAGGCCAGTGCCAGGCGCAGCAAGGGATTCGACACGCTGGGTGAATGATCGAAAGACAGCTGTGACCAGCCGGCCGAGGCGTCGATATCGAAACGAGCCAGCTTGCTGCTGTAGGCGACGTAGACCTCGTTTCGGTCGTAATTGGCCTGGTTCTGATTCACGAAGTCGACGTGCTGGGTTTCGGCGTTGACGGACAGCTGATCAGTGGGACTGATATCCCTGAACAGGCGAGCCGCGACGGAACCACGGGAGGAGTTGAACTCATCCACCTTCGAGGCGTCGCTGTTGACGTAGCGAAGCTCGACCTGTCCTCGCATGGCGTCGCCGAAACGCAAGTGAAGGGTGGGCCCAAGCGCCAGCACATTGGTTTGCTGTTGATTGCCCGGGGCATCGCTTGCCAGCGAATCGATGGGCTGCACAGAGGCATAGTCCTGCACCGAAAAATCCAGCCGTTGCGGCAACACGGTCCAGTTCGCCATGCCGGCCAGTTGGGTCTGGGTCTGGTTGTCGAACTTGCCGCCGGTGTAGTCGTGATATTCCAGCGCGCCGACGACGTTCGCCTGCAGCACCGATCCTTGCTGCGTGAACGCGAAATTGAGTCCCGGAATCAGAATATTCTCGCTGATCGGGTTCTGGTTGCTCAGGGTGATATTGCTGCTGTGCTCTATGCCGGCATACAGCGAATAGTCGAACTGCGCGGCCACGGTCATGCCGGGGCTGACCACAAGCGCTAGCGTGATCGCGCGGACAAACCTGGTGGATCCCGGCATGTGTCTCCCTCCGATGGACAGCTCGCGGTTGAACGACGCTGAAGCACTTTGCCAGCGCGCCTCAGTTCCCCTGATTGAAAACCACCCCCGCCAGCTTGCCCGGTTCGAAATTGGCTACGGCCTGACTGATCGCTGCCGGGGTGTCCCGGCCGTAACCGGCTACCACCACCACGAAGTCCGCCATGTCCGACAGAATTCGCGCATCCGGAGAGCCCTTGATGGCTGGCCCATCGAGGAACAGATAGCGGTCTGCATAGCGGCAGCGCAGCGAATCGAGCACGGCGCGCATGCGAAACGACGAAAAATATTCGCCGCTGTTTTCACGCGGATTGCCAGCCGGGATCAGACGCATGCGCGGGATACCGGTCTCATACAGAACCGACTGGATGCCCATGGCCGGATGATCAATGAAATCAATCAACCCACCCGTCGAGGGATCCACCCCCATCACCTTGTGCTGGCCCGGGTAGCGCAGGTTGCAGTCGATGAGCAGGCTCGTCTTGGTTTCGTCGAAAGCGAATGCTGCAGCCAGATTCCGCGCCACAAAGCTGCCACCCGATCGGGGACTCACGGAAACCACCAGGGTCACGAAGTTCTGCTGGCCGGCCATTTCCAGCAAGCGCGTGCGGATTTCACGAAAGGCATCCGACTGCCGACGAACCGAGGCCTCGCGATGGATCATCCGCCGCTGTTCGAGCTGCAAGGGCTCCAGCGCCCCACCCTGCATGGTCATGCGGGCAATTTCGTGGCTGCTCGAAACGGACGCGCCCAGCTCGCTGACGCCCACATCCGCCGCACCACTGAAGCGCTGGGAAATCACATTGTCGCCCTGGCGTTTCATGCCACACCCCTGAGTTTCAACAGGAACAACACCAGGTAGATCGCAGCTACGCCCGCCACGATCATCACCAGAAGCAGGTTGTTCAGATGACTGCGATGACGATCCTGCGGCGACGGATAGAACGGGATGGATGCCAGCACCGTCATTCCGGTGGCGCGCTCAAGTTGCCCGACCGATCGCACTCGCGGGTCGAATCGCACCAGCGCAAACAGCAGCCCGAACGGCACGGCCAGCGCCAGAGCGATACCGCCCAGACCGAAATGCATGAAGCGCAGGCCGGAGGGCGTCAGTGGCATCAGGGCCGGGTTCTGGATCAGGAAGGTGAGACCGCGCTGTTCGTCGTCAAGATTCATCGAGACACGTGCGTTCTCGCGACGCTTGAGCAGATCCTGGTACACATCCCGGTTGACGTTGTAGTCGCGGGTCAGCTCGGAGGTGACGTTTTCCGAACTCGCAATGCGCTTGCTGCGTTCCAGTTCCGATTGCAGCATCGATTCACTGGCCCCGACCCGCGCCGCGGTGGCGGCGGCATCGCCGCGGGCCGCGGACAGCTGGATCCGCAATTGCTGATACAGCGGATTCATCTGCATGCTGTTGTCCAACGGCACCGGTGTTCCAGCCAACCTGGCGTTCTGCTTGCGTTGGTTGGCCTGCGCCAGCTGTCGACGCAAATCGTCCATCTGGTGCCGGATACGGATGACATCGGGGTATTGATCGGTATAGACCAGCAACAATTTGTCGAGTTGTCCCTGCAATTCGGCGAGCTGGGTCTGATAGACGCCTTCGGTCGTCTGCACCGCAGTGACCTCGGATTCGCCGGACAATTGCGATTGCAGCGCTGCCGCTTGCGAGCGCTTTTCCATGAGATCCATGCGATTGTTTTCGATCTGCGTACGCAACTGACTGATGCGCGAGGCGGTGTCCGCTTCGCTGCCCGGGCGAGCATCCGCATTGGCATCCCGATAGGCCTTCAGCTTGCCCTCGGCATCCGTCAACTTCTTCCGGTAGGCCTCGACCTGGCTGTTGATGAAGTCATAGGCATCGCGACTCTCGCGCTGCTTGGAGGCCAGGCTTTCGCTGATGAACAGGTGTGCCAGTTGCCGTGTGACCTCGAAGGCCCGCTTCGGGTCCGAATCGAAATAGGTGATCGTGATCAGGTTGTCGCGTGCGGTTTGCACCCGCGTACGCGCCTTGATGCCTTCGATCAGACGATCCTGTTCGATCGGTGACGGGTGCGACGCCATCCAGCCACCGGATACCAGGATCTCGTTCATCACCTTGCGACTGAAGATCACATCGCGGGCAATGCCGGCGCGGTTCTTGTTGCCGGTGGTCGCCGCGGCACCCTCCATCAACGGCGTGATGATGCTGCTTTCCTGGGCCAGGATCGTGGTGGACGCCTCGTACTTCTTGGGCCAGAGCAATCCGATCACCAGCGCCGTCAGCGCGATGAACGCAAATGCCAGCCCCATCGCCAAACGCCGGCGACGCGCCTCGGTCAGGAGCGCCGGCAGCATGCCATTGAAAAATGCCAAATCACTATTCATCACAGACCCAATCCTTAAGCCCAGCCCTGCTTCCGCCCGTCTCAGAACGACCGCTGCGGTACGGTGATCACGTCGCCCGGTTGCACCGGATAGTTATTTTCCAGATCGCCCTGTTGCAGAATCTTCCCCAGGCGCACCGCGTAGGACGTGGTCGTCCCGCCCGGGCCCTTGCGAAAAAGCTCAGTGCGATCGGAGGCGGCAAATTCCGTCGTGCCACCGGCCGCCAGCACGGCATCAAGTACCGTCATGCCCTGGCGATACGGAATCGAGATCGGATTGCGCACGGCGCCGGTGACCCGCACGCGTGACAAGTACTCATTGCTGCGCAGCGCGGTCAGGATGACTGCCACCTGCGGATCACGCACGAAGGATTGCAGCTTGTCCTTGATCTGCGCGGACACCTGGTCAGGAGTCCGGCCTCCTGCCACGACATCGCCAATCAGCGGCACCGTGATCTTGCCGTCCGGGCGTACCGGCACGCTTACGCTCAGATCCGGGTTGTGCCAGACCGTGATCTGCAGTTGGTCGTCCACCCCGATCAGATAAGTGTTCACCGCCTGGGCGGTGACGTCGGGTGCCGGTGGTGCGCCGGCTCTCCCGCCCGTGGCGCAAGCCGTCAGCGTGCCGATCAGGCACACAAGGAAAAAACCGGTCAGAAGCTTCATATTCCCCATCCAATGTATGAAACTGTGAACTAGACTACATCTTGTATATTGACAAGTCGATACAGAAACTATAGCAAACACAAATTATTCGCCAGCAAACCGGTCGACGGCACCAGTCCTGACACGCCTCGGGAACAACACCTACATCCGGCCACTGCCCAACCCGAGGTAGCCCGCCCTTGAGAACGCCCGCCCATTCGAACGGAAGTCAGCACGCAGCCGGCTGTTCGGCCGCTGGATCGACGGGGCCCGGGCCAGGGCGGACCGGCTCCTTTCGCTGATCGGGCCCCATGAACCTCGTCGAACAGTTAGCCCACTTGAGTCATCCCGTGCTGCAGGCGGGAATGCTCGCCGTTCCCGGCCTCCTGCTGTTGCATCGGCGACGGTTTTGTCTGGCCGGAAGCCTGCTGACGCTGGCCGTGCTCTGGACATGGCTGTGCGCCACCCCGGCGTTTGCCGGGTGGCTGCAACAGGGACTGGAGCGCCAATATGTGCAGCAGAGCGCCTCTGCCTACGCCACGGCAGACGCCATCGTGGTGTTGGGCGGCGGCAAACTGCCTTCCGGGAATGACTGGTCCGCAGGCGACATGAACGGCCGGCCCACCCGCTTGGGATTCGGCCTGGAGCTTTTCCGCGACCAGAGGGCCCGCACGATCCTGCTGTCCGGCGACGATCAGGCACTGAAAATGGAGCAGCAGCTCCAGCAACAAGGGGTTCCAGGCAGCGCCCTGCTGACCGAAGACGAGAGCATCAATACCCACCAGAATGCACTGTTTTCGGCCCGACTGCTGAAGCATGAAAAAATGCAGCGCATCCTGCTGGTTACGTCGGGCATTCACATGCCGCGGGCTGCAGCCTGTTTCACTCACCAGGGCATGACGGTGATCCCTGCGCCGGTCCCCGATTCCGCGGCCGAATACCCACAGGGCAGCCACTCATGGTGGCCCGAGCGCAAAGCCCTCAGCCTCACCCGTCACTGCCTGCGCGAATACCTGGGTTTGTGGAGCTACAAACTGTTCGGCTGGGCCTGATGTCGGCGCTGGCGATGGCTAGGCATTCAGGTACCACGCCGCCACCTGCTCCGGGACCAGGTCGGCAACGTCCAGATCCACCGCGGTGCACGCATCCAGCAGATTGCGCAACGCACGGGCCGTATCTGGCGCTTGAGCCCCGGGCGGCAAGTTGAAGCGTTCGTACTCGATCGAGTCCATCAGCCGTGAAGACCAGTCATAGAAGGTATCGGCGCGCTCGCGAAAAAGTCCTTGCAGCCATAAGGTCAACGGCGCGTGCACAGTCCAGCCCTCCTTCAGGGCGATGTCGCGAGCCATGGCATCGGCCTCTGCTGCCACGCCACGGAACCACTCGGTATGACCCGCCGCCGCCTGACGTACCACCAGCGGCGCGGGGGCCCGATAGTCGGCAAAACGCTCGATGAGCGTCCGCTCTATCCGGCGGGCATCCCGCAAGTGCTCCGACTCGATGAGCAAGGCGCGATCAAGATCGAAAAAATCGAAATAACGCCGATGCAGGGCGTGCATTCGTTGCAAAGGGTCGCTAGAGAAACCGATCTTGAGGATGTCCTCATCACGACACGGCAGCAGATAGACCCAAGTTCGACCTTGTGTGGAGAACCGTGGAAATCCGGCGCTGTCTTCGTCGTCGACCATGAAAGCTGGCTTGCTTGTGTCTCAAGTGGCATCCGACGGCGAGTGACCGGTATCGACGTAACCCATGATCGCTTCTTCCGGCGTGATGGCCGGATTGGGTGGCACCACCGGCTTGGCGGGTGCCTGACGCTGCTCCTCGCGCGCCTTGTCGGTAAGCTGCTCGACGCCGCTGCGCGTATCACGGCTGTTTTTTTGGTGCTTGGCGCCGAATTGGGGAAGATTGGTGTTGCCCATGGGTGTGCTCCTGGCGTTATCGCTCCGCGCAGTATCGCCAGCCTGGCGTGTGCAGTGCGTGGATATCCGCAGGTGCCGCTTGCGTGAAGCTGGCTTAACTCAGCGCGGACGGCTCATCGAACGGCAATCGCGTGGCGCGCGTGTCCAGCAATACCGCGTCAGCACGATCAAGCAGATGCTGTTCGGCATCCACCGCGACGATGACGCGCCCGGCATCGATCTCTTCCTGGAATTTCCGGCGCGCGGGATCGGGCTCGGAGGTTCCCGTGAGCATGCCCATCCAGCCACCCACTGCAGCGCCGGCCACGACCATCGCCGCGCCGGCGGCCAGGGGCAATCCGATGGCGGGAACCGCCACCGCAACCAGGCCGCAGACCAAGCCGGTGCCGCCACCGCCAATCAAACCCTTGACCCCGCCGCGGGCGAAATCGCCGCTGGTGTCCTGCCGATCGTCGGCGATCGCGGCGTTCTCCACATCGTGGCGGGCGATCAGTGAAATATCTTCATCGGGAATACCGACGCGGCGCAGCGCATTCACCGCATTTTCGGCTTCGGCAAGATCAGGCGTGCTGAATACATGGCGATATTTCATGTGCTCTCCTGGCGAATGCTTGAGGAAATCACGGCCATGCTCTCGATTTCACGGTGACCAGTGCGTGAGGAAAGACGTCCATTCGATGCGCGTTCCACGCCCGCCCGCGGCAGCGGAGCGCCGCCCCGGAAAATCCATTCATGGCGGCGATGCGTGAAGCTTCCGGCGCAGGCTGCGTACCTTTGATTCAGAGACGCTGCTGCCCCGATTGCCCCAGGCATTGCGGATATAGGTGGCAACATCGGCCACATCCGCGTCGCTGAGGCGCTCATTGAAAGCAGGCATCACCAAACCGGTCGGGTCGTGCTTCGTGGCGGGAATCCGGCCACCCTCGAGGATCACCGCAACCAGCGTATCGGGCTGCTCGGCCTGCACCGCAGAACTGTCTTTCAACGGCGGGAACGATTGCGCCTGGCCGCTGCCGGCACGCAAATGGCAGCCTTCGCAATTGTCGGTATACACCGCCGCCCCTTCCTGCAATGCGTTTTTGTCGACGGCGGAACCAGTCTGGCTGTTCGTCGTGTTGAAACCCTTCAGATAAATCGCGATGGCACGTCGGTCCGGCTCGCTCAGATACTGGGTGGACTGCTGCACCACTTCGGACATCGGCCCCGCAGCTGCCGCCCTGGCGTTGTAGCCCTTGCCCAGGTAGTCGACGATGTCCTGCTCGCTCCAGGCACCGAGTCCGTCGCGCGTGTCGCCGGTGAGGGCCGGCGCGAACTGGTTCTCTGCGTAGCCGCCGTCGAGCGGATGATTCTTGTCCACCGATCCGGCAAAGTTCTTGTCGCCATGGCATGCGCTGCAATGACCTACGCCTTCTACCAGATAAGCGCCCCGATTCCATTGCGGGGACTTGGCCGGGTCGCTCCGATAGCTGCCCTTGTCCAGATAGAGACCATTCCAGACCGCCATCACGCCGCGCATGCTGAACGGCCACGGCAGCTTGTTCTGCCGGTTGGCCTGATGCACCGGCTGGCGGGTATCCAGATAGGCCTTGATGTCGCGCACGTCATCGCGGCTGATGCGGGTGAACCACGGGTACGGAAACGCCGGGTACAGGTGGTGGCCATCGCGCGAGATGCCCTCATGCATCGCGCGATGGAAGTCCTCTTCGCTCCAGCTGCCGATGCCGGTGCTGCGATCGGGGGTGATGTTGGTGGAATAGATGATGCCGAAGGGTGTGGGGACGGCGCGACCACCGGCAAACGGCGCACCTCCGTCGGCCGTATGGCAAGCCATGCAATCGCCCGCCTGCACCAGGTAACGCCCACGCTCGACCGACACCTGCGGGCCGGCACTGGTGCGTGCGGCATCGGTGGCCCACGCCCCCAACCCGGTGGCCCCGGCAAAGCCGGCCAGGGCGACCAGCGCGAGAGGAATGCGCGCGTTCATGTCGTCACCAGCGGGCCGGGATTTTTCAGGTAACGCTTCATCGCTTCCGCCGACCAGTAGGTCAGCGCACCGACGGTACCGGTGGGGTTGTAACCGGCATTCTGCGGAAACACGCTCGAACCCATCACGAACAGGTTCGGCACATCCCAGGACTGCAGATAACGATTCACCACGCTGGTCTTCGGGTCGACGCCCATCACCGCGCCACCGGTGTTGTGGGTGGTCTGGTACGGCACGATCGAGTAGTGGCCTTCGCGCTTCTTCACGTGATGGGTGGCGCCGGGAATCGCCTGTGCGATTTTGGCCGCCTGGTCGGTCACGTAATCCGACATGGCGTGCTCGTTGGGCTGATAGTCGAAGGTCAGCCGCAGCAGCGGATTGCCATAGATGTCCTTGTAGGTGGGATCCAGATCCAGATAGTTCTCGCGATAGCTCATCACGCTGCCATGGGTGGCGATCGACGTGCTGGTGAGATAGTTCTCGTGCATCGCCTTCTTCCAGCCACCACCCCACTTTGGCGCATCGGCCGGCAACTGGTGCTGCAGGATGGGCCGACCACCCGTGTTCCATAGGGCTATGTAGCCACCGCCGACGAAGCCCAGCGGACCGTGATCGAAGTTGTCGCCGTTGAAATTGTCGATCGCCTGACCCAGGGCGCCGGCACCCATGAAGGGATTGAGGATTTCCTTCTGGAACACATCCACCGACGAGGTGATCTGATAGGCGTAATTGCGTCCCACCACGCCCTGCCCCGTGGTCGGATCATAGGGAACACCGATTTTCGAAAGCAGCAACAAGTGCACGTTGTGTTGCGCGAACGCACACAGCACGACCATGCCCGCGGGCTGCTCGACCTCGTTGCCGTCCACGTCGACGTAGGTCACGCCGGTGGCCTTCTTGCCGCTGCTGTCGGTGTTGACCCGGGTGACGTTGCAGCGGGTGCGATAGCTGAAGTTGTCCTTCTTCAACAGTACGGGAAGGATCGTGGTCTGCGGGCTGGCCTTTGAATAGTTGCCACAACCGAACCATTCGCAGTATCCGCAGTACGTGCATTGGCCCATCTGCACGCCCAGCGGATTGCGATAAGGTCGCGAGGCATTCGCCGCCGGACACGGGAAAGGGTCAAATCCTGCTTCGCGTGCCGCCTTTTCGAACAAGGTGGTCGACGCGCTGCGGGTAAGCGGTGGCAACGGATAGCCTCGTTGCCGGGCACCCTCGAACGGATTGCCGCCGGGCTGGATCTGGCCGCCGATATTGCCCGCCTGCCCGGATACGCCGCAGAGATACTCGAAGCGGTCGTAATGCGGCTCCAGTTCGTCGTAGGTGACACCCCAGTCCTGCAGGTTCATGTTGGCCGGAATGAAATTCTTGCCGTAACGCTGTTCGGTATGCGTGCGAATCTCGAAGTCCTGCGGCAGGAAGCGCCAGCACTGGCCGTTCCAGTGCACGCCCGCACCGCCGACGCCGGACGCAGGAAGAAACGACCCCAGGTGACGCATCGGCAAGGCGGTCTGGTTGACCGTATTGCGGAAGGTCAGCGTCTCGCGTTCGGGCGATTCGAAGATCTGCTTGCGCACCGCATAGCGCAGTTCATCCTGGGTCGTGGTGGTGGCGAAATCCGGCACGGTGTCGCGGAACTCGCCACGCTCCAGGGCCAGCACCTGAAAACCTGCGTCGGTGAGTTCCTGCGCGATGATCGCCGCGGTCCAACCGAAGCCGACCAGCACCACGTCTACCGAGGGCATGCGCGTGGCCATTACTCGGTCCCCTTCAGACGGGCACCGGGATCGCGGCCGATCAGACTCACGAACGGCTGCGTATAGGGCTGACCGAACTTGCCGATCTCCTCGACGTAGTTGTAGCGAGGGCCCGGAAAGCCCACCAATTTCCAGCCGGCGAAATCACGATTGCCGCCATACGCCGGATCGGCAAGATAGCCTTCCTGGGTGTTCTGCCAGAGCAGCGCGAAGAAGGTCTTGGACGGAATCTCGCCCAGATCGACCTTGCCGTCCTCCAGTGCGTGCAACACCTCGTCCTGCTGGCTCGCATCCAGTTGCGCGAAGGACTTCTGCTGGATCTTCTGGCAGTGCGCATCGACGCCAGGGATCGCCTTGCGGTAGATCTCCGCCGGCGTGTACTTGAGCTGGAATCCCTGCTCATCAGTACCGGTCGGCCAGGGACCGCGCATGTACCAGCGCTCGGCGCGCCCATAAGCGCCGGCCAATTGCAGGTCGATGAAATGGGTGATGCCGGCTTCATTGGCCCCGCCACCGAGCGCATCGGCGGGAATCAATCGCTGCGTGGCCGCCTCAATGAAAGATGCTTCGCCAGGGCTGAAATAAACCGGACCTTGCGTAGCGGCCTGCTGGCTGGTGGCGCATCCCCCCAGGACGGTCGCGGGCACGACGAGTGCGGCGTTTCTGAGGAAGCTGCGACGGGAGGGATTGGCCGCAGCATGCGTCTCTACATCAGACTCGAGGCCACCGCCCCGTGCGCGATCTTCCACCGGAGGATGAGACATCGATCGACTCCCGCCTGACAAGACTTTCGCGATTGGAGCACCATTTCCGTGAAGGTCCGGTACTCGCAAGAACCTCCGTCATTTCACGCGCTTTGAAAGCGACACAAAGCATTCTCCCCTTACGTCAAACGCCGAGGAGACCATGCATGACCGCCATTCCGAACCAACCGTGCGCACACGCCCCTTGCGGCTGCAAGGTCGAGCGAGCCGGCGAATATTGCAGCGAACTCTGCCGCCAGAAGCAAAGCGGCAAGTCCGATGAAGCTTGTCAATGCGGTCATTCCGATTGCATCGTCGAGGAAGCGCTGCAGAGGGCCGAACAGGACTGATCGAGCGGTGCCTTGTCCGCCGCCCGGCACCTGTCGGGCGGCGATCAGCCCGTCTTGCGGGCAGCGCTTTTTCTTGCTGACTTGCGTGCCGGTTTCGGCTTGTCCTTCGCAGCGCGCTTCGCCGTGGACTTCTTCGCGGCACTCTTGGGCGCCTTCCTGGCCGCCGCCTTCTTCGCCGGCGTGCGTTTCTTGCTGGCCAGACTCTTCTGCAGCAACGCCATGAAATCCACAACGTTGGTGCTGGCGTTTTCCGGCGTCTCGGTGTCGTCGTGCTCCGGCGGCGTCACCACGCCCTTCGACTTCAGGCGCTTCTCGATCACCTTGCGCAGCCGATCACGAAATTCGTCGCGATAGTTACCGGGCTTCCATTCGTCGCTCATCGATTCAATGAGTTGTTCGGCCATCTGGATCTCCTTGGCGGAAATCCGGTACGTGGAGGCGGCGCCTTGGGGAATCTTGTAATCCTCCGCATCGACCAGTTCCTGCGGATAGCGCAGCAACATCAGCATCAACGCGTTGTCGCGCGGCATCACCGCGGAAAGATATTCGCGGGTGCGGATCACCACGCGGGCAATGCCGATCTTGCCGGTGCGCTTGAGCGTCTCGCGCAACAGCACATAGCCCTTTTCGGCCTTTTTCCCCGGCACCAGCAAGTAGGGCTTCTCGAAATACTCCGGCCCGACCGCGTCGGCATCGACGAACGTATTGACCTCGACCGTCTCGTGGCTTTCCGATGCGGCTGACTTGATGTCATCCGGATCCAGCACGACATAACTGCCCTTCTCGTACTCGAACGCCTTGACGATCTCCTTCCAGGGAACTTCCTCGCCCGTCTCGGCGTTGACGCGTTCATAGCGAACGGGAGTCTTGCTGCGGCTGTCGAGCATGCGGAAGTGCAGATCCACGCTGCGCTCGCCTGACATCAGCGACACCGGAACGTTGAGCAGGCCAAAGGAAAGTGTGCCAGTCCAGATGGGACGTGCCATGACAGCCTCCGCGGAATCACATGGGTAAACGCCAGCGGCCACGCTCAGGAACCGCAACGCCGACGCCGATGAATGGCCACTATTCGCTGCCGGTCGTGGACAGGCCGTCAACTCCGGCAGCGACCTTTTTTCACTCACCGCGAACGGGATCACCGCTAGCTTGCCTGGATGCTGCAGCCAGCGGCGCTCGAGCCACAATCATGAGTTCTCTCAAGGATTACCAGCGCAAGCGCGATTTCTCCAGGACTTCCGAACCGTCGGGCGAGGAAGATGCCTCAATCCATGGCCGCTCCATTTTCGTGGTGCAACTGCACCACGCCAGCCGCAGGCATTTCGACTTCCGGCTGCAGATGGGCGACGTGCTCAAGAGCTGGGCCGTGCCGAAAGGCCCCAGTTTCAACCCGCACGTGAAACGTCTCGCGGTCGAGGTGGAGGACCACCCGGTTTCCTACGCCAGTTTCGAAGGCGACATCGAACACGGTTATGGCAAAGGCCATGTCGACCAGTTCGATATCGGCGTGTGGGCCACCCAGGGCGATGCGGAAGCCCAACTTCAGAAGGGCCATCTGCGATTCGAGCTGTTCGGGTCACGGCTCAAGGGTGGCTGGCATCTGGTGCGCAGCACGCGCAAGGAACGCCAACCGGCATGGTTTCTGATCAAGGCCGAGGATGCCTTCGCCCGGGACGTGGAAGCGGACGACCTGCTGGACGCCAACATGAAACGCAGCACACGCAAGGCGGCAAAATCGCCAGCCACCAAGGCAGCCGCCAGAAAAGCCACCTCCCGCCGGCAAGGCGCGACCCGCCCGCGCAAACCTCCGCGGACGAAATTGGCGCGCAAGGCCGCAGGAATGAATGGCGCACGACAAGCGTCGATCAGCACGGAGTTCTTCAAACCCGAGCTTGCACGACTGCGTGACCATCCACCGGCGGGTGATAGCTGGCTGCATGAAGTGAAGTGGGATGGCTACCGCATCCTTGCGGTGATCGCCGATGGCGATGTTCAGCTGTGGTCACGCAACGGACTCTCCTGGAACGAGCGTCTGCCGGAGATCACACTGTCGCTGCAATCGCTGGGGCTGCACTCGGCGCGTCTTGACGGTGAACTGGTGGCCATGGACAAGCACGGACGCAGCGACTTCAACGGCTTGCAGAAGACACTCTCCGGCGAAGCCCAGTTCCCGTTGGTCTACATGCTGTTCGACCTGATCCATCTGGAAGGCAACGATCTTTCCCGTACGCCCCTGATCGAACGCAAGGCCTTGCTGCGGGCGCTGCTGGCTGGGGCGTCACGGCCGCTGGCACTGAGCACACACACCGTCGGCCATGGCGACGCCGCCTTCGCGATGGCGCTGAAAGAGCAACTGGAAGGGATCATTTCCAAGCGGGCCGACTCGCCTTATCACGCCGGCCGAAGTGATGACTGGTTGAAGATCAAGCGACTGGAAAGCGACGAGTTCGCCGTGGTCGGATACACGCCGCCGAAGGGCAGTCGCGCAGGCGTGGGCTCGCTGTTGCTGGCCCGGCCCGATCCCGAGGTGGCGTCGGGCTGGATTTATGCCGGCCGTGTCGGTACCGGTTTCAGCGACCAGCAATTGCTCGAGCTTGCCGGCCAGCTGAGCGACGGCAGCAACGTCAATCCCCCCGTCAAGCTGTCCCACATCGATCCTCTGCTGCGCGATGCACGCTGGGTCATGCCCCGAACCGTGGTCGAGGTCTATTACCGTGGCCTGGGCAACCACAACCTGTTGCGTCAACCGAGCCTGAAAACCATGCGTACCGACAAGTCTGCCAGGGATCTCGCCGATTCCGATCGCGCACCGGCCAAGCGCTCCAGCAAGAAGGCCGAGGTCGGCAAGGATTCGACATCCATCACCATCACGCACCCCGATCGGGTGGTGTTTCCCGATGACGGAGTCACCAAGCAGGACGTGGCCGACTATTACACCGGTGTCATGAAATGGCTGCTGCCTGGCATCGCCAACCGACCGGTCTCGGTGATCCGATGTCCCGAAGGAACGGCCAAGGCCTGCTTCTTCCAGAAGCACATGATTCAGGGCCTGAAACACGTGGGCAGCAAGAAGCTGAAGGAGGAAAGCGGCGCCCAGGCCACCTATATCTATCCGCTGGATGCAGCATCGGTGATCGAACTGGTGCAATTCGGTGCCATTGAATTCCATCCCTGGGGCGCGACGATCGCCCAGCCCGACAAGGCCGACCGGTTGGTCTTCGATCTGGACCCGGGCCCCAATGTCGCCTGGAAGCGCATGATCGCGGCAGCGCGATTGGTGCGAAAGTTGCTGTCTCAAGTGGGGCTGGAATCCTTCTTGCGCACCACCGGGGGCAAGGGCCTGCACATTGTGGTGCCCTTGAATCCCGGTTGTCCCTGGCCCCAGGCCAAGGATTTCGCCCACGCCTTCGCCGAAAGCCTGGCTCAGACCCATCCGCTGGAGTTCGTCGCCAATGCGAGCAAGGCCAAGCGCGGAGGGAAGATCTATGTCGACTATCTGCGCAACAGCCGAGGCGCCACCAGCGTGGCGTCCTACTCCTTGCGGGCGCGCCCCGGTGCTCCGGTGGCGATGCCGCTGCGCTGGAGCGAACTGGGCAAGCTGCGCAGTGGACACGATTTCGATATCAAGTCCGCACCGAGGCGGCTGGCGCGTCTGCGCTCGGATCCCTGGAAGGGCATCGACACGATCCGGCAAGGTCTCGATGATCTGATCGGTGCATCGGAGCCGTGACCACCCCAGGGGCGGCGTGATTTGCGCATGTGCACTCCCGCCCTGACCGTCGGGCGGCTCTTGATATGAGAGCAACAAGAGCCATCTTGAATCGCATCCCCGCGGAGGAAGCCGAACATGTCCAGCTACAGCAAAACCCCTGACGCCGTGGCGCGCCTGAACCCCGAGCAGTATCGGGTCACCCAGGAAAGCGGCACGGAACGGCCCGGCACCGGTGAATACCTGCACAACAAGGAGGCCGGCATCTACGTCGACGTGGTGTCGGGCGAACCGCTGTTCGCTTCCTCGGACAAGTTCGAGTCCGGTTGTGGCTGGCCCAGCTTCACCAAGCCGATCGAACCGGCCCATGTGAATGAGCTGCGTGACGGCACGCACGGCATGATCCGGACCGAAGTGCGTTCCGCGCACGGGGACAGTCACCTCGGTCACGTCTTCCCGGATGGCCCGCGCGATCGCGGCGGCCTGCGTTATTGCATCAACTCCGCGTCGCTGCGCTTCGTTCCTCGCGGGGAGATGGAGGCGCAAGGCTACGGCGACTGGCTGGATCAGGTGGAGGACGTGCAATGACGACCGAACGTGCGGTACTGGCCGGCGGCTGCTTCTGGGGCATGCAGGACCTGATTCGCCAGCAGGACGGTGTGGTTTCCACTCGGGTCGGCTACAGCGGCGGGGACGTGCCGAATGCCACGTATCGAAACCATGGCAGCCACGCCGAGGCCATCGAGATCATGTTTGATCCTTCACGGATCAGCTATCGCACGCTGCTGGAGTTCTTCTTCCAGATCCACGACCCGTCCACCGCCAATCGCCAGGGCAATGATCGCGGCACCTCCTATCGCTCGGCGATCTTCTACACCTCGAACCAGCAAAAGGATGTCGCCGAGGACACTATCGCCGACGTCAACGCGTCAGGCCTGTGGCCGGGCAAGGTGGTGACCGAAGTGGCACCGGCGGGCGATTTCTGGGAAGCCGAGCCGGAGCACCAGGATTATCTGGAGCACTATCCGCAGGGTTACACCTGTCACTTCATTCGCCCCGACTGGACATTGCCGAGGCGTGCCGCCGAAAGCTGAAATGCCTCAGCGACCGAAGATGATTTCCTTGCCTTCGTGGTCGCGATCCCAGCCGCGCAACTGATCACGGATGTGCGCGATGCCTTGACGACCCAGCGCGTTGCGTTCTTCGTCGAGCACGTGGCCATCCAGCAATTCCGCGAGTCGTTGCGCGGTCGGCAACATGGCGTCCCACGCGTCCAGCGCCGACAGCGGTGCCGGCAGGGTCATGAAGAAACTGACACCTGGCGTACGCAGATTTTCCAGCCTGGCCAGGTCGAAGTTGCCGGGCTTGAGCATGTTCGCCACGCTGAAGATCGGGCCCAATTCGCGCTTGCCGTCAACCAGCCGGTGATAAATGCCCATGTCGCCGAATTCCAGCCCGGCCTTCTCCGCCGCCACGACCAGATCCGGCCCGTGGAACCGCTCACCCTCGCGCGCCACCACGAACAGCGTGACGATGCGTTCCACCGGCAATTGCGCGGGGCGCCGGCCCAGATCCGAACGCTGCGGCGCAGCCGCTGCCGGCGCCGGGGCTGGTGAAGCCGGTTCGGCAGGTTCCTCGGCAGCGATCGCCGTGCTGAGGTCGGGGGTCACCGGTTCACTGGAGCTGGGTGCACGCAATGCATCGATGATTGAAGCCACGTGATCGGCCAGCTTCGGGGCTTGTCTGGTTTTTGCGGCCTTGGGCGCAGGCGCAGCCGCCGGATCCCGGCTGCGATCGCCTGAAAGCGTGGCGCCCAGGCGCTCCAGCTCTTCGCGCAGACCGACTTCCAGCTCTCCCTGTTGCGGCCTGACCTCGCCCGCAAACAACTCATCGGCAACCGGCTCGCCGTGAGACTCGCCGAAGGTCGGTTCACGTCGCTCGCCCGCATGCGGCCCGGGCACGACGCGTCGCTTGCCCTGTTCTTTCCGGGGTTGGCCGAACAGCCACAGCAGCGCCAGCACGATGATGCCGACAATCAGCATCGGAATGCCGACGGCGGGGTTCCAGGCAAGGGCAAGCACGGGTTGCAACGTCATCATGGAGTTCCTCAGGCAGCTCCTGCCAGTTTAGCCGCTTCCGCCAGATCCACCTGCACCAATCGCGAGACGCCGGGCTCGCGCATGGTCACGCCGCACAATTGCGTGGCCGCTTCCATGGTGGCCTTGTTGTGGCTGATGAAAATGAATTGCACCTGTTCGCTCATTTCACGCACAAGGCTGGAGAAACGACCCACGTTGGCTTCGTCCAGCGGCGCATCGACCTCGTCGAGCAGGCAGAACGGAGCCGGGTTGAGACCAAAGATCGCGAAGACCAGCGACACCGCGGTCAACGCTTTTTCGCCGCCGGACAGCAGCGAGATGTTGGACGGCCGCTTGCCCGGCGGGCGCGCCATGATCGTCACGCCCGTGTTGAGAAGGTCATCTCCGGTCAGTTCCAGGTAGGCGTGACCGCCACCGAACAGGCGCGGGAACAGTTCCTGCACGCCGGCATTGACCTTGTCGAAGGTTTCCTTGAAGCGCTGGCGGGTTTCGCGGTCGATCTTCTTGATCGCGCCTTCCAGCGTTTCCATCGCACTGACCAGATCAGCCAGCTGGTTGTCCAGATAGGTCTTGCGCTCACTCTGCTCTGCGTGTTCCTGAATCGCCGCCAGGTTCACCGGCTCGATTCGGGCGATCTTCTGGCCGATGTCGGCGAGCTGGGAGCGCCACTGGTTGGCGTCGATATCGGGCGCGAGTTCGGCCAGCAGGGTCTCCAGTTCCAGGCCGGAGGCGGCGATCGCCTCGGCCAATTGATCGGCGCGCAATTGCAGCGCTTGCGCGGCAAGCCGCTTCTGCGAAAGACCCTCGCGCAGATTGGCCAGCCCCTGCTCGGCCAGATGCCGTTGCTGCTCCAGCTTGCGGAATTCGATATCGCAGTCTTCCAGCGCGCGTCGCGCCTCGACCAACTGCTTGTCGACCAGCAGGCGCTGGTCGAGATAGGCCTGCCGTTCGGCTTCCAGTTCCGCGATCGGATCGGAGCCGGCGGCGAGCTGTTCGGTGATCTCGTTGCGGCGCGCCTCGATCTGGCGCAATTGCGCGTCCATGCGACCCAGCGTCTGTTCCAGCGAACTCAATGAGGAGCGCTTGGACTCCAGCGCCAGCGCCAGCGAATGGGATTGCTCGGCCGCTTCGCGCGCGTTCATGCGCGCCTCCTCGCGCGCTTCCAGCAGCCCGCGGCGCTCGTTCTCCAGCTCACGACGCTGGTCTTCCAGGTCGCCCATCAGACCGACCGACTCGTCCAGCCGTGCCCGCGCGTCGCGGGTCTGGCTTTGCAATTCGTCGATCTGCCCGGTCAGGTCGGCCAGTTCGCCATTCACCTTCTCGGCGCGGGCACGCGCAGTTTCCAGCTTGCCGCGATGGCTCTGCAACTGACCGGCCAACTCCGACTGGCGACGATGCGCGTTGTACAGCTCGCGCTGAGCGTCATCGCGGGCACGCTCGGTTTCGAACTTGCTGGTGCGCAGCGTATCCAGTTGTTCGCTGGCTTCTTCCAGTTGCGCTTCCAGCATGGCGATCTGCTCGGCCAGCGTGCGCAATTCGCGCTCGCGCGCCAGCACGCCGACCTGGCTGCCCTGCGCCCGACGCACGCGCGCCCAACCGGGGCCCAGCCATTCGCCAGCGGCCGTGATGACCGACTGGTAAGGTGCCAGCGCACCCAGTGAAGCGACGCGCTGGTGTGCCTCGTCCAGCGAACCTGCCGTCAATACATGGCCGAGTATGGAGATGGCCGCCGCCGGGCCGCGCACCTGCGCAGCCAGCGTGCCAGCGGTATTCGCGCCACCCTCGCTGCCGTCCAGCAAGGCCACGTCGGCGTTGTCGAGGGCATGGAACTCGGTCGCGAGCGCGTGCGCGCCGTCCACCAGCACGCTGTCCAGAAAACCGCTCAGCGCCGTCTCGACCGCGGTTTCCCAGCCGGCCTCGACCTGCAGCGATTCACCGAGGCGGCGCGAGTGATCCAGCCCCAGTCGGGCCAACCAGCCGCTGGCCGCGCCTTCGTCCTGACCCAGTGCCGCGTTTTGCAAGGCCTCCAGCGAGGCATGCCGACCACGTGCCGATTGCAGTTGCTGCCGCGCCTCGTTCAGGCTCGACTGCACCTGGCGCTCGTCTTCCAGCACTTTCTCATGGCTGGTCTTGTGCTGATCGAGCAAGCCGCCCAACGTCTCGACCCGTTCGCGCTGGGTTTCATGTTCTTCGGTGAGCTGTTCGCCGGCGGCATCCAGGGCCGCCATGTCGGTCGCTTTCTGCTCGGCCTCCAGCACTTCGCGCCGACGTGCCAGATCGATCGCCTGGCGGTCAAGATAATTGAGCTTGGTGCGTTCGACCTCGGCGGCGCGATTCGACTCACCGGCGTTGCGGGTGTGGCTGTCCCAGCGTTGCTGCCAGTCGGCAAGCTTGGTCTCGGTACTGCGCTGGGCTTCGCCGGTGTCGTCCTGCAGTTGCTGCAGCGCCTCAAGTTTCGGCTCGCCTTCAGCCAGCGCCAGGCGCAGCGTCTCGATCTGCTCGCCGTCCGTGGCGATATGCGCAGCCAGTTCGGCGTATTCACGCTCGGCGTCGCCATGTGCGCGCTGCAGGCGCTCGGCGGTCTCCTTGTTGTAGCGCACTTGCTGCTCGACGCGGGCAATCTCGGCGCCGACCTTGTAGACATCGGCCTGCACCGCGTTCAGGTGTTCACTGGCATCGGTGTGGCGTTCGCGCACGCTTTCCAGCTGCGCCTCGATCTGGCGCTGGCCGGCGAGCTGCTTCTCGATCTCGATCTCGGCGGCGGACAAGCCTTGACCCTCGCCATCGTGCTGGCTTTTCAGGCTGCGGTATTCCAGCGCGCGCAGTTCGGCGTCCTTGCGGGTCTGTTCTTCCTTCAACAGTTTCCAGCGCTCGGCGGCACGGGCCTGGCGATTGAGGTGTTCGAGCTGCTTGTCGACTTCGTCGCGCACGTCGCGCACGCGGTCGAGATTTTCGCGGGTGGCCTTGATCCGGCTTTCGGTTTCCTTGCGCCGCTCCTTGTATTTGGAGATGCCGGCGGCTTCTTCCAGATGCGTGCGCAGTTCTTCCGGATGCGCCTCGATGATCTGGCTGATCATGCCCTGCTCGATGATCGAGTAGCTGCGCGGCCCCAGCCCGGTGCCCAGGAACAGGTCGGTGATGTCACGCCGGCGACAACGCGCGCCGTTGAGGTAATACGCAGACTGGCCGTCGCGGGTGACCTGGCGCTTGACCGAGATCTCCGCGTACTGGCCGTACTCACCCTGCACCGAACCGTCGGCGTTGTCGAAGATCAGCTCGACGGTCGCCTGTCCCACCGGCTTGCGCGTGTTGGAACCGGAAAAGATCACGTCGGTCAGCGAGTCGCCGCGCAACCGACTGGCTGCACTCTCGCCCATCACCCAGCGGATCGCGTCGATGATGTTGGATTTGCCACAGCCGTTCGGGCCTACCACGCCGATCATGTTGCTCGGCAGATGCAGGGTGGTGGGGTCCACGAAGGACTTGAAACCGGCGAGTTTGATGGTGCTCAGGCGCATGCGGTCTTCAACGGGTCAGCGATAAGGCCCGTACAGCCGGGCGACAAGGCACTGTGCCAAACGCGGGACAGCGCTGCAATGCATTGTTGTGTGAAGCATGAGATGAAAAGTTCCATGTAACTATTTGTGCACACTTACTTTTCTGTGGCGTTGATCGAAAGGGCATGAATGCCGTTGTCCATCAAGCCTTCCAGCGCGGCATAGACCATCCGATGGCGCCGGATCGGCAACTGCCCGGCAAACGCCGCGCTGGCGATGCGCACATGGAAGTGACCCTTGCCTTCACCGGCGTGACCGGCGTGCAGATGACCTTCGTCGATCACTTCCAGCGCGCTCGGCGCCAGTGCCTGGGTCAGGCGCTGGCGAATCTGCTCGAGCATCGCCTCGCTCACGCCGGCAAGGCCTTGCGGAACGGTTTGATCTGCACCTCGGCGTAGACGCCGGCGGCCACATACGGATCCGCATCAGCCCAGCTCCGCGCCTCGGCCAGCGAGGGAAATTCGGCCAGGATCATGCTGCCGGTAAAGCCGGCCGGACCCGGATCTTCGGATTCGATCGCCGGAAAGGCGCCGGCCACGAACAACCTGCCAGCTTCCAGCAGGGCCTGCAGTCGCGCGATATGGGCAGGCCGGGCGCCCTTGCGCTTCTCCAGCGAATCGGCGACGTCCGTGGCAATGATGGCAAACCACATGGGGCAGGCTCCAGAACAGGGGAATCAGCGAGTTTAGCTCACGCGCCGTGCGCGGACTCGGCCAACTTTGCCGTATCGACCCGCACGAAGACCGAGTCACCCACTGCAGTGAGCACGTCGCCGGCATGAACCTCGCACAGCACGCGGGTCTTGCGCCCGACCTCGCCGTCGACACGCGCCTTCAGCGTCAGCGGCACGCCCATCGGCGTGGGCTTGAGGAACTTGACGCCCAGGCTGCCGGTGACGCAGTCGATGCGCGGCATGCTGTCCGGGGCCCGACCTTCTGCCCGGTAGTGGTAGGCCATCGCGGTCCAATTGGAATGGCAATCGACCAGCATCGCGATCAGGCCGCCGTACACCAGGCCAGGCCAGCCATGAAAGTCGGCATCGGGCTGGTGGGTTGAAACCACATGCACACCATCCTCATGCCAATGGCTCTTGATGTGCAGGCCGTGCGGATGGGCGCTGCCGCAGCCGTAGCAGATGCCGTCGGGTGCAGCCAGATCCTGCAGCGCGGGCGCGGTCATGCTCAAGCCTCCGGCCGCATGTACGGAAACAACAACACATCGCGGATCGAGGACGAGCCGGTCAACAGCATCACCAGGCGGTCGATACCGATGCCGAGGCCACCAGTGGGCGGCAGGCCGACTTCCAGCGCGCGGATGTAGTCCGCATCAAAATGCATCGCCTCGTCGTCGCCGGCATCCTTCGCATCGACCTGGGCCTGGAAGCGCGCGGCCTGGTCTTCCGGATCATTCAATTCGGAGAAACCATTGGCCAGTTCCTTGCCGTTGACGAACAGCTCGAAGCGGTCGGTGATTCCCTTGTCGGTGTCACTTTCACGCGCCAATGGCGACACCTCGACCGGATGGTCGGTGATGAAAGTGGGCTGGATCAAGGTGTGTTCGACGGTGTGTTCGAAGATTTCCAGCAACAGCTTGCCCCACCCGTAACCCGGCTTGACCTGCGCACCGACGCGCTTCGCGTGCGCGGCCATCGCCTCGCGGTCGCGCAGATCCTCGCGCTTGATCTCGGGGTTGTGTTCCAGCACGGCGTCTTCCATGCGCCAGCGGCGGAAGGCCGGGCCGACATCGATCGCGGCACCGTCCCATTCGATCCGGGTGGTGCCGAGCACGTTGGTCGCCGTGTCGCGGATCACCGCCTCGGTAAGGTCCATGATCTCGTGATACGTCGCGTACGCCTGATACAACTCCAGCATGGTGAACTCGGGGTTGTGCCGGGTCGACACGCCTTCGTTGCGGAAGTTGCGGTTGATCTCGTAGACGCGATCGAAACCGCCAACCACGAGACGCTTCAGGTACAGCTCCGGTGCCACGCGCAGGTACAGCTCCAGATCCAGCGCGTTGTGGTGCGTGGTGAACGGCTTGGCCGTGGCACCGCCGGGGATCATGTGCATCATCGGCGTCTCCACTTCCATGAAGCGGCGCGACGGCGCCTCCAGCCACTGGCGCATGTAGCCGATGATCCGCGAGCGCAGCATGAAGGTGCGCCGTGCTTCCTCGGTGACGATCAGATCGACGTAGCGCTGGCGGTAACGCTGTTCGACATCGGCCATGCCGTGATGCTTGTCCGGCAGCGGACGCAGGCTCTTGGTCAGCAGGCGCAGCTGGTCCACGCGTACCGAAAGCTCACCCATCTTGGTGCGCATCAGCACGCCTTCGGCGCCCACGATGTCGCCCATGTCCCAACCCTTGAAGGCCTCGTAGACCTCGCCCAGCGTGCCCTGATGGATGAACAGCTGGATGCGTCCGCTGAAATCCTGCAGTTGCACGAAGCTGACCTTGCCCTGCACGCGCTTGAGCACGATGCGACCGGCCATCTTCACCCGACGTGCGGCGGCTTCGACCGCTTCGGCCGTGTGCACGTCCTTGTCGGCGAACTCGGTCTGCAGGTCGCCGGCGAAGCTGTCGACCTTGAAGTCGTTCGGAAACGCGATGCCCTGCCCGCGCAGCGCATTCAACTTCTCGCGACGCTCGGCAATCAGCCGGTTTTCGTCGATGATCGGGGTGTCGGTCGATTCGCTCATGGGAAACTCTGCTGCTCCGGACGCCGGCCTCGATCGGCAGACGCCTGATAGGGTCTATGGACGGGTTGTCAGCTGACGCGCGACAGCGTGCATCATGCGTCAATCGCTCTTGTTGAATACCTTCTTGACCGCGTGCGTCGTGGCATGCCACCCATCGCGCGCGCCGTGACCCATGGCCACACCCGCCTTTTTCGCACCGTGACCGATGCCCACGCCGGCATCCTTCGCGCCGTGCCCCACTTTCGTGGCGACATGTCGGGTGGCGTGTCCGACCTCGCGGGCACCATTGGCGATGCCATGCCCGGTCGCTTTCGCATCCTGCTTGATGTCCTGACCGACACCGCCTTGTGCCGCATGGACAGTGAAACTGAGCGCTGCGAATGTCGCGCAGACAAGCAGCACGCTGCAGGTCTTGTTGCTGTTCATGGCATGGTCTCCACTCAGAAAACGCACGGACTCGACTTCAACCGCTCGACACTCACGCGTCGATGCGTTTGGAGCCGGCCTCCAGGCCGGATTTCAGGCTGGCCTCGATGAATTCATCGATGTCGCCATCAAGCACCTTCTGTGTGTCAGTGCGCTCGATGCCGGTGCGCAGATCCTTGATGCGGCTCTGGTCCAGCACGTAATTGCGAATCTGGCTGCCCCAGCCGATGTCGGACTTGGTCGCTTCCAGCGCATCCTTTTCGGTATTGCGCTTCTGCACTTCCAGCTCGTACAACTTGGCCGCCAGCATTTTCATTGCCGTGGCGCGGTTGGCATGCTGGCTGCGGCCGGTCTGGCAAGCAACCACGGTGTTGGTCGGGATGTGCGTGATACGCACCGCCGACTCGGTCTTGTTGACGTGCTGGCCACCGGCACCGGACGAACGATAGACATCCGTGCGCAGGTCGGCCGGGTTGATGTCGATCTCGATGTCGTCATCGACTTCCGGCGACACGAATACGGAGGTGAAGCTGGTGTGGCGGCGATTGTCCGAATCGAACGGCGACTTGCGCACCAGCCGATGCACGCCGATCTCGGTCTTCAGCCAGCCGTAGGCGTAATCACCCTCGACGCGGAACGTGGCGGACTTGATGCCGGCCACGTCGCCGCCGGAAACCTCCATCAACTCGGTCTTCCAGCCGCGGTTCTCGCACCAGCGCAGGTACATGCGCAGCAACATCTCGGCCCAGTCCTGCGCCTCGGTGCCGCCGGCACCGGCCTGCACGTCGACGAACGCGTTCATCGCATCCATCTTGCCGGAGAACATGCGCTGGAATTCGAGCTTGTTGACCTCGGCATCCACCTTGGCCAGATCATCGATCACCGATTGCGCAGTGTCATCGTCCTCGTCGGCGATAGCCATCTCCAGCAGTTCACCGGCATCGGTGAGGCTGGCGGTCATGCGGTCGATGCCGTTGACAATGGTGTCGAGTCGAGCCCGTTCGCGGCCCAGCTCCTGGGCGCGTGCCGGATCGTCCCAGATGGTGGGACTCTCCAGTTCGCGGGTCACTTCTTCCAGACGTTCGCTTTTTGTAGCGTAGTCAAAGATACCCCCGAAGCGACTCGACGCGCTCGCGAAGGTCGGCAATCTGGGCCTGGATGGGATTGGTCTCGATCATGGTTGCAAATCACAGGAAAACAGCCCTCAATATTAGCAGAGCATCCGCTACCGCACGCATGGATGCATTCATACTCCGAAAGCACCCGTCACGTGAAGGAAGATGCGTCATGAAGACATGGAAGCCATGGGCCGGCTTTGCTTTCAGCCTGGCAGGACTCGGCTCGCCGTTGATGGCCCAGCAGGCCGCCCCGGGGCGCCCTCCTTCACTGGTGGCTTCAGACGCTGCAGCCATGCTGACGGTGGAAAACGCGCTGACCCAGGCCGACGTGCCCACGCTGGCGCACATGTTCCAGACCTCCGTCGATCCGGTCCACCGGGTGCTTGCCGCGATGGCGCTGGAGCGCATTCACTTCAACCTCGACAAATCCAGCGACGACGCGCGCCTGTGCGAACGCAGCTTGATCGACAGCAAGCCCGAGGTGGCCTTCTTCTGCGCAAAAGTGGCGAACGGCAATCTGCGCCTGTCTCAGGGAGAACGCCGGGCCAACGCTGACGAACGCGATATGGTGCGCCGCTTCACCGGCAAGCTGCCCAAGGCTCAACTGGATCAGGTGCAAAGCTACCTCGCCGTCCATGCGGCGGATCCGGAGTTGCAGGTGGTCATGCCGTCGCACGGTTTCAGCATTCCGGTGCATCGCAGCCTTGGACAGGGCCACATGCCAAGTGTTGAGGCCGAAAGCCAGGGCAGGAAGACATGGCTGCTGATTGACACCGGCGGCTCGGCTCTCACGCTGGACGAAAACGCGGCGCGCGACCTGGGCGTCGTCATGCTCGACCGGACCGGCAGGACCAGAAGCTTTCTCTCGCACGACATTCCAGTCCGGTACGGAACCTTGGCCAAACTCAGCATCGGAGAACTGACCCTGCTGAACGTCCCGGTGACCGTCACTCCAGGGCGCCGCAGACTCATCGGAATGGACATCCTGCGGCGCCTTGGAGCGTTTCGCCTCAGTGAAAGCGCCCTGATTGTCGGCGACAATGGCGCTGGCAACGACACCTGCAAGGAACCGATGCTGGTCGCCAGCAACCTATGGGGCAGCGGACTGCGCGTAGTCACCGCCTTGTCGATTGACGGCCAGTTGCGTACCACGCTGCTGGACAGCGGCACCAACTATTACCTGGCCGCCGACCAGCACGCCCTCGACGAGCTCCACAGCAGCCCGGCACGGCGCGTCAAGCTCCGCGACCTCGGTTCGCACCCCCATGCCACCCGGATCAGTCAGGCTACCGCCGATGTCGACATCGCGGGACAGGCATTCACCGTCACCTTCGATGTTTTCAAGGATGCCAGCTTGCCGTGGCACTACATCCTCGGCAGCACGGCCTTGCGCTACATGAATTTCCAATTCGACTTCCGGACGCGACATACCTGCCTGCTGCTCCACCACGACCTGCACTGAACCGAGTCAGGCCGGGCTGGATGCATCCGGATCGCATCGATACCGGGGCCGCGCCGCATGCTCAGGCCAGCGCCTGCTGGTGCACCCCCTTCACCGCACGCCCGGACGGATCAGCGGCGTTGGCGAAGGCCGGATCCCAGGCCAGTGCCGCCGGTGACGAGCAGGCGATCGACTTGCCGCCGGGCACCGTCGCCGCACAGGCCTCGCCGGGGAAATGCTGCTCGAAGATGCGGCGATAGAAATACGCCTCCTTGGTGGCCGGCGTGTTGAACGGGTAGCGCGCCGTTGCGGCAGCGAACTCGCGATCGCTGATCGCCTGCTCGGCGTGGGACTTCAGTCCGTCGATCCAGCCGTAGCCCACGCCATCGCTGAACTGTTCCTTCTGCCGCCACAGGATTTCATCCGGCAAGGCACCGTCGAACGCCTCGCGCAGCACCGCCTTTTCGATCCGTCCCTGCCCCGCCATCTTGCGTGCGGCATCCAGCCCCATCGCCACGTCGATGAACTCCAGATCGAGGAACGGCACCCGCGCCTCCACGCCCCAGGCCATCATCGCCTTGTTCGCGCGCAGGCAGTCGTAGCTGTGCAGCGCATCGAGCTTGCGCACCGTCTCTTCGTGAAACGCCTGGGCCGAAGGCGCCTTGTGAAAGTACAAGTAACCGCCGAAGATCTCGTCCGATCCCTCGCCGGACAGCACCATCTTCACGCCCATCGCCTTGATTCGCCGCGCCAGCAGGTACATCGGGGTAGCGGCGCGGATGGTGGTGACGTCGTAGGTTTCGATGTGGCGGATGACTTCGGGCAACGCGTCCAGGCCTTCCCAGAACGTGTAGACGAAACCGTGGTGCACGGTACCCAGCGCCTCAGCGGCGACCTCGGCGGCAGCCAGGTCGGGTGAGCCGTCCAGTCCGATCGCGAACGAATGCAGGCGCGGCCACCAGGCTTCGCTGCGATCGTCATCCTCAACCCGTTCGCGCGCAAACTGTGCGGCGCAGGCGGCAACCAGTGAGGAATCCAGCCCACCCGACAACAGCACGCCATAGGGCACGTCAGTCATCAGCTGGCGATGCACGGCCTGCTCGAACGCCTTGCGCAGGACCAGTGGTGGAACGTCCTGGCCGCGAGTGGCCTCGTAATCACGCCACGGCTTGCTGTAATAGAGCTGCAGTTCGCCGCTGGCGCTGTCGTAGACGTGGCCCGGAGGAAACGAAGCCACGTCGGCGCAAACACCAACCAGCGCTTTCATTTCCGAAGCCACGCAAAGCCGACCCTGCGCGTCGTGGCCCCAGTACAACGGGCATACACCGATCGGGTCGCGGGCGATCAGATAACGCTGTGCGGCACCGTCCCACAGCGCGAACGCAAAGATGCCGTTGAGCTGGCCGAGAAAATCCGCGCCGTGCTCGCGATACAGCGCGTTGATCACCTCACAGTCCGAGCCGGTGGTGAAGTCGTAGTCGCTGGCGGCCCGCAGCTCGCGATGGTTGTAGATCTCGCCGTTCACCGCCAGCGCCAGCGCCCCGTCGCGCGAGTGCAGCGGCTGCGCACCGCTGGCCGGATCGACGATCGCCAGCCGCTCGTGCACCAGGATCACCCCGGCATCCACGAACACACCGCTCCAGTCCGGCCCGCGATGGCGCTGGCGCTGCGACAATTCCAGCGCCTGCCGGCGCAAGCCCGCAAGGTCGTCGCCGGGCTGCAGGTCGAACATTCCGAAAATCGAACACATGATGAAATTTCCTTGGTCGCGGGTTGTGGATGGCGCTCTTCTTGAAAGTCGGCCCTGGCTGGCCGGTTTTGCTCTGCGCGAATGGAACCGCGCACAAACCAAAGACCCAAAAACGAAGAAGGCCCGCACGGGGCGGGCCTTCTTCGCGTCATTCGTGGAGACTTGAAACTACGCGAGAGCCCGCCAACGGTTGGCGTTATTGTTCGCGCGATTATTGTTGTTGCCGACCAGCATGAAACCCCGCGCGGAAAGCGCAGTGAGGTTCGTGAAGCGGGCGGCCGAAGAAATCATGACCCAACTTGATCAGATTTCCAGACGCATTGCAAGCGCCTGTTTGTGGTGGAACGCCGAAGGATCTGCCGCTACATTGGCTCGATGAGCCATGACGAAACACGGTCGTCCGCCCGCGCTCACGCCGGCCCCTTGACTCCCTGCAGCGGCCGCCCGATGCGATGGCGGGTTCGCTTGCTGGCCGCGCTCTTGCGCAGCTTCTATTTTGCCGAGGTGCGGATCGTCGGCGCGCATCATCAACCTGTTCCCGCGCGTGGCGGGCGGCTGATCATCAGCAGTCACCGCAATGGCGCCATCGACGGCTACATGGTGCTCAAGGCGTTTCCCGGCGTACAGGGACTGATTTCCATCCAGTTGCTTCAGCATCCGCTACTGCGCTGGATGTTCGACGGCATCGCGGTGGTGCGCGACAAGGATCGGGAACGCCATGGCGTTCAGCGGGCCACGTTTGCCCGCCCCGTCGACGCCGGCTGCGCGCATTTGCGCGCCGGTGGTGACCTGGTGATCTTTCCCGAGGGCAGCAGCGAGTGGGGGTTTCAACCACTGCCCTATCAACGCGGCGCGGCGCGTATCGTGCAAACCCTGCTCAGCGAAGAGGTGTCCGTCGAAGTAGTCCCGCTGGGCTTGCACTATCAGGCACCGGACCAGTTCCGCTCCGCCGTGGAGATACTTGTGGGCGAACCGGTGGATCTGCCACCGCGCCTTGCTGGCGAAACCTCGCGCGACTGGGAACGACGCTTGCACCAGACCATGGCGGACGCTCTGGACGCCGTGTCGGTGAAGTGTCCGGATGCCGCGACGTTCGCCCTCGCCGAGGCCGCGGCAGCGGCCAGTGCCGCCACAGGTCGGTCGTATGCACTGGCTTTCGTTGACGCTCAACAACACCCGCAACCACCGTTGCCATCGCCACAGCCGCCGCGCCGACGGCCATGGGACGGGTTGGCGGTGGCTGCCTTCCTGCTGCTGGCCGCGCCGGTCCTGCTGGCTGGCCGCGTTGCCGGTGGCAAGGCAGACGCGCGCAACACCGTCAGCCTGTTCCGCATCACGGGCGGCGGCGTCGCGGCTCTGATCTGGCTGCCATGCCTGCTGCTGGCTACCGCATGGTGGCCAACGCTGCTGTTGCCGCTGTGGCCATTGGCTGTGTTCGGGTGGTGGCGCTGGCCGCGCGTGATGCATCGGAGTCGGGCATGAACATGGTGCGTGTTTCACGTTGGATCGGTTACGCGTTTGCCGCCGAGCTGCTGTTGATTCTCGGCTGGGGCAGTCTGGGCGCATGGCAGCTGGCGGACGCGAATCTGCATGCGGCCAGCATTCTCGGGGCGGCAGCGTGGCTGCTGTTGCTGCTCGCCACGCGTGCCGCACCGGAAAGCCGCTGGGCAAACTGGAAGGGCAGATTGCAGTTCGTCGCGTGCTGGCTGATTTTTCCGCTGTTCAAGGCGATACGCGAGGTCTTCATCCGGCACACAGCCGACGCCACATTGCTGGCGCTGGACCGCCAGCTGTGGGGCGGCCGGAGCCTGCCGGAACATCTGCTGGGCTGGGAGAGGCCGTGGCTCTCCGAGCTGCTCAGCAGCGGCTATCTCCTGTTCTATTTGGTGATACTCGTGCCGGCGATCGGCTTCAGCTTGCGTCGCCGCAGCAGCGAAGCAAGATCGTTCTTCCTCGGCCTGGCGCTGATGTACCTGTGCGGCTTCGCCGGCTACCTGCTGGTCCCGGCTGGCGGCCCGTACATGGCGTTTCCCGCGGTGTTCCCCTACCCGGTGCACGGCGGGCCGACAACCGCCTTGCTGACCCGGGCCGTGCAGGCGGGCATTACCGGCATGGACGTCTTTCCCAGCCTGCACAGCGGCATTGGCGTCTACGTTCTGGGCTTCTTCGCGCTCGGCGGCTATCGCCGGGCGACCTGGCTGCTGACGCCGATCATCCTCACGCTGGTGCCTGCCACCCTGTACCTGCGCTATCACTACGGTATCGACGTGCTGTGCGGCATCGCACTGGCCGCGGGCGTACTCACCTTCATTCAACACTATCGCAAGGACCGCTTCGCATGAGCCAGCTGTTTGCCTTCACCGACCCGCAAGCCGCCGAGCACGCCGTCAGCGGTGGCAAGGGCGCCAATCTGGCGCGTGCCGCGCAGCACCTGCCGGTACCACCGGGCATCGTGGTCGGCAGCGAGGTCTATCGCCAGTTCGTCTCGCCGCTGCACGACCGCATCCGCCGCGTGCTGGATGACCCTGCGCTCGACCATGCCGCACGCAGCGAACAGATCCAGTCATTGTTGCTGGCCCAGTCGCTGCCAACATCGCTGCGCGCTGAGCTGGACAGCCGGATGCGCGAACTTCATCTGGCGGATACGCCGGTGGCCGTCAGGTCCTCCGGCACGCTGGAAGATTTGCCGGGTGCGGCGTTTGCCGGCCAGCACGATACCTTGCTCGGCATTCGTGGTGCCGATGGCGTGGTCGAGGCGATCCGCCGCTGTTATGCCTCGCTATGGAACGCCCACGTATTGCCTTACCGCGAGCGGATGGGATTGGACCATCTGGATGCGGCGATGGCGGTGGTGGTGCAGAAAATGGTCGAGGTCGGCGAACACGAAGCCGCCGGCGTGGCCTTTTCGATCGACCCGGTGCGCGGGTCGCTGGACCACGTATTGATCAACGCCGCCTTCGGACTGGGCGAAACCGTCGTCGGTGGCGAGGAACCAGTGGATGAATATCGACTGCAGCGCAGCGACCTGGTGGAAGTCGAGGCGGTGGTCGCGGAGAAGCCACGGGCGCTGGTCACCGACGCGGCAAGCGGCACCCGACACGTCGCGTTGACTGCGGAGCAAGCCAGCGCCTCCGCGTTGAATGTCGAACAGCGTCGCGCCGTGGCGCAGCTGGCGTTGGACGCCGAGCAACACTTCGGCTTTCCGCAGGATATCGAGTGGGGATGGCAGGACGGTGCGCTCTACCTGCTGCAATCACGCGCGGTAACCCGCATTCCGGCACGGTGGACCCGCGATGAATCGGCCGAACGCTTTCCCAACCCGGTGACGCCACTGACCTGGGATTTGTGCGAAGCCGGCTTCCACGCATCGCTCAACCACAGCTTCAAGCTGATGGGCCTGCCGCCGTTCGGCGACAAGTGGTTCGCGATGCGCGATTACTACATCTACGGCAACCAGAACGCGGTGCAGCTGTACGGCGGCCGCACCCCTGCAAAAATGCTGAAAGACGTGGACAGCATCCGCGCCGCACTACCGCAGCTTGCCGCTCAATTCGGCTGGGTGCAGGAGCTGCCGGTGCGCTGGATGCGCGACCTCGACACCTATCTGATCGGCATCGGCGCGCTGATGCGCGAGCCGCTGGAAGGTCGCCCGCTGAATGAACTGTGGGACTACGTGTTGCGCATCAATGCGCTGGGCGCCAGCTATTTCCTGCCCAATATCGCGATCTCGCTGACCCAGCGCACGTTGTATGTCGGTTTGCAGCAGATGCTGCAACTGGCCTTGCCGGCCGAACAGGCACAACAGGTTTTCGATCAGTTGCTCGCCATGACCGACACCAAGACCGGCCAGGTGAATGCCGAACTGTGGTCGCTGTCGCGCCTGCTGCGCATGGACGCCCCACTTCACGCACGGCTGCGCAGCATGGCCAGCGTCGACCTGCTGGACGTGCTGCCCCAGCACCCGGCGTTCCATACCGAGTTCGCGCGTTTCCTGGCCCGTCACGGGCATCGAGAACTGGACTTCGACGCCTACCATCCGACATGGGTGGAAGCGCCACACATCGTGCTGGATCAGCTGAAGATGCTGGTCGATCGCGATGATGAGGATCGGGCATCGCTGGAGCTGCAGCAGAAGGCCGCCCAGTCGGCGATGGAACACACCGTGCTGAACCACACGCCGGAAGAGCTGCGCTATCTGGTGCACGAGGTGATCCGGCTGGCCCGCACCTACACCGCGCTGGACGATCTGGAGCACTACCAGACCACGCGCCTGCACCTGCCGTTCCGGCGCGGCCTGAAAGCGATCGGCGAACAGCTGGTCCAGCGCGGCGTGTTGAGCGATCCGATGGACGTCTATTTCGTGCCGCTGGCCATTCTCGATGCCGCGCTGCACGGTGACGATCTGGCGCCGATTACGCCGGCAGCAGCGCAGCACAAGGCCGGCTATCTGGCCGCCTGCGAGCGTACGCCGGACTGGATTTTCGGTGAAGCCGAACCGGTCAGCGTGGATGGCGCCGGCGTTCTCAAGGGCTTGGGTGGCAGCCCCGGCGTGGTCGAGGGCAAGGTATTCGTGGTCCACACCCCCGCCGATTTCCCCGATTTTCCCAAGGACGCCATCCTGGTCGCGCGCACCACCAACCCGGCGTGGACACCACTGTTCTATCAAGCACGGGGGGTGATCACCGAAAGCGGTGGCCCGTTGTCGCACGGCGCGGTGACCGCGCGCGAACTGGGCCTGCCGGCCGTGATGAGTGTGCGCCATGTGATGCGTTTGCTGGAAAACGGTCAGCGCGTGCGCATCGATGGTCGTCACGGCACCGTGGAGATCCTCAGTCCGCAGTAATCCAGCGGATCGCCTCGTCGAGGTTGGCGCCCTCGAACAGGCCGAACTCGGCAGGTATCGCGAAGCTGAAGGCGGTCGCGGTGCCGCGCAGCCAAGGCACGTCGGTGACCAGCGCGATCCGGTCCCAGCCACTGAAATGACGGGCACCCATCTTGGCGTCGTTCCACATCGCACCGGCATCGAAGCCGGTGAAATCCTCGGCAGTGACGTACAGCAGGCGCAGCTTGCGATTGAGCGCAAAGCCAGCCTCGACATCCGGCACGATGATGTTTTCGTAGTCTTCCGTGGTGACCTGACCATGGGCACGAAAGCCCAGTGTGCCGGCAGGCAATCCTTCGATCTGTGCAATCACGGCGATACTCCCTTGGGTTGGCGTCGTCGACAGCATGGACCGAAGCGCGTGAACAGCGCGCAAGAAAAGTTCAGACCGCTTCGATATGCCGCAGCAGCAGGCGCGGGCTTTCGCGACCCTGCCAGTCGTTGATGGTCAGCTCGTAGGCGGCACGCAACCGAGGCGGTGGCGGTTGGCCGTGGTACGCGTTGAACATCACCGCGTCGTGGACAGCGCCGTCGCGCGGATCACGCAACTGCAGGCGCAGGTGGGACTCACCCATCACCTTCCAGCTGGCGCACTCGAACAGGTTGTCGAACAGCGGTTCGGGAAACGCCTGCCCCCACGGCCCGGCACGACGCAGTTGTCGCGCAAGATCCAGAATGGCGCTGCCGGGCGGCAATTCGCCATCGGTGTACAACACCGCCTGCAGGCGCTCCGGCGCGATCAATTCGCGCGCCACCGCGTCGAAGGCCGCCGCAAAGCGCGGATAGTCGCCGGCTTTCAGGCTCAGTCCGGCCGCCATGGCGTGGCCGCCGAAGCGCTCGATCAGGCCCGGCTGGCGCGCGTCGATCACCGCCAGCGCGTCGCGGATGTGGAAGCCGGGAATCGAGCGGGCGGAACCGCGCAGGTTGTCACCGTCATCCTCGCTGGCCGGGGCGAAGGCGATCACCGGGCGATGCAGCCGCTCCTTCAGTTTCGAGGCGACCAGACCAACCACGCCGGCATGCCAGGAGGGTTCGAACAACGCCACTCCGATCGCGTCGATGTCGCCCAGCCCGACCACCATCTGCTCGGCCTCGGCCACCATGGAAGCCTGCAGGTCACGACGCTCGCGATTGATGGCGTCGAGTTGCCCGGCGTAATGGCGCGCCTGTGCCACGTCGTCGGTGAGCAGGCATTCCACGCCCAGGCGCATGTCTTCGAGCCGGCCGGCCGCGTTCATACGCGACATGTGAGGCTGACTTGGACAGGAAAACAGCCAAGTCTTAGGCAGAACCGTAGCTTGGGGGCCACGTACCTTCCGTGCAAAAAGTGCCGTTTTTAGAATCCAATAAAATCAATTAGTTACAAGTAATTTAGTAAAATATTTAGTTAATTCAATAAGCTATGGTGTGCGCGACTTCAGCTGGACGCACCACGCGGTTTTCTTTTCCTGATCGTCGGCTTGATCTTCGCGTCCGCAGGAATGCTATCTAACTTTGCTTGTAGCGCCACTTCCCGTTGCGTACTGGCTTTCAATGCGTGCTGTGCCGCCAGTAACGCCGCCGGAAGACCGCGATCGTGCGCATCGGATTGGAGGCGCTCATCGATACGTGCGATGACACGTTGGAAGGGTTGCGCGATCGTGCCCTGCTCTACTTTGCGTTCGCCAGCGGTGGCCGGCGCCGCAGTGAAGTCGCCGCCGCGGATCTCAGCGATCTGCGCCTGATCGGACCGGATCAATATGTCTATCGCCTGGAGCACAGCAAGACGCAGCAGGCCGGACCGAGTGCGACCTCGACACCGGATAAACCGATCCTGGGGATTGCCGGTCAGGCGATGACGGCGTGGCTGACCGCCAGTGGCCTGACGGAAGGCGCGGTGTTTCGGCGGCTGTGGACGAACCGGATCGGCAACGCGCTGTCGCCGGCGGCGGTCGGCGCGATCGTGCAACGGCGGGCGGCGAAAGCCGGTTTGAAGGGCAACTTTGGTGGCCACAGTCTGCGCTCCGGATTTATCACCGAAGGCGCGCGCCAAGGTGTCGCCCTGCCCGCGTTAATGGCGATGACCGAGCATCGCTCGGTGGCGAGTGTGATCGGGTATTTTCAGGCGGGCTCGGTCGACCAGAATCCCGCTGCGCGGCTGCTGGACGATAAGCTTGCGCCCGAGAAAACCCGGTAGCAGAAAGTTCGGGCACGCGGCTGGCGGCGCCTTGCATGACGTCATCACCCTCGGTGGGGTCTGAATATTAGGCAGGGGTTGTGGCAATTCTTGCAAGGCCCTTGGACCGCGAGTGATCTGTCGGACACTTCGTTGTGGCGAAGTTTGACTTGACCTTGCAGGCCAGGGCGGCGGCCCTTCCAGTACGGCTAATCTTCGTAACGATGCTCGACGTTGCGCACGACATTGGCGGCCAGGAACAACGTAACGGTGAGGATGTTCATGTCAGGCTGGATGGAGAAGGTTTTGGATTGATCGTACCAACGCCATTCGAAGCGCAAGGTCTCGTCACCATCTTGCCGCTCCCAAATCGTATGCTGGGACGGCTTGCCATCTCCGAGTTCGACTAAACCGCATCGTTCGGCTGCCGCGACCGCGGCACCCGCGGATTTTTCCTTTGCGGCGGGAACCACGGCGCTTGCGATGATTTCAAATGCGTCTGTCAGGCTGGGCAGCATTGCGTTTGCCTTGAAGATCTCAATGTGGCGATGAGTCATTGGATAAGGAAATGAGCTTTTCGGCGCAATCTCCGAAAGAGAATTGATGCCGATCCGGAACATTGTGGACTATCGCTGATGTCCGTTCCGTCGTCTATGCTACCAAGCCAAGGAAGGGGGTATCCATGTATCTTCAGCGCGTTAAATTAGAGAATTTCCGATCGTTCGATGCTGCACAGTTTGAATTGCAGAAGGATCTAACTGTCCTGGTCGGTGAGAATAATGGCGGCAAGAGCAACGCCATCGATGCTATTCGATTGTTGACGAGGCCATTGAGTGGCCGTCGAGAAATCTATTGTGAAACTACCGATGTTCGTTTCCAGTGCGGCGCCAGCCAATTCGAGCTAGAAGCCCACTTCGCGGATCTCTCTGCCGGGCAACAGGGGCGACTGATTTCGGCCGCTACCGATGAGAGCTTGGCTAGAGTCTGCTTCGGCCTTCGATTTGATGGCGGTTACAGCGGCGCAAGGCCGCACTTATGGGCCGGGAGGGAAGGCAACGCCCCAGAGCCCGATTGCCATGAAATGATCCGGCATGTTTACCTGCCTACGTTACGTGACGCCAAGCGCGCGCTCGCCTCGGGCAATCCGACCCGAATCATGGCGCTCCTCAATCACTTTCTCGAGGGGACAAGCGCAGCAGATCTTGCTAAGGATCTTGGTCGCACGCGAGGACATGACGTCCTGACGAAGGTCGACTCGGCCGTGAAGAAGGGATTGTCGGCACTGACCGGCGGCGTGCGGCGTCAGACAGCATCGCTCGGGTTTGCCTCTGACGAAGCGTTAATCGATATCGCCCGTGATCTCCGCTTCAAGCTCGCAGATCACGGTGTCGCTCCAGAGGATTTGCGCTATTCGGGTCACGGCTATGCGAACCTGCTTTTCATGGCCACCATAGCAGTCGAACTCGAAAAAGTTCGAACAGCGGATCTGACCCTATTCCTCGTCGAAGAGCCTGAAGCGCATCTTCATCCACAGCTTCAGGCGGCTGTTCTTTCCTTCCTCCGAGATCAGGCAGAACGGTCACGCTTGAACCCACCCGCAGATCATGCGCCGGCGGGTGAGCTGCAAGTGGTCGTGGCCACGCATTCGCCACACCTTTCCGCTTGGGTGAGTAGTGATCGATTGGTGGTGTTCAAGTCGGTGATCTCGTCGGCGAATGGATTGACGCGCGCGCAGGACGAGCCGGCATCGCTCGATGCCAGCATCATAGAGAGTGTATTGGACTCAGAAATGTCCGGCGGCGAGGCTGGCGCCGGATCAGTGGCAGCTGCCGTCTCGGCCACGGTTCCCCGGCGTGCAACCCGATGTTTGCCGCTCGCAAACATGCCGCTTACGCCTCTTGATCGACGAAAGGTCGACCGTTACCTCGATGTGACGAAGGCGGCACTGCTGTTTGGAGGACGTGCGCTTTTGGTGGAAGGTATTGCGGAGGCCCTCCTTTTGCCTGCCATCGCAAAGCACCATACGCTCAAAAACCATCCCGAAAAGCTCAGGTTGTTTCGTTCGGCTGTCTTTTTGCCGATCGATGGAGTCGATTTCGCGCCCTATGTGACTCTCCTGCTTACGGAGCTAAATGGTGTGCGTATCGCTGATCGTGTCGTCGTGATGACCGATGGCGATAAGGGGCTCAAATTAGAGGGCGAAGACGAGGAAGGCGACTTCGCAGATGCTGCTGCGCCCGCCTCGACCAGCATGCCAGCCGCAACGCCAGCGGATCCGAGGGGATCATCCAAAGCAGGCGCTGAGGACGTCGGGGAGGAGGCGAATGAAGTCGAAGAATCGCTCATTCCCGGCGAGCAGCGTAAGTCGTCACTGGAGAAGCTCGTTGGAAAATTGGGGGCGAGCGACTATTTCGCCGCTATCACCAGTACGTATTCGCTCGAGTCGGAGCTCATCGAAGCAGGAAACGTGGAGATCCTTGAGAAGTCATATCTCGAACTCCATCCACGATCAAAAAAGAAATGGCGCAATGCGATAGAGCTCGAGGGCGATGAGCGCGCCAAGGCTGTGCATGCGATTTTCAAGAAAGCGCGAAAAGGAGACTTCGCGCAGATCCTCGCTCGCTTGATCGAGGACGGCGAGGAGTTCACGGTCCCAACCTATATCGCGACCGCCATCGAACAGTTGGTTGTGGCATGACCGATGCCTATTCGCCGACGCCTGAACAAGAAGCCATTGTCGCGCATGAGGGCCCGGCGTTCGTAACGGCTTGTCCAGGCGCCGGGAAAACACGAACGATGGTCGAGCGTGCCCGACAACTCATGACCGATGGCGACGATCGGCGTGGCGTAGCCTTCTTGTCCTTCACGAACGCTGCAGTTGATGAGCTTGAAAGCCGTCTGCGTAGCTTCGACATCCTCCCGACACCGCTATTTCCGAGCTTCATTGGCACGTTCGACCGATTCCTCTGGCAGTTTTTCGTCGCGCCGTTCGGCATGGAAGGTTGTGAGGTCGCTCCGCGCCTCATTCCGGACAAGCGGGAATGGCAGATTCAACCGCATCCAAAAATGCAGCCGCTACCTCTTCGTGCATTTGATCGCCAGACCGGAAAAGTGAACCGGCAGGTTGCAGCGGAGCTAGGATATTCCGCCGATCGCGACGTTGCGCGCCATGAAGCGCACGCGCTCAAGGTACTGACCGCGGCACTCACCAAAGGGCATGTCGACTTCGATGACGTGCGCCAGTGCGTCCGCGTGCGACTTGGTGACAAGGCATTCGCAAGTCGATTGGGAACGGCTCTCGCGGCGCGCTTCCGAGAGGTAGTGGTTGACGAGGCTCAGGATTGCAACCCTGAAGACCTCGAGATCGTTCAATGGCTGCGGGATTCTGGTCTGACCGTCAAAGTGATCTGCGATCCCAATCAGTCGATCTATCAGTTCCGGGGAGGCGTCACCGACGAGCTCAACAAATTCGGTGCGCGCTTTGATGCCCGCGACCGATTGCCGATGAGTGGGAACTTTCGATCAACGCCGGCAATCTGTTCGGCGATTGTCGCTTTGCGTCCGCCGGCTTCTCGAGCCAGTCCCGATCAAGCGCTTGGACGACATAAGGGCGACCTAACTCCGGTTTATATCCTGGCATACGGCGGAACAGCCGTGCCCGACGCGATTGGCAAGAGATTCAACGAAATCACCAAATCGCTCAAGATTTTGTCTGCAGATGCCCCTGTTCTGGCCTCCAGGCTGGTAACCGCCGCCAAAGCGATTGGGCATCCATCACTTGAGGAGACCGAGCACATGACGCTGGTCCTCGCCAGGGCAGTGACCGATTTTTATTTTTCCTTTGGCTTGGGAAAT
This sequence comes from Rhodanobacter sp. TND4EL1, assembly GCF_054061035.1. Taxonomy (NCBI): domain Bacteria; kingdom Pseudomonadati; phylum Pseudomonadota; class Gammaproteobacteria; order Lysobacterales; family Rhodanobacteraceae; genus Rhodanobacter; species Rhodanobacter sp. TND4EL1. Next base: position 441,310 of record NZ_JBSSDT010000001.1, read on the forward strand.
CGGCGTGAGACGCTCGTTGGCCTCCATCGTGCAGTTCTACTCATCCAAGATAAGATCGGATCGCTCGGTGAATATCATGAATATGTCGCGACCAATGCCCTCGATGATGGTCGCTGGAGGCCCGAAATCATCGAAATTGCTGCTGCTCTGCGGTTTGCGGATGGCATGGATGCTGGTGGATGGCTCACCATCGCCCGCGACCTCTTGGGTCCTGGATTCATCGGCACCGGAACGATTGGGCAGAGACTGAGGTCGCACGCCAAGTTAGGCGCAGCATTGGCGAGCCCGCCAGTGGATTTCCACCCGGCACGCACCATTCATTCAGCGAAAGGGATGGAGTTCCCTGCAGTCTGCGTTGTCCTCACGATCAAAAAGGCAGGCGATATCTTGGCCCATCTGGAAGGTGCGGGCGGTGCTGAGGCCGGAGAGGACGCACGCAAGATTTACGTCGCCGCCTCAAGAGCTCAGCGGTTGTTGGTGATGGCGATCCCCAAGAGCAAAGCGACACGACTGAGCTTGCTCCTCACGTCCTTCGGCAGTGTTACCGTCATTAATCAAATCTGAGTTGTACGAACCTCGCGGCGCGAAAGGAACGCAATGATCGGTGTGCTGGCTTATGGCTCGCTAATTTCAGATCCGGGCGAAGAACTCGCTGCTGTCATTGTTGGCGAGAAGCGGGATGTTCTCACTCCCTTCCATGTCGAGTTTGCGCGATCGAGCCTGAAACGGTGTGGCGCGCCAACCCTGGTCCCCGTTGCTTCCGGCGGGCGTCCTGTGCGGGCAATCATCTTCGAGGTAAGCATAAGCGCGCACGAAGTACTCGACATCGTCTACCGGCGCGAAATCAATGCCGTATCTAGTCGCAGGAAATACGTTGAGCCTGAACCGAACAAGGCAAATACGGTACGGCTCGACCGGTTCGAAAAGTTCGAAGGGTTTGACGTCGTCATTTCTACGCGTATGTCGCCGAATATTGAGCGCCTTTCAGCTGATGTCCTTGCAGACTTGGCGATTACAAGCGCAAGAGAACTGCGCGATGGACGTGATGGAATCAGTTACCTCCTGAATGCTAAAGCTTGTGGAATTGAGACCGAGCTTAGCGCCGCATATGAGCAAACGATTCTCGAGCGCACCGGCGCGGCTGGCCTTGCCGAAGCCTTGGAAGCGGTACGGTCCTGCATTCCGTAAGGGCTTTGTGCCAGAAATGGGCCAAAATCTCTAATCGCGGCGTCACGAAGGTGACAGGGCGATGCAGTGTCGTTGACCGACACCGCAGCACGCATCGACGCTGCGTTTCCCGACCTCAAAGGCGATGTGGCGATCGGCGCCGATGGCGAGCCGGTGTTGCGTCGCGTCCAGGCGCGGGATATCCCTGCGTCGGTGATTGCCTTGCAGAGTGCGCTCGGCCGCGAACTCCCCACACGCAACCTCCTGGACATCCTGGCCAACATCGAGCACTGGACGCACTTCACGCGGCATTTTGGTCCGATTTCAGGGCACGATCCGAAGATCAAACAGGCCACCGAGCGTTACCTGCAAACGGTCTTCGCCATGGGGTGCAACTTGGGCCCCAACCAGGCCGCGCGCCATTTTGTCGGCGAGGTCAGTCCGCACATGATTTCGCGGGTCAACCGTCGGCATGTCACCGTCGAAAAGCTCGAAGCCGCTACGCGTGAACTGGCTGAGCTCTATCTGCGCCTCGATCTTCCGCGGCTCTGGGGTGACGGCAAGAGCGTGGCGGCCGATGGCACGCAATACGACTTCTACGATCAGAACCTGCTGGCGGGCTATCACTTTCGGTACCGCAAGATGGGCGCGGTGGCCTATCGCCATGTCGCGAATAACTACATCGCCACCTTTCGGCACTTCATCCCGCCGGGTATCTGGGAGGCCGTCTACGTCATCGAAGGTTTGATGCAGGCCAAGCTGTCGGTCGAACCCGACACCGTGTATTCGGACACGCAGGGCCAGTCGGCCACGGTGTTTGCGTTCACCTACCTGCTCGGTATCAATCTGTTGCCTCGGATACGCAACTGGAAGGATCTCGACTTCTTCCGTGCCGATAAACAGACCCACTACAAGCACATCGACTCGCTCTTTCATGGCGCGATCGACTGGACATTGATCGAGACCCACTGGAAGGATCTCCTGCAGATTGCTATCTCGATCCAGGCGGGCAAGATTGCCTCCCCCATGCTTCTGCGTCGGCTCGGGGCAAGCAGCCAGCGCAACCGCCTCTTTCTTGCGGCTCAGGAGCTCGGGCGTGCCCACCGCACCGTCTTTCTGTTGAACTGGATCGGTAGTTTGCCCTTGCGCCAAGAGGTCACTGCTGAGACCAACAAGATCGAGTCGTACAACGGTTTCGCGAAGTTCTTTTCATTCGGCGGCGACGTGATCGCCGAGAACGATCCGGACGAGCAACAGAAGCGTCTTCGTTATAACGATCTGATCGCCTCGGCCGTGATCTTGCAGAACACCGTGGACATGATGCGCGCCCTTCAAAAGCTGGCTGATGAGGGTGTCGCGGTGTCGGGACATGACGTGGCCTTTTTCTCGCCCTATCTGACCGGCGGCGTCAAACGGTTTGGGGACTATCGCCTTGACCTGAAGCGGCCACCCGAACCGTGGATTCGTGACCGCCTGTTCAAGGATGCCGCGAAAGCCGCGCGGGCGACAACCATAGCCACGGAGCAAGCCAATGACCCAGCGATCGAATAGAACGCAGCGGCCCGGCGCCACCTCATCCCTCGGGGGTGTCGACGCAACAAGACTTCAGACGTTGCGCGCGACCTTTGATACGACACATCTGTTGCGTGCGGTCGATGATCTCGACACCGTTCGCGCGGTCCTGGCCGATCCGGACGAATTACGCGCCGATCTTCTCCGGTTGCATGGGATGACGCATACCCTGGTTAACGGGGGCGCGATAGCGGCAACGAGTGTCGACGAAACGATCGTCGAGTTGGCCGCGAATATCGAGGCCGAGTTGGAGAGCATGAGCACCGTATTGCTGGCCATCCGGAAACGGATACGACCCCTTCTGACGCTGACGCCCGACGATGCCTAATGGCGGGATGCGGAACACTTATCCCGCCAGCGATTGCAGGATGGTGCAGGTCGCTCGCGTGTCGTGGTGGCAGATGTCGATCATGCCCCGCAATTCGGTGGCCAGCGCCGCCAGTTCGCGTTGCTTGGCCTCCACCTGTGCCAAATGAGTTCGCGCCACACCATCGACCTGCTCGCACGACAACTCCGTGTGGGAGGCGAGCGTCAGCAGACTGCGGATTTCCTCCAGGCTAAAGCCCAGCGCGCGGCTGCGCACAATGAAACGCAGGCGCTCGACGTCGCTGTCGCGATAGTCACGGTAACCCGCGTTCGACCGCACTGGCGGCGGCAGCAAGCCGATGCGCTCGTAGTAACGCACGGTTTCCAAATGGCAACCGGTGGCTTTCGCCAGATCACTGATGCGCACGGCGGTTGACTCCGTAGTAGCTACGGACTTTAGTCTACGCTGCACACCGCATGAGAATTCGAAGAATGGCAGGTTGCGACTGTGAATCGACTGGCCAGGCACTGGCTCGCTCCGTGGCCCAGCGCCGCGTGCTGTGGACGGTCTTGTTCATCAACCTGGCGATCTTTGCGGGCGAATTCGGTGCAGGGTTCTGGGCCGATTCGACCGCACTACAGGGGGACTCCCTGGACAGCCTCGGCGATGCGCTGGTCTACGCGCTCAGCCTCTGGGCGGTGGGACAGGCCCTGCGGTGGCGAGCGGGATCCGCGTTGGTGAAAGGCGGTATCCAGTTACTGTTTGCGGGGATCGTGATCGCCGAAGTCAGCCGAAAGCTCGTGGTGGGCGCCGAACCCTTGGAAGGTGTGATGGCAATCACTGCCGGTGTCGCACTCATCGCAAATCTCACCTGTCTCGTGCTGCTGACCCGGTTTCGTTCGCACGACATCAACATGCGCTCGGTCTGGCTGTGCTCACGCAATGACGTCATCGGCAACGCCGGCGTTCTGCTGACCACGGCACTCATGGCATGGAGCGGTTGGACATGGCTCGATCTGGTGTTTGGCGCCTTGTTGGCCTTGCTTTTTGCGCGAACCGGCGTCGAAGTCCTGAGAGCCGCGTGGCCGCAGTTTCGCTCGCATCCCTCGCACGTCCTTTGAGCTTCTTGTTGCCGCCGAATCCCTGCGTGGCTATCCTTCCATAATGATAACGACACGCATTCGCAGCATTCTACGCAACCTCTCTGTCTCCGTCCTCCTGCTGTGGGGCGTATCGGCGCTACCGGCACGGGCCGAAGACGCCCCTGCCACCGTCTCGCAGACCTGGCAGATGCTCGACTACCTGGCGACCGACTACGCCGGTGCGGTGAAGGATGGCGCGGTGATCAGCGCATCCGAGTACGCCGAGATGCGGGAATTCACAGCGACCGCCCGATCGCGTATCAGCGCATTGAAACCAACCGCCGCCACACCGGCACTCGTACAGCAGGCCAATGCCCTGGTGGCCTCAGTGGAGGCCAAAGCCGCACCCGCTCAGGTGGCGACGCAAGCGCATGCGCTGGCCGATGCATTGCTGCAGGCCTACCCGGTACCGACTGCACCGGAACAGGCTCCCGACCTGGCGCGTGGGGCGACGCTCTATCAGAACCAGTGCGCCGCCTGTCATGGGTCGACCGGTCATGGTGACGGCCCGGCGGGTCTGCTGCTGTCGCCCCATCCGGTGAACTTCACCGATCAGACGCGGGCCGATCAGCGCAGCACGCTGTCGTTGTACGAGGTGATCAGCCAGGGCGTGGAAGGTACGCCGATGGCAAGCTACGCGCAGCAGCTGTCGTCCGATGATCGTTGGGCGCTGGCGTACTACGTGGGCTCGCTGGCTTACACGAAGGAAGCGTCCACCGGTGCCAATATGTGGCAGCACGACACCGCCGCACGAGCGCAGGTTGCTGACTTGAAGGAGCTGTCGCGCGCTCGCGTCACGCAGTTGACGCCTACGCTCGGTGCGGAGCGCGCTCGGGCGATCATGGGCTATCTGCGAGCTCACCCTGAGGCCATCCAGCGGCAGGCCTTGGCGGGTATTCCTCTGGCACGAGCGCGACTGGCGGCGAGCCTGACGGCTTACCGAGCCGGTGCCAAGGCGCAAGCCACCCAACTGGCGCTGTCCGCCTACCTCGATGGCGTGGAGCCGGTCGAACCGCAACTCAATGCGCGTGACAGCGCACTGCGCGCCAAGCTTGAAACGGCGATGGGTGCCTATCGCACCGCGCTGACGAGCAGCACCTCGGTGGAATCGGTGGCGAAACAGGCCGATGAGGTCGATGGTCTGCTGATACGCGCGCAAGAAGTCACTGCCGATGCCGCAGGCGATGCGGCCGCCACCTTCCTGGGGGCGTTCACCATCCTGGTACGGGAGGGTCTGGAAGCCCTTCTGGTCGTGGTCGCACTGCTCGCTTTCCTGCGCAAGGCTGCGCGACCCGAAGCACTACGCTATGTGCACGCCGGCTGGAGCCTCGCGTTGGTCGCCGGGGGAATCACCTGGGCGATCGCCAGCTATGCGATTTCCATCAGTGGTGCCGGCCGTGAGTTGACCGAGGGGCTGTCGTCGCTGTTTGCGGCGTTCGTGCTGCTTGGGGTCGGTTTGTGGATGCACCAGAAAAGTATCGGCGGTCGCTGGCAGGCGTATCTGAAGGAAAAGATGGCCGCCGCGCTCAACCGGCGTTCGGCATGGTTCCTGTTCGGGCTGGCCTTCATCTCGGTGTACCGCGAGGTGTTCGAGAGCATCCTGTTCTATGCCGCTCTATGGAACGACGGCCAGGAAGCGTGGCTGCTTGGCGGCATCGCGGCCGGTGCGGCCGTGCTGGGGCTGATCGCCTGGGTGCTGCTGCGCACGAGCCGGCGCTTGCCGATCGGCACGTTCTTCTCCGCCAGTTCGGCGCTGATCGCGGTGCTCGCCATTGTGCTGACCGGCAAAGGAATCGCCGCGCTGCAGGAAGCCGGCTGGGTCGCGGTGAGCGTCGCGCCGATGCCGCATATCGAACTGCTGGGTATCTATCCGACCTGGCAATCCCTGCTGGCCCAGTTGACGATCCTGGTGCTGCTGGCGGTCGGATTCATCTTCAATATCCGCCGGGGCCGCCAGCCGTTGCCAGTACCCCAAGGAACCCAGGAAGTGCTTTCCGATGCAGAATGAAGGCGATAGGGCATGAGTGAATGTAGTTGCCATGCTGAAGCCAGCAACGAAGCGGAGCGACGCATCCTGCGCTTCGCGCTGGTTCTCAATGCCACGATGTTTGTGGTCGGCATCGTCGCGGGTCTGATCGCGCAATCGATGGGGCTGATCGCCGATTCGCTGGACATGCTCGCCGACGCGAGTGCGTACGGCATCGCGCTCGTCGCCTGGCAGCGCAGTGCAAGCTTCAAAGCATCGGCCGCCACCCTGAGCGGCACATTGCTGCTGATCCTCGGCGTGGGTGTCCTTGCCGGTGTGGTGTGGCGACTCGTCGCGGGCAGTCATCCCGAGGGTGGTTGGATGATGGGCATTGCCTTCATCGCCTTGATCGTGAACGCCACCGTGTTGAGATTGCTGGAACGGTTCCGTCACGGCGAAGTGCATCTGCGCGCCACGTGGCTGTTCACGCGGGTCGACGTCATTGCCAACCTGGCAGTGATCATCTCCGGAGTGCTGGTGCTCCTTCTGCACAGTGCGGTGCCCGATCTGGTCATCGGTGCGGCCATCGCCTGCTATGTGCTGAAGGAGGCGTTGGGTATCCTGCGCGAAGCAAAGGAAGCACGGATCGCTGCCCTTGCACCGATCGGCAAGCCATGACATCGCCGATCTCGGGGTTCGGCACCATGGCGTACGCCGTTGACCTTCGACTGTTCCACGCAATCCATCCGTCTACACCGCCATCGTCCGAGATGCTGCATCTGGCGCGCGGCCTGGCCGATGGGTCGTTGATCCTGACCGCCGTTCTCCTTGGGGCGATGCTGATGTTTCCTCGGTGGTCGATGCGACCGATCGCCCTGAAAGCATCGGGTGCCGCCGCCGCGGCATTGCTCGCGAACCTGGTCATCGGCTTGGTTTGGGATCGCGCGCGTCCGTTCGTGGCTGGTGCTGGTCAAGCTTGGGTAACTCATGCGGCGACCGGCAGCTTTCCCAGCGACCACCTGACCGTGCAGTGGGTGGTCGCCGGCATGCTGTTGCTGGATCGACGTACCCGAGCTTGGGGCCTCGGGATCGCGCTGCTCGGCCTGCCGATGGCATGGGCCCGGATCTACCTGGGGGTGCATTACCCCGGCGACATGCTGGGCGCGTTCGCGATGGGTGGGCTGGTTATGTTGTTTGGTTGGAGATGGCTTCGTCGCCCTGCGATGACGCGCTTCATCGCGCCCACATCGTCACAGGCGTGAGGTTTCGTTCATCGCCAACGCAGCGATGTCCTAATGCGCCCCGCCGGTTGAGGCAAAGCTGCAGCCTGCTGCCGCGCCAGCCGATTCGTCGGTGGTTCCATGATCGGTTTGCAGTGTCGTGTGCGTGATCTTGAAGCGATCGTGCAACATGGCTTCTACCTCACGACGCACGTCGTGGCAGTCAATGTCGTGGTTCACGTAGATGTGCCCCGACAACGCCGGCATGCCCGAGGTCACTTCCCACACGTGCAGGTCATCCAGCCGGGTCACTGCCGGCACGGCGCGAATCGCCTCGGCAATCGCTACCGGATCGAGGCCGCGCGGGGCAGCCTCCAGAAAGATGCGTCCCGATTCACGTACCAGCCCGATGCCGGCTTTCAGCATCAATCCGGCGACCACCAGCGCAGCGATAGAGTCCATCCGGTTCCAACCCGTCCACCAGATGATGCCGCCGGCAATGGCTGTGGCGATGAAGGCATAGAGATCGGTGAGGATGTGCTGGAAGCTGCCTTCGACATTGAGGCTTTGCCGGTTGGCCTTGCTCATCGCCCATACGGCCAGCAGGTTGACGCCGATGCCGATCACCGCAATCACCGTGACCAGCAAACCCTCCACGACCGGTGGATCGATCAGGCGACGAATCGCCTCGACGATGAACCAGACTGACAGCAACAACAGGGTCACGCCGTTCGCCTGCGCGCTCAAGATTTCCACGCGCTTGAGTCCGAACGTGTAGCTACCGCTGGCCGGTCGTTTGGCCAGGCGCATCGCCACCAATGCGAGCCCGATCGAGCCGACGTCGGTAAGCATGTGGCCGGCGTCGGAGATCAAGGCCAGCGACTTGGCCAGAATGCCGACCACCACCTCGACCGCCATGAAACCGAGCAGCAACAACAGTGCGATGGTCAGGTACTTCTTGTCCGCATCCGGCGCCACGCCATGGCTATGGTCGTGATGATGGTCATGATCATGTTCGTGGGGTTCGGCGGTGCCCATGGATATCTCCTTTGCGGCGGCCACTGTACGTGAGCGCCGCCGTGTTATGACATGACATCAGGAAGGATGGGCGGGGGTGACCCCGCCCGTCTTCATCAGCCCACTTGACCGTCGATGGGCCACGCCCGATCCACCGTGCTCTGGTAGACCCAGCCCGCCACGCTCTGGCCGGTGCGCCCGTGCAAACGGATCAACTGTACGGCCCGTTCGGCCTGATCGTCCTCGCAAAACACTTCGAGCTTGATCTGCCGAGTGACCCGTTCGCCCAGCTCCATCGAATAGATCTGTTCCTGAGCGCTGAGCGCGGTCAGCAGACCTTTGACATCGCTGACTGACAGATAACGAAATCCGCCTTCCTCCAGGGCATGGATGACGTCGACGATGCGGCCGCGGTGGATAAATGCCTTCACTTCTTTCATGGGGTGTTCTCCTTGGCCAGGCGCCGGGCGGCGCGTTCTTCGATCCAGTCGTAGAGCACCGGCAGCAGCACCAGCGTCAGCAGGGTCGAGGTGATCAGACCGCCGACCACCACGGTGGCGAGCGGACGCTGGGTTTCCGCACCGACGCCGCTTGAGAGCAGCATCGGCACCAGGCCCAGGATCGCCACGCTGGCGGTCATCATCACCGGTCGCATGCGCAGCGCGGTGCCGCGGATCACTGCCTCCCGCACGGGCAAGCCTTTCTCACGTTGCTCGTTCAAGAAGCTCACCAGCACGATGCCGTTCAACATCGCCACACCGAACACCGCGATAAAGCCGATCGCCGAGGGTACCGACAGGTATTGCCCGGTGATCGCCAGCCCGACGATGCCGCCGATGGTGGCGAATGGCACGTTGGCCAGAATCAGTGCGGCGTACTTCACCGAGTTGAACGCGGTATAGAGCAGCACGAAGATGAAGAAAATCGTCGCCGGCACGATCAACGACAGCCGCTTCAACGCCCGCTGCTGGTTCTCGAACGCACCGCCCCATTCGCTGTAGTAGCCGGTGGGTAACTTCACCTGCTGCGCGATGGCGGCATTGGCATCCTTGACGAAGCCGTCGATATCGCGGCCGCGCACGTCCATCTGGATCACCGCATAACGCTGCAACTGCTCGCGACGGATGAACGAATAGCCTTCTGCATCACTGACCTCGGCCACCTGCGACAACTGCACCAGCGCGCCGCTGGGGGTGCGGATCGGAATGCGCTGGATCGCCGGTAGGGACGCCTTGTCGGCATCGTCCAGCCGTACCGCGATGTCGAAGCGCTTCACGCCATCGAGCAGCGTGGTCACCGGCTCGCCGCCAATACCGTTCTTCACCACGGTCAGCACGTCGTCGGCGTTGAGGCCGTAACGGGCCAACGCATCGCGGTCCACCTTGATGCGGATCTGCGGCTTGCCGATGTTCGCCTCCAACGCGAGATCCGCCACCCCCGGTACCCCGGCCAGCACGTTCTTGATGCGGCCACTGAGACGATCGAGCTCGCCCAGATCATCGCCATAGATCTTCAGCGCCAACGTAGCCCGCACGCCGGAGATCAACTCCTCGATGCGCATCTGGATCGGTTGGGTATAGCTCACCACGGCGGTGGGCAAGGCGGCCGACAACTCCTTCTGCATCGCTTCCTCGATGCTTTCCAATGTCTCGCCCTCGCGCCATTGATCCTTGGGCTTCAGCGGCGTGTAGACCTCCATGTAGTTCACGTCGGCGGTCTCACCTTTTTCAGCGCGACCGATCATCGCCAGCGTAGTGTCCACCTCCGGAAACTTCTGCTTGATCAGCGCCGACACCTGTTTGGAGATGTTGATCGATTCGTCCAGCGACGCCGAGGGAATCGAGGTGATGCGCCACATGATGGCGCCCTCTTTCAGGTTGGGCATGAACTCCTTGCCCAGGAACGGGAACAGCGCCAGGCTGCCGATCAACGCACCGGCGGCGATGCCCAGCACGAGCTTGCGCCGCGCCAACGCCCATGTGAGCACGCTGGCGTAATGGCGTTTCAGGAACGCGACCAGCCAGGTGTCCTTCTCTTCCTTGGGCTTCAGTACCAGGGCAGCGAGCACCGGGATCAAGGTCAGCGCGAGGATCAGGGAACCGGCCATCGCGAAGCTGATGTTGAACGCCATCGGCTTGAACATCTTGCCTTCCAGCCCTTGCAGGCTGAACAGCGGCAGGAACACCACGATGATGATCAGGATCGCGAACGCCATCGGGTTGGCGACCTCGCGGGCGGCCGCCAACACGGCAGCGGTACGATCCACCGGACCGCCGTGCGCCTTGCGTTCGGCCATGATGCGATAGGCGTTCTCCACCATCACCACCGCGCCATCGACCATCATGCCGATACCGATAGCCAGCCCCGCCAGCGACATCAAGTTGGCCGACAGCCCCACCTGGTTCATGCAGATGAAGGCGATCAGCATCGCCAACGGCAACGCCACAACCACCACCAACGCGCTGCGGAACTCGCCCAGGAACAGGAACAGCACCAGCGCCACCAGGATCGAACCTTCCACCAGCGCGCGCACGGCAGTACCCACCGCCGCGTTGACCAGTTCGGTACGCTCGTACACCGGTTTCACGACCACGCCCGGCGGCAAGGATTGCTTCACCGTATCGAGCTTGGCTTTGACCGCATCGACCACGCTCTTGGCGTTCTCACCGATACGCGCCAGCGCCATGCCCAGCACGACTTCCTTGCCGTCGCGCGTCACCGCCCCGGTGCGCGGTGCCCCGGCCTCGGTAATGGTGGCCACGTCCCGCACGTAGACCGGCGTGCCGTCTTCGGTCTTGAGCACGATGTTGCCCAGATCCTTGGCGTTCTGGATCAAGCCCAGTCCGCGCACGAGATACTGCTCGCGCCCCACGTCGACGAAGTTGCCGCCGACTTGCGCGTTGTTCGCCTGCAGCGCCTCAATCACGTTCTTGAAGCCGAGTTTGTGCGCGATCAATTTCATGGGATCGATGCGCACCTGGAACTGTTTTTCCTGCCCGCCCCATGAGCTGACGTCATCGACGCCCGGCGCGGTGCGCAGGATCAAACGGATGGTCCAGTCCTGCAGTGTGCGCAGATCCATGTCGTTCGGTGCCGTACCGGCTGTGGCGCCTTTCAGCTTGTCGTCGGCGCGTTCGACCGTGTACCAGAACACCTGGCCGAGACCGGAGGTGTTCGGTCCCATTTCCGGTTTGCCATAACCCGCCGGCAAACGATCGCCGACCTGTTGCAGCCGCTCGTTGACCAGCTGACGGGCGAAGTAGATGTCCATGCTGTCGTCGAAGTACACCGACACATACGACAAGCCGAACAGGCTCACCGAGCGGATCTGTTCCACCTTGGGCAAGCCGGCGAGTGCCGACTCCACCGGCGTGGTGAGCAATTGCTCCACATCCTCCGCTGCGAGTCCCGAGGCTTCGGTGTAGACGTTGACCTGTACCGGCGTCACGTCCGGGAAGGCATCGATGGGTAGCTGACGCACGGCCTGAAAGCCGAGAAAACCGATCACCACGAAGATGATCAGTACCAGCACCTTGTAGCGCAGAGAGAATTCAACCAGACGTTCCAGCATCATTCTTCTCCCAGCTGCGAGCGCAGCAAACGGGCCTTCAAGGCGAAAGCTCCCTTGCGCACGTAGGTGTCGCCGGCCTTGAGACCTTGCGTGATGACCGTCCAGCCATCGCGCGTGTCGCCGACCATGACCGGTGCCGGTTCGAATTGGCCGTTGCCCTTGGCGAGGAACACGGTCGGCTGGTTCTGCAGCAGCACGATCGCGTCGGCGGGTACCGCGAGCTTCTGCACAGCAGTGCCAGCGGCGATGCGCGCCTCGACCAGCTCACCCGGATGCAGCAGATCCTTGCGGTTGTCGACCTCAATGCGTACCGGCACCGTGCGCGTGCGTTCATCGGTCTGGTGCGAGCGCTGTACCACCTTGCCGGGTATCGCAGTGTCGTGGACGAGGATGCGGGCGTCGGCGTCGGGCTTGACCCGTTCGGCATCGGCCGGCGCCATCTGCGCGACGACCCAGACCGAATCTTCCTTGACCAGGGTGAACAGCGTGCGGCCGGGTTCCACCCGCTCGCCGACCAGAAATTCATCGGTGGTCACACGGCCAGCGGCCGGCGCGAGCAACTCGAAACTGCCATCAGCACCGGCCGATCCCTTGCGCAGCAACCCGCCGATCTGACCGTCGGACAAACCGTAGGCACGCAACTTGGCGCGCGCCTGGTCGCGTTGCACTTTCGCCTCGTTGTAGCGCCGGGCCGACACCGCCTGGGGCCCGAGCGACGCGATCCGTTGCCAATCCTGTTCGGCGACAATCAACGCACCTTGCGTGGCGGCCACCTCGACGCTGGAGAGCACCACCAACGGTGCGCCGGCTTTCACGACATCGCCCAGTCGGGCCTTGCGGGCCAGCACCTGCGATTCCACGCGTGGCGATACCAGCACCGTGGAATACGCATCGGCTTTCACTTCGCCGGGGGCTTTCAGTTCATCCGTCAGTGCACGTGGAGCGGCCTTCTCGAGGACAAGGCCAGCGTCCTTGATCGCCTTGGCGTCCAGCGCAAGCGGATTGGTGGGTGCCGATTCCTGCGCCAGTACGGGGCCAGCCAGCGCGGCGAGCAATGCCAGCCCCAGCAGGCTGCGTTTCAAAAGAGAGACATTCATCGGGAAATATCCTGAGTGCGGCCGTCGAGCCAGTCGGTCAGACGGCCTGCAGCGGTGAGGTAATCGAACCAGGTCTGCCAAGTTTGGCTTTCCAGTTCCTGGCCGGACAACGCGGTGTCGAGACTTTGCTTGAGCTGTACGAGGTAATCGGAGGTGCTGATTTCGCCGGCACGCCAGAGCTTCTCCAGCAACGCCGTGCGATCCCCGAACGCGGCGGCACGACCGCTGCGGAACGCCTCAGCTGCACCGCGCAAGGCGGCGTAGCGGGCTTGCGCTTCCTGCAGTCCGGCACGCAATACAAACTGGCGCGAACGCACACTGGCCGCGGCTGCATCGGCTTCCGCCCGAGCGGCATCCACTTCGGCACGTCCGGTGTTGAGTACGGGCAACGGAATGGATACGCTCACGCCGATCACCTGATCGGTACGCGGCCCACTGCGCACCTGGCCACCGGTCAGGCTGAGTGTCGGATCGGGAATGCGCGCACGACGTGCGACCTGCACGCCGGCCTCGGCGCTTGCTTGCTGAGCGCGGGCCTGACGCAGTTCCGGCAACTCATCGACGGACAACGGCATCACACTGTCCGTCGCCGGTGACAGGCCGTTGGGCAGCGGCGGCAGGGCCGTGACTTGATCGCCGCTGATGGCCAGCAACACAGCGCGTGCTGCCGCTTCATTGCCGGTCAGCGTGGCTTGCTGCACCTGGGCTTCACCCAGTGCCAGGCCGGCCAGATCGCGCTCGGGGCTGCTGATGTCGCCCACCTTGAGCCGCTGGGCGGCCAGGTCGTCGAAGCGCTGCATCAACGCGAGGCGACGGCGACCCAGTTCACTTTGTCGGGCTGCGAGAGCCGCGGTCGACCATGCCTTCAACCAACGGGTGGCCACGTCACGACGCCGCACGTCGTAGCTCGCCTCAGCCGCCAGCAGATCGGCCTCACCTTGGCTGGTGCGTGCGCGACGCTTGCCGGACAGATCCAGAGGCAGACTGAGGCCGGCCGTGCGTCGATTGACGTCGGCGTTCTCCGCATCGAGCGACAGCGAGGGGTTGTACAACGGCTGCGCTGCAGCACGCGCACGGGCCCGGGCGGCGTCGAGATCCGCACGAGCAGCCTGTACCTCGGGGCTGGCTTGCCAGATGCGGCGTACCGCCTCTTGCAGCGGGGACGATGCCAACGATGGCGCGGGAGCCACTACCGGAGGGGAAGGTTGGGATACGGGGGCGGCACTGAGCATCGCCGCGTACAACAGACACACGGCGCCGATCGGCACCGAACGTAAAACAGACATGAAGCGATCTCCTGAAAACGGTCACGAAGCGACGCACCGCACAGGCGGATGCGTCGCGAAACGGAGCGATTTCAGGCGATGGGAGGGCGCAACAGGGAGCCGGTCGTGGCCGGCGTGAATCCGGAACGGATAACGAGCGTGTCGAAGCGAGCTTCCACCCTGGCAATAGAAAGCCGGGCGGTCGTTGGCAGCGTCACCATGTGCGCACAAGCGCAATGACAGCCCCCCGTTTCGCCTAGAAGACAGGCGTTCGGATCATCAGTGGATACGTCGGCGACCACCGTATCAACTGGCATGCTGGCGGCGGAGATGGTGGTGGTCGAAACGAATCGCTTCTCTGGCGCATCGGCCACGCACACAGTGCCGGCGACCAACTTGATCATCAGCACGGCCACGGCCAACACCCACAGACCGCGGTGGCGGCGCAGGCGAGTCAGCAGTGACGATCGGGCGTATGGCATCCGGCCATGCTACCCAGCACCATAGGTGTTAGACAATTTCATTTGCTCACCTTCGTTCAGCATGGTGGGGAAGACATCCACCGTCGATGCGGGAGCGACTCACTCTCGGCGATGCGTCGCCAGCGTCTGACTAAACCTGCTGCGCTGAAGGAAGGTAGCGCGGCATAGTGGAGCCGCTGTGGATTTCACAACTTCGTAGGGCATGGATCGAAATTTCTCTTCCTTACATTTTCTTGCTCAAGACTGGAAGCACATTGATTCAATGCACGGTCAATTCGTGAAATACAGCGGCGCTTGTTCGAATGGAAGATGTACCTGACAGCAACACGTCAGGACAGATACCATGATCCAAAACGGTAAGACACGTTATCAGGCTGACAGCAACCATCTCCTCTCCGATCTCCCCGGCGCGCCGCCCATACGCCGTCGCGATGTCACATGCCTTCGCGGTCTCCTCGCGCTTAGCCTTGCAGCCCCTATTCTTCCCGCCATGGCGACAACCCGCTGGGAGATTCAGGCCGGCCCGAGTTACATGGACTGCACCAGCACGCCTGTTGTATTCGTTGAGAGCGTATTTAACGAACAGCGCATTGGCTCAAGTCGCTTTACCTGGTCACCAGACGTCTCATTGGGCTGGATTGATGGTCGTGAAGTTCAACGCTTCCGATACGGCCGCTACACGACTAAGGACTCCATTGGACTGATCGCAGGCGGAGTACGAATCCACTACGGCGACGCTGACGATTGGTACCGTCCTCTGTTTGTCAGTTTTCAGCCTGCGCTGCATAGCGGGCGAACGCAGGCCTTAAGCAGCGCCTATGAATTCGTCAGCACCATCGGCTGGCAGGGTCAGCACTTCAGTTTTCAGATCCGCCACATCTCCAACGGCGCGCTTCACAAGCCCAATCGTGGAGAAACGATGGCGCTGGTGGGCATCGCCCTTGATCTTTAATCGTTCACGCAGGCCAACTTAACCCGGTGCAAGCGCTCATGCCCGCAAGAACGCTTCTTGGGCGTCGGTCTCGATGGCACCGCGCCGGACCGCACGCACCTGGCGCATTGCATCATCAGCATTGGTCGCTGCCCCGCTCTCAAGCAACAACAAGCACGCGACAGTACCCGCACGCCCCAGTCCTCCCTTGCAATGGACTACCACACGTGCACCGCTGCCGATCTCACTGACTAACTGAGGTCCCAGGGTGATCCAGGGATCCAAAAACCGATGATCAGGTGCTGCTCCGTCGGTGATGGGTAGGCCATGCCATCGCAGGCCATGCGCGCGGGCCTGAGTCGGCAAATCGGGAATCGCCAGCTCCTCAAACTCGTGTGGCTCTAGCAGCGTGATGAGATCCTGCGCGCCCCACTGCCGAATCGCGTGCAGATCCGTCGCCAAGTCGCGCTCCCAGATGCCCGTCATCGCAGCCGCTTGTCGTTTGCCCGGCGCGAAGGTCACGCCGATGGCGCCACCGCGTTCACCCACCGGAATGGTGGCGATACGTAGTGGATGGGTCTGGCTGGTTCGAATGAGCGAAGGCATACGATTACGTCAGGTTCCATAAAACTGGATCCCGTGGTTACAGAGATCCGGAAGTGAGGCGTCGGGAGATATACAGCTGACAGTGAGTGGTAGCGTCAAATGCGACGAGACAGGCTGGATCGTCAGTGAGATCAGGTGGATGAGGCGTTCTTTGTGTGCTGGCGGCACAACGATCGTGAGCAAAAGGAAAATATCGTTGCCGTCAGCCCCCCGATGAATCTCTGCCAGGTAGGCGGCCCGGACCGTTGCCTCTCCCTGGAACAGGTCACGAAGCGCAAGGACCAGCTCGTCAGTGGGCTCCGCGGGGGGACACACGCCGACTTGCTCGCAATCCACAAGGGTTTCCTGGGTGTAGGAACCGAGGGGGCGTCCCTCGAGGAGCGCCACGATCTCCGGTGGATACAAGGCAACCTGATCGATGTTGGGGTTCAGCATCAGGGTGGCGCCCCGGGTCAATTCGAACAATCGTCGTCCCGACATGGCCACAATGGCCACCCTGTTGGCTGAGGCCACTCCCGCCTGTTCCCGGTCACTAAAGAATGGGAGGACGGTTTGTTTGTTGTCCGGGCGCACGAACTGGATGAAGCGCATCCTGCCCTCGGGCGCGTTCTCCAGCGGCACATGCGCATACACGGTCGCATCAAGCAATGCTTTGAAGACCGCCTCCTCGGCGTGCGCAGGGTTTTCTACCAGCGGCGTAGCTCGTGCAGCCGCCAGTAGTTGCGCAAGCTTGTCAGTCGTGATTTTGGTCATTCAATTCAACCTGCTGGATCGACGCCCGGTTGGTTTGGCGGGACACATCAGTACTCACCCCTTCCCGCCCCAATGGGTCTAGCTACATCCAATGCACGCTCGGACACAGGGACATTCCAGTAATCATCACCGAGCCGGCTAGTCCAGATAAAAGTGCTCGCAAAGGTGCTCATGGGCACCGCAGAGTGACGGCTGAATTGCTTGACCGGACCTCCGCCGAAATTCGCACGATCGGCGTTCAAGCAGATCGAATTGACAAGTTCGCGCTCTGCGGTGCCGGCAGAACCCGCACCGTTTCGCATAAACCAGGATGCCAAGTGCTTGGCCGCAGACCACATCAATGCGCAGCCCTGACCGATGGAATGTTGCGCCAGGATCGCCGGAAGTGCTGCGGCAGCAGGCCGCGCCAGCGCCGGGTTGAGATTGTGCGCTGCCAGAGCGTACTCACCGAATGCCAAGCATTCCCCAATGGCTAGCGACTCCCACGTCTGCAAAATGACTTCACGAGAGCGGGCCGTCGACTCGAACGTATCCATGCAGTCACGGATCTGTTGCGGCAGGCTACCTCGGGTCATTTCATTCCAGATGATAAGCCAGTCAGAGTCTTCGAGGCTTGCGCCTTCACTCCAGGGTGCTTCGCTAATCGCATCGTCAAGCCGGCGTCGCGAGGCGATCGGTGCTAGAACACCGGCTTCCAACAGGGTCGATAGAATCAGATGTCGCAGCGCGCGATGCGGCGCCAAGCGCATCCCGAAACCGGAGCGGGCACGTACGTGCCTGAAACCCGCGTCGGCACCGGCTTGAATCACCGCAAGGAACGCCATTCCACCGAACACGCCAAGGTCTTCCACCCTGAATGAGGGTGGTTCAGCGCCTGAATGTTCCGGCACCGCGGCGGCTACAAACACGGGCAAATACCTTTTTAAAGCCGATTTTGGACTATCCCGAATCGGACTTTAGCGTGCCTAGCCAACTACCGGCAAGTTTATGGCCCGCTCGACACACCACCCCAACTATCAGACGTTACTGACGCTGCTCCGCGACCTGCGGGAGCGCGCAGACGTCACCCAGCTTGCCTTGGCCGAGAGCCTTGGCAATACGCAGACCTTTATATCGAAGGTCGAGCGCGGCGAGCGTCGAATTGACGTTGTCGAGTTCATCGAGATTTGCGACGCGCTCGGCGCGGATCCTGTCGCAGCTTTTCGCGAGTATCTTCAGCGCCGCTCTTTACTCGGAAAGAAAGGCAGCAAGTTGACGCGCCGGACACCAAATTGAGATGCGCGGGAATGCGATCTGACTCTGCGTGTATCAGCATTTGACGCTATTTCGTCACCTGTAGGGCTTTGTGAGTTGCGGATAACGCCGCAGGAAGGTATTCCATGCGGGCAATTAGCTGTTCCAAGATTTTGCCGCGTACCCCATATACAACGGATTGGCTACCAGGGTGGCCGAATCCCTTGATCCGGACCTGAAGCTGCCCTTCGTCGGCAGAGTAGCGTGCATCTGCCGCATGGTGCGCCGCTGCTTGCGCGACTGTCGCTGGTTGGTGCGCAGCCAGTCGGACAACTCCGCTGTATACGCATCGAGCTGGCTGGGGCTCTTCCTGTGGGGGTACCTCGGGGAGGTCTCACCGCTCGTCAGGTACTTGATTGTGGTGTTGCGTGACAGCTTCGTGCGTCTAGCTATCTCTCGGATCCAGATCTTGTCACGAAGGTGCCAGCGTCGGATTACGCTCAATAGGGCCACGTCGATCACTCCTGTTGCTCCCGCTCGTGCTGTGAGCAGAGGGTGGGAGGAGGTGGCTCAAATTTCGACGAAAATCACCCAGCGAAGTGGCTCAGTTTTGGATGGAACTCAACAACAATATGGCTTGCTTTTCACTCACAGTCCTTCGCTGCGTCTACGCCGCGAATCACTAGCTGAAGCCGGCTCATGCCCCGATAAATATTCTCATCCACCGAGAACGCCAATCGCGCGGATTGGCCGGCGCGCACCGGGAGATCGCCGCCGGGTTCCATAGCGTTGAACCAGACGCCATCCGTTGAACGGCCGTTGGCGGTTAGTAGGAGTTTCAAATGGCTGCCATCACCGATCGCGCGGACCTGATTCACCTGCCACGTCGCCCAAAATACGGCCGGCTCAAAGCTACGCCCGAAGGGCTCGAGCCTCGACAATTCGCGCACATGTTCCAGACTCGGCGCCTCTAGTTCGCCATCTACCAGCAATACCGGCCCAGGTGGCGTATCCCCGTAACAGCCAGCCACGCAGCGATCCCACGCTTCGGCCAACGCATCGATATTTCTGCGCAGGACTTTCAAGCCGCCCGCGCCGCGATGGCCTCCAGCGCTGATCAGCAAATCCGGGTGCGTACTTCTGATCGAGTCCAACGCGTCGAGCACATGAAATGTTGACGTAGTGCGGATGGAACCAGTGGCGATCGTCGGGTGGCCATGCATCGGCGATAGACAAATCGTGGGACGGCCGAACCTTTCGACCATCCGGCTCGCAGTGATACCGTGCACCCCGGGATGGGCACCTTCGCCCAACCACAAGCATAGCCCGGAGCGGCCAGCACCAACGGCTTGCCGGGCTACGGCGGTGGCTGCGACCGTCAACGCCTTTTCGATGGTGCGTCGCTCTCGATTGCTCTCATCCAGTTGCTCGACCAAGCGAAAGGCCTCTTCGTCATCGGTCGCGCATAGGAACTCGACACCCAGCATCGCGTCGGTTAGCCTGCCCCGCGCATTGATGCGGGTGGCGACCTGAAAGGCAATGTCCGCCGAAACCCAGTTTCCTGACTTGCCAACCAGGCGCCGCAGTGCATTCCAACACGGGCGCGGCCGCGTATTCATGATCCGCAGCCCACGTTGCACGATGAGTCGGTTATTGCGTGACTGACCGAGGGAAGAAGCATCCGCGATGGTGCCGACCGCACAAAAATCCATCAGCTCCGATACCCGAGGCAGGTGGCTGGCGTCTCGCCCGCGGCGAATCAACTCCTCGCGCACTGCAGCCATGACCAGCAGTGCGGTATGACAGCCAGCAATAGCCTTGTCTGGGAACTGGCTGTCAGTGCGTACAGGATTCACTACGGCGTTGGCAGACTTTGGCGGGCCCTCGATCGGAATGCCGTGATGGTCAGTGACGACGACATCGTGACCGTACTGCCGAAGACGAAAAATCCTCGCCTCATCGGCACTACCTTGGTCCGCCGTCACGACGCAGGTGCTCGGCTGCATGTCCAGCAACATGCGATCGACGAGGGCGTCGCTCACACCATATCCTTCGATCATGCGATGCGACAGAAAGCCGGAAATGCGCTCGGGACTGGCACCCATTTGCTCGAGCGCCAATCGCAGGATGGCGTGCGAGGTCGCTCCATCCGCGTCATGGTCGGTGACGATCGCGATTGGCCTATTGTTGTCCACAGCGTCGGCAATCAACGTCGCGGCGACCGCGATATCCGGCAAGGTCTCAGGCCCATCCAAGTCGAAGGACGTCGGCTGAACGGCACGCCCGATCTGCCCGTCAGCGACGTCAGACAGCCGGCCAGCGAGCACGCGCGACTGCAGCGGTGTATACCCCTCCGCGAGCGCAGCGCGCTCCACAGTTGCGTCGCGCGCACGCTCTATAAACACGGGGTGCTCCAGAGTCTGGCTCATGCGTTCTCCGAATCGCGACCTGCGTCCACGACCATCATCACGTGTCCTTACTCCGATCAGGCTTGAACTCCAGAACGACCCCATCGGTCGGCGTGGGCAACACTGACGAGAGACCGGCCACTTGGTTGGGGTCGCGATCGCCGCGTTTTTCCCGTCGGCGTGCAGCTGCAATTTCCCGCTCGGCATTGCGCACCACACGTTCCATACGCAATGCCATCGCCGCCATGGATTCGCGGGCGAGTTTTACCGTGCGACGCAGTTCCGCGTTTTCCTGGCGCAGGTTGCGATTGAGCTCGGACAAGGATGTGGGTTCGCCCGCTGGTTGGCGATAAGCCAACACCGCCATCCGCACGCGGGGGTAGGCGCACTTGTCATGGCTTATCAGGGTGCGTGAGTGTCCGGCCTCCATAGCCACCGTCGAGATGTTGACCTCCAGGGTGCCGCGCTTGGCGCGCTTGACCAATGCCGGATTGATGGGGTTGCCCGCCGCGACCCGGGCCAACGCCTGCATGAAATCCTGCTCGATACCATCGCCGGGAAGTGCCGGATTCTTAACCATGGGTCGTCACCAGCTCAGGCAGCGGCACTTTGATCGCTTGCAGTATCGCCGCGCTTTGCTTGGCCCGCAGTTCCGCCGCGCGAGCGGCTCTACTGGTCGCCGATGCCGCCATGAAATTGGTGTTTTCGATATAGCGCAGCAGCCAGAACTCGGCATGGTCAGCGTCCACCGCATAAAGTGGACAGCCTAGACACGTTTCCGGATTGCGGTGCACGTAGTTGGGCTCGGCATTGGCCCAGTGCACCGTTCCGCCCAATTCATGGCAACGGGCCTTCGTTGGCCCTAGGCCTATGAAACATTTTCCATGCCGTGAGAACCAGATTCGAATGTCCTCATTCAAGACCCATTGCTGCACAGTCGCGATGCCGGCCATGCCTTCGGCGGCACCAAGAATCCGAGCGAACTCGGCACGAAACTCATCTACCAGCTTCGCCATGCGGCCCGTGACACGGCGCTCGCCCCTCGCCATCTCGTAAAAGAACTGCGCGGTCTGTTGCACGCGCACCCCGTTCATCACCTCCAGTAACGAAGGGTCGTTGCCCAAGTAGCCCTGCTCCGTCATTGCGAGCGACAAGTGATGAAACTGCTGCGCGATGGCGCCGATCATGCGCGAGTCAGTGCGAAAGACATAGAGGGCGTAGGATTTACGCCAGGAATGAGTGAGCAAACAGGCGCCTTTCGTCTCCCGGTATCGAGCCAAATCCTGGCCATGGGCATTTCGATCCGGCAGGCCACTCAAATCCACGTGGTTGCCAATAAAGACCCGTTGCAGCGTTCGCAGCCGGCTTGCGAGGACGCGTCCGATCATTTTCCCGTCACGGGGATAGCCCCGGGGTGCCGTCATCTGAACGATCAAGTTATTACGGAGTGAATCGTCCGTCGCGTTGTTGCGCAATGGCTCGAACAGCCGCTGCAATACCTGGATAGCGCGGACCGGGGCGGGAATGAAGTCAGATCCCGCTGGCCTGGCCCCGATCAGCCATTCGACTTCCTCGGGGACGCGACGCAGTTTCGACAGTAGTCCTTTCAGGAAGAAGTGCTCGTTTAGCCCGGTCTTGCTACTGCGAAGCTCCAGGCATGCGGGTAAGCCGGTCTGCGCATTCATCCCCGCAGCCAAGCCACATATTTCGTTGATCCGGGGGCCGGCTTCACTCTGCAGAACGATCACGCAAGCGGCGCAAACATCCTCGATCAGGGTTCTAAGTACCGAATGCGAATCGTGCACTGCAGTTCGCCATTCGCCAGAAAATATCGAGAGTCTGGTTGCTTCTTGAAGCGGCCCCCGCCAAGGCACCAGTTCTGGTGAGGCGCTGGAGAATCTGAAATTCTCCAATGCCACGCCCGCAACAATACCGGCGTATTCCCTGCACAATTCGGGACGGTACAGGGCGATGTATTCGTCTTGCAGCCGAATCACATCGTCGGCCCGTTCCCATAGCCATCGATGTGCCTCCGCCATAACCGGAAGCGCGACTTCATCTGGCACAGGTGGAATCCAGCCGACAATCTTGGTTGCCAGCTTGTTGGCTACCGTTCTAGCGCTCTTCCCGCCGAAGGGGGCCTCGGGCAGAACGGCCACACCGGCTTCGCGCAGGACAGCCCGCTGCGCCCAAAGCAATGACCAAAAATTCGTCCTGGGACGCAAGGCCCCCAGCGGAATCTCCGGGTCGTCCTGCTCATCGTCCTCCGATTCGTCTTCTGCCGGGATGCCTTCCATCATTTCGGTCTCGAGCATGTAAGAGCTGACTAGGTCATCGAGATAGTCCTCACTTGCTGCGCTGGTCAACTCGCTGATGCAAACGTAGTCGTTCTTGACCATCCACCTGACCAGGGAGCGCATCGCAGTGGATAGTTTCATGACGCTTCCCACCGTCAGATCCAATCCCGAGCGCCGATCGGTAAAAAGCGACCAGACCAAGCGCATTAGGCCGCCCCGAAGTGTCGAGAAGCGCGGTTGGCCGAAGCTCAACCCATCGCCAAGGTCGAAGTCCCAGTCCAACCGCGCACTTCCCGATCCCTGCCCCGGCGTCGTGAGGTCAAGCAGCCAGACGAGGTCACCGAATTTCGACCGTGTCGATACCGGAGCGTCCCAGGGGTCAGCCTCCAAATGCAGGCGTCGAGCCGCGGATGGCGAGGTAAGCATGGCTGTGGATGAAATCATCGCTTCAATCCGGTGTTGGCAATGGTGGAAGGTTCAGAGACTTAGCCTGCTCGAGAATCTCGGGCGAAAACTGGGGTAACCAGAAATAGACCAGTTTTTTCTCTACCGAGGCCATACGTTCCAACCAGCCTTGTGGGTCCATTGTTTCGCGGGCCCGGCGGACGGCGTCCAACAAATTGAGTGATTGCGCAGCCGCGTAGACCGAATGGATGTCGAGTTGAGTCATTTGGCACGCCGGGCATCGACCAAAGGCGCTACACAGTTTTCCGCGCGGGCTGTACGGTGATTTGTAGGGGTCAAAACACCCCCAACCGGGCGTCACCGCGCCTTCATCGGTGCCCACAGGCGCGTTGCGGGAATCGGCTTTGCCGTCCGTGTCGAGCCAACGCCTGCGAAGCGTAGATATCTCACCCAATCGTTCTGCATTCCGTTCTCGTTGCGCGCCACTCGTGTAATGGGAGTTGGTTGTTTCCTGGGAACGATGGTCCCCTAGCGCCTGAGCGGCACGCACATCGTTGTCGTGAATGGCGCGGCCAATGTCCAGCATCGTCGGCCGCAGCTGTTGTAGCGTAAACCGTTTGAGATTGTGGTCTTCGCAAAAATTCCTGAGCGCAGTGGTCCATGTCGAGGTTCCGGTATCGCCTTCGACATCAAAAAATGACACTCCCGAGAAAGCCGTGCGAGGAACGAATAGAAGCAGGCGATTGGCAATTTCTGGCTTGGCCAATTTGCGCAAGCGAGCGGTCCAGGCATTCAGGAACTCGACGATCGAATGTGGATTGTCGTACGCCGCCTCGACGGGCGTGGAAGGCATTTGTCTACGCCGCGCCCGCCCCTTGTTGACGCGAGGCCTGAATCGTTTTTCTCCCAGCCTGTCCTCGGTACCGAAATCTTCTTGATTGCTTGCCAGTAATGCTTCAGGGTTTAAGCGTGTGTGGATGGCCAACATGAGGACAAACGGCACCAGATCCCGAGGACTGGGCGCAAGCACCGATCGCATTTTCATCACCGTACCGAACTGCGTTTTGATCGCCGTGAGCAGGTAGGAGTGCGTTTCCAACATCTGAGGGTAACTTGGTACAGTGTGCGCGAAAATTTCATCCATGGCGGCCAACGCTACACCGCGATGTGCGTAGTCCCGACATGTGGTTGGGTTTTGGGGTATCTCCTGCACCGATCGATGGAGGAGCTCCAGGTCGGCAGCGATTACCTCACGAACTTGGGTCATCTCCGTCAAACATGCCTGATATAGCAACGCAAAGTCTTCGTCTTGAACGATTGGCGTCGGAGTGTGTTTACGCTTCTTCCCTGGCCATTGATGCGTCGATACGCTGAAATCCGCCGGGATTTGCTTGCGCCATTTTGGTATTCGTTTGAGCGCTTTGACCATCACGCCCAGAATGTTGTAGTACGAACTTCGGGTCCCTTCTGTCCAAACAGCTTTGCCGGTGCCGGGGTCGACACGATTTAGCCAGCGAATGTAATCATGGATCAGTTCGGAATGGAGTTTGTCTAGGCTCAGGTCTTCCTTGTTCTCCAGCTTTAGAAACTCGAAAAATCCCAGACGAAGCCACTTGTTTGAGTGGATGCGAGTCTTGCGCGTGTGTGTCGCGAACCTTTTGAGGAACGCCGTGCTCATCGCCTCTGTAAGATTCGGCGTCCGTAGCAGGTAGGAAGCATCCAGCGTCTCCGCGACACCATGACTTACCGGAAATACGAGGTGGAGCGCAGGACGGCCAGCCATCGAAGACTTGATGGCCCGACTTGACGGAAGCGGCAGCACATTCGACGCGGGACCGTCGGTCGGCACCGATGTGGCCCCATCTACCCCGGCCGCCTCTTTGGCTTTGGCGGCCTTTCGATCCAGTTGGGCAAAGCGACTGGGAGTCTTGTCTCGCCTAAGTCCCAAAGGTCATCCTCAAGAAGCGATAGAGGTTGTCGTTGACCTTCGCACGGAAAATATCCACGACCCGCAGGTAGATGTCGGTGGTGGTTTTCAGGTAGCGGTGACCTAGCCGGGCTTGGACTACCTTCCACGGTTCGGCATTCCCTGCCGCCTTTTCTGCCTGGTATAGCCAAACGGCGAACGTGTGTCGTAAATCGTGAAAGCAATGCGCGGCACACGAAGCTAGGTAACTCTCTTCAGTGAGTGGGTCCACGCGTTCTTCCTTCCTCACGAAGCCGCAGGCAAGCACAGCTTCGCGGAAAGCACCCGACAGCGTGTATCCGCGCACTGGTTTTCCTGCGTGATTGCGCGAGTCCAGCCCGTTCACGAACAAATAACCAGTATCCTTCTTCAGGCCGAACCGCTTGCCGACCTCAACCGCTTCTCGACGTTCCATGTCGATGTAACGATGGAGTTCTGCGATCAGGTGACTGGGAAACAAGACCGTTCGAGGACGAAGCCCCTTTGTGCGAGTTATTTTCAAGGGCACGACTTCAATTGAATCGTCCACAACACGCAAGTTGAGAATCTGATACGTGGTCAGCCCGGCGACTTCATCAAGTCGCATTCCAGTCCAGATGCTGATTTCTGCCGCAAGCCGATTGCGGGAACAGCCAGGAATCCCTGCGTCCCTCTGGCTCGGCAGCGGTCCAAGCGATTTGGCAACTGCCAGCCAGGTCTTGCTCTCCATTGGATGAACGTGTTCGTCGGCTGACTCACTCGTGCGAGGGGCCGTGGTCGAAACGGCGACTTCTCTGGTGCTGCCGCCGGTATGCGCTAACGCATCGTCATCGATCGCCCGCAAGACTGGCTTCAGTTGTTTTGGATCCAGGGGTTCGCCTCGAAACAGGCCCTTCTCCTGCGCCCATTCGTAAAAGGTGCCGACAGTATTGATTCGTCTGGCAATCGTCTTCGCGGCATAGGGACGATGCGTTCTTGGGCTGACTGACCCCAACAAGCTGTCCCTGAACTCGCTTAAGTCATCACTGGTCGCGTCGCACCAAAACCGACCCTCCCGCTCGAGGTAGCGCCACCAGTCACACAGGTCATGCGCAGCACACTCCACGGTGTTTGCTTTCCACATCCGAGGTTTTGGCGGGTACTGCTTGCAAAGCCACAGCAACACTGGCTCGACCGGCAGGCTGCTTTCATCGTCAACCAAGAAACTATATCGCGCAGGCAACATGTCGCTGCGCAATTCATCTTCCGACTCCAGCCCAAGAGCTGTCGCTACCGTGATCATTAAAAGGCACGCCCTAGGCCATCAACGTGACCACTATCTCATACTATCTAACTGTTTTCAATGCTTTTACTTCAATAAATGACCATATTACTTACATCTACATATGAAGATCGCTTCACGGTGATTGAACCAAGGGAACAGCTCACGTCCAGATCAAAAAACGCATGAAATGCGGTATTAGCCTAGAAAAGCCCCTGACCACTTCAGCCTTTCATAAAGCGTGGCCCCACGGCGAAGCCGAGGTCACTGGCGCACAGCGTCGCAAGGCTGCGCTTGCCGGCCTCCACCAGCGCGGTGATGCCGGCGCAGGCGCGCCCACTGCGCATGCGCTGCAGACCAGCTTCGACCAGCACGCGATTGTTGAAATCCAGCGGCACCAGGTCGGCCACCGTGCCCAGCGCGACCAGGTCGAGCAGGCTCGACAGATCCGGCTCGCCACCGGCGAACGCGCCACGCTCGCGCAACAACGCGCGCAAGCTCAGCAACAGGTAGAACATCACGCCCACGCCAGCCAGCATCTTGCTCGGGAATGGATCACCGGCGAGGTTGGGGTTCACCATCGCGTCGCATTCCGGCAACTGCTCGCCCGGCAGATGGTGATCCGTGACGATGACCCGGATGCCGCGCGCCCTCGCGGCCGCCGCGCCCGCGATGCTGGCCACGCCATTGTCGACCGTGACGATCAGTTGCGGCGTCGGCTGCAGCGAAGCGACAAAAGCCGCGCTCAGGCCG
Organism: Rhodanobacter sp. TND4EL1; assembly: GCF_054061035.1. Lineage (NCBI taxonomy): Bacteria > Pseudomonadati > Pseudomonadota > Gammaproteobacteria > Lysobacterales > Rhodanobacteraceae > Rhodanobacter > Rhodanobacter sp. TND4EL1. The sequence goes on from NZ_JBSSDT010000001.1 coordinate 468,708, forward strand.
TAGCCGTGGGTGAAGCGGTTGGGAATGGCATAGCCGACCCGTCGTGCACCAAGCAGACGCAGGCCACGCACCGCCACCGCGGTGCCGGTCGCGCCATCGCAGTCGTAATCGCCGGCAACCAGGATCGACCAGTCGTCACGGATCGCCTCGGCCAGCAAATCGACCGCCTGCGCGATGCCACCCAGCAGCTGCGGCGCAAGCATCCGCGCCAATCGGTGCTCGGCCTGGCCGGGCTCCAGCACGCCACGCGCCGCATAGATCTGCTGCAGCACCGGGTGCACGGACGACGGCCATCCCAGCGGTGCACCATCACTTTCCCGACGGCGCAGTTGCAGAGCGCTCAACGCCCTGCCCCGCGCCACAGGCGCCAGCGATGCCAGGGCTTGCGCTGGAAACGTTCGCCGCTGGCAAATTGCAGCAGCGTGGGTTGCCCCATCAGCAACGGCTGCAAACCGGGCCACCAGCTCGAGGCGATGTCCCGCGCCGGCAGATCCTGCAGGTCAACCAGCCACCCGGCGCCGGCGCCGGCAAGGGCTTCGATGCTGCGTTCCCGCTGAGCCACATCCGCGTGTGCGGCCAACGCGCGCAGCAACACATCGTCGCTGATCACGCCGTTCAGGTCGCTGCTGCCACTGCCCGGCAAGGAGCCGCCGCCCCACAGCCACAAGCTGTTGACCGGCGACAAACCGCGCGCCTGGCGTTGCGCGTTGAGCGGATGCTGATGCAGCAACACCTGGATTTCGTTGAGCAGGATGCGCCAGCGGCGGCCTTGAGGGCCTTGCGGCAGGTGCTGCGCCAGATCTTCGCCCAGCGCCTGCGCCGGCGCGGCAAAATCGGGCAACGGCATATCCGATGGCAATCGCAGGTGCCAGTGATCCGGCGTGGTGATCTGCAGTTGCATGCCGGCGTCCTCGAACACCGGGCGCAGCGGTTCGGCCAGCAATTGCGCCGCGTCCATGTCCAGTTCCATCCGACCGCAGGCAAGCAGCCGCACCCCATTCATGTCCGGCTGCACCCAGGCCGGATCGGCCGACAACCAACCGTACCCGTCGGCGTCGCCGGCAAGGAACTGGCGGGTGATCGCCGCAGCCGGCAGCGTGTTGGCGACCTCCGGGAAATGATCGGCCAGACCACCGAGGTAGCCGCTGCGGCCGGCAGACAGTCGATCCGCCCGGGCCAGCCACTCGCGCAAGGGATGCCCCGGTTCGAAGTGCGTCAACGCGGGCAACCACAACTGCAGTGAGGGAGCGGGAGTCGACATGTGTCCTAGGCTTCCAGTTGTTCCGCCAGCACCAGCCATTCGTTTTCGAGCGCGTCCTTCTCGCTGCGCAACTCGGCCTGACGCTGGCCCAGCCGCATCATCTCGTGGGTGGGACCGTTGTAGGTGGCCGGATCGGCAAGTTTTGCCTCCAGCGTCGCCAGCTCGGCATCGATCGTGGCGGTGCGCGTCTCGATCTTCTTCACTCGCTGCCGTGCGACTTTCTCGTCCTCGCGCTGGGATGCCGCCTGACGCCGACGCTCCTCGGGTGAAACCTCGACCACCTTGACCACCACGGGCTTGGCTGCCCCACCAGCCTTGGCAGCCTTCTTGCTGGCCGAGCCGCGGTTCTTCAGCCAGCGCGCGTAGTCGTCGAGGTCACCATCGAACGGCTCGACCACCCCATCGGCGACGCAGCAGAAATTGTCACAAACCATGCCCAGCAGATGGCGATCGTGCGAAACCAGCACCAGGGCACCGTCGAAATCGGCCAGCGCGTCGGCCAGTGCCTCGCGCATGTCCAGGTCAAGATGGTTGGTCGGTTCGTCCAGCAGGAGCAGGTTCGGTTTGTCCCACGCGATCAAGGCCAGCGCCAGGCGTGCACGTTCACCGCCGGAGAAGCCGTCGACCGACTCGAACGCGCGCTCACCGGCGAAATTCCAGTTGCCGAGGAAGTCGCGCATGACTTGCGTGGCCACGCCGGGTGCCTTGTCCATCAGGTGATCGAGCGCGCTGGCGCCCGCGCGCAGGCTTTCCACCGTGTGCTGGGCGAAGTAGCCGATGTTGAGATCCTTGTGCACCTTGCGCTCGCCGCTGAACGGTTCCAGCTCGCCGACCAGGGTTTTCACCAACGTCGATTTGCCCGCGCCGTTGGGGCCGAGCAAGCCAATCCGCTCGCCGGCCTCGATGCTGAAACGCACATTGGCCAGCACGATGTTGGCCACCTCGTCATTGCCCTCGCGACTGGACGGATCGGCCGCATAACCCGCGGTGATGTCTTCCAGTTGCAGCATGGAATCGGGCAAGCGGCCCGGCACCGGGAACGTGAAGCTGAAAGGCCGCTCGGCGCGCACCGCCTCGGTGCCGGCCATCTTCTCCAGCCGCTTCATCCGTGACTGCGCCTGCTTGGCCTTGCTGGCCTTGGCCTTGAAGCGGTCGACGAAGGACTGCAGGTGCGCGCGCTCGGCCTGCGCACGCTCGTGCGAAATCTGCTGCTGGCGCAACTGCTCGGCACGCAGGCGCTCGAACGCGCTGTAATTGCCGGTGTAGAGCATTGCCTTGCCGTCGTTGAGGTGCAGCGTGTGGGTGATCACGCCATCGAGGAATTCGCGATCGTGCGAGATGATCAGCAAGGTGCCCTGGTAACGGCGCAGCCATTCCTCCAGCCACAGCACGGCGTCCAGGTCCAGATGGTTGGTCGGTTCATCCAGCAGCAGCAAGTCGGACGGGCACATCAGTGCGCGCGCCAGGTTCAGCCGGCCGCGCCAACCACCGGAGAACTCCTGCACCGCCCGCTCGTGGGTTTCCGGTGGAAAACCCAGTCCGTGCAGCAGCCGTCCCGCGCGGGCCCGGCCGTCGTAGCCATTGAGTTCCTCGATGCGCTGGTGCGCCTTCGCCATCGCATCCATGTCGCCGCGATCGCCGGCCTCGGCTTCCGCGTTCATCGCCTCCGCCAGCTCCTCGTCGCCACCCAGCACATAGTCGATCGCGGCATCCGGCAACGCCGGGGTCTCCTGCGCCACCGAGGCCAGGCGCAATTTGCCGGACATCTCCAGCTCGCCCGCATCGCCCTCCAGCTTGCCTTGCAAGGCGGCGAACAGGCTGGACTTGCCGCAGCCATTGCGGCCGATCACGCCCAGGCGCCAGCCACTCTGGATCACCAGATCGATGTCGGAAAGCAGCAAACGGCTGCCGCGGCGCAGGGCGAAATGTCGGAAGGAAATCATGAAAAACCTGGACTGGAACGGGCGGCACGTTGGCCGCAGCCGCCCATGATAGCGGTGATCAGGTTATTCTCGGTCATTCGCGGGCTTGGCCGAATGCCGAACCCATCGCAATCACCATGATTCGACATGGCGTAGCATGGGCACTTCTGCTACAACGACGCCGCATACAGTCTTGCAGGGAGAGGGGGAGCCAATGGTCAAGTTCACCAATGTTTTGCCGATCGTCGTCGTCGTGGCGGCTGCCGCCTTTGCCGTGCCGCAGACGGCTTCGGCAGCGCAACACAGGCACGGCGACAGCCTGCTGGTGCATCGCGTGCAGCAGGAAAAGGGCCTTGATCTGCCCCGCCGCGGCCTCAGCATGAGCCAGGTCGAGAAAACCTGGGGCGCGCCGCAGCGCAAGTTGTCGCCGCGCGGTGGCGACACCCGCAAGCACCCGCAGATCAATCGCTGGGAGTACTCGAACTTCATCGTCTACTTCGAGCACAGCCACGTGATCCACGCGGTGCTGAACACGCCGGCGGGCAACAACACCGACCCTTCGTCGGTCAACTGATCAGCCTTCATGAAGCGCGGCCCGCAGTGATGCGGACCGCGCTTTTTCATGTGCGGTTGCCCACCCCGTCGTACACTTTGCGGCCGCACGCCAAAGCCTGGCGTCCATCGCCTGCCGACGAGATCCCCGCATGACCGACCATACTTTGCGCCTGCCCGCGGAATGGGAACCGCAATCCGCCATCCTGATCGCCTGGCCGCACGCCGGCACCGACTGGGCCGAACGGCTGGCGGCAGTGGAAACGACCTACGTCGCACTGGCCGGTGCAGTCACCCGCTTCCAGCCGTTGATCATCGTGGTTGCCGATGCAGCGCTGCAGCAGCATGTCGAATCGTCATTGCACACCGCGGGCGTCGATCTCGCGCGCATCCGTTTCATCGTCCTGCCGTATGACGACACCTGGCTGCGCGACTCCGGTCCGATCACGCTGAAGGGCGGCGTGCGGGGTTTCCAGCTCACCGATTTCCGCTTTACCGGCTGGGGCGGGAAGTTCGGGGCCGAACAGGACGATGCACTGGTCGCGGGCCTGGTCGAGGCTGGCGTATTCGGCCATGCCGCACACAAGCGCATCGACTGGGCGCTGGAGGGCGGTGGCATCGAGAGCGACGGCACGGGCAGCATTCTCACCACCTGGCGTTGCCTGGCGCAGCGCCATCCCGAGCAATCGCGCGAGGACATGACCGCGATCCTGCGTGATGGCCTGCACGCCAGCCGCGTGTTGTGGCTGGATTACGGCTACCTCGAAGGTGACGACACCGACGCGCATATCGATACGCTGGCCCGCTTCGCGCCGGGTGACCGTATCGTGTTCCAGGCCTGCGACGACCCCAGCGACCCGCACCACGACGAGCTGCAGCGCATGGCCGGCGAACTGGCGGCGCTGCGCACCGCTGACGGACGGCCGTATCAGCTTCATCCGCTGCCGTGGCCGCAGCCGATCATCGACGAAGGCCGTCGGCTGGCTGCGTCCTACGCGAACTACCTGATCGTCAACGACGCCGTGCTGGTGCCCGCCTATGACGATCCGGCCGATGCCGAAGCCGCACGCATCATCGGAACGGCTCATCCCGGTCGCCAGATTGTGCAGGTACCGTGCCGCCCGCTGATCTGGCAGAACGGCAGCCTGCACTGCATCACCATGCAGTTGCCGGCCGGGCTGGCCTGAGCGGCATCGGCTAAACTGTACGGTCTGTTCCGTCTGGCGCCACGCCGAGGATTGATCCGATGACCCGCAAGACCCTCAAGGTCGCCCTGCTGCAGGAAACCGACCGCGGCAGCCGCGACACCAACCTGGATGCGATCGAGGCCGGACTGCGCGCAGCGGCCAAGGCCGGCGCTGAACTGGTGCTGCTGCAGGAATTGCACAACGGACCGTACTTCTGCCAGCACGAGTCGGTCGATGTTTTCGACCAGGCCGAGACCATCCCCGGCCCCGGCACCGAGCGCATCGGCAAGCTGGCCGGGGAACTGCAACTGGTGGTGGTCGCCTCGCTGTTCGAGAAGCGTGCGACGGGGCTTTATCACAACACCGCCGTGGTCTTCGACAAGTCGGCAGCGATCGCCGGCAAATACCGCAAGATGCATATCCCGGACGACCCGGCCTTCTACGAGAAGTTCTACTTCACCCCGGGTGACCTCGGCTTCGAACCGATCAACACCTCGGTCGGCCGCCTCGGCGTGCTGGTGTGCTGGGACCAGTGGTACCCGGAGGCGGCACGCCTGATGGCCCTGGCCGGCGCAGAACTGCTGCTCTACCCCACCGCGATCGGCTGGGATCCGAACGACGAACCCGCCGAGAAGGACCGCCAGCGCGACGCATGGATCACCGTGCAACGCGGTCACGCGGTAGCCAATGGCTTGCCGCTGCTGGCCTGCAACCGTACCGGTTACGAAGCCGACCCCACGTCGGTCGGTGCGGGCATCCAGTTCTGGGGTTCCAGTTTTGTGGCCGGACCCCAAGGCGAATATCTGGCTCAGGCCGGCACCGACGGGCGCGAACTGCTGCTGGCCGAGGTGGACCTGGCACGCAGCGAGCACGTGCGCCGTATCTGGCCGTTTCTGCGGGATCGACGCATCGATGCCTACGTCGACCTGCTCAAGCGCTACCGTGACTGACCCTCTGCCATCGCGCTGACAGTCGCTTGTTCCGCATGGAGTTCGTCCCCATGCTTGAAATTCCCCATGAGACCGGCCTGCCGAGCGTATGAGCGTCCCCGAAAACGAAGCCACCGCGTTGCCCGCCGCCTTGCATGGCCAGCCGATCGAACGGGTGCATCGCGATGGCGTGGAGTACGTGGTACTGGGCACCGCCCACGTCTCCCGCAGCAGCATGGAAGCGGTGGAGGCGCTGCTTGAGCACGAACACTTCGACGCCGTGGCAGTGGAGCTGTGCGACAGCCGCGCGCAGAGCATGCGCGACCCGGAAGCCTTCAAGCAGATGGACCTGTTCAAGGTGATCCGCCAGGGCAAGGCGGGCATGGTCGCCGCCAGCCTGGTGCTGTCGACTTTCCAGAAGCGCCTGGCCGACCAATCCGGGATCCAGCCCGGTGCGGAAATGAAGGCCGCGATGGACGGTGCCGATCGGCGCAACCTGCCGCTGTGGATGATTGATCGCGAAGTCGGCACCACCCTCAAACGCGCCTGGCGCAGCGTGGGTTTCTGGCAGCGCTTCAGTTTGCTCGGCGGCCTGCTCGCCAGCGTGTTCGATCGCGAGGACATCGACCAGGGTGAAATCGAAAAATTGAAACAGGGCGATCTGCTGGAAAGCGCGTTCAGCGAATTCGCCAACGGCTCCAAACCGCTCTACGACAGCCTGATCGGCGAACGCGACGCTTTCATGGCAGCACGTCTGCGGCAGGAAGCGACGCGCTCGGCGAATGCGGGTGCCGCCGAAGAGCGTCGCCGCGTCCTGGTCGTGATCGGCGCCGGGCACCTCAAGGGCATGTGCGCCCTGCTGCGCGAGCAGCAGGATGATCCGGCGAGCAAGGTGGCCGAACTGGCCTTGTTGCCGCCCAAGGCACGCTGGCCGAAATGGCTCGCCGTGGGACTGGTGTTGCTGGTGTTCGCCGCCATCGCCTGGGCATTCCATCAGAACGCTGCGCTCGGCACCCAGGCGCTGCGTGACTGGGTCCTTTTCACCGGAGGCTTTGCCGCGTTGGGCGCACTGATTGCCGGTGGCCACCCGGTCAGCATCGTGGCCGCCTTCATCGCCGCGCCAATCAAGCCGTTTCGCCCCGGCATTCCTGCCGGTGGCATCAGCGCCATGGCCGAAGCCTGGGTGCGTCGCCCGCGGGTGATCGACTTCGACACCTTGCGCGACGACATCGTGCACTGGAGTGGCTGGTGGAAGAATCGCGTCGCCCGCACCCTGCTGAACTTTTTCCTGGTCAGCGTCGGTACGATCATCGGCGAATACAGCGCCGGCATCCACATCTTCAAAAGCCTGTTCTGACCCCGTTCGCGTAACGGGCACAAGCGCGGCGCGTGCTACGATTCGCGCCGCCCGCCGCCCTGCTGCGGCTCGCTCCGACATCCGGCCCGGATGGCGAAACTGGTAGACGCAAGGGACTTAAAATCCCTCACCCTCACGGGTATCCCGGTTCGATTCCGGGTCCGGGCACCAACGCATGTTTGCAGACTTGACGGCCGCACAAACAAAAGTGCGACGGACAAGCCGTCGCACCTTCATGACTGACGCTGGGTATCCGGGGGCTATCAGGCCGCCGCATCCTTCAGCTTCTTCAACGGGCGGATCTTGATCTTGACCGACGCCGGCTTGGCTGCAAACCACTGCTCTTCCTTGGTGAAGGGATTGATGCCCTTGCGCTTCGGCTTGGCCGGCACGCTGACCGAGGTGATCTTCAGCAAGCCAGGCAGCTGGAACGAGCCCGCGCCCTTCTTGTGCACCGAACCCGCAACCGCGCCTTCCAGCGCTGCGAGTACGGCACGGACGTCCTTGGCGACGACGCCACTGGCGTCCACGATGTGTGCGACCAGACTGGTTTTGTTGAGTGCTTCCTTGATCGGCTTCGCCGCGGCCGGTGCAGCTTTTGCCTTCGGTGCCGGCTTGGTCTTGGCCACCGCTTTCTGTGCCTTTGCCATGGATTTCCCCTCGTCTAGATGTGATGGATGGTTTGAATGCCTCACGGCACGCTGAATGTAGGGGAATTTGAAGGTTCCGCCAACGGGTAACGCACGAAATCATCGATTTTTGCGGCAAAAATTGCCAGCAGCCGCTCTTCATGGTCACTTTGCAGGCGCCATGACGTAACCTAGAAGCCATGTATCCGCTGGCTCGAGGCGGATTGGGGACTCAATGGAAGCGGCAAATCATCCCGGCTTTGGCTATTTCACGGCCGCCCTGCTGGTTATTGCTGCGCTCGCCTACGGCGCCGCCGTGCAGTTTCTGGTGATAGGCGTACGCCAGCGTCGGGACTTCACCCATCTCGCCTTCGCGTTTCTGGCTGCTTGCCTGGCCACGCTGGCGCTCGGCAACGCAGTGATGAATGCCGCGAGTTCGCTGGAGCCAGCGATCCAGGGGCTACGCATGGTAACGAGCTCGGCCATTCTTGCGCTGCCTGCTCTGATGGTCTTCGTTGGCTGCTACACCGGCCGACCGGCCCATCGTCATGTGCTTGCTGCCGCCGGCGTCACTGCGCTGATCATGCTCGGGTTCAATCTTGCCGAGCCGCATACCGCGTTCGACACGGCGCTGCGCGAGGGGCCCCCGCTGATATTGCCGTGGGGAGAATCGCTGTTCACCGTGGAGGGCGCGCGATCATTGGGCGGAACGCTGTTCCGCTGGGCAAGTTATGCGGTTTTCGCCTGGGCCCTCTACAGCGCCGCACGACAGTACCGCGATGGCCAACGCCTGAAAGGCCTGATGCTGGGCGCGTGCCTGCTGATCCAGCTGGTGGCGTTGTTGTGGGGCGCCATCGTGGTCAACGCGATGGGCAAGCCCTACCCCTCGCTCGACGCGTTCGCGTTTCTTTCGTTCGTCCTGTTGATGGGTCTTTCGCTTGCGGGCCAGATGCACGGGCACAACCTGCAACTGGAACGCACTGCGGCACAGTTGCACGCGGAGGCGAATAGCCGGCGCGAGACCGAACTCGATCTGCGCCACGCCGCCTACCACGATGCACTGACCGGCTTGCCCAATCGACTGCAGGCATTGTCCACCCTCGCCGATTTGATCGCCGAAGCGATGCACTCGGGCCAGCACGGCGCGGCGCTGATGATCGACCTCGACAACTTCAAGACCATCAACGATTCACTGGGACACCATGTCGGCGATCGGGTGCTGGAAAGCATCGCCGACAGCCTGCTTACCTTGGCACCTGCGGCTTCGACCGTGGCCCGGCTCGGTGGCGACGAATTCGTCGTGCTGCTGGGTGCCGCCGACCTCAGCCACGAACAGGCGGCCGCGCGCGCCATGGGCATTGCTGACGGCATTCTGCAACGACTTGCCGCGCCGCTGGCGATTGATCATCGCATTGTTGGCGTGGGTGCCAGTATTGGCGTGGCGCTGTTCCCCGAACATGGCCAAGGTGCGGCCGACGTGGTGCGCTGTGCCGACATTGCGCTGTACCGCGCCAAGTCTGCCGGCCGCAATGCAGCGCGGCTGTTTCTTCCGCACATGCAGCGCGATGCCGACGCGCGCCTGGAGCTGGAACGCGGCCTGCGTACCGCCGTGGAGCAGCAGGCGTTCTCACTGCATTTCCAGCCGCAGGTGGACATGCATGGAAAGCTGGTCGGTGCCGAAGCCTTGCTGCGCTGGAATCACGCTACCCTGGGACACGTTTCGCCGGCCACCTTCATTCCGATTGCCGAGGAAACAGGACTTGTCCACGCCATCGGTGCCTGGGTGGTCAGCCGGACTTGCGAACACATCCGCGAGTGGCGTGAAATGGGCATGGATTTTGGCGGGCGTATCTCGATCAACATAAGCCCCTGGCAAATCGCGCATCCGCAATTCGCTTCGAACATCGCCGCGCAGGTCGCTGACGCAGGCATCGAGCCCTCCGTGCTTACCCTCGAATTGACCGAAAGCGCACTGCTCGGCGACTTCGCCGCGGCGCTCCACACCTTGCAGCAATTATCCGGAATCGGCTTCCGCCTGGCGCTCGACGATTTCGGCACCGGCTATTCGTCGCTGTCCTATCTGCAGCAACTGCCGCTGGACGAGTTGAAGATCGACCGTTCCTTCATCGGCGCGCTGCAGCCCGACATCGCGGATCCTCTGGCCGGCTTCGTGATCGACGTGGGACGCCGCCTGGGCATGACCACGATTGCCGAAGGCGTGGAAACCGCCGAACAGGAAAACGCATTGCGGGAGCTGGGCTGCGACCTCATGCAGGGATACCTCATCTGCAGGCCGCTGGCGGCAAACGACTTCCAGCGCTGGGCACGGCAAAGAAGCACGGCCAGCATCACAGATGTCACAACGGTGGATGTCTGAGCAGGCCGCCGCAGCGTTTGGCGTCGTCTTCGCGCGCGCCCCTCACCATCCCACGGAGTACCAACAAAAAACCCGCCAGCGGCGGGTTTCAGGGCTGCATGACAGCCAAACGGGCAATGGAGGCCTAGGTCGGAATCGAACCGGCGTACGCGGATTTGCAGTCCGCTGCATGACCACTCTGCCACCAGGCCATTGCTTCGTTAAACGCGATCATGATGATCGCAGCTTGTTCCCAAAAAACAAAACCCCGGAAAGCCGAGGTTCTGCATTGAAACTGGAGCGGGAAACGAGACTCGAACTCGCGACCCCGACCTTGGCAAGGTCGTGCTCTACCAACTGAGCTATTCCCGCATCTGAGCCGTGAATCATACCAGAACCATGGTGGTTGTGAATAGCCTCGATGCCAAATTCGCGAGGAAATTTCCACCTGCTTCCGATACGACGAAGCCCCGACAAATCGAGGCCTCATCGTTAACTGGAGCGGGAAACGAGACTCGAACTCGCGACCCCGACCTTGGCAAGGTCGTGCTCTACCAACTGAGCTATTCCCGCACTGGAGCCGCGCATTCTAATACGTGAATGCGGATCGTCAAGCCCGAATCGACACGAACGGTGCAAGATGCTCAGACATCGTTGTCCGCGTTCGACGCTGGCTGCGACTGTTCGCCGCTGAGAAGCGGCCATGCAGCGCGCAGATAAGTCATGCCGGACCAGATCGTCAGCACGCCTGCGATCACCAGCAAGCCTTCGCCGATATGGTAAAGCCGCAGGGCTTCGGCCGCCTTCTCGTGCTGCACGATCAGCACCACCAACGCGACCATCTGCATCACGGTTTTCAGCTTGCCGATGAAGGCCACCTTCACGGTGGCACGCATGCCGATTTGCGCCATCCATTCACGCAGCGCCGAAACGCTGATTTCGCGCCCGACGATGATCGCCGCAGTCACGGCCATCAGAATGCCCGGCCAACCACCCCGATGTGACTCGACCAGCAGGAACAGGGTCACCGCCACCATCAACTTGTCGGCCACCGGGTCGAGAAATGCGCCGAACGCCGAAGTCAGGTTCATTCGGCGGGCCAGATAGCCGTCGAGCCAGTCGGTCACGGCGGCCAGCACGAACACGATTGCCGCGGTGATGTTGTGGCCGGGAAAGGGAAGATAGAAGACCACTATCATCACCGGCAGCAATCCCACTCGGAACAGGGTCAGCCAGGTTGGCAGGTTGATGCGCATGATTCGTCCCAATGGTTTGCTGCAGTTTCGCACGACCGCGGTTACTGTCGAACAAGGATGTTTACTGACGTTCAGCCATGCAGGCTGGCATAGATGCGTTCGGCCAGGCCGCGATCGATGCCCTTCACCTGCATGAGTTCCTCGACGCCGGCACCCTCGATACCCTGCATGCCACCAAAGGCCTTCAGCAACGCCGAGCGCCGGCGAGCGCCGACGCCGGGCACGTCCTCCAGCACGCTGCGCTCACGCGCCTTCTCGCGACGCTTGCGATGGCCGCTGATGGCAAAGCGATGGGCTTCATCGCGCACGGCAGCGACCAGATGCAATGCGGGTGATGAGGAACCCGGATGCAACTCGCGTCCCGAGTCGGCGAGCACGAGGGTTTCCTCGCCAGCACGTCGGCCCGGGCCTTTTGCCACGCCGACGACCTGAATGCCGGTCACGCCGAGTTCTCGCAAGACGTCGAGCGCCTGCGCCACCTGTCCGCTGCCGCCATCGATCAACAGCACGTCGGGACGCGCACCCTCGCCTTCAGCCACCTTGCGGAAGCGACGGGTCAGTGCCTGATGCATCGCCGCGTAGTCGTCGCCGGGCGTGATGCCGCTGATGTTGAAGCGGCGGTAATGGGATTTCTCCGGACCTTCCGGACCAAACACTACGCACGAAGCCACGGTCAGTTCGCCCATCGTGTGACTGATATCGAAGCACTCGAGGCGACGCGGTGGGGCGTCCAGCTCAAGCAGCTTCTGCAGATCGTCGAAACGCGCACCCAGGGTCTGTCGACTGGCCAGCCGTGCGGTCAGCGAGGCCTGTGCGTTGCGCTCGGCCATTTGCAGAAACTGCGCTCGATCGCCCCTGACACTGAACTTGAGTTCCACCGCGCGACCGGCGTGCTGGCTCAGCAGTTCAGCCAGGATCTCGCGATCAGCCAGGGTTTCGCCGAGGATCAATTCCCGCGGCACCGGACGGTCGAGGTAGTACTGCGCAATGAACTGTGCCAACACATCGGCGGGCTCGGCATCCAGCGGCAGCCGCGGAAAGAATTCACGCGTTCCCAGGCTGATGCCGTTGCGGAAGAACAGCACGCTGACACAGGCCATGCCTGCCTCGATGCGGCACGCGATCACGTCCATGTCGGCGCTGGCGCCCTGCACGTGGTGCTGTGCCTGCAACTGACGCAGCGCTGCGACCTGATCGCGCAATTTCGCGGCGCGTTCGAACTGCAGCGCCTTGCTGGCCTGCTCCATCGCCTCGGCCAGTTCATCGATCACCGCATTGCTGCGACCTTCAAGGAACATCTCTGCATGGCGCACGTCGCGACGGTAGTCGTCGACGCTGATCAGACCCACGCACGGCGCACTGCAACGCCCGATCTGGTGCTGCAGGCATGGCCGCGTGCGATTGCGGAAATAGCTGTCCTCGCACTGGCGCACCTTGAACAGCTTCTGCATCAGGCTGAGGCTTTCGCGGACGGCGTAGGTGCTGGGATACGGACCGAAATAGCGGCCGGGCAAATTCTTCGCGCCGCGATGGAATGCCAGCCGGGGGTAGTCTTCGCCGGTCGAAAGGTAGATGTACGGGTAGCTTTTGTCGTCGCGCAGAAGAATGTTGTAGCGCGGTTTCAACGACTTGATCAGCTGCGATTCCAGCAGCAGCGCTTCGCCCTCGGTGCGCGTCACGGTGATCTCGACGCGGGCGATCTGCGCCACCATCGCGGCGATGCGCGGTTCCATCCGAGGCTTCAGGAAGTAGCTGCTGACGCGCTTCTTCAGGTTGCCGGCTTTGCCCACGTAAAGCAGCTCGCCGGCTGCGTCGATGTGGCGATAGACGCCGGGCGCGGAGGTCAGCGTGCGGACGAAGGCCTTGCCGTCGAAAGGGGGCGGTTGCGCGGGTTGCATGGGACGATTCTAGTTGGCGGCCCACCCGATATGGTGGCTCAGTGCTGCGTGCGCAACCACTGCTCGGCGCGTTCCACGTCGGCCTCGGTATCAATGCCGGGCGGGAACGGCTCGGGAGTCAGCCGTACCGCGATGGCATGGCCGTGTTCGAGCACGCGTAGCTGCTCCAGCGACTCGGTCTGCTCCAGCGGTGTACGCGGCAATCGCGTGTAGCGATCGAGGAAGCCGGCGCGATAGGCATAAATGCCGATATGACGAAGAAACGGCAAGCCCGAAGGCAGCGTGTGGCGATCGCTGGCGAAGGCATCACGCGCCCACGGCATGGGTGCGCGACTGAAATAGAGGGCGCGCCCGTTCGCCGCGCGGACCAGCTTCACCACATTCGGATCGAACAACTCTTCAGCGTCGATGACCGGCGTGGCCAGGGTGGCCATGGGTGCATCATCGCCCGCCAGCGCCTGCGCCACCGCGCGAATGCCGGCGGCCGGGGCAAACGGTTCGTCGCCCTGCAAATTCACCACGATGCTGTCGTCGCTCCAGCCATAGTGCTGCGCGCACTCGGCCAGGCGGTCGCTGCCCGAGGCGTGATCCGCCCGGGTCATGCACACGTCAATACCCGACTGCCCTGCCAGGATATCGGCAATGCGCTGGTCATCCACCGCCACCACGACCTGGGCGGCGCCTGCCTGCAATGCGCGCTGCGCCACCCGAATCACCATCGGCACACCAGCGATCTGGCGCAAGGGCTTGCCCGGCAGTCGGGTCGAGCCGTAGCGGGCGGGAATGGCGACGATGAACGGCGGTACGGCGTGGGACATGGGTGGTGCCTTCAGGCGCGGGGCGAACGTTGCCGCCACGATACACGCAGCAGCGTCGACTCAGCCGACATCACGCAAATTGAAACCACAACCGTTGGCCAATCCCCGAAAGTCCGGGAACGACGTGGCGACATGGCTGCAGTCATTGATCCGCACCGGCGCGTCGGCGACCAGTCCGGCCACCGCAAAGCTCATCGCGATGCGATGGTCCAGGTGACTTTCAACCATGCCCCCGCCGAGCCGTCCACCCTGGATGATCGCGCCGTCGGGGGTCTCCTCGATGCGCACGCCCAGCGCACGCAAACCGGCCGCCATGGTCGCGATGCGGTCGGATTCCTTCACTCGCAATTCGGCCGCACCCCGAATGACCGTTCTGCCGGTGGCCACCGCCGCGGCAATGAACAGCACGGGAAACTCGTCGATCATGTCCGGTCCGATCGACTCCGGCAGTTCCACGCCATGCAGTGGCGCATGACGCACCCGCAGATCACCGACCGGCTCGCCGCCGGCTTCACGCTCGCGCTCGATTGTGATGTCCGCGCCCATCAATCGCAGTGCCTGCAGCAAACCGGTGCGACGCGGATTGAGTCCCACCCCCGGCAGCCGAAGTTCGGAACCCGGCACGATGCTGGCAGCCACCAGGAAGAACGCCGCCGAGGAAAAGTCCGCCGGCACCTCGACGTCGGTGGCACGCAGCACGTGACCACCTTCCAGTCGGGCGCTGCCCGGCGCAAAGGTGATCGGCCAGCCGAATGCCGCGAGCATGCGCTCGGTGTAGTCACGGGTCGGGTGCGGCTCGATGATCTCGGTCTGGCCAGCGGCATACAGGCCAGCCAGCAGCAACGCGGACTTCACCTGGGCGCTGGCTACCGGAAGTTCGTAGCTGATCCCCTGCAGTGGCTGCCCGCCATGCACCAGTAGCGGCGGCAATCCATCGTGCGTATCGATGCGAGCACCCATGGCGGCCAGCGGATCGGTGACCCGACGCATCGGCCGCTTCGACAGCGAGGCATCACCGACCAGCCGACTGTCGAACGCCTGGCCGGCCAACAGCCCGGCCAACAGGCGCATGCCGGTGCCGGCGTTGCCGCAGTCCAGCGGTTGCGCGGTGCCGTGCAGGCCGCGCAAACCCACGCCATGGACTACCCGCTCGCCCGGAGCGGGGGTGTCGATGCGCACGCCAAGCTGCGACAGTACGGCCGCCGTAGCGCGCGTGTCCTCGCCTTCGAGGAAGCCGCGGATGCACGAACGGCCTTCGGCGATCGACGCCAGCATCAACGCCCGATGCGATACGGACTTGTCACCCGGCACGGCTACCTCGCCATGCAACGCCTTGCCCGCTTGGCTGCTCCAGTCCAGTCGGCCGCTCAAGGCAACGCCACCGGGTAGGAACCGAGCACACGAACAGTTGCGGCCGAAGCGCTGATGTCCTGCACCGCCGCCTGCAGCGGACTTTCATCGATATGCCCGGAAACGTCGATGAAAAACGCGTACTGCCACTTGCCGGTATGCGCGGGCCGGGACTCGATCCGGTTCAGGCTGACGCCGTGTTTCGCGAACGGACTGAGCACGTCATACAACGCACCCGGCTTGTCGTTGACCGTGATCAGCAGCGAGGTGCGATCGTTGCCCGAGGGCGGGAACAGCGAGCGGCCGATGACCAGGAATCGGGTGGTGTTGTCGGCGCGATCCTCGATGCCCGTGGCCACCGCCTTCAGGCGATAGACCTTGCCGGCGGTTTCGCCGGCGATCGCCGCCACGTCGTCGGCATGCAGCGCCAGTCGCGCCGCCTCGGCGTTGCTCGACACCGCGATGCACTCGACCCCGGGCAGGTTGATACGCAGCCAGGTCTTGCACTGCTGCAACGATTGCGCGTGGGCGTAGATGCGGCGCACGTCTTCCAGTTTCCCGCTGAGCGAATGAAGGCACTGGTGCACGCGCAACTCGACTTCGCCGCAGATGGTGGCCTCGGAGGTGAGGAACATGTCCAGCGTCACCTGGATCATGCCCTGACCCGAGTTTTCCACCGGAACCACCCCAAAATCCGCGTGACCGGCGGCGACTTCCTGGAACACTTCCTCGATGCTGCCCAGCGGCAGACCGTAAGCGGCGTGGCCGAAGTGCTTGCGCACCGCCTGCTCGCTGAAGGTGCCTTCAGGCCCGAGGAAACCGATCTTCAGGGGATCTTCTTGCGCGAGGCAGGAGGACATGATTTCCCGGAACAGTCGCACCACCTCGGTGTCGGACAACGGGCCATTGTTCCGATCGACCACCATCCGCAATACATGAGCTTCTCGTTCGGGACGGTAGTAATCGATCGCGGAAAGCCCTTCACCCTTCACCTTCGCCACCGTGCGCGCATGGTTGGCACGCTCGGAAATGAGCTGCTGGATCTGCCGGTCAATGCTGTCAATGCGCTCGCGCATCTCGGTCAACGGCGTTTTCGGGTCGGTCGTGCTCGGATCGGTCATGCGGTGAATGCCTGAATGAATGGACGTCCGGACGATGGACGTCCAAATGCTGAAGTTGCATCCTGCCTGAAAAATGCCGCTTTCGCTCGATCAACCATGCCGTCGGGCGAAATCCCTCATGAAATCAACCAGCGCTTCCACCGCCGCGAGCGGTACCGCGTTGTACAACGACGCCCGCATGCCACCGATGGCCTTGTGACCTTTCAGGGCAAGCAAACCAGCCGCCTCCGATTCATGCAGAAACGCGGCATCCAGCGCCGGATCGTGCAGGTCAAAGCGAACATTCATGCGCGAGCGGGCCGGCGGAGCAACCCGGTTACGGTAGTAGCCATCGGACTCGTCGATGGTGCCGTATAGCAGATTCGACTTGGCGCGGTTGAGCTCGCCCATCGCGCTGACCCCACCGTGTTCAAGCAGCCACTGGAAGGTGAGCCCGGCCAGATACCAGCCCCAGGTGTTCGGGGTGTTGAGCATGGAATCGGCAGCGGCCTGTTCGGCGTAACGGAAGATCCGCGCCATCGGTCGGCCCGCACGTTGCAGCAGGTCACGTCGGATGATCATCACTACCAGGCCGGAAGGACCGATGTTTTTCTGTGCGCCGGCATAGATCAGCCCGAAGCGACTGACGTCGAGCGGCTCGGACAGAATGTTGGAGGACAGATCCGCCACCAGCGGTACCGCACCCACCTCGGGTACTTCATGAAACTCGACACCGTGAATGGTTTCGTTCGGTGTGTAATGCACATAGGCAGCCTGCGGATCGAGCTGCCAGTTGTCGCGAGACGGCAGGCTCAGATAATCATCCGCCGCGCTGCTGGCTGCCACGTTGGCCCGCACGTATGGAGCGGCCTCGCTTGCCGCCTTGGCACTCCAGTGCCCGCTGATGATGTAATCCGCACTTTCGCCGGGAGCGGCCAGATTCATCGGAATCTGCGCGAAATGCTGGGTGGCTCCGCCTTGCAGAAACAGCACCGCGTAATCCGCCGGAACCTGCATCAACTGGCGCAGATCGGCTTCAGCCTGGGCAGCCATCGCGACAAAACGCTTGCCGCGATGGGACTGTTCCATCACGGACGCGCCACTGCCCTCCCAGTCGAGCAGTTCGCGTTGTGCGCGTTCAAGGACCGCCGTCGGCAAGGCCGCCGGACCGGCACTGAAGTTCCAGACTCTGTTCACGTGCGCCTGCATCCCGTGGTGAGGTGTCCCCCGCATTATGCCGCGGCGCAGCATGGCGCAGTCAACTGCCGCCGGGACGCCTCAGGACCGCTCTCAGAACCGGATCAACAAGGCCAGCGCAATGCCCAGTGCCAGCACCGCGGCAGTCACGATCAACCACCAGACCTCGCCGCTGGGACCGGCTGATTGTTCCGGCAGGGGCTGGGCGGATGGCTCGGCCATCACGATCTCCGGCTCGGGTTCCATGCCCGGCCCATCGATCAGAAAACGGTGCATGGCAATGCCGATCTGGTCGCCAGGCTGCAGCGCCACCCGGTGGACCGAAATACC
The DNA here is from genome assembly GCF_054061035.1 of Rhodanobacter sp. TND4EL1. Taxonomy (NCBI): domain Bacteria; kingdom Pseudomonadati; phylum Pseudomonadota; class Gammaproteobacteria; order Lysobacterales; family Rhodanobacteraceae; genus Rhodanobacter; species Rhodanobacter sp. TND4EL1. The sequence goes on from NZ_JBSSDT010000001.1 coordinate 486,850, forward strand.
GTTGACCCGCAGCGGATGACGCTCACTGGGCTGGACCGTTTCAAGCCACAACTGGCCGTCATCCCAGAAAACCCGCAGAACAACCACATCACCCTGCGGCAACTCGAGCGGAAAGTCCCCCGAACCGCCCAGTTCAAGCCCATCCCCCACGCAGCGGACCCGTCCCGACAGCGGACCGGCGACGGCGCGCAAGGCCACCGCGCAACGGCCCTGCCCTGGCACTTGCAGGGCTGCACGCTCATTCGGATCCACGTCGGCACGCAGCAACATGCGGCAATCACCGACGCTGACCACGTCGCCCGCACGCAGCAATGCCTGCTCGCGTACCGGTCGCGCATTGACATGGATGCGACCGGCCGAAGGCATCACCTGCAGCACCCAGCCACGGCGATCCTGGTGGATGCGCAGATGTTCGGGCGCCGCCTGGCCGGAGGCCAGCACGAGGTCGTTTTCTGCGGCGCTGCCAATCCGCAAGAGTGCCTGCGCCCAGTGGAAATCCTCACGGGCCGCATTGGGAAATTCGATACGCATGGATGAACCGGTCAATGGACGGCGAAACTCTAACATGGGGCCCCATGCCGTTAAGATGGCCTGTCAAGGCATCTCGCCACATTTTCCGGAATCCGCCATGCCCAAGATTGATATCCGCCGCCCGCACCAGCTTTCCATCACCGACGCCCGCTCGGTGGTCGAGCAGGTTGCCGCGCGCATGCACGAAAAGTTCGGCATCGACGGACGCTGGCAGGACGACACCCTGCTGTTTTCACGCCCGGGCGTCAGCGGTTCGATCGCGGTCGGCAGCGACGCCATCGAGGTCAAGGCGGAACTCGGCATGATGCTGGCCCCGCTCAAGGGCATGGTGGAGCAGGAGATCCGGCGCAAGCTGGACGAGCATTTCAGCTGATCCAGGGCGTTTTGCCCACGGATTGATGATTCTTTAACCAAACGCCCATTCGTGGCATAATCGTCGGCTTACGCGGCCATGACGGCTGCGCGTGAACCCCGGAACACATGGCCAAAGACGACGTCATCGAAATGGAAGGCACGGTCCAAGAGACCTTGCCGAACACCATGTTTCGCGTACAACTTGAGAATGGGCACGTCATCATCGCCCACATCTCCGGTCGCATGCGCAAGCACTACATCCGCATTCTCACGGGCGACAAGGTCAAGATCGAAATGACCCCGTACGACCTGAGCAAGGGCCGCATCACCTACCGCATGAAGTAGGCGGTCGCGCTGCTGTCGACAGGCAGCGGCAAGTGGTGAAGTGCCCTACATGACAAAGGCGGCGCAATGCGCCGCCTTTGCTTTGCCCGCTCTTCGCGCTTGCGCCCTACTCGACTACGGCCGGTAGTGGTTGGGCTGCCTTGCAGTCGACCTTCAGCTCGCCGTCGGCCACGCTCAGGCGCACCACGCCACCCTCGGCCAGACTGCCGAACAGCAGCTCGTCGGCCAGCGCACGCTTCACCTTTTCCTGGATCACCCGCGCCATCGGGCGTGCGCCCATCTGCGGATCAAACCCGTGCTCGGCCAGCCAGCGCCGTGCATCGGCGTCCACGTCCAGGCTTACCCGCTTCTCGCTCAGCTGGCTCTCCAGCTCGATCAGGAACTTGTCGACCACGCGCAGGATGTGCTCGAAATCGAGCGCGCCGAACTGGATGATCGCGTCCAGCCGGTTGCGGAACTCCGGCGTGAAGATGCGGCGGATCACCTCCATCGCATCCGACTCGTGCTTCTGCTCGACGAAGCCCATGCTGCGCCGTGCAGCGATCGACGCACCTGCGTTGGTGGTCATCACCACCACCACGTTCTTGAAGTTCGCCTCGCGACCGTTGGTGTCGGTCAGCACACCGCGGTCCATCACCTGCAGCAGGATGTTGAACACATCCGGGTGCGCCTTCTCGATCTCGTCCAGCAGCAGCACGGCGTGCGGATGCTTCGTTACCGCTTCGGTCAGCAAGCCGCCTTGATCGAAGCCGACATAGCCCGGAGGCGCACCGACCAGCCGCGATACCGAATGACCTTCCATGTACTCGGACATGTCGAAACGGATCATCTCGATGCCGAGCTGCATCGCCAGCTGCTTGGTGACCTCGGTCTTGCCCACGCCGGTGGGACCGGCCAGCAGGAAACAGCCGATCGGCTTGGACGGATCGGCCAAGCCCGAACGGGCCATCTTGATCGATGCGGCCAGTGCTTCGATCGCCGGGTCCTGACCGAACACGACCATCTTCAGATTGCGCTCCAGGTTGCGCAGCACATCGCGGTCGGACGCGGAAACCTGCTTGGCCGGAATCCTCGCCATCTTGGCGATGATGTACTCGACCTCGGAAACGTCGACCGTGCCTGTGCGCTGATCTTCCGGCAGCAGGCGTTGCCGCGCACCAGCCTCGTCGATCACGTCGATCGCCTTGTCCGGCAGCAGCCGGTCGGGAATGTGCTTGACCGACAGGTCCACCGCCGCCTTCAACGCCTCATTGGTATAGGCAACGTGGTGATGCTCCTCGAAACGCGAGCGCAGCCCCTTCAGAATCTCGATGCTGTCTGCCACAGTGGGCTCGACCACGTCGATCTTCTGGAAGCGGCGGGCCAGCGCGCGGTCCTTCTCGAACACGCCGCGGTATTCCTGGAACGTGGTCGAACCAATGCAGCGCAGCTCGCCCGACGCCAGCATCGGCTTGATCAGGTTGCTGGCATCCATGGTGCCGCCCGAGGCCGAACCGGCACCGATGATGGTGTGGATCTCGTCGATGAACAGGATCGCGCCGGGCTGCTTCTTCAGCTGGGCAATCACCCCTTTAAGGCGCTTTTCGAAATCACCGCGATATTTGGTGCCGGCAACCAGCGCGCCGAGGTCGAGCGACCAGATGGTGGCGTCTTCCAGCACCTCGGGCACTTCGCCGTCGACGATGCGCTTGGCCAGACCCTCGGCCAGAGCGGTTTTGCCCACGCCGGCTTCACCCACGTACAGCGGATTGTTCTTGCGGCGGCGGCACAACACCTGGATGGTGCGCTCGATCTCGTCGGCGCGACCGATCAGGGGATCGATCTTGCCTTCCAGCGCCAGCTCGTTGAGATTGCTGGCAAACTCGTGCAGCGGATTGCCCTTCGGCTCGCCGCCCTCCTCGCCTTCGCGCTCGCCGCCAGCCACGCCAGCGGCCGGCTCGTCGCCGATCTTGGCGATGCCGTGCGAAATGTAATTGACCACGTCGAGCCGGGTGATCTCCTGCTGGTGCATGAAATACACCGCGTGCGAGTCCTTCTCGCCGAAGATCGCCACCAGCACGTTGGCACCGGTGACTTCCTTCCTGCCCGAGGATTGCACGTGATAGACGGCGCGCTGCAGCACGCGCTGGAAGCCCAGCGTGGGTTGCGTGTCGCGCTCGTCGCCCGCGGGCAAGACCGGTACCGTCTCGCCGATGATTCGCTCCAGGTCGGCGGACAGCCGCGGCAGATCAACACCGCAGGCGCGCAAGGCGCCCAGGGCCGACTGGTTCTCGGTCAGGGCAAGCAACAGGTGCTCGACCGTCATGAACTCATGGCGTTGTTCGCGGGCCTGCTTGTAGCAATGGCCGATGGTGACTTCCAGATCCTTGCTGAACATTCGGATCGTCTCCGCTTTGCAATGGGAGCGGCCTTCAACGCCGCGATGAGCACGAAATGGGGTCGCTCAGAGCTTTTCCATAGTGCACAACAACGGGTGCTGATGGGAGCGTGAATATTCGTTGACGTGAGTGACCTTGGTTTCCGCCACCTCGCGGGTGAACACGCCGCAGACGCCGCGCCCGCGGGTGTGAACGTGCAGCATCACCTGCACGGCCTGTTCCTGGTCAAGGTTGAAAAAGCTGCGCAATACCTCGACAACGAAATCCATCGGGGTGAAATCGTCGTTCAGCAGCAGCACCTGGAACAATGGAGGCCTTGCCACCTCGGGCTTGGCGGTTTCCAGCGCCAGGCCGCGGCCGCTGTCGTGCTCATGTTCGGGTTCGTGGGCCATGTTTGTCAGGGTCTTTTCTCAGGTACGAAGTATACGCCGCGGTGGATGCAGCTCCTCCGCAACGGTCAGTCAGCAGAGGTGATGGCACAATGGCCACTTTTCCAGCCCACCTTGCTCAAGTCCATGGCCGATTTGTCTTCCCGCACCGAAGTATGGCGCCCGCACGTCACCGTGGCGTGCGTGGTTGCCGCCGACGACCGCTACCTGATGGTGGAGGAGGAAGTCGCCGGCCGACTGGTCTACAACCAGCCAGCTGGCCACCTTGACGACGGCGAAAGCCTGTGGGAGGCCGCCCGTCGCGAGACCCTGGAAGAAACCGGCTGGACGGTCGAACTGCAGCACCTGATAGGCGTGCACCAGTGGCGCAGCACCGAACACGGTGACGCGGTGGTTCGTTTCAGCTTTGCCGCGCGCGCGGTCAGTCACGCCCCCGATCGCCCGCTGGACAGCGACATCCGCCGCGCGCTGTGGTTGAGCCGGACGGAGATTGCCGCGCTGGGCGATCGCCTGCGCAGCCCGATGATCCTGCAAAGCATCGACCTGTGGCTGGGTGGTCAGCGCCTGCCGCTGGACGCCTTGAGCTACCTGCCTGGCGGCGAAACACCATGAAGGTGATGCTCGGCATTTCCGGCGGCGTCGATTCGTCGGTGGCCGCACTGTTGCTGCAGCAGGCCGGCCATCAGGTCGAAGGCCTGTTCATGCAGAACTGGGAAGAGGACGAGCGCTCCGGCCCGTGCACCAGCGATGCCGACCGCAAGGACGCCGTGGCCGTCTGCGGGCGCCTGGGCATTCCGTTCCATGCACGCAATTTCGCCAGCGAGTACTGGGACGGCGTGTTCGAGCACTTTCTTGCCGAGTACCGCGCAGGGCGCACGCCGAATCCCGACGTGCTCTGCAATCGGGAGATCAAGTTCAAGACCTTCCTCGACGAAGCCCACGCCTTGGGTGCCGAGAAGATCGCCACCGGACATTACGCCCGCGTCGACTGCGTGGACGGCCGTTACCGGCTGCTGCGCGCGGTCGACACGGCCAAGGACCAGAGCTACTTCCTGCATGCGCTGGGTCAGCGGCAACTGGCCGCCACGTTGTTCCCGCTGGGCGAGCTGCAGAAGCCGCGAGTACGCGAACTGGCGCGGGAGGCCAACCTGCCCACCCACGCCAAGAAGGACTCGACCGGCATCTGTTTCATCGGCGAGCGCGACTTCCGCGGCTTCCTGTCGCAATACATCCCCGCCCGTCGTGGCGAGATGCGCAGCCCGGACGGCGAGCGGATCGGCGAACACGAGGGGGTGATGTATTACACCCTGGGCCAGCGCAACGGGCTCGGCATCGGTGGCCGCCACGGTGCCGCCAGCGAGCCGTGGTACGTGGTCGGCAAGGACGTGGCGGCAAACGTGCTTTATGTGGCTCAGGGCGGCGAGAACCGCTGGCTGCACTCGCGCCGGCTGCACTCGGAAACGCCAACCTGGGTCGATGGCGCGGCGCCCTCGGCCCATTTCCGCTGTACCGCACGCACCCGTTACCGTCAGACCGACCAGGCCTGCTCGGTCAGCGTGACCGACAGCGGGCTTGAGATAAGCTTCGACGACGCCCAGCGCGCCGTCACCCCCGGACAGTCGGTCGTCCTATACGATGGCGAAGTCTGCCTCGGCGGCGCAGTGATCGCTGCCACCGACGCCGCTTACGGCGGCCTGCTGCCTGCCTTCACTGCTTCTTCCCCGTTCCCCGCAAGAGAATCTCCACCCCGTGCTTGAAACTTTCTCCATGACCGAAGAGCGCGTGCTCGCCCTCGCCGGCCTCTTCCAGGCCTGCGCCCTGGCCCAGCAACTGGCCAATGACGGACGTTGCGACGAAGGCGCGATGGAAGCCAGCGTGGCCAGCGTGTTCCGCATCGACGCGCCTTCCGTGGTGGGCGTCTACGGCGACACTTCGAACGTGCGGTTGGGCCTGCGCACGTTGATCGCCCAGCTCGATGAAACCGGCCGAGACATGGCCGTGACCCGGATGACGGTTACCGTGATGCGTCTCGAGCGCAGTCTGGCTGCGCGGCCCGATCTGCTGGACAAATTGCAGCAGGGCATTCTCGCCGCCCAACGGCAAGTCGAGCATTTCGGTCAGGACTCCAGCCAGGTGCACGGCCGGCTGGCCGAGTTGTATGCGTCAACGCTTTCCATCCTCAAACCACGGGTGATGGTCAGCGGCAATCCCCAGCAACTGCAGATATCCAGCGTGGTCGAGAAGGTGCGCACCAACCTGCTGGCAGCAGTGCGTTCGGCCGTACTGTGGCGGCAGCTTGGCGGTCGCCAGTGGCAACTGCTGCTGTACCGCCGCCAGTGCAGCATGCTGGCCCGCGGCCTGCTGACGGGGGCCACGCTCGACCGCCGCTGATCCCCGAGTGGCAGACAAGCAAACGGCGGGCAAGAGCCCGCCGTTTTCCTTCCCTGGGTGGAACTCCCTTGCGATAACCTGATGGCTTGTCACCGTCTCCAAGGCCGCAGTATGCCGCGGCCATGTGACAGTTTTCAGAACGCCACTTCGCCGAACACGCCAATCTCGTTGGTCTTCACGTTCTGCACGTGAGCTGGCACCGGGGTACCTACCGAACGATCCGCCTTTTCGTGCTTCCACACGCCAGCCAGCTTGAAGCCCTTGGTGACCTGGAACTCGACGCCGGCATTGTAGTAAATGTCCTTGTTTGCGTTGTCCAGGCTCTTGCTGAGCTTGGCGTTGTCGTAACGGGCAAACAGGTTGATGCCGTCGGCGATCGCCACGCTGCCCCATACGGAGTAGCCATCGGCCTTGTCCGTCGCCGTGGTCAACACGTTGTTCCAGTTCTTCGCGGTGAAATACTCGCCACCAAGGCGGAACGCATCGCTGGCATAAGCCACCATGAGGTTGCCGCGCTGGGCGGTGTTTTGCGCGCCGGTATTCTCGGTTTCCTGGCCGCGGTGGCCGGTATAGCCGCCAATCGCCACGATCATGTTGTCGAACGGCACGAAGCCCACCCGACCTTCAACGTCGACGCCCTTGCTGCGTCCCGGGTTCTTGTAGCCGTTGCCGTTGACCACCGACACCGCATAGTTGAGCGACTTGCTGGCGCCGATGTCGCCACCGAGATGCAGGCCCCAATCGGCCGAATTGCCGAATTTCATGCGGTCGGTCATCGTGGGCTCGACATAACGGAAACCGTAGTATTTCTCGGCGAACGGGATCCACGGCATGTCGGCCGAACCGACGCGGAACACGGCGGCCTGGTCGAACTTGCCTTGCACATAGGCCTTCTTGACGTACAGGTTGGTCTCGCCATCGCTGCTGACGTAGTTGAAATCGGTGGTCAGATTCGCCGACCAGATGTCGTTGAACTTGTGGTCGACACCGAGATAGAAGCGCTTCACGTCAAGACCCACGCCGGAGGCGTTGGTCTTGCCGGTATCGCTGTTTTTCTGGTCGATGCTGGTGAAGTCGAAATACATCTTGCCCGACAGCGTGGTGTTGTTGATCGCTTTTTCCAGTGCCGCAAACTTCTTGTCGCTGGCCGCCGTCACGTTGGTGGCTTTCTCCACCGCCTGGCCGGTACTCACGTTGATGTCGGATTGCGCGTCGGTGCGCTGCTCCAGCTCAGTCACCTTGGCTTGGAGTGCGGCCAACTGGGCCTTCAACAACTCGACATCGCTGCTGCTGACCGTATTGGTCCGGCTCTGTGCCGGTGCGGCAGCGGCAGACAGGCTGGTCAGCCCAAGGCCGGCGGCAATCGCCACCGCAATCAGTTTGGAACGCATGAAGTTCTCCGCAATTGGATAGAAGGTTTGTCGATCGCCCTGTCGACCGATGCCGCGCCAGCGATGAGGCAAAAGTCTGCCGAGCCATCTTTACGGTGGGATGCCGCTTTCGTGACAGATTGAAGACAGTGCCGTGCCCGCGCCGGGTGCGCAGTGCCTCACGCGGTGCGGGACGGCTGATATGCTTTACCGATGGACATCCCAAGCAACAGTAATTCGCCACGCATGGCTGAGCGGTTCCGCGGTTTCCTGCCGGTGGTGGTCGACGTGGAAACCGGTGGCTTTGATGCCGAACACGATGCCTTGCTCGAAATTGCCGCGATACCACTGACCATGGACGAAGGCGGGTTCCTGCACTTGCAGCCACACGTCTCCACTCATGTGGAACCGTTTCCCGGGGCGAATCTGGATCCCCGCTCGCTGGAAATCACCGGCATCGACCCGACCAATCCCCTGCGCGGTGCGCTGGGCGAGCGACAGGCGCTGGATCACGTTTTTCAGGTGGTGCGCGATGCGCTCCGCGACGCCGGTTGCCAACGCGCCATCCTGGTCGGTCACAACGCCGCGTTTGACCTGGGGTTTCTGAATCAGGCGGTGCGGCGCACCGGACACAAGCGCAATCCGTTCCATCCCTTCAGTTGCTTCGACACGGTCAGCTTCGGCGGCCTCGCCTATGGCCAGACCGTGCTGAGCAAGGCGGTCCTGGCCGCCGGGCTCGAATTCGACGGCCGCGAGGCCCATTCGGCGGTGTATGACGCCGAACGCACGGCGCAACTCTTCTGCAGCGTGGTCAATCGCTGGCGCCAGCTGGAACTGCTGGAGCAGACGCACAGCGGCCTCAGCGCGGCCTGATTCACCGGATGGACCCTGCCAGTCGCGGCGCGTGACCGGGATCAGTGGAGCGGGTGCCAGCCTCGCCACGCGCCCATATGACAGCGTGTCATGCGAATGAAACATTCATATCATCCAATGGCAACACGAAAGACCTGAAATGGCGGGGTCACATCCGACCTCACTCGAAAGGAGCTACCGTGTTGACCATCCGCAAATCCCCTGCCCGCCTCGCCGCCGTTGCTGCGCTCGCCGTGGCATCGACGTTCGGCGTTGGCGCACACGCCACCGACATCACCGGTGCCGGTTCCAGCTTCGTCTATCCGGTCATGTCCAAATGGTCGGCCGCCTATGCCGAAAAGACCGGCAACCGCCTCAATTACCAGTCGGTCGGCTCCGGCGCCGGCATTGCGCAGATCAAGGAAGGCACCATCGACTTCGGTGCCTCCGACGCACCGATGAAGGCCGAAGACCTTCAGAAGTATGGCCTGGGCCAGTTCCCGGTCGTGGTCGGCGGCATCGTGCCGGTGGTCAACATCGCCGGCGTGCAGGCCGGCCAGATCAAGCTGGACGGCGCCACCCTGGCGGACATCTTCCTGGGCAAGATCAACAACTGGAATGACCCGAAGATCGCCGCGCTGAACGCCGGGCTGACGCTGCCGGCCGGCAAGATCACCGTGGTGCATCGCTCGGACGGCTCGGGCACCTCGTTCAACTTCACCAACTACCTGTCCAAGGTCAGCCAGGAATGGGCCGGCAAGGTGAAGTTCGGTACCGCGGTGGAATGGCCGACCGGTGTGGGCGGCAAGGGCAATGAAGGCGTGTCGCAGTACGTGCGCCAGATCAAGGGCTCGATCGGCTACGTCGAATACGCCTACGCGGTGAAGAACAAGATCAGCTGGGTCGACCTGAAGAACGCCGCCGGCAACGTCATCGCGCCGACCGCCGAAAGCTTCGCCGCAGCGGCCTCCACCGCCGACTGGGCCAGCGCCAAGGACTTCAACCTGATCATGACCAACGCGCCCGGCGCCAAGGCCTGGCCGATCACCGCCACCACCTGGGTGATCATGTACAAGTCGCCGAAGAACGCCGGCAACAGCAAGGTCGCCTTCGACTTCTTCAAGACCGCCCTGGAACACGGTCAGCAGGCCGCCAGCGAGCTCGATTACGTGCCGCTGCCGAGCAGCCTGGTCAGCCAGATCGAAGCCTACTGGGCCGCCGAGTTCAAGCACTGAGCTCTGTCAGCCCGCGCAGGAGCCCGCTCGCGGGCGATGCCCTTGCCACGCAAAAGCATCGCCCGCCAGCGGTCTCCTGCCTCCACTGAATGACTCCGCCATCAGGAAAATTTGTGGCCACCACCGCCATCAATCCCGACGCCACACCTGACCTGCTGGAACAGCGCAGCCGCCGTGACGCCCGTCATGAGCGGCTGTTCCGCTGGCTGCTGAAGGGCTGCGCCTTGATCGTGCTGGCGGCCCTGCTCGGTGCCGCCGGTGCCACGCTGTGGGGCGGTCGCGAGGCATTCAGCACGTTTGGCTGGCACTTTCTGATCAGCTCGGAGTGGGACCCGGGCAACGACGTCTACGGCGCGCTGGTACCGGTCTACGGCACCCTCGCCACCTCGTTCATCGCGTTGCTGATCGCCGTGCCGATCAGCTTCGGCATCGCCGTTTATCTTTCCGAGGTTGCGCCGAACTGGCTGCGTACGCCGGTGGCCTCGGCGATCGAACTGCTGGCCGGCATTCCCTCGATCATCTACGGCATGTGGGGACTTTTCATCTTCGCGCCGTTCTTTGCCGAACACATCAAGCCGTGGCTGACCAACCACCTCGGCAACAAACCCGACGACGGCAAGCTGTCGTGGGTGGCCGAACACGTGCCGTTCGTGGGCAAACTGTTCGGCAGCGATTACCCGTTCGGCGCCAGCATCCTGGTGGCCGGCATCGTGCTGGCGATCATGATCATCCCGTTCATTTCCTCGGTGATGCGCGAGGTGTTCCAGACCGTGCCGACGCGCTTGAAGGAGTCGGCCTATGCGCTGGGTTCCAGCACATGGGAAGTGTCGTGGGACATCGTGTTGCCGTATACGCGATCGGCGGTGATCGGCGGTGTCTTCCTCGGCCTGGGCCGTGCGCTGGGCGAAACCATGGCGGTGACCTTTGTGCTCGGCAACTCGATGCATCTGTCGGCCTCGCTGCTTGATCCGGGCACCTCGATTGCCTCGACCATCGCCAACCAGTTCAGCGAAGCCGCCGGCCTGCAGAAGTCGTCGCTGATGGCGCTGGCCTTCCTGCTGTTCGTGGTCACCTTCATCGTGCTGTTGATCGCGCGACTGATGCTGCGGCGACTGGCCCGCCGGGAGGGTCGCTGATGAACGTCCTGTACCTGCGCCGCCGGATCACCAACGCGCTGGCGATGGTGCTCAGCCTGGTCGCTACCCTGGTCGGCCTGGCGTTCCTGGCGTGGATCCTGTGGGAAACCCTGCGCCAAGGCATCAGCGCGCTGGACCTGAAACTGTTCACCAAAATCACCGCCTACGGAGAGGACGGCGGCCTGCTGAACTCGATGGTCGGCAGCCTGATCATCAACTTCATCGGCATCGGCATCGCCACGCCGATCGGCGTGCTGGCCGGCACCTGGCTGGCCGAGTACGCGAACCGCACCAAGCTGGGCGAGTCGATCCGCTTTCTCAACGACATCCTGCTGTCGGCGCCATCGATCGTGATGGGCCTGTTCGTCTACACCATCATCGTGCTGCCCAGCACCGCCCTCACCCACGGCTCCACCACGTTCTCCGGCTTTGCCGGCGGCGTGGCGCTGGCGCTGATCGCGCTACCGGTGATCGTGCGCACCACCGACGAAATGCTGCGACTGGTCCCATCCACCCTGCGCGAGGCCGCGCTGTCGCTGGGCGTGCCGCAGTGGAAGCTCACCCTGCAGATCCTGATCCGTGCCGCCCGCTCGGGCATCATCACCGGCGTGCTGCTGGCGCTGGCACGCATCAGCGGCGAAACCGCGCCGCTGCTGTTCACCGCGTTCGGCAACAACTACATGGCGCTGAACCCGCTGGACAAGATGTCCAGCCTGCCGCAGATCATCTACCAGTACGCCAACGATCCCGGCGACGCGATGCACGCCCTGGCCTGGGCCGGCGCGTTCGTGATCACCATGTTCGTGCTGCTGCTGAGCCTGGCCTCGCGCCTGATCCTTTCCCGCACCAAGGTGTCCCATGATTGATTCCGCCCTCGCCATGCAGCCGGCGCCGTCGGCGATGGCCGCGCCCAAGCTCACCGTGCGCGACCTGCACTTCTACTACAACGGCTTCCATGCGCTGAAAGGCATCAACATGGACATTCCGGAGAAGAAGGTCACCGCGATCATCGGCCCGTCCGGCTGTGGCAAATCCACCCTGCTGCGCATCTTCAACCGCATCTACGCGATCTATCCGAAGCTGGAGGCCAAGGGCGAGATCCGGCTGGACGGCGACAACATCCTCGACCCGCGCTATTCGATGAATCGCCTGCGCAGCAAGGTCGGCATGGTGTTCCAGAAGCCGGTGCCGTTCCCGATGACGATCTTCGAGAATGTCGCCTACGGCATCCGCCATCACGAAAAGTTGTCGCGCAAGGACATGGAAGGACGGGTCGAGCAGGCCCTGCGCAATGCCGCACTGTGGGACGAGGTCAAGGACAAGCTCAAGCACAACGCGCTCGGCCTCTCCGGCGGCCAGCAGCAGCGCCTGTGCATCGCCCGCGCGATCGCGCTGAAACCCGAGGTGCTGCTGCTGGACGAACCCACCTCGGCACTGGACCCGATCGCCACCGGCCGCATCGAGCAGTTGGTGGAAGAGCTGAAAAGCCAGTTCACCATCGTCATCGTCACCCACAACATGCAGCAGGCCGCGCGTGTCTCCGACCGGACCGCTTTCATGTACCTGGGCGAGCTGATCGAATTCGACCAGACCGAGAAGATCTTCACCAAACCGGGCAAGAAGCAGACCGAGGACTACATCACCGGACGCTTCGGCTGATCACACAGGACTACCCCATGAACACCAGCACCGACCACATCATCAAGAGTTACGACGGCGAACTGACCCGGCTCACCGGCGAGATCGTGCGCATGGGCGAGCTGTCAGTGACCCAGCTGGAAGCCGCCATCGACGTGCTCGAGCGCCGCGACGAACGCGCGGCGCAGCGCGTGGTCGACAACGACGACGCGATCGACCAGCTGGAGCAGGAAATCGGCCACGATGTGGTTCGCCTGCTGGCGCTGCGTGCGCCGATGGCCGGCGATCTGCGCAATGTGTATGCCGCGTTGCGCATCGCCTCCGACATCGAACGCATCGGCGACTACGCCGCCAACGTGGCGAAGCGCTCGATCCCGCTGTCGATGGTGGCGCCGGTGGCGCCGGTGGGCGGCCTGAACCATCTGGCCCGGCTGGCCGCCGAGGGAGTCCGCGAAGTCCTGGCCGCCTACCGCGACCGCGATGCCGAGCTTGCCTATCAGGTATGGAAGAACGACGTGGTGCTGGACGAGGCGTACACCGGCTACTTCCGCCAATTGCTCACCTACATGATGGAAGACCCGCGCAACATCACCCCGTGCACCCATCTGCTGTTCATGGCCAAGAACATCGAGCGCATCGGCGACCACGCCACCAACATCGCCGAGAACATCTGGTACCAGGTCACCGGCGAACCGCTCGACAAGCAGCGCAGCAAGGGCGACCTCACTTCAAGTCCCGAAACCACCAAATTGGGCGATTGACCCGATCCGTCACACTCAGGCGCCGCAGGAGCCCGCTCGCGGGCGATGCGCCTGGCTCTCGGCGGGCATCAGAGCTGCAGCATCGCCCGCGAGCGGGCTCCTACGGGTCGAGATGCCGCTTTTCGCGGCGCAGGTGCCAACTGCGCAGCACACCGAAAATGCCGATCGCGGCCCAGGCTACTTCCATCACGAACGCCGACAGGTTGAAGCTGCCGAACAGCAGCGACGACAACACGCCGAGCGCACCGAAGATGTTGATCAGCTGATAAGTCAGCCCGTTGCCGTGCAGCTTGTGCGCCTGCAACAGAAGGAACGCCAGCAAGACCAGCGCTACACCGATGAAACCCGCCCAGTCATGCCACATCAGGTTCACCGCTTGGCACTCCGCTGGCGCAACGCCTCGAACAACACCACGCCGGTGGCAACCGACACATTGAGACTTTCCATCGTGCCTGGCATCGGAATCTTGGCCACGAAATCACACAGCTCGCGAGTGAGCCGACGGATGCCCTCGCCTTCGCCGCCCAGCACCAGGGCCACCGGCCCCTTGAAGTCGACACCGTAGACCGTTGTGTCGGTGTCGCCCGCAAGGCCGGTGATCCACACGCCGGCGTCCTTCAGTTCACGCAGCGTGCGGGCCAGGTTGGTCACCGTGATCAGCGGTACCCGATCAGCCCCGCCCGCCGAAGCACGACGCACCACCGGAGTCAGCCCCACCGCGCGATCCTTCGGCACGATCACCGCGGTCACGTTGGCCGCCGCCGCACTGCGCAGGCAGGCGCCGAGATTGTGCGGATCGGTGACGCCATCAAGCACCAGCACCAGCGCGTCGGAGCCATCACGCTCGATCAAGCCAATCAGGTCGTTCTCGTGCACCGCTGGTGCCGCTTCATAACGCGCCACCACACCTTGGTGGCGTGCCTCACCGGCCAACTTGTCCAGCTCATCGCGAGGACGATGCTGCACGATGATTTTCAGCTTCTTCGCCAGTTCGGCCAACTCTTGCACGCGAGGATTGCGCTGACCGTTCTCGATCAGCACTTCGCGCACGCGCTCGGCATCGTTGCTCAATGCACCTTCGACCGGGTTGATCCCGACGATCCAGCTCTCACTCATGACTTGCCTTTCGGTTTGGGTCGGCGCCGCGGACTCTTCTTCGGTGCGGGCGCTTCGGCCGGAGCCTGACCACGTTTGGAAGAAGCCTCCTTGCGCGGACCACGGGAGGACGACGCATCGGCCTTGCGGGCCGGACGCTGCGCGCCGCGTGCCCCTGCCGGCGCACGCGAGGGCGGATTATCGCTCACCGCCGCCTTGCGTGGAGCGGGTGCCGGTGCGGCAACCACGGCATCCTTGCGACCGAATGCACGGCCGATCGCCTTGGCCGCGCGCCCGAACATGCCCGGCGCTTTCGCCGTGGCAGCTGCCTTCTTCGGCAACGAATAGCGCTCGCCGCTGGCCGCATAGTCGTACGCCTTGCGGCTGCCCGTTGGCGGCGTAACCGGCGTGCGCGGCGAGACCAGCCGGAAATCGATCTTGCGATCCTCCAGGCTGGCGCGCAGCACCTGGATGCGCACGTGGTCACCAAGGCGGAATTGCGCACCAGTGCGCTCGCCCTTCAGCAGTTTTCGCGTGGCATCGAAATGGTAGTAATCGTTCGCGAGCTGGCTGATGTGGACCAGACCGGACACCTTCGACTCATCCAGTTCCACGAACAGTCCGAACGAGGTGACGCCGGTGACCACGCCATCGAACTCGCTGCCGATGTGCTTTTCCATCCACGCGCACTTGAAACGCTCGTCCACATCGCGCTCGGCTTCCTCGGCACGACGCTCTCGCTGCGAGCAGTGGATCGCCATCGCCGCCATTTCGGCGGGGGTATAAGTGTAATCGGCCGGCTTGCGCCCGGTCAGCGCAAAGCGGATCGCACGATGCACCAGCAGATCGGGATAACGACGGATCGGCGAGGTGAAGTGCGCGTAGGCCTCAAGCGCCAAGCCGAAATGGCCGCGATTGTCCGGCTGATACGCCGCCATGCTCTGCGAGCGCAGCAACACGTTCTGGATCAGCTCGCGCTCGGGGCGGTCGTGCACCATGCGCAACACCTCGGCGAAATCGCCCGGCGTGACCCGATCCACCGGCGGCATGCTGAGCTTGAACTCGCGCAGGAACTGCTGCAGGTCTTCGTACTTCTCCGCCGGCGGCGGCTCATGCGCGCGGAACAGCGCCGGGATCTTCTTCTTTTCCAGGAACAGCGCCGCCTGCACGTTGGCAGCGATCATGCATTCCTCGATCAACTTGTGCGCATCGTTGCGCTCGGTGGCGCCCATCGACTCCACGCTGCCGGTCTGGTCGAGGCGGAACTTCACTTCCGGCGTCTCGAAGTCGATCGCGCCGCGACGCTTGCGCTGGGCCGCCATCGCCTTGTACAGCGCATGCAGGTTTTCCAGCTGGGGCAACACGTCGGCCACTTCGTGGCGGGCATCCTTCTCGCGCAGGCCGACCGCCTGCCACACCTTGTCGTAGGTCAGGCGCGCATGCGACAGCATCACCGCGTCGTAGAACTTCGACTTGGTCACGTTGCCTTCGGCATCGACCAGCATGTCGCAGACCATGCAGAGCCGCTCGACATTCGGGTTCAGCGAACAGATGCCGTTGGACAGCGTCTCCGGCAGCATCGGCACCACGAAACCGGGGAAGTAGGTGGAGGTGCTGCGATCGTAGGCTTCGCGGTCCAGCGCGTTGCCGACCTGCACGTAATGCGAAACGTCGGCGATCGCCACGATCAGGCGCCAGCCACCACCGCGCTTCGGCTCGGCAAATACCGCGTCATCGAAGTCGCGCGCATCGGCGCCGTCGATGGTCACCAGCGGCAGCTTGCGGATATCGGTGCGACCTTCGCGTTCGGCGGCGGTCACCTCGGCTTCGACCTGCGCCGCATCGCGCAGCACCTCGGCCGGCCACTCGTGCGGCAGGTCGTGGCTGGCGATCGCCATCTCCACCACCAGCGACGGCTGCAGCCGCTCGCCCAGCACCGCGCGGATCTCGCCGACCGGGCCGCGCTGGGCGGTTGGCGGCGCGGTGATCTCGACCACCACGATCTGGCCCGACGTCGCACCCTGTTCGGTGCCCGGCTTGATCATCACGTCATGGTTGAGCCGGCGATCATCCGGCGTCACCAGAGTGACGCCGTCATCGATCACCACGCGCCCGACCAGTCGCGGCGAACGTCGCTCCAGCACTTCGGCGATCGCGCCCTGCTTGCGGCCGCGACGATCGATGCCGACCACGCTGGCCAGCACGCGATCACCGTGCATCACCGCACGCATCTGCTGGGGTGAAAGATAGAGGTCGTCGCCACCCTCGTCCGGGCGCAGGAAGCCATAGCCTTCGGCGTTGGCCAGCACACGGCCGGCGATCAGGTCGAGCTTCTGCGTCGGCGCATAACCGCCGCGACGGCCCAGCAACATCTGGCCATCGCGCACCATCGCCGCGAGGCGCTTGCCCAAGGCTTCGAGATCGGTTTCCTCGTGGATGCCAAGCGCTTCGGCGATGCGCGCTTCGGTCAGCAGTTCGCCGCGCTCTTCAAGCAGGGCGAGAATCGCCTCTCGGCTGGGGATCGGGCGCGCATAACGCTGCGCCTCGCGGTCGGCATGGGGATCACGCACGGCGCCTGCGGCAGCCTTGTGGCGTGGCTTGGCCGTGGCGCCGCTGCGCGGCTTGCGGCTGGCCGGTTTGGTCTGGTCGTTGTTCGACGGGACATTCTGGCCGGGGCCGGAAGGGGATTTTTTTCTGGTCACTAAATTACCTTGGGGTGTGTTCGCGGTGGAGAATGCCACGACGCGATGAAAGGATGTGAAAAAGTGTTGACAAGCTAACGGCAGATGCCTACATTACGCGGCTCACGGAGCAGCAACAGCTGCAACGTGAAACCACTGCCCAGGTGGCGGAATTGGTAGACGCACTAGCTTCAGGTGCTAGCGGGGGCAACTCCGTGGAGGTTCGAGTCCTCTTCTGGGCACCAATTGTAAACGAAGGCCGCCCCCAGGGCGGCTTTCGTCTTTTCAGCGTTTGATAAAAGTCAGGAAGGCTCGCAGCTATGCGGGCCTTCGTCTTTTCCGGGTTTGCGCGGAAAAGTCCGCAAGGGCGGCGGGCAAGTACCCACTTGCCACGACTGATTCGCCCTCGGCAGCATCGCAGGACGGACACTGTTCGCCGGCTTTGTCACGCAACTGCCGGCCCCTTCAGCTCGACCATGTTGCCCTGCGGGTCGTAGAGATAGATCGACGGCCCCTCGCCTTGCGCGCCGTAGCGCGAACCCAGCTCGCCGATGCGCACGCCGTGTGCTTTCAGGTGAGCCAGGATCGCCACCTCGTCGTAGTTCTCCACGCGCAGGCACAGATGATCCATGTTGTGTCCCTGGGCGCCCGGTGCGGCACCACCATGGCGCCCCAGCTTGCTGTCGATGGCGACCAGGTCGATCAGCGAACGACCGGCACGCAGTTGCGCCAGGCCGATCTCGTCCTGGCGGCGCTCCTCGCGACATCCCAGCACATCACAATAGAAGCGCTGCATCGCCGCACTGTCGATGACGCGCAATACCACGTGGTCGATTTCGCCGATCTGAAGCATGCGGACTCCGGGTGGCTGGGGGATCACCGCCGAGCATAGCGCGGGCTGCCGCATGGCTTCCCTGAACCGGATTTCGGCGAGCGGCAGCAGCCCGCTTCCCCCTGTATAATCGCCGCGGTAAACGCATGGTGGGAGAAGCGGACGGCTGGTGAACTGGCCCGTGCCGCTGCCGAAGACGCAACGCCCGTAATCGCTCAGGCTCCCATACCATCATGTGCGAACACTCTGGAGAGAGCGGTTGAATCCGCCGCCGAAGGGGCACGAAGCGCAAGTCTCACGCTTCCAAACTCTCAGGCAAAAGGACAGAGGGGCGCCCGCGTGCGGCACGGCACGTTGTCTGCGGATGCCTTTGTCATGAATACCCCGACCTCCCTGCGCGACCTCGAACACCACGACGCGTTCATCGAACGTCACATTGGTCCGGACGACGCCGAGATCGCCCAGATGCTCCGCGTGATCGGCCACGACTCGCTGGAGTCGATGACCGATGCCATCGTTCCCGGCTCGATCAAGTCCGCCGCCCCGCTGGCCTTGCCAGCGGCGATCTCCGAAGTGGAAGCGCTGGCCAGGATCCGCGCGATCGCGGACAGGAACCAGGTGTTCCGCAGCTTCATCGGCCAAGGCTATTACGGCACCCACACGCCGAACGTCATCCTGCGCAACATCCTGGAGAACCCGGCCTGGTACACGGCCTACACGCCGTACCAGGCGGAAATCTCGCAGGGTCGCATGGAAGCGCTGATCAACTTCCAGACCATGTGCGCCGACCTCACCGGCATGGAAATCGCCAGCGCCTCGCTGCTGGACGAAGCCACCGCGGCCGCCGAGGCGATGACCCTGGCCAAGCGTTCGGCCAAGGCCAGGGGCAACGTGGTCGTGGTGTCCGGCGACGCACACCCGCAGACCATCGAGGTCATGCGCACGCGCGCCGAGCCGCTGGGCCTGACGGTCAAGCTGGCCAATTCCGCCGAGGAGTGGGACGCCGCGATCGCCGCGGACGACTATTTCGCGGCGCTGATCCAGTACCCGGCCAGCAGTGGCTGGCTGATGGACTGGAGCGACGAAGTCGCCAAGATCCACGCCAGGAACGCGCTGGCCATCTTCGCCAGCGACCTGCTGGCGCTGACCCTGCTCAAGTCGCCGGGCGAGATGGGCGCGGACATCGTGATCGGCAATACGCAGCGCTTCGGCGTGCCGTTCGGCTTCGGCGGCCCGCACGCCGCCTTCATGGCCTGCCGCGATGCCTACAAGCGCTCGATGCCGGGCCGCCTGATCGGCGTCTCCATCGACGCCGAGGGCAACAAGGCCTACCGCCTCACCCTGCAGACGCGCGAGCAGCACATCCGCCGCGAGAAAGCCACCAGCAACATCTGCACCGCCCAGGTGCTGCTGGCCGTGATGGCCTCGATGTACGCCGTCTACCACGGTCCGCAGGGCCTGACCCGCATCGCCTCGCGCGTGGCGCGGCTCACCGCGATCCTCAAGGCCGGCCTGCAGCAGCTCGGCTTCACCGCCAGCCACCATGAAACCGCATTCGACACGCTGAGCCTGAAGACCGGCGAGCGCACCGACGCCATCGCGGCGCGCGCCGTGGCGCTGGGCGCCAACCTGCGCAAGGCGTGGGACGACTACCTGTGCATCTCGCTTGACGAAACCACCACGCGCGCCGACATCGAACTGCTGTGGCGCATCTTCGGCGGCGATGAGGCGCTGTTGCCGAGCATCGACGCGCTGGACGCCAGCGCGCCGTCGCTGATCCCGCCGGAGCTGCAGCGCACCTCGGCCTTCCTCACCCATCCGGTGTTCAACACCCACCACAGCGAGCACGAGCTGCTGCGCTACCTGCGCGCGCTGGCCGACAAGGACCTGGCGATGGATCGCACGATGATCCCGCTGGGTTCGTGCACCATGAAACTCAACGCCACGGCCGAGATGATCCCGGTGACCTGGCCCGAGTTCGGCAACATCCATCCGTTCGCCCCCGCCGCGCAGACGCAGGGCTACCAGGAACTGATCGCCGGGCTGGAAGCGCAGCTGGTGGAAATCACCGGTTACGACGCGGTGAGCCTGCAGCCGAACTCCGGCGCGCAGGGCGAGTACGCCGGCCTGCTGGCGATCCGCGCCTGGCACCAGTCGCGCAGCGAAGGCCATCGCGACATCTGCCTGATCCCCGAATCCGCCCACGGCACCAACCCGGCTTCGGCGAATCTGTGCGGCATGAAGGTGGTCGTCACCAAGTGCGACGCCAACGGCAACGTGGACCTGGAAGACATCCGCGTGCAGGCCGAAAAGCATTCGGCCAACCTCGCCGCGATCATGCTCACCTACCCGTCCACCCACGGCGTGTTCGAGGAAGACGTGGTCGCCATCTGCGACATCGTCCACCAGCACGGCGGTCAGGTGTATACCGACGGCGCCAACATGAACGCGCTGGTCGGCGTGGCCAAGCCCGGCAAGTGGGGCTCGGACGTTTCCCACCTCAACCTGCACAAGACCTTCTGCATCCCGCACGGCGGTGGTGGCCCCGGCGTGGGCCCGTGCGCAGTGCGTTCGCACCTGGCGCCGTTCCTGCCGCGCGCGCTCGGCCATGACGGTGCACGCACACAGGGCGTGGGCAACGGCGCGATGGTCAGTGCCGCCACCTTCGGCAGCGCATCGATCCTGCCGATCAGCTGGATGTACATCACCCTGATGGGAACGCAGGGCCTGCGCAAAGCCACCCAGGTAGCCTTGCTCAACGCCAACTACGTGGCCAAGCGGCTGGCGCCGCACTACCCGACCCTGTACACCGGCCGCAACGGCCTGGTCGCGCATGAATGCATCCTCGACCTGCGCCCGCTCAAGGACGCCACCGGCATCGGTGCCGAGGACGTTGCCAAGCGGCTGATCGACTTCGGCTTCCATGCACCGACGCTCAGCTTCCCGGTCTCCGGTACCTTGATGGTGGAGCCGACCGAGAGCGAATCGCGGATCGAGCTGGATCGCTTCATCGACGCGATGATCCAGATCCGCGACGAGATCCGCGCGGTCGAGGAAGGCAAGCTCGATCGCGAGGACAACCCGCTGAAGAACGCCCCGCATACCGCCACCATGGTCAGCGGCAGCGAATGGACCCATGCCTATCCGCGTGAACTGGCCGCCTTCCCGCTGGCCAGCCTGAAGCTGCAGAAATACTGGCCGCCGGTCGCTCGCGTCGACAACGTTTATGGCGACAAGAACATCATGTGTGCGTGCATCCCGGTGGACGCGTACAAGGATGAGGTCGAGGCGTAAGCCGCTCCAGCGGCTTGCGCCGAACGAAAGAAAACGCCCCGCATGCGGGGCGTTTTCTCAT
This sequence comes from Rhodanobacter sp. TND4EL1, assembly GCF_054061035.1. NCBI lineage: Bacteria > Pseudomonadati > Pseudomonadota > Gammaproteobacteria > Lysobacterales > Rhodanobacteraceae > Rhodanobacter > Rhodanobacter sp. TND4EL1. The sequence continues at coordinate 508,193 of NZ_JBSSDT010000001.1, forward strand.
CCATGGCAGATACCGACGCGAGGCATCAATGCCCGCGTGCCATGCTCATTTCGAACGACGTGTAGAACGGTGCATGCGGCGGTACGAACAGCGACAGCCCGCCAAGCTTGCGCTCGAAACAAGCCGCAAAATCGGAGTCGCCCTCGCGCCACGTTTTCACCACGTTGCCAACCTCATCCAGTTCCACCACGACGACAAATGGCGGCATGCCGGACGGGGCGGCGGTTCCGGCGCACTGGGGAACGATCCGGTCGATGGCAGCGCGCTGCGTTTTCAGCAAGTCAGCCGACTCGGCCTTCGATACGGCAGCCTCGTCACGATCTGCCCATGCCTTCGCGTCCGCATAGGTCGGGACCGCGGCGAAAGCCGAATGCGCCGCAAAGACGCACGCAGCGAAAAGAATGATCGTGCGCGTCCTGAATTTCATTGGCATGGCTCCTTGATACGTGGGAGTTTCCCGCTACTTGTGGCTTGGCTGGCGATGACGCCGTGGCAGCCCGCTTGCCTGGTCCGCTGAAGCCGCTTGCCCATCGATGAACAAGCGCAGCGCATCGCCCGGTTCGAAAAATGCAGGTGGTAGCCAAACCCAAGCTGATTGTCAGCAAGCGACCTGTCGCCGATTGCCGCGGCGGAATCTGTTCGGCCAGCGCGCGGCCATGAAAATACATCGTCTGCCTGCGGCCGCGCCAATCTTTCCTCGGGCATGCCCCCGACAGCACGAAGGCTCCCGCTCGAGAGCGGAAGCCTTCGTGCTCATACCGTCTGAACTCAGCCGCCGTTCTTCGCCAACCAGGCGTCGATCGCGGGCAAACGCTCCTTCCGTATCATCTGACGGTAGGTGATGTCGGCAATCACCGTGTCCGCCGCGCGCCGCGAACTCTTGGCGATATGCGCATCGGCATAGGCCTTGATCTTGCCGATCATCGCCGGATCATTCGAACTGGCGCCAATGCCGGGGTAATAACGGCTGCTGGAAGTGGAATCAACCAGCTTGTTGATCTCGGGCTGATGCGCCATGGCGAAATCCCATGCCATTTCCGGGTGCTCGTAGCCCACCGTGCGGATCATTCCCGCGCTGTTGGTGGCACCCGGTTCGTCGGTGATGGCCATCGCCAACGCGCGCTTCGCCAGCGCATCGTCCTTGGCCGTCGCCAGCAGCCGATACAGGCCGTCCTTCACCAGGGCCGAGGTCTCGGCCTTGGCCATGGCATGCAGCTTGTCCCAGGTGGCGGCATCGGCGTTCCGCGCCACCACGCTGTAGATCGTGCGGCGCAAGGCCGTCGGTACCGCGCCCGGGTCCTTTTCCGCCGCCGCCACGCGACGCTGCGCTTCCCTGATCACGTCGGTATCGCCCAGATTGGCCAGCACGCCGATCAACTGGGTACGCAGGATCGTGGTCGGATCACCCTCGCCCGCCTTCGCCTCCCAGCCTACGCGTGCGAATACCGGCTTGAGCGCCTTGATGGCGAACGCATCAAAGCGATCCTGTCGTGCCTGGTCGCCGCGATAGTAGAAATGCAGTCCGGAGAAGGTGCCGGCGATATCGGCCCATATCTGCGGATCCGCGTCTGCCGAAGTCTTCTGCGCCAGATCAAGATAGGTCGAGGCAGGCTGCAACCCGGCCATGCCCAACGCCCAGCTTTCACCCATCAGACCCAATTGGTCGATCGGAGCCAGTTTGTTGAATGCCCCCTTGATGGCGGCGAACTCGGCTGGGGTGTACAGCGTGCGGTAGTAGCCGCTCTGTCCGGCATTGACCAGCACCGGGCCGCAACCGGGAACCACCAGCGTGGCCTTGCCATCCACCACGGTGCGCGCTTCCTCGCTGCTGCCGATGCTCTTGGCGATCACCGGCACGTGCCAGCGCAGCGGCGTCTTGTTCGGGCGATCCTTGGTGAACTCACCCTGGGTCAGGGTCAGCGTGGTCTGGCCGTTGCTGCACGCAGACGATGCCACGCGAATCAGCGGGATGCCCGGCTGGAGGGTGAAGTCATGCGCCATCTGGGTGACCGGCTTGCCGGCGGCGGACTGCACGGCTTTCCACAGGTCATCCGACACGGTATTGCCGTAAGCATGCGCCTTGATGTAATTGCGCACGCCCTCACGCCACTTGTCCGATCCCACGTAGACCTCAAGCATGTTGATCACTGCCTGGCCCTTGGAGTACGTGATCGTGTCAAAGGCCTGGCTGGCCTGCTCGACGGTGTCCACGTGCTGTACCACCGGATGGGTGGTAGCCACGGCGTCGCGCGACATCGCTCCCTCGCGGGTACCGACGGCGTCCAGATTCGTGTGCCATTCCGGATGCAGCCGGTCAGTGGTACGCGCCTCCATCCACGAAGCGAAGCCCTCGTTCAGCCACAGGTCGTCCCACCAGCGCATGGTGACCAGGTCACCAAACCACTGGTGCGCCATTTCATGGGCCGCCGTGCTGAAGATGCGCTGCTTGTCGGAGTCGGTCGAAATGGCCGGGTCCATCAGCAGGGAGTATTCGAAGGTGTAGATCGCACCCCAGTTTTCCATCGCGCTGAAGAACTGGCTGCTGCCTGGCGAGGCGATGTTGTCCAGCTTGGGCAGCGGATACGGCACGCCGAAATAGTCGTTGTATTCATGCAGGATGGCCTTGGCCGAGTCCAGCGCAAACTTCGCCTGCCCGGTCTTGCCCTTCTGCGTGATCACGCCGATCTCGGTGCCGTCGGACATGGTGGTGGCACGATCGAATTCACCCAGCCCGAAGAACAGCAGGTAGGTCGACATCTTCGGCGACGGCTGGAACGTCACCTGCGTCATGCCATTGCCCAGATCCTTCTTTGACGCGGCCGGCATGTTGCTCACGGCCATCTCGTCGCTGGGCACGGTCACCGTCAGGTTGAAGGTGGCCTTGTAAGCAGGCTCGTCCCACGACGGGATGAAGCGGCGTGCGTCGGAATTCTCGAACTGCGTGTACAGCGCACGTTTCTTGCCTGCCGCGGTGTCGTAATCGATCGCGAACAGACCGTTGGCCTGGGTGCCGATCTTGCCCGCATAGGTCATGGCCAGCTGATACGGGCCCGGTGGCAAGACATGGTCGAACGTGAAAGTGGCGGTTTGAGCCTTGTCATCAACCGATACCTTGGGTGCGCTAAAGGACATGCGGTTTTTCAGCGACGTCAGGCTGACCTTCGAGAAGGTCATGTCGATTGCATTCAGCGTGATGCTCTTGGTCGGCTTCGCGACATCCAGGCTCACCGTGACTTTGCCATCGAAATTCATGGCTGCCGCGTGCGGCGTGATCGACACTTCGTAGTGACTTGGCATTACACCGCGGGGAAGCTGGGTGGTGGCAAGCTCGGTCGTGTTGATCACTACCGGCGCGGTCGCCAGTGCGGTCAGGGAGGCGCCAGCGAGCGCCAGCGCAATTGCGGAAACCAGATATCGACGCATGACCTTCCTTTATTTGCATGTGGGTCTGGCGCGCAACAGGCACGCCATGGGGATCGGACCGAACGGGCGACAGAATGCACCCTCGACACCTCACCCGCCCATGGTGACGCGCGCCGATTCACCCGGACATGGCCGGAAGTCATGCATGTCGATTCTGGACGCGCCGCACCCGTACGTCTGGGTCGGGATGCGCGATCGATATCCCCACATGGAAAAGCCCCGCGAAGCGGGGCCTTTCCTGCAATCACAAACATGTGTTGATCAGGCGAACGGATCGTCCAGGCTGATGGTATCGTCGCGGTCGGCTCCGGTGGCCACGAGGGCCAGTTTGCAGCCAGACAGCTCTTCCACGGCACGCAGGTAGGCGCGGGCGGCGGGCGGCAGCTTGTTCCAGTCGCGGATGCCGGCGGTGGATTCTTCCCAGCCGGGGAATTCCAGGTAGACCGGCTTGCACTCGTCCCAGCCGTCGGCATCCAGCGGTGCCAGTTCGCGGCGCTTGCCGCGGTATTCGTAGGCGATGCAGACCTTGATGGTGGGCAGGCCGTCGAGCACGTCGAGCTTGGTGATGGCCAGGCCGTTGATGCCGTTGATCTGGGTGGCGCGCTTGAGCGCGACCAGATCGATCCAGCCGCACCGGCGCGGCCGGCCGGTGCTGGCACCGAACTCGTTGCCCTTCTTGCGCAGCAACTCGCCCATCTCGTCGTTGAGCTCGGTCGGGAACGGGCCGCTGCCCACGCGCGTTGCATACGCCTTGCAGATGCCCAGCACGTAGTCGATGTCCTGCGCGCCCACGCCGGTGCCGGCCAAGGCACCGCCCACCGTGGTGTTGCTGGAGGTGACGTAGGGATAGGTGCCGTGATCGATGTCGAGCAGTGCGCCCTGTGCACCCTCGTACAGGATGTTGCCGCCTTCCTTGCGCACGTCGTGCAGGATGGTGGCGACGTCGTCGACCAGCGGGCGGATGTATTCGCCCCAGGCCAGCGCGTCCTTCAGCACGGTGTCGTAGTCGACCGGCTCGGCCTTCAGCCACTGGGTGAGGATGAAGTTGTGGTAGTCGACGGCGGTCTTCAGCAGCGCCGGCAGTTCGTGCGGGTACATCAGGTCGGCCACGCGGATCGAGCGACGGGCGACCTTGTCTTCATAAGCCGGGCCGATGCCGCGGCCGGTGGTGCCGATGGCCTTGCCGCCGGCGGCGATTTCGCGCGCCTTATCCACCGCAATGTGGTACGGCATGATCAGCGGCGTGGCGGGGCTGATCTTCAGGCGCGAGCGGACTTCAACGCCATTGGCCTCGAGCTCGGCGATTTCCTGGATCAGCGCTTCGGGCGACAACACCACGCCGTTGCCGATCAGGCACAGCGCGTCGTCGCGCAGGATGCCCGAGGGGATCAGATGCAGCACGGTCTTCTTGCCCTTGATCACCAGGGTATGACCGGCATTGTGGCCCCCCTGGAAACGCGCCACCGCGCTGACGCGCTCGGTCAGCAGGTCGACGATCTTGCCCTTGCCTTCGTCGCCCCACTGGGCTCCAAGAATGACTACTGACTTGCCCATGTTGCATTGCTCCGGGATGTTTCGATCAGGTTTGCAGGGCCCCATGGGGCCCGCGTATCAATGGAAAACTTGCAAAAGAACCAGTCCTGCCACCATCGCGCCAGCACCGAACAGACGCAAGGTGCGCGGCGGCAGCTTCAACGCTTCGCGCACCATCGCCTGCCAGCCCCGGGGCGCCACGAACAGCAGCAGGCCTTCAATCACCAGCATCAGGCACAACGCTGCGGTCAGCTGGCGCATCGGCTTCGACTCAGCGCTTCTGGCTGGACTGTTCGAAGTAGCGCAGGAACTCGTCGTCAGGTTTCAGGATCATCACGCCCTTGCCGTCTTCGAAGGAATTCCGATACGCCGCCAGACTGCGGTAGAAGCTGAAGAACTCGGGATCCTGACTGTACGCCTGTGCATAGATGGTGGCTGCCTGGGCGTCGCCTTCGCCGCGGATCTTGGCGGCATCACGCTGGGCATCGGCGCGCAGCACCTGGCCCTGGCGATCGGCGTCGGCCTGGATCGTTTCGGCCGACTCCTGGCCGGTGAAGCGCAACTCGTTGGCCAGTTGCAGGCGCTCGGCGCGCATGCGCTTGTAGACCGACTCGCTGACCTCATTGGGCAGATCGATGCGCTTGATCCGCACGTCGACCACGGCGATGCCGAGGTTCTTGCGCGCGGAGGCGTCGGTCTGCGCGCGCACCCGCTCGGTGATGTCCTTGCGGCCACCGGAGATCAGGTCGGGCAAGGTGCGTGCGTTGAACTCGAAGCGCAACGCATCCTTGACGATCGGGGTCAGCCGCTGCGCCGCCTGCAGCTGGTCGCCGCCGGTGGCACGGTAATAGGCGGCATTGTCGGCCACGCGCCACTTCACGTAGAAGTCGACGTTGACGCTCTTTTTCTCGGAGGTGAAATAGCGTTCCGGCGCCGCATCCAGTGACAGGATGCGCTTGTCGAAATTCATCACCTGCTGGATCACCGGCAGCTTGAAATGCAGGCCTGGCTGGTAATCCGTGCGGACGATGCGACCGAACTGCAGCAGCAAGGCGCTATGCCCTTCGCTGACCACGAACATGCTGTTGATGCCCAGCAGGAAAATCAGGATCGCGAGAACAATGGAGCCGATCTTGATCATGGCTGCGCTCCCTTGCTGCTCGCAGCGCCTGTGGCTGGCGCCACCACGGCACCGACCGTACCTGCCTCGGGCGAGGGCTGGGTCGAGCCGCCCTGCAGCGCCGGCAGGTTGATGATGTTGCGGCCACCGGAGCCGTCGATCACCTTCGGGTTCTTTGCCATGACCTGTTCCATCGTTTCCAGCCACAACCGCTTGCGGGTGACTTCAGGAGCTGCCTTGTACTGGGTCAGCAGCAGATCGAAGCGCGCGGTGTCGCCCTGCGCGCGGGCAATGCGCTCGGCCTTGTAGCCGGCGGCTTCGGCCGCAATGCGCGCAGCCTCACCACGGGCCACCGGCACCACCTTGCTGGCGTAGGCCAGGGCGCCGTTCTCGATGCTCTGCTTGTCTTCGCGAGCGTTGTTGACGTCGTCGAAGGCGTCCTTCACTTCGTTCGGAGGTGCCACATTCTGGAAACTGACTTCGGTGACGCGCAAACCGGAATCATAGGTGTCCAGCGTTTGCTGCAGCGCCGCCTGGGCCTGGGCAACCAAACTGGCGCCGGCAGCGGAGAGGATCTGGTCCATGTCGCTGCCACCGATCACCGAACGCACCGCAGCTTCGGCCGCGGCACCAATGGTGCCGTCGGGGTCATTCAGGGAGAACAGGTACTTGCGCGAATCGTCCACCTGATACTGCACGGTAAAATCGATCGTGATGATGTTCTCGTCCTTGGTCAGCATGGCCACCTTGTCGGTGACCGAGCGAATCCGGGTTGCCTCGACTTTGTTGACCGATTCGATCGGCTGCGGCAGCTTCAGATGGAAGCCCGGCGCCAGCGTGCGCGAATACTGGCCAAAGCGCAGCACCACGCCCTGCTGGCGGGCGCCGATGATCGTGTAGCTGCTGAACAACAAGCCGATGACCAGCAAGACCAGCACGCCGGTGAGGAGGCTGCCGGGACCTTGGCCCATCTTGCCGACGCGGTTCCTGGCCTTGTTCAGCAGATCTTCCACAGGCGACTTGCCGCCCTGGCGATTCCTGTTCCACGGATCTTTTTGCCCGTTGTTACCGGGTTCATTCCATGCCACGAGTCAGTCTCCCTTGGGGACGTTCGGAGGCCGGCAACCACGGCCGGAATACGCGTTGCATCGGGTTACACATGAGATTCAGCCGAGGCTGCCGAAGGTGCCGCGCAAGCCATCTTTCACGGCAGCACAAACACCGGACATTCTATCAGAGCAGGACTGCTGTCGCGCGTCGCGCGCAGTGTCATTCCGCCACAGTCAGCAGTTCCCGCAGAAGTCTGGCCTCGTCAGGATCACCCCCGCTGAGCGGCGCGATGACACTGCGCGGCGCGTCAATGGTCAGCTGCCAGCCGTGTTCGTCGATGGTCTCGCCGCTGATCGCACCGGCGGCCTTCAGCCGCGCGTGCAGGCGTCCGGCAGACAAAGGAAGATGCAGCGGCGACTGCACCCGCTCGCCGCCCAGCAACTCGCCCAGCGCCTGACGCAACAGATCCAGCCCCTCGCCGGTGGCGGCCGACAGCCAGACGCGCACGGGTTTGCCGGTGCCATCGCGTTCGATCCGCGGTTCGGTGCCGGCCAGGTCGATCTTGTTCATCACGTGCAGTTGCGGCACCTCGCCGGCCTCGATCTCTTCGAGGACCTTGTCGACCACGCGATGCAGCCGCTCACGCTCCTCGTCGGCCGCATCACTGACATGCAACAGGAGATCGGCGTCGCGCGCCTCGGCCAGGGTGGCGCGAAACGCGGCGACCAGGTCATGCGGCAGTTCGCGGATGAAGCCCACGGTGTCGGCAATGACCGCAGGACCACAACTGAGATCCTCCAGTTTGCGCACGGTGGGATCCAACGTGGCAAACAGCTGGTCGGCAGCGTAGACATCGCCCGTGGTCAGCGCATTGAACAAGGTCGATTTGCCGGCGTTGGTGTATCCGACCAGGGCAACCCGGGGCACCGTATTGCGCAGTCGTGAACGACGCTGCTGGCCACGCTGGACCTGGACTTTCTCCAGGCGCTTGGTCAGTTGCTTGACCCGCTCGCCAAGCAGGCGGCGGTCGGTTTCCAGCTGGGTTTCGCCCGGACCGCGGTTGCCGATCGCACCGCCGCGCTGGGCGTCCAGATGGGTCCAGCCGCGCACCAGGCGCGTGGCCAGGTGCTTGAGCTGGGCCAGCTCCACTTCCAGCTTGCCCTCGTGCGAACGCGCACGCTGGGCGAAAATGTCGAGAATCAGCCCGGCGCGGTCGACCACCCGCACGCCCAGATGCTTTTCGAGGTTGCGTTCCTGCACCGGGGTAAGCAGATGGTCGACCAGCACCACGTCGGCCTCCAGCGCACGCGCCGCCTCGGCAACCTCGTTGGCCTTGCCGGTACCGATGTAGTAACGCGGGTTGGGGTCCTCGACGCGGGCATTGACCACACCGAGCACGTCGGCTCCGGCGGACTTCACCAGTTCGACGAACTCTTCCGCGCGGCGCACCGAATCGCCCTCGCCACGCGAATGTGGGAGGACGAGGACGGCACGGTCACCTTTCTTTTGACGGTCAAACACGAGTAGGCATGATCCTTCGGGAGCAGACCTGTTTCATGCGGGCTGACCGCCCATGTATCAAGCGTCGGCGTCTGCTGTCGTGGTTGCGTCGGCGGGGTGGTCGTGGCCCTCGTGACCGTCATGACCATTGCCAATGCGCACATTGCGACTCGGCACCACCGTGGAAATGGCGTGCTTGTAGACCATCTGGCTGACCTGATTGCGCAGCAACACCACAAACTGATCGAAGGACTCGACCGTCCCCTGCAGCTTGATGCCATTGACCAGATAGATGGCCACCGGCACCCGCTCGCGCCTCAATGCATTCAAAAATGGATCCTGCAACGATTGCCCCTTGGACATTTCTTCTTCTCCCCATGCAGCGAACGGGCCGGAGAAAAAACGCCACTGGCGCCCCGGCCCAACATGACTGGATGTTAACTGCTTTCAAATGCTTGATGAAAGAAGATTTTTGCATCCTGCGCGGTAATCGGTCACCGTGGCCGCGATGCCCGTCCCGGCGCATCGAGAAACAACCGCAGCGCACCAGCCGCCCGGTCCGCCATCCCAGGCTGATCGGGCTCGAGCACACGGGCCCCGTGGTCGCTGCGCAGCCAGGTGATCTGGCGCTTGGCCAGTTGGCGGGTGGCAAAGATGCTGCGGTCACGAAACTCGGCCGCGCTGGTCAACCCCTCGAGATGCTCCCACGCCTGCCGGTAGCCCACGGCGCGGATCGCGGGCAGGTCCGCATCGAGGTCGCCGCGCGCGCGCAGCGAACGCACTTCGTCGAGAAAGCCCTGCTCCAGCATGATGTCGAACCGCTGCGCAATGCGCTCATGCAGCCGTTGCCGCTCGGAGGGAAGCAATGCCAGCTTGAGCACCCGCCAAGGGAACGGCGCTCCCGTTCCGCCCCGCTGCAACTCTGACAGAGGCCGACGGGTCAGCTCGAAAACCTCCAGAGCGCGTTGCAAACGCTGAATGTCGCTGCTGTCGATGCGGTTGGCGGCCACCGGATCGATCTCTGCCAGTCGCGCGTGCATCGCGGACCACCCGCAGCGCCCTGCTTCGTCAGCCAGGCGCGCGCGCGTCGCCGGATCGGCCGCAGGCAGATCCGACAGGCCCGACTGCAACGCCCGAAAATACAAACCGGTACCACCGACCAGCAAGGGAATCCGCCCCTGCGCGGTGATTCGGGTCATTGCCGGCAGGGCGTCGGCACAAAAGTCCGCTGCCGAGTAAGGCTGCGAAGGGTCGCGAATATCGACCAGATCGTGGGGATACCGGGCAAGCGTCGCCCGGTCGGGTTTGGCGGTCCCGATATTCATGCCACGGTAGACCAGCGCCGAATCCACACTGACCAGTTCGAGCGGGAAATGCTCGCTCAGCTCGCAAGCCAACGCGGTCTTGCCCGAGGCGGTGGGGCCCATCAGGAAGATGGCGAGGGGGCGGTGATCGACGGACATGGGTCCATTGTAAGTGGCAAGCCCCACTGATACAGAGGGTGTTTCACGCTTGCTACAGGTGCGATCCCCCGCTGCCGCACGCCGGCCCTCCAACCCCTTCATTCTGCACAAAGCTGCCGTGTTCCACCGGTTTGGCACGGGGCGTGCTGCGTCTCCCATTCAGACCATGCGGAGAGACAGGCCATGCATTTGCCGATCTGGCACAAGGATCATGCGGAATTCTGGTATGCCGTGTGCATCGTGATCAGCGTGGCGTTTGCGCTGATCTATCGCTCACTGCGGGAGCACATCCTCTGAACGGCGGAAACGCCAAGGCCCGCGCCAAAGACGCGGGCCTTCGCTTGCGCAAACGTGCCGCCTACTTCGCCGGCACGCCCATTTCCTTGAGCAGGTTGTCGGCGTGATCAAGGTGATGCATCACCCAGAGCATGTAGCGCACATCAACCTGGATCGAGCGGTTCAACTCGGGGTTGAACAACCAGTCGCCACTGACCGACTCCCAGTTGCCGTCAAACGCGAGACCGACCAGTTGGCCATTCGCATCCATCGCCGGTGAACCGGAGTTGCCGCCGGTGATGTCCAGGTCGGCCAGGAAGTTGACCGGCAGCGTGCCCAGCTTCGGCGAAGCATAACCGTCGAATGCCTTGGCCTTGATCGCGGCGATCTCGGCCTTCGGCGCATTGAACGGTTCCACGCCGGTGTCCTTCTCGACGATGCCCTGCGCGGTGGTGAACGGTGCATAGCTGACGCCATCACGCGGCGCCACGCCCTGCACGTTGCCGAAGGTGACGCGCAGTGAGCTGTTGGCATCCGGGTAGACCGGCAGCTTCTGCGAATCCTTCCAGGCGATCATCGCCTGCATGTAGCGCGGGCGCAGCTTGATCATTTCGCCGTCGCGGGCATCGGCAACATCTTCCATCTTCTTCAGTTCAGGCTGCACCGCACGAGCCAGCTTGATCATGCTGTCGTTGCTGGCGTCGATGGCCTTGCTGTCGGCGTCGAACCACTTCATGCGCTGATCGACGTTGCCCAGCTTGCTGCCGGCATACAGCGCGGCGACCTTGGCGGTCAGCTGTGCCTGCGTCTTGGCACCACCGAGCCATGCGTCCAGCGCCGGCAGGCGCTGCGCCTGCGGCAGAGCCACGTAGCGAGTGAGACCGTAAACCATCATCTGCTGGTCGACCTTCGGATCGAAGCGTCGATCCAGCTGCTTCAGGCCACCTTCGATGCGCACCCAGTCACGCTCCTGATAACCCGAATCACGCTCGAGATCCGCTTTCGGGCGCTCCTTGGCCAGGTGGGTCAGGCGTACCGCCGTGCTGAACAGCGAAGCGCGTGTGACCAGACCGATCGCCAGATCACGATCGCGAGTGGCCTGGTTTTCGGCAATCTGCTGACGCAGCCTGGTGATGTCGGCGGACAGCGCGGCATTCTCGGCCCCGCCCTGCTGCTTCAACCACGACTCCAACTGGGCTTCCTGCGCACGCTTCACTTCGACCGCATCGGCGCGATGCAGACCTTCGAGCTGGCCGCCGAAGTTCTTCAGGTAGTTGTTGAGACCGGCGACCATGCTGGCGTACTTCACCGCCACGTCAGGATCGGCCTTGCCGGCAGTGTTGATGATGTTCAGCGTGTCTTCGTAGATCTTGATCTGGGTCGGATAGGTCCAGTCGATCGCGCTCTGCGCCTCCTCGGCCAGGCGGTAGCGGTTGGTGCGGCCCGGATAGCCGACAACCATCACGTAGTCGCCCTGCTCCACGCCCATCGGATTGACCTTGAGCACGTGCTTGGGGTGGTACGGCACGTTGTCCTTCGAGAACGCCGCGGACTTGCCGTCCCTGGAGACGTAAGCACGGTAGTAACCGAAGTCGCCGGTATGGCGCGGCCACATCCAGTTGTCGACGTCGCCGCCAAACTTGCCGATGGAATCCGGCGGCGCGTAGACCAGCCGCACGTCCTTGATTTCCAGCTGCTTGATCAACTGATAGCTGTAGCCACCGTGGAAGCTGTAGACGTCACAGCGATAGCCGTCGCTCTCGCAGCCCTTGACCTGCTCCTTGATCGCCAGCTCGATCGCCTTGTAACGATCCGCGCCGCTCATCGTGTCATTGAGCTTGGCGTTGATCTCCTTGGTGACGTCGCGGATTTCCTCGGTGACATAGATCCGCTGGGACGGACCGGCCGACAGCTCGTCCGCCATGGTCTTGGCCAGGAAGCCCTTCTCGATCAGATTGTTTTCCGGGGTGGAATTCAGCTGCAGTGCGCCGTAGACGCAGTGATGATTGCTGACCACCAGGCCTTCGGGCGAGACGAACGACGCGGTGCAACCACCGAGGCTGACGATCGCGCCCATCGGATAGGCGGTGAGGTCGGTCAGCGTCTTCGGGTCCAGCTTCAAGCCGTGCTGCTGCAACGTGGCGGCGATGGTCGGCAACTGGGCGGGCTGCCACATGCCTTCGACGGCATGGGCGGATGAGATGAGGCCGACGCATACGGCGGCAGCAAGCAATAGACGACGCAAAGCAATCTCCTGGTGAAAGCCCGGCGTGGGAACGGCGGACAAAATGAAACGCAATAACTTGCGAGTTATGCCCGATGTGAAGCACAGCGGCATATGCCGCAAGTCATGATTGCGCCGGTCAGTCCCTCGAAAAACCCAGCTCTTTCAACAAGCTGGGTGCCGGATAGACCTTGTCCATTAACCATCGCATGTAGCGCATGTCGACATGGATTGCCCGCTTATAGCGCGGGTCGAACATCCAGCTGGCGCTGACCGCTTCCCAGTTGCTGTCGAAATTGAGGCCCACCAGTTCGCCCCTGGCGTTGAGTACCGGCGAGCCGGAATTGCCGCCGGTGGTATCCAGATTGCTGAGGAAGTTCACCGGCATGGTGCCGGACTTCGGATCCAGGTAGCCGGTGTAGTCACCCTTGGCGATCGCATCGAGCAGGGGCTTGGGCGCATCGAACGGCGCCACGCCGGTGTTCTTCTCGACGATGCCGGCCGTGCTGGTCAGCGGCTCGTAGCCCACCGCGTCGCGCGCCTTCAGCGCCGTGACCTTGCCGTAGCTCACGCGCAAGGTGGAGTTCGCATCCGGATAGACCGCCCGGCCCTGCTGCTCGCGGTAGCCGATCAGCGCCTGCATGTAGGCCGGACGCAGCCGCAGCAGGTCGCCCTGCCTCGTCTTGCCCTCGTCATCGATGCGCAACAGCACCGGCTGCAGCTTGGCAGCCAGCTGCAACAGACTGTCGTCCGTGCTGGTCAGCGCCGCTGCGTCCGCATTCATCCAGCGCAGGCGCTGTGCCTCGTCGCCGAGTTTCGTGCTGGCGTAGACGCGGTCCAGCGTGGCGTTCAATTCGGCCGGCGTGCGGCCGAAGGCGTCATCAAACTCGGCCACGTGCTGCGCAGTGGGCAATTGCTGGTAACGGATCAGCAAGGCGGTCAGCAGGCTTTTCTCGACCGCCGGATCGTAGCGCCGCTGCACCTGGCGCAAGGTGCTGGCGATCAATGCCTCGTCGCGCTGCTGATAGCCATTCTCGCGCTGAGCATCGGGTTTGGAGCGCTCATGGGCCAACCGCTGCAGACGCAACGCCGAGTTCATCAACTGGGTCCGCGACTGGATCAAACCGAACAGCAGGTCACGCTCACGCGTGGCGCTGTCGGCGGCGATCAGGTTCATCACCGCGTCGATCTGCGGGCGCAAGGTCCGGGCCGTGGTTTGTCGATCCAGCCACGCCAGCATTGCCGCCTCATATTTCTGGCGTACGCTGACTGCGTCGCTGCGCTGCAAACCTTCCAGCTCGCCGCTGTAGCGCTTGATGCTGTTTTTCAATGATTGCAGCTGCGACGCGTAATGGATCTGCGCCTGCGCATCCGCCGCACCGGCCTGCTCGATCACATCCTGCAACTGCTTCATCACCGCCACCGTCGCCGGCAGGCGCCAGTGCACCTGGTTGGCGAACTCGGCCGCCGTGCGATGACGATAGGTAGTGCCCGGATAGCCGGCCAGCATCACGTAATCACCTTCATTGACGCCCTCGCGGGCGATTTGCAGATGCGCTGGCGGGGTGTACGGCCGATTGTCCTTCGCAAAGTCCGCCGGCTTGCCGTCGGGTCCCACGTAGGCACGCAACACGGTGAAATCGCCGCTGTGGCGGGGCCACATGAAGTTGTCCACCTCGTCACCGTAGTTGCCGATCGAGCGCGGCGGCGCGTAGACCAAGCGCACGTCACGCAACTCCAGCTGTTTCACCAGATAGAAGTCGCGACCGTAGAACATGTTGGCGATGCTGCAATGGATGCCGGGTTCACTCTCGCATTCGGCGACCAGGGACTTGCTCGCCGCGTCCACGGCATCGTAATAGGCGCGCCCGGTCTTGCCGCGGGCGCCTGCCAGCACCTTGTCGGTCACCGGGTCAAAGCCGATCGTGACGCGTAAGCGGAAGTCGGGGTTCGCCGGCAACTCTTCGCTGCGGTTGGCGGCAACGTAGCCTTCCTCGATCAAGTTGTGCTGCGCGTTGCTGTTGTACTGGATCACCCCGAAAGCAACGTGATGGTTGGTCAATACCAGCCCCTGGTCGCTGACAAAGGCACCTGTGGCACCGCCAACCTTGACCACGGCACTGAGCGGCGGCCGGGTCAGATCGGCGAGTGCCGCGGGAATACCCTGATAGCCGGCGCCGCTGAGCTGCCGGCCGATCGACGGCAGCTGCGACGGCATCCACATCCCCTCGTCCGCCTGCGCGAGCGGGCTCAATGACATCGCTACCGCCGTGGACCACAGCATCGTCTTCAACCGCATGGCATCTTCCCCGCGAGCAATCGCATAAACTTGCGACCATAGATTGCCGGGGCAGACCCGGCAAGCTGTCCGCACAAAAGCCGCCAGCGGTGGCCGCGTTCTATAATTGTCGTTTCCCCGCCCGTCCCACGGGCCAAATGATGGATTCCCATGTCGCAGACGATGAAAGCCTTGGTCAAGCGCAAGCCCGAACAGGGCATCTGGATGGAAGAGGTGCCGATGCCCGTGGTCGGCCCCAATGAAGTGCTGATCAAGATCGAGAAGACCGCGATCTGCGGCACCGACCTGCACATCTACAAGTGGGACGAATGGAGCCAGCGCACGATCAAGCCGGGTCTGACCATCGGCCACGAATTCGTCGGCCGCATCGTCGAGATCGGCCCGGGCGTGACCGGCTACAACGTCGGTGACCGCGTTTCAGCCGAAGGCCACATCGTTTGCGGCCATTGCCGCAACTGCCGCGGCGGTCGCCAGCACCTGTGCCCGAACACCATCGGCATCGGCGTGAACCGCAACGGCGCGTTCGCCGAATACATGAGCATGCCCGCGTCGAACCTGTGGCCGATCCCCGACCAGATTCCCTCCGAGCTGGCGGCGTTCTTCGACCCCTACGGCAACGCCGCGCATTGCGCGCTGGAATTCAACGTCATCGGCGAGGACGTGCTGATCACCGGCGCCGGCCCGATCGGCATCATTGCCGCCGGCATCTGCAAGCACATCGGCGCGCGCAACGTGGTGGTCACCGACGTCAATGATTTCCGCCTGAAACTGGCCGCCGACATGGGCGCCACCCGCGTGGTCAACGTCACCAATCAGTCGCTGAAGGACGTGATGAAGGACCTGCACATGGAAGGCTTCGACGTGGGCCTGGAGATGAGCGGCAACCCGCGCGCCTTCGGCGACATGCTCGACTGCATGTACCACGGCGGCAAGGTCGCCATGCTCGGCATCATGCCGCGCGGCGCCGGCATCGACTGGGACAAGGTGATCTTCAAGGGCCTCACCCTGCAGGGCATCTACGGACGCAAGATGTACGAGACCTGGTACAAGATGACGCAGATGGTGCTGACCGGCTTTCCGCTGCAGAAAGTGCTGACCCACCAGATCCACATCGATGATTTCCAGAAGGGTTTCGACCTGATGGATGCCGGCGTCTGCGGCAAAGTCGTCTGCTCCTGGAATTGACATGACCTATACCGCCAAAGACCGCTACACCGCCGAGCTGGCATCGATCCGCGAACAGGGTCTGTTCAAGGCCGAACGCATCATCGTCTCGCCGCAGTCCGCCGAGATCGAGCTGGAAGGCGGCCGCAAGGTGCTGAACTTCTGCGCCAACAACTACCTCGGACTGGCTGATCATCCGGACGTGATCGCCGCCGCCAAGGACGCTCTCGATACGCATGGTTTCGGCATGGCCAGCGTGCGCTTCATCTGCGGCACGCAGGATCTGCACAAGCAGTTGGAGGCGAAGATCGCCGAGTTCTTCGGCACCGAGGACACCATCCTTTACGCCGCCTGCTTCGACGCCAACGGCGGCCTGTTCGAGCCGCTGCTGGGCGAAGAAGACGCCGTGATTTCCGATGCGTTGAACCACGCCTCGATCATCGACGGCATCCGCCTGTGCAAGGCCAGGCGCTTCCGTTATGCCAACAGCGACATGGCCGACCTGGAGAAACAGCTGCAGGCGGCTGATGCGGCCGGTGCACGGACCAAGCTGATCACCACCGACGGCTCGTTCTCGATGGACGGCTTCATCGCCAAGCTCGATGAAATCACCGCCTTGGCAGCGAAATACGGCGCCATGGTGCACATCGACGAATGCCATTGCACCGGGTTCCTTGGCGACACTGGTCGCGGTGCGGCCGAGGTCAACGGCGTGATGGACAAGATCGACATCTTCACCGGCACCCTGGGCAAGGCGCTCGGTGGCGCACTGGGTGGTTTCACCACCGGTCGCAAGGAGGTGATCGAACTGCTGCGCCAGCGTTCGCGCCCTTACCTGTTCTCCAACTCGCTGCCGCCGCACGTGGTCGCGGCCGCGATCAAGGTGTTCGACATGCTGGCCAGCGCCGGCGACCTGCGCGACAAGCTCAAGGAGAACACCCGCTACTTCCGCGAGCAAATGACCGCCGCCGGCTTCGACATCAAGCCCGGCGTGCATCCGATCGTGCCGGTGATGATCTACGACGCACCCAAGGCCCAGGCCATGGCGACGGCCTTGCTGGAAGAAGGCATCTACGTCACCGGCTTCTTCTATCCGGTGGTACCGCAGGGCCAGGCACGCATCCGCACCCAGATGAGCGCGGCACATACCCGCGAGCATCTCGACCGGGCGATTGCCGCATTTGCCAAGGTGGCGCGAAAACTTGGCGTGATTGGCGGCTGAAGACCGCAGCGGATGCAGGGCGGGCACTGCCCGACCCTGCTACCCGGTTGTGCCTGGACATCAAAGCAGAAGCATCACCCGCTGGCGGGCTTCTACGAGCGGGACAGAGAAGTGAGGGATCGCACTTCGTCCTGATCCAGCCGCCGCCACTGGCCTTTTGCCAAGTCGCCCAGAGCCAATGGACCGATCGCCACGCGGATCAGGCGCAATACGTCAAAGCCCAGCGCCGCCAGCAACCGGCGGATATGCCGGTTGCGCCCCTCGTCCAGCACCACTTCCAGCCAGGCATTCTTTTCGCCCGCACGCAACAGTGTCGCGCGCCGCGCCTTCAGGTGATCGTCGGCATCCTCGATGCCGGTCAGCATGGCCGCCAGCGCGGCTGCATCCGGCTGGCCCGCCACTTGCACGTGATAGGTCTTTTCCAGATGGCTGACCGGATCAGTGATGCCGGCGGCCCAGACGGTGTCATTGCTCAGCAGCAACAAGCCCTCGCTGGCCTTGTCCAGACGACCGACCGGTCCCAGCCAAGGCAAACCGGCAGCCGCCAGCGCGGTATAAACCGTGGCTCGCCCGTGCTCGTCGGCCGCGCTGACCACGATGCCGCGCGGCTTGTTGAACGCCACATGGAAACTTTCCGCACGCTTCACCAACTCGCCATCGACGGCGACCTGCTGCCGCTCGATCACGGTCGGATGATACGGATCACGGACGACGCGCCCGTCCAGGCTGACCCGGCCGGCGCGAACCCATTGTTCAGCCTGACTGCGCGAGCACACGCCCAGTTTGGACAACACCCGAGCCAATCCGTGCCGCGGCGATTGCGCGACGAGGGCAGGACGTGTGCGAGGGGAAGAAGGCGGACGAGGCATCACGCTAGGGTATAGGGCCACGCCATATGGCCACAACCGATGCGTGGATGAAACGGCTTCTGACGCGCAAAAAAAAAACCCGGCCGAAGCCGGGTTTTTTCATTACTTCGTTACTGCGGTTCTATTACTGCTGAACCTGCAGTTCGGTACGACGGTTCTGCGCACGACCCGAATCGGTGGCGTTGTCGCCAATCGGGTTGTTCTCGCCGTGGCCGATCGGACCTTCCAGACGGCTGGCATCGATGCCATGGCTGGTCAGGTAGTTGTAGACGATCGAGGCGCGACGCTCAGACAGGCTCTGGTTGTAAGCATCAGTGCCCTTCGAGTCGGTGTAACCGGCAACCGTCACCTTCACCTGCGGATAGCGCTGCAGGGTATCGATAGCCTGGTTCAGCACGGCGATCGAATCGGAGCTCGGCTCGGCCAGCGACTTCGAGATGTCGGTCTCACCCTTCTTCGGGCGGTCGAACTTGAAGTTCACGCCGCGCAGGTCGATCACAACCTTCTGCGGGCAACCATCCGGACCGACGATCGTGCCAGCCGGGGTGGCCGGGCACTTGTCTTCGCAATCGTTCACGCCGTCGCCGTCGCTGTCCATCGTCGAGCAGTCAGCCGGCGGCGGGGTGGCAACCACCGGAGCCGGGGCGGCAGCAGGAGCGCCGAAGCGCGAAACGATGCTGAAGCCGAGGAACCAGTCACCGTAGCCATCCATGTTCGGCTGGCTGTCGTTGTCGAAGTCATAACGGTAGCCGGCTTCGACGCGGAAGTCGGAGCTGTCGTCGATGGTCTTGGACAGACCGCCACCCAGTTCAGCCGCGGGAGCCCAGCCATTGCCGTGGATGCCATGATGGTTGCTGCCCATCACGCCAGCCAGCAGGTACGGACGCCATGCGTTCCAGGCACCGGCATAGAAGCGTGCGGCGATGCCGACGCTGTTGCTGGACCAGGTGCCGCCACCGTCCGCGTCACGGCTGGTGCGGTCAACGAAGAGGTCCAGCGAGGTGTTGGACGAGATGAAACGACCGACGCCCAGACCGTAATAGATCTGACGGCTGTTGGTGTTGCGATCGGTGTCGTTGTAGTAGCCGCCGACAGTGGGGGCGATGTACCAGCGACCGTCATAGGACGGCGTGGTCATCGAGCTGTTGGTGTCGACGTCGGCCGGAGCGGCTGCGTCCTGCGCATGAACGGCACCTACGCCGCCCAGGGCCAGCGCGATCAGAAAATACAAGCCCGTACGTTTCATCAGGTGTCTCCTCAATTATTAGATTTTCGCGTCCGTTCAATCTGACCGAATGTGGGAGTGTCAGAACTGAACCACGTCATTCAGAGCTCTTTAAGCCCCTGCTTGGCGTTTATGCGACAAGCGCGGTGATTGTAGCAAAAGTGTTAAGCCGTGATCGAATTAACACTAATTCAAAGAACTTCCGGTGAGGTTTCGTTCAGGAACGCCGTTGTTTCGAAATTGGAACCGTGAGCTTCAATGGTCGAGCCTGGGATCGACAGGGATGAAAATTGTCTTTCGCAGTGCCCGACCCGTTGTTAATTTTCCACTCACATCGTCTTTACAACGTGAAGAGACCCAGGAAGTGGTGCAAAGGCATCGCATCCAGCTGCGCGGGGTCCTTGGTAGCAGCCATGATGGCCTTGACCTTGTGAGCCGGCAGATGCCCCTGCATGGCGGCCTCGAACTTCTGCAGAAGTACCGGAATACCCTCGTCGCGACGCTTGCGGTGACCGATGGGATAATCGATGGAAACCTTTTCGGTGCTGCTGCCGTCCTTGAAAAACACCTGGATCGAATTGCCGATATAGCGCTTGGCCGGGTCGAAGTAGTCCCGGGTGAACGCCGGATTTTCAGACACGCTCATCTTTTCGCGCAACGCATCGATCCGCGGGTCGGCGGCCACGTCGTCGTTGTAATCGCTGGCCACCAGCCGGCCGAAGAGCAGCGGCACCGCCACCATGTACTGAATGCAATGATCGCGATCGGCGTAATTGGCCAAAGGACCGGTCTTGTCGATGATCCGACATCCCGCCTCCTGGGTTTCGATGGCGATTTTTTCGATCTGGTCGATTTTTCCGACGACCTGGGCATGCAGCTGCATGGCGCATTCCACCGCGGTCTGCGCATGGAATTCGGCGGGGTAGCTGATCTTGAACAGCACGTTTTCCATCACGTAGCTGCCGAACGGCCGCTCGAATTCAAATGGCTTGCCGCCGAATGCAACGTCGTAGAAGCCCCAGGTCTTCGCCGACAGCGCCGACGGGTAGCCCACGACGCCACGATAGACCGCGTTGATCGCATGCGTCACGGCACGGCGGCAGGCGTCGCCGGCAGCCCAGCTCTTGCGCGGCCCGGTGTTCGGCGCATGGCGATAGGTCCGCAGCGCTCCATTGTCGATCCAGCTGTGCGAGACGGCAGTGGTGATCTGCTCCTTGTCGCCACCGAGCATCGCGGTCGCCACGGCCGTAGAGGCCAGGCGCACCAGGATCACGTGGTCCTGGCCCACCCGGTTGAAGCTGTTCAACAAGGCATAACACCCCTGGATCTCGTGAGCCTTGATCGCGTAACCAAGGACATCACGAACGGTCAGTGGCTGGCCGCCCTCGCGCTCGGCCTTGCGGCTCAGATAATCACCGACCGCCAGGATGCTGCCCAGATTGTCCGACGGATGACCCCATTCGGCCGCCAGCCAGGTGTCGTTGAAGTCGAGCCAGCGCACCTGGGTGCCAATGGCGAACGCCGCCTGCACCGGATCCAGCTCGTGGCTGGTGCCCGGCACGCGCGCCCCGCCCGGCAAGGTCGCGCCCGGGACGATCGGACCGAGATGCTTGACGCATTCGGGGAATTTCATCGCCAGCATGGACGTACCGAGGGAATCCAGCAGCATGTAGCGCGCGGTGTCGTAGGCCTCCTTCGAGTCGATCGTGTAATCGACCACGTAATCGGCGATGTCGACCAGCGGCTGGTCGGGATCGGGACGGACGGCAGAACGAATATCGTGCGCACTCATGTTGAATCTCGCGGCAGGGAAAACCGCCATTTTAGCCGACTCGCGAGGCAAGCGCCGCTTGACCGCGATCAACCATCCGCCAGACAATCGGGCTTCACCCAAAAGGGAGTAGTTCCCGCGGCAGGCCAACCTGCCCCGGTGTGACGATCGTCAACACGAGCGAGACCTCGCTCCGGTCGTCCGGCAGTCATCCTGCGAACAAGACTTTTGCGGTAGTTGCGGGCCGCGCGCGTCCGTGGCTGCTGCATTGTCCGACGCGCATGGAAAACCCCATGGATTTCACTGCTCCCGATTTTCTCTCCGGCCTGCTGGCCATCATTCTGCTTGACCTCGTGCTCGCCGGCGACAACGCCATCGTCATTGCGATGGCCGCCAGCCGGCTGCCGAAGGACCTGCAGAAAAAGGCCATCTTCTGGGGCACCTTTGGTGCCGTGGCGATTCGCTTTGCGCTGACCGCCGTGGTCGTCTACCTGCTGAAACTTCCCGGGCTCATGCTCGCTGGCGGTGTGCTTCTGCTGCCGATCGCCTGGAAGCTCTTGAGCCACGGTGATGAGCAAGACCCCGACATCAAGGCCGGCACCACATTCTGGAGTGCATTGCGCACGATCATTGTGGCCGACGCCCTGATGGGTCTGGACAACGTACTGGCGATTGCCGGGGCGTCCAAGGGGCATCTGCTGCTGGTCATTCTGGGGCTGCTGATCAGCGTGCCGCTGGTGGTATGGGGGTCAACGCTTATTCTGAAACTGATTACCCGCTACCCGATCATCATGTACATCGGCGCCGCAGCCATCGCGATCACCGCCGGACGCATGATCGCCCACGATCAGTTGTTGAACGCCTGGTTCGATGCCCATGCATGGGCGAAGTACGGCCTGGACGCATTGGCCGTGCTCGGCATCTGCGGTGGCGGATGGCTGATGCAGCGACGGCGGCAACGTCTGAAGTCGTCCAGTCGCTGAGCACATTCGGCAGCTTCCTGGACCGCGAAGACGCACGACTCTGGTGATCCTCCGAGGCAGGCGTCGACTCGTGGACGGGCACCACGAACGCCGGGTCAGTACATCGTCGGCACCCGGACCGTCACCGTGACATCCGGGGTGTCGCGTGTCGCGCCGACACCCAGCGCGAAATTCAGCGTGCGCTTCTCGTTGAGACGGTACGAGCCACCGATCAGCAACGTACCCAGCACCGACTTGGCCGATCCTGCGACAGTCTTGTTGTTCTGTTTGGTAATGCCGACGAAACTCTGGTCGTAACCCAAGCTGATGGACGCCTTGTCGTTGAGCGCGAAGCCCATGCCGAGGCTGACATCGACGACATCGCCGACCGACACCTTGCCCAGATACTCCTTGCCTGCCAGCAAGACATTCCGGCTCACTCCGCGGCGGGGGAAGTTGTGCAGGTAACTGATGTTGCCGAAGAAGACCACCGGGTCAGACGGATACAGCCAGGTCAATCCCGGCTGCAATGAGTAGAAGCCCGATCCGGTCGGGACCTCCAGCGGCAGGCCGGTGCCGGTCGCATTCTGCACGCAGCGCGTGACGCAGTCCGTCACCACCTCGAACGGGTCGGTGCCGGTGCGTGATTTGAAGCGCAGCCAGCCGATGTAGTACGGCTTGTCGGCACCACCGTCATTGATCTGGTAGCGCGCCGTAGCCTCCACATCACCCAGGCCATGCCCGCTGTTGGTGAATACCTTGTCCTGCGCGCTGCCGGTGAATATTTCGCGACTGACCGTGTCGGTGTGGTTGTACAGATACGGTACGCGCAACTCCAGTTCCAGCCGATTGCTCAGGCCGTAGCGCACTGCCAGCGCACCAGTCTGCGTGGTGGTTTTCACCTGGCGTGCATCGATCAGGCCGATCAGGATCGCGGGAATGACCGTGTATCCGATCAGGTCCACACGATCGGCCGATGAATAGCCGAACTGGTAGGACGGTTCCACCACAAGCTTGCCCCGTGGCGTCAGAACACCGGGCTGTTCGAAGATGGGCGCCACCGCTGGCGGGCCCGAATCACGCTCCGGCGCCTGGCCCACCGGCTGTTCAGGCGCCTGGTCTGCGGATTGCGGCGCGACGCCGGGCATGGGCAAGGCGCTGGCCGTGGCATTGCCAGCCTTTATGTTGCCCGCACGTTGTCGGTCGAGCACGTCGAAACCGACCGCATGGCGCAACGCCCGATAGTCCGCCTCCTGCTCCGCAAGTGCGTGTTTCAACGCCTCGATCTGCGCGGACTGGACATCAATCTGGCTGCGCATCGCCTCGATGCGCTCGCCCTGCTCGGTCAGACTTTTCCTTATCGTGGTGGAAAGTGTCTCCGGTTTGCCCACCGACGGATTGGCGGGTGCCGCGTCCTGGGCGCTGGCCATGCCGCCGAGTAGCAGCAACCCGGCACACCCGGCTGAACAACTCCTTCGCCATGATTTCCTGGCCATCACATTTCCTGGTGAAGTAAACATGGCTCAGACGCTGCCAATCACGACGGCGTGCGTCGCCCTCAGTGACCCAAAGAGTTGATCAACGCGGCCTGGAGACTGCGCTGCAGGTTGAGGCTGCCGTATGTGCCCAGATCATTCACTGCGGCATTGATCGTGGTCAGGCTGCGGATGTCCTGATTGTCGAGACTGTTCTGAATCACCGTCGCCGCGGCGGCATGGCTGAACGTGGCGGGATCAAACGTGTTTCCCGGGCCGTTCTGGATGATATTGACGGTGGTCGTGGTTGCCGCCAACGCCGAGGCCTGGTCGGCGGTCATCTTTGCCACATCGGGAATGTTCACGTTCGTCCTGGAAACCAGGTTGCCATTCAGGTAGACCGCGCGCTCGATCCCGAACGAAACCACCAGGCCATTGCCGCCATCGAAGCCGCCGCGAATCGCATCCAGTCGGTTGTCACTGACTGCCTGCCAAACTTTGGCCGAGGGCACGGCCGGACCCTGCACGGGGCTCTGCGCACACGCCATGCTCCATGCCATCGACAAACACGCCAGCATGCAGACCCGCGACAATGGAATACAGGGATGGATCATGGCGACGTCAGATGTCTCCCGGACCGCGCTTGGGCAGCGTGATGTTGCCCAGGCCGGTGCGATCAATGGCCGAACCCAGGGGCGCCATCGGCGCCGCACGCCAATCGTCGCGGCTGTTGAAAACAGCGAGCGCGCGTCGGTTGTGAATCACGAAGACCAGATGGTTTTTCCAGGCCGCATCGAATTGCGCCAGTGGCATCGAGCGGGTGCCGCGCGCGGGATCACCCACCAGCACGCGGCCGTTGCGCAAACCCTTGATCACCACAAAATGTTGGTAACCCTTCTCGTTGATCAGCACGATGGCGGGCAGGCTTTCCTGATTGAGTTTTTCCAGTGGCACCTGGAAACCGTCGGCATCGAAACCGTTGAGCTCAAGGAAGTGCTTGATGTCGAGCAGCGAAAAACCCTCCTTGTTGATCTTCGCCTGGTCGCCGTGGGCGTACATCTCCTCGAACGCGGTCTCCTCGTCCACCGGATAGCCGTATTGGTACGTCAGCAAGGTGGCCACCGCCGCCGAGCCACAGCTGAAATCATATTTCTGTCGGATCGTGTTCCTGAAGCGGGCTTCCTTGAGGCTGGTGAGATGGAAGCGATAACTGTTGCCCTGCCCTCCCGGCACCGCCACGGTCGCCGCAGCCAGCGACCCTGCCGGCAGACCCACGGCAAACGCAGCCAGCAGGAGCCATCCACATTTCATGGCTGGAGCTGCACGTTGACGATGGTGGCGTTCTGGATCAGAACGTTGTTGCCGGTGTTCTGGATGATCATCGGCAAACCGGCGGCGCCATTGAATGAGCCGCTGTTGATCGCATTGGAGCCGGTCGTCACGTGATCGGCGCTGTTGTCGGTCACGCTGCCGTTGAGCGTCATCCGTTCGCTGATGTCGGTGCCGCCGCTCAACTTGGCCAACGCGGCCGAACCCACGCTTTCGCCCATGCCCGCGACATGCCGGGGGGCCGACGGATTGACGCCCGCATCATGGGCAGGAGTTGGAGTTGGAGTTGGCGCCGGCACCGCTGCGTAAGCATTCCACGTCATCACGCCGAGCAGCAGGGTGGCGGTCCAGCAAAAGGGTCCGACAGTACGCATGAGCATTTCTCCACGACGACCGCCTGCGTAGAGCATCAATGCCAGCTCGGTGCGCCACGAGCGCTGGCACCATGCGGTCAGAAAGCATCGGGGAGCACAAGGCTCCCCGATGCGGGTGTCGCTCAGTGACCTACATTCAGATTGGCCTGAACGTTCACGCTTTGCTGGATCAACGATCCGATGCCGCTGTTCTGCGCCATCACCGTCACTCCCGCGGCCGCCGCTGCCGCGCCCGACATGTTGTTGGACATGTCGAACGTGCCGGCATTCACCGTGTTCGATCCACCGGCGCCGCCAGCGCCGCCGGTACCGGCCGTCGCATTGCCGCCTGTACCGGACGCGCCGCCACCGCCTGCGCCACCCATGCCACCGGTGCCATCGGCTGCGCCGCTGTTGCCGCCGGTGGCGGTGCCGCTTCCGCTATCCGCCGTCGACGCGCCACCCGTGCCGGCACCGCCAGCCCAGCTACCCGCGCCACCCGTGGACGTCGACGTGCTCGATCGGCGCGCACGCGCATCCGCGCTGCCGTTGTCGCCATTGCTGTTGCCACCGGAAGCGGCACTGAGCGCTCCGGCATCACCACTGTGCGCCGACCCGGCGCCAGCCGCGCCACTGCGCCCGTGAGCATTCCCGCCGTCTCCTCCGGATCCACCATTGCCGCCGCGACCATCGCCTCCCATCGCGTCACCACTGGCTCCGCCCCTGCCACCATTCGCGTTGCCCATGTTGGTGGCCATGTTGCCAATTCCGTGAACACGGATGTCCGAAACCGCGCCATCCAGCCGGCTTGTAGCTACCGCCTTGCTGGTGTTGAAGGCGTCGCTGACCGACGCGGTCGCGGTGGCGCCGTTGTTGGCGGCGGCGGTACCCAGTCCATTGGAGTTGACCGCACCACTGTTGTTGCGGTCATCGCCACTGTTGGTCTTGGTAACGGTCTTGGTGTGCTGGCTGGAGTTGGTGTTGGTGTGCTGACTGGAATCGGTGTTGCCGTTGTTGAAGTTGCGATCCGCCATGGCCGGGAGAGCGAGTCCCAGGCCGAGCACCACTGCTGTTGCGAGAAGAGTCTTGCGCATGTTTGTTCTCCTGGAACGACTTGAACGACGCGGGACCCCCTGTTTGCCTTGCTTTTGCAGCAAGCGGATGAAGCAACATCTACGCCACGCTGGCGGATACTCGAGAAAAACTTGTTTTTATTAATAAAATCACTATGTTGAGACAGTTTTTACCAGTGCAAGATTGGGCGCTCTTTTTGCATCGGACCAGGCACCTGGATCATCCACGTTACAAGCGCAGCCCCCTGAATGGCCGTCCGAACCCGCATGACGCCGGCGGTTGACGCAACTCGGCGGCCCTCCGCACGTGCTTGCACGGTGTAACAGGTTCGATACAGCGAAAGGACAATTGGCCCCCAACCGTTGCATCCGGCGCATAAAAAAACAGGAAGCCTCGCGGCTCCCTGTCTTGATGTGGCAAATGGCGATCAGCGTTTGTCGATCGGCACGTAGGTCTGGTCTTCCGGCCCGGTGTAGTTGGCGCTGGGGCGGATGATCTTGCCGTCCTCGCGCTGCTCGATCACGTGCGCGCTCCAGCCGGAGGTGCGGGCGATCACGAACAGCGGCGTGAACATCGCGGTGGGCACGCCCATCATGTGATACGCGCTGGCGGAGAACCAGTCGAGGTTGGGGAACATCTTCTTGACCTCGGCCATCACCTTCTCGATCCGCTCGGAGACGTCGAACAGGGTCGGGTTGCCGCCATCGGTGCACAGCTTGCGCGAGACTTCCTTGATGATCTCGTTGCGCGGATCGGACACGGTGTAGACCGGATGGCCGAAGCCGATGATGATTTCCTTGCGCTCGACACGGGCACGGATATCCGCCTCGGCATCGTCGGCATTGCGGTAGCGCGCGATGATCTCCATCGCCACTTCGTTCGCGCCACCATGCTTCGGGCCACGCAAGGCGCCGATCGCGCCGGTGATCGCCGAATACATGTCCGAGCCGGTGCCGGCAATCACGCGAGCGGCAAAGGTGGACGCGTTGAACTCATGCTCGGCGTACAGCACCAGCGACTTGTCCAGCGCCTGCGCGTGCAACTCACTGGGCTTCTTGCCATGCAGCAGGTGCAGGAAATGCGCGGCGATCGAGTCGTCATCGGTCTCCGTTTCGATGCGCTTGCCGTTGTGGCTGAAGTGGTACCAGTACAGCAGCATTGAACCGAAGCTGGCCATCAGCCGATCGGCGATCTCGCGCGCGCCGGTGACGTTGTGGTCTTCCTTTTCCGGCAACACGGTGCCCAGCACCGAGCAGCCGGTGCGCAGCACGTCCATCGGGTGCGTGGCGGCGGGAAGCAGCTCCATCGCGGCCTTGACCGGCGCAGGAAGGCCGCGCAGGCGCTGCAGCCTGGCCTTGTAGTTCTGCAGTTCGGTCCAGGTCGGCAGCACGCCGTGCACCAGCAGATAGGCGACTTCCTCGAAGCAGCCCTTGGCCGCCAGGTCGTGGATGTCGTAACCGCGGTAATGCAGGTCATTGCCACTGCGGCCGACCGTGCACAGCGCGGTGTTGCCCGCGGCCACGCCGGACAGGGCGACGGACTTCTTGGCCTTGGGAAGGACTTGCTCGCTCATCGGAAATCTCCAGGGTGCGGAATGGTTTTCTGTATCTGGGGTAGGAGCCCGCTCGCGGGCGATGCTTTTACTTCGGCTGCTTCGACTTGCATCAGGGCAAGAGCATCGCCCGCGAGCGGGCTCCTGCGATGTGGATCAAGGGTGAGTGGTCAGCCTTTGTGCGAGAACAAAGCGTCGAGCTTGTCTTCGTAGGCGTGGTAGCCGAGGAAGTCGTACAACTGTTCACGCGTCTGCAAGGTGTCGATGATGTTTTTCTGGGTGCCTTCGCGGCGCACCGTTTCGTAGAAATGGAGCGCGGCCTTGTTCATGGCGCGATAGGCACCGCAGCAGTACAGCGCGATATCCACGCCCGCTTCGCGCAATTCGTCGGTGGTGAAGAACGGCGTGGAACCGAACTCGGTCAGGTTGGCCAGGATCGGCACCTTCACCGCCGCCTTGAACTTGCGGTAGTCCGCCAGCGTTTTCATCGCCTCGGGGAAGATCATGTCTGCGCCCGCCTCGACATAGGCGCAAGCGCGGTCGATCGCCGCGTCGATGCCTTCGACTGCGGCCGCGTCGGTGCGCGCCATGATCACGAAGGCCGGGTCGGTACGGGCATCGACTGCAGCCTTGACCCGGTCAACCATCTCGTCCTTCGGCACCACTTCCTTGCCCGGGCGATGGCCGCAGCGCTTCTGGCCGACCTGGTCTTCCACATGGACCGCGGCCACGCCGACGCGCTCGAACGAACGGATCGTGCGGGCGATGTTGAACGCCCCGCCCCAGCCGGTATCGATGTCGACCAGCAACGGCAAACCCGTCGCATCGACGATGCGACGCGCGTCGGTGAGCACGTCTTCCATGGTGCTGATGCCCAGATCCGGCATGCCCAGCGAGTTCGCGGCCACACCACCACCGGAAAGGTACAGCGCCTTGTAGCCCACGCGGCGCGCCATCAGGCCAGCATAGGCGGTGATCGCGCCCATGACCTGCAACGGCTGCTCGACGTCGAGTGCGGCGCGGAAACGTGCGCCCGGGGATGCTGGCTGTGTCATGTCGCCTCCGTCAAAGCGTTCATTTTAGCCCAGCCCAGGGCATTGTCGGGACCGGACCTTCGGTCATACGTGCCGATGCAGGTCATCTCCGGCCGGATCGACCTTGGCGGAAACGCAATTTCTT
Organism: Rhodanobacter sp. TND4EL1; assembly: GCF_054061035.1. Classification (NCBI taxonomy): domain Bacteria; kingdom Pseudomonadati; phylum Pseudomonadota; class Gammaproteobacteria; order Lysobacterales; family Rhodanobacteraceae; genus Rhodanobacter; species Rhodanobacter sp. TND4EL1. The sequence continues at coordinate 537,256 of NZ_JBSSDT010000001.1, forward strand.
GCGTGACGAACACGGCCCGGCCCCGTACATTCATCCGGATGAGCACATCCACTCCTCTCGCAAAACGCATCCTCTGGGGCCTGGTGATCGGCGTGGTCGCCGCCGTGGCCACCCTGGGCATCGGCCAACTGCACCCGCCCACGCTGGCGTTGATGCAGAACATCTCCGCCGCAGTGTTCGACCCGTTCGGACAGATCTTCCTGCGCATGCTGTTTTTCGTGGTGATCCCGCTGGTGTTCACTTCGCTGGCCTCCGGCGTGGCCCAACTGGGCCGGCTGGATCGTCTCGGCCCGCTGGCCGGACGCACCTTCCTTCTGTTCTTCGCGAACATGCTGATCGCGGTGACGATCGGCCTGGTGATGATGAACACCGTGCAGCCAGGCCATCACCTCAGCGAACAGGCACGCGGCCAGTTGATGCAGGAATACGGCAACACCGCGCAGCAATCGATCGACACCAAGGCCGCCCAGCCCAAGATGAGCTTCGGCACCGTGGTCGAGATGTTCATGCCACGCAATTTGCTCGGCGCGGTGGCCGGCCCCAGCCGCAATGCGCTGGGTGATGTGCTGCCGTTGATCCTGTTCGCGATTCTGGTCGGTGCTGCCGCCACTCAATTGCGCGAAAAGGAACGCAAACGGGTGCAGGTGGCGCTGGACACGATCACCGACCTGATGACCAGGATCGTCGGATTCGCCTTGCAACTGGCGCCCTACGCGGTGCCGGCGATGATCTACAGCGTGATCGTCAAGGTGGGCGTGGACGTGCTGCTGGCGCTATCAGTGTTCGTGGTCGGCTGCACCGTGGCGCTGGCCCTGCATCTGTTCGGCACACTGTCGTTGTGGCTGCGCTTTCTGGCCAAGCGTTCGCCGCTGCCCTACTTCCGGCAAATCCGGCCGCTGCTGATTACCGCGTTCTCGACCAGCTCCAGCAGCGCCTGCCTGCCGGCCTCGCTGGCCGTGGCCCACGACGAGCTGAAACTCGCCCCCAGCACGGCCGGCTTCGTGTTGCCGCTGGGCGCCACCATGAACATGAGCGGCACCGCGCTGTTCGAAGGCTGCGTGGTGCTGTTCGTGGCGCAGGCATTCGGGGTGGAGCTGAGCCTGAGCCATCAGGCGATCCTTATGCTGCTGTCGGTACTCAGCGCGGTGGCGGTAGCCGGCATCCCGGGCGGTTCGCTGCCCATGATCGCCGGGCTGCTGGCAACCTTCGGCATCCCGCCGGAGGGTATCGGCATCATCATCGGCGTGGACCGCATCCTCGACATGATGCGCACCACGGTCAATGTGGGCAGCGACATTGTCACGGCCACCGTGGTAGACCAGCAGCTGCGCGGACGACTGGCCGCGTCTTGAGTATCCTCTGTGGGCTGCGGCACGGGCTTGAAGCAGCCGTTCGCGGCCGCAGATCTGATCAAGATGACTGATAGCCAAGATCAATCAGTGCGATGCCAACAATCAATTAGATTTATCGCACCATGGCCCGTAGCATCGTCTCCACTCTTCAACCACCACGGGAAAAACCAAGATGTCCCTGATCAATACCGAAGTGAAACCGTTCAAGGCCCAGGCCCTCAAGGCCGGCAAGTTCATCGAAGTTTCCGATGCTGACCTGAAGGGCAAGTGGTCCGTCGTGTTCTTCTACCCGGCCGACTTCACCTTCGTCTGCCCGACCGAACTGGAAGACCTGGCCGACAACTACGCCGAATTCCAGAAGCTGGGCGTCGAGATCTACTCGGTGTCCACCGACACGCATTTCGCCCACAAGGCCTGGCACGACACCTCCGACGCGGTGAAGAAGATCAACTACACCATGGTCGGCGACCCGACCGGTGCGATCTGCCGCAACTTCGGCGTGATGATCGAGGAAGCAGGCCTGGCTGATCGCGGCACCTTCGTGATCGATCCGGCCGGCAAGATCCAGATCGTCGAAGTCAACGCCGGCGGCATCGGCCGCGATGCTTCCGAACTGCTGCGCAAGGTCAAGGCTGCCCAGTACGTCGCCGCCCATCCGAACGAGGTCTGCCCGGCCAAGTGGAAGGAAGGCGAGAAGACCCTGGCTCCGTCGCTGGACCTGGTCGGCAAGATCTGATTCATCGCTGTATCGGAACCGGGTGCTGAAGCGCCCGGTTCCTCCCCACCCTGGATGCTTCTGTCAGCGGCCTGCGCCCGGCAATGCTCCCCGCTTGTCGCCCTCCCCTCCGGCGCCGGCTGCTGTCACAAGCGTCTTTTCCTTCAAGCATCTTTCCCCTTACGTTTTCCACGCATCCATCACTGGAGTGGTAGCCATGCTCGACGAAACCCTCAAGACCCAGTTGCAGGCCTATCTGGAAAAGCTGGTGCAGCCGATCGAGCTGGTCGCCGCGCTGGATGACAGCGCCAAGTCGCGGGAACTGGACGAGCTGCTGCAGCAGATCGCCGCGCTGTCCGACAAGATCAGCCTGCGCCGCGACGACAGCGAAGCGCGCAAGCCTTCGTTCGCGATCAACCGTATCGGCACCGACATTGGCGTGCGCTTCGCCGGACTGCCGATGGGTCACGAGTTCACCTCGCTGGTGCTGGCCCTGCTGCAGGTAGGCGGCCATCCGTCCAAGGCAGCGGCCGACACGATCGAGCAGATCCGCAACCTTGATGGCGACTTCAAGTTTGAAACCTATTTCTCGTTGTCCTGCCAGAACTGCCCCGATGTGGTGCAGGCGCTGAACCTGATGAGCGTGCTCAACCCGCGCATCCAGCATGTGGCGATCGACGGCGCGCTGTATCAGGACGAAGTGGATGCACGCCAGGTGATGTCGGTGCCCACCGTCTACTTGAACGGCGAGGTGTTCGACCAGGGCCGCATGAGCCTGGAACAGATCGTGGCCAAGCTCGACACCGGCGCCAGTGCGCGCGAGGCCGAGAAGATCAAGGCCAAGGAGGCGTTCGACGTGCTAGTGGTCGGCGGCGGCCCGGCCGGCGCCTCGGCAGCTGTCTACGCCGCACGCAAGGGCATCCGCACCGGCGTCGCCGCCGAACGTTTCGGTGGCCAGGTACTGGACACCATGGGTATCGAGAACTTCATCTCGACCACGTACACCGAAGGCCCGAAGCTCGCCGCCGCGCTGGAGCAGCACGTGCACGAGTACGACGTGGACGTGATGAACCTGCAACGCGCCGAGAGACTGGTGCCAGCCAGCGATGCCACCAACGGCCTGGTCGAAATCCAGCTGGCCAACGGCGCCACGCTGAAATCGAAGACGGTGATTCTTTCCACCGGCGCACGCTGGCGGCAGATGGGTGTGCCCGGCGAAAACGAATACCGCAACAAGGGTGTGGCCTATTGCCCGCATTGCGACGGCCCGCTATTCAAGGGCAAGCGCGTGGCGGTGATCGGTGGCGGCAACTCGGGCGTCGAAGCAGCCATCGACCTGGCCGGCATCGTTGCCCACGTCACCCTGATCGAGTTCGACGGCAAGCTGCGCGCCGACGAAGTCCTGCAGCGCAAGCTGCGCAGCCTGCCCAACGTCGACATCATCGTCAGCGCGCTGAGCACCGAGGTGCTGGGCGATGGCCAGCGGGTCAGCGCACTGGTCTACCGTGACCGTGTCAGCGAACAGATGCACACGCTGGAACTGGAAGGCATCTTCGTGCAGATCGGCCTGCTGCCGAACACCGAATGGCTGAAGGGCACCCTGGAACTGTCGCCACGCGGCGAGATCGTGATCGACGAGCGCGGCCAGACCTCGCTGCCAGGCGTGTTCGCCGCCGGCGATGCCACCACCGTGCCGTACAAACAGATCGTGATCGCGATGGGCGCCGGTTCCACTGCCGCGCTGAGCGCCTTCGACCATCTGATTCGCAGCCCGGTCGTGGCCGCGAAGAAGGAAGAAGCCGTCGCCGCCTGATCCGTTGCCACAGCGACCCTTCGACTTCGCTGCGCTACGCTCAGGGTGAACGGAATGAACAGTAGCCGACCCGAATGGCACTCATCTAAGCGCCGTCATCCCCGCGAAAGCGGGAATGGCGGGAAGTGAGGGCTTCGCGCTTCAGTAACTGCCGGCCATTACCCACCCCGTTCATCCTGAGCGTAGCGCAGCGAAGTCGAAGGGCCAGCGCGCCGCCAGCTCAGCCATCTTGATCCGGCCCGCGCTTCAGCGCTCGACGAATTTCATCCAACGCTGCGGGATCATCCAGCGTCGACAAATCGCCCGGGTCCCGCTGTTCCGCCAGCGCCTGCAGCGAGCGGCGCAGCAGCTTGCCGGAGCGGGTCTTGGGCAAGGCATTCACCACGTAGATACGCGACGGCTTCGCCACCCCGCCAAGCTGGTCGACCACGCGTTGCTGCATCCCCTGCGCCACGGCACCGACACCATCGCCGGCATCCTGCTTCAGCGTGGCGAACACGATCGGCACCTGCCCCTTCAGCTCGTCGTTGACGCCGATCACCGCGGCCTCGGCCACCGCCGGATGGCTGGCCACCGCCTCCTCGATCTCGCGCGTGCCCAGTCGATGACCGGACACATTGATCACGTCGTCGGTGCGACCCAGCACGTAGGTATAACCGTCGTCGTCCCGCACCGCCCAATCGAGCGAGCTGTACAGCAATTCGCGAAAGTGGCTGAAATAGCTGAACACATAGCGGTCGTCGTCGCGCCAGATCGTGCTGAGACAGCCCGGCGGCAACGGCGGCTGCAGCACCAGCACGCCCTTGGTGCCGTTGGGTACTTCCTTGCCGGTGTTTTCGTCGATCACCTTCATCCGATAGCCCGGCGCCGGCAGGCCGGGCGAGCCGAACTTCACCGGTTTCAGATCCAGTCCCGGCATCAAGGTGATCGCCGGCCAACCGGTCTCGGTCTGCCAGTAGTTGTCGATCACCGGCACGCCCAGCGCCGCGGTGATCCACTGCGCGGTCGGCTGATCGAGTGGTTCGCCGGCGAGAAACAGCCACTTCAGATGTGACAGGTCATATTTTTTCAGCCAGCTCTCGTCCTGCTTCTTCAACACGCGGATCGCGGTGGGCGAGGAAAACATTGTGCGCACGCCGTACCGCTCGCACAGCTGCCACCAGATGCCCGCGTCGGGTCGCGTCGGCAGGCCCTCGTACATCAAGGTGGTGGCACCGCCGATCAGCGGGCCGTAGACGTTGTAGGAATGCCCCACTGCCCAGCCGACGTCCGACGTGGAGAACATCACCTGCCCCGGCGCGATGTCGAAGATGGTGCGGATCGACAAGGCCATCGCCACGGCGTACCCACCGACGTCACGCTGCACGCCCTTCGGCTTGCCGGTGGTGCCGGAGGTGTAGAGCAGGTAGCTCGGCTCGTTCGATTCCAGCCAGGTGACCGGCACTTCGGCATCCTCGTGGGCACGGCGCAGTTCGGTGTAATCCTGGTCGCGCCCGGCGATACGAGTCATCTGCGGATCGAGTCCGCGATCGATGATCAACACTTTGGGGGGTGGCGCGGACGCCTCGTTCAACGCCGCGTCGACCAGCGGCTTGTACGGAATCACCTTGCCGGCCCGCATGCCGGCATCGGCAGCGACAAGAAGTTTCGGCTGCGCATCGTCGATGCGCAGCGCGAGGTTGTGCGCGGCGAATCCGCCGAATACCACGGAGTGGATCGCGCCGATGCGCGCGCAGGCCAGCATCGCGAACACCGCCTCGGCCACGTTCGGAAGGTAGATCACCACGCGATCCCCCTTGCCCACGTCCAGCGACTGCAACACCGCGGCAAACACGTTCACCTCGCGATGCAGCTGGCGGTAGGTGAACTCGCGGGTGCTGTCGGTCTCGCTGGAAATTGCCACCAGCGCCAACTGTTCCGGCCGTTCAGCCAGATGCCGGTCGACCGCGTTGTGGCAAAGGTTGGTGGTGCCGCCAACGAACCAGCGCCGGAAAGGCGGATTCGACTGATCGAGAATCTGTTGCGGCGGCGTGTCCCAATGAATCAACCGCGCCTGCTCGGCCCAGAACTGCTCCGGCTCTTCCATCGACTGCCGGTAGAACTCCTCGTAACGCATGGCCAGCTCCCGGGTTTCGTTGGGGCCAGCCTAGAACAGCCCACCCGCCGCATCATCGCGACAATGGTCGTAGTCGAAAGGCGCCTTTCGTCGCGCTTGACCCTCACGTAACGTGAGGCCCCAGAGTCCACCCACGCACCGAAGGAGAAGACTGACCATGTTGTTGACCGTGGGTGAACTCGCCAGCCGCTGTGGACTGACCGTCCGCACGTTGCACCACTACGACGCCATCGGGCTGTTGATACCTTCACTGCGTTCCGCTGCCGGCTATCGACACTACGATCGGGCGAATATCGAACGCCTGCACCGTATCCAGGCCCTGCGTCAGCTGGGCCTGTCGCTGGCCGACATCGGCAAAGCCCTGTCCGGGCCGCTGCGGCCACTGGCCGAAGTGGTCGATCAGCAAATCGCCCGGATCGACCGTGATCTCGCCGAAGGCGCCCGCCTGCGCGAGCGACTGGCACATCTGCGCCAACAACTGACGGACGGACAGTCCCCTGACCTGGCCGACTGGCTGGACACGCTGGAGCTGATGACAATGTACGAGAAATATTTTTCACCGGACGAACTGAAGACCTTGCCACTGCATACCGATCCCGACGTGCTCGTCGACTGGAGTGCCCTGGTCGGCGCCGTGCAGGCGGCGATGGATCGCGGCACCACACCGGATGATCCGGAGGCGCACGCGCTGGCGCAGCGCTGGATGACGATGGTCGAACGCGGCACCGGCAACAATCCTGCCTTCCTGATGCGTCTGCACGCGATGAACGAGAGCGAGCCGGGCCTGCGCGAACGCAGCGGGATCACCCGAGAACTTGAGCAATTCGTTGAACAGGCGATGATCGCCGGTCGGCTGGCGATTTTCGAACGCTATCTCGAGCCGCACGAGATGCAGCGGATGCGCGCCCACTACGGCAAGCAGATGCATGCGTGGCCGGCACTGATCGCGGAACTGCGCCAGGCGATTGCTGAAAACACCCCGCCCGACGATCCCCACGCGCAGCAGCTGGCGGCACGCTGGATGGAACTGTTCCGCGCCTACGCCGGCGACGAGCCGCAGACGCATGCACGCATCCGTGAAGCGTATGCACGGGAACCTGAGTTGCGCAGTGGCAGCGCGGTGGACGACACCTTGCTGGGCTACATCCGGCAAGCCATCGGGAGCATGAAGTCGGCGACACCCTGACGGGCCGCCCAAAAAAAAGGGCGACCCTCGGGCCGCCCTTTTTCTCACCATGGAGAAACCGGCTTACTTCTTCGCGAACAGATGTTCGACGCCGGCGCGCTCTTCGCGCAATTCCTTTTCGGTGGCGGCCATGCGCTCACGCGAGAAGTCACTGACCGGCAGGTCCTGCACGATGGTGTACTTGCCGTCCTTCACGGTGACCGGGTAGCCGTAGATCACGCCCGGCGCGATGCCGTAAGAACCATCCGACGGAATGCCCATCGAGACCCAGTCACCTTCGGCCGTGCCCAGCGCCCACGTACGCATGTGGTCGATCGCCGCCGAGGCGGCGGAGGCGGCGGAAGAAGCACCACGCGCCTTGATGATCGCCGCGCCACGCTGCTGCACGGTGGGGATGAAGTCGCTCTCGTACCAGGCCTGGTCGATCAGGCTCAGTGCCGGCTTGCCGTCGACCGTGGTCTGCGACAGGTCCGGATACTGGGTGGAGCTGTGGTTGCCCCAGATCGTCATCTTCTTGATGTCGGTGTTGTGCTTGCCGGTCTTCTCGGCCAGCTGGCTGAGGGCACGGTTGTGGTCCAGGCGCACCATCGCGGTGAAGCACTTCGGATCCAGGTCCGGAGCGTTCTGCTGGGCGATCAGCGCGTTGGTATTGGCCGGGTTGCCGACCACCAGCACCTTGACGTCGCGCTTGGCGTGGTCGTTGATCGCCTTGCCCTGCGGGCCGAAGATCGCGCCGTTGGCTTCGAGCAGATCCTTGCGCTCCATGCCCGGGCCGCGCGGACGTGCGCCGACCAGCAGCGCGTAATCGACGTCCTTGAACGCGACGTTCGCGTCGTCGGTGGCCACCACGCCAGCCAGGGTCGGGAACGCGCAGTCATTCAATTCCATCACCACGCCCTGCAGCGACGGCAGCGCCGGGGTGATTTCCAGCAGGTGCAGGATCACCGGCTGATCCGGACCCAGCATGTCGCCGGCGGCAATGCGGAACAACAAGGCATAGCCGATCTGGCCGGCAGCGCCGGTAACGGCAACTCGAACGGGGGCTTTCATCGTGGCAACTCCTTCGGGGGAATGTTCAGTATTTCGTGGGAGTGCACCCTGTGCGCAAGCTCTTCGTTACGTGACGAAAAGCTTCGCGCACAGGGTGCGCTCCTACGGGTTCGTAGTCATTTCAGTTCGCCGAAGAATTCGGCGACGCGGGCAAGTCCGGGAGCCAACTGCGCTTCGGGACAGGTGTACGAAATGCGCAATGCACGCGGCTCGCCAAATGCCGAACCCGGCACGCAGGCGACGCCCTTGGCTTCCAGCAGCGCCGCACAGAGTTCGACGTCGTTGTTGATCACGACGTCGTTGTGGCTTTTGCCGAACGCCACGGAAATATCCGGAAACGCGTAGAACGCGCCCTGCGGCCGCGGGCAGACCACTCCGGGAATGGCGCTGAGCGCAGCGAACACGGTGTCGCGCCGCGCGGCGAATTCACGGCACTTCTGCTGCGGCACATCCTGCGGACCGGACAATGCCGCCACCGCCGCCGCCGTGATCACTTCCGGCAGGCTGGTGATGTGATTGGAGTTGAGCGTGGAGATCGCCTTGGCCACGATCTCCGGCCCGGCCAGCAATCCGACGCGCCAGCCCGGCATGCCGTAGGTCTTGGACACCGAGTCGACGAAGATGACCCGCTCGCGCAACTCGGGCCTGGCGAACACGAAGTTGTGGTAACCCAGGCCGTCGAACACCGTCGAGTTGTAGATGTCGTCGGTGATCACCCAGGTATCGGGATGCTTCACGAGCACCTCGGCCAGCGCGGCGATTTCCTCGCCGGTGTAGACCATGCCGGTCGGGTTGGACGGGTTGTTGAACAGGAAGACCTTGGGCTTGCGCGCCAGTGCGGTATCCAGCTGATCAGGGGTGAGCTTGTAGTTCTGCTCCGACCTGCAGTGCATCACGTTGACCTTGGCACCCATGATGTCGGCGATGTCGCGGTACGTGGTCCAGTACGGCGCGGCGAAGCAGATCTCGTCGCCATCGTTCAGCAATGCCTCGGCCAGGTTGTACAAGACCTGCTTGGCGCCGATGCCGATCGACACGTTGGCGCGCGTGTAGCCGCTGAAACCGAGCGCCTCGATATGCTTCAGGAACGCATCCTGCAGCGCATCGGCACCACGATTGCTGCCGTACTGGCCAGTGTCGTGCGACAACGACTCGCGTGCGGCGGCATACACGTGCTCGCCTGGCAGGAAGTTCGGGACACCGATCGAAAAGCTGATGATGTCGCGGCCGGCAGCCTTGAGCTGTTTCGCCTTTTCGGCAATCACCATGATCGCGCTGGGTTTGGCGCGGCCGACACGCTGGGCGAGCTGGGGCATGGGTATCTCACACACAGGGGAGGAAGCAAAGGCGGGCATTTTATCACGCCGCCGACACCCGGCGCTGACCGCTTGCCCTGCGCGCAATGAAGCGCCGATCAGGGCATGATGAACGCCGCCCGCCACGCCGGCGGCGTTGAACTCACCAGCAAGGGAGATCCATATGCATTGGCTTTGGGTATTCGTGATCGGACTGATTATCGGCCTGGTGGCCAAACTGCTGATGCCGGGCAAGGACCCGGGCGGCTTCATCATTACCGCGATCATCGGCATTGCCGGTTCGCTGCTGGCGACCTGGGTGGGTCAGAACGTGTTCGGCTGGTACCAGGAGGGCCAGTCCGCCGGCTTCATCGCCTCGGTGATCGGCGCGATCGTGCTGTTGCTGATTTATCACCTGCTCAAGCGCAAATCGGCTTGAAGGTCATCACGGCGGGGCGATCGCTCCGCCGTGATGCGGGTTTCAGCCCAGCAGCTTGCCGGCCAGGCCTTCGAGCATGCCGATATTGAAACCGCCAGCCTGTTCCTGTCCCGGGGCAGGTATCTGGCCATCCGGCGTCATGTGATCAACCGCGTGGGGGAGCACGTGCGCCAGGCCACCCAACAGTACGCTGGGATCCACGCCGAGCTTGCCCGCCGCTTCCTGCACCAGCGAACCCATGCCGCCATTCTGCAATGCCTGACCCAGCTGATCGCTGGAAACCGGCTCGTTGGTACCCGTGCCGACCCACGATTGCACCGCGCCGCCGAGGCCATGTTGCTGCAACATGTTGACCAGTCCCTGCACGCCGCCGGCCTTTTCGATCAGCTGCCCTGCGACGGCAATCAGCGAACCGGCCCCCGCCTGACTCGCGCCCGTCTGTTGTCCTTGACCCCCAAGCAAATCATTGAGGAATGACATGGTCGTTCTCCCTGGATAAGTGGATACGCGTGTAACCCACCGAGCATAGGGGTGAGAATGCTTGTTGTCATGCGGGATAGCGCACAGAAAATCGCCGGCTGGAAGCCGGCGATTTCTTGCGAATTGGCGCAGGAAAAATCAGCCGCGCTGATCGAGCACCGCGTTCCATTCCTTCACGCGATCGGACTGCGCTGCCAGCAGCGCGTCGACGTCGCCATCCACGGTGACTTTCTCGATCGTGTCGCCCTGCTGAATCGTGTTGACCACGTTCATGTCGGCCGCGTCGACCACTTCGCCGAACACGCTGTGCTTGCCATCCAGCCACGGCGTGGGGCCATGGGTGATGAAGAATTGGCTGCCATTGGTGCGCGGACCGGCATTGGCCATCGACAGCACGCCCGGCTTGTCATGGCGCAGCGAGGCGTTGAACTCGTCCTCGAACTTGTAGCCCGGGCCACCACGGCCGCTGCCTTCCGGGCAACCGCCCTGGACCATGAAGTCGGCGATCACGCGGTGAAACGACAGGCCGTCGTAATAGCCACGCTTCGCCAGGTTGACGAAGTTGGCCACGGTGACCGGTGCCTTGTCTTCGTGCAGGCGCAGGTGGATCGGGCCGCGGTTGGTGGTGAAGGTGACGTTGATGGTCATCGCAAATCCTTGGGTTCGAAAGCGGCAACGCGCCACGGTTCGTGGCGCGAGGGTTGTCAAGAATAACCCACCATCAGCATACGAGCGCACCCCGTGCTCGATGCTCTTTGTTGCGGCATCGGCGCAAGGCGTCGCGCACAGTGTGCTTCCTTACAGATTCAGCCCCAGCATGGCTGGCTGAAGTGGCCCCGTTCCGCGTGGACGGGCTGCCGGCGTGGGAACCTCGTCCGGCCACGCAGCCCCCTCGTACAGATGGTCCCACAGGCGATTCAGTGCCGCATAACCGTATGGCAGCAGCGGCACATGCTGATCGCCGAAACCGGGCAAGGCCAGGAACGCGTCGAAGTGCTGGGCATGCGGCACTTTCCAGTAGATCGGCCGACGCCCTTCGTCACGCAGCCATGCCACATAGGGTTCGGAGCTGAACGCGGTGGGCAGCAGGCCGTCGCTGGCTCCGTGTATCACCCATAGCGGCAGATCGCCACGAGGCAACTTCGCCGCGGTCGCGGCAACGGACGCATGCAGGGCCTGCGCTTCATGGTCATCGCCGGTCCACAGTGCCCGCAGGCATTCGCTGCCGACCAGGGTGGGGTCGGTGGAGACATTCATGCCGCCGAACAAGCCGATGCCATTGCCGGGCGGGATACCCGAACCATCCGCCCACCAGCTCGCCCGGGTCAGCGGATCCGCCATGCCGGGCACACCACCCGCGCCGATCGCCGCGTAATGGAAACCGCATGGCATGTCGGTCGCCCCGCGGCGCATGTACGACGAGGCGTAGCCCGCGGTGATCACCCGCCACAGATCAAACGCGGTGGTGCTGGCGGCCGTGCTCATGGCCTCGTCGGTCCAGCCCCGTGCATGCAGGTATTGCCGCGCTTCTTCCGCCTGGTCGACCACCGTGTTGCCGCGGAGCTTTCCCTGCGCGCGCAGACTGGCACAACGGATCGACCATGCCGGCACGAGCATGCCGCGTGGCCCTCGCGCCAGTGGCACTTGGGCGAAAGATTCGGCGTTCAACGCACACGGCAACCAGACGGCCGCTTCGGTGGCGTAGTCGTACAAGGCACGGCCGCGATCGCGCACATGCACGTTGGGTTCCAGCGCCACCACGCCGGCGAAAAAGCCGTCATGGTCGAGTCCGGCCGCCTGCAACACCGCGCCTCCGCCATTGGAAATGCCGGTGGCGATGATCTTCGTGTTCCGGGGCGTGAACGGGGCCTCATCCGGATACGCGCGATCCAGCATCGCCAGTCCGAAAAGCGCCGCCTGCATCACATGCCCGCCCCAGTCCGCCTCCGGGTTGTCACCCGAATGCATCTGCTTTACCGCGATGCCCGAGCTCGGCGCTGCCGGCGGCGGCTGGAACTCCAGCGTTGCCTCGCCGCGTTTCGCGCGGCGGCCGTCCAACGCCACGCCACTGTCATCGGCGTAGTCGAAATAGCCGGCACCGGTGCCCTTGTCGGTGTAGGCGACCGCGCAACCGCGCGGCAGCCCCCATGCGCCAGCCAGCGCAATCGCGCCGTAGATGCCACGCGAACCGGACGAGGCGGTCACCACCAGGCAACGTTTCTGCCGATCGAAATGATCCGGCAACTGCAGCAGCACGCGATGCGGCGAGCGCGCACCGGGAATACGCGCGAATGCCTGGTATTCCCGCCCGGGCACGTTCGGCACACCACCATAGATCGTGCCGTAACCGCCCAGCGGACCAAGATCGGCCAGGCCTTTCCAACTCGTCTGGATCGCACGTCGACGCAATTCCGTGGCGTCGGGATCGAGCGGATGGGCGAACGACGACGGGATGCCAACAAGACCGGGCAGGCCCAGCCCCGCACTCAACAGATCATCGTGACCGCGATGCTCGGACACCCGCACTGTTCCGTAGTCGACCTCTTGCATGGCAGATTCCCTCCCGGTTTCATGGCTGGCGCACGCGTTCAGCATGACGGATGCAGGTACCAGGCAGAACAACAGCAAGCGGTGGACGGTGTGCTTCATTCATCCACCATAGCAAGCGCCCGCCGATCCACCATCGTACGAAAGTCCAGCGCCGCCACAACCGTGAACTCGACGCAGCCACGACAGCCGGCTAACTTCTCGGTATGACCCACTTGCTGATCGCCGACGACCACCCCTTGTTTCGTGCCGCATTGCGCCTGGCCGCTCGCGACAGCCTGCCCGACTGCGAGATCACGGAGGCCGCTGACCTGGCCGAGGTCTTCCAGCTGCTGCAGGCCACCCCCGATACGGACCTGATCCTGCTCGACCTGCACATGCCCGGCAGCCACGGACTGTCCGGACTCGCCGCCTTGCGCGGACAACACCCGGGGTTGGCGGTGCTGGTGGTCTCCGCCCACGACGAACCGCGCATCGTGCGCCGCGTACTCGATCATGGTGCGGCAGGTTTCATCCCAAAGAGTGCCAGTCCCTCCGAGATCGGTGCCGCAATCCGCCGTGTGCTCGACTGCGGCACCTGGCTGCCACCCGCACTGGCCGACGCGGTTGCCGCCCTGCCCGCCGACCCGGCCGATACCGACCTGGCCAGTCGGCTCGCCCGCCTCACCGAACAGCAATCACGCGTGCTCGCCCTGCTCGCCGAAGGCCTGCTCAACAAGCAGATCGCCGATCGGCTGGCGATCCAGGAGCGCACGGTGAAGGCGCACGTCACCGCGATTTTCGAGAAGCTCAAGGTACGCAATCGGACCCAGGCGGGGATGTTGTTGCGTTCGCTGGATTTGGGAGAACCGAGCCGGGTGGGATGAAACGGGCGCGTGCGCTCGTCACGACCGCATTGCCCCTGTAGCGACCCGGTGCAATATCTGTCGCAACGCCAACGGCTTCAGTGGCTTGTACAACACGCCCACCCCTGCGTCGAGCAATCGCTGGCGCAATTCCCCGTCACGATCCGCCGTGAGCATCACGGTCGGCACATCGGCATGGAGTTCGCGCAGCTGATGCCACACACCGAAACCGGTGTCGCCACCGTCAAGATGAAAATCGAGGATATGCAGGTCAGGCCGCCACGATACCGCCAGCGCCTGCTCGGCATTGCGCGCGGCATGCACCTTCCAGCCCCAGCTGGTCAGCAGGCTGCAGAGCGCGGCGAGTGCCGCCGGCTCGTTGTCCAGCACCAGCGCACGACCGGCTGGAAGTGACTGCCGTGCATCGGTGACAGGCGGCAACCGTATCGCCGCTCGCGCCCTCGGCACGCCAAGGTCGAACACGCTGCCATGGCCCAGCCATGAGCGCAGACCGAGCGGATGACCGAGCAGTCCGGCCATGCGTTGCGCGATCGACAGGCCAAGTCCGAGGCCCTGTCCGCCTGCCGTGCTGCCGCGACGGAATTCCTGGAAGATCAGTTGCTGTTCGTCAGGCGCGATGCCGGGGCCGGTGTCCCACACTTCCAGGCGCAACTGCTGGCCGGCACGGCGCACACCCAGCAGGACGCGCCCGTGTTCCGCATACCGCAACGCGTTCGACAGGAAGTTCTGCAGCACGCGGCGCAGCAGTTGCGGATCCGAACGCACCCAGGCGCGCGTGCCGACCATGTCGAAGCGCACGCCGCGGTCGAGTGCGATGGCGCGGAATTCGGCGGCCAGCGGGTCGAGCACGTCGGCCAGCGGAAACGCGCGCGGTTGCGGATGCAGACGGCCGCCCTCGAGGCGGGCCACGTCGAGCAGACCGGTGAGCAGGCCTTCGGTGGCCGCGAGCGCGCCGTTGAGGTGTTGCGCGGTGGCGGCATCCCCGTCGCGCTCGGTCAGCGCATGGGCGAACAGTTGGGCGGCATGCAAGGGCTGCATCAGGTCATGCGTGACCGCGGCGAGGAAACGACTCTTCGCGTCGTTCGCGGCCTGCGCCTCGGCCGACGCGGCAGCCAGGGCGCGGGTGCGTTCTTCCACCCGCAACTCCAGCGTTTCGTTGACGCGCTTCAGAGCGACTTCGGCTTGGCGGAAGGCGGTGACGTCGGTGAAGGTGGCCACGAAGCCGCCGCCGGGCATCGGGTTGCCACGGATCTCGACGATGGTGCCGTCGGGGAAGCGCCGCTCGGACAGGTGTCGCGTGCCGCTGCGCATGTGCGCAAGCCGGCGTTGCACGCGCTGCTCCACTTCGCCGGGGCCGAGCATGCCGGCATCGATATTGTGGCGGGTCAGCTCGGCGACCGGACGACCCACCTGCAACAACTCGGGCGGGTAATCGAACAGGCGCGCGTACGGTGTGTTCCAGGCCACCAGTTGCAGTTCGGCATCGACCACGCAGATGCCCTGGCTCATGTTTTCCAGCGCCGCCTCCAGCACCCGCTGGTTGAATCGCAAATCCTGCGCCGCCTCGCCGACGATGGCGACGACGGTATCCAGGTCGTCGCGTCCCTGGCGATGCACGACTTCCAGCAGCAGTCGCGCGGAGGCGGCCCCGATCACCGCAGCCAGTTCATGCTCCACCTGCGCGACGCGCACGCTGCCCGCGGCTCCACTCGCCGGCGCGCGATCGAACAGATGATCAACCCGCTCGGACGGCAGGAAGCGCGCGGCGAGCGCGCGCAGTTCGGTCACGCCGACATCGCCCACGCTGACCACGCGCGCAGCACGGCCGAAACGCGAGCCGGCCACAGCCATCATCACCGCCGCGTTGGCCGCCAGGCTCACCACCACCGCACGCCCCAACCGGTTCCAGTCGCCCAGACCCAGCAGATCGTCCGGTGCCAGCCAGCGCAGACCGAACGGGCCGCCTGCCAGCCATGCAGGCGCCGCCGGCAGCAAGGCCGGCACCACCGCGTACAGCCACACCAGCGTGCCGAGGGCCAGCCCGGCCATCACCGCGCGGGATCCCAACTGCGGCCGATAGACCGCGGCCAGCAGGGCTGGCGTCAATCCCGCCAGCGCGGAAAACGAGATCGCGCCGATATCGGCCAGCGCCTCGTTGCGCGCCAGCGCGCGGCTGTACGCCCATGCCAGCAGGATCACCACCAGGATCGCCACGCGGCGGTGGTTCAGCAATTCGCCGCGCAGGTCGCCATGTTCGTCACGACCCCAGCCCGAGCGCACGCGCAACGGGGCGATGAAATGATTGACCACCATCAGGCTCAGCGTGAGGGTGGCAATCACCACCATGCTGGTCGCCGCGCTCAGGCCGCCGAGGAAGGCGATCAAGGCCAGGCCATGGTCGCCACGCGCCAAAGGCAGCGCCAGCACATACATGTCCGAGGACACGCCACTGGCACCCAGCCACGCATCGCCCAGCCGCGCCAGCGGCAGGATCGGCAGCGAGATCAGCAGCAGATACAAGGGAAACAGCCATCGCGCGGTGCGCAGTTGTCCATCATCGCGGCACTCGACGATCCCCGCGTAGAACTGGTGAGGCATGGTGAACATCGCCAGCGCACCGAGCAGGATCAAGGCCGGAAACCCGCCACTGTCCGGCGGCGACGGCAACCTGGCCGGCAAGCCCGCCGGCAATGCGGTGAACAGCAACGTGCCGAGAGCCAGCATCGCACCCAGCTTGAACAGCGACTCGAACGCCATCGCCAGCACCAGGCCGCGGTTGTGCGCCATCGTCGACGCACGTCGCGTGCCGAACAGCATCGCGAACAACGCCATCAGCAAGGCCACGTACAGCGCGCTGTCCTGCCACGGCTCGGATTCGGCCAATTGACCGTGGCTGAGGATGCCGTAGCTCATCGCCACCGCCTTCAACTGCAGCGCGATGTACGGCACGATCCCGATCACCACCACAAAGGTGACCAGCGCCGCGAGTCCCGAATGCCGACCCAGCCGTACCGCGATCAGATCGGCCAGCGAACCGGCGTTGTACTCGCGCACCAACTGCACCATCCGGCCGAGGAATTTCAGCGCGAACAGATACATCAGGATCGCGCCCACGAACGTCGGCGGCAACCACCAACCCGAGCGACTGGCCTGAGTCACCGTGCCGTAGAAGGTCCACGAGGTGCAGTGGATCGCCAGCGACAGCGCGTACACGATCGCCCAGCGCTTTTCGAAGATCTGCGGGCGACGCTCGCCCAGCAGCGCCACGCCGAAGAGGAGGCCGAGCCAGCACAGGGCCGCGAAGGCGATGAGGCTGGTGCTCAGCATGGTATGAGCACCTGTGGGAGCGATTTCAATCGCGACGCTTCTGTCGCCTTATTAGTAGCCCAGAGCGAAAAGCTTTCGCCCTCCGAAGGAGGACGAAAGCTCTTTGCTCTAAAGATCTTGCCTCTGCAAAATGTGGATGAAGCAAGAACATCGCGCACAGGGTGCGCTCCTACAGTGGTGCACTCGACGGGACGATGGCGAACCGCCATCAATGCCCCGCTGGCAGCCCCAGCGCCCGCACCGCGCTCACCAGCCAGCGCAACTGCACGCCATGGCGTGTGTCGTAGTCGGCTCCCGAATAACCCCACCAGTCCCAGCATGCCTGCGGATTCAAAGGCGCGAAACTTGCGCGGGTCTGAGGATATAGCACCGCCACGTCGTACACGTCGGCCCAGCGATTGAAGCCGGCGTCCTTGACGAAGGCCTCGCCCACCGCATCGGCATTCTGCTTGCAACCGTGGAACGCCACCATCACCCCGCACGGCTTGCCCGCCAGGCAGGCCGGAGGCAGGTAGACGTAACCGGTGCTGGCCATGAACGCGTCGGCGCCATCCGGGCGCAATGCATCCTGATCGAAGGTGCGCAGCTCGCCTTGCGCCGGCATCGCCGCATGAGCCGGCTTGCCGAACATCTGCGCAAAGATTTCGCCGGCAGCGTCGAAGCCGCAGTGACCCAGATACGGCGCCACCGACTTGTCGCAATCGTCACCATCGCCGGCTACCGGCAGGTTGTGGGCAAACGCTCGCTGGCCGTCGTCATGGACCTGCATGCCTTTCAGGCCGGGCGTGCTGTCGCGCAATTGCTCATAGAAATGGGCGCCGGCCTCCGCCACCACCGGTGCCACCAGAGCGTCGTCCTTGCCGTGCAACAGATAGACATGAGCGTGGGCAAGATCCTTCAATGCGCCGATGTCGCCGGCCGCGGAGCGTTTTGTGGCGCTGGCGACCAGCGCGGTGACATCCGGCGCGGGTTCGCCTTTCATGCAACTGCCCAGTGCCACCGTCAGTTGCCCTCCGGCACAGCCGTACGGGCCGCCCGCGACCATGGCTGCGTTCGGAAACAGTTCCGGATAAGCCAACTGCGTCTGAGTCGCCATGTAGGCACCCGACGAAAGGCCGATCACAGCGGTGCGCGCGGGGTCGATCTTGAGCTTGGGCAGGCCGGTATCCGCCTCTTTGGCGCAGGCGCTGCCGGCGCTGGTCAGCAAGGTCAGCCACAAGACGCGGGTCACCCAGCGGGTTTTCATCAATCTGCTCCTTATGATCGGCTCAACATGGACGCCACGTAGGGCGAGCAGTGCCCGCCCTGCAAAGCTGTCTTTCAGAAGTTGTAGCGCAGGTTGGCATACCAGTTGCGCGGCATGCCGTAGTACGCCGTGCGGATATTGCCCACGCTGGAGAACTCCTGGCCGTCCGTCTTGTAAACCTTGTCGCCGAGGTTGCGCACGCCGGTGCGGAACTGCCAATGGCCATCGGCGGAGTCATAGATGCCGAACAGGCCGGTCACGGAATACGCCTTCTGGCTCAACGCGTCGTAGTTGTCCACGCTCAACCAGGTCTCGCTGCGGTAGGACCAGTCGGCGCCAATGGTGATCGCGCTGCCGTTCCCCAGGTTGAAGGCATGGGTGGCCGCAACCCGCGAAGTCCAGCTGGGCGAGAACGGCACGTGATCGTGCAGGCTCGGGTTGTACAGCGGATCGCTGGGGTCGAGTCGATGGTCGACGAATTTCGCGTAGCGGGCATCCAGATAACCGACCTGCGCCGACAGGCGGGTACCATCATCGAACACGGCGGCGCCTTCAAACTCGACGCCATCCATCTTCAACTTGGCCGCGTTGATCACAGGGAAGGCGAACGTCGGGGTGATCGAGCCGGGGTTCTGCACTTCGGAAACGCGCGCCTGGAAATCCGTGTAGTCGCTGTGGAACGCCGCGATATTCGCCTGCAGCTTGTTGTCTGTCGAACGCCACTTGAGTCCGAGCTCGTAGGTCCACACGTATTCGGGGTTGTACTCGGCGGTGCGCGTTTCAGCCGCGGAGTTCGCTCGGCCGTTGAAGCCGCCCGACTTGAAGCCGCGGCTGGCCGACACGTAACCCATGGTCTGCGGGTCGAACTGCTTCTGCAGGCTGAGCGTGGGCGTCCACGCGTTCCAGCGCTTGTTGCCGGTGAAGGCAACCGTTTCGTTGATGGCGGTGAAGGGCTGGCCCCAGAACGTGCTGGTAGTGCGGTCATAGTCCTTGTGATCACTGCTGTAACGCACACCGGCGGCCAGCGTCCAGCTGGGCACGAACTCCCAATTCACGTGACCGAAGCCGGCATACGTGGTGGTGGTGAGATCGTCGTCGATGGTACGCAAAAAGGTGATCGGCGTGCCGGCCAGGGCGAACAGGTCATCGGCATAGGCTTCCTGATGCGACGGTACGGTTTCGCGCAGGTAGTACAGGCCATAGACCGCCTGCAGGTTGCTGCCGTTGTCGTATTGCAGCTGCAGCTCCTGGCTGGCCTGCTTTTGATGGAAGTTGACCATCACGTCGCCCAGCTGGAACTGCGAAGCATCGATATCGATATAGGAGTCGCTGTCGAGCTTGCGGAACGCACTGATGCTCTTGAGATTCCACTGCTCGGACAACTTCCAGTTGAGATTCAGTGCCGCACCGCCGTGCTTCAGGTGCTGACCCTTGTCCCGACTGAATGAGGTACGTGACTTGAAGTCGTACTTCTCATCCGGATCAGGCTTGAGCAACACAACCGTGCCGAAGGCCAGATCAGTCCGGGTCAGTGAGGAAACCGGCTGTCCCAAGGTCAACGCGGTGTCCATCTTGGTGTAATCGAGACTGAGCACCGCGTCGAAATTCTCCGACGGGTGATAGCGCAGTTTGCCGCGCACCGCCTTGGTGTCCTCGTCGTTGTATTTGTGGCCGGTGGACGGATCAGTGACATAGCCGTCGGTCTGGGTCACCGCGCCGGCGATCGACGCTGACCAGGCGCCCGCCAGCGGACCGCCAAGATAGAACTTGCCCTCACGCCGACCGAAATTGCCGAAGCCGGCCTCAACCGAAGCCTCGGTCGCTTCAGGCGGGTTTTTGGTGACCACCTTCACCGCACCGCCGGTGGAATTCTTGCCGTACAGCGTGCCCTGCGGTCCGCGCAGTACTTCAACGCGCTCCACGTCGAACAGGCTGATCAACGCACCCTGGATACGCGAGTAGTAAACGTCATCGACATACATGCCGACGCCGGGATCGAACGTCTGCAGGGCATCAGGCTGACCGATGCCTCGAATGAAGATGTTCACTGCGGAAGACGAGCCACGGCCCTGCACGATATTCATGTTCGGCACCGCCCCTTGCAAGCCGTCGATGCTGTTGGCCTGCAGATCCTTCATGTCCTCCCCGCTGAAGGCAGTGATCGCCACCGGCACCTTTTCCAACGATTCGTCGCGGCGACGTGCGCTGACGGTGACTTCCTCAAGCTGCTTGGCTTCGGCCTGCTTCGCAGCCGTCGGCTTGCCGACAGTGCTGTCGTTCGTCGTCTGCTGCGCCTGCAGTGGCGTGATGAAGGCAAGCCCCAGAACCAGACCGATAGCCGAACTCAGATGCGTGCGTTTCATGACGTCCCCTTGCTTGTGAATGCATCGCTCGCGCGAATGCTGATGAGGGGAGCTTAGGTGGCCCTTGCCGCAGCGACACTTGTACCTTCGTACAGTGCCTGCGCACGCGAGCCTCCGGGATACTCGACGCCTGTCGTTACTGCTGAAACGGGGAGATTCACGGATGGCGTTCCTGATCGTGCTGGCCGCACTCTGCTTTCTGATGTTCGCGGCGTATCGCGGCTACAGCGTCATCCTGTTCGCCCCGATCGCCGCATTGGGCGCGGTGCTGCTGACCGATCCTTCACTGGTCGCGCCGATGTTCACCGGCTTGTTCATGGACAAGATGGTCGGCTTCCTCAAGCTGTATTTCCCGGTGTTCATGCTGGGCGCGGTATTCGGCAAGCTGATCGAGCTGTCCGGCTTTTCCAAGTCCATCGTCGCGGCGACCATCGGCCTGGTCGGTCGCAGCCGGGCGATCCTGTCGATCGTGCTGGTCTGCGCCCTGTTGACCTACGGCGGCGTGTCGCTGTTCGTGGTGGTGTTCGCCGTGTACCCGTTTGCCGCGGAACTGTTCCGCCAGTCGGACATCCCGAAACGTCTGATCCCCGGCACCATCGCGCTGGGCGCATTCACCTTCACCATGGACTCGTTGCCGGGTACGCCGCAGATCCAGAACATCATTCCCACCGCATTTTTCGGCACCAATACCTGGGCCGCGCCGTGGCTGGGCACGATCGGCGCCGTCTTCATCCTGATCGTCGGCCTGACCTACCTGGACTGGCGCCGGCGCAAGGCAGCGGCGGCTGGCGAAGGCTATGGCGACAAGCTGGTCAACGAACCGGCACCGTTCGAGGCCGCCAAACTGCCGCACCCGCTGATCGCGCTGCTGCCGCTGATCCTCGTCGGCGTGTGCAACAAGGTGTTCACCGACCTGATCCCGCGGCTGTACGGGCATAGCCAGTCCTTCCTGCCCAGCGTGGTCGGCAACGCGCCACCGGTGGTTCAGGAAGTCTCCAAGGTCGCCGCGATCTGGGCGGTCGAAGGAGCCTTGCTGGTCGGCATTCTTTGCGTGCTGGTGTTCGCCTGGCGCGCGGTGACCCGGCATCTGGCCGCCGGCAGCCAGGCCGCTGTTGGCGGCGCGTTGCTCGCCTCGATGAATACCGCCTCGGAATACGGCTTTGGCGCGGTGATCGCTGCCCTGCCCGGCTTCAAGCTGGTCGCCGACGCGCTCCACACGATCCCCAACCCGCTGGTCAACGAAGCCGTCACGGTAACCGCACTGGCCGGCATCACCGGTTCAGCCTCCGGCGGAATGAGCATCGCGCTGGGGGCGATGGCCGAGACCTTCATCGCCAATGCCAACGCTGCCGGCATCCCGATGGAGGTGTTGCACCGGGTCGCCGCCATGGCGTCCGGCGGCATGGATACACTGCCGCACAATGGTGCGGTGATCACCCTGCTGGCAGTCACCGGGCTGACTCACCGGCAGGCCTACAAAGACATCTTCGCGATCACCGTGATCAAGACGCTGGCCGTGCTGGTGGTTATCGCCGCCTACTACCTCACCGGCGTAGTCTGAGTCGACCGCCCCCCAGGCAGGGTGACAAACGGTTCGGAAACATGGATTTCCACCGGTTTGCCCGTGCCTCGCGGGCCAGATGAACGGGCCACCGAAAAATGACGGGCAAGTTTTCACATAAATCCGTATAATCGGTTAATTCGCCCTTCAAAAACCTGCGTGACGGCCTGTGCGCCGCCCGAGTCGATCCCATGTCTATTGAAAACCTGCGCAATATCGCCATCGTCGCCCACGTCGATCACGGCAAGACCACCCTCGTCGACTGCCTGCTGAAGCAGTCCGGCACGCTCGCCGAGCGAACGGTCCTGGCCGAGCGAGTCATGGACTCCAATGATCAGGAAAAGGAACGTGGCATCACGATCCTGGCCAAGAACACCGCGATCACCTGGAAAGGCAATCGCATCAACATCGTCGACACCCCGGGACATGCCGATTTCGGCGGCGAAGTCGAGCGCGTGCTGTCGATGGTCGACTCGGTGCTGATCCTGGTCGACGCGATGGACGGCCCGATGCCGCAGACCCGCTTCGTGACGCAGAAGGCGTTCGCGATGGGCTTCAAGCCGATCGTGGTGATCAACAAGGTCGACCGCCCCGGCGCGCGTCCCGAGTGGGTCGTCGAGCAGGTCTGGGATCTGTTCGACCGCCTGGGCGCCACGCCGGAGCAGATGGATTTCCCGATCGTCTACGCCTCGGCGCTGAACGGCTACGCCGGCCTCAACGACGACGTCCGCGAAGGCGACATGACTCCGCTGTACGAAGCGATCATGCAGCACGTCAGCAAACCGGACGTGGATCCGGACGGCCCGTTCCAGATGCGCATCAGCCAGCTGGACTACAACAGCTTCGTCGGCGTTATCGGCATCGGCCGCATCCAGCGCGGCGCCTTGAAGAAGGGCATGCCGGTCGCCGTGATCGATCGCCACGGCAAGAAGCGCCAGGGCAAGGTGATGCAGGTGCTGGGCTTCCTCGGCCTGGAGCGGATCGAGCAGGACACCGCCGAGGCTGGCGACATCGTCGCCATTTCCGGCATCGCCGACCTGACCATCTCCGACACCATCTGCGCGCTCGATACACCGGAAGCGTTGCCGGCACTGACCGTCGACGAGCCGACCATCTCGATGACCTTCCAGGTCAACAACTCGCCGTTCGCCGGCAACAAGGACATGAGCGGCGGCAAATTCCTGACCAGCCGCCAGCTGCGTGAGCGCCTGGATCGCGAGCAGGTGCACAACGTGGCATTGAAGGTCGAGGAAGGTTCCGATGCGGACAAGTTCCTGGTCTCCGGCCGCGGCGAGCTGCATCTGTCGGTGCTGATCGAGAACATGCGCCGCGAAGGCTACGAGCTGGCCGTGTCCCGCCCGGAAGTGATCATCAAGGAAATCGACGGCCAGAAAATGGAGCCGATCGAGCAGTTGGTGGTCGACGTGGAAGAAGTCCACCAAGGTGCGGTGATGGAACGTCTCGGCGTGCGCAAGGGCCAGCTGAAGAACATGGAGCCGGACGGCAAGGGTCGCGTACGTCTGGATTACGAGATTCCGGCGCGTGGCCTGATCGGCTTCCAGAACCAGTTCAAGACCCTGACCCAGGGTTCGGGCCTGCTGTTCCACGTGTTCGACCATTATGGTCCGAAGGAAGACGGCCAGATCGCCAAGCGCCTCAATGGCGTGATGATCGCGAATGCCGGCGGCAGCACCCCGGCCTACTCGCTCGGGCCGCTGCAGGAACGTGGCAAGCTGTTCGCGGCCGAAGGTGACAATGTGTATGAAGGCCAGCTGGTCGGCATCCACGCCAAGGACAATGACCTCACCGTCAACGTGATCAAGCCCAAGCCGCTGACCAACATGCGCGCTTCCGGCAAGGACGATGCAATCCAGCTGACCCCGGCGATCAAGTTCACCCTGGAACAGGCCCTGGACTTCATCGACGACGACGAGCTGGTCGAGATCACCCCGAAGGAAATCCGCCTGCGCAAGAAGCACCTCACCGAGAACGACCGCAAGCGCGCTTCGCGTAGCTGAGTCTTCGTTCCAGGTGATTCAACAGAAGGCCGCCGCAAGGCGGCCTTCTGCATTTCATCCCTTCTATTCCCGTAGGAGCCCACTTGGGATGCTCTGATCTATTCCCCGTCTGAGGCATCATAGCGACGAGCCCCAGGAAGCATATCCCCGATGAAGCAACGCTCGTTCGCCTCGCTCAGTTTCGACGCCAAGAAGAAGCCGACCCGTCGGGAGAAATTCCTTGGCGAGATGGACAAGGTGGTGCCGTGGGAGGCGCTGCTGGCGCTGATTGAACCCAGCTATCCGACGTCCGGCCGCCGCGGTCGACCGCCGATGCCCGCCTCGACGATGCTGCGCATCCACTTCATGCAGCAGTGGTACGCATTGAGCGACCCGGCGATGGAGGATGCCTTGTACGAGATCGAGTCGATGCGCCGGTTCGCGGGGCTGGAGTTGAACGAGGACGCCATTCCCGACGAGACGACGATCCTGAAGTTCCGCCGCTTCCTGGAACAGCACGGCCTGGCCGCGAAAATGCTCGAAACGGTCAACGCGCACCTGAGCGGCAAGGGCTTGCTCTTGCGCCAGGGCACGATTGTGGATGCCACCATCATCCAGGCGCCGTCGTCGACAAAGAACAAAGACAAGCAACGCGACCCGGAGATGCACCAGACCAAGAAGGGCCAGCAGTGGTATTTCGGCATGAAGGCCCACATCGGCGTGGACGTGGAGTCGGGCCTGGTGCACACCGTGACCACGACGCCGGCGAACGTAGGCGACGTGACGGAAGTGGACAAGCTGCTGCACGGCAAGGAGAAAACCGTCTACGCCGACGCTGGCTATCAAGGGGCGGAAAAGCGCGCGCCCAAGCGCGGTCGCAGGTGGCACATCGCGGCCAAGCGCGGCAGCGTCAAGGCGATGCCCGAGGGTGAACTGAAGGATGCCGTGAAGCACACGGAGCACATGAAAGCGGCGGTACGGTCGAAGGTGGAGCACCCGTTTCGCGTGGTGAAGCGGCAGTTCGGCTACCAGAAGGTGCGCTTCAGGGGACTGGCCAAAAACACAGCCCAGATACTGACGCTATTTGCGTTGTCGAATCTGTGGATGACGCGACGAACGTTGCTGGCGCCCGCAGGGGAGGTGCGCCTGTGAGCCGGGGAAACGGGGCAATTCGAGGTAAATTGACGCTGCGAAGGCGACGGGTCACTCTAAAAATCACCCTTTCATCGTAGCGATCTGCACTTTCTTACATGGCCGTCTGGACGGCCATTCCGAGCCAAATAGATCAGAGCATTCCTTGTGGGCGATGCCCTTCACGACAGCCATCGGGCATGGCGGAAAAGCATCGCCCACAAGTGGGCTCCTACGGAGTTTTGGTGCCTCTTACGCGCAGGCCGGCCCGCTGTCGCGCCAGCTTGCGCAAAAGTTCGGCAAACGCCTGCAGGTCGTCATGCCACGGGGAAGCATCGCGCCAGTACAGCGCGATCTCGCGACCTGACGCTGAACCGGTCAATTTGGCCAGCGCAATGTTCGGCATCGAGGCCAGCCGCTCGTGGGCCAGCGCGGGTACCAGGGCGTAGCCGCCGCGCAGACTCACCAGCGCAGCCAGGCTTTCCAGGCTGACATCCTGTACATGGCCGTGTTCGCTGCCTTCGCACTGCAGTCCATCAGCGTGACTCTCCGCCATCAGCGTGGCCTCGGCCGGATCGAGCTGATCCATGGCGATTTGCTGTTGCCCGGCCAGCGGATGATCCGCACGCAACATCAACTCCCACGGTTCGAAGAACAGCGAACGCGAAGCGATGCCGCTGAGTATCGGCGTCGGCGGTGCCAGCACGGCGTCCAGCTCACCCTCGCTCAATCGCCGCAACAGGCCACGCGGCTTGCCCTCGGAAATACCCAGGCGAGCACCCGGGAAATGCTGTGGAAACGGCGCGATCAAATGCGGTAGCAGATACGGCCCCAGCGACGCCGGCACGCCCAGGCGCAGTTCGCCGCCAAAGGCGACTTCGCCAGCTCGGGCCACCTGTTGCAGGTGCTCGGCCGCCGCCAGCACAGCGTCGATCTGCTGCAGCAACCGCTGGCCGCCAGCGGTGGGCACGATCTTCCGACCGCCGCGTTCGAACAACGGCGCACCCAGCGCCTGTTCCACTTTCTGCACCTGGTGCGACAGCCCGGAGGGACTGATGTGCATCGCTCGTGCCGCACTGTTGAAACTGCCCTGGCGATGCACCGCCTGCACCAACGCGAGGTCGCGTAGCGAGACGGCGGCAAGGCCCATCGAAATCATCGAATGCTGCATGTCATCAAAGGCGTTTGCTTGCGCAGATCATCGAAGCCATCCTGTGCGGTGTAGTCGGCCACAAGCCGTTCGCGCAGTGTACCCGCCGACGTCGTCCGAATGGCGCCGAGGGGCCGCGCAGCCCCGATCAGGTGACCATTTCGTTCGCGGACTTGCGGGGTTTGCGCGATAATTGCGTTTTTACCGGACTGGTGGACCCCGCACGCCGTCCGGCGTCGTCGTTCAGTCATCCCAGCCGCAGGATTCAGCCAGGAGCACGTCCCCATGAAAGACACCTTTTCCTCACGCGATACCCTTGAGGTCAACGGCAAGCAGTATGCCTTTGCCAGCCTCGCCAAGCTCGGCGAGCGCTTCGACCTGAAGCGGCTGCCGTTCTCGATGAAGATCCTGCTGGAAAACCTGCTGCGCCACGAAGATGGCGTCGACGTGACCTCGAAGGAAATCGAAGCCGTCGCCAACTGGGACGCGAAGAAGGAGCCGGACACCGAAATTTCCTTCATGCCGGCGCGCGTGCTGCTGCAGGATTTCACCGGCGTGCCGTGCGTGGTCGACCTGGCCGCCATGCGCGACGCGATGAAGGCACTGGGCGGTGATCCGACCCTGATCAATCCGCTGTCGCCGGCCGAGCTGGTCATCGACCACTCGGTGCAGGTCGACGTGTTCGGCAGCGAAGATGCGCTGGAAAAGAACGTCGCGATCGAGTTCGAGCGCAACCAGGCCCGTTACAGCTTCCTGCGCTGGGGCCAGAAAGCCCTGGCCGACTTCAAGGTCGTGCCGCCGCGCACCGGCATCGTGCATCAGGTCAACCTGGAGCACCTGGCCCGCGTGGTGATGGCCAATGAAGTCGACGGCCAGCAGTGGGCCTATCCGGACACCGTGTTCGGCACCGACTCGCACACCACCATGGTCAACGGCCTGGGCGTGCTGGGCTGGGGCGTGGGCGGCATCGAGGCCGAGGCGGCCATGCTGGGCCAGCCCTCCTCCATGCTGATTCCGCAGGTGGTCGGCTTCAAGCTCTCCGGCAAGCTGCCCGAGGGTGCCACCGCCACCGACCTAGTGCTGACCGTGACGCAGATGCTGCGCAAGCAGGGCGTGGTCGGAAAGTTCGTGGAGTTCTTCGGTCCGGGCCTGCAGCACTTGGCACTGGCCGATCGCGCCACCATCGGCAACATGGCACCGGAATATGGCGCGACCTGCGGCATCTTCCCGGTCGACGCCGAGTCGCTGAAGTACCTGCGCCTGTCCGGCCGCAGCGACGAACAGGTCGCGCTGGTCGAGGCTTATGCCAAGGCCCAAGGCCTGTGGCACGACGAGAACAGCCCGCACGCCGAATTCACCACCACGCTGGAACTGGACCTGGCCGAGGTCAAGCCGTCGATGGCCGGCCCGAAGCGTCCACAGGATCGTGTGCTGCTGACCGACGTCAAGCAGAACTACAACGACAATCTCGGCGCCACCACCGCCAAGCGCAACGGTGCCGAAGCGCGCTTTGCCAATGAAGGCGGCGACACTGCCGTCGGTCACGACCAGAGCGAGAGCGCGCCGGGCCAGCACGTGTCGATGCATGGCCAGGACTTCCGCGTCGGTGACGGCTCGGTGGTCATCGCAGCAATCACCTCCTGCACCAACACCTCCAACCCGGCGGTGATGCTGGCCGCCGGCCTGGTCGCCAAGAAGGCCGCCGCCAAGGGCTTGAAAGCCAAGCCGTGGGTGAAGACCTCGCTGGCACCGGGCTCCAAGGTCGTCACCGACTACCTGGAAAAGACCGGCCTGCTGACCGAACTGGAAAAGACCGGCTTCTACCTGGTCGGCTACGGCTGCACCACCTGCATCGGCAACTCCGGTCCGCTGCCGCAGGAAATCAGCCAGGCGATCAGCGCCGGTGACCTCACCGTGGGCGCCGTGATCTCCGGCAACCGCAACTTCGAAGGCCGCGTCCACGCCGAAGTGAAGATGAACTACCTGGCCTCGCCGCCGCTGGTGGTCGCCTACGCCCTCGCCGGCTCGCTCGACATGAACCTCACCACCGAACCGCTGGGCAAGGGTTCGGACGGCAAGGACGTGTTCCTCAAGGACGTCTGGCCGACCAATCAGGAAATCAGCGACCTGATGGCCAGCGCGGTCACCTCGGACATGTTCAGGAAGAACTACGCCGACGTCTTCAAGGGCGACGAGCGCTGGAACGCGATCGCCTCGCCGGATGGCGCGCTGTACGCCTGGGACGAAGCCTCCACCTACATCAAGAATCCGCCCTACTTCGACGGCATGACGATGGAAGTGGGCAAGGTCGAGGACATCCACGCCGCCCGCTGCCTCGGCCTGTTCGGCGACTCGATCACCACCGACCACATCTCGCCGGCCGGTTCGATCAAGAAGGATTCACCGGCCGGTCGCTTCCTGATCTCGCGCGGCGTGCAGCCGATCGACTTCAACTCGTACGGCTCGCGTCGCGGCAACGATGACGTGATGGTGCGCGGCACGTTCGCCAACATCCGCATCAAGAACCAGATGCTGGACGGCGTCGAAGGCGGCTTCACCCGCCACATCCCCAGCGGCGAACAGCTGGCGATCTACGACGCGGCGATAAAGTACAAGGACGCGGGCACCCCGCTGGTGGTCATTGCCGGCAAGGAATACGGCACCGGCTCCTCGCGTGACTGGGCGGCCAAGGGCACCCTGCTGCTGGGCGTCAAGGCCGTGATCACCGAAAGCTTCGAGCGCATCCACCGTTCCAACCTGGTCGGCATGGGCGTGCTTCCGCTGCAGTTCAAGGCAGGCGACAGCGCCAAGTCGCTGGGCCTGACCGGCAGCGAAAGCTTCGACATTGTCGGCCTGGACAACGGCAACGCGAAGGAAGCCACGGTCACCGCGACCGCTGCCGATGGCAGCAAGAAGCAGTTCACCGTGCACGTGATGCTGCTGACCCCGAAGGAGCGCGACTTCTTCCGCCACGGCGGCATCCTGCAGTACGTGCTGCGTCAGCTGGCGGGCAAAAAGGCTGCCTGAGTTTCAATGTGACCTGAAGCAAAAAAAAAACCGCCCCGGCATCCGGGGCGGTTTTTTCTTGCCCGCAACCCCATACAGCCGCAGGAGCCCACTCGTGGGCGATGCTCCTGCCTTGATGCCTGAACGCAAAAAGCCCGAGCAACACCACCACCCGCAAGCGCCCTTACATCGACCGCGACCAGCTCGCCGTGTAACAACGCCACTTGCCATCCTCCTTGCGCCACGCCGACTCGACCCGATAGAGGCCCAATTGATCAGGCAGCAAACGCCCGCCACCACGGGTCAACGTCACGGTGAATGTGGCGAGCATGCGCTCGCCGCGGTGTTCGATCGACACCGGCCCCATCGTCACGCCGATGTGCTCGCCGCGCAGCGACAGCAGCCTCACCATGCTGGTCAGTTCGCGTCGATCCAGGCTGCCCGCGTTGCCATCGAATTCTTCGCTGAGCGGCGCACCGACAGCGCTGGCCGAGCCCGCTTCGGCCGCTTTTGCCACTGCGGCAATCGCCTCGCGCACTTGCGCTTCATCCGGCGTGCGTCGACAAGCCGAAAGACACGTCGACAGCAACGCCAGCGCCATCAGCAGGCAGACGGTTTTATTCACTCGTGGCATGGGCGGAACTCACTGCAGTGCGGCTTGCCGCTGTACGCGGGCGTATGCTCCAATGATCCGGCGCGTGATCCATGATGGCAACTGCAACACCGCTTCAGCCATCATCGACTCGTGGTCATCGACAACACAGGGAACCCAAGCATGAGCAATGAACGTCCGTGGCTGGATCACTATCCATCCGGCGTGCCCGAGCAGATTGACGTCAATCAATACGCATCGGTGCCTGCCGTACTGGAGGAAGCCTTCGAAAGCTTCCGCGAGCGCCCGGCGTTTTCCAACTTTGGCCGCCAGCTCAGCTATGGCCAGATCGACGAGATGAGCCGTCAGTTCGCCGGCTACCTCACCGGCGTGCTCAAGCTTGGCAAGGGCGACCGCATCGCGCTCATGATGCCGAACCTGTTGCAGTATCCGATCGCTCTTTTCGGCGCGATGCGTGCCGGCCTGGTGGTAGTCAACACCAACCCGATGTACACCGCACGCGAGTTGAAACATCAACTGGAGGACTCCGGCGCCAAGGCTATCGTGGTGTTGGACAACTTCGCCGCCACCCTGCAACAGGTGGTAGCCGAAACTCATGTCCAGCACATCATCACCACCGGCATCGGCGACCTGCTCGGATTTCCGAAGGGCGCGCTGATCAACTTCGCGCTCAAGCACGTCAAGAAGATGGTGCCGGCGTTCAACCTGCCGCAGGCCGTCCGATTCCGCGATGCGCTGGCGCGCGGCGCGACACACCCGTTGCCCGCAGTCACGCTGACCCACGACGACGTGGCGTTTCTGCAATACACCGGCGGCACCACCGGCGTGGCCAAGGGCGCCATGCTCACCCACGGCAACATGATCGCCAACATGCTGCAGGCCAGCGCATGGATCGGTGCCAAGCTGGTCAAGCCGGGCGAAGAGGTGATCATCACGGCGCTGCCGCTGTATCACATCTTTTCACTGACCGCGAACGGGCTGGTATTCGCCCGGCTCGGCGGCCTGAACTGGCTGATCACCAACCCGCGCGACATGCCGGGCTTCGTCAAGGAACTGAAGAAATCCGGATTCACCGCGATCACCGGCGTCAACACGCTGTTCAATGGCCTGCTCAATACGCCGGGCTTTGCCGAGCTCGATTTCTCGCGACTGCACCTGACCCTGGGCGGTGGCATGGCAGTGCAGCGCGCCGTCGCCGAGCGCTGGAAGAAGATCACCGGCTGCACTCTGGCCGAAGCTTATGGCCTCACCGAAACGTCGCCGGCGGTTTGCATCAATCCGCTGGACCTGAAGGAATACAACGGCTCGATCGGCCTGCCGGTGCCGTCCACCAACGTCGCCATCTGGTCCGAAGACGGCCTGCCGCTGCCGACCGGCGAAGCCGGCGAACTGATGGTGCAGGGGCCGCAGGTCATGAAAGGTTACTGGCAGCGGCCGGACGAGACCGCCAAGGTGCTCGGCGCCGATGGCTGGCTGCATACCGGCGACATCGCCAAGATGGACGAGAATGGCTACTTCTATATCGTCGACCGCAAGAAGGACATGATCCTGGTGTCCGGCTTCAACGTCTATCCGAACGAAGTCGAGGACGTGGTGATGGAACATCCCGGCGTGCTTGAGGTTGCCGCCGTGGGCGTGCCCGATGAGCACTCAGGCGAAGTCGTGAAGTTGTTCGTGGTGCGCAAGGACCCGCAACTCACCGAAGAGGCGCTGAAGCAGTTCAGCCATGATCGCCTGACCGGCTACAAGCGACCGCGCCAGATCGAGTTCCGCACCGAGCTGCCGAAGAGCAACGTGGGCAAGATCCTTCGTCGCGAACTGCGCGACGAGAAGAAGCCTGTCGCCTGAGTTCTGCTGCAGGCATCAAAAAAGCCCGCGTCAATCACGCGGGCTTTTTGTTGCGAGCGATGGAGCAAAAGCGTGGCTCAGCCGTCCTTCCAGTATTCGAGGATGTCCGCGTAGCCGCCCAGCAGATTCCACAGCGGCGCCTGCTTGTCTTCCGGAATGCGGCTGTAGGAAAAGCCAATGTGATGGTCGGAAACACGCGCCACGGCGGCTTCAAGATGAATGTGCAAGTTGTGACCGAAGATCATGTCGAGTACCCAGCTCTCACCGACATTCCCCGACCACCCCAATGGGCGGCGCAACAAGGCGCCGGTGGCCGAAATGTCGACCAGCTCCGTGGGATGGGATTCGCCATGGCGGCTCATCAACACCGTTGTCTCGATCTGCATGCGCGCCGGGCGCAGCTTCTCGGTTCCGTTGTCACCTGTCTCGGCTGCCATCTGCTCCACCATCCGTCTGTGTTTACGCCTGCCCTTGTTCTGGTCCCCGGCAGCGCGCTCTTTCAACTTCATCCTGAAAATTGTCGTGTCGCATCCCGTATGACAGGCAAGCCACCCACACGATTGCATCTGTCAAAGGTTTCCAAAGCAACCACCGTGCCAGACGATTTCAGCCGCCCATCCGCGGCGGACGACGAACATCAACCAGGCTGTCATCCACCGGATTTCGCCGGAGCACAACCAATGCCGACGCCGTTTCACGCCTGCGCATTCCCGCATCCCGTGCGCGCACCCAGCATCACCTTTCATCGAACCCCATCACACCCGACGCAGCCTCGCCGCAATTCGACGCGTTGGGTCACATGGCGACCTTCGACTGTCGACAGTCATCACTCCATCGCCCAGTGGGATATTGTGCCTGCCCGCGGCGGGAATGCGGAACCTAAGGCATTCAA
Source organism: Rhodanobacter sp. TND4EL1 (assembly GCF_054061035.1). NCBI lineage: Bacteria > Pseudomonadati > Pseudomonadota > Gammaproteobacteria > Lysobacterales > Rhodanobacteraceae > Rhodanobacter > Rhodanobacter sp. TND4EL1. The sequence continues at coordinate 570,249 of NZ_JBSSDT010000001.1, forward strand.
GTGTTCCGGCCAGGGGTGAGATGAGGAATGGTTGTCCGCGCTGGACTTGAAGCGGGCCAACCATTACCCTTGGCAACACGCGTGGTACCGGGGAAACTGCTTGTCCAGCACCAGCAGCACTTCTCGGCCTCCATCCGATCGCTCTTGAACCGACCAGTGAACAGGCGCAGCTCCATTCCCGCCACCATTGGCTTGGCTTCCCTGTCGCGGCTGACAACCCGCAGTTGACGCCAAATGGTCGTTGGCGACCCGCCTGACCGAACCACAAACGAGTGGCTTCATCATGCCCGTCGTGACGAGTGCGCAAGACACGCCTCGATTTGTATGATTTAGACGAACGCAGCACCCAGGGAATACCGCCTAACGGCCGTGTTCCGAGTACGGACATCCTCATGTCGCACAGGCATGCAAATGACTCCGATCCTGTTGAACGCACTGCCAGCCGCCCAAGTCGGCCCCATGACATGCATTGATGAGCACTGAGCCCGTCGTCGAGCCACAGAGCCCGGTACCTGCAGCGCAGGATGCCTTCGCGTCGCTACCCCAGCAGCAGGAAATGCCGTTGGCTATCGTGCGTGGCGAGCCGATGTTGCAGATGCCGCAGGATCTGTACATTCCGCCGGATGCGCTTGAGGTCATCCTCGAGTCGTTCGAGGGTCCACTTGATCTGTTGCTGTACCTGATCCGCCGGCAGAATCTGGACATTCTGGACATCCCGGTCGCCGAGATCACCCGGCAGTACATGAGTTACATCGAGCTGATGCGCGATGTCATGCGGCTGGAACTGGCCGCTGAATACCTGCTGATGGCCGCGATCCTGGCCGAGATCAAGTCGCGACTGCTGCTGCCGCGACCACCGGTCGAGGAAGGACTGGAAGAGGATCCCCGCGCCGAACTGGTGCGGCGATTGCAGGAGTACGAACGATTCAAGCGCGCCGCCGAGGATATCGAGGCGATGCCGCGACTGGAGCGCGACAGCGTGGTGGTCCATGCCGAGGTGGGTGAGCGCAACATCATCAAGTTGCCGCCGCCGCTGGAGCTGAGCGAAATGCTGCTGGCGCTGAAGGACGTGATGCACCGGGCGGAACTGTTCGGCCACCACGCGATCAAGCGTGAGGCCCTCAGCGTTCGCCAGCGAATGGGCGAATTGCTGAGCCGGCTCGACGACAGCAGTTTCCACCGTTTCGAGAGCCTGTTCGACATCAGCGAAGGGCGCCTCGGCATCGTGGTGACCTTTCTGGCGATGCTGGAACTGGCCAAGGAAATGCTGGTCGAGATCGTCCAGGAGGAACCACTGGCACCGATCTACGTGAAGGCGAAGGCAAGCCATGCCCTGGAAGGTCCCGAACTGCCCATGGACGACGCACAAGATGACGAACCGGCCGTGATTGAAGCATCCGGCGATTGAACGACACCCTTTGAACGACAGCTACCGAAACGGCATCCGACCCAAGGTTATGCAGATCGAGCAACTGAAATCCATCATCGAGGCCGCCCTGCTGGCCTCCACCCAGCCGATGACCGTGCAGCATCTGGGCGACTTGTTCACCGAGGCCGATGAGGTCAATCGCGAACAGATCGCCAAGGCACTGGAATCGCTGGCGGAAGACTGTGGCGGGCGCGGCGTCGAGCTGAAGGAAGTGGCGTCGGGTTTCCGTTACCAGGTTCGCCAGGACGTGCATCCGTGGATTTCGCGGATGTGGACCGAACGCCCCAGCCGCTACTCGAGGGCCTTGCTGGAAACATTGGCGCTGATCGCCTATCGCCAACCGATCACCCGCCCCGAGATCGAGCAGATCCGTGGCGTGGTGGTGTCCTCCAACATCATCAAGACGATGGAAGAGCGCGAATGGATCCGCGTGGTGGGCTATCGCGACGTGCCCGGCAAGCCGGCGCTGTTCGGCACCACCCGCGCCTTCCTCGACTACTTCAACCTGAAATCGCTGGATCAATTGCCGCCGCTGTCGGAAATCCGTGACATGGAAGACCCGCAGATGCGCTTCGAGCCGGAACCCCTGCCCGCCCGCATCGTGCGCGATCTGCCGGTGGACCCCGAAGACGAAGAAACCACCGATCCGCTGGCTCAGGATGAATCGTCTTCCGAGACGAACGAGCCGGAAAACGGCAATGGCGAAGTCCCTGTCGCATCGATGGATTCCGCCGATGTCGACCACCACCCCACCACGACGGATGCCGATGCCGCCGTCGTTTCCGAATCCGACGACGAGGGCGCCCGCACGGACCCGAACGCCGAGACCCTGACAGCCACTGCCGATGAGGCAGCGAACCCCGCCGCGGACGTCGAAACCGACACCGCAAGCCAAGATACCGAGGAGTACCGCGCATGACTGCGCCGCAGAAAACCGTTTTATCCCTGAAGCGCGAACCGCGTGTCGACACCGATGGCCCCACGCTGGAAGAGCGCCTGCACAAGGTGCTGGCCAACGCCGGTCTCGGCTCTCGCCGCATGCTCGAACAGCGCATCCAGTCCGGCGAAGTCGAACTCAACGGCGCTCCCGCCGAGATCGGCATGAGCGTGAAGGCCGGTGACCGCGTGGTCATGGACGGCAAGCAGTTCGTCGTTGCCACCGACAGCCGCGACGATGCCGAGGTGCTGATCTACCACAAGCCCGAAGGCGTGCTGACCACCCGCGACGACCCCGAGGGCCGCCCCAACGTGTTCGAACAGCTGCCGCGACTGAAAGGCGCGCGCTGGGTTGCCGTGGGCCGCCTGGACATCAACACCACCGGCTTGCTGCTGCTGACCACCGACGGTGAACTGGCCAATGGGCTGATGCACCCGAAGAGCGGTCTCGAGCGCGAATACCTGTGCCGCGTGCACGGTGAGGTGCCCGACGAGATCATCGAACGCCTGAAAGCCGGCGTGGAACTGGACGACGGCCTCGCACGTTTCGACGAGATCGCCGTGATCAGCCGTGGCGGCAGCCACAGCTGGTTCCGCGTGGTGATCCGCGAGGGTCGCAACCGCGAAGTGCGCCGCCTGTGGGACTCGCAAGGGTTCCTGGTGAGCCGCCTGAAGCGCATCCGCTACGGCAAGATCGAATTGCCACGCAACCTGCGCCGCGGCGAGTGCGAAACGCTCGACGCCGAAAGCGTCAAGCAGTTGCGCCAGACCACCGGCCTCGGCACTGCCCAACCGGTGCTGACGCTGAGTCCGGTGCTGCATCAGCGCCGTGCCAACCGCAGCGTCACCGAATATCGCCCCGAGCGTGGCGCAGGCACCGCCTGGACCGGCGGTCAGGACGAGGCACGCGAAATCCGCGCCTACGACCGTATCCGCGAAGAACCGACCCGCGGTCGCAAACCGCCACGTCGTGATGGCCGGGAAGTGAACGGCAACGTGGCGCGGCCGGAGCGCGGCGCCGGTGCCGGTGCTGCCCGTGGTGGCAAGACCCGCCGCGTGGCGCCGGGCCAGGAGCTGCCTTCGGTGCGTACCTGGTTCGCCGGTGAAAACCGCGATGGCACCGGTCGCCCCGGTGCACCGCGCGGCAATGCGGGTGGCGCAGCTGCTGGCAATCGTCGTCCGGCCGGCGGCAAACCCTTTGGTGCGCGTGCCGGTGGCGAAGGCCGCGCTGCGAGTCCGTACAGCGGATTCGGCGGCGATGCGCGCGGCAACAGCGCGGCGGCCGGCAATCGAGCGCCGGGCAATCGTGGTCCGCGCCCTCAAGGCCAGGGTCAAGGCCAGGGTCAGTCGCAGGGCAATCGCTCGCATGGCAACCAGGCGCGCCCGCAGGGACAAGGCGGCAACCGCCCGCAAGGTTCCGGACGACCGCAGGGCCAGGGTGGCAACCGCCCGCATGGCGGCGCGCGCCCCGGTGGCGCCACGGGTGGCCGTCCGCCGGGGCGCGGTGGCAACCGCTCGGGCAATCGCTGATACCACGGCAACCGGTGACGTCTGAACCATGGTGCGGATCTACCACAACAACCGCTGCTCGAAATCACGCGCCACGCTGGCGCTGCTGCAGGAACGCGGCAGCGACATCGAGGTAGTCAACTATCTCGACACGCCGCCAAGCGCAGCGGAGTTGACGTCATTGCTGAAGCAGCTGGGCATGACGGCACGCGAATTGTTGCGTACCGGCGAAGCGGAATACCAGGCGCTCGGACTGGCTGATTCCGCACTCGGCGATGCGGCATTGATTGCGGCGATGGTGACGCATCCCAAACTGATCGAGCGACCCATCGTGGTCGCCAATGGCAAGGCTGCGCTGGGCCGTCCGCCCGAAGCGGTGCTGGCCATACTCTGAAGTCAATGTGCCTGCAGGAGCCCGCGAGCGGGTTCCTGCAGGCACATTGTGCATTGCTCAATCTCGATGCAGCGAAAACGCATCGGCATCCATCCATGCCGGGAAACGTTCGCGGTGCGCCAGCAAGGGGGCCGGATCAAGCGTGATCGTCACCACCTGTTCCTGCGTGCCCAGTTCCACCAGCGGCTCGCCCACCGGATCGATCACTGCGCTGTCGCCTGCATAGGGAATGTCGTTGCCGTCCACGCCAACCCGGTTCACGCCGATCACGTAGCTCAGGTTCTCGATGGCGCGCGCACGCAGCAGCGTGCGCCACGGCTGCCGTCGCGGCGCCGGCCAGTTGGCCACGAAGATCGCCAGGTCATACTCCATGCCGCCCGATGCACTGGCCAACCGACCATTGCGCAGCCATACCGGAAAACGCAGGTCGTAGCAGACCTGCGGCAGGATGCGCCAACCCTTCAGCTCCACGATCAAGCGCTCGGTGCCGCCGCCGTACCGGGTGTGTTCGCCGGCCATGCGAAACAGATGGCGCTTGTCGTACCGTTCGAAACTGCCGTCGGGTCGCATCCACAGCAACCGGTTGTAGACGATATCGTTCTCGCGGATGGCCACGCTGCCGCAGATGACCGCACCCATCTCGATTGCCAACTCACGCAGCCACGCCACGCCGTCACCGTCCATGGTTTCAGCACTGGCTCGGGTATCGTTGCTGAAACCGGACAGGAACGTCTCCGGCAGCACGATCAGGTCGCTGCCGCGCGCCTGGCGCACCAGAGTGGCGTAATAGTCGCGGTTGGCCGGCCCGTCGTGCCAGCGGGTGGCACCCTGGATCAACGACACCTTCAGCGCCTGCATGCTCATAGCAGGCACAAGCGTTCTGCCGCCGCCTCCATGGTGGCATCGCTCTTGGCGAAGCACAGGCGCAGCAGGCGGGTTCCCGGCGCGCGCTCGTAGAACGGTGTCAGCGGAATGGCCGCCACGCCGCCGTGTTCGACCAGCCAGCGGCTGAACGGCAGATCGTCTTCGTCGCGGATCGCCGAGTAGTCCACCAGCTGGAAGTACCCGCCCGGCACATCGAGCAACTTGAAGCGTGACGGCGCCAGCAGTGCACGGAAGCGATCGCGCTTGGCCTGGTAGAACGCCGGCAACTCCAGATAGTGCTGCGGATGGCTGGCCATGAACTCGGCAAACGCGACCTGCGCCGGATGGAAGGTGCAGAACGTGAGGTACTGGTGCACCTTGCGGAACTCGGCCGACAGCGCGGCCGGCGCCACCGCATATCCCACCTTCCAGCCAGTGCAGTGATAGGTCTTGCCGAACGAGGAAATCACGATGCTGCGTTCGGCCAGCTCCGGATGACGCAGCACGCTTTCGTGCGCGCCCTCGTAGACGATGTGTTCGTACACTTCGTCGGACAGCACCACGATGTCGGTATCCCGCACGATCGCCGCCAGCTCGTCCAGATCGGCGGCAGACAACACCGCGCCGGACGGATTGTGCGGGCTGTTGATCATGATCATGCGGGTCTTCGGGGTCACCGCATTGCGCACGCGTTGCCAGTCGATCGAGAACGCTGGCACGGTCAACGGAATATGCACCGCACGCGCACCCTGCAGGTCGATCGCCGGCTCATAGCAGTCGTAGGAAGGATCGAACACGATCACTTCTTCACCGGCACGCACCGTCGCGGCGATCGCCGCGAAAATCGCCTCGGTGGCGCCGGAGGTCACCGTGATGTCGGTATCCACGTTGAGCTTGCGGCCATACAGCCGCTCGGTCTTCAGCGCGATCTGCTCGCGCAGCGCCGCCGTACCGTGCATTGGCGCGTACTGGTTGCGGCTGTCGTTCATCGCCCGGGTCAGCGCGTCGCGCAGCTCTTGCGGTGGCTCGAAGTCGGGGAAACCCTGGCCCAGGTTCACCGCCTTGTGCTCCAGCGCCAGCTGGCTCATCACGCTGAAGATGGTGGTGCCGACTTTCGGAAGCTTGGTTTCAATCATCGTCATCTGGCCGTATGGATGTCCATAAACATTCGATATTAGCGCATTGCCCGAGCGGCGTACACGATCAGGCCGACAGCTCATCCAGCGAGCGGGTGCGGCACTGTTCGTGTTTCAACAAGGTGGTGGCCGGCAAGCGGTCAGCCAGGAAGTCGACGAGTGCACGCACGCCGGGAAGCATGCCGCGACGACTGGGGTAGACGAAGTGCATGGTGCCCTCGGGCACGCTCCATTCCGGCAGCACCACTTCCAGCTCCCCTGCCGTGATCGCCGGTGCGCAGACAAACTCCGGCAGCAGCGCCACCCCGAGGCCGCGGCGCGCCGACTCCAGCAGCACCGCGAAGTCGCCGGTGATCAAGCGCGCCTGCACCTCGACGTTGACTCGACTGCCCTGCGCGTCAAGCAACTCCCAGGTTTGCGCACCCTCGTGTTCGCGCATGGACAGGGCCGGCAACACCGACAACTCGTCGGGTGCCGTCGGGCGGCCAAGCGCCTCCAGCAGGGCCGGGCTGGCCACCAACTTGGTACTCGAATGGCCGAAACTGCGGATCACCAGGTTGGCATCGGTGTCCAGTTTGGTGCGCACCCGGATCGCCAGGTCATAGCCTTCGCCGATCAGATCGACCCGGCGGTCATTGGACAACAAGCGCACCTGCATCTTGGGATATTGCGCCAGGAAATCCGGAAGAATGTGCGCCAGCACCGTCTGCGCCAGCGATACCGGGCAACTCAGTCGCACCACGCCACGCGGCTCGGCGCGCAGCTCGTCCACGGCATCTTGTGCCGCCTGTGCCTCCTCCAGCACGGCACGACAATGGCCATAGAAACGCTCACCGACCTCGGTCACCACGAAGCGTCGCGTGGTCCGCTGCAGCAGGCGCACGCCGAGTCGCTCCTCGAGCTGGGCAACCCGTTTGCTGAGACGCGACTTCGGCACGCCCAGCGCCCGTCCCGCGGCGGAAAACCCGGCGTGCTCCACCACGGCAGCGAAGAAATACAGGTCATTCAGATCCTGCAACGCACCGCTCAATACCGTCATGGTCGTTTCCTTTTTGGAGTCGATGGGTCAAAAGATCGAAGTCCATCGCCAGATTGTTCCGAATATATCCGCTTTGCATGGACGGTCAATCAGATCGGTCCGAATGCCACGCGGTGGAAAAAACATGGCGGGGAAGACACACTGCAACTTCGTTCACCCGCCTTGGAAACCCGCGCATGAACCTTTCACTCCGCTTTTCCCTGCTGGCCTTGCTGGTTCTGGCGCCTGCGGCACAGGCCGCCGACCTGCTGGTCAGCAACGTCAACGGCTACACCCTGGACAGCAGCGGCAAGTTGCAGCACTTCCAGGCCTTGCTGGTGGATCACGGCAAGGTGGTCGCCACCGGCACGACCGCCGACCTGACCCGGCGCGCAGGCGACGCCAAGGTCGTCGACGGCCATGGGCGCACCCTGTTGCCGGGCTTGATCGATGCTCACGGCCACGTGCTGGAACTGGGCTACGCGCGGAACAGCGTGGACCTCAGTGACACCAAATCGCTGGACGAAGCCCTGGCGAAAGTGAAGGCCTATGCCGCCGCCCATCCCGACGCAAAATGGATCCGTGGTGGCGGCTGGAACCAGGAGATCTGGAAGCTGGGACGCTTTCCCACGGCGCGCGAGCTGGACTCCGTAGTCTCGGATCGGCCGGTCTGGCTCAGTCGCATCGACGGTCACGCCGCCTGGGCGAATTCGGCGGCGATCAAGCTGGCGGGCGTCACCAAGGCCACCAAGGATCCCAGCGGCGGGCGCATCGAGCGGGATGTCCATGGCAACCCGGTCGGGGTCTTCGTGGATGGCGCCGTCGACCTGGTCAACGCCGTGGTGCCGGACTTGACCATGGAAGACAAGGTATCCGCGCTGGACACCGCGCTGGCCGAAATGGCCAGCGTCGGCCTCACCGGCGTCAGCGACGCCGGCATCGATCTGGAGAACTATCAGCTGTATCGACAGTACGCGGACGCGAACAAGTTGACCGCGCGCATCTACGCGATGATCCGCGACACCGGCGATGCCTTTGATGTCATCAGCAAGGATGGCCCGCTGATCGGCTACGGCAATGATTTCCTCACCGTGCGCGCGGTGAAGCTGTTCGCCGACGGCGCGCTCGGCAGCCGCGGTGCAGCGATGCTCCAGCCCTACTCCGATGACCCGCACAATAGCGGCCTGCTGTTCATGCCGCCGGCGACGATGACCGCGAAAATCGAGAAGGCCTTCGGCAAGGGCTATCAGGTCGGCGTCCATGCCATCGGCGACCGCGCCAACCGCGAAGTACTGGACAGCTATGCCGCCGCATACAAGGTCCACCCGGAAGCCATCGCGCTGCGCAATCGCGTGGAGCACGCACAGATCGTCTCGCTGCAGGACATCCCGCGTTTCGTGCCGCTGCACTTGATCGCCTCGATGCAACCGACCCATGCCACATCGGACATGAACATGGCCGAGCATCGCATTGGCCACGAGCGCATCAAGGGCGCCTACGCTTGGCAGCGCTTTCTCAGGCAGGGCACCGTCATCGCCGGCGGTTCGGACTTTCCGGTGGAATCACCCAACCCCTTCTATGGCCTGTATTCGGCAGTGACCCGCGAGGATCATCAAGGCCAGCCGCCGGGCGGCTGGTATCCGCAGCAGGACCTGACGCTGACCGAGGCGTTGCGCGCATTCACTCTCGACGCGGCCTATGCCGAGCACGCCGAAAAAAGCCTGGGCACGCTGGAGCCCGGCAAGTGGGCCGACTTCATCCTGGTCGACCATGACGTGATGAAAGACCCTTCCAGCAAAATCTGGAACACGAAAGTGTTGCAGACCTGGGTGGGCGGCAAACAGGTTTACGTCGCCAAGGACTGATCGCGGGAAGAACACGAAGAGGCCGGCGCCCTGCCGGCCTTTTTTCCTGGACACGCTCAAATCACGGACGTCTTGCCACCATCCATCGGGATGATCGCGCCGGTGACATAGCTGGCCCGCGCCGACGCCAGGAACACTGCGACGTCGGCGATCTCTGCCGGCTCGGCCATGCGTCCCAGCGGAATGCCGGCAAGCTGGCTGGCCAGCACTGTCTCGCGTGACTCGCCGCTCGCACGCATCGCGGCATCCAGGCTTCATCCACGCGTCCCGTACGGGTGATGCCGGGATTGATCGCATTCACCCTCACGCCCTTGCTGGCGTAGGCGTTCGCATATCCCACCGTGGCCAGCATCAATGCCGCATTCGCCGAACCACCGCCGATGTGCTGCGGATTGGCCTGCCGGCCACCCTGCCCGATCACGTTGACGATGCTGCCCGAGCCGCGCTCGCCCATGCGGCGGATCACCGGATCGATGGCATGCATGTAGCTGAGGTATTTCGCCTGCATGGCCGCCAACACGGCGGCGGCATCGAGTTCATCCGGCGGCGTGCGACGGGCGGCACCGGCGCAGTTGACCAGCACGTCGATCGGGCCGTGAATTTTCACGATGAGCTCCATCACCAGGCTTGCCGCGACACTGTCCTTCAGGTCCGCCGGCTGCACCGCCATGGCCAGGCCAAGCGCCGCCATCTGCTCCTGTGCGGCGCCCAGATTCGAAGGATCGCGGGACACGCCGATCACCCGGGCGCCTTCGCGTGCAAAGGCGATCGCGCAAGCCAGACCAATCCCCTTGCTGCCGCCAGTGATGACAACAGTCCTTTCGGTCAATTCAAGATCCACGGCTGTCTCCAGAGGGATGGAACGGCGTTCAAGCATCAATGAGGTGGGTGCGACTTTGCCCGAGCACGAAGCCTGCAGCCCTCGCATGGCTGACGCAATGGCGATCAGAACTTGCCTTGACCACCCCTGCCATCAGTCATGTTGCGAATTGATGCCAAGCCTATTGACGCTTCAAAAGTCGGTGTTATAGTTCACTACAACACCACCCAACGAGGTCACCAAGGAGGCCCGTCATGAAAGCGCACAACCTGATCGCCAGCGTCGCCGCCATCCTGCTCACCACCGCCAGCCTGGGCGTCGTCAATTACAACGTCGAAGGCCAGCCAGCTGCAACCCAGCAGCATGACGCGGCCCATGTCACCAACCTGGCACCCGTCCAGGTCTACCCCAGCGCTGCCGAGATGCGCGCTGCCGCGCTGCTGCCCGCCGATGGCACCGCCACCTTGACCACGCTGCCCTCGTTGAACCGCGTTGACGGGGCCAGCACCCCGCAATTCAGCCTGCTCGGGTCGGAATTGGTGATGCCCTACTATTCGTTCGGCAACAAGTTTGGCCGCGTCAGCAAGGAATAAAAGATGACCATTACCTGGAACGACAGCGTCCCGATCTATCGCCAACTGCACCAGCGTGTAGTGGCGATGATCCTGGACGGCGCCTTGAATGAGGGCGACCCGCTGCCGTCGGTACGCCAGGTGGCCGCGGATTATCAGATCAATCCACTGACCGTATCGAAGGCGTATCAGGAACTGGTCGACGAACAACTGGTTGAGAAAAGGAGGGGCTTGGGCATGTTCGTCATTGAAGGCGCTCGCGAGGCGCTGCTGAAATCGGAACGCGAGCGCTTCCTGCGCGAAGAGTGGCCCATGTTGTTCGCACGGCTGCAGCGACTGGGGCTGGATCTCAAGACACTGCTGCGCGAAGCCGCGGCAGACAAGGAGGAAAAATCATGAGTGCGGTGATCACGGCCAGCGGCCTGACCAAGCGATACAAATCGTCACTGGCGCTGGACAACGTCAGCTTTCAGATCGAACCCGGTCGCATTGTGGGCCTGATCGGCCCGAACGGCGCCGGCAAGACCACCGCATTGAAGGCGATCCTGGGGCTCACTGACTTCAGCGGCGAACTGAACGTGCTGGGTTTCGACCCGCGCAAGCAGCGCGACAAGCTGATGGGCGAGGTGTGCTTCATCGCCGATGTGGCTGTTTTGCCGCGCTGGATCAAGGTGAGCCAGGCGGTGGATTTCGTCGCCAACGTGCACCCGCGGTTCGACCGCAAGAAGTGCGAGGCCTTCCTGGCACGCACCAAGCTGCAGCCGAATCAGCGTGTGCGGCAAATGTCCAAGGGCATGATCGTGCAGCTGCATCTGGCACTGGTGATGGCGATCGACGCACGCTTGCTGATCCTGGACGAGCCGACCCTGGGCCTGGACATCCTCTATCGCAAGCAGTTCTACCAGAACCTGCTGGAAGACTACTTCGACGAAGACAAGACGATCATCGTCACCACCCACCAGGTCGAGGAAGTCGAACACATCCTCACCGACCTGATGTTCATCCGCGACGGCAAGATCGTGCTGGATGCCGATATGGACGCGGTCGGCGAGCGCTACATCGAAGTGATGGTGAATGCCGACAAGGCTGAAGCAGCCCGGGCACTGAAGCCACTGGATGAACGCCAGGTCTTCGGCAAGAGCATCTTTCTGTTTGACGGCGCGAACCGCGCGGTGCTGGAGCAGCTGGGCGAAACCCGCCGGCCATCCATCAGCGACCTGTTCGTCGCCACCATGAAGGGAACCTACGCATGAAAACCTTCTACTGGCTGGTAAAGCGCGAATTCTGGGAACACCGGGGCGGCTTCTTCTGGGCACCGATCATCACCGGCGGCATCTTCCTGCTGCTGAACATCATGGGCATCATCACCGCCGAGGTACTCGGCGCCCAGCATGGCATCAACTTCGGCGCCAGCGGCGGACTGCACAAGGTGATCGAAGGCATGGATGCCGGCGACATGAGCCAGGTCGGATTCGCCCTGGACATCGCGATGTATTCGGCGATGGGACTGCTGGTGGTGGTACTCGGCTTCGTGGTGTTCTTCTACTGCCTCGGCGCGCTGTATGACGACCGTCGCGACCGCAGCATCCTGTTCTGGAAATCGCTGCCGATCTCCGACACCAGCACGGTGTTGTCCAAGGTCGTCAGTGCCACCGTCGTGGCGCCGGTCATCTACGTACTCGTGGGCATCGTCGTAGGCATGCTGCAGTTGCTGATCGTGGCCATCACGCTGTCCTTCCACGGCGTCAACGTGTGGCAGTTGCTGATGCTGGCCCACCCGTTCCGCGTCATATTCAACCTGATCGGCTACATCCCGCTGTATGTGTTGTGGGCAGCTCCCGCGGTCGGCTGGCTGTTGCTTTGTTCGGCCTGGGCACGCAGCAAGCCGTTCCTGTGGGCAGTGGCACTGCCGGTGGGCACTGGCCTGCTGGTGAGCTGGTTCGGCCTCATGGGCCTGTTCAACCTGCCCTCGCTCTGGTTTTGGAAGAACATCGTGCAGCGCGCCCTGTTCAGCGTGTTCCCCGGCACCGGCAGCATCTTCAATTCGCACGGCGACAACATGGTCCGCCACGTCACCAGCAACGGAACCGACGTGCTTGACCTGGCGAACACCTGGCACCTGATGGCCTCGCCCAATCTGTGGATCGGCGTGATTGCAGGCGCAGCGCTGCTGGCCGGCGCAACCTGGTTCCGCCGCTGGCGCGACGACAGCTGAGTGTTGTGACGGACGGGCCGATCGGTCCGTCCGTCAGTGAGAACCACTCGCCATCGCCGTTCCGGATGATGGAAGACCTGACCCCTGTTCATCATTCCACGGACTCGCATCCCGGTTCCGGCGACCCTCTGCACCCAAGGATCACCATGACATTCTTCAAGATCCCGCTGTTCGCGCTGCTGCTGGCCCTGACCCCGCTTGCATCGTCGGCACATAGCGCCAAGGTCCCGGTTCAAACACCCAAGACTGTTCTGCTGGTTGGCGACAGCCTGAGTTCCGCGCATCGCATTCCGGCCGAAGCAGGTTGGGTCAACCGGCTGCAGCAGCGGGTCAACGCCGCCAGCACCACAGCTCCCCAAATCATCAACGTCAGCCGTGGCGGCAAGACGCTGACGGATGCCATCAAGGAATTGCCCGGGCTGATCGCGGCGCATCATCCACAGCTGGTCATTCTTGAGCTCGGAGCCAATGACGTCATCCTCGGCGCAGGCCGGCAAGAACTGGAAAAGAACATGGGCCGCCTGATTGACGTGACACGGGCGTCGGGAGCAGAAGTCGTCATGCTTGGCTTCCATATCCCGCCCAAGCTCGACAAGGATCACTGCGCCGACATGCTCGACAAGGTCTACCGACAAGATTCAGCACGACAAGCATGTGGTCCTGTTGCCTTCATTGATGGCCGGTATCTCGAACCAACCGGCCCTGCTGCTGGATGACGGTGTGCATCCCGGCATCGAGGCCCAAAAGCTGATGCTCGGCAACGCCTGGCCCACGCTGCACCCGCTGCTGATCAACTGATCCCATTCCGGTCGAACTCAAATAGGACAATGCTCATGAAAACCATCACATTCGGCGCCCTTGCCCTGGCCCTGCTGCTGCCACTGGCCGCCTGTGGCCAAGCCCCACAGACGGATTCCCAGTCCGGTGCGGCTGACCATGCCGCAGAAGCGACCAGGAACAACGGCGACGCCCCGCCCTCCTCGATGATCGCCGGGGAAATCCAGAAAGCGATGGAGAAGGCGAAGCAGGAATTGGCCACCAAGAATATCGACGTCAACGACGTCCACATCGGCGATGGTCACAGGGATCAGAGTTCGCAGCCGAAGGCGGAGATCACGCCGCAGGGCGACTTGCTGATCGCCGGCAAAAAAGTGGCCGCCACGCCGGCGCAACACCTCATGCTCCAGTACTACCGCCAGCAGATCGTGGGCATTGCCGAGGCCGGCATGGATATCGGCACGCAGGGCGCGGATATCGGCATCCAGGCCAGCAAGGCCGCCCTGTGGGGCAAACTGTCCGGCAAGAGCGACAAGGACATCGAGGCTTCCCTCAAGCCGCAGACCGACAGGATCAAGGCCGCCGCCATGAAACTCTGCAAGCGTCTGCCAGACCTTCTTTCCAGCCAGCAGAAGCTCGCGGCGGCGATGCCCGAATTCCGGCCCTACGCCACGATGGAACAGAAGGACGTCGACGATTGCGGCAAGGAAATGACCGACAAGGATGGCAAGAAGGGCTTCGCCGTATTCTCTGATTGATCAATTCGTAACCAGGCGGCGACAAGGAAGCCGCTGCCAAGGTCGCCCGCCGGTCAGCCGTGGATGCCACCCTTCGTCAGCGTCGTCGGATCGAGCAGTTTTTTCAGCTCGTCTTTCGACAAGCCGGTGGTTTCCAGCGCCACATCCATGATCGGCCGGTGCTCCTTGTACGCCTGCTTGGCGGTAGCGGCGCCCTTCTCGTAACCGATCACCGGATTCAACGCAGTCACCAGGATCGGATTCATCGCCAGCGCCTGGTTCACCCGCGTCTTGTTGACGGTGAAGCCGGCGATCGCCTTGTCGGCCAACAGCACCGACACGTTGGACAGGATCCCGATCGACTGCAGCAGGTTGTGCGCGATCAGCGGCAGCATCACGTTGAGCTGGAAGTTGCCGGACTGGCCGGCGATGGTGATCGAGGCATCGTTGCCGATCACCTGCGCGGCAACCATCGCCGCCGCCTCAGGGATCACCGGGTTGACCTTGCCCGGCATGATTGATGAGCCCGGCTGCAACGCCGGCAGGGCAATCTCACCCAGGCCGGCCAGCGGGCCGGAGTTCATCCAGCGCAAGTCGTTGGAAATCTTCATCACCGCCACGGCCAGCGTCTTCAGCGCGCCGGACAACTCCACCGCGGCGTCCTGCGCCGCCATGCCCTCGAAGTAGTTTTCTGCCGATTCGAATTTCACCCCGGTGATCTTCTTCAGTTGCTGCGCCACCGCCGGGCCGAACTTCGGATCGGCATTGATACCGGTGCCTACCGCCGTGCCGCCCAGCGGCAAGCGGCGCATGCGCTTCAAGGCATCCTCGATGCGCTCGCTCGCGGCACCGATCTGCGCCGACCAGCCTGAAAGCTCCTGGCCGAAGGTGATCGGCATCGCATCCATGAGGTGGGTGCGGCCGGTCTTGGGGGTGTTCTTCAATTCGCGCGCACGCTTGTCGATCACCTTCTTCAGGTGCTTCAACGCCGGCAGCAATTGTTCGCTGGTGGTGAGCGTGGCGCTGACATGGATCGCGGTGGGGATCACGTCGTTCGAGCTTTGCCCGTAATTGACGTGATCGTTCGGATGCACCTTCGCGCCCGCGGCCACCGCCAGATGCGCGATCACCTCGTTCGCATTCATGTTGGTGCTGGTGCCCGAACCCGTCTGGAAGATATCAATCGGGAACTGCGCGTCGTACTGGCCGCCTGCCACCGCCAGCGAGGCCTTGCGGATTGCCGCTGCCTGCCCTTTTTTCAGATACCCCATCGAAAGGTTGACCTCGGCCGCCGCAGCCTTGATCAGGCCCAGCGCCCGGATGAACGGTCGCGGCAGGTGCAGGCCGGAGATCGGGAAATTGTCGATCGCACGCTGCGTCTGCGCGCCATACAACGCGTCAGTCGGCACCTGCAATTCGCCCATGCTGTCGTGTTCGGTACGAAAACTGCTCATTGGGGGAATCCTTCGGGGAAAGACTATGGAATGATGTGGGCAACGCTACGCTTTTCCAAATCCGTTCGGGTTGAACGCAGCGCCGTAGACACGACGTCGAATCCAGAACCGTTCGGGCTGAGCGTAGCGCCGCAGGCGCGAAGTCGAAGCCTCGCCACCTCGACTACGCTGTGGGCGAACGGGAAGATGGCTAGGCCTGTCACTATAAGCCGCCCGGCATTGACCGGCTGTCAATGTAAAATGGTGGTTTCCCCTCGCCGGAATGTCCCGATGTCCACTCATACCCTGACCGCCCTGTCGCCGCTGGACGGCCGCTACGCCAGCAAGGTCGCGTCGCTGCGCCCGATTTTCAGCGAATTCGGCCTGATGCATCGCCGCGTGCAGGTGGAGATCGAATGGTTGCTGGCGCTGGCCGCCGAAGGGAAGATCGTCGAGCTGCCTGCCTTCGATAGCGCCCGGATCGCCACGTTGAAAGCCATCGCGGACAACTTCAGCGAAGCGGACGGCGAGCGCATCAAAGCGATCGAGGCGACCACCAACCACGACGTGAAAGCGGTCGAATACTTCATCAAGGAAAAGATCGGCGCCGACGCCAGTCTGGCCCAGGCCAGGGAATTCGTGCACTTCGCCTGCACCAGCGAGGACATCAACAACCTGTCCTACGCACTGATGCTGCGCGACGCGCGCCAGCAGGTGCTGCTGCCGCAGCTGGATGCCGTGACCGCCCAGTTGCGCGACTTGGCCCACTCCAACGCCGCGTTGCCGCTGCTCTCGCGCACCCACGGCCAGACCGCCTCGCCCAGCACGCTGGGCAAGGAAGTCGCCAATGTGGTGGCGCGCATCGAGCGCCAGCGCCAGCAGCTCGTTGCGGTGGAAGTCTCCGGCAAGATCAACGGAGCGGTGGGCAACTACAACGCCCACGTCATTACCTACCCCGAAGTGGACTGGCAGGTCTTCTCGCAGCGCTTCGTGGAAAGCCTGGGCCTCGACTACAACGCCTACACCACCCAGATCGAGCCGCACGACAACGTCGCCGAATACTGCGACGCCGTGCGCCGTGCCAACACCATCCTCATCGACCTGGCCCGCGACATTTGGGGCTACATCTCGCTGGGCTATTTCAAGCAGACGCTGAAGGCTGGTGAAGTCGGCTCCTCGACCATGCCGCACAAGGTCAATCCGATCGACTTCGAGAACGCCGAAGGCAACTTCGGACTGGCGAACGCCCTGCTCGGCCACTTCGCCGAAAAGCTGCCGATCAGCCGCTGGCAGCGCGACCTCACCGACTCCACCGTGCTGCGCGCGCTGGGCACCGCGTTCGGTCACACGCTGGTCGCGCTGGAATCGCTGAAAAAGGGCCTGGGCAAACTCAACGTCAACGCCGACCGCATCGGCGCCGACCTGGATGCCAGCTGGGAAGTGCTGGCCGAAGCCGTGCAGACGGTGATGCGCCGCTACGGCCTGCCGCAACCCTACGAACAGCTCAAGGCCCTGACCCGCGGGCACGGCATCACCAGGGATTCCATGCGCGAATTCATCGGCGGACTGGACCTGCCGACGGAAGCGAAGCAGCGCCTGCTGGAGCTGAGCCCGGGAAGCTATATCGGGATGGCCGAACAGCTCGCAACGGACATCTGAGCCGGATGTCGGCGCTTCGCCCCGGCTGAAGGAAACAGAGGCGGATTTTTTGAATCCGCCTCGTCCAGTCTGCGAAGTGAACTGGTGGTTCCAGCGCCTTGCAAGTCCTGAAAAGAGAACAGCCACCCAGGTTTCCCTGAGTGGCTGTTTTTGTTGGTGGGCCGTGAAAGATTCGAACTTTCGACCAATTGATTAAGAGTCAACTGCTCTACCAACTGAGCTAACGGCCCATGAACTGATTGTATCCGCGTTGGCGGATTGAAACTGGGGTGGATGATGGGATTCGAACCCACGACAACCGGAATCACAATCCGGGACTCTAACCAGCTGAGCTACACCCACCATAAATCTTGTAACTGGTGCGCCAGACAGGACTCGAACCTGCAACCGTCGGCTTAGAAGGCCGATGCTCTATCCGGTTGAGCTACAGGCGCAGTCCCGGTCGGCAGAACGTGTCGCTGGTCGGGGCAGAGGGATTCGAACCCCCGACTTTTGCGTCCCAAACGCAACGCTCTACCAGACTGAGCTATACCCCGCTTTCGAATCCCCGGCAATGTCACCACCGAAGCCTTGAAATGTTACGGGTGACGCCTCGCCCAGTCAATCGTATCGAAGCACACCTTGTTGTTTCTTCACCATGGTTTCCACCGAGACCTTGCAAGCTCCTGGTTGAAAACCGGACGGGAAGCACTCACCCCGTCCTGCAGAATAAAAATGGTGCGCCCGGAGAGATTCGAACTCCCGACCACCTAGTTCGTAGCCAGGTACTCTATCCAACTGAGCTACGGGCGCACTGTAAAACTTTTTGCCTTGCCGATCTTGTCTGGGGAACAGGGCGGCGAAGCCAGAAGCGGAATTATTCAGATTCCGGCCTCTTGCGTCAACCCTTTTCGTCAATTTTCTTCATCGAAATTCGCGGAATCACGTTTCGTGATGAAAAAGGCGACGCGTGGCCGCCAGTTCATGGCGATCAAATGGACGTCCAAACGTCAATCAGCCATTCCATCCGCTGCGATTCTGCGGCGCAGGATCGCCCACCTTGGCCACCGGCGAGCCAGCATCACCCTTCGGCGGCGGCGGGGGCGGCGTGCTTCCGCTTGGCGCACTCTTCGTCCAGTCGGAAGGTGGTCCGGGCACGCGACCGGCCATGATGTCGTCGATCTGATGCGCGTCGATCGTCTCGTACTGGAGCAATGCATCAGCCATCGTGTGCAGCTTGTCGAGATTTGCCGTCAACAATTCCTGGCTGCGCGAATAGGCACGATCAAGGATGCCGCGTACGACGCCGTCGATCTTGCTGGCGGTCTCGTTGGAAATGCTCTTGTGCTGCGTCACCGAGCGGCCAAGGAAGACTTCGTCTTCATCCTCGCCGTAGGTGATCGGGCCAAGCTCGTCCGACAAGCCCCACTTGGTCGCCATGTTGCGCGCCATCTTGGTCGCACGCTCGATATCATTCGATGCGCCCGTGGTGACCTTGTCCGCACCGAAGATAAGCTCCTCGGCCACGCGACCGCCGTACAACGAGCACAGCTGCGACTGGATGGCCACGCGGTTGATGCTGTATTTGTCGCCCTCAGGCAGATACATGGTGACACCCAGCGCTCGCCCGCGCGGAATGATGGTGACCTTGTAGACCGGATCATGCTCCGGTACCAGGCGTCCGACGATGGCATGGCCGGCCTCGTGGTAAGCCGTCAGCTTCTTCTCATCCTCGCTCATGGCCATGGAGCGACGCTCGGTACCCATCAGAATCTTGTCGCGCGCCTTGTCCAGATGCATCATCCGGACTTCGCGGGCGTTTTCACGCGCGGCGTACAGGGCTGCCTCGTTGACCAGGTTGGCCAGGTCGGCACCGGAGAAGCCGGGAGTGCCGCGCGCGATGGTCATCGCGTTGACATCGCTGGCAGTCGGCACCTTGCGCATGTGCACCTTGAGGATCTGCTCGCGGCCACGCACGTCCGGCAAACCCACCTCCACGTGGCGATCGAAGCGACCGGGTCGAAGCAGCGCAGGGTCAAGCACGTCCGCGCGGTTCGTCGCGGCGATCACGATGACGCCTTCGGTGCCCTCGAAGCCATCCATCTCGACCAGCAACTGGTTGAGGGTCTGCTCGCGCTCGTCGTGACCACCACCCAGGCCCGCGCCACGATGGCGGCCCACCGCGTCGATCTCGTCGATAAAGATGATGCACGGCGCGTGCTTCTTGGCCTGCTCGAACATGTCGCGCACGCGGCTGGCGCCGACACCCACGAACATCTCGACGAAATCCGAGCCGGAGATGGCGAAAAACGGCACCTTGGCCTCGCCGGCAATCGCCTTGGCAAGCAGGGTCTTGCCGGTTCCGGGCGGACCCACCATCAGCACGCCACGCGGAATCTTGCCGCCCAGCTTCTGGAACTTGGACGGATCACGAAGGAATTCGACCAACTCGCCGACCTCTTCCTTCGCCTCGTCGCAACCGGCGACGTCACTGAAGTTGACCTTGACCTGGTCTTCGCCCTGCAATTTGGCACGCGAACGACCGAAGCTCATCGCGCCGCGACCGCCGCCACCGGACTGCATCTGGCGCATGAACCAGATGAATACGCCGACGATGAGCAACACCGGCAGCCAACTGACCAGCAAGCCAATCAGCGAAAAGCCCTCCGACGGGTCCTGACGGACCTCGACGCCCTTGTCCTGCATCTGCTTGACCACCTGATTGGTGGAGAAGCCGAGGATCGGGGCGACCGTGCGGAAGGTACTGCCATCCTTCAGCTTGCCGCTGATCGTCGCGGGCTGGTCGGCACCCATCGTGGCGCTGGCCACGTTGCCGTTGTCCACGCTTTGCACGAACGAGCTGTAAGCCATGTCCGAGGACGCGGCGCCACGAGGGTTGAAGTTCTGGAACACGGTAAAAAGAACCACCGCGATAATTACCCAGAGCAACACATTTTTCGCTGTTTCATTCATGCACGGTTCTCGCCCGGTGACCCGGCTACGGGTTTGCGACCCATCGCCAGCGCGTACACCTCACGCGAACGGGCGCGCGAGGCCTTAGGTTTACGCATCGTCACGCGACTGAAGTCCGCGCGCAAGCTGCGCAAGTAATCGTCAAAGCCGACACCCTGAAACAACTTGATCAGGAACGAACCGCCCGGCTTCAGCCACTGTCGACTGAAATCGAGCGCCAACTCGGCCAGTGCCATGGCGCGGATCTGGTCGGCCAGTGCCACTCCACTCATATTGGGGGCCATATCGCACAGTACAAGATCGACCTTCAGACCTTCCAGACGCGACTCCAGCTCCTTCAAGACGCTTTCCTCGCGGAAGTCACCCTGCAGGAAATCCACCCCCGCGATGCTCTGCATCTGCAGGATATCGAGGGCGAAGACCTTGCCGGTGTCGCCGAGCCGATTGCGCACCAGTTGCGACCAGCTGCCCGGGGCGGCGCCAAGGTCGACCACGTTGATGCCCGGCTTGAGCAGCCGGTCGCGCTCCAGCAGCTCTTCCAGCTTGTAAACGGCACGCGAACGCAGGCCGTCTGCCTGGGCCTTCTTCACATACTCGTCGTTGAAATGTTCGCGCAGCCAGACTGCACTGCTTTTGCTGCGGGCCATGTCGTTGCAATCGTCGATTGGGGAACGGGATGCCTGCATGATACCCTTTGCCGTTCATCAACCGTGAATCGAGCCCCACCGCATGGCCCTCTCCTCTTCGCAGATCCGATACCTGCGCAGCCTCGCTCATGACCTGAGCGCGGTCGTTCTGCTGGGTAACAAGGGAGCCACGGAAGCCGTGGTGAAAGAATTGAACCAGGCGCTGGATATCCACGAACTGGTCAAGATCAAGTTGTCCGGCGGCGACAAGGACGACCGGCAGGCCCAGATTGACGTATTGATTGCCGGCACCGGCGCCGAGCAGATTCAGCAGATCGGCCATGTCGTGGTGCTGTTCCGCCGCAACGTCGACGAACCGAAGATTGCCCTGCCACGCTGATGGATCTGTCGCTGGAACGCCCCGAAGGTTATCTGTTCGTGCGGCGGGTCAGCGCGCATGGCGTCACCCTGATTGATCGCGAACTCACCGCCAGCTTCCTGCTGGCGCCGGACAAGGCCATCGAGAACTGGCCGGTCACCCGGCCGGAGATGCTGGACGCCAGCCATGTCCAGGAACTGCTCGCGTTGAAGCCCGAAGTGGTCGTGCTGGGTACCGGTACCCGCCAGTCTTTCCCGGCGGCCGAGTTCATGGCGGGGTTCCTGCGCAAGAACATCGGCATCGAGGTGATGGACAATGCCGCGGCCGCACGAACCTATAACCTGCTGGCCGACGAAGGCCGTCGAGTGATTGCCGCCTTCATCCTGCCGCCCGGCTGAGATCCCGCTTTCAGCCGGCAAGTATTCCAGCCACCTCAACGCTGTGGCAGATAGCCCAGCGGATCCACCGGATTGCCATCCTTGCGGATCTGGAATTCCAGTTCGTTGCGGGTGGTTCCGGTCGAGCCCATTTCGGCGATCTGCTGTCCCCGGCTCACTCGCTGCCCTTCCTTGACCAGTCGCTTGCGATTGTGGCCATAAGCCGACAGGAAGCTGTCGCTGTGCTTGATGATCACCAGTTCGCCGTAACCGACCAGGCCATTGCCGCTATAAACCACCACGCCATCCGCGGCGGCCCGAACCGGATCACCGGATTTGCCGGCAATCTCGATGCCGGGGATTGCGTCGCTGCTCTTGAAGCGTCCCACGAGGCTGCCGTCGGCCGGCCAGTGCCATTGCACGCCACTGACCACCCGTGAAACTCCCGCCGCAGGGGTCGCCGGCGGCGGCATCGCAGCAGGAGCCACCGCAGGAACCCCGGCCACCGGAACCACGCTGGGCGTGGCAGGCGGAGCCGGAACGGCAACCGGCGCGGGTGCCGCCACCACTGAAGGCGCCGTCGCAACGGTGCTGACGTGAGGCGATGTCGCCGCCGGTGCAGGACTGACCGCGCCGGTCACGTGAGTGGATGGCGCCGGCGTCGGCAGGGGTTCGAAACCCGGGGACGCGGCCACGCTGGTCGCGCTGCCATGGGTCGACGATGCCACGGCGGCAGGTGCCGACACGGGCCTGCCCGGCGGCGACAAGGTCAAACGCTGGCCTGGCCAGATCGTGTAAGGCTCCGCAATACCGTTCCATTGGGCCAGATCGCGAAAATCGACGCCCTTGCGGAAGGCAATGGAATACAAGGTATCGCCGTGCAAGACCTCGTAACTTCCACCGGGTATCGGTGTGCGGGCGGGCGCTGGCGACGCGGCCGCGGTGGCGTTGCGGTAGGTGCTGCCAGGCGCGGGTTCCACCACCACCGAGCTGCGCATGGTGCCGCAGGCACCGAGCAAGGAAGCTGCAACCAGCAAGGCTGGCCATTGAAGATATCGATCCATGGCGGACAGCATACCGAGGCGTACCGTGATTTTCATGCGACGTTGGTCCCCTTGGGCCTGCCCCTCAACGCAGGACAAACCACCACACCAGCAACAGAACCAGCACGACCAATGCCGCCCAGCCGATCCTTTCGACATATTTGTGCAGGATCCGCTCGGCGCGTTCACCGAACAAACGGATCAACAACGCAAGCAACCACACCCGCTTGCCGCGTCCCAACCCGATACACAAAAGAAAGGGAAGGATGGGCAAACCGATGATGCCGCATGCCCAAGTGACAAATTTCATGGGAATGACGGGCTGCAACGCAGCGAGGATGAGTACGCCGAACATGCCCCAGTGATGTTCGACCATCTGCTTGCTCAGCACGGCAACACCCTGTTCGATCGGTGCCAGCAGATGGAGCGTATCAAGCGCGGGACGCAGTGCATGGAAGGCCCAATGACCCAGCGCGTAGCCCACCAGCGCACCCAGCAAGGAAAACAGCAGGCTGATGTTGGCGAAAAAAAACGCTTTGTGGCGCTTGCCCAGCATCATCGGCGCCAACATCACTTCCGGCGGAATCGGAAAGATGAAAGCCTCGACGAAGCTGAGACCGGACAGGTAATACAGCGCCCGGGGATCGCGTGCCCAGGTCAGTGCACGCGCGTACAAACCCGCAAACAGGCGCATCAGCCGATGCCGCCAAGCAAGGGCACGAAGCTGACCGGGCCCAGCTCCTCCTGGAGAAAATCACCCTGCCCGTCGCCGCGCATGCGGATCAGGGTTTGCCGGCTGGGTGAACCCACGGGCGCGACCAGCACCCCGTTCGGACTCAGCTGATCGAGAATCCGGGTGGGAATGGTGTCGCCGGCCGCGGTGAGGATGATCGCGTCGAACGGCGCCTCATCCGCCCAGCCAAGCTTGCCGTCATCGTGGCGCGAACGCACATTGTTCAGTCCAAGCTGGCGAAAGCGGCGACGCGCCTGGCGCAACAACGCCTCGATGCGTTCCACCGTGAACAACTGTGGCACCAGCGAAGCCAGAACGGCAGCCTGGTAACCCGAGCCGGTGCCGATCTCCAGGACCTTTTGCGGCATGCCCTGTCGGGCATCGAAATGCTCGAGCAAGGCTTCGGTCATGCGCGCCACTACCCACGGCTGCGAAATGGTCTGGCCATGGCCAATCGGCAAGGCATCGTTCTCGTACGCGCGTGAGTGCAGCGCCTGATCAATGAAGTGATGTCGCGGCAGGTTGCGGATGACCTCGATCACCCTGGCATCCCGGATGCCGCTGTCCTTCAGCATTGTCGCCAGCCGGTCGCGCGCACGCTGCGAGGTCATCCCCTCGCCTTTCAGATCCGCTGCCGGCAATGGATAAACCGTCATGGCTCAGGCCACCTCGCTGGTGTTGTCGCGGCCACTGGCCATTTCATCGCTCAAAGGCTGCATCCAGCTGCTGACTTTTTCCAGCGCCTGGAAGCGCGTGAGATCGACATGGATCGGCGTGACCGACACAAAACCTCGCTGCACCGCATTGAAATCGGTGCCGGGACCGGCATCATCCACCTCACCGGCAGGCCCGATCCACCAGATCGGCCGCCCGCGCGGATCGGTCTGGGCAATGCATGGCGCGGCGCGATGGCGCCGACCCAGCCGGGTGACCTCGAAGCCCTGGATCTCGGCCCAGGGACGATCGGGCACGTTGACGTTGAGAATGGTGTCGGCAGGCAGTGGATCGACCAGCAGGCGCTTCATCAGCAGCAAGACCGCTTTCGCCGCGGAGTCGTAATTCACGCCCTTGTGGTCATGGCTGACCAGCGACACGGCGATGGCCGGCAAGCCCAGGAAGCGACCTTCCATCGCGGCGGAGACCGTGCCCGAATAGATCACGTCGTCGCCGAGGTTGGCCGAGTTGTTGATACCCGACACGACCATGTCCGGTTCGTCGTCGAGCAGGCCGGCCAGCGCCAGATGTACGCAATCGGTCGGCGTGCCGGCCACCCGGTAGTAGCCATTGCCCATCGGCAGTACGCGCAATGGCGCATCGAGGGTGAGTGAATTGCTGGCACCGGACCGGTCGCGGTCAGGCGCAACCACGGTCACTTCCGCCACGTCGCCGAGACACTCGGCAAGCACGCGGATGCCTGGTGCATCCACGCCATCGTCGTTACTTACCAGAACTCGCATGATGCTCCGTAGAAGGCTGCGTGCAGGCGCGCACGTCATCATCCGACAGCGCACCGCTGAATCATCGAAGTCTACCGGAGCATGCCTCCGGTTTCACGCCGATTCCGACGGTCCCGGCCATTCGCCCGGCTGCATCGCATTGGTTAGCATGGACGGATGAAACGTCGCCAGCCCTTCACCATCAACGACGACGACAGCCGGCTGTTCCGCGAGGCGATCGGCGACGTGCGCCGACTGGATCCGGTCCAGGCACCACCGCCCGTCCCGCGGCCTGCACCGACTCCACGCATGCTGGAGGCCGACGAGGCCGCCGTGCCCGGCGAATTGCTGGACCTGGATTTCGACCCGGCGGTACTCGAGGTGGGCGAGGAACTGGGCTACCTGCGCGACGGCTACCCTCCGAAGTTGTTGAGACAGCTCAAGCGCGGCCAGTTCAGCGTGCAGGATGATCTCGACCTGCACCAGATGAATGCCGCCGCCGCGCAGGCCAGCATTGTCGCTTTCCTCGCCGAGGCGAAGCAGCACGGGCTGCGCTGCGTACGCATCGTTCACGGCAAGGGCTTGCGCTCGAAGTCGGCCGGCCCGGTACTGAAAAGACTCACCGACCGCATGTTGCGCCGACGCGACGATGTGGTCGCGTTCGCCTCGGCACGACCGGCGATGGGCGGCACCGGCGCGGTGGTGGTACTGCTGAAGGGTTGATCGCGGACGCACCTCGCCGGAAGCGGTGCTCTTCGTCGCGCAGACGCAAGTCTGCACGCGCAGGGCGGACTGCTAGAGGATCGAGGCCAGTTCGCGCATCACCACGGTGGCATACGTGCCGGCCGGCAGCTCGAAGACGAGTTCGAGCGAGGTATCGTCCAGCCAGCGCCAGCGCAGGTCCTTTGGCAGCAGGCGCAGTGGTCGGCGTTCCTGTTCCATCCGCGCTGCCGCAAGCCCCGCAACCAGATCGCCGTCCTGCGCGGCAATTTCGCGCTCCAGCGTGCCGGCGTCATCCGTGGTTGGCGGCTCGCCCTGCCCCCACAGCGGACCCGAGGGATGGATGTCCGCCCGCGCCAACCGTTCGCCCAGCGCCTCGCTGAACGGCTCCGGGCCAAACCACGAACGCGATCCGGCCAGCGACCAGATCTCGCCCCGCAGCGGCGTGTCCCAGGCACCACGTTCGACCCGCGCGGCCAGCACGTTGTTGAAGATCTGCGAGCGCGCCGCGGACAACAGCATCGAACGCTTGTCGCGCTCCACCCGCCGTCCACCGAACATCGCGCGAGCCTGTGCCACATTACCGCCTTCGCGGCCGAAGCGTTGCTCACCGAAATAATTCGGCACGCCGCGTGCGGCGATCTGTGCAAGCACTTGCTCGGCGGCCTGGCGATCGCCGGCCACGTCACGCAAGACCAGCACGAAGCGATTGCCGCGCAAGGCACCGCGTTTGAGCTTGCGCGAATGCCGGATCGCCGCCAGCACCTTCACCTCCGCATGCGGAAACGCCGACCAGTCGGGATCGGGCTTGCCGGCCAGTTGTACCGAGAACGCCTGGCGGGTCACCGCGTGGCGATCCTTCATGCCGGCGTAACCCACCGCCACCTGGGCCACACCGGCAAACTTGGCCAGTTCGCGTGCCACCCAATCGGTATTCGCCCCGCGCTTTTCCACCCACAGCAAGGCGTGTTCACCCGCGCCATCGGCGTCATAACCGAGCACTTCCTCGACCTGGAAGTCCTCGGCGCTGGCGCGCATGCGCCCGCTCAACGGAGGATGGCCGAAGGCATGGGGAAGTTCGGACATGGGATTCTCTTGAAGGATGAGTCGAAACGAACCGGCGAGCGGACATCCGCGCCCGAGTCGGACTAGACCAGAAAGATCGTGGCCAGTCCGAGAAAGATGAAGAAGCCACCGCTGTCGGTCATCGCGGTGATCAGCACGCTGGAACCCAGCGCCGGATCGCGCCCGAACTTGGTCATCAGCACTGGAATGCCCACCCCGGCAAACGCCGCCAGCAAAAGGTTCAGCGTCATCGCCGCGGTCATCACCAGCCCAAGCGACACGCTGTCGTACAACAGCCAGGCCACGAAGCCGATCACGCTGCCCCAGACCAGACCGTTGACCAGCGACACGGTCAGCTCCTTGCGCCACAAGCGCTTGGCGCTTTCGGCCGTGATCTGGTTCAGCGCCAGCGCACGCACGATCATGGTGATGGTCTGGTTGCCGGAATTGCCGCCGATGCCCGCAACAATCGGCATCAGCGTCGCCAGCGCCACCAGCCGCTCGATCGAGCCTTCGAACAGGCCGATCACCCGCGAGGCGATGAACGCGGTAACCAGGTTGATCGCCAGCCACGACCAGCGGTTTTTCAGCGAGGCCCACACCGAAGCGAAGATGTCTTCCTCTTCGCGCAGACCGCCGCGGTTGAGCGCTTCGCTCTCGCCTTCCTCGCGGATCACGTCGACCATCGCGTCAATGGTGATGCGCCCGATCAGATGTCCGTGATCGTCGACCACGGGCGCGGTCACCAGGTCGTAGCGCTCGAATGCCTGCGCGACGTCGTAGGCATCGTCAGCAGGATGGAAGGTGTTGACGTCCGGAGCCATCACCGCGCTGACCATCTTGTCCGGCGAATTCACCAGCAGCCAGTGCAGCGGCAGCACTCCGGTCAGCATATTTTCCTGATTGATCACGAACAGCTTGTCGGTCTGGGGCGGCAGTTCGTCCCAACGGCGAAGATAGCGCAGGACCACTTCCAGGCTGACGTCTTCGCGGATGGTGACCATCTCGAAGTCCATCAGCGCGCCAAGCTGGTCATCCTCCCAGGACAACGCCGATTGCACCTGTTCGCGCTGCTGCGCATCCAGACCGGCCATCAGCTCCGGCAGCATCGCCGTGGGCAGGTCGTCGACCAGGTCGGCCAGCTCGTCCGCATCCAGCGGCTCGACCGCCGCGAAAATCTCGTTGCGGTCCATGTCCGCGATCAGCGATTCGCGTACCGCGTCCGACACTTCCAGCAGGATTTCGCCGTCTCGATCGGCCTTGATCAGCTGCCAGACCGCCAGGCGGTCGTCCAGCGGCAGCGATTCAAGGATGAAGGCGATGTCGGCGGGATGCAGCTGGTCCAGTTGCTGGCGCAACTCGGACTGCAGCTCGACGGTCAGCGGAACATCGTCCTCCTGCCGGTGAAGCACCGCCTGGATCGCTTCAAGTTGCTCATGCAGCCGCCCGGCGGCACTGCGGGCTTCCACTTCGGTCACGCGCGCTCCAGCAGGACGCAGGCCTGGGCCGCAATCCCTTCACTCCGCCCGCAAAAGCCGAGCTTCTCGGTGGTGGTGGCCTTGACGCTTATGCGCCCGATGTCGCTGGCCAGATCAAGCGCCAGGTTCTCGCGCATGACCTGCGCATGCGGACTCACCTTGGGCGCCTCACCGATCACGGTGACATCGGCGTTGCCCAGCGTGTAACCCTGCTCCGCCATCAGAGCGGCCGCATGGCGCAGGAACTGGCGGCTGTCGGCCCCCCGCCAGCGCTCGTCCGATGGAGGAAAGTGGCGCCCGATGTCGCCCAGGGCGAGCGCACCGAAGATCGCATCGCACAACGCATGGATCACCACGTCACCATCGGAATGCGCGACCACGCCCCGTACATGCGGCACATGCACGCCGCCGAGGACGACATGGTCCCCTTCGCCAAAGGCATGAACATCGAACCCGGTACCAATGCGCATCATGCAGTCCTTGAAAGAAGGAACTCGGCCAGCGCAAAGTCTGCCGCCGTCGTCACCTTGATATTGTCTTCCGCGCCCTCGACCAGCAATGGGGCGAAGCCTGCCTGCTCCATCGCCATCGCCTCGTCACTCACGCTGGCGCCGCGATCAGCCGCATGGCGCAGCGCCGCCGACAGTTGAGCACGCCGAAACATTTGTGGCGTGAAGGCGCGCCAGCGCAGATCGCGCGACTCGGTCAGTTCACTGCACCCGCGGACATCTGCCCGCTTGAGGGTATCGCGCAACGGCGCGCCCAGCAGGCCGCCATCCGCGCTACCGGCGCGCGCAATCAGATTGTCGATGTCGGCTGCCCGCACGCACGGGCGCGCAGCGTCGTGAACCAGCACGAAGTCCTCCGGTGCCACCGATGTCGGCAAGGCCTCCAGACCGGCCAGCACCGAGTCGGCACGTTCCCGCCCGCCGACTGTCGCAAACACGGGCTTGCCATGCAGGGAATCGATGCCGGACCAATGCGGGTCCGACGCCGCCAGCGTCACCAGCAGGCCGGCGATCCGGGGATGGGCCGCGAGTCGTTCCAGTGTGTGCTCGATCAACGGGCGACCGGCCAGTGGAAGGTATTGCTTGGGGCAGTCGCCACCAACCCGGGTGCCGCGCCCTGCGGCTGGCACCACGCACCACAGCCTGGCCCCGCTCATGGCGATCCGGCGGCGGGTTGGGCAACGGCCGGTGAAACGCTGCTACTCGCACCTGCGGGCGGCTCGACCACCTGATAGAAGGTTTCGCCAGGCTTGATCAGGCCCAGTTCGGTGCGTGCCCGCGCCTCGATCGCCTGGTCGCCCTGCTTGAGGTCGAGCACGTCGGCACCCACGGCCAGGTTGCGTTGCTGCAGCCTGGCGTTGTCGTCGGCCTGCTTTTTGACCGCCACGCGCAACGTATCCACTTCGCGCATGCTGCCGTTGCCGGTCCACAGCTTGAGCTGCAAGCCGACCAGCAGGACGATCAGGATAAGCGCGATCCAGCGCAACATGGCGGCAGTCGACCCGCTCAGCCGGGCAAACGGCTGAGGTTGGGGAACGCGTCGCGGCCAGCGTAACGCGCAGCGCTGCCGAGTTGCTCCTCGATGCGCAGCAGCTGGTTGTACTTGGCCACGCGGTCGCTGCGGCACAGCGAACCGGTCTTGATCTGGGTCGCCGTGGTCGCCACCGCGATGTCGGCGATAGTGGTGTCCTCGGTCTCGCCGGAGCGGTGCGAGATCACCGCCGAATACTTCGCGGCGTCGGCCATCGCGATCGCTTCCAGCGTCTCGGACAGCGTGCCGATCTGGTTGACCTTGATCAGGATCGAGTTGGCGATATGCTTCTCGATGCCTTCGCGGAAGATCGCCGGATTGGTCACGAACAGGTCGTCGCCGACCACCTGCACGCGATCGCCGATGGTGTCGGTGAGCAGCTTCCAGCCATCCCAGTCGCCTTCGGCCATGCCGTCCTCGATGGTGACGATGGGGTACTGCTTGGCCCAGCCGGCGAGCAGGTCGACGAACTGCGCCGAGCTGTACTGCTTGCCTTCACCGGCCAGATCGTACTTGCCGTTCTTGTAGAACTCCGAGCTGGCCGCGTCCAGACCGAGCAGGATTTCGCCGCCGATCTTGTAGCCGGTCTTGTGAATCGCTTCGAGAATGGTGTCGAGTGCCTCGATGTTGGAGCGCAGGTTCGGCGCAAAACCGCCCTCGTCACCCACCGACGTGCTCAGGCCACGCCCCTTCAGCACGCTTTTCAGCGCATGGAAGATCTCGGCGCCGGCGCGCAAGGCTTCGGCAAATGTAGGCATGCCGACCGGCAACACCATGAATTCCTGCACGTCGATGTTGTTGTCCGCGTGCTCGCCGCCGTTGATGATGTTCATCATCGGCACCGGCAGGCTGCCCGGCTTGCCATGCGACAGGTACTTCCACAACGGTTCGTCACGCGAGGCCGCCACCGCGTGCGCCGCCGCCATCGATACACCGAGCAGCGCGTTCGCGCCAAGCTTGCTCTTGTTGGGCGTGCCGTCCAGCGCAATCAGCTTGTCATCCAGACCTTTCTGGTCGGCCGCGTCGAAACCTTTCAGCGTCTCGGCAATCGTGCCGTTGACGTTGGCCACCGCGTTCTTCACACCCTTGCCGCCGTAGCGCGACTTGTCGCCGTCGCGCAGCTCCACGGCCTCGCGCGAACCGGTGGAGGCACCGCTGGGCACGGCGGCACGGCCGAAGCCCCCGTTGGCCAGGCTGACTTCGGCTTCCAGCGTGGGGTTGCCACGCGAGTCGAGGATTTCACGGGCGTGGATGCGGGTGATCTGGGTGCTCATGCGTTTTCCGTAAGCTGAGAGTGAAAAAGTTGAAACGGGCGCATCGCTGCGCCCGGTGCATCAGGAAACATCCTGCTCCAGGAAGCGATGCCGCTTGGTCACGGCATCCAGCTCCAGCAGGGTTTCCAGCAAGGCTTCCATTTTGCCCAGCGGCCAGGCATTCGGTCCATCGGAAAGCGCTTTGCTGGGATCCGGATGCGTTTCGGCGAACAGGCCGGCGACGCCCACGGCCACCGCAGCGCGCGCCAGGACCGGCACGAACTCGCGCTGGCCGCCCGACGTGGCACCTTGCCCGCCGGGCAGTTGCACCGAATGGGTGGCATCGAACACCACCGGGCAGTGGGTATCGCGCATCACGCTCAGCGAGCGCATGTCCGACACCAGGTTGTTGTAGCCGAAGCTGGCGCCACGTTCGCACACCATGATGTCGTCGTTGCCGACGGCCTTGGCCTTGGCCACCACGTGCTTCATGTCCCACGGCGCCAGGAACTGGCCCTTCTTGATGTTCACCGGCTTGCCGGCGCGCGCCACCTTCTGGATGAAGTCGGTCTGGCGGCACAGGAAGGCCGGTGTCTGCAGCACGTCGACCACCGAGGCCACTTCATCCATCGGGGTGTATTCATGCACATCGGTGAGCAGGGGCACGCCGATCTGGCGCTTGACCTCGGCCAGGATGCGCAGACCTTCTTCCAGGCCGGGGCCGCGGAAGCTGTCGCCCGACGAACGGTTCGCCTTGTCGAAACTGGACTTGAAGATGAAATGGATGCCCAGCCGGCCGGTGATCTCCTTCAGCGTGCCGGCCGTGTCCAGCTGCAGTTGTTCCGATTCCACCACGCACGGGCCGGCAATCAGGAACAGACGCTGGTCCAGGCCGACTTCCACACCACAAAGCTTCATGCCACGGACTCCTGCGCCAGTTTTTCGCCGGTATGCACCGCATTGAACTCGCGAGCGGCACGCACGAAGCCGCTGAACAGCGGGTGGCCGTCGCGCGGGGTGGAGGTGAATTCGGGGTGCGCCTGGCAGCCGAGGAACCACGGATGCTGCTGCTGCGGCAGTTCGACGATCTCCACCAGCAGGTCATCCATCGACTTGCCCGAGATCACCAGCCCCAGATCCTCGAACGACTGACGATAGCGATTGTTGAATTCGTAGCGATGGCGATGGCGCTCGCGAATCACGTCCTGGCCGTACATTTCGCGCGCCAGCGTGCCGGCTTTCAGTCGGCATTCCTGCGCGCCCAGACGCATGGTGCCACCGAGGTCGGAGCGATCACTGCGCTGCTCGACTTCGCCGGTGGCGGTGGTCCATTCGGTGATCAGCGCAATCACCGGGTTGGCGGTATTGCGATCGTTTTCGCTGGAATCGGCATCGCTCAGGCCAGCCACATGGCGGGCAAAATCCACGACCGCCGCGTGCATGCCGTAACAGATGCCGAAATACGGTACGCCGTGCTCACGCGCGTACTTCGCCGCCAGCACCTTGCCTTCGAAGCCGCGCTTGCCGAAGCCGCCCGGAACCAGAATCGCGTCGACCTTGCCCAGTACGCTGGCCGCGCCATCGGCTTCGATCTGCTCGGAGTCGATCCAGTCCAGATTCACCCGGGTCTGCTGCTTGATGCCGCCATGCCGCAGCGCTTCACCCAGCGACTTGTAGGCGTCCTTGTGTTCCACGTATTTGCCGACGATGGCGACGGTGATCTCGTCCCTGGGATGTTCCACCGCGTCGACGGTACGCTGCCAGCTGGACAGATCCGCCGGACCGGCATCCAGCCCGAGCCGCTTCACCACGATATCGTCCAGACCCTGGCTGTGCAGCCACGACGGCATCTTGTAGATCACGTCCACATCCGGCGCGCTGATCACGGCCGATTCGGGCACGTTGGTGAACAACGCGATCTTGCGGCGCTCCGCTTCCGGCAACGCTTCCTCGCAGCGGCACAGCAGGATGTCCGGCTGGATGCCGATCGAGCGGAGTTCCTTCACCGAATGCTGGGTCGGCTTGGTCTTGATCTCACCGGCGGCCTTGATGAACGGCACCAGGGTGAGATGCATGAACACGACCTTCTCCGGCCCCTGCTCGACGCGCAACTGGCGGATCGCCTCCAGAAACGGCAGCGACTCGATGTCGCCGACGGTACCGCCGATCTCGACCAGAGCCACGTCGAAACCGCGGGTCGCCTCGTGGATGCAATGCTTGATCTCGTCGGTGATGTGCGGAATCACCTGCACCGTGGCACCCAGGTAGTCGCCGCGGCGCTCCTTGCGGATCACGCTTTCGTAGATCTTGCCGGTGGTGATCGAGTTCTTGCCGGTCAGGCGGGTGCGCACGAAGCGCTCGTAGTGACCGAGGTCGAGGTCGGTTTCGGCGCCGTCATCGGTGACGTAGACCTCACCGTGCTGGAACGGACTCATCGTGCCCGGATCCACATTGATATAGGGATCGAGCTTCATCATGGTGACCGAAAGGCCGCGTGCTTCGAGAATGGAAGCGAGCGACGCCGCAGCAATGCCCTTGCCAAGCGAGGACACCACACCGCCAGTGACGAAAATCAGGGGGGTCATGGAAAGCAGCCGTGCTGGAAATTAGGCATTTTAGCTGCAGAAGCGCTTCACTGCGAGATGGCAAATGGATTTTTGTCGCAATCAGTTCATTTCCGCGGCCTCGCGACCGGTGAAACCGCCGCCGGTGCCCTGCTAGCATGAACGGATGAACAGCCCCATCCCCACCCGTCTTGCCGCCCTGCGCGCGGTCATGCAGCAGCATGGCGTCGCCGCCGTGCTGGTTCCCAGCGCCGACCCCCATCTTTCCGAATATTTGCCAGCCCACTGGTCTGCCCGCGAGTGGCTGTCCGGTTTCAGCGGTTCGGCGGGCACCTTGATCGTGAGCCGTGACGAGGCCGGGCTGTGGACCGACTCGCGCTACTTTTCCCAGGCCGAGCAGCAACTGGCAGGCAGCGGCATCCGCCTGATGAAGCTGCGCGTGCCGCATACGCCAGAACACCTGGAATGGCTGCAGCAACACCTGCACCAGGGCGACGTGCTGGCCGTAGCCGGCGACAGTGTTGCGGTCACCACCTGCCAACAGATCGAGAAACATCTGGCCGTCAGCGGTGCCACCGTGCGCACCGACCTGGACTTGCCCGGCGCCATCTGGCCGGATCGGCCCGCCCTGCCGCAGGCGAAGGTGGTCGAACACGACCCGGCCTACGCCTGCATCGCGCGCACCGACAAATTCAGCCGCCTGCGCAAGGCGATGCACAAGCTCGGCGCCACCCATCACCTCGTTTCCAGTCTCGACGACATCGCCTGGCTGACCAACCTGCGCGGCAGCGACGTGGAATGCAACCCGGTATTCCTGGCCCATCTGCTGGTGCAGACGGATCAGCGTGCCACCCTCTTCGTGGGCCGCTCGAAGCTCAATGACGCGCTGGTCGCGCGACTGGCTGCCGACGGCATCGGCATCGCCGATTACGCCTCGGTCACCTCGGCACTCAATGAACTGGGCCCGGCCGACCATCTGATGCTGGACAGCGGTCGCGTGGTCGACACGATTGCCGCCGCCATCCCTCCTGCCGTGACCCGCATCGAGCAAGCCAATCCCAGCACCGCGTTCAAGGCGGTGAAAAGCGCGGACGAACTGGAACACATCCGCGACGTGATGCGCCGCGACGGCGCCGCGCTCGTGCGCGGCTTTCGCCGTCTGGAGCAACGCCTGGCTGCCGGAATGACCGTCACCGAGCTGGACGTGGACAGCGTGCTGCACGAAGAACGTTCGGCCCAGCCGGGCTGGGTCGGCGAGAGCTTCGCCACCATCGCCGGTTACCAGGCCAACGGCGCACTGCCGCACTACCGCGCCACGCCGGAATCACACAGCACACTGCATACGAAGGGCCTTCTGCTGGTCGATTCGGGCGGGCAGTACCTCGGCGGTACCACCGACATCACCCGCGTGCTGGCCCTGGGCGAAACCACCGCCGAGCAGCGCCGCGACGCCACCCTGGTCATGAAAGGCATGATCGGCCTGTCGCGCGCGCGCTTTCCCAAAGGGGCCAGCGGCCCGCAACTCGACGCGCTGGCGCGGGCGCCGCTGTGGGCTGCCGGCATGGATTACGGCCACGGCACCGGTCACGGCGTGGGCTATTTCCTCAACGTGCACGAAGGTCCGCAGTCCATTCGCCCGCCGGTGGCCGGTGGCGCCCTGGTGGCGTTGCAGCCGGGCATGATCAGCTCGATCGAGCCGGGCCTGTACAAGCCTGGCCGTCACGGCATCCGGCATGAAAATCTGTCGGTCGTGATCGAAGCCGAACAGAGCGAATTCGGCGAATTCCTCGGCTTCGAAACGCTGACCATGTGCCCGTTCGACCGCCGCGCGCTGGAGCCGGTGCTGCTCAATCCGGAAGAGCGCGCGTGGCTGGACGACTATCACGCCGGTGTCCGCGCGGCGCTCAGCCCGTTGCTGGAAGGCGCCGATCTGGACTGGCTGAACCGGCACTGCGCGCCGCTATAGGTCCTTCGAAAGTCCGGCTTCCCGCTGCAGGAGCGGCCGGACCATTCAGCGAAAGTGCGTGGCGTCTACCTCGCCGGGCGCCACCTGCATGAAGTATTCGTGCAGGTATTTCTCGCCCTCGTCGCAGAACGCCGTCACCACCGTCCGCAGCTCGGGAAAGCTCTGACGGATCCGTTTGGCCGCCAGCAGGTGCGCGCCAGAGCTCGGCCCGCAGAACAGGCCATGGACTCGTGCCAGCCGCTTCATCTCCGCCACGGCATCGGTACTGGACACGCTGAGCACCTCGTTCACCAGGCTGGCGTGCCGCTGGAAGATACCCGGCACAAAGCCGTCCGAAATACCTTCGATGGTATGCGTGGCGATTTCACCGCAGAGGATGGTGCACGATTCAGATGGCTCCATCGCGAACAGCCGCACGTTCGGATTGACCGCGCGGAACGCCTGACCCACCCCGATCAGCGTGCCGCCGGTGCCCACGCCAAGCACCAGCGCATCGGGCAATTGGCCGGCGGGCAGCTGCGACAGGATTTCCGGCCCCAGGATCAACCGGTTTTCCTCGACGTTCCACTCCGACTCGAATTGGGCCGGCGCGAAATAGCCAGGCTGCTGGCCGAGTTCGCGAGCCCGTTTCAGCGCCTCGTTGACGTGGAAATTTCCGCAAAACAGCACCTCGGCGCCAAACGCGCGCGAGATCGCCACCCGCTCGCTGGACAACCCCTCGGGCATCACCACCAGCATGCGATAGCCCTTGACCGCAGCCACCATCGACAAGGCGTTGCCGGTGTTGCCGCTGGTCGCCTCGACGATCGTGTCGCCGGGCTTGAGCAGGCCTTCCGCTTCGGCACGCTCGATCATGTACTTGGCGATGCGCGCCTTGATCGAGCCCGAGGGATTGAGGAATTCGAGTTTGGCATGGATACCCTCGATCTCCAGCAGCGGCGTGTCGCCTACTGCGTCAAGGATATTTGCGGAAACGCCGGTAAAACGGGTCGCCATGTCAGCCTGCTCCGTGCGTGTGTGACATCACGTCCAGCGCCAGCGTGGAGTGCGCATAGGCACCTCCGGCACGCATCTCGGCGGCCACCCAGATCGCTTCCATGATCTGTTGCTCGCTGGCGCCCCGCTTCAGCGCCTCTGCGGTATGGCTCTTGATGCAATAGGGGCACTGGGTGACATGCGCCACGGCCACCGCGATCAGTTGTTTGGTGACATTCGGCAACGCGCCATCGGCAAACACGGCCGCACTGAAGGCCTTGAACGCCTTCAGTGGCTCGGGCGCCAGTTCACGGCGTTTGCGCGCGGTTTCCGCCGTGGATGGCGGGTACATCGATGCGTCCATTTCATCCTCCTCGTGGCATGGGCAATTCAACTGTGCAAGGTGTCATCGAGCCGATCAACGCGGCGACTGCGCCGTCCCCTGCACCCAGCCGGGCGGATCGCTGGCAGGAAAACTCTGCGCCAGTTGCTCGTCGATGCGTTGCTCGCGGGCGCGCACTTCTTCGGCACTGCACTCTTGCGACGGGCTGGAATCCGCGCCGCCGGCAGGCTCGATGGAGCCGGCGTGGATGAGGTTGGTGCGGAAGTGATGTGGCAAACGGATTGGCATGGTCGTGACTCCCATCGTCGAACGATGAATCAACTGCCGCACACCGGTGCGGCGCCGACCGCGACGACCGCGCCCTGGCTCACAAACCCAGGTTGTTGTGCTCCAGCACGCGCTCGGCGCGATAACTTGAACGTACCAGCGGCCCGGCGACCGCCTCCAGAAAGCCCTTGCCCAACGCGAGTTCGCGGTAGTGGCGAAATTCGTCCGGGGTGACGAAGCGCTGCACCGGCAGGTGATGCGGACTCGGCCGCATGTACTGACCCAGCGTAACCACATCGACGTTGGCATCACGTATATCACCCAGCGTGCGCTCGATTTCCGCATCGGTTTCGCCCAGTCCGAGCATCAGGCTGGTCTTGGTCAAGGTCTTGGGCGCGTGCCGTTTCGCGAAAGCCAGTACATCCAGCGTCTGCTGGTAGCCGGCTCGCGGGTCGCGCACCGGATGGGTCAGCCGCTCGACCGTTTCCAGATTTTGCGCGTAGGTGACCAGACCCGCGTCCAGCACCGCGGCCACCGAATCGAGTTTGCCGGCGAAGTCGGGCGTCAATGCCTCGACCGAGGTTTTTGGCGAGCGTTCGTGGATCGCCCTGATGCAGGCGGCGTAGTGGACAGCGCCACCGTCAGCGAGGTCATCGCGGTCGACCGAGGTCAGCACGACGTACTTCAGTCCCATCAGCGCCACTGCATCGGCGACCTGCAGGGGTTCCAGCGGATCAAGCCAACCTTGCGGGTTGCCGGTGCTGACCGAACAGAACTTGCAGGCGCGCGTGCAGACCGACCCCATCAACATCAATGTCGCGGTGCCGCGCCCCCAGCACTCGGCGATGTTCGGGCACTTCGACTCGGCACATACCGTATTCAACTTGTGGCTGCGAACGATGTCGTGCACCGCTTCGTACTGCATGCCTGACGGCAGCTTCACCCGCAGCCACGGCGGCTTGCGCTGCACGTCTGGCATGCTGCTGGCGGCATTCGGTCGAATGCCGCCCTTTACTGCACGACTACCCTGGGGGCTGGTGAACTTGCTTCCGTCAGGAATGCATTCGCGACTGGTCATGGCGGCATGGCTGGAAGAGATGCCATGAAGTGTCCTGCGAGTGGCTTTCGCGCGCACTGACACAGATCACGTGCTCTCGGCAGGCACCTTGCGCTGAAGCAGGTCAGCTGCGTTTCGGTGGCACCAGTTTCAATTTTGCGGGCGCCGACGACTGACTGGGGCACAGCAAGTGACGCACCTCGTCCGGCTGCAGTGGCCGGGAATACAGATAGCCCTGCCCCTCGATGCAGCCACTGCGCAACAGGAAATCGTGCTGCGCCTCCGTCTCGATGCCCTCGGCGATGGTGATCAGGCCAAGACTCTTGGACATCACCAGCATCGCTTCGGTGATCGCCGCGTCGTTCGCATCCCCGGGCAGGCCGGTGACGAAGGATCGGTCGATCTTCAGATAGGCCACGGCCGGCAGTTTCAGATACGCCATGGAGGAATAGCCCGTACCGAAGTCGTCAATGGCCACCTCGATGCCGAGCGTGTGCAACGTCTGCATCGTGCGCTCGATGTCATCGCCCAGGCGCAACATCGCGCTTTCGGTGATTTCCAGCAGCAGGCGGCTTGCCGAGAGCTGGCGCGACTGCAGCGCGCGACTGACTCCGTCGACAAACGCAGGGTGACCAAACCATCGGGCGGAAATGTTCACCGCTACCCGGATCGGCGGCACTCCGGCCAGATCCCACGCCTGAATCTGGGCGCAGGTGGTCTGCATCACCCATTCGTCGATGCGCCGGATCAGGCCAAGCCCTTCCGCCACCGGGATGAACTCGCCGGGCAGGATCTCGCCCCGCTCGGGGTGCTGCCAGCGCAACAAGGCTTCCACCGCGACGATGCGACCGGTACGCAGCTCCACGCTGGGCTGGAACACCAGATGGAACTCGTTGCGTGCCAACGCCTGACGCAACTCGGTAGCCAAGTGCAGGCGCCGCCGCGTGTCGGCGTGCATCATCGGTGTATAGAAACGGCAGGCGTTGCGCTCCTCCGCCTTCGCCGCATACATGGCTGCGTCGGCGTTCGCGATCAGTGCCGCCGCGTTGGCGCCATCCAGCGGGTAGCCGGCGACACCGATGCTGGCGCTCAACACGATTTCGTAATCGTCGATCAGTATCGGCTCGGACAGGCTGGCCAGCAGGCGGTTGACAATGATGCGGGCGTCTTCGCGCAGGATCAGCCGCGGGATCAGCACGGTGAATTCATCGCCGCCGATGCGGCCGGCCACGTCGCCATCGGAAAGCTGTTGCCGAATTCGCTCGGCGACCTTGACCAGCAGGCGGTCGCCGATGGCATGGCTGTAACTGTCATTGACGATCTTGAACGCATCCAGATCGATGAAAAGCACCACCGCCGCCAGCCGTTCGCGCTCGGCCACCGCGATCGCCTCGGCGCAACGTTCTTCGAATTCGGCCCGGTTGACCAACCCGGTAAGCGGGTCGTGCCGAGCCAGATGCTCCAGTCGCTGCTGGGTCGCCTTGGCTTCGTGGATGTCGGTACAAACGGCCACGAAATACTGCGGTAAACCGTCGGCATCGCGAATGGCGCTGATGCTGAGATGCTCGGGATAACGGCTGCCGTCATTGCGGCTGCTCCACACTTCGCCGCTCCAGTTACGACCGGCGGCCACGCTGTCCCACAGCGACTGCGGCAACGTCTTGCCGTCGGGCAGACGACGGAATTCGTCCAGTCGCTTGCCCTGCAGGCTCTGGCTGGAAAAGCCGCTGAGCCCGGCATGGGCTTCGTTGGTGGAAATCACCCGCCGTTCCGCATCAGCAATGATCACGCCTTCGGCAATGCTGGCCAGCGCCTCTGACGCGATGCGCCGCTCCTGCTCCATCTTCACTCGCTCGGAGACGTCGCGGATGATCGCCTGAAGCACCGGCCGGGTGCCCCATCGGGCCACGCTGGTCTGCAACTCCACCGGGCGCTTGTTGCCATCCTGGCCGAGCAGCAGGTTGTTGGCCGCCCTCCCGGCCTGATGGCCAGCCATGGACTGCTTGAAAAGATGAACAAAGCGGTCGCCGATCAGCTCGTCCGCGCTTCGCCCGGTCCAGCTGCACGTGGTGCGGTTCACATCGAGAATGCGCCCGCTGGATTCGTCGATCATCACGATCGCGTCGGTCGCACTGTCAAACAGCAGCCGATAGCGTTCTTCGCTGCCCCGCACGCTGGCAAGGATCCGCCGTGCCATGTCCAGCCACAGCAGCGCCGCGATCAGGGCCGTACCCAGCACGCCCCAAAACAGTACCCGGCCCATCCAGACCGCGCCGTCGGCAATCTTGCGCGAAAACACGGTGCTGCGCGGTTCGATGTAACTGTTGATGGCGTGGATGCGTTGCCGCTGGCGTGCTACCTCCGCTCCGTCCACGGCACCGGCGGCGTAACCCGCGTCGAGCGCCTCGGCAATCGTGTTGAGGTCCTGGATGGAGGCATCGGTGGAGCGCCAGGCATCCAGCGCATCGCGCAAGTACGGTGCGCGGGGAAAGTGGTGCAGGATGAAAATCACACCGGGGATCGCAATGTTGACGGTGTTGCTGCGGTGAAGCTCCGCCACCACCTCGTCGTGGTCATATTTCCCGGAAAGGATCTGGTCGCGTGCCGAGCGATCCGCCATCAGCACGGAATAATTTCTTCGATAGTCGGCGAGGTCCGCAGGCGCGCCGGAGACCGCGTAGCTCTCCAGCGCAATCAGGCTCTGCTTCTGCGCCTTGGACCAAATGCTCTCGCCGTTCAGAAAACCGGCGAGAGCCACCTGCAGCTGCAGCGCCCCCCAGGTCAATGCCAGGATCAAGACCAGCAAGCCCACCAGGCCGTAGACAAGCGGCATCAGGCGTCGTGACAACGGTCTTTGCAAGCTGAGTTGCGAACTGCGCATTGCGTCCCTGGGTTCAGGATTGGCACGTCACGTTCTGGCAAGACACTGCCCGAAACCTGGATGACTCAGGCTGCGGCTTCGTTCATCACATCCAGAACACGATGCGGTTTGACGCAGCGATCAGCAAGAATCCGCATGCTGGTGTAGCTGCGCTTGATGCACTCGCCGATATGTTTCACATCGTCGGCGGAGGGTTCCGTTCCCAGCAGTGTACAGACAATCTCCAGGGCCTCCCACGGGTGGGTATCGTCGTATGCCGCGTGCAACTGCAGCCAGCGCAACGTGCCGGGCCGGCTCTTTTCCGGAAAACGCTCGGCGTAACGCTGGTTTTCGTAGATCAACTGCGACCACTCGCCGGTGGCACCTTCGACCGCATAGTTGGTCGCCGCGATGCCTGCGGCCAGGCTGTCCGTCCGGCTGACATCCTCGCACCAGTTGGCCAGCGTTTCCGTGCCGTGCGGCGCCATTCCGTGCAGCACCTCCTCACGCGCCACCCCGGCGCCTTCGGCCCAGGCGAGCCAGTACTCGGCGTGGTTCTGTTCGACGCGAATGTTGCGCACCAACCAACGTCGCGCCAGGTTGTCGCCGGCACTGCGACCGAATTGCGTTTTCAGAAGACTCTGCGCCATGTAGGCCGGAAAGCGTTCGATGACGGGCCAGATACCCACCATGAAGTTCCTGGTTCCGGCCTCGCCCAGGCTGCCATCGGCCATCGCCTCCCACAGCGGATGCTCGATGACGCTGCGCTTGGTGCTTTCGCAGTCGGCCACCATGTCACGGGCCCACTGCGGGTAGCTGGTCAGCTCGGTCTGCGGGCCGGTCAGTTTGAATTCGTTGTGCATTGCGTTCTCCTCGGATTGGGCGGTTCAATGAATTGCTGCGTGGCTCGACCGACATCGGAAACCCGAAGTCGGTCGCTTTCCCGGTACGGACAAGCCCACACCGGAAATTCTGGATTCGTTGTGATGGAGAACACCGTGCGGTGCAGCTTCCCTGCAACGTTCGGCCGCAACAGGAAAACACTGCGGCAGGAGGTTCGGCGACCGGACCAAGATGCCGCAGTTTCGTCCGGAATGGTTCGATCAGCCTGATCAAGGCCCATGGCCCGTGCCGCTGGAAGTCGGGGCTCGCCACACGCCGTGACGCAACGCAGGCTTTGCATGGATGTTCCAGTAGTGATCAACTCCACCGGATACGGCGGCACCAACAAACCCGGGGATGGCAGGCTGATGCGCGCAGACACCTTGAACACCTCATGCCGGTCAACTCGTTGCCGGCGGTGGATCGGACTGATCCTGGGCATGACCCTGTGGATTCCTTGCCTGACTGCCCAGACGCAGTCCGCGTCGACCGACCATGCACGCTGGAAAAGCCAGGCGCAAACCGTGACGATCACTCGTGACGATTGGGGCATTGCCCATGTGCATGGCCGGACCGATGCCGATGCCGTGTTCGGCATGGCTTATGCGCAAGCCGAGGACGACTTCAACCGGGTCGAAACGAATTACCTGAATTCGCTGGGCTGGCTCGCCCAGGCTGAAGGCGAATCGGCGATATGGAGCGACCTGCGCCAGCAGTTGTTCATCGATCCGGCCGTGCTCAAGGAACAGTACGCGAAGAGTCCGGCCTGGCTGCAAGCCCTGATGAACAGCTGGGCGGACGGCCTGAACTACTACCTGGCCACGCATTCCGACGTGCATCCACGCGTGATCCACCGGTTTGAACCGTGGATGGCGTTGAGCTTCAGCGAAGGCAGTATCGGCGGTGACATCGAACGCGTCTCGCTGGATTCGCTCGCCGCGTTCTATGGCAAAAACGGCACGACACTGGCCCGCGTGGAAACGCCTTCCAGCTGGGTCGAACCCACCGGCTCGAACGGTTTCGCGATCGCGTCCAAGCTCACCGCCGATGGCCATGCACTGCTGTGGATCAATCCACACACCTCGTTCTTCTTCCGTTCCGAACTGCAGATGTCCAGCGATGAAGGACTGGATGCCTACGGCGCGGTGACCTGGGGCCAGTTTTTCATCTACCAGGGTTTCAACCCGCACATCGGCTGGATGCATACCTCGACCGGTGCCGACGTGGTCGACGAGTTCGCCGAAACCATCGTGCACAAGGGCGACCAGTTGTTCTATCGCTATGGCAAGGCACTCCGACCGGTCACGTCGCGCACCATCAAACTGCGCTACCGCGCAAAAAACGGCTCGCTGGCCAGCCGCACTTTCACTGCCCGGTTCACCCATCACGGACCGATCGTGCGCGCGGCCGATGGCAAGTGGGTCGCCGTCGCGCTGATGAACAAGCCGATGGCGGCGCTGGAGCAAAGCTGGCTGCGCACCAAGGCCAGCGACTATGCCAGCTACCTGAAAGTGGCCGAACTCAAGGCCAACTCTTCGAACAACACGATCTTCGCCGATGACAAGGGCGAGATCGCGTACATGCATCCGCAATTCATCCCGAAACGCGACGACCGTTTCGACTACACCAAGCCGGTCGACGGCAGTGATCCGGCCACCGACTGGCAGGGGTTGCACGCATTGGATGAAGCGCCGCATCTGCTCAACCCGCCGAATGGCTGGATCATGAACACCAACAACTGGCCCTACTCCGCCGCCGGCAAGTTCAGCCCGAAGCAGAAGGACTTCCCGCGCTACATGGACACCTTCGGCGAGAATCCGCGCGGACTCCACGCCACGCGCGTGCTGGACGGCGTACACGACTTCACCAAGGCATCGCTGATCACCGCCGCGTTTGATTCCTACCTGCCGGCCTTTGCGCGGCAGCTTCCCGTACTGATCGCCGATTACGACGCGCTTCCCGCCTCCGATCCGCTGCGCAAAGAACTTGCCGGCCCGATCGGGCTGCTGCGCCACTGGGATTACCGGTGGGGCGTCGCCTCGATGCCCACCTCGCTGGCGGTGTTCTGGGGCGACACGTTGTGGGATGAAGTGAGCAAGGCCGACACCGCCGAGGGTCTGTCGATCTATGACGTGATGGCCGAGAAGGCCGGCCCCAAGGCGCGACTCAACGCCCTGGTGGAAGCTTCCGCGCGACTGCAGAAGGACTTCGGCAGCTGGGGAGTGCCATGGGGCGAGATCAACCGCTTCCAGCGCAACGACGGCGCCATCGTGCAGACCTTCGACGATGCCAGGCCGAGCATCCCGGTACCATTCGTGTCCTCACGCTGGGGCTCGCTGGCCTCGTTCGGTGCCCATCGCTGGCCCGGCACCAGGCGCTATTACGGCACCAGCGGCAACAGCTTCGTTGCCGTGGTCGAGTTCGGTCCGAAAGTCAGCGCGCGCGCGATCACCGCAGGCGGCGAAAGCGGTCATCCGGGCTCGAAGCATTTCAACGACGAGGCCGAGCGCTACACCACCGGCAACCTGCGCACGGTGTATTTCTGGCCGGAGCAACTCCAGGGACATACCGAACGGGTCTATCGCCCGGGTGATTGAGGCGAAGCGATCGCGCGTCCTCGCGCGCGATCGCACCAACCCGCCCGGCCGCAGCCCGCATGGAAGCGGTGGATGTTCCCTCAGAGGCTGGCCGTGATGCGTCCGACCTCGGCCAGCACGCGGACGCTGGTCGCCTTGTCCGGTGTTGCAGGCGCGT
This sequence comes from Rhodanobacter sp. TND4EL1, assembly GCF_054061035.1. Lineage (NCBI taxonomy): Bacteria > Pseudomonadati > Pseudomonadota > Gammaproteobacteria > Lysobacterales > Rhodanobacteraceae > Rhodanobacter > Rhodanobacter sp. TND4EL1. Next base: position 614,882 of record NZ_JBSSDT010000001.1, read on the forward strand.
AATACGCGGTCACCAGCATGGGCGCACGCCGGGGCGGCCACAAAATCGCCACGTCATTGCTTTCGCCCTGCGCGCCGCTGCCGGTCTTGTCACCGGCATCCCAGCCTGCAGGCAGTCCACCGCGCAGCTTGTCCAGTCCCGTGCTGCAAGCACGGAGCCACCCGATCAGACGTTGCCGCGAGACGGCGGCAAGCGCATCACCCAGCAGCAGCGCACGCATGTCGCCAAGCATGGCTGCAGGCGTGGTGGTATCGCGCAGGTCGCCCGGCCCGCCCACGTTGAGCTCCGGCTCGATCCGGTCAAGCCGGGTCAACGGGTCACCCAGCGTGCGCACGAACGCGGTCACCACCGCCGGACCGCCGAGACTGGCCAGCAGCAGGTTTGCGGCGGTGTTGTCGCTCATCGTGATCGCGGCCTCGCACAACTCGCCAACAGTCATGCCATCGGCGCCGACATGGCGGGACGTCACGGGCGCCCATGCCAGCAACACCTCCTTGCCGTAGGTGATGCGCCGGTCCAATTGTTCCCGGCCCTTGTCCACGCGTCCCAGCACCGTGGCCACCGCCAGCAACTTGAACGTACTGCACATCAAGAAGCGTTCGTCCGTGCGATGGCCGGCCTGTTGTCCGCTGCCTGTGTCCAGCATCGATACGCCCAGCCGGCCGCCGTACTTGCGCTCCAACGCGGCCAGACGCCCAGCGGCCGCATCCACGCCGCGGACATCCTTTGGCGCCGGCATGGCGAACGCCATGCCATGCAACGGCAATGCTGCCGCACCCAGCAGGATGCCCTGCAGCAGGTTTCGACGATTCATCGGATCTCCTCGTGAGCAGGACGCCAGCCGTCCGGGATCACCGAGGCTAATGTTCCCGACAGGCGCACAACGGTCAGCAACAGGGCTAAATCATGGCAAGCATCAGTTGCGCGAGGGAATCGCCAAACCGCGCTGCACCGCCGGCCGCGCCAAGCCGCGGTCGAGCCAGGCCGCCACATGGGAAAAGCTGTCGAACGCCACCAGCTCGCGCGCCTCGTAGAAGGTCACCAGATTGTTGACCCAGCCCAGCGTGGCGATGTCGGCGATGCTGTAGTCAGCATCCATGATCCAGCGCCGTCCGTGCAGACGATCATCAAGCACCCCCAGCAAGCGCTTCGATTCCTTGACGTAGCGCTGCAGCGGACGCTTGTCCTCGTAATCCTTGCCGGCAAACTTGTTGAAGAAGCCGACCTGGCCAAACATCGGGCCGATCGATGCCATCTGGAAAAACACCCACTGGATGGTTTCCCACCGCCGCGCCGGATCAGCGGGGATGAACTGACCGGTCTTGTCCGCCAGATACAAAAGAATCGCACCGGACTCGAACAAGGCCAATGGTTCGCCCCCGGGGCCATCCGGATCGATCATTGCGGGGATTTTTCCGTTCGGGTTCAACGAGAGGAAGGCCGGCATGTGGCTTTCGTCGTTCATGATGTCGACCAGATGCGGCTCGTACGGCAACCCGGTTTCCTCCAGCATGATCGACGCCTTCACCCCGTTTGGCGTGTTCAGCGAATACAACTGGATGCGCTCCGGATGGGTGGCAGGCCAATGGGCCGTAATCGGAAAGTCGGAAAGTTGGCTCACATGGCACTCCTCGGGTATGGGTCAGGTGGCGCGGAACAACAGGCCCCGCTTCGGCGTCTTTCACCAGTCGGCTTTCAATGCGCGCTCGATGTCTTCCAACGGCGCATGGACCAGCGACTTGTTCAGCTCTTCCACCATTCTCTTGACGGTTTCCTCGTGCAGCAAGGGCCGCATCTGACCCAGCGTCTGCGGATCGGCGACAAGTACCAGGTGCGCGAACTCATTTTTCAGCGCGGCGGCATTCAACCTTCGGGCCAGTTGTTTAGCGAACGTGGCCTCGTCGATTTCCGAGGAAGTGCGTTCGGGCGGCTGGCGTCCAGCCGGTCCTTCGTTGGCAAGGTCCTTCGGCCCGATCACCTTGATCTGTTCAAGCGACACGGCCAGCCCGGTGCCGACATTGCGCAGCAACCGCGCCCCGCAACCGTCGGCGACCACCACCCATGCACCGCCAGGAATTTTCTTCATCGAGATCTCCTTTTTTGCACAACGCCCAAAGCGTGGCACCGTGACATCGACACTAGTCCGCCGGATGTAATACCGATGCATACGCAAGACGAAAAGACGCTCGATGGCTGAAGACCTGGCCCAGGCAGGTTCAGCTCCGTCACGGCCGGATCGAGCCGGCCCGTTGCATGCAGCGCTGCCAACGTTCGTCGACGCGCCTGGCAAACCAGGCCGTGGTGAGCTTGCGGGTGATCTTCGGGCTGTTCAGGGTGATTCCCGGCAACACCGCACGCGGCAACGGACGGCTCCCGACCTTCTCGGCCAGGGCAAACACCCGCCTGTAAAGCTGACCGGCCGCAAAATCCTCGCGTTCGCCCTGCAACAGCTCACGATGAATCGCCGCATCGCTCATCTGCAGCGGAACCGCGAGCGAGCGCACCGCCAACTCCGTCGCGCCCGTCGGATCAGCAACGCTCGCATCAGGCTTCATCAGATCGCCGTCCAGCGCTAATGGAATGCCGGAGGCAAGGCTCACCGCTTGCTGAAAAGCGGCATTGCGGCTGGCGTACCAGCCGGCGTTGAAATCGGCAAAGCGATACAGCGGCTTCGCATAGTGCACCGGATAACCCAGCAGGTGCGCGACACCGAAATACAACCCACCGCGACGGCTGAACACCTCATGGCGGATCGATCCTTCGACTGGATACGGGTAGTCCTGCGCATGCGCCTGGGCGAACGCAATGCTTACCTGCATCGGACCGGCGGTATGCACCGGATTGAGTTCGCCGAACAGACGCTTGCCCAGCGGCACCATGCCGATGAAGTCCTGGAAGATGTCGCTCAGCTGTCGTTCGGTGCGTACCGCGGCCAGTCGCTCGCTGTAACGTCGTCCATCGGGCGATTTCAGCCATAGCGCGGCATCGACCAGAAAACCCGGTATGTGTTTCGACGCCGCGCGACGATCCATTTCCTGGCGCGCGATCTTTCCCAGTCCGGGCACCACCGGATCGACCTGGAAGCCCGACTCCTGTTCGGCCACCGCCAATACCGAGCACAGGTTCACCGTGGTCGGTTCGATCCGCTGCGCCGCGAATGCCACCTGAATGTCGATTGCCCAGCCGCTGCGATCATTTACTTTGGCCGGCATCAACCGCATGACTTCCGCGCGTACCTGCGCGGGGCTTTGCCACGCGCCTTGTTGCAGCGGCTGGGAGGCGCAGCCGGCAAACAGCAGCGCCAGCAGGCAGATTGCCGTTCGCCACCGCGGACGAAAGGTCTGGTCGGAAACCGTCAACTTCATCCGGTCATGCTAACGCGGCGCCGCTTTCTGTCGAGTTCGGCGAGGCGTGGCCGGTGATTCACGAGCACCACCGGTGGCCGTGCGTTCAGATCAGCGGAAAGATCCAGTGCAAGGTGCCATACACCAGGATTTCGGCAATCACGAAGACGGAAAAGCCCAGGCAGAATTTCTCCGCCGGCTTTTCGTGCCAAAGCTTGTACGCATCGCGGTCGATCTTGCGCGCCGTGGCGGCCGCCCCTTCTCCAGTTCCGATCTGATCCATGTGCTCCTCCCTTCTACCCAAGACACGTCTCGACGGACAGGCACGCTGCACTTCACCTGCGCCATCATCACAACAAGGCCGGGCGGTGACAAGCCGGTACGCCGGCCAACCCTGTTGTTCCCACCAGCGTGCACCCATATTCCACCCATGACTCCACTCCAGCAATTCATCACCGATCACCCGCGCCTGTTCGTGCTGACCGGAGCCGGCTGCAGTACCGACTCGGGCATTCCCGACTATCGGGACCGTGATGGCCAGTGGAAGCGCACGCCGCCGGTCACCTATACGGCCTTCATGCACGAACCGGCCACGCGTCAGCGCTATTGGGCACGCAGCCTGGTCGGCTGGCGGCGCTTCGGCCACGCGCTGCCCAACGCGACCCATCATGCGCTGGCCGAACTGGAGCGACGCGGGCAGGTCGAATTGCTGGTGACGCAGAATGTGGATCGCCTGCACCAGCATGCGGGCAGCGAAAACGTGCTGGACCTGCACGGCCGGCTCGACCAGGTCCGCTGCATGAGTTGCGATGCGCGGCTCAACCGCGACGCCTTTCAGCAAATGCTGGTGGAACGCAACCCGGAATGGGCGTTGCTCGACGCCATCGACGCGCCGGACGGGGATGCCGACCTGGACGGCCACGACTTCACGTCGTTCGACATCCCGCCCTGCCCGCTTTGCGGCGGCCTCATGAAGCCGGACGTGGTGTTTTTCGGCGAAGCCGTGCCGCGAGAGCGCGTGGACGCCGCCGCGCGCGCCTGGCAGGCGGCTGATGCCGTGCTGGTGGTGGGGTCTTCGCTGATGGTCTATTCCGGCTACCGTTTCGTCGATGCCGCCGCACGCGCCGGCAAGCCGGTTGCCGCCGTCACGTTGGGCCGCACCCGTGCGGACCCGCTGCTGAGCCTGAAAGTCGACGCACCGTGCGACGAGTCACTGGCCTTTCTGCGCCAGTCCTGAGCTGTCGCCCGGCGACAGGCACACCATCGCCACGCTACGCGGACTCAGCTGGTGTGATCGAGGATGATCTTCCAGCCGTTCGGGGCTTTCTCCCACACCAGTGAGAACACGCCATCGTCCTGGGCAGCTTCGCCACGGGCCTGCCGGTCGAGATGGAAACGGCCCGTAACCACCGCATAACGCACGTCACCTTCGTTGCCAGGCAACATGCGCACGTCGAGATCGGAGAAGGTGAGCTTGCCCATCTGCTGTTTGCCGACGTAATGCTTGCGATAGCTTTCCAGGATCGCGCGATAGCCCTTGCGCACGCTGGTGCCCACGAAGGTGGTGTCGGGGGCATCCTTGTAGGCACGCATGAAGCCATCCACGTCGCCGCGGTTCCACGCGGCCTGCTGCTGATCCATCACTCGCTGGATCGCGCTTGTCTCAGCGCCAGAGACCGTCGTGCTGGCGACAGCGTTGACCGGTCCAATCAGACCCAGCACAAGCAGCGCCTGCCAAACCACGCGAATCATTGCAGTCTTCATGGCATCTCCGGAACGATGTCTGATGTGGATACGCATATTAAGCAGCGCCATCAATGACCGGTCATCTTCTCGATGCGCCGGTCCGGCACCAGCCAGATCAAGGCGGCCAGCGCGTAGACGAGCTGGCCTGTCCAGGGTCGCCAGAACGTCAGGGCAATCCCGATCAGGTAGATCAGTGGCGAGGACTTCCCCTTCCAGTCCGCACCGATGGCGTCGCGCAGCGTCGACTCGGTGCCGCCCGCGGCGATCAATACCTTTTCGAGTATCCAGTAGGCCACGGCGGCCATCAGCAGCACCGCCCCATACGCGGCGGCCGGCGCGGCGGCGAGGTGATTCTCGCCCATCCAGGCGGTGGCGAAGGGGAACAGCGACAGCCAGAACAGCAGATGCAGATTCGCCCAGAGCACGCCGCCGGATACGCGGTGGATGATCGAGAGCATGTGGTGATGGTTGTTCCAGTAGATGCCCACGTAGACGAAGCTGAGCACGTAGCTGAGCAGCACCGGCGCCAGCGGGCCCAGCGCGGCCAGCGTGGTGTCGTGCGGCACCTTCAGTTCCAGCACCATGATGGTGATGATGATAGCGATGACACCATCGCTGAATGCTTCCAGCCTGCCCTTGCCCACCCGATGTCTCCCGATCAAGAAGCCGGATCGCCGGCTGGCGCGCAGTGTGCCTCAGCCATCGTGCGGAAACATCCCGCGCGCGTCGCGCCCGCCGGCTATGCGCCGGGCCCGCAGTCGATGCAATGCAGCGGCGGTGCCGCGCCCATGCCGAGCGCCTTGAGCAGCTCGCGCAATGCGGTACGCAGGCCTTCCTCGATGGTCGGGTGGTAGAACGGATTCTGCAGCGTCTCGGCAACGGTCATGCGGGCCTGGATCGCCCAGGCCAGCAGGTGGGCAATGTGCTCGTTCTGCGGGCCGATCATCTCGGCACCAAGCAGCAGGCCGCTGCCCTGCTCGCCGTACACGCGCAGCAGCCCCTGGTTGACCAGCATCACCCGCGAGCGTCCCTGATCCTCGAAGGACACCTCGCCTACGGCGAAATCGACCCCGGCGGCCACCAGCTGCGCATGACGCTGGCCGGCGTAGGCGATCTGCGGGTCGGAAAACACGATACCCAGCGGCGTGCGGCGCGTGTGCCTGTAGACCGCCGGGTAGCGCGCGGCCTGCTCGCCGGCCAGGCGCCCCTCGTCGGCGGCCTCATGCAGCAGGACGCGGTCGGCATCCGCATCGCCGGCGATGAAGATGTGGCTGTCGCCAGCCCGGCTGGTCTGCGGATCGAATACCGGAACCCCTCGGTCATCGAGCTCCAGCCCGCTTCGATCCAGCGCCAGCATCTCCACGTTCGGCGTGCGGCCGGTGGCGACCAGCAGGTAATCAAAACGCTCGCTGCTCGCTGCGCCGCCCGGGTCGGTGAAGTGCACGACCACCGCCTGACCATCCCGCTCGACGCGTACGTCCTCGGCATGCAGGCTGAGCGGCAGTTCCGCGGCGATCAGCCGCGCGGCCACGGCGCGAACCTTCGGATCGCTGATCGCGGCAATCCGCCCGTCGCGACCGAACAGATGCACGCGCACCCCCAGCCGGTGCAGCGCCTGACCCAGCTCCAGGCCGATCACGCCGGCGCCGAACACCGCCACCGAGCCGGGAAGATCCTGCCAGTCGAAAACGTCGTCGCTGATGATCAGGCGATCCCCTGCCGCGCGGAGCGCCGCGGGAATCGGCGGCCGCGAACCGGTCGCGATGATGATGCGTCCGGCGCGGATTCGCTCGACCTCCGGCACGCTGCCGTCCACCGCGGGCGAGAGTTTCAGCACATGCGGGCTCTCGAACTCGGCATGCGCACGCAGCACGTGCTCGGCGCCGAAGTCCGCCACCGCCTCCAGCACGAAGCCGACGAAGCGATCGCGCTCGTCACGCACCCGCTTCATCACGGCGCGACCGTCGACCCTGCCGGCATCGCTGGCGATGCCGAACGCCGGCAGCGTGGCCAGCCGGTGCCGCGCTTCGGCCGCGGCAATCAGCAGCTTCGATGGCATGCAGCCGACCCTGGCACAGGTGGTGCCGAACGGGCCGCCTTCGATCAAGGCGATGCGGTCGGTGCGTTTGCGCGCTTCGCGATACGCGGACATGCCGGCGGTGCCGGCGCCGATGATGGCAATGTCGACGTCACGCATGCTCATGCTGCCTCCGCACGCCGTGTGTCGCCCCGCCCCGGCTGGGCACTTCGGTCGCCGTCGAAATGTTGATCATGGATGCCACCTTCCATCGCTTCCCGGACTGCCCGGGCCGTTGCCGGCCGGCCAGCGAACGCCTCTCAGGCTACTGCAAATCGCTCGGATGAAACCGGCAAGCCTGTCGACGGGATCGCTGTCGATGCAGTCGACGCGGTGCCGGAGCGAGGTTGTCGATTCTCTCCTCGACCGTTCGTTGCTTCCCATGAGGACTCCTCCTCCAGCCAGGGAAACTGCCATGTCCAACACCGTCCGCCTTCATCGCGTGCTGCGCGCGCCGGCCGAGCGCGTCTATCGCGCCTTTCTCGATGCCGAAGCCAGGGTCAAGTGGCTGCCGCCGAACGGCTTCACCGCCAGGGTGCATCATCTGGACGCCCGGGTCGGCGGTAGTTACAAGATGTCGTTCACCAACTTCTCGACGGGCCACAGCCACGTCTTTGGCGGCACTTATGTCGAGCTCACGCCGTTCGAGCGCATCCGCTACACCGACCAGTTCGACGACCCGAACCTGCCCGGCGAGATCATGGTGACCATCACGCTGAAGACCGTATCCTGCGGCACCGAACTGCACGTGGTGCAGGAAGGCCTGCCCGAGGTGATCCCGCTCGAGAAGTGCCATCTGGGCTGGCAGGAATCGCTGGTGCTGCTGGGCAAGCTGGTCGAGGTCGAGATTCCGGGCTGAGTCGCCGACGGCGTGCAAACGCCTGGCGCCGCCTTCCGTCAGTTGAGGGCGACGCTCAGATCGTTGACCAGCCGAACCAGCCCACGCATGTCGAAATTGGGCGGATCCAGGGTGGAACCCAGCCGCACGATCACCAGCTGTTGCGACGGCACGATGAGAATCCGCTGCCCGTTCAGGCCCGACGCGAAATAGGCATCGACCGGCATGCCGGGAATGAGGCGACTGCCGTCTGCCGCGGTGCCCGTATTGGTCCAGAAGCCGGAGCCGTAGAGGCTGTGGAGGGTCTGGCGGCTGGCATCGGCAACCCATTCCGCGGGAAAAATGCGACGACCATCGACCACGCCATCATCCAGGTACAACTGCCCCACACGTGCCCAGTCACGCGCCGACGCATAGATTCGGGTGGAGCCCACCAGGGTCTGCGCGCCATCGAACTCCATCAGCACATGCCGCATGCCCAGCGGAGCGAACAGTTCACGATGGGCGAAGCGGATCAGGCCGGGCGCACCGCCGCCGACCTTGTCGCGCAGCACGCCGGCAAGGATCAACGTATTGCCGCTGGTGTAATCCCACTGCGTGCCCGGCGGCACGCGCAGTTTTGCGCGGGCGGCGAATGCAGCCATGTCGCGTCGCAGGAACAACATCTCCGACACGGGGTCGAACCCGCTGTCGTTCTCCGCAAGGTCGAGTCCCGAAGTCATTCGCGACAATTGCTCAAGCGTGATGTCGTGCCGCGGGTCCGCGGGATCCTGCCAGGCTGCGACGGGCGCACGCAGCGCCATGTCCAGCCGTCCTTGCCGCACCAGGATACCGAGCAGCGCATTCACCACCGACTTGCTCATCGAGTAGCCCAGTTGCGGCGTCTGCGGACCAAAGCCGTCGGCATAGCGTTCGGCGATGACCGTGCCCCCATGCATCACCACAATGGCGTGCACGTGACGACGCGGGCCGCTGGCCGGCTCGGCAAACGCGCGTGCCAGCGCGGCGCTGATGGCCCGGTTCGGGCTAACCAGCCGGGGAGCTTCCGCCACCAATGGCGCCGATGCCGCAGCATGCGCCGCCTGCAGGGTGGCCACGTCGGGCGTGGTGGTGGGCAGTGCGCAACCGTAGTCCGGATACCAGGACGCCTCGGTGACAAAGCGGCCGCGCCAGCTGGCGGTGCTTTCCGCCGAGCAGTGTCGACTGTGTAATGCAGGTGCGGGAGCAGGATATGCATCCCGCGCAGCGGCGCGATGTTTTCGGCAAACGCCTGCGCAGGCGTCTGGCCTGAAACGAACACGTAAGCGCAAAGGGTCTGTGCCACATTTGCCGTGGCTACCCGCAAGGCACGATCCGGCCGCTTCCGCGCGACCAGCACGACAACCAGCAGCACGAGCAGCAGCGCCGCCGCCAGCACGACGCGGGCGGTCTTCTTGATGAGTGTCGACATGGACCTCCCTTGTGCGCGCACCATCCCGGACGGCGCCAGCCCCATGAAGTGCGCAGGCGCCTGATCACGATTGTGGCATCACCACAGGCACCTTCGGGCACCTGGCACGAGCATTGCGAACGCATTCCATTGCGAACACAGTGGGCACATCATCAGCCTTGTCCACCAGCATTCACCGAGCAGGTGCCGCATGCCGACCTTTCGACGAGCCCTCGTTCCGATGCTGCTTGCCAGCCTGTTGTCGCTGGTCGGCTGTGCCGCTGGCGGCGATGTCACCAAGCCGATACCCACCACGTTCATTGCCGCGCCGCAGTCCGCCCATCGATTGGTGGTGATGCTGCCCGGACGGGGCGACAGCCTGCAGTCGCTGACCAGCACCGGCATTGCCGGGATCATCCAGCAAAGCTGGCCCGATGCTGACGTGATTCTCACAGGGTTGACCATGCCGTTCTACCGGCAAGGCCGCGTGGCCCAAAGGCTGCACGACGAAGTGATCGCGCCCGCCCGGCGACCGGCGTATCGGCAGGTGTGGCTGGCCGGCATATCGCTGGGGGGCATGGGCGTGCTGTTGTATGACCGGGAGTACCCCGACCAGATCGACGGCTTGCTGCTTCTCTCGCCGTATCTCGGCGAAAAGGCCATTCACCAGCAGATCCGCGAAGCCGGCAGCCTCGCCGCCTGGCAAGCAGGGCCGGCCCAGCCGATCGGACCGGACACGTTCCAGCATGAGTTGTGGCGTTCCCTGCAGGGTTGGTCGCAACGTCCGCAGCGCTCACAATCGACCTGGCTTGCCTATGGCAGCGACGAACCATTCCGCCAGCCGATCGAACTGATGACACCGCTGCTGCCCGCCAGCCACGTCATCATGTTGCCGGGCAAACACAACTGGACCCTGTGGAAGCCGGCGATGCATGCGTTGCTGGAGCGCGCGGGATCACAAAGCCCGCTTGATGCCGTGCGCCGGGGCTCGGGCAAGTAGGTGGCGACGCTGGCCGCCGGCACTCACCGCGACGGGAATGGTGATGACCCGCCACGGCGACCCGCAGCTGGCTCAGGCAACTCACGCGACGCGGGGGCTACTCCCACGGGACCGACTGCACCAACAGCTCGCGCAGCTGCGACTCATCCATCTCGGCCAGTTGCTGCTCCGCCAGCCGCACGTTTTCGGCGGCCATGGTGGTCTTGAATACCCGCCCGTCACCGGCGTGCGAAAAGACCAGCAGCATGCTGCCGTAGGAAGCATCCAGTACCGCGGCTTGCCACGGCCCACCTTGGGGATCGTCGAAACTGCGCATGAAGTCGTCTGCCGGAAAAGCGGTCAGTCCATTATATCGGCGCGCTGAAACAGCGGTGGTGAGACAACTTGTGCGGATCGACGTCGATCACCACGCCGCCCGTTCGTCGATCAAGTGAAGGCGGCCGTGTCGGCCCGCCATTCCCGCAGAGAGGCCGCCATGTCGTATGTCGATGGTTTCGTGATCGCCGTCCCCCAGGCCAACCGTGCCCGGTTCATTGAACATGCCCAAACCCTCGACGGCATTTTCCTGGAATGTGGTGCCACCCAAGTGACGGAATGCTGGGGCGAGGATGTGCCCGAGGGCAAGCTCACCGACTTTCGCCGCGCCGTGCAGGCGCACGCCGATGAGGCCGTGGTGTTCTCCTGGGTGACATGGCCCGACAAGGTCACGCGCGATGCCGGGATGGAGAAGTTCATGAACGACCCACGCCTGGACAAAGCCGGCGCCATGCCTTTTGACGGCAAGCGCATGATCTTCGGCGGCTTCGTACCCGTGGTCAGCCTGCCCGCCTGATCATCTGCCCGAACGCACTGCGTCGGCGAACATCGCGTCGGGGACACACCGACATCTGGCCATCGCCGGCGCACCCTGGGATCGCTGCTGCCGCATCCGGATACGGCAGCAGACCGCGCGGCCGGGCGCCACATCTGAGCGTCGACCTCGCTGCACCGAGCTTCCAGCACAGGCACTCAGCCCGTATCGGAGGTCGTCCTTCACCCGCGGGCGGAGTGATTCTGATAGCTTTCCTCAGGACAGCTCGTGTGATGACAGCCTTTCTGCGCACTACGGCTCGATCAGGAACCACCGCAGAAAAGATGATCCCGACCTTACCGCCCCTTGCCGACGTGCTTGACCTGATGCCCGATGCCGTGTGCATGGTCGATGTCGAAGGTCACCTCCTTTTCGTCAACGCGAGCTTCCAGCGCATCTTTGGTTATGCCGCGGAGGAAGTGATCGGCAGGCGCATATTCGAGCTGGTTCATCCCGACGATCGCGAAGCCACGGCAGCCCAGGCCGAACAGGTGATGGCCGGCGAACTGCAACGTCACTTCCGCAATCGCTACGTGCACAAGAACGGCCAGACGCTGGACATTCAATGGTCGGCGCGCTGGCTACCCGAGCATCGTGTACGCATCGGCGTGGGCCGCGAGGTGACCGAGTTGCGCCGTCTCGAACGCGAACTGGAGCACCGCGCCAACCACGACTCGCTGACCGGGCTGGCCAACCGCGAATGCCTTCGCCGGGAACTGCAAGCCACCATCCATCATGCCCGGCAAGCCGGCCATGGCGTGGCTTTGCTTTATCTGGATCTGGACGGGTTCAAGGTGGTCAACGACCAGGGCGGCCATGATGCCGGTGACCGTCTGTTGCGCGAGGTTGCCCAACGCCTGAAGCAAGGCGTTCGCGAGAATGACCTGGTCGCCCGGGTCGGTGGCGACGAGTTTGTCGTGCTTTTGCCCGGCTGCCGGGATGTCAGAGCCGCCCAGGCACTGGCCGACACCCTGCGCGCCCGCATCACCCCGCCCTTCAAGCTCGAGGATGGCGTGATCCGGCTTGATGCCAGCATCGGCATCGCCTGTTTTCCGGACGACGGCGCCAATGCGGAAGCCCTGTTGGCGCAGGCCGATCGGGCGATGTACGCGGTCAAGCGCCAGCGCTCGTGACCGCCAGCGACGGCCTCGCAACCCGACATGGGCGGAGACCGCCGAAAGATTCGATCGCTGCCGGAATCCGGCGGTAAAAGCACGCCCGCGCCGGGTTACCATCAGTGCCGGTCCGATGGCCCAGTCGGCTTTCACGGCGTGGCTTGGGTGGCCGATAACCACACGAAAGGGGAGCTCTACGTGAAAAGTTGGAAGCATTTGGAAACCAGCGGGCGCAAGGCCCTGTTCGGCGGGCTGTTTGTTGCCGCAACATCGTTGTTCCTCTTTGCCGCCGTCCCGCCGAACACGGCCAACGCACAGTCGACGTCCGGGCGAATCTTTGGCCAGGCGCCTGCTGGTGAGACCGTGATCGCGCAGAGCTCGACCGGCTTGCGGCGGCATGTGACAGTGAAGGACAGCGGACATTACGTCATCACGTCGTTGCCGCCTGGCACGTATGCCGTGACGCTGGAAAAGGACGGAACCACGGTCGACACCCGCAAGAACATTCCGCTGGGCGCCAGCCGGGGAAGCGAGGTCGATTTTGCCTGCCCGCAGGATAAATGCGACGCCTCCTGAACAATCGTGCAGCAGCGCTGGGGCAGACAACGGAACCACGTCGTTGCCAGGCAATCCGGCTCTTGTGAAGCCCGCGTCTCCTATCACTGGTGACGGTGGAACTCGATGCAGATGGACGTCATGATCGTCTGTCTGCATTGAGTCGACACCACGGCCGCAGTGGCGGGACATCCGCGCCAATGCGATGCGCCTTCGGCGTCCGCACGGCTCCTGCAAATTCCGTGGGGTGCAAGGCCGTCACCCGAAAGCCCACTGCACGGATTTCACGCACCTTCCGCTACAAGCGGGTCTCCTTCGCCTGTTGGCGATCATTGACGGGAGACCTGATGAATACCGACACCGATCGAAAACTCCAGGAAAAACTGTGGAAGGCGCTTTCCTCCGATCGCACCGTGATGCTCGGCCTCGACGGAGTGGAAGATGGTCATTCGCGTCCCATGACCGCGATGATCGAGAACGAAAGCGGACCAGTCTGGTTTTTCACCGGCACACCGAATGCCGTGGTCGACAATCTCGCCAAGAGCCATCGGGCGATTGCCGCATTCAGTTCCAAGGGCCATGATTTATTCGCAAGCATCCATGGCAACCTCGTGGTGGATCAGGACCGGGCAGTGATCGACCGCCTCTGGAACCCGTTCATCGCCGCCTGGTTTGACGGCAAGGATGATCCAAAGCTGGTCTTGTTGCGTTTCGATGTGGAACACGCCGAAGTGTGGCTCAACGAATCCAACCTGTTGGCAGGCGTAAAGATGCTTTTCGGCGCTGATCCTAAAAAGGATTACAAGGACAAGGCAGGCGATGTCGACCTTCGTTGACTCATGTCCTGAGGTGTGTGGCGACCGAATGACTGTGGTCTCCTTGGGACATGATGCGGCGGGCACCATCACTGGTGCTCGCACCTGTTCATTTGACGTACGGAGGTGCGCGTGAAACCGACTCTTTTCGTCTTTGTTCTTGCCTCGATTCTCGGCCTTGCAGCCTGCCATGCCAGCCGCGACGCTCCCACCCCCAGCGCTTCCGGAGATCCACGGGCCGCGGGCGCGGACAAGAAAATCGAGAAGTCACGCAACGCCATGCTGGAGAAAGGCATGGACGTCAAGAACGAGCACTGGACGGCTAACCCTGCTTCGGCAGCATCGACCGCGGCGACATCCTCAACAATGACGCCAGCTATCGAACCGGCCCCTGCGGCGTCAGGCTCGTCAAGTGCTGTCCCCGCGCCTGCGGGAGCCGCGGGGACGAAAAAACCTTGAGGACGCTCCCAAAATCGGTGGCCAGTGGCCGAACAGCCGCTTGAGCTGACCCCGAACGCTGCGCGCTTCAGCTACCGCCGCCCCGCCCGCTGCCGATTCACGAGTGGCTGATATGCATTCCACGAGCGGCATCTGTGTGGGGAGCGTGCTTCAAGCAACCGATGCCGCAGTCTTTGCATGGAACTTGCGCTTCAGAGAAGCCGCGCGAGAACCATAACCTGCCCTTGCTCCAGCTCTTGTCTGGCGGATGACATCTGTCCCCGGGCGACGTCGATCTGCAGGTTCTTCGATCGTCGACAAAAAGATGGAGATACTCGCCTTCCCGAACCAGGAGCACGCCATGTCCAGCAAGAACACGATTTGTCTTTGGTATGACGGCACCGCCCTGGACGCCGCGACGTTCTATGCCGAAACGTTTCCGGACAGCGCCGTTACCGCCACCCACCGTGCGCCGGGGGACTACCCCGCAGGCAAGCAGGGCAATGTGCTGACGGTCGAGTTCACCGTGATGGGTATTCCGTGCCTGGGCTTGAACGGCGGACCCGCGTTCTCGCACAGCGAGGCGTTCTCGTTCCAGGTGGCGACCGACGATCAGGCCGAAGCCGACCGTCTGTGGCACGCCATCATCCGCAACGGCGGTCAAGCGGGCGAGTGCGGATGGTGCAAGGACAAGTGGGGCTTGTCGTGGCAGATCACCCCGCGCGCCCTGATCGCAGCAATCACCGATTCTGATCCCGCCGCCGCCAAACGCGCATTCGACGCGATGATGGGGATGACCAGGATCGACATCGCCGCGATCGAGGCGGCCCGGCGCGGCTGATCAGACGAGTTCCGGGCCTTCTCCGCGGACTTCGCCTGCGACGCAGCCGCCTCGATCAAGCACACCTTCGACAGCCGACTGACCGTCTTCAATGACAGGCGGATGTCCCGCCTCGCCCCTTTGTCAGCGTGTGCTGGGTTCCGCCGGCGCCAGGACGGTCGAGGCCGGCGCCGATGTCGGGCTCAACCGGGCTTCGGCGCACTCACGTGGTGCCGCCGATTGGGTGCCGACCACCATGGTGCAGCTCCAGTTGATCGGCCGGGTGGCATCTTTGCCGGTTTCTTCCGGCAGGAAGACCAGGACCGGGTCGGGCTGGAGGCCCGTATTTCGCGTGGTCAGCGTGATCTTGCCGCCCTCACCCAGTTCCAGCTTGCTCACATAGTCGTTGGGTGCACCGGCGTTGTACGCGAGATCGCTCTTGCTGACATGGGCCAGTCCGCCATGTGTTGTCGCCGCTTCCATGACAACCAGCTTGGGCGCATCGACGGCCTTCATGGCTTCCTCGATGTGGTCGCGGGCGACGCGGTCGTGCCAGGCGGGAATGGCAAAGGCAGCCACTACCGCCAGAATCGCCAAAACCACCAGGATCGTGATCAGGGAAATGCCTCGGTTCAATTGCATGGAGTTGCTCCCTTGAATGTCATGTTGGCTGGCGTCGCAACGCTCCCACCGAAGACTGCTGGGAAAGGCGTGTGCGCGCCATGAAGGCCAAGTGCCGCAAACGCCGCCTGTTTAAACAACGGCCCGTTGAACAGCGCTTGCGAACCACGGCAGTGTGCACTGTATACGAGTGCGAGGCCCGGCCAGCACCCCGCCCCTCGAGCCCTCTTGGTCGCGCGCTTACCGGCTGCCCGCCGAGGTCACCCGCCAGACGGAGTTGCCCACGTCATCGGCGACAATCAGCGCGCCCTCCCTGTCTTGCACCAGCCCGACCGGCGCTCCGTAAAGGTGCTTCTGATCGTCCGAATGGAACCCGGTAACCACCGGCTCGGGCGCGCCCACCGGCTTGCCCTGCTGGAACGCGACAAACACGACCTGATAGCCGCTCAGCGGTGATCGATCCCAACTGCCGTGTTCGCTGATGAAGGCACCGTTGTGATACTTCGCCGGCAAGGCATTGTCGCTGGTCATCAGCAAACCCAGCGGCGCCACATGGGAGCCCAGCGAGTAGTCCGGCTTGATCGCCCGCGCGACCAGGTCCGGGCGCTGCGGCTGCACCCGGGTGTCCACATGTTGTCCGTAGTAGCTGTACGGCCAGCCATAGAAACCACCGTCCTGCACCGAGGTCAGGTAGTCCGGCACCAAATCGGGGCCGATCTCGTCACGTTCGTTCGCCACCACCCACAGCTTGCCGGTGGTTGGTTCCCACTGCAGCCCGGTGGGATTGCGCAGGCCCGACGCGTAGATGCGACTGCCGCGGGTGGCGACGTCCACTTCCAGCACATCCGCCCGGCGGTATTCCACCGCGAGGCCGTTCTCGGTGATGTTGCTGTTGGAGCCCACGCCGACATACAGCTTCGTGCCATCGGGGCTGGCCAGCAGCGGCTTGGTCCAGTGATGGTTGATGGTGTCGGGCAGATCCGCGAACTCGACGCCCGGCGCCGTGATCTGCGTTTCGCCGTTGACGTAGGGGAATTTCAGGATGCGATCGGTATCGGCCACGTAGAGTGAATCACCGATCAGTTGCACGCCGAACGGGGAGTTCAGGTTCTGGATGAAGACATGCTTCTCCCATTCCCCACCCTTGCCGGCATTCCTGCGCAGCAGCGTGATGCGATTGCCGCCCTTCGCACTCTTGCCCGAACGGGCGGTAACCATGCTGGCCACCAGTTGCTTGGGCGTGGTCACCGGCTCGGCATGCGGGCTGTTGGCCTCCACCACCAGCACGTCGTCGTTCGGCAGCACGTAGAGCTGGCGCGGATGCTTGAGGCCGCTGGCGATCCTTTCGATCTGCAGGCCGGCGGCCACCTTGGGTGTCTGGCCCTCCTTCCAGTCGGCCTTTTCGGGCACCTGCATCGGTGGCTTGAGGAAACGCTGAGGCGCCGGGAGCGACGGGTCAGCGCCGGCCTGCTGCGCGGGCGTCAACGAAGCCTTCTGGTTGCAGCCACTCAACCCAGCCAGCAAAGCCATTGCCAGCACGCCATGGACGATGAGCTTACTCATGGACATAACTCCCGGTGGCGCGTGGCCGAGTGGCCATGAGGATGTGCGCGATTGACAGCAGGATGACCGTGCATAGCGACAACCACACACTGGTCGGCACCACCTCATAGGCATCGCGCGTATGCACGAAGGCATTGAAAATCGCCACGATGATGGCCACCAGGTTGAGCCAGAAATCGAGCCGGTCCGCACCCGTGGCGAATCGTCGTGAGGTGATCCAGACCTGCACCAGATTGATCAGGCGCGGGATCACTGCAAACAGCAGCCCCAGCGTAATCAACCAGTCCGCACCTTTGCCCCACAGCACCACCGCCGTGTTGGCATAGGTAATGTCGAAGATCAGCGCAGCGACGAAGAAGCCGAAAGGTATCGGGTTGAGCAAGCCATAGATGGCGTTGGCCACCACGGAGCGATGCGGTGCAATGACGGTACTCATCAGTGATGGTCTCCGTGGGGAATCAAGACGGTGGGCAACCGGCCCATCGACCGGTATTTCGACAAGACGTGGCTGGTCAGGCTTGTTGCCTAAGCTGGAGGATGTGATGTCTAGGCGGTGTCACGACAGACGGGGCTAGGCTCAATGGGGAACCGCCGCGGAAAGAACGCCGGAGCCGCGGCAATGGCCGGGTCGGGCCGCGCCGGCATGCCGCACCGTCTGCCGAATGACGCGTCCGAATCCGGCGCGTACCCGACGCGGGCTCGCGCTACCGTCTGGGCTCCACGATCCGGAGCAAGACATGCAGGCATTTCGACTGTCAGGTATTGACCACCACCCGTTCGAAGCGCTGTTTCTGCTGTCGGACGACCAACTGGTCCAACACGGCGCGATGCGCCGCATCGCCAATGAGGCCAACGCGTTTCCCTGCCGCGTCAGCCTGGAGGATGCACGCGTGGGCGAGGAACTGTTGCTGCTCCCCTATCGTCACCAGGACGTCGCGTCACCCTACCGCGCTTCGGGCCCCATCTTCATTCGGCGCGGCGCCACGCGACGGGTGCTTGCCGTGAATGAGGTACCTTCGTACGTCACGCGGCGCCTGATCTCGCTTCGTGCCTACGACCAGACCGACATGATGATCGGCGCGTCCGTTTGCGAAGGCCACGCGACTGCCGTCGAGCTGCAGCAATGTTTCGACAACCCCGCGGTGGCCTACGTCCACCTCCACAACGCAAGGCAGGGATGCTTCTCGTGCATCGCCGAGCGAGCCGACACCAGCGCAGCCCGCTCCTCCTTGTCCAGCCAGACCTTCGCCGCGTCGCCAGGCGCCGGACACGGCAGCGAAGGTCGAAGCCTGCGATGTCCGGACGGCCCTTCATTCAGTGGAAGTCGAAGAAGTGCGCTTGTTCAAAGCATTGCGACGCCATGACATGAGCGATGGCGTGGTCATGCCGTGCACGAGAATGCTCATGGCCACCACGGTGATCACCAGGCCCGCGGCTCGATCGGTCTGCACGGCCGTCAAGCCGTGGGTGGCTGCGTAAGCCAGATAGTTGAGACTGCCGATGCCACGGATTCCGAGCCAGCCGATCAGCAGCCGCCGCGGGATCGGGGTGGGCGAGCCGATCATGCTCAGACCTACGGCGACGGGCCGCACGATCACGAACAATATCAACGCAAGCAGCAAACCTGCGGGTTGCCAATAGGTCGCGAAAGCCGCGCCCAGAAGGATCACCAGCGCGCCGGCAATCAACTGCTCAAGCGTGTCGCCGAACGACAGCGCGTCCGATACCACCATGCCCACGGACGCCGCGGGATCGTCGGCAGTCTCGCGCTCATTCGGATTGACCAGCTCTTCCGCAGGGGGATGCGGTCGTGTCCGGCCCTCGACCTGCGGATGCGGATGATGGCCGACAACGAAAAGCTCGACGTGCCGCAGGCCGAGCCCCGCGGCGAATGCTGCGAGAAACCCCGAGGCCGACAGTGCCATGGCCCCCGCGTACGACAGCGCAACAATGGCCAGCGCCAGGAAATCGTTTGGTGCGCGGCTCTGCGTCCTCGCCCGCAGACTGACACCTACCCATCCGAGCACCCAGCCCAGCGCGAATCCGATGCACAGACCGCCAAGCAGTGACCACACAAAGTCCTCGCTGAACCACGCCAGGACCGCGGGTCCCGACAGCGGTTCCTCCATGGCCGCCAGCGCCAGCAGTACCAGCGGCAATGCGGTGCCGTCGTTGAGGCCGGCCTCGCCGGAGAGCGCGACTCGCAGGCGGTCGTGATCGCTGGCATCGGTCACCGCGACCATGCTGGCCAGCACCGGGTCCGTGGGCGCGACGATCGCGCCGACCAGGAAGGCCAGTGGCCAGGGCAGTGCGAATGCTCCGTGCAAGATCAACCCGGTGACTGCCACCGTGATGGCCATCGCGGGAACAGCCAGGCGCCATGCGGTGCGCCATACCGGATCGTTGAAGCGCGCCCGCAACTTCAGTCCCCCAAGGAACAAAGAAGCGACCAGCGCCATTTCGGTTATCCGGGCCATCCAGACCGCATGCCCGGCGAGATCGACATGGAGAAAATTGAATACCCACGGACCGGCGACAACGCCGCCGGCCAGGTACAGGCTGAACGCGGACAACGGCAACCGGCGGATCCATCCCGAAGTCAGGGACACCAGCAGCAGCAAGCCGCCAACCGACGCGATCCAAACAAGGTTGTCCATCGAATCATCCATTCGCCGTTTGCCGACGACGAAGTTGAGTTGGTCAAAGCCGCGGCAAGCCCAGTGGCATATGCAGACGTCTCTCGAGACGGATGATGTAACAGAGTGGTGTCAAGGAAATGGTGTAGGCGACGAATGAGCCTCCACTCAGGGAGGAGCCATTCCCGGCCGTTCGCGCCATGCCCGGGACCTCGCCGGTTCGAGCGTCGCGCAAATTTCACGCGGCATGCGCAGAGCGAGTTTCACCCTTTCGAGCTCACCTGCGGAGGATTTCAGCACATGCACGAGCGTACCCACCGCGTTCATTGGCGCCCTGTCATTACAGGTGGCTTCACCGGCTTGCTCGGATTGGGCATGTTGCTCGGCGGCGTCGGGCTGATCTTCCTCGGAGGTTCCTGGTACTACGCGCTGGCCGGCCTCGGCTTGCTGGTGTCGGCGATACAGTTGATCCGGGGCCGGCGCTCCGGTGCGTGGTGGTACTTCGCCGTGCTGATCGCAACCATCATCTGGACGCTGTGGGAGAGCGGCCTGGATTACTGGGGATGGGTGCCACGAGACGGGCTGCTCGTCGTGCTGGGTATCGCCGTGGCCGCCTGCATGCCGGTGCTTTTTCCCGTCACGCCCCGGCGCGGCTGGCTTGGCATCGGGGCGGTGCTGTGCCTGGCCTTCGTCACGGCCGCCGGACTGGCCTTCGTCCCCCACAACGTGACAGGGCCCGACAAGGCAGTCGCAGCCGCACTGGCCGGCGTTCCTTCCCCGGCCACTGAAGCGGCAGACCCGACGGCCCAGGCGGCCAACGATCCCGCGCCATCGGACTGGGCCGCTTACGGACGCAGCCAGGCTGGCACGCGCTATTCGCCACTGAGCCAGATCACGCCCGACAATGTCGGCCAGTTGAAAAAGGCATGGCAGTTCCACACGGGTGATTTGCCGAAGAAACTCTGGGGCGCGGAAACGACACCACTGAAGATAGGCGATCGCATCTACCTGTGCTCCGCCCGCAACGTGCTGATGGCGTTGAACGCACGCACGGGTGAACAGCTTTGGCGCTACGACCCGAAAGTGGACGACAAAGCCATTCCCTACACGGCGGCTTGTCGCGGCGTGGCCTTCTACGATACGTCCAGGCCCGCGCCTGCAAACGCCGACGCGCTGGCCGGAACGTCCTCACCCGTCGCAGCCACACCGACCTCGGCAAGCAGCACGCCAACCGCCGTCACACCCGGCGATGCCTTCAGCCATGTCGCGGCGGCACCGGGCCCGGCCGGTGCCTGCACGCGACGCATTGTCGAAGGCACGCTGGACGCGCGCCTGATCGCGGTCGACGCCGACACCGGCAAACCGTGTGCGGATTTCGGTCACAACGGCCAGGTCGACATCACGCAAGGCATGGGCGAGGTTCCGCCCGGATACGTATCGATCAACTCCGTTCCGGTGATCATCCGCGGCGTGATTGTCACCGGCCATCAGGTACTGGACGGACAGCGCCGCTGGGCTCCGTCAGGCGTGATCCTTGGCTACGACGTGATCAGCGGCAAGCTTCGCTGGGCCTGGGACATGGTGCATCCGGATCGCCAGGGCCTGCCGCCCGCCGGCGAGACGTTCGCACGCGGCACGCCGGACATGTGGACCAATGGCAGCGGTGACGAGAAGCTCGGATTGGTATACGTGCCGCTGGGTGCACCCGCCGGTCAATATCTCAGCCAGAGTCGACGTCCCGCCGAGAACACCTACTCCGATTCACTGGTGGCGCTGGACGTGAGAACCGGCAAACCGGCCTGGCATTTCCAGTCGCAAACCCGTGGTGTGTGGGATTACGACCTTGGCTCCCAACCGAGCCTCGTGGACTTCCCGACCGATCACGGCAGCGTTCCTGCCCTGATCCTGCCCACCAAACAGGGCGATCTGTATGTGCTGGATCGACGCACGGGCAAACCGCTGACGGGCATCGAACAACGCGCGGTGCCGGGCGGCGGCGTCGAGCCTTCGCAGCGGTCCCCCACGCAGCCCTTCTCCACTTATCACACGCTGCGCAAGCCCAACCTCACCGCCAGCAACATGTGGGGACTCACACCGCTTGATCAGCTCGCCTGCCGCATCCAGTTCCGCCAGGCCAGCTACGGCGGCGTCTACACGCCACCCAGCGCGAAGCGTCCGTGGATCGAATACCCCGGCTACAACGGTGGCCCCGACTGGGGCAGCGTGGCGGTTGATACGCAACGAGGCATCATTGTTTCCAACTACAACGACATCCCCAATTACGACCGGATGGTGCCCCGCTCCGTCGCACAAGCCAAAGGATGGAAGCCGCGCGATCAGGGTGACTCCGACAACAAGGCTGGCCAGGAAACCACCGGCTTTCCGCAACTGGACACACCGTGGGCGTATACCATCAACGCCGGTTGGCGATTGCCGTTCACGCAGATGCCGTGCAAGGAACCACCGTACGGCGGCATTCGCGCCATCAGCCTCGAATCCGGCAAGACCTTGTGGGACCGCCCGCTTGGAACGGCCCGCCGCAATGGCCCGTTCGGTCTGAGCTCGCATATGCCGATCAACATCGGAACGCCGAACAATGGCGGTTCGGTGGTCACTGCCGGGGGCCTGATCTTCATCGCCGCGGCGACGGATGATCTGATTCGCGCGATCGACCTGAAAACGGGCAAGACCCTCTGGCACGCTGCCCTGCCCGCCGGCGGTCAGGCGACGCCCATCGTGTATTCCGTCGATGGCCACCAGTACGTGCTGATCGTGGCCGCAGGCCATCATTTCATGGAGACACCCGAAGGCGACTCGGTCATTGCCTATGCGCTGCCCGATGCGAAGCAATGAGGTTCTGCAGGCGCCCGCAGCATCCCTGCAGCGGGCGGGTTGAGGTTGTGGCGGGAGCCTGCGGCCAACCCTGAAACCCGACTCGGCAACGTGGCGTTCGGGTCGCGTTCCGGAATATCGACCTCGAGGAAACGCCAATGCGCTCGTCTCGTGCGGTTTCGACGCCAAGGTTTGAACGCGCCATCGCGGGATCACTGTTGCAGCTCGGAGCTGCCCACGCTGCAGGAGCCTCGTCATGACCGGCTATCTTTCCGCCGCCGATCTGGGTGTCAAAGTGACCCGAAGTGACGAGTCCAGCCTGTTCCAATGGCTGGTCGCCAGTTTCCTGTTCGGCAAACGTATCAAGCAGGCGATCGCCGCCGCGACATGGCGTGCGCTGGTGCAAACCCACGGCCGCGACACCCCGCGAAAGATCGTCCATTGCACCCATCGCGAACTGGTGAAGATCCTCGGCGAAGGAGGCTATGCGCGCTACGACGAATCCACCGCAACGCGCCTGCACCTGCTGTGCCGCACCCTGCTCGATGAGTACGAAGGAAGCGTCACCGGCATGGTCCACGCATCAGAAAATCGAACCGACTTCGAACGGCGACTGCTCCAGCTGAAAGGCGTGGGCCCGGTCACGCTGCGTATTTTCATGCGCGAAGCGGCCCCGGCGTTGTATCCATCCTGAGTGTCGCAAATCAGCGCGGCGTCACTGCAATCCACAGGCGTAGAGGACCCGCCCGTGTTCGCCGGGCTTGTCGAAAAGTTGCGTAAGCGACAGCGATCAATCGACAAACAGCCGCAACCGATGCAGTCATCGAGGGCGTCGCGCAACTTCACGAGCTGTGCCAAGCGCTCGTCAGATCGGCCCGCCAGCCGGCAGACCAAAACCGGGGTCAGAGTCGGCTTTCTGAATCGGCTTTCTACAGTAAGGCCTCAAGAAAGCGGACTCTGACCCCTGTTTTGCTCTGTCGTTCCCGTTCCTTTGACCAGCCTGGCGACACGTCAGAAACTACCCCTCGCACATGGGCCTTTCGCATGTTTCGCGCATGCGGCCTGTGCAACCACGAAAGGTCATTCCCGCCAGCATCGAGGAGCCTCCCATGAAACCCATCGGTCAACGTTTCCTGATGATCTACGCCGGCGTGCTCACGACGGTATTCGCAGTCACGGTGCTGAGCGGCTTTGTGCAGACACCCAGGAAGCTCTCGCTCGACCAGTTGGATGTCCAGCGCATCAACGTGCGCGAGCCCGACGGCACGCTGCGACTGGTGATCTCCGATGCTGCCAGCGCGCCGGGCATCTACATCAAGGGCAAGGAATATCCCCATCCCAATCGCAAGGTTGCCGGCATGACCTTCTACAACGATGAGGGCAGCGAGAATGGCGGGTTGATCTTCGGCGGCGAAAAGGACAAGGACGGTACCAAGGAATCCCATGGACACCTGTCCTTCGACGCCTACGAACAGGACCAGACCATGGCGTTGGATTCCCATCAGGAAAAGGACGGCCGCTACACCAAACTGCAGTTCAACGACTACCCCGACTATTCGATCCTCGAGGAAATCCAGCTCATGACCTCCATCAAGGATCTGCCGATGGATCAGCAGAAGGCCCGGCTGAAAGCGTTCTTCGACAAGCACGGCGGCCCGACGCGGCGCATGCTGCTCGGCCGCAACACCGATGGCAGCGTGCAACTGGCGATGAACGACTTGCAAGGCCGTCCGCGCATCGTGATGAAGGTCGCCCGGGACGGTTCGCCATCACTGCAGATGATGGATGGCAATGGCAAGGTGACCAGCGAGCTGGTGGCCGGGCACTGAATCAACGGAAAATGCCGGCACGCCCCAATCCGGTCCCGTTTTTGCGGGGCCAAAGGTGTCCGCCCCAAACCGGACCATCTCTCCCCGTTCTGGACTTCCTCTCTTCTATCCCGGAAAACGGCAAAAGCGGCAGGGGTCAGGGGCAATCTGAGAGAAGTCGAAGTGGCAGCCGACAAGAACAGTACCTGACATACCTGACACCTTTTCTGACACGAGCAAGGAACGGCCTGGCATGACTGCGAACAATGCATCGATCCTGCTTTCCCAGTCGCGGCCAACGACCGGGGCCGGCTCCTCCGGCCGAGCCCGCATCGAGTCGGTCGATCTGCTGCGCGGGATCATCATCGTCATCATGGCGCTGGACCATGTGCACGATTTCTTCGGTGCGCTCGACGCCAACCCGACCAACCTGGCCACTACCACCGCAGGGCTGTTCCTTACCCGCTGGATCACCCATTTTTGCGCGCCGGTGTTCTTCCTGCTCACCGGGACCGGCGCCCGGCTCGCTCTGCAACGGCTGTCACGAAGCGAACTGTCCCGATTCCTGCTCACGCGCGGCGTGTGGCTGTTGTTCCTCGAAGTGGTCGTCATGCGTTTCGCGCTGCAGTTCAACCTCGACTACCAGGTGACCATCATCACCGTGCTGTGGGCGCTGGGCTGGTCGATGATCGTGCTGGCCGCACTGATCCACCTGCCTGACTGGGCGATCGCCGCGTTCGGCATCGTTCTGGTAGCCGGCCACAACCTGCTGGATGGCGTACCGGCGAGCACCTTCGGCAGCCTCGCGCCGTTGTGGTCGGTGCTGCATGCGCCCGGCTTCCTCATCAACACGCCGCAGCACGTCGTCTTCATCGCCTACCCGTTGATCCCCTGGCTGGGCGTGACCGCGCTGGGCTACACGCTGGGGCAAGCCTGGCGCTGGAGTGAAGCACGCCGCCGTCCATTGCTGCTGCTACTCGGCCTCGGGCTCAGCGTGGCCTTCGTGCTGCTGCGGTTGCTGAACGTGTATGGCGATCCGGTCGCGTGGTCGGTGCAGAAATCACCGCTTTGGACGCTGCTGTCGTTCCTCAACACCAACAAGTACCCACCGTCGCTGTTGTTCCTGTTGATGACGCTCGGGCCGGCGTTGCTGTTGTTGCGCGTGTTCGACAGCGGTGTGCCACGCTGGCTGAAGCCCGCACTGGTCATCGGCAAGGTGCCGCTGTTCTTCTATATCCTGCATTTCTACCTGATCCACCTGCTGGCGGTGGCGGCCTGCTACATCCGCTTCGGCAGCGTGGGCGGCATGTTCCAGTCGCCGGATCTGAGCCATTTCCCGTTCACCGCGCCGCCGGGATGGGCCGCGAGTCTCCCGGTCATCTACCTCTTGTGGGCGTTAGTGGTGCTCGCGCTGTATCCGCTATGCCGCTGGTATGCCGGCGTGAAACGGCGACGGAAGGACTGGTGGCTCAGCTATCTGTGACCTCCCCGCCCCACCACCGTTGACGCGTATCGGCAACCAAGTCGGCAGACGGATTAGCCAAAGCGACTTGCCTGCGCCCCTGACTGACACGTCTCAGGAAGTGCGAGTACTTCACGGGTTCTCGAACAGAACGTGGTCAGGTCCAGTTGCCAGCCCAGCTCACAAAAATTCAAACGACTGCAAGTGAACCCGAGATGGCCCGGGTTTGCCCTTTCCGAACGCCTTTCCACGGCTGACTTTCTCCGTCCCGGTTCCCACTGTCATTTGTCCTGGACGGCTTCCACCTGAATGCGGAGGGTGACCTTCATGTCCATCCCGAACGATTTGCCACCATCAAGTCCGAAGTCGTCTCGCTCGAACGTTCCGAGCGCATCGGCGCCGCAACGCAGTCGCGGCTTGAGCATGAAATCAGGGACACATTTGAACCTGTCGATGGTGAGTGTCAGCGGCCTGGTCACCCCGCGCATCGTCAACATGCCGACGGCTTTGGTCGGCGCGCCGTCCACAAAGTCCGTGAGCTTGCCGCGATAGCGCGCGGTCGGATACTTCTCCACGAAAAACGTGCCGCACTCGGTCTGGCACATCGGTGCGGTGGCCCCGAGCATCACTTTGTTCAACGCCGGATTGCCGAAGTCGATGCTGGCGATGTCCACGGTCACATCCAGCGTGCCGGTCTTGCCAACCGTATCAAGCGTGGCCGTGCCCGTGCTGCGATCAAACTTGCCGCGCCAGATCGACAGACCCATGTGATCCGCTTCAAAGCTGGGGTAAGTGTGGTCCGGATCGAGGGTGTAATGCACCGGCGTGGACGCGGCGGCGACCGTGGTGGCAGTCAGCAGCAACAGCATGGTGAACATGAGACGGCGCATCGTGGTTTCTCCGTGACGTTGACGTGGTTGAGCGAATCTCGGCGTTCCGGGTTGCGACGAACCGCAACGCCGTCGATCGACATATCGTTGCAAGACGGTTCGCGCATGCAAAGACTCCCATATCGCCTCGCCCTGTTCCGGCATCGACCTCAGAGTCGACTTGTTCAGACGACGGCGGGTGAAAGTCCACTCCTGGCCCGGTTTTCGCTGCCTTGTTTGCCCTACCGCACCCGGTTCGACGCCGACTTTCCGAAACCGGGGTCAGAGTCGACTTTCTACAGTGAGGCCTCAAGAAAGTGCACTCTGACCCCTGTCTTGTTGTTCAGGGCGCGCGTGAATTTGTTCCGGATGTTGGACGGGAATTTTCGATACACGTCCCACAATTCACTGGACACCTGCTCAAGGGCGTTCTCGACCAGCTGGGTGTTGCACAGGAACGTGGCGACCGTCGCGTACCCTGTGAGGTATTGATCAAGTGCCTGGAAGGTGACGGGTTTGGCGCCTTCCCCGGTAACCCGCTCGGTGTAGACGAACTTGTTGCTTTTCAGACTTTGCTCGGCCTGATCGACCGCGGTGAATATCGTGTTCGGCATCGTTCGGACTCCTGTCGGTGAAATTTGGCTCCCTGCTTCAAACAGTCGCCATGGTCGGGAAATGCTGTTCTTGCTTTCCGTTGTCCCCGAATCGCGGCGATCGACTCTGCGGGGGCTCAGCGCTGATCCGCCGGCATGGGCGGCACGCTGCGCAGATAGGCCCAGAGCGCATCGAGTTCCGTGTCGCTGGACAGACCGATGGTCTTCCACGGCATGAAAGGATCCAGCGCCCTGCCGTCGGGCCTCTGCCCTTCGCGCAGCGCGCGATAGAAATCGGCCTTGCTCCACTTGCCCAATCCGGTACCCGGGTCGGGCGTGAGGTTGGCCGCCTTGGGCGTTTGTGGCGGCATGCCAGGGATGCGGCCACCCGACAGACGCGCACCATGACAACCGATGCAGTTGTGCGCCAGATAGGCGCCGTAGGCGGCGTTGGCCATCGGGACGATCGATGTCTGGTGCACGGCATGTTGATCGATGCGGCTGGCGGCCGTCAAAGGCAGTTGCCCGAATGCCATCAGCACGCGCCCCAATGGCGCCACATAACTGGGTGGGGTCGCTCGATCCACGGGCGGAACCTGCCGCAACCACGCGATCAGGTCGGCAGTATCGGAGTCGGTCAGCGCTGCCATTTCATCCGAAGGCATCAACAGCAAGGCGCGGCCATCAGGGCGAAGCCCATGGCGGATCGCGTGCTCCCAGTCGTTGACGCTCAACGATGCACCCACGCCGCCCTTGCCGCGCGTGAGGTTCGGAGCGGCCAGCTGCCCGATCGGCGAATTGGCGACCACGACGCGCCCGCCCATGTCGGCGGCGTGGCAATCCGTGCAGCCGCGCGTCACCCCCAGATGATGCCCCCGCTGGATCGCCGTCGCGTCGTTCGGCACCACCAGCGGAGATTCATTGACCTGCCAGGCACGCTGCAACAAGGAGGCGCTGCGCACCCAGGCGAAGACGCCAAGCCCCACCAGCAGCACGACCATCACACTTGAAGTGCGCAGCAACCAACGCTTAATCATTTCACCCCCCGTGAAGAGCTAATGTCGCGATTGATCCCCGCGCGGCAGTATCCGCCTCGCCGCAAGCCGACTCAAGATGAGCTGTGCCTGCACGGATGAGAAGAACGTTCACGGCGGCAGGCAACTGGGGAGCCCGGGGAGCCACTGGCAGACCACCGGGCTCCCGCGCCTATGGGGTCGGCAAAATCCCTTCGCACCCTGCTCAAATGTCGAATCGCCAGGCCCCCGTTCGTCGCAAGCGGAATGGCAGCCGTTCGGCTGCGCACCCGGAGGATGACATGAGCAAGTACCTGATCTACTTCAATCAGGCGTGGGTTGGCGATCACACCGAGGCCTGGTTCGCTGGCCGTGGGCCGTTGGCCCGCGCGGTCGTGGACGAAATGAGAGCGGCCGGTGTCTACGTGTTTGGCGGCGGCCTGGAAGAAGACCCCGAGCACGCCTTCAGCGCAGACCCCACCAGCGGCACGCTGGCCTTCGTCGACGGACCGTATGTCCGCAACCCGCAGTTTCTGGGCGGATTTGCCGTGATCGACGTGGCCGACGCGCAGGCGGCAAGACTATGGGCCGGCAAGATGGCCGAAGCCTGCGGCTGGCCCCAGGAAGTCCGCAGGTTCAAGTCGTAGCAGGTTCGTGCGGGAGCCCAGGCCGCAAGGCCCAGGCCGCAAGAACGAGAAAAGCGCTACCTGCTTCATTCGGCAACAAACGTGCTACCGAACGGGCTGGGCATCACGGCGTCGATCGGTGCTGCACAGTGTGGGGTGACGTCCGAGCCAACGCTCTAAGCGGCGGCAACCGCGAAAGTGCGTTCCGGTTCTGCTCCCCGCAGCATGAGGGTGATCCGCTGGATTCCGCGTGCCTCCATCACTCGACCAACGCATGCTCGTAGTGCGGCCTCACCCGGCGATCGAGGATCGCGAACTGGGTTGGCAGGTCATCGGGATCCGGGCTGAGCCACGTTTCGATGTCCGCCTGGTGAATCGGCACCGGGCATCGATCATGGCCGGCCTGGGCGACCTCCAGCGGTGGATCGTCGGTGATGGCGGCAAAGGTGTAGAAGCCCGGGTCGTCGCCGGAAGCTTCGACGTAGGTCCACAGACAAGCGACGTACAGCGCTTCGCCCGTCGACGGCGTGAACAGAATCTCGACGCTCTGCTCGCGCTCCCCCGGCACCAGCGGTCGCTGTTGCAGGTCGTGCAGGAACACTCTCTCGTAGAATCGATCCACGACCATGATGCCGTGGTGGTAGCCGAACACCTTGCGCCAGACGGTCGACAGCTTGTCGCGTCGCGCGTTGTACGTTCCGGGCTTATCGACCTCGTCCGCTTCGCTCCACCCGGGCAACCGGCAGCGGTAGCGCATCGGCACCACAACGCGCTCTCCAGTCGCCGGGTCGCGAATCATCACCGGGGCAAAATGGCCGGGCCAGATGCGATCAATGCCATCCGCCGGGGCCGGCGATGCCAGGTCATCGAGCTTCCTTTTGCCGGCCTCGATCTTGTTGGTGGCGACGCGGCGATCGTTCTCGGCCTTCTTGGTCGGCCTGGCCGAAGCGAGCTTCGCGTTCGCCTCCAGCAGACGGGACTCCTGAAAACCGATCTCCAAAGCGATCACCTCTGCCGCCTCGACCTCCGCCGCTCGCGCCAGTGCGACCATGGCGGCATCCAGCGAACCGTCCGTGTCGTCCGCCATCGCGCGACGCATCGCCTTCGGCACCACTTTCACCCAGTTGCCCTTCTGCTTCGTCCAGCCAGCGAGCTTGGTGAACTCCTTGATGTCCAAAGCACCGCCCAGGCGCGTGTACTTGCGGAAGTCAGCCAGGATTTGCGCGCTGTAGCACATGGGGTTCCGCCGCTGGTGGGACGCTCAGGATAGTGGAGGAACGCCGATCAGGAAGCTTCAGGCCGAAGCGGGCTTGACTGTCCCTGACATCTGCTTTCGCTTTAGGGTCAGAGCCGACTTTCTACAGCAGCGCTTCAAGAAAATGCACTCTGACCCCTGTTTTGACCCCTGTTTTGGCCGAAAATGAACCTGACCCCTTATTCATTATCGCGTCGATGCTGCCGGGCTATGGCATCGAGCGACGCAGCCCGACGATTGCGATTGCGGGTCTGATTCGCACGACGACCATATCTGTCTGTTGGGTAGGATTGATGCTGGCTTAGAGGAAGGCTTCATCGTTGCGGACTCGCCGAGGGTCTATCTGCAACAGGGGGTAATCCGAGAGTCCGATGCTGCGGTCATTCGTGAGTTCTCGGAAACTCACGACTCCGGGAGTTAACGTCGGGAGCGACGGAAAGTCCCTCGCTCCGAGGCCGATAATCTAAACAAAGGGTCAGTTTCATTTAGCGCGCCTTTGAGTTAAATGAACCTGACCCCATATTTCGTTTTTAATGCATCTCTACACATCGGTGGTAGGAGTGACATCTCCAAAACCATTAAGCGGATCATCCGAGTGCATCCGGGTCTCTAAAAGATCCAGACCTATTGAGAAGGAATCAAACAAATCACTAATCGTAACGGCCCCACCGCGAGTCACTTCGGATGCAACGTGCACGGCTTGGAGCGAATTAATCACATAATCGTACAGATGGGTAATTAGTTGCGGCCTCACATTACCATAATATCCGGTGTGTGTAATCTTATTCCTCAGAACATAAATTCTGCGCAACTGACGCTCAACATCTGTCGCTGAGTCGCGAAACCTTTTATTAATTCTAGATTTCGACTTGAAAATATCGTGGATCTGCAAAATTTTGAACTTAAGATGCTCTTTATCTTGAATTGAAAAGAACAAATCTTTAGAGAGCGATTCCGAGTTAAATAGCACAAACAAATCACTCAACGTGGCGCGTTCAGAGAAAATACCATCCGAAAGTGAATGCAAGACCCTTGCCGATTCAGGTACTTCAATAGAATTGTCGACGAGAATTTTTCGAAGGTATTGCATGCGTCGCGTCAAAGAAAACGCAGCGTAAGTTCGCGGAATATATCGCAAAATGTTATCAATGATTGATCCCTGGCCAAATGAATATAACGACTCCAAGGCAATCCACATGTTGAGGAGCTTTTCTTCAGTAAACTCAGACTCTCTAGACAATCGGATATGGCGAAAACATCGCCTAAGTTGGCCCTTTCCATTAATATCCAGCGACCCTTCAAGTTTTTGGAAATTAATTCTTTGGGAGCCAAAATACGAACCGCCCTCTGAAGTCAGGAACTTCTGGAGCAAGCCAATATTGATGGGCTTAATGTCAAATCCCGTTGGCCCGTTCCAGCCAACCGCCGCGAATGCGGAAATTTTGCAAATTGCATCCCTCTCGAATGTCAGCGCGTAATCCAGAGATGACTCAATTAGTTCTTTGGCTTTCCAAGCCGCACTAACATGATCGGTACTAGTAATGGAAGTTTTTACGAAAATATTGGGTGACGTATTCCTTTCCAATTTATCCCGAACCGCAGCAAATCTCTCATCGATAACCTCTGCAGCTTGAAGCTGCCCACCTCTTAGATACTGAGACACCACCTCTGGTGAATGCACTTCAATTGCATATACGACCTCGTAATTGATTTTGCCGGCGCGCAATTTTCCAATAACATGATCATACTGCTCAATGAAGTTGCGCTTCCCATAATTATTATGGCGAGTAAACATCTCAGCTCTGTTGAAGAGATGGGTTGGGGAGTAATCCCTGTTCAAAAGATCCGTTATAAAATTTCCGGTTAATAAGTCGATTTTTAAGAGATTTGTTTCTATCTTTCCCAGATCTACACTGCCGGTCACCGCTTTTTTCAGCGCGCCGTCCAAATTTTCCGAGTATTTATCAGCCTTACCGCGACA
Organism: Rhodanobacter sp. TND4EL1; assembly: GCF_054061035.1. NCBI lineage: Bacteria > Pseudomonadati > Pseudomonadota > Gammaproteobacteria > Lysobacterales > Rhodanobacteraceae > Rhodanobacter > Rhodanobacter sp. TND4EL1. Next base: position 647,168 of record NZ_JBSSDT010000001.1, read on the forward strand.
GTGTTTAACGTAAAGCGCCATCTGAGCGATTGTTTGTCGTCCAAAGTCACCGCCTTTTATCTTCTTGTAGAGCGACTTTCTGATTGACTCATAGGACTTTATTAGGTCAAGCGCAAGATCATCTTTAGCGATACAATCCTCAAGCTCATCTAGAGTTGCGATCAAATAGCTTTTGACACGATCATCATCTCCAACATCTTCCAATTGCGATGAGATCTCCGCAAAAATACTGAAGACGCTCATTAATCTTGCTTGCGCAAAGTGCGGACTGTATAAGGAAAGTTTCTCTCTATAACATTCGACGAAGAAACGTGCCCTATAGTCGTGAGTGGGCAATGATTCCCACAGAGAATCTCGCAAATATTTGGTCACGCCAACTCCCCTTAAACCTTGTGCAAAAAGAAGGCAGTTCAATTACCTGCCATCGTTTTTTATGCTCAAACCATCGGCAACTTCAACCCCTGCTCTTTGGCGCACTCGATAGCCTCCTCATACCCCGCATCCGCATGCCGCATCACCCCAGTACCCGGATCGTTCCACAACACCCGCGCAATCCGCTTGTCCGCCTCCGCCGTGCCATCGCACACGATCACCACGCCGGAATGCTGCGAATACCCCATCCCCACCCCGCCGCCATGATGCAGCGACACCCACGTCGCGCCACCGGCCACGTTGAGCATCGCGTTGAGCAACGGCCAGTCGGACACCGCATCGCTGCCATCCTTCATTGCCTCGGTCTCCCGATTCGGTGACGCCACCGACCCCGAATCCAGGTGATCCCGCCCAATCACCACCGGCGCCTTCAACTCCCCATTCCGCACCATCTCGTTGAACGCCAGCCCCAGCTTGTCGCGCAACCCCAGCCCCACCCAGCAGATCCGCGCCGGCAACCCCTGGAAGCTGATGCGCTCTTTGGCCATGTCCAGCCAGTTGTGCAGGTGCTCGTCGTCGGGGATCAGTTCCTTCACTTTCTGGTCGGTCTTGTAGATGTCTTCCGGATCACCCGACAGCGCCACCCAGCGAAACGGTCCGATGCCACGACAGAACAGCGGTCGCACATAGGCGGGCACGAAGCCGGGGAACGCGAATGCGTTTTCGCAGCCGACGTCCTGCGCCATCTGGCGGATGTTGTTGCCGTAGTCGAAGGTGGGGATGCCTTGCGCGTTGAACGCGAGCATCGCTTCGACGTGGGTGCGCATGGAGTGCTTGGCGGCGTCGCGGGTGCCTTCGGGATCGCTCTGGCGACGCTCGAACCACTGCTCCACCGTCCAGCCCTGCGGCAGGTAGCCGTTGACCGGATCGTGTGCGCTGGTCTGGTCGGTGACGGCGTCGGGGCGCACACCGCGCTTGACCAGTTCGGGCAGGATGTCGGCGGCGTTGCCGAGCAGCGCGATGGATTTCGCCTCGCCTGCTTCGGTGTACTTCTTGATGCGGGCCAGCGCGTCGTCGAGATCCGTGGCCTGCTCGTCGACGTAGCGGGTCTTCAGGCGGAAGTCGATGCGGCTCTGCTGGCATTCGATGTTGAGGCTGCACATGCCGGCCAGCGAGGCGGCCAGCGGCTGCGCCGCGCCCATGCCGCCGAGGCCGGCGGTGAGCAGCCACTTGCCTTTGAGGTTGCCGCCGTAGTGCTGGCGGCCCATCTCGACGAAGGTTTCGTAGGTGCCTTGGATGATGCCCTGCGAGCCAATGTAGATCCACGAGCCGGCGGTCATCTGGCCGTACATCATCAGGCCCTTCTTATCGAGCTCGTTGAAGTGCTCCCAGGTGGCCCAATGCGGCACCAGGTTGGAATTGGCGATCAGCACGCGCGGCGCGTCGGCATGGGTGCGGAACACGCCGACCGGCTTGCCGGACTGCACCAGCAGGGTTTCGTCATCTTCAAGCGAGCGCAGCGCAAGCAGGATCGCGTCGAAGCATTCCCAGTTGCGCGCGGCGCGCCCGATGCCGCCGTACACCACCAGCTCGGCGGGGTTTTCCGCCACTTCCGGATCGAGATTGTTCTGCAGCATGCGGAACGGCGCCTCGCTGAGCCAGCTCTTGCAGCTGAGCTCGGTGCCGCGTGGCGCGCGGATGGTGCGGGTGGTGTCGATGCGGGTGGGTGCGGTCATGGGCGGAAGAACTCGGCGGAATGAATTTCCTGAGTATAGACCGAGCCCCGATGGCGGCTGGAGGGCATTTTGTCGGCCACATTCCGGTGTGTTCTGCGGAAGCGTCCCTGCCAGACTTCCCAACGCATAGGGCCACGCGCGCTGCCGGAAAACCGTTTTCATTCAGCAACTGATGACACCCCTGGAATTGCTCACCACGCGCCGGGCCCCCGTCACTCGGGTCGCTTCCCGCACCTGCAGGCAACGTTGCTCGCTTCGAGAACGGCTCGGTTGATGTCGGATTGCAATTCCCATCGGCCCCGTATCGCATGCATGCCTGCCGAGACTGGCCTTCCGCACCGTTGTCGGCAGGCATCTTTGCGAGCTGCGCCGCGGCCGGAATGTCGCCTGAGACTTCGTTTTCTCCTCACCGGGAATGCACGCCTGACGACCCATCCTTAGCCATCCCTTGCCAAGTCCAATGCCCATGACACATGCGCACAACCAGACCATTTTGTTGGCTGAAGACGACGGCAATGCCCGCGAGATCACAGCCATGGTGCTCGAAGCCGAGGGTTACCGCGTGCTGACCAGCAGCAACGGCAGCGCAGCGCTGGATATCCTGTTGCACGACGTCTCCATCGACCTGCTGCTGAGCGACATCAACATGCCTGGCGGCATCGACGGGATCGAGTTGGCTCAGCGCGCCCGGAAGCACCGGCCGATGCCGATCATGCTGATCTCCGGCAATCCGCGTGCCAGCTTCGAGCATTTCCCCGACGACGTGACGTTCCTGCCGAAGCCCTACGACCGTCGCGGTCTGTTGGGGGCGGTCAACGGTGCGTTGCACACTACCGCGATGTGATGATGCTCGCACCGCGTTGAGGCAGGGCATTCGTCATTTTGCATTGATGTCCGAAAACGGCGAGTGATGGCGGGGCGACGGTGCTAGCCTGCATCCATGAGCCACCCGTCTTCCCTGCCCGCCCCTGCTGTCTGCGAACAAGCACGACGCAGCCGTGACGCCCGTTTCGACGGACTGTTCTTCACCGCCGTCAGCAGCACGGGCATCTACTGTCGCCCGGTTTGCCCGGCACCTGCGGCGAAGCGGGAGAACGTGCGCTATTTCGCGAACGCGGCGGCGGCCGAAGTGGCGGGCTACAGGCCGTGCCTGCGCTGCCGGCCCGAATTGGCACCCGGCAGTGACGAATGGCAGCGAGGCAACCGGGTGGTTGCCGGTGCCCTGAAACTGATCGAGGCTGGTGCGTTGGCGGAGCAGTCGCTGGATGAACTGGCGGCACGCCTCGGCGTCGGCGCGCGACAGTTGCGTCGGCTGTTTGTCGAACACATCGGCGCACCACCGATCAGCGTGCACACCACGCGCCGTCTGTTGTTCGCCAAACAACTGCTGACGGAAACGGCGCTGCCGGTGACGGAAGTGGCGCTGGCATCCGGCTTCCGCAGCTTGCGCCGGTTCAACGCGGCATTTGCCCAGGCGAACCGGATCGAGCCGCGCGAACTGCGCCGTCATCCGCGCGCCGCAGCTGGCGCACCGCTGGTGTTGCGGCTGGGCTATCGACCACCGTACGCGTTTGATGCGCTGCTGGCATTTCTGCGCACGCGCGCGCTGCCTGGCGTCGAACAGGTCGACGAACTCGGCTATGCGCGGGTATTCGGCCTGGCCAGCGCGCCAGGCTGGCTGCGCGTCAGTGCCTGGCCGGACGACGGGCATGCGCTGCAACTGGAACTGCTTTGCCCGCAGCCGACGCAGATCCTCGGCGTGGTGACCACGCTGCGCCGGATGTTCGACCTCGATGCGAACCCGCAGATGATCACCGACACGTTCAGCAGCGATCCGGTGCTCGGACCGCTGCGCCAGCACGAACCCGGCCTGCGCCTGCCCGGCGGCTGGGACGGTTTCGAGATCGCGGTGCGTGCCGTGCTCGGTCAGCAGATCAGCGTGGCGGCGGCGCGCACGCTGGCTGGCCGCATCGTGCAACGCTGGGGCGAACCGGTGGCCGGCTTGCCCGCGGGACTGGAGCGCCTGTTCCCCACGCCAGCCGCGCTTGCCGATGCCGACCTGCGAGCGATCGGCCTGACCACCTCACGCGCCGCTACCGTGCGCGGCATGGCGCGGGCCCTGCTGGATGGGCGTGTGGATTTTCGCACCGAACAGTCGCTGGATGAATTTGTCGCGCGTTGGGTCGCGCTGCCCGGTATCGGCGAATGGACCGCGCACTACATGGGCATGCGGGCGCTTGGCCATCCCGATGCGTTTCCCGCGGCCGATCTGATCCTGCGTCGCGCCGCCAACCCGGACGGCGATGCGTTGACCACCAGCGAACTGAGCCGCGTGGCCGAAGCGTGGCGACCCTGGCGCGCCTACGCGGTGATGCACTTGTGGCGCAGCAGTGCCAGCGTCACCCCCACGCCGCGTACCTCACTCAAACGGAAGCCCCGTCCATGAACCAGCCTCAAGCCAACGTCATTCAATACAGCCACATCCCCAGTCCGGTAGGCACGCTGCGCCTGATTGCGGACAACCACGGCCTGCGCGAAATATGGTTCGAGCGCGAGGACCACCCTGAGCTGATGCCGCCCGACTGGATTCCCGCTGACGACACGCGGCTGCCCGCACCGCTGGCGGCCACGCGGCAGCAATTGCAGGAATACTTTGCCGGCGACCGCCAGCACTTTGACCTTCCGTTGCATCCGGTGGGCACGCCGTTCCAACTGGGTGTGTGGCAACAACTGCGGCTGATCCCCTACGGCAGCACCATCAGCTACGGCGAACTGGCGCGTCGCGTCGGCAATACTGCCGCCTCGCGCGCGGTAGGTTCCGCGAACGGACGCAATCCCTTGCCGATCGTGGTGCCCTGTCATCGCGTGATCGGCAGCAACGGAAGTCTCACCGGTTTCAGCGGCGGCTTGCCGATCAAGCAGAAGCTGCTGGCACTGGAACAGTGCCATGCAGGCGGCGATCTGTTTGTCTGATTCCGGATTGACCGGATCAACGGGGATGAAAAAGATCAGCCGCCGCTTTGCGCGGATTGCGGCAGTTCCTTCGGAACCACGCGCGGCAAACTGGACGCATCGCGCTCACGATTGAGCAGGTCCTGCTGCGCTGCCCGGTCACGCTCGCGCTGTGCCTGCTGGGCCTTGTCGAGTTGGTCGATCGTCCGTGGATCGGTGGCCGAGGGCCGCTTCGCGGTGTCCGACACAGACTGATGCAATTGCTGCTGCAGCTGGCTCTGCTGCAGATCGGCTTGCGCTTTCTGCTGCTGCGCGGCCTGCTGGAACTGCACGCTGGGCGACACCGGGCGAATCACCGGCTGCGTGCCGGACTGCCATGCGCACGCGACCCCGACTGGCGCAAGCGCCAAGCTCAACCACAGGTATTTCATCGGAGTGTGTCGAATAAGACGTGTCTTGGTCATGAGGGTGCGCGATCATGGGCGGCTGGTTTCCATGAATCGTAAGGTTGTTTGTATGAAAATCCTGTTTCGCGCGCTGATTTGCTCACTGGCAGCATTCAGCTTCGGTTGTGCCACGCAACGCCCCGTGCCACCCGCGGCCACGACAGTCCAGGCCGGCAAGCCCACCCCGCTGCTGCTGATCTCGATCGACGGTTACCGTCATGACTACCTGGAGCGCGGCCTCAGTCCCACCCTCGCCAAGCTGGCCAGCGAGGGCGTACGGGCGACGTCGATGCAGCCCTCGTTCCCGTCACTGACCTTTCCCAACCACTACACGCTGGTCACCGGCCGCACCCCCGACCACCATGGTGTGGTCAACAACACGATGCTTGATCCGCAATTGGGCAAGTTTTCGTTGAGCAGCCGCAAGGCGGTCAGCGATGGCCGCTGGTGGGCCGAAGGCACCCCGATCTGGGAAACCGCCGACCAGCACGGGCTGCGCACCGCCACGATGTTCTGGCCCGGTTCGGAAGCCGACATCCACGGTCATCATCCGGATTACTGGCAGGCCTACGACGGCAAGGTGACCCCCGCGCAGCGGGTGGACCAGGTGCTGGCATGGCTGGACCTTCCGGCTGCCGAGCGGCCCAGCTTCCTTACCTTGTATTTCGACGCGGTGGATCACGCGGGGCATCTCCACGGCCCGGACACGCCGCAGGTGAACGATGCTCTGCGTGAAACCGACACGGCGTTGACCCGGCTTGTCGACGGACTGAAGCGGCGTGGTGTGTTCGACAAGATCAACCTGATCGTGGTGTCCGATCACGGCATGGCCGGCGTACCGGAAGCGAACAGCGTGATGATCGATAAGCTGATCCCGCTGGACCAGGTACAGACCGCGAGCCTGGGCATCCTGGCCGGTTTCAACCCGAAGTCGGACAGCAGCGCGGATCGCGCCGAGTTCAGCAAGGTCGAGCAGACGCTGGAGCAGCCCCAGGCGCACATGCAGTGCTGGGACAAGACCCGCGTGCCGGCGCGACTGGCCTACGGAAAGAACCCGCGCGTGCCGCAATTGCTGTGTCTGGCAAACGTGCACTGGCGCATCACCACCAGCGAGTACGCCGCCAAGCGCAAGGGTCGGATGAGCCTGGGTGACCACGGCTTCGACAATGCATCGCCGCTGATGCAGGCGATCTTCGTGGCGCATGGCCCGGCGTTCCGCGTAGGTGCCAAGGTGCCCGCATTTCCGAACGTGGACGTCTATCCACTCATGACCCACCTGCTCGGCCTGCCGCCCGTCGCGAACGACGGTGACTATAACGCGGTGAAAGACATGCTGAAGCCGGCGGCACGTTGAGATCGGGGGAACGGGGAACGGAGGCGCGGGGGATTCAGGACGGCGTACGGTATCGCGGCCCTTCGTGGCGAGTCGGGAGGAAACACGACTTCCACGAACCTGAAAGCCCGGCGATCCTCCCCGTTCCCCGCACTACGGCATCGCTCCCTTGCTCATCGGCGTCGGCGGTGTCGCCACGTTGACCAGCGGAGCCAGGCGGAACAGCCACAGCGAGATCAGCAGCCCGGCCAGCACCAGCGCGCCGACGAACAGCGCGACGCCAGTCCAGCCATGGGATGCATAGAACAGCCCGCCGCTGGCGCCGGCGATGCTGGAGCCCATGTAGTAGCAAAACAGGTAGACCGAGGCCGCCTGTGCCTTCGCCGCGCCAGCACGCCGCCCCACCCAGCTGCTGACGATGGAATGGCCGCCGAAGAAGCCGAACGTGATCGCCACGATGCCGCCCATCACCAACCACAGCGGCTGCATCATCGTCAGTGCCACGCCGACCAGCATCAGCGCCAGGGCCGTCCACAACACCTTGCGTCGACCCAGCTTGCCGGCCAGGTGCCCCATCCATGCCGAACTGAACGTGCCGATCAGGTAGATCCCGAAGATCAGTCCGACCACGGTCTGGCTCAGGTTGTACGGCGGCGCCAGCAGGCGATAGCCGAGATAGTTGTAGACGGTGACGAACGCACCGAGCAGCAGGAAACCCTCGACGAACAGCCACGGCAGGCCGCGGTCATGGAAGATGCCGCCGAAGCGCCCGAGGAAGCTGCGCCAGCGCAGCGGTTGCATCACGAAATGGCGCGATGCCGGCAACGCCCGCCAGAAGATCAATGCGGCCAGCACGCCAATCACACCGACTGTGGCCACCCCGATGCGCCAGCCGAAAAAATCGGCCAGCACGCCGGAAATCAGCCGCCCGCCCATGCCACCCACCGCGCTGCCACTGATGTACAAACCCATGCCAAGGCCGATCGATTCGGGATGCATTTCCTCGCTGACGTAGGTCATCGCCACGGCTGGCAAGCCACTGAGGGTCAAGCCCAACAGGCTGCGCACCACCAGCAGGGCGGTCCAGCTCGGCATCACCGCCGTCACCAGCACCAGCACCGCCGACGCCAGCAGCGAAGCCACCATGATCGACTTGCGCCCCCACGCGTCGGACAAGCCGCCGGCGAACAACATCGCCACCGCCAGCACGCCGGTAGTCAATGACAGCGACATCGCCGCGCCCGCCTCGCTTACGCCATAGTGCCGACTGAACTCCGGCATCAGCGGTTGCACGCAGTACAGCAGGCCGAACGTGGCAAAGCCCGCGGCGAACAGGGCGAGATTGGTTTGTCGAAACGCCGGGGTGCCATGGTGGATGTAGGTATTCGAGGCACCGTTCACCGACCCGGTGGCGTCGGTGGATTCCAGAGTTTGTTGCATGGAATTTGCCAGCTTCGAATGTTTCGTTGGCGCCAAGGATAGGCCTCTCGGCGTCCGGCGTCATTGGTGCGGAAGCCGCCGGCAGCCGGACGGGAAGTCGCGGACCGCTGCACGATGGCTGCAGCGGTCCGCGGAATGTCGACCCGGTGTTCGCCCTACTCCAGGATCAGCAACCAGCCCTTGCCGGGCTCGATCGGAATCGCTTCGTCCGGCGTGAACTCCGCTGCCGGCTGGAAACCGGCGACGGCCGGTGCCTTCAGCATCACCTTGCCGGGCCGCAGGCCGAGTGCCTTCCAGTCGATGCGCAGCTTCACCGTGGTGCTCCGCGGTGCCCATGAGGCCAGCGCGATCAGGGTCTTGCCGTGGCGCACGTAACTGGTCGCCAGCACGTCGTCGCGGCCGGTCTTCACCGGCGCATCGTGTACCCACCAGCCGACCATGTCCGCCTGCTCGATGCCGAAACCGTCCCACAGTTTCCACAGCGGACGCGGATCACTGCCCTTGGACCACCCCAGCCGGCTGGTCATGCCGAACAGCATGCCGCGCCACGGATTGCCGTCGTTCTGCAGCATCTCGCCCATCAGTCCGTACGGAATGCCGGAGATCTCGGTGAGCCAGTAACTGGGCGAGGTTTTCTCGTAATCGAACTCCTCGCCGAACCACAGCCGGTCGATATACGGGAACAGCTCCATGTAAAGCAGTGCACTGTTGATATGGCCGTCGCTCGGGTTGAACTGGCTGGCCGAGTGCAGGTCGATCAGCGGATGCGGTCGACGCGACTGCAGCACTTTGCGCACGCGCTTCATGGTGGTGCGGTCGTAGGCGACGTCGTCGAGATAGAGGCCGTCGATGCCCACGTTGCGGGCGAGCCAGTCCAGCCCCTCGATGTAGTAGTTGTTCCAGCGGCTCTGGCCGGAATCGATCACCGCGGCATCGCGGTTTTCCGGCACATGCCAGGCGGCGATGTAGTCGCCATCGAGGTGCTCCTGCAGCCACGAGAAGCCACCGCCCTTGCCGGCGCTGATGATCTCGTGTCCGAGCGACTCGAGCATCGGCAGCTCCGGCGCGCGGTCGGACAGTTCGCGAATGGTGTCGTAGATCTTCACTTGCATGCCGCGCTGGTGCGCCGCGTCCACATAGGCGCGCATGGCGGGCACGGCGAGGAACGGATAATTGATCCACGGGTTGATCGGCGTGGCGTGATGGATGTTGACCACGTTCGCGCCATCGGCCTTGATCGTGTCCAGGTCGGCATACTTGTGGAAGTAGCGTTCGGCGAAATGCTCGGCCGGCTTGATCGTCTTGAACGGCGTGACGCGCATGACCACGTCGTAGCGCAACACCTGCCCCGCCGCCATCGTGCGCGGGCCGCTGAAGGCGTTGACCAGATAACGCGCGCCGTCACGCTTGAACGTGATGCCACCCTGCCCGGCGTTGTCCCACGAGGTGGGCATGCGCAGGGGCTGCTGATGATAGAAGTTGGTGTTGAGCGGACGCACGTAGTTTTCATCACGCAGATGGAATTCCAGGCCCGCATTCACCGCGCCGATCCAGGCGCCGTCCTGGTTGTTCTCGACATGCCACCTCCAGCTGAAATCCGCCGGTGCGTGATCACCCGTGCGGCCAAGGCCCAACTCGTACTGCGCGGTGTCGTCGCGCAGCGGGATCTCCAGGCGGATGTCCTTCAGCGCGACCGCCCGGGTGGCTTTCAGGGCAATCGCATAGGTGAGCGTGCCATCCGCTTCGAGACTGGCCGTGACGTCGCTCTGCAACGGGCCGACCTGCCCGGCGACGCGCCAATGCACCTTGGCCGGGCCATCAATCTGCACGCTGGGTGCGGTGCTCGTACTCAAAGCGTGGCTGCCGTTCGCATCCTGCACCAGCAACTGCATCGGCGCGGCGAGCAGGTTGCGCGGCTGCTTTGCGAAACCGGTCATCCGCTCGTTGAAACGGCTGCTCATCTGGCGCGGCAGGCCATTCGCATCCAGGGTGATCTGCCGACCGAGAATGCCGAGTTGCGTGCCGTTCACGGTGATCGCGGTGAACGGCTTCACCAGCGCATCGTTCTGTGCCAGCGTCGAATTGAGCCAGCGCAGGCGCGTGAGTTTTGCCGGGTCGTCGTCGCCATGCGCCACGGCCTTGGCCGCGCCCACTGTAATCGCCAATGGCACGGTCTGAGGCGGCACGCCCTCGGCGCTGATCGTCAGCATGCCGCGATACACGCCCGGTTTCGCCTGGGCGGGAATATCCAGCCCCATCCACAGTGGCTGCACGCGGCCCCTGGCCACGTCCAAAGTGGCAGTGAACGGCTGGCCGGTGTAGCCGATGCCGCCCAGATTGAAACAGGTCAGCGCGCCAGCCGGCAGGATCGCGCCGTCCGGGCCATGCAGATCCGCAAACGCCACCTGCACGTGTTCGACTGCGACACGCGGGGCCCACAGCCCGACCTGGAAACCCAGATATGCGCCGCGCAGCGCGGTGTCCGCCAACTCGCCGCCCGGGCCGCGCTGCACCCAGCGCTGCGGCAGCTGATCGAACATCCGTACCGGGTGGGCCCGCGTTTCGGGAAACAGCCAAAGCCGCCGGGTTGCGTGCGCGGCGAGCATTTGCTGCACATCCGCCGGCGTGGCGACCCGCTCCATCGCCGTGTACGCGTCGAAATCGCTGACGCCCTCGTAGCGAAGCACGCTGGCCGCGGGCAGCTTGCGCCAGTGCGCGGCATCGTGGCCGATCTTGCCGGCCCAGCCGGCCACGGCGGTGTCCTTCGGTACGGCGTAAGTCACTGTCGGGTAATTGCTGTGGCCAGTGCTGAGGTATGGCTGGTAGTACACCGCATAGATGCCGGCCTGGCGCGCCTCGAAGACCAGCTCGCCACTGGCCTGGTCGATCGCCCCGCGCAAAACGTTCGCCACCACCTTGCCGTCCGGCGCGGTGACGATCACCGCGACCTGTTGCGGATGAAGATCGCGACGGCGCCACGGGATGACGACATGCACGGCTTCGGCCGGTGTGGCCACTTGCACCAGATAACGATGATTGCCGTAGGTGGACGCGTCCCAGCGCAACGGACTGCCACCGTCAAAAGTCTGCGGCTGTGCCTGCAGTACGGTGCTGGCACCCAGCAGTGCACAGGCCAGCAGGCCGGGCGCCCACAGGCTCGGGAATCGTCGTTTGCTCATGGCTGGTGGAAACTCTTGCGGTCTTGATCGAAATCAATATGTAACTTGATTGAACGCAATTCGCAAGCAAAGGAATGAAATAGAAATGAATTGAAGAATTCAGGCGCTGCGGTCGCCCTTCAAGACGCGTACCGCGCGTTGATGTCCTGCCGCACCGCGACCGGTCACCCAGCCGAACAGCGCGATGCCGACGATGATCGCCAGCGCGCCGAGCGCCTCGTAACCGCGCGGCCATGCCTCGCCGAGGAACAACACGCCGAGCAAACTGGCAAACAGCAGCTCGGCGGCCTGCATCGCCTCCACCGCAGCCAGCGCGGTGGGTTCGCTGCGCACCATGTCGGTGGCGCGGAAGAACAGGATGGTCGCAATCGTGCCCGAAGACAGCGCCACCCCGCCGGCAAACAAGGCCTCACGCAACGTCGGCGGCCCCAACGTGCACCAGGCGACCGCGGCAAACACCAGCCACAACGGCCAACTGCACAAGGTCATGCCGAACACCCGTTGCACCGCATTGATCCGGATACCGCCGTGCTCCAGATGCAACAGCAGCTTGCGATTGCCCAGCGGATAGGCAAACGCCGCCAGCACCACCGCACCCATGGCCAGCCAGTCGCCCGAACTCAGCCGGCCGTGCGCGTGCCCCCATTGCAAGGCGAATACGCCGGTCACGATCAAGCCACCCAGCGCCAGCGTGCGCCAGGCCAGCCGGCGCCGCTCATCCCGATAAATCCATGGCGCCAGCAGCGGTCCGGCCAGCACGGTGGTCTGGAAGCTGCCGGCGATCAGCCATGACGGCCCGCTGTTCGCCGCCCAGGTCAGCGGCACGCCGAACAGCACGAAGCCCACGCTGCTCCACAACAGCCACGGCCGCGCATGCCGACGCAACTCGGCGGGCAATTCCCCCAGACCGCCCTGGAACGGCAGCACGGTGGCAAGCAGGGGCAAGGTAAACAGATAGCGCAGGATCACCGCCCACGCCCAATGACCGCCGCCAGCCACCAGGCTTCGGTTGAGGACATAGGTAAACGTGAAGAACAGCGCCGAGGCCAGCGCCAGTCCCACCGCGAGCAGAGCGTTCGAACGCATGGGGGCGAATCGGCCAAAGAATGAAGTGTGGCAAATCGCGCCCGGCTTGCGTAGGCCTTGCAGCCACGCACTAGGCCGCGTTGTGCACGTGGTCGGGCTCGTCGGCGGGCGCGGGTTGCAAGGCCATGCGCCCGCTTGGGTTCAAGCGGGTTTGTCCGGCTAGCGCCAGTAACCACCCACCCAGACGCGACGCGGCCCCCAGTAGCCGGGAATCCAGACTCGCGCGGGAGCCGGCGCCACCACCCTGGCGCGGGCAACGTGGCGCGGTGCGACAACGATGCAGCCGCCCAGCGAGATGCTGCCAGCCAGCAGCACCCCGGCGGCAAGACAGGAGGTGATTCGATGCATGGGACACTCCGTTCGTGGCAAGTGTCCTCAAAAACGCCACGCTGCCAGCGGCGATGACGCCGCCGCGTGCGTCCTGATGGCAGCCATTCAGGTTTCCGCTCAGCGCGCGGCCAGTGCGTCCACCGCAGCGCGATAGCGGGCAGCGATGCCTTTCTCGTCGCGATGCCTGAAATCGCGCACTTGCCAACGGCCGCCGACCATCACGTCGCGCACCAGCGGCGTGTTGCCGGAGAACAGGAAGCTGTCGATCAGTGATCGCGTGTCGCGCGCGGCCAACAACGGCGAGTGGTCGTCCAGCACGAGCAGATCGGCGCGTGCATCGGCGCGCAATTCGCCGATGGGCATGTCGCTGGCCAGGCTGCCGCCGGACAGTGCGGCACGCCACAAGGTTTCGCCCACGCTGCCGCCTTGCTGCCGTGCCGCGATGTTGCGATGACGACTGAGCAGACGCTGGCCGTACTCGAGCCAGCGCAGTTCTTCCACCGGCGAAATCGAGATATGCGAATCCGAGCCGATGCCCAGCCGGCCGCCGGCGTCGAGAAATGCGGCCAGCGGAAACAGCCCGTCACCCAGATTGGCCTCGGTGGTGGGACACAGGCCGGCCACCGCGCCACTGCGCGCCAGCTGAGCGGCTTCCGCCTCGGTCAGATGGGTGGCATGCACCAGACACCAACGATGGTCGACTTGCGCATGGTCGAACAACCACTCCACCGGACGGGCGCCGCGAGTGGCCAGGCAATCCTGCACTTCGCCGATCTGCTCGGCAATGTGGATGTGAATCGGTCCGCGCTGCGCCAGCGGACTGGCCAGTACCTCGCGCATGGCCGGTTCGGGTACGGCCCGCAGCGAGTGCAACGCGATGCCCACGCGCACATCGTCGCTTTCATGCGCACGCAGCACGTCAAGCAGGCGCAGATAGCTCTCCACCGAATGACCGAAGCGGCGCTGCCGGGCGGTGAGCGCGCGGCCATCGAAACCACCGCTCATGTAAAGCACGGGTAGCAGGGTCAGGCCGATGCCAGCCTCGCGCGCTGCCTCGATCAGCGCCAGCGACATCGCTTCCGGCTGCGCGTATGGCGTGCCGTCGGGCTGATGGTGCAGATAATGAAACTCGCAGACCTGGGTGTAGCCGGCCTTGAGCATCTCGACGTATAGCTGGGTCGCGATTGCCTGCAACTGCTCCGGCGTGATCGCGGCAGCGAACGTGTACATCGTTTCGCGCCAGCTCCAGAAGCTGTCGTCCGCCTTGCTGCGACGCTCGGCCAACCCCGCCATGGCGCGCTGGAACGCATGGGAATGCAGGTTGGGCATGCCCGGCAATACCCAGTTTCCGATCGACTCGGAAGGTTCGTTCGAGCTGGCCAGCAGCGTACCGGCAGCGGACAAGCCGAAGCCGGCCTCGGCGCGCCAACCGTCGCCAAGCCAAAGCTGGCTGGCCTTGAATGCCGATGGACTCTGCCACTCACTCATCACGCTCGCTCCGCATCGAATGACCCAGTGTACCCGGCACCCCGTGGGGTCTTCACCCGAGCGCAAAGTGGACTGTGCATAATCATTCCATGACCAAGAAAATCAGCGAAAACACCCCGAAACTTTTGCTGCGCCAGGCGCGGCTGAACGACGTGCCGCAGCTCGCCGAGCTGACTGGACGCGTGTACACCCCCGAATGGGGGCATTCCCAGGAAATGCTGCGCTCCCAGCAGACGCACTTTCCGGAAGGCCAGTTCGTGGTCGAGTACGAAGGTCGGATCGTCGGCTATTGCGCCACCTTCCGCATCGACGAGGAAACCGCGCTGGCACCGCACACCTGGTCGCAGATCACCGGCGGCGGCATGGGTTCGCGCCACAAGCCCGACGGCAGCTGGCTGTACGGCATGGAAGTGGTGGTGCACCCGGACTACCGCGGCATGCGCATCGGCCAGCGGCTGTACCAGGCACGAAAGCGCCTGTGCACCGATCTGAAGCTGCGCGGCATCGTGTTCGGCGGACGCATTCCCGGGCTGGCCAAGAACCTCCAGCGCTATGGCAGCCCGGAGGCTTACGTGCAGGCCGTGGTGGATGGCAAGCGCCGCGATCTCACCCTGAGCTTTCAGCTGAACAATGACTTCGAGGTGCTCGGCCTGCTGCGCGGATACGTGCCGTCGGACCATGATTCGCTGGGCTACGCGGTGCACCTGGCGTGGCGAAATCCGCGCCTGCACGACCAGCCGGACATGCCACCGATCTCGTCGCCCCGGCACCTGCCGGACTCGGTGCGCGTGGCTTCGGTGCAATATCAGCAGCGCAAGATCAAGTCCTTCGAGGAGTTCGCCACCCAGGTCGAATACTTCACCGACATCGCCGCCGACTACAACGCGGACTTTGTCACCTTCCCCGAACTGATCACGTTGCAGCTGCTGTCGATCGAGAACACCGAGCTGTCGCCGTTCGAGTCGATCCGCAAGCTGAGCCAGTACACGCCGCAGGTGAAGGAGCTCTTCAGCCGCCTGGCGGTGCACTACAACATCAACATCATTGCCGGCACCCACCCGACCGAGCAGGCCAACGGCGACATCCACAATGTCTGCTACGTGTGCCTGCGCGACGGCTCGCTGCACGAGCGCGAAAAGCTGCATCCCACGCCCAGCGAACGCAACGTGTGGAACATCACCGGCGGCGAAAGTGCGGCGACCATCCTCACCGACTGCGGCCCGATCGGGGTGATGATCTGCTACGACTCGGAATTCCCCGAGGTGGCCCGCCATCTCACCGACCAGGGGGCGCTGATCCTGTTCGTGCCGTTCTGCACCGATGTGCGCGAAGGCTACCTGCGCGTGCGTTACTGCTCGCAGGCGCGAGCGATCGAAAACCAGTGCTACGTCGTGTTGTCCGGCAACGTGGGCAACCTGCCCGGCGTCAACAATTTCGACATCCAGTATGGCCAGAGCTGCATCCTCACGCCCAGCGACTTCGGCTTCGCCCGCGACGGCATCGCGGCCGACTCCACGCCGAACATCGAAACCGTGCTGTTTGCCGACCTGCGGCTGGAAGGCCTGGCCAAGGCGCGCAATGCCGGCGCGGTGACCAATCTGAAGGATCGCCGCTTCGATCTGTACGAAACCCGGTGGCGGCCACGTTGAAAACGCCGGATGAAGAGGACGGTCTGCGATAATCAGCGCCATGTCCGAACCCCAGCAGCCTCCATCAAAGTCGTCCAATCCGCGCTTGCAGGCGCTGCTGGGGCATGAATTCTTCGCGCCACATCAGTGGAAGCGCCGGCTGGTTCTGTGGTTCGGCGCGGTGCTGGTGGCGCTTGCGGCGATCCTGTTCGCCAAGGCCAGCGTATGGTCGTACGACTTGTTCAAGGACATTCTAGGCTACGGCATCTGGATTCCGCTGATCCTGACGCCAATCGTGTTCGCCCTGCTCGCCTGGGTCACCGAAGGCAAATTCCGCGCTACGCGCGGCAGCGGCATCCCGCAGGTGATCGGCACCTTGCACATCGAGGACGAAGGATTTCGGACGCGCATGCTGGCGTTGCCGATCGCCGCCGGCAAGATGCTGCTGACCTTGATCGCGCTGGCCGTCGGTGCCTCGATCGGCCGCGAAGGTCCGACCGTGCATGTGGGCGCGGGGCTGTTTCACTGGCTTGGCCGGCGCTTCGGGTTCACTGACCCGAAAGCCGCCTCGCGATTCATCCTGGCCGGCGGCGCCGCCGGCATCGCGGCAGCGTTCAACACGCCACTGGCCGGTGTGGTGTTCGCGATCGAGGAACTGGCCGGCACCTTCGAGCACCGTTTCAGCGGCTTGCTGCTGACCGCCGTCATCATCGGCGGTGTCGTTTCGCTCGGCATCATGGGCAATTACTCGTATTTCGGCGAGGTCGAGGCGAGCCTGCCGCTCGGCCACGCCTGGCTGGCGGTGCTGTTGACCGGCGTGATCTGCGGCCTGTTGGGCGGATTGTTCGCGCGCCTCATCCTGCTCAGCAAAACGGGGCCATTGGCCCAGGTGGGTCGCCTGCGCGCACGCTGGCCGGTGATTTTTGCCGGCGGCTGCGGCCTGGCGCTCGCCGTGATTGGCGTATGCACGCACAACACCGTTTACGGCACCGGCTACGACCAGGCGCGGGCCATCGTGCAGGGCGCGGCAACCATGCCGGACCAGGGGTTCGGCATCGCCAAGCTGCTGGCGAACGTGGTGTCGTACTGGGCCGGCATCCCCGGTGGCATCTTCTCGCCGGCGCTGGCCGTCGGTGCCGGTCTGGGCCAGAACATCGCCCACTTCCTGCCGGATACACCAGTAGCTGCCGTAGTGTTGCTGGGCATGAGCGCCTACCTCGCCGGCGTCACGGGCGCACCGCTGACCTCCGCGGTGATCGCCATGGAACTGACCGACAACCAGGACATGGTGATCCCGATCATGGCGGCCTGCCTGCTCGCCCGTGCCGCGGCGTCGCTGTTCTGCCCTACGCCGGTGTATCGCGATTTCGCCGAACGCATGGTGCAGGACTTTGAACGCCAGCAAGCCAGCCAGCACCCCAGTCAGGATGTGGTGTACGAGTTGAATGAAGATGCGCTCGACGAGTCGGCGGAAACCATTCCCCCGGCAGTCCGCACCACCGCGTTCGAAGAACCGTCTGCACCGGCTGACCCGTCGCCTCCATCGCAGCCCTGAAATTCGCCGGAAGAGTGCCGTCATGAGTCACCCCCACTGGGACACCTTGCTGATCAACGCGACGCTCGCGACATTCGCGGGTAATGCGCCGTACGGCTTGATTGAACACGCCGCGCTCGCGATGCAGAACGGTCGCATCGCCTGGCTTGGACGCATGAACGACCTGCCCGGTGAGCCCACCTTGCTGGCCGAGACGGTGCATTCGCTCGATGGTGCGCTGGTGACGCCCGGCTTGATCGATTGCCACACCCATCTGGTGTTCGGTGGCGATCGCGCCCACGAATTCGACCTGCGCCTGAATGGTGTCAGTTACGAGGAGATTGCCCGCGCCGGCGGCGGCATCGCGTCCAGCGTCAAGGCGACTCGGGCTGCCAGCGAAGAGCAACTGCTCGCCCAGTCACTCCCCCGCGCCCGTGCGCTGCGGGCCGACGGCGTGACCACGATGGAGATCAAGTCCGGCTACGGGCTCGAACTGGACAGCGAACGACGCATGCTGCGCGTTGCTCGCAGGATCGGCCGCGAACTGGGCATCAACGTACGCACCACCTTTCTCGGCTTGCACGCGTTGCCACCGGAATACCGGGAGCGACGCGACGAGTATGTGGCCCTGGTTTGTGACGACATGCTCCCGGCGCTGGCGGCCGAAGGCCTGGTGGATGCTGTCGACGCGTTCTGCGAGGGTATCGGTTTCAGCCGCGAGGAAACCCGCCGGGTGTTCGAGCGCGCAAGGCAACTCGGCCTGCCGGCAAAGCTGCACGCCGAGCAACTGTCCGATCTGGACGGGGCCGCACTGGTGGCGGAATACGGTGGACTGTCCGCGGATCATCTGGAGTACCTCAGCGACGCTGGCGTGCGTGCGATGGCCGCCGCCGGCACGGTCGCCGTGCTGCTGCCCGGCGCGTTCTATGCCCTGCGCGAAACGAAGCTGCCGCCGCTGACAGCACTGCGTGATCATCGCGTACCGATTGCCATTGCCACCGATTGCAACCCGGGTACGTCGCCCTTGCTGTCGCTGCGCATGGCCGCCGGCATGGCTTGCACCTTGTTCCGCATGACCCCGGAAGAAGCGCTACGCGGCGTCACCGTGAACGCGGCGCGCGCGCTCGGACTGCATGACCGAGGCACGCTTGCGCCAGGTCAGCGCGCCGACTTGGCGGTGTGGCATGCGAAGCAGCCGGCGGAACTTTGTTACTGGATCAGTGGACAGCTGCTGCGCGAACTGTGGATAGCCGGCGAATCAATGCCGGTGTAGCGCTGCCTCGACCCGTGCGGTAAGCGTGTCAAAGAACGCTGCCGGCAACTGACCGCGTACCGGCACACGGAACCAGCCCGGCCGGGCAAATCCGGTGCATTTGACGGCGTCCTTGTCGGTCATCAGTACCGGCAAAGCGTCAGCGAATGCCAGGTCCTCCGGAAGGAAAGCGTGGTGATCGGCAAACGGGTGCTCAAGCACCTCGATTCCCGCCTCGCGCAAGCTGTCGAAGAATCGCCGCGGATGGCCGATCGCCGCCACGGCATGGACGCGCTGACCACGAAATGCCGCCAGCGGCTGGCGATGTCCGTCCCGCAAGCCGACCACCTCGCCACCGTGCAGCTGCATCGGATACTCACCGGGCTCGACGGTACCGCCATTGCACACGCGCAAGTCAACGCGCTGCAGCCGCTCGATCGGTTCGCGCAATGGGCCGGCGGGCAGCAAACGTCGATTGCCGAAACGACGCACGCCATCGATCACGCAGATTTCCACATCGCGCGCCAGTCGATAGTGCTGCAGCCCGTCGTCGGCGATCACGACATTGCAGCCGGCATCAAGCAACAGCCGGGCCGCGGCGGGTCGATCCCGCCCCACCGCGACCGGCACGCCGCCGGCATGGATCAGGCAGGGCTCGTCGCCCACCCGGGCCGGATCGGGCGCATCACCAAGCAGGATCGGCTCGCGCTGCGTGCCGCCATAGCCGCGGCTGACCACACCCGGGCGAAGTCCCCGCTCACGCAGTGCCTCGACCACAGCCATCGTCAGCGGCGTCTTGCCCGTCCCGCCGACCGTCAGGTTGCCGATCACCACGACGGGCGCGGGCAGTCGCACGCTGCGCAACATACCGCGTCGAAACAGTAATGCCCGCAGCCGCATGGCAGCCCCGTACAAACCAGCCAGCGGGGCCGCCCACCACGGTGCGCGACCGTTGCCGTACCAGGCTGATTCGAGCGTATCGATCAGCGCCATGCCCGCTCCTCAGTCGCCAGCCTGTTCGACCGCATGGTCGTGGAACTGCATGCGATGCAGCGCCGCGTATTGGCCGTTGAGCTCGATCAGCTCGGCATGCTTGCCACGCTCGATGATGCGTCCCTGATCCATCACCGCGATCTGGTCCGCGCCTTCGACGGTGGACAGACGATGGGCGATCACCAGGGTGGTGCGATCGCGCATCAGCCGCTGCAGAGCCTGCTGGATCAGCTGCTCCGATTCGGTATCGAGCGCGCTGGTGGCTTCGTCCAGCACCAGGATCGGCGCGTTCTTGAGAATGGCGCGGGCAATCGCGATGCGCTGGCGCTGGCCGCCGGAAAGCGTGTTGCCACTCTGCCCGATGCGGGTGTGGATGCCCTGCGGCAGGCGCGCGATGAATTCCATCGCATTGGCTGCTTCCGCGGCGGCGACAATGTCGGCCTCGCTGGCACCGGCCAGTTCGCCATAGGCGATGTTGTTGGCCACGGTATCGTCGAACAACACCACGCTCTGGCCGACCCAGGCGATCTGCCGACGCAACGAGGCCAGTGTGTATTCCTCGTAGTTCGCACCATCAAGCACGATGCGCCCGCTGCTGGGTTCGTAGAACCTCGGCAGCAGACTGACCAGGCTGCTCTTGCCACTACCGGAACGGCCGACCAGGGCCGTTACCGTGCCTGGTGCACACACCAGGTCGACCCCACGCAGCGCCTCGTCATCGCTGCCTGGATAGGTGAGGCGCACGCCATCGAAATGCAGGTCGCCGCGGGTGCGTGCCAACTCGCGCTTGCCCTGGTCCACTTCCGGCGGCAGGTCGATGACTTTGAACAGGTCTTCGGCGGCCGACACGCCGCGCTGGATGTTTGCCTGCACCTGGGTCAGACGCTTCAGTGACGGCATCATCGCGCCCATCGCGGTCAGTACCGCAATGAACACACCCGAGCTGATCTGGTCGATCACGCCCGGCCGGGTGCCCAGAAACACCAGTGCCGCCAGCGCAAAGGCGGCGACGGTCTGGATCGCGGTGCTGGACAACGCGCTGGTCGCGGCGATCTTCAGGTTCAATCGGCGCGCGCTGTGGGTCACTGCGTCGAAGCGCCCGGCCTCATGTTGCTGGCCACCGTAGATGCGCACTTCCCGATGCGCGCCTACTGATTCCTCCACCGTACCGGTCACTGAGCCCATCATGCCCTGGATGCGCCGGCTGATCAGGCGATAGCGCTTGCTGACCACGGTAGCGATCAGCACGATCGGCGGAATCATGACCAACAAGGTCAACGTGAGATAAGCGCTGTTGTGCAGCATCACGTAGAACATGCCGATCACGGTGACGCCCTCGGTCACCGCCACTTTCACCGCGTCGGTCGAGGCCGAAGCCACTTGTTCGCTGGTATAGGTGATTCGCGAAATCTGCTGGCCCGACGGTTCGCGGCCGAAGAAGGTCGCCGGCAGGCGCAGGTACGACGCGAACACGTCGTGCTGGATCGACTGCACGATGTTGCGCCCGATGTAGGCAATGCCATAGTTGCTGACGAACGTACCGATGCCACGCAGGCCGAAGATCGCGATGATCCAGATCGGCATCCAGAAGATCAGATACGGGTCCTGGTGGAGAAACAGATCGTCAAACATCGGTCGCAGCAAATTGGTGAACACGGCCAAGCCGCCACCGTCCACTGCCATGCCGACCAGGGCCACCAGGCCCACCGCCCAATAGCGCCGCGTGTAGCCAAGCAGTCGACCATAGACGCGCCGGCTTTCAGCGTCCCACAAGCTGACCTTGCCCTTGCTCACCGCGCTGCGGCCGGCTTGGTCGGCGTGGTCGCGATCGACAGCCGGGTAAAGCCGAGCTGGCCCAGCGCATCCATCGCGGTGACCACGTTCTGGTTCGGCGTCATCGCGTCGGCGCGGATCGTCACCGGCCGGTCGCGGTCGTTGCCGGCATTGCGCGCAATGGTCTGCTTCAGCGCCTCAATGCCTTCGCCCATCACTTCATCGCTGCCCACGAAGAAACGTCCATCGTGGTCGATCATGATCGTCAGCGCCTGGGTGTTCAGGTCGCGATCCTGCGTGCTCGCCTGCGGCAAGGTGACCTGCAGGCGGGAATGCTGGATGAAGGTGCTGGTGAGCACGAAGAACATCAGCAGGGTCAGCAACACGTCGATCAACGGAATCACGTTGATCTCGAAGTCGTCACCCCGGCGGTCGTTACTGATACGCATCGGTAGGGCTCAGCCCACGCCGGGCGCGGTCGGCGCCGGCGCGCGGCGCGGTCGTGCGGGCACGCTGGCCGCGCTGGCCGCGCTGGCGGCGTTGGCGGCGTTGGCCGGCGTGAGCGTCAGCTCGTCGAGCAAGGCGGTCGCCTGCTTTTCCATGTCCACGCAATAACCGGCCACGCGTGAACGGAAGTAACGGTGCAACACGTACGCCGGAATGGCCACGGTGAGGCCCGAGGCCGTGCAGATCAATGCCTCGCCGATGCCACCAGCCATCTTGGCCGGGTCGCCAATGCCGCCGGCCATCACTTCCATGAACATGCGGATCAGGCCGATCACGGTGCCAAACAGACCCAGCAGCGGCCCGATCAGCGCGATCGTGCCCAGCGTATTGAGGTAACGCTCCATCCGGTGCACGACATGTCGCCCGGTGTCCTCGATGCGCTCCTTGATGATCTCGCGCGGCTGCCGGCGCACGGCCAGCGCTGCGGCCAGCAGTTCGCCCAGCGGCGAGCCGCTGGCCAGCGTGTCGAGATGCTTCGGGTCGAGCTGCCCCGCGCGCGCCCACTGGCGCACTTCCTCACCCAGGCCGGGCGGCAGCACGGATTTGCGGCGCAGCGTCCAGCAACGTTCCAGCACGATCGCCAGAGCGACCGCCGAGCAGATCAGGATGGGCACCATCGCCCAACCGCCAGCCATCAGAATTTCCAGCACTTTTCGACCCCAATATGCGACCTGACAGGAAGCGCGCATGATAGCAGTCTGACCCGGTCGTACTGCGGCAAGCGTGGCATTCCTCACTCGCGCCAGTAACGCGAGTGTTGCAGACGCCAGCCCGGCTGGCGGCGTGGCGCGGCGTTCTCCGGAAAATCCAGCGCCATGGCACCTTCCACCGCCGTGTTGAGCAACGGCACGTTGGCGGCGGCGTATCGCGCGACAATCTCCGGCTTCGGATGACCGAAACGGTTGTGCCAACCCGCCGAAACGATAGCGATGGAAGGCCTTGTGGCAGCAATGAAGTCGGCGCTGGATGAGGTCTTGCTGCCGTGATGCGGCACCAGCAGCACTGTTGGCGGACCGCTGCCCAGCGCTGCTGCCACCCGCGGCTCCACCGCGGAACTGATGTCACCGGTCAGCAGCAGCCGGCCGGACCTGCCCTCCACCAGCAGCACACAGGAGCTGTCGTTGTCGCGGCCGCCTCCGTCCCGGGTCGGACTCAACACGCGAAAATGCACACCGTTCCAGGTCCATGCCTGACCGACCGCACATTGCTGCATCGGCACGCGCATGCGCGTCGGCTCGCCCGCGTAGCGAGTGGCTTGCGGGAACGCCTCCGCAACCGTCTGGGCACCGCCGGCGTGGTCATTGTCGCCATGACTGATCATCAGCATATCCAGTCTGGTAATGCCAAGTGCATGCATTGAGGGCAATACGGCCGCCTCGCCCAGGTCGAACCCCGACGGATAACGGGCACCCGCGTCGTAGACCAGCACGTGATCGCGCGTACGCAGCAAAACCGACAGACCCTGCCCGACATCCAGCGCCCACATCTGGAACGCGCCTTCCGCCGGCGACGACAACGGTGGCCGCAGCAACGGCAGGAACAACAACAGACCCAACCAGCGCAATGGCACGCCACGGGGCATGAACAACCACAGCGCGCCCAGCACCGCCAGCAGCAAGGCGTACGGCTGCACCGCCGGCAGGTACCAGTGCGCGCCCGGCCAGGTCGCCATTTGTTCCAGCAGCCACCACTGCGCATGCGCGATTCGCGCAGCCAGCCACAACACCGGTGCGGCCAGCGGCGGGCACAGTGCCAACATCAGCATGCCGAACAATGCACCCGGCACGATCACGAAACTGACCAGAGGCACCGCGACCAGATTCGACAGTGCACCAACCAGCGAGGCCTGGCCAAAGAACCACATGGTCAGCGGCAGCAAGGCCACCGTCATCACCAACTGGCCCGCCGACAGTTCGTGCAGAAACGCTCGCAGGCCACGTCCTCGCGCTTGCAGGCACAGCATCAAAAAGCCCACGCCGACGAAGGACAACCAGAAGCCGGCCGCCAGTACCGCCAGCGGATCAACCAGCAGGATGGCGATCATTGCCAGCGCCAGGGACTGCGCACCACTGCTGCCTCGCCGGCTGCACCGAGCCAATGCCACCACCGCAATCATCAGCAAGGTGCGCACCGTCGGCAGGCCGAAGCCGGCCAATGCGCTGTAGATTCCCGCCACCAGCAGAGCCGCCGCAGCCTGCGCTTGCGGGCGCGGCACATGCAGGCCCAGGCCCGGCCAGAGCGCATAGAGCAAGAGCGCCAGCCAGATGCCGAACACCGCAGCCACGCCGACATGGAAACCGGAGATCGCGATCAAGTGCGATACGCCATTGGCGCGTGCCACCGCCCAGTCCTGCTGCCGCAAGCCGCGCGTATCGCCCACCGCGAAGGCCTGCAGCAACGTGGCATCGTGGTGGTCATCGACCCGCTCGGCGATGCCGCGCGCGACTGCATCGCGAACCACATTGATACACCAGCGCCGGCCTACTTGTGGGCCGTCCAGCAACTTGTTGTCCGGATCATCGCGCACGTAACCGGTCGCCACGATGCGTCGCTCCAGGGCGGAACGCTCGCTGTCGGCAGCTCCGGGATCCATCAATCCACGCGGCCGCTTCAGGCGCAGGGTGAGCCGCCAGCGCGAACACGGCCGCAGCGGCGGCGCATCGTCATACCAGGACACGGTAACCCGGCCACGCAACGCGACCGGCTGGCCATCCAGCGTGGTGCGCTCGACGCGCAAGGTGAAACGGCTGGCATCGGGATGGGCCAGTGGCAGGTCCGCTATCGTGCCGGTCACCGCAAGGTCGACGCCCTCGAGCGCCCGAGGCAGGCGCGCCTCCATCGCCATGCCGCCATGCCAGGCGGCCCATGTCATGCCGAACAGCAGGCAGGCCAGCCAGCGCCAGCGCGGACAACGCCAGGCCAGCACGATCAACATTGGCAGCGAAAGCGCCAACCACCCGCGCGACGGAAGTTGCGGCAGCCATTGCACCACCAGCACGCCAAGCAACAAGGCCAGCGCCGCGCTGATCGCCGTGAGTCGCCCCATGCCCCGCCCCGTTCCTTCCTGGAAGGATTCGAGCCTAGCGCGGAGAGCTCGGCGGCGAAGATGAAAAACGTGTAGGCGCGCGCCGGAAAAGACTGCCCCAACGCGCGCCCTGCAGCAAGGGCAGGCTCAACCGCGCGGAGCTTCCTGCAGGCTGCCGTTGTGCAACACGAGGGTGCGGTCCATCTTCGCGGCGAGGCGCGGGTCGTGGGTGACCAGCACGAAACTGGTGCCGATCTCGCGGTTGAGCTCCAGCATCAGCTCGTAGACTTGCGCCGCATTGGCCTCGTCCAGGTTGCCGGTGGGCTCATCGCCCAGCACGCAGGCAGGCTTCGTGACCAGCGCACGCGCTACCGCGCACCGCTGGCGCTCGCCGCCGGACAGTTCGGACGGCTTGTGGTGCGCGCGCCCGCCCAAGCCAACGCGATCGAGCAGCACCGCTGCCTCACGCTCGGCCTGCGCGATCGCCGTGCCCCGGATCAGCAGCGGCATGCACACGTTTTCCAGCGCCGTGAATTCCGGTAGCAAATGATGGAACTGGTAGATGAAACCGAGCGAGCGATTGCGCACGCGGCCGCGTTCGGCGTCGGACAGTGTCGACAGCACCCGGCCATCGACCTCCACCTCGCCGGCGGTCAGCGTGTCCAGCCCGCCGATGATGTGCAGCAGCGTGCTCTTGCCCGAGCCCGAGGCACCCACGATCGCCATGGTCTGGCCGCGCTTCAGGGTGAAGCTGACGTCGCCGAGCACGTCGGTACGCAAGCCGCCTTCGGCATAAATCTTGGCTACGCCAGTGGCGCGCAGCACGTTTTCGCTCTTGTCGTTCATGACGGTCTTATTCATAACGCAGCGCCTGTGCCGGCTGCGTGCGCGAAGCGCGCCACGCGGGGTAAAGGGTAGCCAGCAGCGAAAAGGCGAACGTCAACAAGGCCGTCCAGCCCACGTCATGCCAGTCCAGCCGGCTTGGCACTTCGCTGATGTAGTAGACGTCCGGCGACAGGAACGTCACATGGAAAGTATGTTCGATCCACTTGATGATGCCGGGCAGCTTCCACGACAGCAGTGAGCCGAAGCCGACGCCGAAAGCGATACCGACGAAGCCCACCAGCACGCCCTGCACCATGAACATGCCCATGATGCTGCGCGGCGTCGCGCCGAGCGTGCGCAGGATGGCGATGTCGGCCTGCTTGTCGGTGACCAGCATCATCAGCATCGAAACCAGGTTGATCACCGCCACCAGGATGATCAGCGACAGGATGATGAACATCACCATCTTTTCCATCGACAGCGCGGCGAACAGATTTGCGTTGGTGTCCATCCAGGTTTGCACACGGTACACCTGGCCCAACTGGTCGGCCAGTTCGCGCGCGACCGGACGCGCGTTGAAGAGATCGTCGAGCTTCAGGCGGATGCCGGTCGGGCCGCTCAGGTCGTTGAGCTTCTCGGCATCGCCCATGTTGACCAGCGCCAGGCCTGAGTCGAATTGCTCCATGCCCAGCGCGAACGTACCGACCACATGGAAACTGCGCATGCGCGGCACGCTGCCCATCGGCGTGGCGCGCAACTGCTGCACTGCCATGGTGACGCGATCACCGACCCCGACGCCCAGGGTCATCGCCAGCTCGCGTCCCAGCACGATGTTCCAGCTTCCCGGCGTCAGCTCACTGAGCTTGCCTTCGAGCATGTGCTTGCCGATATCGACCACTTTCGATTCCTGCGCCGGATCAATGCCGCGCACCACTGCGCCGCTGGAGCGCCGCGCCAGGAGCATGGCCTCGCTTTCGACATAGGGTGCCGCGCCGAGTACATGCGGGTTGGCTTCCGCGACCTTCAGCGCGCGAGGCAGGTCCTGCACGCTTTCGCCAATGCCGGAGACGGTGGCATGCGACACCGCACCCAGAATGCGCGAACGCATCTGATAGTCGAATCCGTTCATCACCGACATCACCGTGATCAGCGCGATCACGCTGACCGCGATGCACACGATTGATACGGTGGAGATGAACGAGATGAACTGGTTGCGCCGCTTGGCGCGGGTGTAACGCAGGCCGATGAAAAGTTCTAACGGTCGGAACATGGGCGGGTCGCTTGTGGGATCGCTGGGCAGGCCGCCCGGTCGTTCATTATCAGGTATTCGATCAGACCCTGCTGACCGCCGGAAGTTGCCGCACTGTCAGAGTCGCGGCACTGCCTCGCCCGGCTGGATCGTGGCCAGCCGCATGCGCAGGCGGCGGCGAATGTCCGCATCGCTGTTGTCCGGACCCAGCACCAGTACCTGGACGCCCTGCTCGTCGGTGCACAGCCGCAGCAGGATGAAACCGCCGAGCACCCGAAACGAGCCCAGCGTCGCGGGAACATCTTCGTGATTGCGCAGCCGCAAGGTCCAGGCCTGGTCCGCGCTCCACCCAGCCGCCGCGACGGCTCCGGCGGCCAGACGGCGCAGCGCCATCGATGTCGCCGACAGCACCAACGCGCCCAGCAACACTTTCGACCACCACGGGATCATGCTCGACAGAGTCGCCAGCAAGGCCAGCGCGGCAAGCAGGATCAGCGCGCCGCGCAGGAACGGCGATGGCCGGTATTCAAAGCCGATGGCGGGCGCGGATGTCATCGATGATCACCTGCCAGTCCGCCCGCCCAGGCCGCGCGTGGCCCATCACCCAGTCCCACAGGTCCGGGTCCTGCACATCGAGCAGTTCATCGAAAGCCTGTTGCTGCGCTTCGTTGGCATCGGCAAAACGTTCGTCCAGCCAGCCGCCGAACAGGGCGTCGAGCTCGCGGGTGCCGCGGCGGGTGCGCCAGCGCAGACGCTTGAGACGGGATTCATCCATCATTGACTCGACCGTAGCCTTGACCGTGAAAGTGTAACTTGTGCGCCTAAACGCGACAGGCCGCACATGGCGGCCTGTCGCGGCAAAACGATGTCGGCGCATCAGGCCGAACGCCGCTCCACCATCAGCTTCTTGATCTCCGCGATCGCCTTGGCCGGATTCAGACCCTTCGGGCAGGTGCGCGTGCAGTTCATGATGGTGTGGCAGCGATACAGTTTGAACGGGTCTTCCAGATCGTCCAGGCGTTCGCCGGTGGCTTCGTCACGGCTGTCGACGATCCAGCGATAGGCCTGCAGCAGGATCGCCGGGCCGAGATATTTGTCACCATTCCACCAGTAGCTCGGGCAACTGGTGGAGCAGCAAGCGCACAGAATGCACTCGTACAGGCCGTCGAGCTTCTTGCGCTCTTCCGGCGATTGCAGCCGCTCGCGATCCGGAGCTGTGCTTTGCGTGCGGATCCACGGCTTGATCGACGCGAATTGCGCGTAGAAGTGCGTCAGGTCGGGAATCAGATCCTTCACCACCGGCATGTGCGGCAGCGGGTAGATCTTCACGTCGCCCGTGGCAACGCTGTCGACCGCGCAGATGCAGGCCAGCGTATTGGTGCCGTCGATGTTCATCGCGCAGGAACCGCAGATGCCCTCGCGACAGGAGCGACGCAACGTCAGCGTGGGATCGATCTCGTTCTTGATCTTCAGCAGTGCGTCCAGAACCATCGGCCCGCACGACGCCATGTCGACCTCGTAGGTGTCGATGCGCGGATTCTGCCCGTCATCGGGTGACCAGCGATAGATGCGGAAGGTACGGGGCTTCTTCGCATCCTTGGCCGGATAGTGCTTGCCCGGCTGGATCTTGGAATTCTTGGGGAGCGAAAACTCTGCCATGTGCTGAACCCTTCGACTTTCTGCACGGGGGCTTGCGCCCCGACCGTGCAACTTGATGATGTCCATGCCGCGATGCGACCGAAGCCGCCTCGCGGAATCAGTAAACGCGCTTCGCCGGCGGTACGGCCTTGACCTCGTCGGTCATCGGATTCATGTGCACGGGACGGTAATCGAAGCGCGGCTTGCCCGCCTCGTCGACCCACGCCAGGGTGTGCTTCATCCAGTTGACGTCGTCGCGCTCGGGGAAATCCTCGCGTGCATGGCCACCTCGGCTTTCCTGGCGCTGCTCGGCGCCGTACATGGTGGCAACCGCCTGATCCAGCAGGTTGGCCAGCTCCAGCGTCTCGATCAGGTCGGAGTTCCACACCAGCGAACGGTCGCTGACGCGCACATCCTTGAACGAGTCACGCACGGCGGAGATCTTCTCGCAGCCTTCCTTCAAGGTCTTGCCGGTGCGGAACACCGCCGCATCGCTCTGCATGGTGCGCTGCATTTCCAGTCGGATCTGCGCGGTCGGCTTGCTGCCGTTGGCGTTGCGCAGACCATCGAAGCGCGCCAGCGCCTTGTCCAGCACATTGGCCGGCAGGTCCCTGTGCGGCGTCTCCGGCTTGATCAGCTCGGCGCAGCGATGCGCCACGGCGCGACCGAAGACCACCAGATCGAGCAGCGAGTTGGAGCCCAGACGATTGGCGCCATGCACGGACACGCAAGCTGCCTCGCCGATCGCGAACAGCCCCGGTACCACCGCATCGACGTCATCACCACGCTTCTGCACAACTTCGCCGTGGTAGTTGGTGGGAATGCCGCCCATGTTGTAGTGCACGGTCGGAATGACCGGGATCGGCTGCTTGGTCACGTCCACGCCAGCGAAGATGCGCGCCGACTCGGCGATGCCCGGCAGACGCTCGTGAATCACGTCCGGACCCAGGTGCATCAGGTTGATGAAGATGTGGTCCTTATGCTCGCCGACGCCGCGACCTTCGCGGATCTCCAGCGTCATCGCGCGGCTGACCACGTCACGCGAGGCGAGGTCCTTCGCGCTGGGCGCATAGCGCTCCATGAAGCGCTCGCCCTCGGAGTTGGTGAGATAACCACCTTCGCCGCGCACGCCTTCGGTGATCAGGCAGCCGGCACCGTAGATGCCGGTGGGATGGAACTGCACGAACTCCATGTCCTGCAACGCCAGGCCGGCGCGCAACACCATGCCGCCGCCGTCGCCGGTGCACGTATGCGCCGAAGTGGCGCTGAAATAGGCGCGACCGTAGCCACCAGTGGCCATCACCACCGCGTGACCGCGGAAGAAATGCAGGGTGCCCTCGTTCATGTCCAGGGCGAGCACGCCGCGGCAGTTGCCCTCGGCGTCGAAGATCAGGTCGATCGCGAAATATTCGATGAAGAACGTGGCGTCATGCGCCAGCGCCTGCTGGTAGAGCGTGTGCAGGATCGCGTGACCCGTACGGTCGGCCGCGGCGCAGGTACGCTGCGCGGTGCCCTTGCCGTAATGCGTGGTCATGCCGCCGAACGGACGCTGATAGATCTTGCCTTCCTCGGTGCGCGAGAACGGCACGCCGTAATGTTCCAGCTCGATGATCGAAGGGATCGCCTCGCGGCACATGTACTCGATCGCGTCCTGGTCACCGAGCCAGTCGGAACCCTTTACGGTGTCGTAGAAATGGAAGCGCCAGTCATCCTCGCCCATGTTGCCGAGCGCGGCTGAGATGCCGCCCTGCGCAGCCACGGTATGCGAACGCGTCGGGAAGACCTTGGTGATGCACGCGGCCTTGAGGCCCTTTTCGGCCAGACCGAAGGTGGCCCGCAGCCCGGCACCGCCAGCGCCGACCACGATCACGTCATACAGGTGTTGCTGAATCTTGTAGCTTTCCATGAACTCTGGCCTCGCGTCTTGTCTTATGGGGTCAGCGCAATGCGCAACACGGTCAGTACACCAGCCAGAGCGCCCAGCACCGCGAGGAACTTGATCGCCACCATCAGGATGACTTCCTTCCAGCGGGTATGCACGTAATCCTCGATGACCACCTGCAGGCCAAGCACGGCATGCCAGAACATGGTGACCACGAAGGCGATCAGCAGCAGCGCGTTCCACGGTTTGGCCACGGTGGCGCGAGCGGTGGCGTAGTCCGCATGCAGCAGACACAGCACGGTGACCACAAACCAGATGCCGAGCAGCACCAGTGCGGCGGCGGTGACGCGCTGTGTCCACCAGTGCTCGACGCCAGACTGCGCCGAGCCAAGGCCGCGGGCGATCTTCAACGGGTTGCGTCGATCCTTCACGACGACATTCTTGGCGCTCATGCCGCACCTCCGGCCGTCAATACATAAGCCCACACGATCACCGTCAGCACCAGGCTGCCGATGATCGACAGCCAGCTGGAACGCACGAACTGGGGAATCGAGTAGCCCACGCCGGCGTCCTGCACCAGATGCCGGATGCCGTTGCACAGATGATAGAAAAGCGCCCAGCTCCAACCCAGCATCAGAATCATGCCGATCGGGCTGCCGATGATGCTCTTGAAATGGTTGAAGCTCTCCTCACCCGTGGCCAGATGCATCAGGCCACAAACCACCACCAGGGTGCCCACCGCCAGCGCGATGCCGGTGGCACGGTGGGTGATGGAGGTCATCATCTGCACCTGTCTCTTGTAGATGCCCAGGTGGGGTGAGAGCGGTCGTTGCGTGTCTGCCATGGCGGCTATCCTGTGTGGAATCGCTGATGTCCATGCCGCCTCTGCCCTGACCCTTGCACGACGGCGACGAGCGCCGGCGCGAACGTTCAGAAGTCGATGCAGCGTCCATTCTTTTCCCAGTCACCGTAACGCGTGGGATCGGGGGCCGCTCGTTCCGACGAATCCTTTTCCGATGGCGTAGCCGCAGGCACGTCAGAGGCCTCCGTCGGAACGGATGCAGGATGGGTTTCGGCGTGAGAAGTGGTATTGGACATGGTTTTGGTAAGCCGATAAAGGTTAATACTTGCGGCAGTGCAGTACAACCATGCGAGCCCGCGTGGAGCGGGTGCATCCTTGATCCATGTACTTGTGTCCCGACACCTTCACCCCCATTCATGCTGCCTCATGACGATATCACTTCCCGCCGAAACCCTGCTGATCGAAGGCCCTGATGCCTCGGCCTTTGCACACGCACAATTCAGCAGCGCGGCCTCCTCGCTTGCGGTTCGCCAATGGCAATTCAGTGCATGGCTGGATCCCAAGGGACGCGTGCTGGCGCTGTTCCATCTTGCGCGACTCGCGGAGGACCGTTATCTGCTGCTGCTGCGTGGCGGCAGCGCCGCATCGATCGTCGAGGCGCTGCGTCGCTTCGTGTTTCGCTCAAAAGTACGGATCAACGCCCTTCCCCCGCGCGGCCTGGCTACCGGGCCCGCGCTTCCATTCGGAGCAGTGACGACAGAGGTGCCTGATGCCAGGGACGACGACACGCTGCTACTGGGCTGCGAATCGCACAGCCTGCTTGTCACGCGCGGGTCCGTTGACGACGCGTGGCGCACGCCAGAACTGTGCAATGGCTGGCCATGGCTGGCGGACGCGTGCCTCGGCGAATTCTTGCCGCCTGCCTTGTCTCTGCAACGCCTGCAGGCAGTGGTTGTCGACAAGGGTTGCTATCCCGGTCAGGAAATCGTCGCACGCATGCATTTCCGCAACGGACACAAGCGACATTTGCATCGCGTCACATTGTCGCAACCCGCCCAAGCTGGCGACGCACTGCGCACCCATGATGAAGAGGCTGGTTGCGTGCTCGACGTGCTCATCACGAACGCGTCCGTCGAAGCTCTGGTCATATTGCGTGATGATGTGGCGACAGCCGCAAAGGAAGGTTCCATGGTGTTGTTCAACGACAACATCGCCCTGAGCATCATCTCGTCCTGGCCCGCTTGAAACATCAGTCCATCCCTTCACGATTTTCAGAATGGTACGTGTCGACCAAATGTGAGCGTCGGCTAAACTTGAACCCCCCGGCACTTGCCAGCGGCCCGTTCGGCCACTAGGCTCCGCCGATCGAATATCGCGGCGCCCGGAACACGAGGGTGTCGATTTACGCGACGAACCGGATGAATTCCGAATCGGCGCGACCCGGCAGCCATACCGCCGGATGAAACAACGCCTCGCAACCAACGAGTGCGCCCAGTCGCAGGCAATACGGCCAAGAACGCCGCGCAAGGCCCGACCAGAACCAAATCCCCCGAACGACCTGACGGTCGCTCGACCGCCACAATCCCGTGGCAAAGCGCCATGTCCACAAGTTTCGGCCATGACGACAGATCCAGGTGGAACGGCCTGCCCGCCCGTCCACCGCAACGGCACATGAAGCTGCTTCTGCTTCCTGTGTACAGCACGCTGGAGGCAGAACATGAAACTTTCCATGCTGTTGTGGCTGACTACCTTGATGCCGCAACCCGTCGCCGACCAGGCTTGCCTGGCCACCACGGTGTATCTCGAAGCACGCAGTGAACCCGTCAACGGCCAGCTTGCCGTGGCGGAAGTGGCCTTGCGTCGCCGCGATCGCGGACGCTGGGGCGAAACCGTCTGCAAGGTCGTGACGTCCCCTCACCAGTTCGCCACCACCACCACGCCCGGATCGTTCGAGATCACCAACCTCGAAGCTTTCAGCAAGGCATGGAAGGTGGCGGGTACGTCGCTTCACAATTGGCAATTGCCGGTTGCGCAACGTCGCATGCTGGTACCTCGCGCAGATCATTTCGCAACAACCGCCATCTCGCCCACCTGGTCGCACAACCGACCCAGCGTCACGATCGGCGAACACTCGTTCTACGCCGTGAACTGAGCGCAGAAACGTCAACAACAACAAGATAGCAAAAAAGGCCCTCTTTCGAGGGCCTTTTCATTTGGACGTCCGGACGTCCATTCAAAACATGACCGATCAGCGAGCGTAGACGTGATCGCCTCGGACTTCGACATAGTCGCCATTGCGCACACCAGGATTTTCCCGCTGCGTCACAGTGGCGTACTGTCCGTTGTCCAGCCGAACGACGATGCGGAAAGCCACATCACTGCCTCCATTGCGCTTGCCGACCTGGTTACCCACCACGCCACCAGCGACGGCACCTGCCACCGTGGCAGCCTTGCGGCCATCACCCTTGCCCACCTGATTGCCAAGCACGCCGCCGGCAACAGCGCCGATGATGGCACCCAGGGTGCCACCATTGCCGCTACTGCCGTCGGTGTAGACCTGCTGCACTTCCTGCACCACGCCACAAGACTGGCAACGAGCATTGCTGCCGTAATTGCCCTGCTGCGACTGATAGCCACCGTTGTATCCGCCGTTGTTGCCATACGGTCCCGTGGCGCAACCGGCCAAGGCGAGGCCGCTGGTAAGTGCCGCGGCCAATGCAAGTTTGCTGGTCAGTGCATTCATTGAGTCAGTTCCTTTTTCGGGGGATAGGGGATTTCAGCGAGCGTCGGATACAGCGGTGACGCCTTCCTGAACCTGCACGCGATCGCCAGGGTCGTGATCCATGCGCACGGTACGAGTGACGCCGTTGTATTCATAACGCACGTCGTAACCCACGATTTTCGTGCTGCTGTTGTTGACGGTTTCGCACTTGCGCTCGACCGTTGAAGTCACTTGACCATGCTGCCTGCTGGCCTGGATGCGGTTGCCGGCATAGCCACCACCGACGGCACCCGCCACCGTCGCAAGAGTCTTGCCTTTGCCACCGCCAACCTGATTGCCTACCAGACCGCCGACCACCGCACCAATGGCGGTGCCGGCAATGCGATGCTCATCCTTCGGCGGCGCAGTGTGAGTGACGGTCTCGTCGTGACAGACCTGCTTGGGATTGTTCACGCTGGAACGAACCGGGTTGACGCTGACCACCCTTGCGTACTTCACGCCGGCGTCCGTGTTGGCGGCCGCGGCGCCCGCGTCAGCGGCGACATTCGAAACGCCCGCGTCAGCGTTGCGGTTGCATGCGGAAACGCCTGTCGCCAATACCGCAGCAATGGCTATATTGAGAACATTGATCGTCAACCTTTTCATAACAACCTCTCCTCTGTTTTGTTTCGATGACTGTGCCAGCGGGTGTATACGCAATAACATGCGCGTTCATTGAACCTTGCTTCAACTGAATCGCAGTTAGCTCACTCCCGATGCATTATCTTCACGTCGACTTCGCAGATCTCTCGGCTACGACACGAAAATCAACCATGCCCAAAGTCGCCGACAGCCACGTACATCTCAATGACCCCGCCTTCGATGTCGATCGTGACCAAGTCATTGCCCTTGCCCTGGCAGCCGGCGTGGATACCATGGTCGTGCCATCGGTCGATGCCGCCAGCTGGCCCATCATTGACTTGTTGTGCAAACGCCATTCGGCCTTGCATCCGGCATGGGGGCTCCATCCGGTTTTCCTGAGCCATCATGAGCCTGCGAATGTGCAGGCACTGTCTTCATTGCTGATCAGCCAAAGACCGGTGGCGATCGGGGAGATCGGACTCGACTTCCACCGAGATGACCTGGACGCCGAGGTGCAACGCCAATACTTTGCACGCCAACTGGAGCTGGCCCGTGAACATGACCTGCCGGTGATCGTGCATGCTCGCAAGGCGCTGGAGGAAGTGATTCACACCCTGCGCCGCCACGCCGGATTGCGCGGCGTCGTACACAGCTTTTCCGGTAGCGAACAGCAGGCCCGCCAGCTTTGGGAAATGGGCTTCCATCTCGGCATCGGGGGACCGGTGACCTACGAGCGAGCACAGCGGCTGCGTCGCATCGTGGCGGGCATGCCGCTGGAATTCCTGCTGCTGGAAAGCGACGCGCCCGACCAGCCCGACTCAGCCCACCGCGGCGAACGCAACGAACCCGTTCGAGTGCTGCTGGACATCCTGCCGTGTGTGGCTTCGCTGCGCGGCGAGTCCATCGAACATGTCGCCCGCGAAACACGAGGCAACACCCGCAGGCTGTTTGCCATCACCTGATTCTGAGCGGCATGAAAGACTTGCGCCCGTCCGCAGCCTGCTGATATTTTACTTCACTGGTGAAATATGAGTCAGTGAAATGGCGCCGCTGAAGCAGTGCATCCTGATGATGGACGAAGGCATCGAACGGGTAAGCGGAATCATTCCGCAGATGCCCGCAGTCGAGGCGCGCCTGTGCCGCTTGATGCTGATGCTGGGCAGGGACATCGAGGAAGAGCTCGAGTCGGAATTGAAGCCCAACAAGCTGAATCACAGCGAATTCCTCACGCTGATGATTCTTTACAGCCGCCCCGACGGCACCTCGACTCCCGGCGAACTCTGCGAATACACCAATCAGGGCGCGACCAACATGACTCGCATCGGCAACGCGCTGGTCAAACGCGGACTGATCGTTCGTGCCGCCAACGCGAGCGATCGCCGCCAGGTGTTGATACGCATCACGCCCAGCGGGCGACGCATGGTGCAGAAAATGCTGCCGCCGATGTTCCCGCGCCTCACCAGCTTGTTTGCCGGCTTCAGCAACACTGACAAACGCCATCTCGACCGTCTGTTGCGCAAACTGGCAGGCAATCTCGACCAGTTGAACGAAAGCCGCCCGTCATGAAGGAAACCCTGATGAAGCATGCCCCGCGCTGCCGTCACGCCGTGCTTGCCGCCGCGATCGTGTTGATACTCGCCGGCTGTGCACGCGCACCGGCCAAGATGGATGCACCAACGCTGCGCGATGAGGCGCCACTGGCCGGACTCCAAACACCCGTCCGCGCCGGCTGGCCCAGCAGCGACTGGTGGCGCCAGTACGACGATCCGCAGCTGAACAATCTGATCGATCGCGCGATGCAGAAGTCGCCCGATCTCGCCTTGGCACAAAGTCGCGTGCAGAACGCCGAGCAGTCAGCCCGGTTGGCGGCGGCCCAACTCGGCTTGTCCGTGAACGGCAGCGCGCAGGTTGCACGTACGCGGATGAGTGACCACGGCTTGATCCCCAGCAAGTTTCTGGGCTTCAGCTGGTACAACCAGGCCGACCTCGGGGTCCAACTGGAATACGACTTCGACTGGTGGGGCAAGAAGCGGGCCACCATGGAGGCGGCACTGGATCAGGCCCGCGCTGCCCAGGCGCAGCGCAGCGCAGCGGCATTGGCCATCCAGTACGCCATCGCCGACACCTACTTCGGCTGGCAGGCGGACCAGGCGCGTTTGCAACTGGCTGATCGTCTGCTAGCCACCCAGCAGCAATTCACGAAGATCGCCGAGCTGCGGGTGCGCCAGGGCGTGGACTTGCCCGACGACGCACAAAAGGCACGTGCGCAACTTGCCGGAGTTCGCGAGATGCGGGTGGCGCTGGATGGCTCGGCCAAGATCCGTCGAGTCGCGCTGGCTTCCCTGCTGGGCGTCGCGCCCGCCGATCTGCCCGAACTGCAGGTACGGCCGCTACCTGCCGTCGCTGGCGGCGTTCCGGAGAACGCCGGCCTCGACCTGATCGCCCGCCGACCCGACATCGCTGCCAGCCGCTGGCAGGTCGAAGCGGCGCTGAAGCAGACCGACGCGGCACGCGCCGAATTCTTTCCCGACCTGAGCATCAAGGCTCTGGCCGGGCTGTCCAGCATCGACATGGGCAAGTTGCTTACCGCCGGCAGCCGCACATTCGCGCTGACACCGGCACTGCACCTGCCGATCTTCAATGGCGGCGCGCTCCAGGCCAATTACGGCGTAAGCAAGGCTCAGCTTGACGCGGCGGTGGCGCAGTACAACAGCACCGTGCTCACTGCGGCGCGCGAGGTGGCGACTCAATCACTTGGCGCCGAACAAATCGCCGCTCGCCAGCGTGAACAACAACGCCAGCTTGATGCCGACCAGATATTGCTGGCCAACGCGAAGGCGCGCGCTCGCCAGGGCGTTCGGGACCTGCGTGAAAGCCTGGGTGCACAAGCCACGCTGTTGCAGCAGGCCGACGCCGCAGCCCAATTGCAAGCCCAGGCAGTCAGCTCGGACCTTGCCTTGATCAAGGCCCTCGGCGGCGGCTATCGCACTGCCGATGAAACCATCCCTTCCACTTCTTCTCACCCTTCCGGAGCTGCCGACCATGAGCGCCACTGAATCCGAAACCTCGGTCGACACCAACGACAGCGGCATGGCCGCGAAGAATCCGGCAAAGCGTCGCCGTGCGCTGCTGATCGTCGGCGCCGTCTTCGTGCTCGCCGGCCTGGCCTGGTTCCTCCTGTGGCTGTTTGTCTTTTCCACGCGTGAGAAGACCGACAACGCCTACGTGGGTGGCAATCAGGTGGCGATCTCCGCGCAGGTTCCGGGTACCGTGGTGGCGATCCTCGCTGACGACACGCAGCGAGTCGAGGCAGGTCAGGTGCTGGTGAAGCTCGACGGTACCGATGGCGAGACACGACTGGAGCAAGCCCGCAGCGCTTTGGCGCAAGCCGTGCGCGGCGTCAGTCAACAGACCAGCTCGGCCACCGGCGCTGACGCCCAGGTGACGGCGGCCCGACTCGACCTCAAGAAGGCCCAGGCCGACCTGAAGCGCCGTGTGCCGCTGATCGCCGCCCAGGCGGAGTCACCGGAGATCGTGCAGCACCTGCGCGATGGCGTGCAGCAGGCCCAGGCGGCGGTGGATGCCGCCGAGGCCCAGGCCGCTGCCGCCCACGCAGCGATCGAAGGCACCGATGTGGCACAGAATCCGTCGGTGCTGCAGGCCCGCGCGAATTTCCGGGCGGCCTGGGTAGCCGCCCAGCGCAATGCCATCTATGCGCCGGTTTCCGGATATGTGGCGCAGCGCAGCGTGCAGCTTGGCAACAGCGTGGGCGCTGGCCAGCAGCTGATGACCGTGGTGCCCCTGCACGACCTGTGGGTGGATGCGAACTTCAAGGAAAGCCAGTTGCGGCATATCCGCATCGGCCAGCCAGTGAAGGTGGTCTCGGATGTGTATGGCGATGATGCCGAGTTCCACGGCAAGGTGATCGGTCTGGGCGCCGGCACGGGCAGCGCGTTCTCGCTGCTGCCGGCACAGAACGCCACCGGCAACTGGATCAAGGTGGTCCAGCGCGTGCCGGTGCGCATTTCGCTGGACAACAAGGAACTGGACAAGCACCCGCTGCGGATCGGGCTTTCCACCGAAGCCACCGTCGACATCACCGATGACAAGGGCAATGTGCTGGCCACCGCGCCGACCACCCAGCCGGTGGCACAGACCGATGTGTACGAGCAGATGGCCAGCAAGGCGGATGCGGAAGCCGAGCAGATCATCAACGCCAACCTGCCCCGCACGGCTCACTGAGCCGGGTCCCGCCGATGTCCGCCACCCCGAATGACGCCACGCCACTGAAGCCGCTGCAAGGCGGCGCGCTGGTCCTGCTGACCATCGCGGTCGCCTTCAGCACCTTCATGGAAGTGCTGGACATGACCATCGTCAATGTGTCGGTGCCGCACATTGCCGGCAGTCTCGGCGTCAGCCCCAGCGAAGGCACCTGGACGATCAGCTCCTACGCGCTGGCCAGCGCAATCATGCAACCGCTGACAGGCTGGCTGGCACGCCGCTTCGGCGAGGTGCGCACCTTCATCGCGTCGGTCGGGCTGTTCGTGTTGTTCTCGATGTTGTGCGGTCTGGCCACCAGCATGCCGATGCTGGTGATCTGTCGATTGCTGCAGGGCGCCGGCTCGGGCCCGATGGTGGCGTTGTCGCTGGCACTGCTGCTGTCCAGCTATCCGAAGGCGAAGCAAGGCATTGCGCTGGCGCTGTGGGCGATGACCGTGGTGGTGGCACCGATCTTCGGTCCGATCCTCGGCGGCTGGCTGACCGACAACCTGTCCTGGCCGTGGATCTTCTACATCAACGTGCCGGTGGGGTTGCTGGCGGCAATCATCACCTGGGCGCTGCTGCGCAAACGGGAAACGAAGACCTTCAAGGCGCCGATCGACCTCATCGGCCTGACCCTGCTGGTGGTCGGCGTGGGCGCGCTGCAGTTCATGCTGGACAACGGCAACGACAACGACTGGTTCTCCTCGCCGATGATCCTGACGCTGGGACTGATCGCGCTGATCTGTCTGACCTTCCTGATCGTGTGGGAGCTGCACGCCAAGCATCCGGTGGTCGACCTGTCGCTGTTCAAGCGACGAAACTTCACCGTGGCGGTGGTGGCCTTGTCGCTGGGCATGATGGCGTTCTTCGGCATCAACGTGGTATTTCCGCTGTGGCTGCAGATCACGCTGGGCTATACCGCCACCTGGGCCGGGCTGGCCAGCGCGCCGGTGGGTGTTCTGGCGTTCCTGATGGCACCCATCATCGGCGCCAACATCCAGCGTCTGGAACTGCGCGCAGTGGTGACGTTTGCCTTCATCGTGTTCGCGGTCACGTCATTCTGGTTTGCCGGTTTTGACAGCCAGGCTTCGTTCGGCACGCTGGTGCTGCCGCGCTTCGTGATGGGCATCGGCATTGCCTGCTTCTTCATTCCGCTCAACCAGATGTACCTGTCGGGGCTGCCCGCGGATCAGGTGGCGAGCGCCTCGGGCCTGGCCAACTTCTGCCGGACGCTGGGCTCGAGCATCTCCACCGCGGCCACGGTGACCTTGTGGCAGCACCGCGGCGATTACCATCACGCGGTACTGACCGAGCACATCACTCCGGCAACGCCGGCAGCCACCAGCTTTCTGCAACGACTGCAGCATGGCGGCTTTTCGCCAACGCAGAGTCTGGGCATGGTCGACAACCTGATCACGCGCGAAGCGTTGACCCTTGCAGTCAACGATGTGTACCTCGTCTGCGCGGTGATGTTCCTCGCGTTGATTCCGCTGTTGTGGTTTGCCAGGCCACCCTTTGGCAATGCAGGGGGTGCCGTCGGGCACTGAGTCATCGGAAATGCTGCAGTCTTGCGCTGCAGCATGGGCGCGGTCCGGCGACTGGTGCGGCGCAATATCTTCTGCTAGCTTGTGTCGCATGGCACAAACCAAGCGCACCATCAAGAAGTACCCGAACCGTCGTCTCTATGACACGGAAATCTCCAGTTACATCACGCTGGAGGAAGTCCGTCAGCTGGTGCTCGACAACGAGAATTTCGAAGTCCGCGACGCCAAGAGCGGCGAGGACCTGACCCGCTCGGTCCTGCTGCAGATCATCTCCGAGCACGAGGACAAGGGGCAGCCGATGCTGTCACCCCAGTTGCTCAGCCAGATCATCCGCTTCTATGGTGATTCGCTGCAGGGCTTCATGGGTCCTTACCTGGAGCGCAGCCTGCAGGTGTTTCTTGATCAGCAGACCCAGTTTCGCAGCCAGCTCAACAGCCTGATGGGGCAAACCCCCTGGAACACGCTGAACGACCTGACCGAGCGCAACATGGCGGCCTTCCAGGCGATGCAGCGTGGCCTGATCGACACCGCGGCCCAAGTGATCCCCACGCCGGCTGCCGGTACCCGCAGCGGCAAGAAGTCCGGCTGATTCCCACCCGGCCAACGGCGCGCATCGACGCGCCGTTTGTTTGTTCACTGCTGCTTTCCCTGATCAGCTCGCTGCAATACAGCACGTGTTGCCATGCCGCATGATCATGCCCATGGATTGATAACCGATGAGCCAGCCCGCCCTTCCCCAACGCGTTGCACTGGTCACCGGCGGCATCGGCGGCCTGGGCACGGAAATCTGCCGTCAACTGGCCCAGGCCGGTCGTCGGGTGGTCGCGCTGGATCTGGCCTCGCGCAGTGAGCGCGTGGCCGCATTCCATGCTGAAGTGTCCGACTTCAACGGCGACATCACCTTCGAGCCGGCCGACGTCAGCGACTTCGACCGGTGCCAGCAACTCGTCTCGCGCCTGGAACAGCAGCACGGCAACGTGGACATCGTAGTCAACGCCGCCGGCATCACCCGCGATGCCAGCCTGCGCAAGATGACCCCGCAGCAATGGCACGAGTTGATGCATGTGAACCTCGACGGCGTGTTCAACCTGTGTCGAAACGTGGTCGAAGGCATGACGGCACGCGGTTTTGGCCGCATCGTGAACATCAGCTCGGTCAACGGCCAGACCGGCCAGTTCGGGCAGACCAACTACTCCGCCGCCAAGGCCGGCGTGCACGGCTTCAGCATGGCGCTGGCACGCGAGACGGCGCGCAAGGGCGTCACCGTCAACACCGTGTCGCCCGGCTATTGCGACACGCCGATGGTGGCAGCGGTGTCCGAGGACATCCGGGCGCAGATCATTGCCGGCATTCCGGTCGGCCGGCTCGGCTCGCCGGCCGACATCGCCCGCGCGGTGGCCTTCCTCAGCGCTGATGACGCCGGCTACATCACCGGCGCCAACCTGCCGGTCAACGGCGGCTATTTCATGAGCTTCTGAGCCCCTGCACCTCCGCGAGATTGCAGTCGCGGGCCGCTTCGGGAACAGTGGGCAGACTCCCTCCACGGATCGCAGCATGGCGCAGCAACAATCCATCACCCTCATCGGCGGCGGTCTGGTCGGCGCGCTGCTGGCCCAGCAACTGGCGAATCGCGGCTTTGCCGTCGACGTGTACGAGAAGCGACCCGATCCGCGGCTGGCCGGATTCCTTGGTGGCCGATCGATCAACCTTGCGCTGGCCGAACGCGGCCTGCAGGCTTTGCGCATGGCCGGACTGGCCGACGACGTGTTGCAACGGGCGGTGATGATGCGCGGCCGCATGGTGCACGATCGCGACGGCCACAGCGGCCTGCAACGCTACGGCGTGGATGACAGCGAGGTGATCTGGTCGGTCTCCCGCGGCGCCCTGAACATGCTGCTGCTGGATGCGGCCGAGGCGGCCGGGGCGACCTTCCATTTCGGGCAGGCGCTGGTCAGCGCCGATTTCGATCGGCGTCGCACCCGGCTGGCCGATGCCGACGGCGTCGAACGCGAAATCGACGTGGGCCTGCTGATCGGCGCTGACGGCGCCGGCTCCGCCCTGCGCGCCGCCATGAACACGCATGCACTACTGGGCGAGCGGATCGAGTCGCTGGGCCATGGCTACAAGGAGCTGGAGATTCCTCCGGCAGGCGAGCTGCCACAGGCGGTGCTGCAACTCAGCGGTGGTCGCGATCA
The DNA here is from genome assembly GCF_054061035.1 of Rhodanobacter sp. TND4EL1. NCBI lineage: Bacteria > Pseudomonadati > Pseudomonadota > Gammaproteobacteria > Lysobacterales > Rhodanobacteraceae > Rhodanobacter > Rhodanobacter sp. TND4EL1. The sequence goes on from NZ_JBSSDT010000001.1 coordinate 689,983, forward strand.
GTACGCACTGGAGCCCCACGCGCTGCATATCTGGCCGCGCGGCGGCTATATGTGCATCGCGCTGCCGAATACCGAAGGCAGTTTCACCGTGACCTTGTTCCTGCCCGGCCAGGGTCCCGCACCCAGCTTCGCCACCTTGCCCGACGCGGACGCCGCGGCGACGCTCTTCAGCCGGCAATTCCCCGGACTGCTGTCGCTGATTCCGCGCTTTGCGGAGGACTTCGAACAGAATCCGGTCGGTACCTTGTCGACGCTGTATCTGGAGCGCTGGCACCTCGATGGCCGGGCTCTGCTGCTGGGCGACGCCGCCCACGCCATCGTGCCGTTCCACGGCCAGGGGATGAACTGCGGCTTCGAGGACACCGTGGTGCTGGCGAACCTGCTGGCCGAGGCGCCCGGCGACAGTGCCGAGGTGTTCGCCAAGTTCCAGCGCGTACGCCAGCCGGACGCCGACGCGATCGCACAGATGGCCCTGGAAAATTACGTCGAGATGCGCGATTCGGTGGCCGACCCGCACTACCTGGCCAAGCGCGAACTCGGCGCGCTGCTGGCCGCCCGCATTCCCACGCATTACATGGCGCGCTACCGCATGGTCACCTTCACCCATGTGCCGTATGCCTACGCGCTTGAACGGGGCCGCGCGCAGGATCGTCTGCTGGAACAACTGTTGCGCGAAAACCCCAGCGTGAGCGCGATCGACATGGACGCCGCCGCACAACTCTTCGTCGCCTCGCTGGATCCGTTGCCGGCGCTGCGTCATGGATGAGGCCCTGCTCGAAGCGTTCCGCTCGACCGCCTACCACGTGTGCATCGACACGGTGAGCTGGACGACGATACGCGTCGACCTGCCCCTGCCCGCCCCGCTGGCCGACGTGGTCGGCCCACGGCCGTGGGCCTTCATCACTGCCTGGAACCCCCAGGCCCGGCGCCGCGCGCCCGCGGAGAACCTCGCCGCCCAACATGACCTGCTGGCCGCACTGAAAGCCCTGCCCGGCACCATCGTGATGCCGGCGATCGGCGTGGGCAGCAGCGGCTGGAGCGAGCCCAGCCTGTTCGTCATCGGCCTGGACATCGCCGCGCTGGACCCGCTGGCCAAAGCCCACGGGCAATTGGCGTACGTGCAGGGCGAAGCCGCCGGAGCCGCGCTGCTGCGCAGGCTGGATTGAGGGCTTCAGCGGCAGTGCGCCGCATGGACAAGCACCCACGCCATTGCGGACAATCGCGGGGATGACTGCCGCCAGTACCGCCGTGCCCCTGCTTGAAGCCCGGGCCTTGAGTTTCCATCGCCAGGACGAGCCGGTGTTCGCGCCGCTGGATTTCCAGTTGCACGCGGGCGAACTGGCGCTGGTCGAGGGCGACAACGGCAGCGGCAAGACGACGTTGCTGCGCATGCTGGCCGGCCTGCTCCATCGGGACGCCGGCGAGCTGTTCTGGCGCGGCGAACCCCTGCAGCGCGACCACTGCGCCGGCGACATCCTGTTCCTCGGTCATCAGCTCGGCCTGAAGGCGGACCTGAGCCCGCGCGAGAACTTGCGCATTGCCGCAGGCCTGCATGGCGCGCGCGAAGGCTTGGGTGTGGCTTCCGTACTCGCGGACATCGGCCTGCGCGGCTATGAGGACGAGCCGGTGCGTCGCCTTTCGGCAGGCCAGAAGAAGCGCGCCGCACTGGCCCGCCTGGTGTTGTTGCCGGCCACGCTGTGGCTGCTCGATGAACCCTACGCAAACCTCGACCGGATCGGCATCGCCTTGGTGAACGAACTGCTTGAGCGGCATACCGATGTCGGCGGCGCAGCGATGGTCACCAGCCACGGCACGGTCAGCTTCCACGGCGGCGAGCCGCGACGGATTCGCATGCATGGATAAGCCCTTGCCCGGCCTTGCCACGGCTTGCGCGGCGATGCTGCGGCGCGACCTCACGCTCGCCTGGCGCCGGCGCGGCGACATCGCCATGCCGGTGCTTTACGCACTGATCGTCACCATGCTGTTCCCGTTCGCGCTGGGGCCGGAGGACACCCTGCTCCAGCGGATCGCCGGCGGCGTGGTGCTGGTCACCGTGCTGCTGGCCATGCTGCTGGCGCTGGATGCGATGTTCTCCAGCGACATCGAGGATGGCTCGCTGGAACAACTGGTGCTGGCGCCGCAGCCGCTGGCGCTGATGCTGGGCATGAAAATTCTTGCGCACTGGATCACCACTGCGCTGCCGCTGATCGTGATCGCGCCGCTGATGGCCGCGATGCTGCACTTGCCGGGCGCAGTGATTCCGGTGTTGTTGCTGGCGCTGCTGCTGGCCACGCCGCTGCTCAGTCTGCTCGGTGCGGTACTGGTCGCGCTGACGGCCGGCACCCGGCGCTCTGGTATGCTGCTTGCCTTGATGTTGCTGCCTTTGTGCGTGCCAGCAGTGATCTTCGCGGCCGGCGCGGTAGCAGCAGCCCAACAGGGTTTGCCGTGGCTCGCGCCGATCAGCTGGCTGGCCGCATCCTTGGTGCTTGCCTTGGTACTGGCACCACTGGCCTGCGCGGCCGCCCTTCGTATTGCCCTGGACGCATGACGGTTCACCATGTCTAACTGGATCCCGCTCTGGTTGCACCGGCTGAGTTCGCCGCCAACCTTCTACCGCTTCGCGGGAACGCTGCAGCCGTGGGCCATGACGCTTGCGCTGCTGCTCGGTGCCATTGCGCTGTACGGCGGCCTGGTGCTGGCGCCGGCCGACTATCAGCAGGGCGATGCCTACCGGATCATCTTCATCCATGTGCCCAGCGCCTGGATGAGCATGTTCATCTACGCCGTGATGGGTGTGGCCGGCTTCATCGCGCTGGTCTGGCGGATCAAGCTGGCCGAAGTGGTGGCGATGGAATCGGCGCCGATCGGCGCGGCCTTCACCTTCATCACCCTGGTCACCGGTTCGTTGTGGGGCAAGCCGATGTGGGGCACCTGGTGGACGTGGGATGCGCGACTCACCTCCGAACTGGTGCTGCTGTTCCTGTTCCTGGGCGTGATCGGCCTGTACCACGCGTTCGAGGATCGCCGCCAGGGCGCACGCGCCGCGGCTTTCCTGGCCATCATCGGCATCATCAACGTGCCGATCGTGCATTTCTCGGTGAACTGGTGGAACACCTTGCACCAGGGCAGCACGGTGAACGTGTTCGGCAAGTCGACCATGTCCTGGGACATGCTGTGGCCGTTGCTGACGATGACCCTGGCCACCAAGTTCTATTACGCCGCCAGCCTGTTCCGGCGCGTGCGCACCGACCTGCTTGATCTCGAAGGCGGCAAGGATTGGGTGCGCAAGATCGCCGAAGACGAGGCCGACCGATGAGCGGCTTGCAAGCATTCCTCGCGATGGGCGGTTACGCCGCCTATGTCTGGCCGGCCTTCGCGCTGTTCTTTCTCGTGCTGATCGCCGACACCATTTCGCCGATCCTGCGTCGTCGTCGCGTGCTTCGTGAACTTCGCGCCCGCCTGACACGTCAGAGTGCACGTCGGGAACGCCACCCCATTCCACCTCCACCATCCCCCTGACCGGGGCGGTCGATCACCATGCCCATGAATCCAACCCGCAAGCGCCGACTCACCATCGTGCTGTCGATCCTCGCCGCGACCGCCGTCGCCGCCGTACTGGTGGTGCTGGCGTTGCAGAACAACATGAACTACCTGCTCACGCCGAGCCAGGTCCAGTCCGGCGAGGCGGCCGGCTACAAGACCTTCCGCCTCGGCGGCATGGTCAAGTCCGGCTCGATCCAGCGCTCCAGCGACTCGCTCAAGGTCACCTTCACCGTGGTCGATGCCGGCGGCGCCATGCCGGTGGAATACACGGGCATCCTGCCCGACCTGTTTCGCGACAACCAGTCGGTGATCGCCACCGGCCACATGGACAACGCCCGTTTCGTGGCCACCGAAGTGCTGGCCAAGCATGACGAAACCTACATGCCGAAAGAGCTGAAGGACGCGATGGCCAAGGCGCACGAAGGCAAGCAAGTCGAAGAAGGCGCCGCTGCGCAGGACAAAATGCCATGACCCCCGAACTCGGCCAACTCGCGTTGATTCTCGCCCTGCTGCTGGCGCTGGCGCAGAGCGTTCTGCCGCTGATCGGCGCCTGGCGTGGCAACCGGGCGCTGATGGCGGTGGCGCGTCCGGCGGCCGCCGGTCAGGCAGTTTTCGTCGCCATGGCGTTCGGCATCCTGGCATGGGCGTTCCTGCGCTTCGATTTCTCGGTGCAATACGTGGCCGACAATTCGAACCTGGCGCTGCCGTGGTACTACCGCATCGCCGCCGTGTGGGGCGCGCATGAAGGGTCGCTGCTGCTGTGGATCCTGATCCTCAACGTGTGGACGATCGCGCTGGTCGCGCTGAGCCAGAAGTTGCCCGAAGTGTTCGCTTCCCGCGTGATCGCGGTGATGGGTCTGATCGCGGTGGGCTTCCTCGCCTTCATCCTCTTCACCTCCGACCCGTTCGGCCGTCTGTTGCCCATGCCCGGCGACGGCGCGGATCTCAATCCGGTGCTGCAGGATCCGGGGATGACCTTCCATCCACCGATGCTGTACATGGGCTACGTCGGCTTCTCGGTGGCGTTCGCGTTCTCTATCGCCGCGCTGCTCGGCGGTGAACTGGAACAGGCCTGGGTGCGCTGGGCGCGACCGTGGACCAACATGGCCTGGGCCTTCCTGACCTGCGGAATCGTGGCCGGCAGCTGGTGGGCGTATGCCGAACTGGGCTGGGGCGGCTGGTGGTTCTGGGACCCGGTGGAGAACGCGAGTTTCATGCCGTGGCTGGTCGGTGCTGCGCTGATTCATGCGCAGGCGGTGACCGAGAAGCGCGGCTCGCTGCGTGCGTGGACCATCCTGCTGTCGATCTTCGCCTTTTCGCTGTCCCTGCTCGGTACCTTCCTGGTGCGCTCGGGCGTGCTCACCTCGGTGCACGCGTTTGCTTCCGATCCGCGCCGCGGCGTGTTCATCCTGATCTTCCTGACCATCGTGGTTGGCGGCTCGCTGCTGTTGTATGCGCTACGGGCGCCGAAGGTGCTCGGCGGCAAGGCGTTCAACGTGGTGTCGCGCGAGACAGTGCTGCTGATCGGCAACCTGATGTTCGCGGTGGCTGCCGCGATGGTGCTGCTCGGCACGCTGTTTCCGCTGATCGGCGACGCGTTGAACCTGGGCCGGATCTCGGTCGGGCCGCCCTACTTCGGATTCCTGTTCCCGCTGCTGATGGCGCCGGTGGTGGTGCTGCTGCCGTTCGGTCCGTTCCTGCGCTGGGGCAAGGGTGACGGCCCCGTGCTCAAGAGCCTGCTGCTGCGCGTATTCACCGCCGCACTGGCCTGCGCCATCATCGCAGCCTTCCTGGTCGACGGGAACCTGAAGGCGATCGTCGGCGTCGCCGCCGGCGTGTGGGTGGTGGTCGGCGTGCTGCTGTATGCGTACAAGCGCTGGCGGGAAATGCCACGCGGCCGGCGCTACCCGGGCGAACTGGCCGGCATGCTGCTGGCGCATCTGGGCGTGGGCATCTTCGTGATCGGCGTGCTGCTGTCCGAGTCGCTCAGCGTGTCACGCGATGTACGCATGGCACCCGGCGAGAGTCAGCACATCGGCAGCTACGATTTCCGTTTCGAAGGCGTGCACCACACCACCGGACCCAACTGGACCGCCGACCAGGGTGTGGTCACGGTGACCCGCGGCGACAAGCCGATTGCCGTGATGCATCCGCAGAAGCGCACTTACCCACGTGGCCAGGTGCAGACCGAATCGGCCGTCAACGCCGGCGTCACCCGTGACCTGTATGTCGCACTGGGTGAACCCATGGATGCCAACAACCTCGAGGGCGCATGGGCATTGCGCCTGTACTACAAGCCATTTATCCGCTGGATCTGGGGCGGTGGTCTGCTGATGATGCTTGGCGGCATTGTTTGCGCGACGGACAAGCGCTTTCGTCTCAAGCGTGCAGTGAAGGCCGAGGATGGCATCGACGCCGGCGCCATGTTGCAGGTCCGGGAAAACCACGCATGAACCGCCTGCTTCCCTTCATCGGCTTCATGCTGCTGGTCGGCCTGTTCGGCTTCGGCATCTGGTGGAACACGCAGCACGATCCGAACGCGATCCCCACGCCGCTGCTGAACAAGCCGGCGCCCGAGTTCAACCTGCCCAAGCTGTATCAACCCGAGCAAAAGGTCAGCAAGGCCGACCTGCTGGGCAAGCCCTACCTGCTCAACGTATTCGCCAGCTGGTGCATTGAATGCGGCGTGGAGCACCCGGTACTGAGCGCCGAAGCGCCGACCCTGGGCGTGACCCTGGTCGGCTACAACTACAAGGATGCACCCGCCGACGCCAGGAACTGGCTGGGCCGACATGGCAATCCCTATGCCTTGCTGATCGCGGACGAGTCGGGCAACACCGCGATCGACTTTGGCGTGTACGGCGCGCCGGAAAGCTTCCTGATCGATGCCAGGGGCGTGATCCGCTACAAGCACATCGGCCCGATCACGCCGGACGTGGTGACGAAGGAACTGAAGCCGGCCATCGCGGCAATGCTGAAGGAGACCCCGTAATGCGTCGGTTGCTGCGGATGTTTTTCGTCGTTTCTCTGCTGCTGGGCGGCGTCGCCCATGCGCAGGCGATCGAGCCGATGCCGTTCAAGAATCATGCGCAGGAACTGCGTTTCCAGCACCTCACCCATCAGCTGCGCTGCCCGATGTGCCAGAACGAGACCCTGGCCGACTCGAATGCACCGATCGCACGCGACTTGCGCAACCAGATCTTCCGCATGATGCAGGCCGGCAAGAGTGATGACGAGATCAAGCAATACCTGGTCGCGCGCTACTCCGATTTCGTGCTGTACGACCCACCGCTGACCTCGAGCACCTGGCTGCTCTGGTTTGGCCCGCTGCTGATTCTGCTCGGCGGTGCCGGCGTGGTGCTGGCGGTCATTCGCCAACGCAGCCGCGCAGCCCGTACCGTGGTTGAAACACCTACCGATTCCGGGGACGACTGGTGAAGATCGTTTTTCTTGTAATCGCTGCTGCGATGGTTGCAGTGGCGCTGGCCTTGTTGTTGCTGCCGCTGCTGCGCCAAGGGCGCGAAGCAGGCCGTTCGCGCAGCGTGTTTGTGGTTGCCCTGCTGATTGCCCTTGTGTTGCCGTTGGGCACCGGTGCGCTCTACATGTTGGTGGGCACGCCGGCCGCGTTGAACGAGGCCAGCAAGCAGGCTGCGCCGTCGCTGACCATGGAGCAGGCGCTTACGGAACTGCGCGCGCACCTGCAGCAGCAGCCGGACGACCTGCAGGGCTGGATGCTGCTGGCCCAGACCAGCAGCATGCTGCACCAACCGGCGGATGCGCGCGACGCATTCGACCATGCGTTGAAGCTGTCGCCGAACAGTGCCGAAGCGATGATCGGCTGGGCCGAGAACGACTCGATGACCCGCGCCGACCATCGCATCGACGGCCGCGCACGCGAGTTGTTGCAGCGTGCAGTGAAATTGCAACCGGACAGCCAGCGCGGCCTGTGGCTGCTCGGCATCAGCGATTTCCAGAACGGCGACTATCGCGACGCCGCCGCCACCTGGCGCTTGTTGCAACCACAGCTGGAGCCCGGATCATCCGTGGCCCAGTCCGTGGCCGAGCAGATCGCCGTGGCGGATGCCCGGGCCGGCGGTGCGCCCGCCAGTGCCGCGAGCACGTCCGGCATCACTTCGCGGGGCGCTTCGCTGCAGGTGCAGGTGGCATTGGCGCCGGCGCTGAAAGCCAAGGTCGCTGCGGGCGACGTATTGTTCGTTTACGCCCGTTCGGCGGACGGCCCACCGATGCCGTTGGCGGTGGCGAAACTTGATCCTGCCAGGCTGCCTGCCAGCGTCACGCTGAACGACGCCATGGCGATGACACCCGCGTTCAAGCTGTCCTCGGTCAAGCAGGTTTTCGTCGGCGCACGGATCAGCCACAGTGGTCAGCCGGTCGCCCAGCCTGGCGACCTCGAAGGCGACGCCGGCGTGGTTGCGGTGGACACCAAGACACCGATCAAGATCAGCATCGACAAGGTGCATTGACGATGGGCGACGCGCGCCGCTATCTCGCCCTGCCCTCACCGTTCGCGATGAAGCGCGGCGGCGAACTCGAGGGCGCGCATGTCGCTTACGAAACCTGGGGAACACTGAACGCCGCGCGCAACAACGCCGTGCTGGTGCTCACCGGCCTGTCGCCCAGCGCGCACATGACCTCGTGCGACGAAGACCCGACGCCGGGCTGGTGGCAGGACATGGCCGGCGCCGGCAAGGCGATTGATACCGCTCGCTGGTTCGTGATCTGCGTGAATTCGCTGGGCAGTGACAAGGGTTCGACCTGTCCGGCCTCGATCGACCCATCCACCGCTGAACCCTACCGCCTGGCCTTTCCGGAACTGGCACTGGAAGACGTCGCGAACGCGGCCCACGCCGTCGTCGACAGCCTCGGCATCGAGCAGCTTGCCTGCCTGATCGGCTGTTCAATGGGTGGCATGAGCGCCTTGGCCTACATGCTGCTGCACCCGGGCAGCGTGCGCGCGCACATCAGCGTGGATACCGCACCGCAGGCGCAACCGTTCGCGATCGCGATCCGTTCGCTGCAACGCGAGGCCATCCGGCTCGACCCGCAGTTCCGCGACGGCCACTACGACATTCATGCCGCGGTAGGCGGCAGCTACCCCGACCTGGGCATGAGCATCGCGCGCAAGCTCGGCGTGATTACCTACCGCTCGGCCATGGAATGGAACGGGCGCTTCGCACGCATCCGCCTGGATCCCGAACAGCGCGAGGACGAACCGTTCGGCCGCGAGTTCCAGGTGGAGTCCTATCTGGAAGGCCACGCCCAGCGTTTCGTGCGCAACTTCGACCCGAACTGCTATTTGTACCTGTCCCGCGCCAGCGACTGGTTCGACATCGCCGAGTACGGCCACGGCAGCGTGCACGAAGGTCTTCAGCGCATCTGCATCGAGCAGGCGATGGTGATTGGTGTCAGCACCGACATCCTGTTCCCGCTGCAGCAGCAGGAGCAGATCGCCGAGGGCCTGCAGGCCGCTGGTGCCCGCGTCGAATTCGTGGCGCTGGATTCTCCGCAAGGCCACGACGCCTTCCTGGTCGATATCGAGAATTACAGCCGTGCCATCGGCGGTTTCCTGAACCGGCTTTCGGTCTCGCCCCCTTGACGCTGGTAAGCTAGTGAGCTTCCTGCACCACCCGAGACCGCCATGCTTACCCTGGATTTCCCCGGCAGCCGCACCCTGATCGACGCGATCGACGCCGCCGTGGCCAAGCCGACTACCCACCAACTCACCGACAGCCTGCGCAACAGCCTGTGCAAGATGATCCGCGACAAGTCGGTGATCCTGCCCGAATGCGTGTTCGAGGCAAATGCCGAGCATTACGCCCGCCGTGAGTTGTATCGAAGCGAGGAACACGGCTACTGCGTGGTCGCCATGACCTGGGGACCTGGCCAGGGCACGCCGATCCACGACCATGACGGCATGTGGTGTGTCGAAGGGGTATGGAGCGGTGCGCTGGAAATCGTGCAGTACGAGTTGCTGGAACACGACGAATCGCGCTACTGCTTCCAGCCGGTCGGCTCGATCCAGGCCGGTGCCGGTTCGGCCGGCAGCCTGATCCCGCCGCACGAGTACCACAGCATCCGCAACCCCAACGACAACGCCGTGACCGTGAGCCTGCACATTTATTCCGGTCCGATGGTCCGCTGCGCGGTGTTCCAGCCGCTGCCCGAGGATCGTTGGTACGATCGCGACGTTCGGCAATTGGGGCTCGACCGCGTCCACTGAACCCGGCATAATTGCGCGCTGACACATGCCGGTGTGGCGGAATGGTAGACGCGGCGGACTCAAAATCCGCTTGTGGTGACACAGTGGAGGTTCGAGTCCTCTCACCGGTACCAATAAAGGGTTTCAGGCCGCCTGGCCGAGATCCATGAAACATCAAAGCCCGCATGAAGCGGGCTTTTTTGTGTCTGCGACGTTTCGGGCAAGTGACGATGACGCCACTGGTGCCATCAGCTCGGAACAACGAGCGTCCCGCAAGGCTGCCGCTCTCCTAGTAACTAGGTAACCTATAGGTTCCATTCTCGCCCACCGTCACGACCCATAGCCGGGCGCAACCATGCAAGAGATATCTGAGCGGAAAGACCGTTTGGCGAAGAACGAGAGGCGCGGGATCTGGCTGGCTCTGGCGATCGTGCTCGCCCTGGCGTCGACCCTGCTGATGGGCGGCGAGGCTCGGCAAGCAGTACTGCGAATGCTCCCCGTCGGCTTGGTACTCGTCATCGCAGGGCTGGTGCAGCAACGCACGCGGGCAACACGGCTTGCGCTCCGCCATGACCGTCAGGCGCTGGCTCGTGATGAGTGGCGACAGATGGGGATGGGCCGCGCCAGTCGGTGGACACTCGCCTTGTTACTGGGAACGCTGGCGGTATTTTGCCTGCTGAGCACCCTCTTCGATTTCAATATATCCGGCCAGGTGGTGGCAGTGCTTGCGGTTGCACTGGGCGCCACGGTCTTCCTTGCCTTGTTTCTGCTGTTCGACCGGGATTGACGATGCCGGAAGAACGACTGGCCAATCGGCTCAAGGTTCTGCGTGCCGCGAAAGCCCTGACCCAGGGCGCACTGGCCGAACTGATCGGGACCACGCGCAAGTCAGTCAATGCGATCGAAATGGAACGGATGGTTCCGTCCACCCTGCTGGCGCTCAAACTGGCCCGTGCGCTGGATGCACCGCTCGAACACCTGTTCCAGTTGGCGGAGTCAGGCACCGGGGATTGAAAATCCCCGATGTCTGACGAAGCCGCTGGCGTCCACAAAAAAAGAGCCCCGGCATGCCGGGGCTCTTTTCTCTCACAGGGCCGCGAACTTACTCGTCGGCTGCCGTCTCGTCGGTTGCTGCGGGTTCGACCTCGGTACCAGCGCCATCGGATGGACCGGCGGACTCAACCGGCACCGCATCCTCGCCGTTGTCGTCTTCCGCATCCAGACGCATCACGCTGACCAGGGTCTCGTCCGCAGGCAGCTTGATCAGGGTGACACCCTGGGTATTGCGGCTGAGCTGGGAAACTTCGGCCACGCGGGTACGTACCAAGGTGCCCTGATCCGAAATCAGCATCAGTTCGTGCGCCTCGGTGACCTGCACCGCGCCCACCAGCGGACCGTTGCGTTCGGAGCACTGGATACCGATGACGCCCTGCGTGCCACGGCCCTTCTTGGTGAACTCGACCAACTCCGTGCGCTTGCCATAACCACGCGCGGTGGCGGTGAGGATGTCACCCTCGGCGGCGACAATCAGCGACACCACCTCGGCACCACCGATCAGCTTCATGCCGCGCACGCCCGCGGCGGTGCGACCCATCGAGCGCACGGTGTTCTCGTCGAAGCGATTGACCTTGCCGTTCGAGGCGAACAGTAGGACGTCGCTGTTGCCATCAGTCAGCTCGACATTGACCAGCGCATCGTCGTCATGCAGCTTGATCGCCAGCTTGCCCTTCTGCAGCTGGAAGGCGAATTCGGTCAACGGCGTTTTCTTGACCGTGCCGTGCTTGGTCGCGAAGAACACGAAGCGGTCTTCGGCATAGTCGCGAATCGGCAACACCGCCTGCACTTTCTCGCCCTCGCCCAGCGGCAGCAGGTTGATGATCGGCTTGCCGCGCGCGCCGGGGCCGGATTCGGGGATCTGGTAGACCTTCTGCCAATACACCCGACCGGTACTGGTGAAAGCCAGCAATGTGTCATGCGTATTGACCACCCACAGCTGCTCGACGAAATCCTCGTCCTTCAGTGCCGAGGCCGACCGGCCCTTGCCACCACGCTTCTGCGCGCGATACGTGCTGGCCGGCTGGCGCTTGATGTACCCGGTGTGCGACAGCGTGACCACCACGTCCTCCGGCGTGATCAGGTCGAGCACGTTGAGATCTTCCTGCGAATGCTGGATCTCGGTGCGACGTGCATCGCCAAACTCGGCCTTGATCGCCTGCAGCTCCTCGCGAATCACTTCGAGCAGACGCGCCGGGTTCTCGAGGATCTCGATCAGGGCACGGATGGCCTCCAGGATCATCCGGTATTCGTCGGAAAGTTTCTCCTGCTCCAGACCGGTCAGGCGATGCAGCCGCATCGCCAGAATTTCCTGGGCCTGGACTTCGGACAACTGATAGCCGTCGGCCTTGAGGCCTTCGCGCGGATCCATGTCCTCGGGGCGCGAGGCATCGGCGCCCGCGGCGGAAAGCAAGGCGCCCACCATGCCGGGCTGCCACTTGCGCGCCAGCATCCGTTCGCGCGCCTCGGCCGGCGAGGACGAGGTCTTGATCAACTCGATCATCTCGTCGATGTTGGCCAATGCAACGGTGAGGCCTTCAAGGATGTGCGCGCGCGCCCGTGCCTTGCGCAGTTCAAAGATGGTGCGGCGGGTGACCACCTCGCGACGATGGCGGATGAATGCCTCGAGGATGTCCTTGAGGTTCAGCAGCTTCGGCTGGCCATCGAGCAGGGCCACCATGTTGATGCCGAAGGTGACCTGCATCTGGGTCTGCTGGAACAGGTTGTTCAGCACCACGTCGCCCATCGCATCCTTGCGGATCTCGATGACGATGCGCATGCCGTCCTTGTCGGACTCGTCGCGCAGTTCGCTGATGCCTTCGAGCTTCTTTTCCTTGACCAGCTCGGCGATCTTCTCGATCAGCCGCGCCTTGTTCACCTGATACGGCAACTCATGGACGAGGATCGTCTCGCGGCCATTGGCCTCGGTCTCGATTTCGGCCTTGGCGCGAACCAGGATGCGGCCGCGGCCGGTGCGGTAGGCCTCGATGATGCCGGACGAACCGTTGATGATGCCGTAGGTCGGGAAGTCCGGGCCCGGGATGTACTGCATCAACTCGTCGATGCCCAACGAGGGCTCGTCGATCAACGCCATCGTCGCGGCAATGACCTCATTGAGGTTGTGCGGCGGAATGTTGGTGGCCATGCCGACCGCAATGCCGGCCGAGCCGTTCACCAGCAGGGTCGGCACGCGCGAGGGCAGCACCAGCGGTTCGCGCTCGCTCTCGTCGTAGTTGAACCCGAAGTCGACGGTATCCTTGTCGATATCCGCGAGCAGCTCGTGGGTGAGCCGCGACATGCGCACCTCGGTGTAACGCATGGCCGCGGCGTTGTCGCCGTCCACCGAACCGAAGTTGCCTTGACCGTCAACCAGCATGTAGCGCAGCGAGAACGGCTGGGCCATGCGCACGATCGCGTCATAGACCGATTGATCGCCATGCGGATGGTATTTACCGATCACGTCACCAACCACGCGGGCCGACTTCTTGTACGGCTTGTTCCAGACGTTGCCCAGCTCGTTCATCGCGAACAACACGCGGCGATGCACGGGTTTCAGACCATCGCGCACATCCGGAAGCGCACGCCCCACGATCACGCTCATGGCGTAATCGAGGTAGCTCTGGCGCATCTCGTCTTCGATGTTGACGCGAATGATTTCTTTGGCGAGTTCTGCCATGAATCGGCTTCCTTGATGACAAAAAAAGGACGCTGGCGCCGCGCCTCCAGCGCATGCGCAAGTGACCCGAAATCAACCCATCGATTATAGCACGAGAGGCTCCAAAACGACAGGATTTAACTCTTTATAATCAATAACTTGAAGCGACGCCGACGCCTCCGGACAAAGCCCCTCGGGAACTGCTCAGAAATTGATCAGCCGAGCGCACGCCGAAACGTCCGGCGACACGGCGCGGGAGCGGGGTTTCCTGTTCCGGATTTCCAGGACCGAGCGCCGGCAGAGCGGTTCACGGACGCACGCGTCAACGCCGCTAGCCGCCGAATATCGCCTGCATGGAGATGCTGTTCGGTCGTTCGATCACACCACGCTCGGTAACGATCGCGTCGATGAGTTCCGCCGGCGCCACGTCAAACACCGGGTTCCACGCCTGGGCGCCCTCAATCACCGTGCGCCTGCCCGCCGTGCTCAACAGCTCGGCTGCATCGCGCAACTCGATCTCGATTTCCTCGCCGGTACCGGTGGCCATGTCGACCGTCGAGTACGGCGCCACCACCATGAACTTCACGCCGTGGTACTTCGCGGCGATCGCCAGCTGATAGGTGCCGATCTTGTTGGCGGTGTCGCCATTGGCGGCGATGCGGTCGGCGCCGACGATGACCCATTGCACTGCGCCGGACTTCATCAGGTGCGCTGCCGCGGAATCAGCGATCAGCTGGGCCGGGATGCCGTCACGCACCAGCTCCCACATGGTCAGTCGCGCACCTTGCTGCCATGGACGCGTTTCACCGGCATAGACTCTGGAAATCCGCTCCGCAGCGACGCCAGCACGGATCACGCCAAGCGCGGTGCCATAGCCGGCGGTGGCCAGTGAGCCGGTGTTGCAATGGGTCAGTACGCCGGAGCCCGGTGCAATCAACGAGGCACCCAGTTCGCCCATGTGGCGATTGGCGGCCAGGTCCTCATCCTGAATCGCCTGTGCTTCCTGCAAAAGCCGGTCGGCGTCAGCACCCGCGTTGATCCGCTTTTTCATGCGGTCCAGCGCCCACATCAGGTTCACGGCGGTGGGTCGTGCGGCGCGCAAGGTGGCCAGCACGGATTCCAGCGGCTCACCCTGTTGCGCAGCCATCGCGACACCCCATGCGGCCGCGATGCCGATCGCCGGAGCGCCCCGCACAGCGAGATCGCGGATGGCTGCCGTGACCTGCGCCGCGTCACGACAATCCATCCAGACCTCCTCGGCCGGCAGTCGTCGCTGGTCCAGCAGACGAAGATGGTCATCGTGCCATTGCACGGCACGGATGCGGTCGTAGCGGTCGTAATCCATCGCTTGGTTCTACTCGGCAAACAAAAAGTCGGGGGCGTGGTGGCGTGACGGGACGGTTCGGATGGAACCGGCTCTGGGTTGATGAAGGGCCATCGTGCCCTTCATCAATCCGCCAAGTCCGGTGCGTGCCCGGACTCGGCTTCGACGCATCTGCCACCTCTGTGGTGATGATGCGCGGGCGATCCGGCCTCGGCTTGCCACAGCTGAATGCGTTCAACCGGCCCATCAGGCGGGCCGGATCGGGGCGACCGCTGAGTCATGACGCCTCGGGCATCACCAGCCACATGATCAAGTACAGCAGGATACCGGATCCCCCCATCAGGGTAAGCACGACCCAGCCGGCTCTCACCAGGGTGGGATCCCAGCCAAAGTATTCCGCAATGCCGCCACATACCCCCGCCAGCTTGCGGTCATGGTTAGATCTTTGGAGGCGCTTTCCCGTCGTCATCGTCTCTCCTGAATCGTCAGCTGCGTGCGCGGAGCCACTGGTGGATGGCCGGCGGCACTTCGCGTTGCGCGCGACCGGACACGTAGATGCCGATATGTCCGCCCTTGAATGCGAGCTGGGTGTAATCGGTCGTACCCACGTATTTGCCCAACGCACGCGAAGCGTCCGGCGGCACCAGATGATCCTGCTCGGCAAAGATGTTCAGAACCGGCTGGGTGATCATGCCCAGGTCCACGCTCTGGCCGCCGATCTCGAGCGTGCCCTTGACCAGCTTGTTGCCCTGGTAGAAGTCCTTGATGAACTGACGGAATGCTTCGCCAGCCTGATCGGGCGAATCGAAAATCCAGCGCTCCATGCGCAGAAAGTTCTCCAGCTCGCTCGGATTGTCGAGGATGTCGACCATGCCGATGTATTTCTGCTGGTTCAACCGCACCGGCTTCAGCGTGAGGTACACATAATTCATCAGCGCGGCGGGGATATTGCCCATGGTGTCGACGAACAGATCGACGTCCATGTTGCGGCACCAGCTCGACAGCATGTTGTCCGGCGTGTGGAAATCCACCGGCGTGACCATGGTGATCAGGTTCTTCACCTTGTCCGGATGCAGCGCGGTATAGCACAGCGAGAACGCCCCGCCCTGGCAGATGCCGAGCAGGTTGATCGCATCCAGCTCGTGGCGCCGGCGCACCGCATCGACACAGCGATCGAGATAGCCGTTGATGTAGTCGTCCAGGGTCAGCCAGCGGTCGGCGCCGTCGGGATAGCCCCAATCGATCAGGTAGACATCCTCGCCCTGCTCCAGCAGGTTGCGCACCATCGAGCGGTCGGCCTGCAGATCGGTCATCCACACCGTGTTGACCAGTGCGTAGACGATCAGCAACGGTGTCTTCGAGTTGGTCTTGCCGTGGCCGGTGAAGTGCCAGACCTTCAGCTTGTCCTCGCTGTAGACCAGTTCACGCGGGGTATTGGCGTATTCCGGTTCGCGCATGCCGCGCAGGTTGGCCATGCCCGCGGCCAGCTTGCGCTGGAAAGTGGCGATGTCGCCCAGGGCCTTGGTCGGGTCGATGCGCAAGGGTGTGTACATGGCTTATGTCTCCTTACTTGCGCTTGCGCGAACTGGGGCGGGTCTTGGATGCGGCAGCAGGCTTGGCCTTTTCGACCGCCTTTGTGCGCGCCGCCTTCGTCGGGGCTTTCGAAACGGACTTCTTTACTGCCGAAGTCGCACGCCTGGCCGGAGCAGCCTTCTTCGCTGCGGGTGCTGCCTTGGAGCTGCCGGCAACCTGACGCTTCAGCGCGGACAGCTCGCGGCGCAGCGCCATGATCTCGTCCGCATGATCGTCGCTGGCTGGCGCCTTGGCAGCACGGAATTCGCGACGCAGGGCCTGCAGTCGTTCGCCGAGACTCGACACCTCGCTGCGCGTGGGCACACCCAGTTGCTGACAGAACTGCTCGGTCTGCTGCTGCTGCATCTGACGCACTTGCATCTGCGTGTTGACCATCTCGCCATAAACTTCGCGAAATTCGTCGGTCAGCGCGATCTCGGCGTAAGCCTCTTCGGCGGCATCCACCCACAAATCGTAGAGCGCCTTCAGCGAATCAATCTGGCGTCCCGGCTCGGCACGCTCCGCCAGCTTGTCCTGCAGTCGCTGCATCGCCTGCGCGTTGGAGCGCTGGATCAATGCCTGATAGCGCGCGGAAGCCTGCAACGAGGCCAACATGGCGGCAGCCATGGCCTGTTGCTTCATCTGTTGCTCGCGATCCTGACCAAACGCCGGCGTCGGCCCCTGTGCGCCTGGCAGATCGCCAAAGCCGCCTTGCTGCGCTGCCTGCATCCAGGATTGCCATTGCCGCGCAAAACCCTCGGCACCGGCACTGTCGATGCCGCCGAAGGCTTGCGCAAACGGCTGGTTGGAGCCCGCGAAAAGTTGCTGCAATTGCTGACGCCAGTCGACCGGCTGGGCACCGGCACCGCTGGCTGCGGCACCCTGCATCCAGTCGAAATATCCCTTCAGACCCGCCAATGTGCGCTCCAGCGTGTCGTTGCCGGAAGCTGGCGTTGGCGCCGTGAAAAACGGATGGGCTGCAGGCTGGGACGGTTGCTGTTGCTGCTGCAACTGACGTGTCCACGCCTCCCAGGATTGCTGCGCCAGGGTCTGATAATCCCTGATGAAATCATTCGCCGGGTCGGCCATCGGTGCGTCCTCATGCATGGTCCCTGCATCCTAGCAAAAACGTGTTGCACAAAATCATCGACGCCAGAATGCACAAGGCCCGGCATGAGCCGGGCCTTGTGAAATCGCTTGACGGAGAAGCTCAGGCGGTCGGACCACCCGCGCGCTCTTCCTCGGTCACGGCCTTCATCGACAGGCGGATGCGACCCTGCTTGTCCACTTCGAGCACTTTGACCTTGACGATGTCGCCTTCCTTCAGCTTGTCGGAAACCTTCTCGACGCGCTCGTCGGAGATCTGCGACACGTGCACCAGACCATCCTTGCCCGGCATGATCGTCACGAAGGCACCGAAGTCCATCAGCTTGGCGACCTTGCCCTCGTAGATGCGGCCCGGCTCGACGTCCGAGGTGATCTGCTCGATGCGCTTCTTCGCCGCTTCACCCGCCTCGCGATTGACCGAGCCGACGATGATGGTGCCGTCGTCGCTGATGTCGATCGTGGTGCCGGTTTCTTCGGTGATCGAGCGGATCGTGGCGCCGCCCTTGCCGATCACTTCGCGGATCTTGTCCGGGTGGATCTTGATGGTGATCAGGCGCGGAGCAAACTCGCTCATTTCCGTACGAGCGGTGGTGAGCGCCTTGCTCATCTCGCCGAGGATATGCAGGCGACCCTGCTTGGCCTGGGCCAGCGCGACCTTCATGATCTCTTCGGTGATGCCATCGATCTTGATGTCCATCTGCAGCGCGGAGATGCCTTCGGCGCTACCGGCCACCTTGAAGTCCATGTCGCCGAGGTGATCTTCATCACCCAGGATGTCGGACAGCACCACGAAGTCGCTGCCTTCCTTGACCAGACCCATGGCGATACCGGCCACCGGCGCCTTCAGCGGCACGCCGGCATCCATCATCGCCAGCGAGGAACCGCACACCGAGGCCATCGACGAGGAGCCGTTGGACTCGGTGATTTCCGAGACCACGCGCACCACGTACGGGAATTCCTCGATCGACGGCTTGACCGCCTGCACGCCGCGCTTGGCGAGACGGCCGTGGCCGATCTCGCGACGCTTCGGCGCGCCGAAGCGACCCGCCTCACCCACCGAGAACGGGGGGAAGTTGTAATGGAACAGGAACGGATCCTTCGACTCGCCACCGGGCGCGTCGATGATCTGTGCGTCGCGCGTGGTGCCCAGCGTGATCACGACCAGCGCCTGGGTTTCGCCGCGGGTGAACAGCGCCGAGCCGTGGGTACGCGGCAGCACGCCGACACGGGCGGTGATCGCGCGCACGTCGTCGAGCTGACGACCGTCGATGCGAACCTTGGTCTTCAGCACGCTGTCGCGCATGGTGTGGTATTCGAGTTCCTCGAACTCCTTGGCCATCGCGCCGGTGGACCAGCCATTCTCTTCGGCCTGCGCCTTGAGACCGGCCAGCACGTCGGACTTGATCGCGGAGATCGCGTCGCGACGCTCCAGCTTGTCACGTACCTGGAACGCGGCAGTCAGCTGATCGCCGACCGCGCCCTTGACGGCGGCGACCAGCGACTCATTGCGTGCCGGTGCCTTCCAGTCCCACGACGGCTTGCCGGCTTCGGTGGCCAGCTCGGCGATCGCGCGGATGGCGGTCTGCATCTGCTGGTGACCGAACATCACCGCGCCGAGCATCACGTCCTCGGACAGCAGCTTCGCTTCGGATTCGACCATCAGCACGGCGCCGGCGGTACCGGCGACGACCAGATCCAGCTCGGAGGTCTTCAGCTCGGTGGCCGACGGATTCAGCAGGTATTTTCCATTGGCGTAACCGACCCGGGCGGCGCCGATCGGACCCTTGAACGGGATGCCGGCCAGACTCAGCGCGGCGGACGCGCCCAGCAACGCGACGATGTCGCCGTCGACTTCCGGGTTCAGCGAGACGACCTGGGCGATGACCTGCACTTCATTCTTGAAGTCTTCCGGGAACAGCGGACGCACCGGACGATCGATCAGACGCGAGGTCAGCGTCTCTTTCTCGGTCGGGCGACCTTCACGCTTGAAGAAGCCACCGGGGATGCGACCGGCGGAGTAGAACTTCTCCACGTAGTCGACGGTGAGCGGGAAGAAATCCTGGCCTTCCTTCTGCTTGGTCGCAGCGACCGCAGTGACCAGCACCACGGTGCCGCCCATGCTGGCCATGACCGCACCGGATGCCTGGCGGGCAATTTCGCCCGTCTCCAGCGTGACTTCGTGATTACCGTACTGGAATGACTTGGTTACTTTTGCCACGTGATTGATTCCTGATCTGATTGAGAAGTGCGCCCAGCGACGGGCGCTTCTTGATCTTTGCGTTCACGAAGGAACGCAGGCGAATCAGCGGCGCAGGCCGAGACGCTCGATCAGGGTCTGATAGCGCGCGAGATCGCGATCTTTCAGGTAGCTGAGAAGACGCTTGCGCTGATTGACCAGCTTCAGCAGGCCACGGCGGGAATGGTGATCCTGCTTGTGCTCCTTGAAGTGGCCGGTGAGATGGTCGATGCGGGCGGACAGGAGCGCCACCTGGACTTCGGTCGAACCGGTATCGTTCGGCACGCGGCCGAAGTCAGCAATGATCTTGCCGGTCTGTTCTGCGGTAAGGGACATGGAGTACGTTTCCTTGATAAGGCGATGCGAAGCTTGCGCTTGCATCATCGGCGATGACGCAAGCGCAAGCTTCGCCTAGTTGAATGAAAGCGTTGAAATAACTTGTCTATTCTACTGACCGGAGACCTGTTACAACAAGTGCGCGAGGCCTGTTCAGCGCAAATCAGTCAACCGGGTGGCAGATTGAACCCGCGAATGACACGGGCGCGCCCCTCCTCATCCGGCTCCAGCAAGGCCAGCAGTGCGCCATCGCAGGCATAAGCCGCGCAGCGCCCCGATTCCTGCAAGCCCGGCAAAATGATCTGCTGGCCGCGTGAGATGGCCATGCTTTGCGCTTCGTCCAGCTGCAGGACCGGAAGATCCGACAGACCGGCGGATACCGGCTGCAACCACGACAGCAGAGCCTCGTCGCCCTGCGCCGCCGCGCTTTCGAGCTGGGCGATGGTCACCATCCGGGGCTCGCGAAACGGCTCGACCCAGATCCTGCGCAGCGCGGTCAGGTGTGCGCCACAGCCAAGATCCTCACCAAGGTCCACCGCCAGCGAGCGGATATAGGTACCCGAGCCGCATTCCACGAGCAGACGCAAGGTGTCGCCCTCACGAGACAGCAGTTCGAAACGATGCACGTCCACCTCGCGGGCCGGCACGTCCACCATTTCCCCGCGACGCGCCTTCACATAAAGCCGTTCGCCATCCTGCTTCAGCGCCGAATACATCGGCGGCACCTGCAAGATGTGACCCCGCAATTTGTTCAGGGCCGCGTCGATCGTGGCTTCGTCCAGTCGCGGCACCGGTCGCTGCCCGGTGATCTCGCCTTCGCTGTCGGCCGTGTCGGTGGTGATGCCCAGTCGGCACTCGGCAAGATACGCCTTGCGCGCGCCCAGCAGACTGCCAGCCAGCTTGGTGGCCTCGCCAAAACACAGGGGCAACAAACCGGTCGCCAACGGATCGAGCGCCCCGGTATGACCACCCTTGGACGCACGCAGCAAACGACGAACCGACTGCAATGCCTGGTTCGAGCTCAGGCCCAGTGGCTTGTCGAGCAAGACGATGCCGTGCAGATCACGGAACTGGATGCGGGACTGGCGACTCATCGATTCAGCAAGGATCCGGACAACGGTCAGTCCTGCGAATCGGTGTCCGACGCAGGGAGGGTGCGTGCCTGCTCGCGCAGCAACGACTCGATCCGCTCGCCCTTGTCGACGGAATCGTCGTACTTGAACTTCAGTTCCGGCACCCGGCGCATGCGCATGCCGCTGTGTGCCAGCGAATGACGAATTTCGTGGCCCATCTCGTTCAACGCCTTGACTGCAGGCAGTCCCTGCTCAGGCATCAAGGCGGTGACCCATACCGTGGCCCAGTCCAGGTCGCGCGTGATCTCCACATCCGAGACACTGACCGACGGCAAGCCATGGTCACGCACGGCGGCGTGCACCAGCAAGCCGAGTTCACGACGCAATTCGGCGCCGATGCGGTCAGTACGTTTGAAATCGCGGGAGGGCATGAGACGGGGAACCGGTTGAAGATGGGGAACGGGGAACGGGGAAGCCTCGCAGCTTTGTTCCCCGTTCCCGACTTGCGCTGTTACAGCGTGCGTGCCACTTCGGTGCGTTCGAAGCACTCGATCTGGTCGCCCTTTTTGACGTCGTTGTACTGCTTCACGGCGATACCGCATTCCATGCCGTTACGCACCTCCTCGACCAGTTCCTTGAAGCGGCGCAGCGATTCCAGCTCACCTTCGAAGATCACCACGTTGTCGCGCAACACGCGGATCGGCTTGCTGCGCTTGACCGTACCTTCGGTGACCATGCAACCGGCCACGGCACCAAACTTCGAACTGCGGAAGACATCGCGCACTTCGGCCAGGCCGATGATGTCCTCGCGGACTTCCATGCCCAGCAGACCGGTGGCCGCCTGGGTCACCTGATCGATCACGTCATAGATGATCGAGAAATAGCGCACGTCGAGGCCGCTGGTCTCGATGACCTTGCGCGCAGACGCGTCAGCGCGGACGTTGAAGCCGATGACGAGCGCCTTCGATGCCGCCGCCAGTGTGGCGTCGGACTCGGTGATGCCACCGACACCGGAGGCGACCACGTTGACGCGAACCCGGTCGTTGCCGATCTGGGTCAGCGACTCACGCAACGCTTCAACAGAGCCCTGCACGTCGCCCTTGACCAGGATGTTGAGGGTCTGCTGCTCCACGCCCTGACCCATCTTCGCGATGATGTCTTCAAGCCGGTTGCTCTTGCTGACCATACGGGTTTCGCGACGCTTGAGCTCACGCTCCTGTGCCACTTCGCGGGCCAGACGCTCGTCTTCGACGCAGACAAAGTCATCGCCGGTTTCCGGCACGCCGGACAGACCAAGCACCTGCACCGGGATCGACGGGCCGGCTTCCTGCACCTGCTTGCCGGTTTCATCGATCAGTGCGCGCATGCGGCCGTATTCAATGCCGCACACCACGAAGTCGCCCTTCTTCAGCGTACCCTGCTGCACCAGTACGGTAGCCACCGGGCCACGACCGCGATCCAGGCTGGATTCGATCACCACGCCGGAGGCACGGCCATCGGCCACTGCCCTCAACTCCATCACTTCGGCCTGGATCGAGATCGCATCAAGCAGATCCTCGACGCCCATGCCGGTCTTGGCTGATACCGGCACGAACTGCACGTCGCCGCCCCAGTCTTCCGGCACCACTTCCTGCGCGACCAGACCCTGCTTGACGTTGTCCGGATTGGCACCGTCCTTGTCCATCTTGTTGACCGCCACGATGATCGGCACCTTGGCGGCACGTGCATGCTTGACCGCCTCGATGGTCTGCGGCTTCACGCCATCGTCGGCAGCCACCACCAGAATCACGATGTCGGTCGACTGCGCGCCACGGGCGCGCATCGAGGTAAACGCGGCATGGCCGGGAGTGTCCAGGAACGTGATCACGCCCTTGGACGTTTCCACGTGGTACGCGCCGATATGCTGGGTGATGCCGCCGGCTTCGCCGGAGGCGACCTTGGCGCGGCGGATGTAGTCGAGCAACGAAGTCTTGCCGTGATCAACATGGCCCATGATCGTGACCACCGGCGGACGGGTGACCTTGTCCCCTTCCAGCTCGATGTTTTGGGTATGCGCCGCCAGCGTTTCCTCGGCGTTGTTCTGATTGTCCGCCACCGGCGTATGACCGAGCTCCTCGACCACCAGCACGGCGGTGTCGTGATCGATCGTCTGGTTGATGGTGGCCATGACGCCCATCTTGAACAGGGCCTTGACCACCTCCGAACCCTTGACCGCCATCTTCTGTGCAAGCTCGGCGACGACATTGGTATCGCCCACTACCACTTCACGCACCACCGGCGCGGTCGGGCGGGAGAAACCGTGCGGACCGCTCGGCGCAGCAGAACTGCCACGCATGGAGTCACGCGAGTTGCCACGGCCGGGCTTGCCGCGCTTGCCACTGGAGGACGAACGACGGGCGCGATCGGCTTCGCTCAGATGCATCTGGCCACCGGCAAAGCGTTTTCCGGCCTCTCGATTTTCCTTGTTGCCCGGCGATTCGGCGCGTTCGCGCGAATGCTTGGGCTTGCCGCGAGCATCGGTACCCGTCGCTGCGGCGGCCGTGGTCGTCGTGGCGGCGGCTGCCGCTGCCGGACGGACGGGCGCTGCTGGAGCAGCAGGGGGCGCGACCGGCTTGACCAGCTTCTCGCGTTTGCGCGGCTCATGGATGCGCGGCAGGATCATGCCCAGCTCGCGCTGATCGATGCGCTGCACCGTGGAGGCGTCATCTGCTGCCGCAGTCGGAGCCGGAGTCGGGACTTCGGCTGCCTGCTCGGGCTCCGGAGTCGCCACCTCGGCCTTCTCGGGCGCAGCCGACGGCGCTACCGCGGTCGCGGCAGCTTCGGCTTCGCGCCGCTTCTGTTCCTGCTCTGCCTTGTGCTGTTCGTCCAGCGCGTGCTGCCGTGCCTCTGCCTGACGGCGCTCCTCGGCCTCGCTGCGCTCCCGATCTTCCTGCTCGCGCTGCTGCTGCGATTCCTGCAGCTTTCGCACGGCGTCTTCGCGCTCGGGCTCGGCGCTGGCCTCTTCGGCAATCACGCTGCGCTTGACGTAGGTGCGCTTGGCACGCACCTCGACGTTGACGGTCTTGGCCGAGGCCGCCGCACCGCGCCCACCCGGCGTGGCAACCTTCAGTTCGCCGACCGTACGTCGCCTCAGAGTGATCTGGCGAGGCGCACTGTCATCGACCTCGGCCGCAGCCTCGCTCTTGCCATGCGTGCGGCGCAGGAAGCCAAGCAGCTTCACCTTCTCGGTGCTGCTGATGACCTGTTCCTGGTCGGAAAATTTCATGCCCGCCTCGCCAAGCTGCGTCAGCAACTTGTCGACCGGCATGCCCAGAACCTGGGCCAATTGTTTGATCGTGACGTCCGACATCGTGTTCTTTGCTCCGCCGTTCCCGCGCTTATCATCTGTGCGGCATTATCACTACCGCCACCTCCATCCGTGGTGAAAGGCTTGCTGGGAAGCCTTTCGCGACACACCCATCCCGGGTGTTGCCGTCCGCGGTTAGCCGCCTTTCTCCAGTTGCGCGATCATCGGCGCTCGTGCAGCCATGATCAGCGCCGCAGCGCGCTCCTCGTCCATGCCTTCGATATCGATCAGGTCATCCACCGCCAGATCGGCCAGGTCGTCGACCGTTGTCACTTCGCGCGATGCCAGCGCGTAAGCGGTGGCCTCATCCATGCCTTCGAGCGCCAGCAGCTCGTCGGAAGGCTGATGTTCGTCCACGCCCTCTTCCACCGCCAGTGCCTCGGTCAGCAGCGCGTCGCGGGCGCGGGCACGCAGTTCCTCGACGATGTCTTCGTCGAAACCCTCCACGGCCAGCAGTTCGGCGCTGGGCACGTAGGCGATCTCTTCGATGCTGGAGAAACCTTCCTGCACCAGAATGACCGCGATCTCCTGATCCACTTCGAGCTTGTCCATGAACAACTGGCGCGCGGCCTCCTGCTCGGACTCGCTCTTGGCGGTGACCTGATCCTGGGTCATCACATTCAGCTGCCAACCGGTCAGCTTGCTGGCCAAGCGCACGTTTTGGCCGCCACGGCCAATAGCCTGGGACAGCTTGTCTTCGGCTACCGCGATGTCCATCGAGTGCTTTTCCTCATCCATGATGATGGACTGCACTTCGGCCGGCGCCATCGCATTGATGACGAATTGCGCCTGGTTCTCGTGCCACAGGATGATATCGACACGTTCGCCGTTCAGATCGTTCGACACCGCCTGCACACGCGAACCACGCATGCCGATGCATGCACCGATCGGATCGGTGCGGCTGTCGTGGGCCAGCACGGCGATCTTGGCGCGGTCACCCGGATCACGGGCGCAGCCCTTGATCTCGACCAGACCCTGGCCGACTTCCGGCACTTCCAGCTTGAACAGCTCGATCATGAATTCGGGCGCAGCGCGCGACACAAACAGCTGCGGGCCGCGTGCTTCGGATTTCACTTCATAGAGATAACCGCGCACGCGGTCGCCGACGCGGGCCGACTCGCGCGGAATCGTCTTGTCGCGCGGAATGAAGGCTTCAGCATTGCTGCCCAGATCGAGGTAGATATTGCCGCGCTCGACGCGCTTGACGATACCGGTGACGAGCTCGCCCACACGATCGGCGAACGCATCGACCACCTGCTGGCGCTCGGCTTCGCGCACGCGCTGCACGATCACCTGTTTGGCGGCCTGCGCTGCGATACGGCCGAACTCGGCGTTCTCGACCTGCTGTTCGATGTATTCACCGACCTCGGCATCCGCACGTTCGTCCAGCGCATCCATCAGGCGCAGCTGGTACGAGGGATCTTCCATCTCGCCGTCATCGGCAATGATCTCCCAGCGACGGAAAGTCTCGTACTCGCCGGTGTCGTGATTGATCGAGACACGAACGTCGGGCTCCTCGTCGGGATAGCGCTTCTTCGCGGCCGAAGCCAGCGCGGCCTCCATCGCCTCGAAAATCACTTCTTCCGGCACGCCCTTTTCATTGGCGACCGCGTCGACGACCAGCAAAAGTTCTTTGCTCATTGCTGCAACTCCGTGGGTATCCGGTCCGGATACCGATGGTTAAATTGTTGTGTTCATCATCCCGGAACACAAAACCTGGAACGCGGCCACGGATGGCCGCATCAAATGACTTTCTTGCCCGGAGCCTTGCCGCCGGGCTTGGGCTGCGGCGCATAACCCAGCGCCACCCAGTCCGGCACAACCCGCGCACTTTCCACCAGCGAATGATCGAACTCGAAGGCTTTTCCTTCGGCTTCCAGAACGATGTGCTCGCCATTCACCGAAACCAGCTTGCCACGCAGGCGACGGCGTCCTTCGAGCGGCGATTTCAGCAACACTTTCACTTCCTGCCCATCGACCCGCGCAAATTGTTCGGCAGTGAACAGGGGGCGATCAAGACCAGGCGAAGAAACCTCCAGCACGTAATTGCCCGGAATCGGGTCTTCCACGTCCAGCAGGGCGGACAATTCGCGACTGGCTGTCTCGCAATCCTCGATGCCCACCTCGCGACGCTCGCCGTCACCGGCATCCTTGTTCAACAAGTCCAGGTAAACGCGAAGGGTACTCTGCCCGTGCGAAGGATTGAATTCCACCCCAAGGCATTCCAGACCCAGATCGGTCAGTACCTCGGTGAAGCGCTGTGCCAGTGCCTGTGTATCCATGATCGTCTTCCCGACTCACTCCGTCAGAACGGCAGAAACAAAAAATGGGCTCCAACGGCCCATTTCCTTATCACGCCGATGTTCCTCCTCGTGCAGCTCTTTCCGGTGCGCTTGGCTGCCAAGGCCGCCAGGCACGACGCATCCGTGCGCCCAACAAAAAAGCCTCCGAGGAGGCTTTCTTGCAACAAGAAAGATCTGGTAGCGGGGGCAGGATTCGAACCTGCGACCTTCGGGTTATGAGCCCGACGAGCTGCCAGACTGCTCCACCCCGCATCAGAGTCCAGAGAGTTTACCGAGGTGGCCGGATTCTTGCAAGCCTCAATCCACCCCAATTCCCTTCAATCCACGATTCAAAGACCGAACGCGCGGCGACACCAGCCCAGCAACGGTCCCCAATACAAGCCCAGAGCCAGCAGCGACAGTGCATTGATCGACAACACCACGCGCAGCGGCTTGTCGGCCTGCGCCTGCAACTGGCTGCCTTCAGCCGGCTTGTCGAAGTACATCACCTTCACCACGTGCAGGTAGTAGTACAGACCGATGATCGCAAACACGACACCGACGATCGCAAGCCACAGCATGTCGGCGTGGATGGCCGCTTCCAGCACCAGCACCTTGGCCCAGAAACCGAACAGCGGCGGCACGCCGGCCAGCGAGAACATCGCCAGCAGCATCAGGAAAGCCATCCACGGTGATTTCTGGTTGAGGCCCTTCAGGTCGGCGATTTCCTCGCACTCGAACCCTGCCCGGCTCATCGCCAGCATCACGCCAAACGCCGCCACACCCATCAGTGCGTAGCAGATCGCGTAGAACATCGCTGCCGCATAGCCTTCCGGTCCGGCGGCCGCGAGGCCGAGCAGCAGATAGCCCATGTGCGAAATGGTCGAATACGCCAGCATGCGCTTGAGGTTGGTCTGCACGATCGCGACCAGGTTGCCGATCGCCAGCGAAAGCACTGCCAGCACGGCCAGCATCAGTTGCCATTGATGCGCCAGATCGCCCATGCCTCCGTCGAGCAGGCGCCAGGCCATGCCGAATGCAGCCAGCTTTGAACCCGAGGCGATGAAGGTGGTCACCGGCGTGGGCGCACCCTGATAGACGTCCGGGATCCACATGTGGAAAGGTGCCGCACCCAGTTTGAAACCGATGCCGACGATCATGAAGATCAGGCCGAACAGCAGCAACGTCGGTGCCGTGGTGTAGCTCATGACATCGTGCAATTGCGCCAACTCCAGGGTCGGAGTGCCGCCCATGCCGGAAGCGCCGTAGACCATCGACATGCCATACAGCAGCATGCCCGAGGCCAGCGCACCCAGCACGAAGTACTTGATCGCCGCCTCCGGCGGCAGCTTCGCATCGCGATTCAGAGCCACCAGCGCATAGGAAGACAGCGACAACAGTTCCAGCCCCAGATACACCGTCACCAGGTTGCCGGCCGAAACCAGCAGCATGATGCCGATCACCGCGAAGATCATCAGGGTGTAGAACTCGCCGCCGAGCAGCTTGCGATCGATCAGGTACGGACGCGCATAGACAAAGACCATTGCAGTCGTGCCCAGCACGAACACCTTGAGGATCTCGGCCACGTCGTCGCGCAGGAACATGCCGCCGAATGCGCTTACCGCCTGCGGCGGTTGACCGGCGATCACCAGATAGATCGCCACCAGCAGAACCGCGATCGAAATCCAGTGCAGCAGCGGACGCTGCTCGGGCTTCATGAAAGCGTCCAGCAACAACAGCAGGCACACCGCTGCCACCAGGTAGAACTCCGGCAACAGGATCAGGATGTCATTCAGTGTTGGCATGTCTTGTCCCGATCAAATCTTGTGAATGGCGAGCTGTTGCACCAAATGCGCCACCGAACCGTCCATCAAATGGACCAGTGGCTGCGGCCAGATACCCAGCGCCAGCACGGCGGCGGCAAAGGCCGCCAGTACGAAGGTCTCACGACCGTTGATTTCCTTCATCTCGGCCACGTGCGGATTGGTGATGTCACCCCACAGCACGCGCTTGACCAGCCACAGCGTGTAGGCCGCGCCGATGATCAGAGTGAACGCGGCGAACAGCGCAATCCACGGATTTGCTGCGAAACTGGCCAGGATCACCATGAATTCGCCGACGAAACCGCTGGTACCCGGCAGGCCGCAGTTGGCCATCGCGAACAGCACGTAGAAGAACCCGAACCACGGCATCACGTTGATGACGCCGCCGTAATCCTTGATTGCACGGGTATGCAGACGGTCATACATGACGCCGATGCAGGTGAACATCGCGCCGGAGACGAAGCCGTGCGAAATCATCTGGATCATCGCACCCTGCATGCCGAGCTGGGCCATGTCGGTATTGCCCTGCTCGCGCACCAGCGCAAATGCGATGAAGATGCCCAGCGTGACGAAGCCCATGTGGGCCACCGACGAATACGCCACCAGCTTCTTCATGTCCTCCTGCACCAGCGCGACGTAGCCGATGTAGACGACCGCAACCAGACTCAGTGCGATGATGATCCACGCGAAGTGCGCACCGGCATCCGGCACGATCGGCAGGATGAAGCGCAGCATGCCGTAGGTACCGACCTTCAGCATCACCGCCGCCAGCACCACTGAACCACCGGTTGGCGCCTCCACGTGCGCGTCCGGCAGCCAGGTGTGCACCGGCACCATCGGCACCTTGATCGCGAAGGCGATCAGGAACGCGAAAAAGATCCAGGTCTGCTCTTTCATCGTCAGCGGCAATGCCGCCAGCGTGGCCAGGTCGAACGTGTGCGCCTTCTGGTACAGGTACAACAGCGCGATCAGCATGAAGACCGAGCCGAAGAACGTGTAGATGAAGAACTTCAGCGTCGCATACACGCGGCGCGGCCCACCCCAGATGCCGATCAGGATGAACATCGGGATCAGGATCGCCTCGAACAGCGCGTAGAACAGCAGCGCGTCGGTGGCGCAGAACACGCCGATCAGCAGGCCTTCCAGCATCAGCATCGCGGCCATGTACTGGTGCGGCTTGTCCTGGATGACTTCCCAGGCACCGGCAATCACCAGAATGCCGACGAAGGTGGTCATCACGATCAGGGCCACCGAGATGCCGTCAACCGCCAACCCGTAATGGACGCCCCATGAGGCAATCCACAGATGGCTTTCCACCAATTGCATGGTGCTGCCAGCGGGGTCGTACTGCACCAGCAGGAACAGGCTGACCACGAAAGTCAGCACCGCGACCAGCAGCGACAGCCAGCGCGCCAGGTTGGGACGGGCCGTGCCGGCAAGCAGCACCGGGATCGCACCGAGAACAGGAAGCCAGATCAGCAGGCTGAGCAAATGATTGAACATGGATCTGTTTCCCTTATTGCCCGACCGGCATGGAACCGAGGAACCAATACCCGCCAAGCAGCAGGATCAGGCCGAGAATCATCGCGAAAGCGTAGTGATAGAGGTAACCCGACTGCAGCCGGCGCGCGGTCGCGGCAACGCGATGCACCAGGCTCACCGAGCCATTGACCATCGCGCCATCGATCACCGCGGTCTCGCTAGCCTTCCAGAACAGGCGACCGAGCATCACGCCGCCACGGGCAAACACCGCAAAATACAGATTGTCGACCCAGTACTTCCGGTCAAGCACCGTCCACAGAGGCTTCAGCGCGGACTTGATGCGGCCGGCCAGCGCCGGGTTGAACAGGTAGATGTAGGTGCAAGTGACAAAGGCTATCAGCACCAGCAGGAACGGAAGCTGGGTGAATCCGTGCAGCGCCATCGCGGTCGCGCCGTGGAATTCCTGGCCCAGTTCGGCCAGCACGTTGTTCGCCTCATCCACGTGAATCGCGCTGCCGAACCAGTTGCCGAACAGCATCGGACCGACCGTGAAGAAGCCCACCAGCAGCGACGGAATGGCCAGCAGCACCAGCGGCAGGGTCACCACCCACGGCGACTCCTTTGGCGCATGCGCCAGGACGCCCGGCTCGTGGTGACCGTGATCGTCATGCCCGTCATGGCCATGACCATGCTGCTCGACCACGGTGAAACGCTCCTTGCCGTGGAAGGTCAGGTACATCTGGCGGAACGTGTACAGACCCGTCACCAGCGCGCCGGCCATCACGCAGAAGTAGGCGTAATGCGCACCCCAGCGATGCGACTCGCCGACGGCTTCGATGATCGCGTCCTTCGAGTAGAAGCCCGAGGTGAACGGGATCGCCACCAGCGCCAGCGAACCGATCCACATGGTGATCCAGGTGATCGGCATGTACTTGCGCAGGCCGCCCATGTAGCGCATGTCCTGCTCGTGGTGCATCGCGATGATCACCGAGCCCGCGCCGAGGAACAGCAGCGCCTTGAAGAACGCATGCGTCATAAGGTGGAACACCGCACCCGAATACATCGACACGCCCAGCGCCACCGTCATGTAACCCAGCTGCGACAGGGTGGAGTAAGCAATCACCCGCTTGATGTCATTTTGGACGATGCCAATCAAACCGGTGAACAGCGCCGTGGTCGCGCCGATTACCAGCACGAAGCTCAGCGCGGTCGACGACAACTCGAACAGCGGCGACATGCGCGCCACCATGAAGATGCCGGCGGTGACCATGGTCGCCGCGTGGATCAGGGCGGAGATCGGGGTCGGGCCTTCCATCGAGTCGGGCAGCCACACGTGCAACGGCACCTGCGCCGACTTGCCCATCGCGCCGATGAACAGGCAGATGCAGATCACCGTGGCCGCGTCCCACTGCGTGTGCGCCGTGATCTGCAAGGTCTTGCCGACCAGGCCGGGTGCCGCGTTGAACGCGGTGGCGTAGTCCAGCGTGCCCAGGAAGTACAACACTGCCGCAATGCCGAGCAGGAAACCGAAGTCGCCCACGCGGTTGACCAGGAACGCCTTCAGGTTCGCGAAGATCGCGGTCGGCCGCTTGTACCAGAAGCCGATCAGCAGGTACGACACCAGACCCACGGCTTCCCAGCCAAAGAACAGCTGCATGAAGTTGTTGCTCATGACCAGCATGAACATCGAGAAGGTGAACAGCGAGATGTAGCTGAAGAAACGGGTATAGCCCGGGTCATCGCGCATGTAGCCGATGGTGTACACATGCACCAGCAGCGACACGAAACTCACCACCACCAGCATCATCGCGGTGAGACGATCGACCATGAACCCGACGCTGGCGTTGAACGGACCGATCTGGAACCAGGTATAGAGGTTCTGGTTGTATTCCGCGGCGCCTCCCAAGGTCAGTTGGTAAAGCACGTAGAACGACAGCGCACAGGAAATAAGCAGGCCGAGAATGGTCACGCTGTGCGAGCCGGCACGCCCGATTAACTTGGCGAAGAACCCGGCAAGCAGGCAACCGACCAGCGGCGCCAGCGCGATCGTCAGCAGGATGGATGTCGAAAGCTGCATCGGTTCAACCCTTCATGCTGTCGATGTCGGCGATATTGATCGTGCTGCGCGTACGGAACAGCAGCACCAGGATCGCCAGGCCGATGGCAGCTTCAGCCGCGGCCACGGTGAGAATGAAGAACACGAACACCTGCCCCGACACGTCGCCGAGGAAGCGTGAGAACGCCACGAAGTTCATGTTCACGGCCAGCAGCATCAACTCGATCGACATCAACAGCACGATCACGTTCTTGCGGTTGATGAACAGGCCGGCGACGGCGATGCAGAACAGCACCGCGCCAAGCACGATGTAGTGCGCTAGCGTGATCATGGCTGCGACTCCTGGGATTCGGTCGATTCGTCGGGACGGACAGCCGCCATCTTCACGATGCGCACGCGGCGGGTCGGATCCGCCTTGACCTGCTGGCTGGCCGACTCGTAACGGGCGTCACGGCGCTCGCGCAAAGTCAGTGCCACCGCGGCGACGATACCCACGGTAAGGATGAGCGCCGCAATTTCGAACGGCAGCAGGAACCGCGTATACAGTGCGCGACCCAGCCACGCGGTATTGGACACGCCGGCGGCCGTCGCCGGATCTGCACCCATCAAATGCGACTGCAGCGCACGCACACCGATCAGACCAAGCATTTCGGCCAGCATCACCACCGCCACGAACAAGCCGATCGGCAGGAACTTGACGAAGCCCTCGCGCATCTTTTCCTGGTCGATGTCGAGCATCATCACCACGAACAGGAACAGCACCATGACCGCGCCGACGTAGACCACGATCAGTGCCAGTGCAAGGAACTCAGCCTCGAGCAGCAGCCACAGACAGGCGGCGCTGAAGAACGTGAGCACCAGTGCCAGCACCGCGTGCACCGAGTTCTTCAGGGTGATCACCGACAAGGCTGCCGCCACGGTGACAAAACTGAAGGCATAAAAACAAATGAGTTGGAGCAGTTGGGGATTCATCGATAGGCCTCAGCGGTACGCCGCATCTTGCGCGCGGTCGGCAGCGATCTGCTGTTCAAAGCGGTCGCCGATGGCCAGCAGCTTCTGCTTGTCCACCACGTTCTCGCCACGGTTCTCGAAGTGATACTCGTGGATCGAGGTCTCGACGATGGAGTCCACCGGGCAGCTCTCCTCGCAGAAGCCGCAGAAGATGCACTTGAACAGGTCGATGTCGTAGCGGGTGGTGCGACGCTGGCCGTCGCTTTCACGGGGCGCGGAATCGATGGTGATTGCCAATGCCGGGCACACTGCCTCGCACAGCTTGCACGCGATGCAGCGCTCCTCGCCGTTCGCGTAGCGACGCAGCGCGTGCAATCCACGGAAGCGGTTGGATTTGGGGATGTGCTCCATCGGGTAGCGCATCGTGTACTTCGGCTTGAACATGTAACGCATGGTCAAACCCATGCCCTGGAACAGCTCTACCAGCAGCAGGCTCTTGAAATAGTGGGTAATGCGATTCATTGGATGCTCAGGCCCCCGCGCCGATGCTGACCAGGCCGTAGTACTTCATCAGGCCCGCCACGAAAACCCACGCAATGGCGATGGGGATGAACACCTTCCAGCCCAGCCGCATGATCTGGTCATAGCGATAGCGCGGAAAGGTGGCGCGGAACCACAGGAACATGAAGGAGAACAGGAAGGCCTTGATCAGCAGCCAGGGGAAGCCACCAAGACCGATGAAACCCCACGATGTCGGGAACGGCGACAACCAGCCGCCCATGAACAGGATGGCGGCGAGGAAGCTGACCAGGATCATGCTGGCGTATTCAGCCAGGAAGAACAGCGCGAACGCCGACCCGGAATATTCCACGTGGAAGCCGGCGACGATTTCCGATTCACCCTCGGCGACGTCGAACGGCGCACGGTTGGTTTCGGCCACGCCGGAGATGAAATAGATCACGAACACCGGCAGCAGCGGCAACCAGAACCAGTCGAAAATACCCTTGCTGCCGGCCTGTGCGTTGACGATGTCGGTGAGGTTGAGCGAGCCGGCGAGCACCAGCACGCAAACCAGACACAAGCCCATGGCCAGTTCGTAGGAGATCACCTGCGCCGCCGAACGCATCGCGCCGAGCAGCGCGTAGCGCGAGTTCGACGCCCAGCCGGCGATGATGATGCCGTACACGCCCATCGACGTCATTGCCAGCAGATACAACACGCCGGCGTTGGCATTGGACAACACCATCGAGCTGCTGAACGGGACGACCGCCCACACCGCCAGCGCAGGAACCAGCGCGATCATCGGTGCCAGGTAGTACAGGAAGCGGTTCGCCTTGGTCGGCAGAATCACCTCCTTGATCAGCAGCTTCACCACGTCGGCAAAGGCCTGCAGCAAGCCCCATGGGCCCACTTTGTTCGGCCCCATGCGCGAGTGCATCCAGCCGAGGACCTTGCGCTCCCAGTAGACGAACATCGCCACCGCAATGACCAGCGGCAACACGATCGCCAGGATATACAGGACCGGCACGACGAGCTGATGGATGAGTTGATCAAGCATCTGCTTAAGCCTTGCTCAGGGTGATGGACGCGCCATACGGCGGCAGCGTGGCAGTGAGATCATGCGCGGCCTCGATCCAGACCGCGCCATCGGGCACGGAAGCATCAATCACCGCGGACAGCGTCGTCGCGGCGACACGCACCGGACTACCGGCGGCCAGCCCTTGGCGCGCCGCCTCTTCCGCGTTCAGGCGTACAGCCGGCGCACGATTGAGCGGATGCGCGTTGAGCGCCGTGGCACGACGCAACACGGCGTCCGTTCGGTAGATCGGCCAGGTAGCGAGGCGGCGGAGACCGCTACTGGGGGTGCGCTCTGCCAACCCGCTGCGATCGGATACCGCCCGGGCGCTGATGCCGTCACGCAAGCCGGCCAGATCGTCGAATTCAAAACCGGCCAGCTGCAGTGCGCCGCCCAGCGCGCGCAACACCTTCCAGCCCGGCCGGGCTTGACCCGGGGCCTTGGCACCAGCGACCACGCCCTGGGCCAACCCGTCGACGTTGACCAGGGTGGCCTCGGTTTCCGGCAACAAGGCGATCGGCAGAATGACATCTGCCACCTCGCGCAGCGCGGGACCGGCGTAGGCGCTGAACGCCACCACCTGCTCCGCTGCACCGAGCGCCTTCAAGGCGGCGGCACCGTCGGCAAAATCATGCGGCGGCTCGACGCCGTACAACACGTAGCTCTTGCGTGGCTGGGCCAGCATGGCCTGCGCATCGAGACCGCCGTTGCCCGGCGTCACGCCAAGTTGCGCCAGGCCAATGGCATTCGCGCCGACCGGCAACTCGTCGTAGCCGGCACCGGTGGCTTCGGCAATGAAACGGGCAATCGCACGCAACCAGGAGGCTTGCGGATGAGTTACCGCGGCCTCGCCGAGGATCACCACCGCATGGCCGGACTTCAGCGCCGCGATCGTGTCGTTGTCACCGTCATTGGCCTGCACCGCGCCGATCGCATCGGCCAGCGCTGTGGGCGCCGAGGCACCCGCGACAACTGCCGCCTTGGCCAGTGCAAGCAACGCGTCAACCAACGCCAACGGGGCAACGATCGCCTCACTGGCCAGTTTGTAATTGAAGTCGAAATGCACCGGATTGACCGCGTAGACCTTGGCGCCCTTCTTGGTCGCCTGGTGCACGCGATGATTCAGCAAAGGCATTTCGTGGCGCAGGTCGGAACCGACCAGCAAGGCCGCGCGGATCTGCCCGACTTCGGCAACCGGCAAGCCAAACGGGCGGGCCACCGCGTTGTCGGAAAAATCGAGCTGGCGCAGGCGATGGTCGACGTGGGCACTGCCCAGCCCACGGGCCAGGCGCATCAGCAGATCACCCTCCTCGTTCGAGGTGGCCGGATGCAGCAGAATGCCCAGCTCGCTGCCCGGCGCCTTCTTCAAGGCTTCGCCGGCAAACTGCAAGGCTTCTTCCCAACCCACCACCTGCCACTGGCCGTTGCGCTTGATCTCGGGCGCCGCGATGCGGTCTTGCGCGTACATGCCTTGATGGCTGTAACGGTCGCGATCGGACAACCAGCACTCGTTGACGGACTCGTTGTCGCGCGGCACGGTACGCAACACTTCACCACGGCGCGTGTGCAGCCAGAGGTTGGAACCGAGTGCATCGTGGTAGCCGATGGACGGCTTGGCGACCAGTTCCCAGGCGCGCGCCTTGAACTGGAATGGCTTGTTGGTCAGTGCGCCCACCGGGCAGACATCGATGATGTTGCCGGACAACTCGGTTTCCACCGTCTTGCCGATATACGTTCCAATCTGCAGGTTCTCACCGCGATTCATGCCGCCCAGTTCATGGGTACCGGCGATCTCGCTGGTGAAGCGCACACAACGGGTGCACTGGATGCAACGGGTCATCTCGGTGGCAACCAGCGGTCCGATGTTCTCGTCGGCCACGGTGCGCTTGCGCTCGGTGTAGCGTGACACGCTGCGACCATAACCCAGCGCCACGTCCTGCAGCTCGCACTCGCCGCCCTGGTCGCAGATCGGACAATCCAGCGGGTGGTTGATCAGCAGGAATTCCATCACGTCTTTCTGGAATTTCAGCGCCTTGTCCGAGCGCGTCATCACCTTCATGCCTTCGGCCACGGGCGTGGCGCAAGCCGGCTGCGGCTTGGGCATGAGCTTGCCGCCCATCTCCACATCGACCAGGCACATGCGGCAGTTTGCGGCAATCGGCAGCTTGCGGTGGTAGCAGAAACGCGGGATCGACACGCCGATCGCATCGGCGGCCTCGATGATCATCGCGCCCTTGCGGATCTGCGTCGGCTTGCCGTCGACCTCGATGTTGATCAGATCCGGCGCGGCGCCGGTCGGCTGCGCACTCATGCAGCAACTCCAGAGTTGGCTTGTGCAAGCCTGTCCTCGACCATCGAGCGACCGTGCTGCACGAAGTATTCGAATTCATTCCAGAAGCGGGCCAGGAAACCCTGCACCGGCCACGCGGCGGCTTCGCCAAACGCGCAGATGGTGTGGCCTTCGATCTGACCGGCGATCGCCTTGAGGCGATGCAGGTCTTCCTCGGTGCCCCGCCCCTCGACGATGCGGGTCAACACGCGGTGCATCCAGCCGGTGCCTTCACGGCACGGCGTGCACTGGCCGCAGGATTCCGCCATGTAGAAGCGCGAGATGCGGTGGCAGACCTTGACCATGCAAGTGGTCTCGTCCATCACGATGACGGCGCCCGAACCCAGGCCCGAACCCGCCTTCTGCAGGCAGTCGTAATCCATCGTGCTTTCCAGCATCACGTCAGCCGGCAACACCTTCATCGACGAACCGCCCGGGATCACCGCCTTGAGCTTGTGCCCGTTACGCACGCCACCGGCCATCTCCAGCAGTTCGGAGAACGGTGTGCCGAGACGGATTTCGAAGTTGCCCGGATTGTTCACGTGACCGGAGACCGAGAAGATCTTCGGGCCGCCATTGTTCGGCTTGCCGATATTGAGGAACCAGTCTGCGCC
This sequence comes from Rhodanobacter sp. TND4EL1, assembly GCF_054061035.1. Lineage (NCBI taxonomy): Bacteria > Pseudomonadati > Pseudomonadota > Gammaproteobacteria > Lysobacterales > Rhodanobacteraceae > Rhodanobacter > Rhodanobacter sp. TND4EL1. The sequence continues at coordinate 727,562 of NZ_JBSSDT010000001.1, forward strand.
GTTGCGCAGGATCGCCGGCACCGAGGCGTAGGTCTCGGTGTTGTTGATCGTGGTCGGCTTGCCGTAGAGGCCGAAACCAGCCGGGAACGGCGGCTTGAAGCGCGGCTGCCCCTTCTTGCCTTCCAGCGATTCCATCAGCGCGGTTTCCTCACCGCAGATGTAGGCACCTGCGCCGAGCGCGTTGTAGATGTCGACGTCGATCCCGCTGCCCTGCACGTTCTTGCCGAGCAGGCCGGCCGCGTAGGCTTCCTTCAGCGCCTCTTCGATGTGCTCGTAGGGCTCGTGATGGAACTCGCCACGCAGATAGTTGTAAGCCACGGTGGAACCCGTGCAGTAACACGCGATGGCCAGGCCCTCGAGCACCGCATGCGGGTTGTAGCGCAGGATGTCACGATCCTTTGCCGTGCCGGGCTCGGATTCATCCGAGTTGCACAGGATGTACTTCTGCATGTCGCCCTTCGGCATGAAGGACCACTTCAGGCCGGTCGGGAAACCCGCGCCGCCACGGCCGCGCAGGCTGCTCTTCTTGATTTCGTCGATCAGCGACGCCGGGTCCGGCTTCTCGGCGAGGATCTTGCGCCATGCCTTGTAACCATCGACCTTCTCGTAGCTTTCCATCGCCCACGGCTTGTCGAAATGCAGCGTGGTGTAGACGACCTGGTGGTCCTGGGGTGCGGGTCCGACGGCCATCAGTGCTTCTCCTCGGCGTCGTGGCCGTGCGCGGGGCCATCCATGCTCAAGCCGTCGAGGATCGCGTCGATCTTCTCGGTGGTCAGGCGCTCATGGTAATGACCGTTCACCGTCATCGCCGGTGCGTACACGCACGCCGCGATGCATTCTTCTTCCAGCTTCAGGTACACGCGACCATCGGGCGTGCTTTCGCCAGCCTTGATGCCGAGCTTCGCCTCACAATGGCGCAACAGCTCTTCCGCGCCGTTGAGCCAGCACGAGATATTGGTGCAGATCGCCACGTTGTTGCGGCCGACCGGCCTCGTCTCCAGCATCGAGTAGAAGCTGGCCACCTCGTACGCCCAGATCGACGGCAGATCGAGATACTTCGCGACCGCGGTGATCAGTTCGTCGGTGAGAAACCCGTTGTTCTGTTCCTGCGCGCCAAACAGCGCCTGGATCAGCGCCGACCGCTTGCGGTCTGGCGGGAACTTCGCCGCCCAGGCATCAATGTGATGGCGGGTGTGCTCGGTAAGCAGGGCGAGAGGGTCAACGTTTCTGACCTGCTCGAAATGTCCGGTGGCTTTCATGGGTTTCTCCGTCGTGCCGGCTCAGCGATCCACTTCGCCGAACACGAGGTCATAGGTACCGATCATGGCGACCACGTCGGCGAGCATGTGGCCGCGCACGATGGTGTCCATGGATGACAGATGGGCGAAGCCCGGTGCGCGCAGATGCACGCGAAACGGCTTGTTGGCGCCGTCGGAAACCAGGTAGCAGCCGAATTCGCCCTTCGGCGCCTCGACCGCGCAATAGGTTTCTCCGGCCGGTACGCAATAGCCTTCGGTGAAGAGTTTGAAGTGATGGATCATGGCTTCCATGTCCTCCTTCATCTCGACCCGCGAGGGCGGCGCGACCTTGAAATTCTTGACCATCACCGGACCGGGGTTGGCCTTCAGCCATTTCACGCACTGCTGGATGATCCGGTTCGACTGGCGCATTTCTTCCACGCGCACCAGGTAGCGGTCATAGCAGTCGCCGTTGACGCCGACCGGAATGTCGAAATCCATCTCCGCGTACTTTGCGTAGGGCTGCTTCTTGCGCAGATCCCACTCGACGCCGGAGCCGCGCAGCATCGCGCCGGTCATGCCCCACTGCTGGGCCAGTTCCGGGCTGATTACGCCGATGCCGACGGTGCGCTGCTTCCAGATGCGATTGGTGGTGAGCAGTTCCTCGTACTCGTCCACCTTGGTCGGGAAGTCCGCGGTGAACGCCTCGAGGTAGTCGAGCATCGAACCTTCGCGCCAGCTGTTGATACGCTTCAGGTCGGCACCTTTGTGCCAGGGCGACTCGCGGTACTTCGACATCTGCTCCGGCAGATCGCGATAGACGCCGCCCGGACGGTAGTACGTGGCATGCATGCGCGCACCCGACACCGCCTCGTAGACGTCCATCAATTCTTCGCGTTCGCGGAACGCGTACAGGATCACCGCCATCGCGCCGAGGTCGAGCGCGTTCGAGCCGATCCACATCAGGTGGTTCAGGATGCGGGTGATCTCGTCGAACATGGTACGGATGTACTGCGCACGCTCCGGCGCCTCGATCCCCAGCAGGGTCTCGATCGAGCGCACATACGCATGCTCGTTGCACATCATCGACACGTAGTCGAGCCGATCCATGTAACCGATCGACTGGTTGAACGGCTTGGACTCAGCCAGCTTCTCGGTACCACGATGCAGCAGGCCCACGTGCGGATCGGCGCGGACGATGGTCTCGCCGTCCATCTCCATGATCAGGCGCAGCACGCCATGGGCGGCCGGATGCTGCGGGCCGAAGTTCATCGTGTAGTTGCGGATCTCTTGCATGCTCAGTTCTCCCGCCAGTGATCGGCGGCTTCGGCCTTGGCCTGCACCAGGTCGGCATCGTCACGAATGGTGCGCGGAACCAGCACACGCGGCTCGATCGACACCGGCTCATAGATCACCCGCTTCTGCTGCGGGTCGTAGCGCACTTCGACGTTGCCGATGAGCGGGAAGTCCTTGCGGAACGGATGACCGACGAAACCGTAATCGGTGAGGATGCGGCGCAGGTCCGGGTGTCCGTCGAAAATGATGCCGAACAGATCGAAGGCCTCGCGCTCGAACCAGTTCACGCCCGGCCACACCAGAGTCAGCGAAGGCACCATCGGCAAGGAATCGTCCGCGCAGAATACGCGCAGGCACAGGCGACGGTTGTGTTCAATCGAGAGCAGCTGGATCACGGCGGCAAAGCGGCGCGGCTGGTTCTCGCCGTCGCCGCGAGGGCGATCGGCCCAGTTGAACCGACCCATGGCCTCGCCTTCCACACCGCGCGAGAAACCCGTGCCGGAAACGGTCTCGGTATCCCATTCGGTCTGGCCGTAACCGAGATAATCGATGCCGCACAGGTCGATCAATTCGCTGAAGCGAAACGCGGGCTCGTCGCGCAGCGCAGTGGCCACGGCGATCAGGTCGGCGGCAGCCAGCTCGGCAACGGTCTCGTTGCGATTCTTGCTGATGGTCAGCGTGTCACCGAACCGCGCAGAGAGCTGCCCGGCCAGCGAGGTCTTTGGAGTATCAGTCATGACTGCGCCTTCAGGAACGCGCGATGGTGCTGGTGCGGCGGATCTTCTTCTGCAACTGCAGAATGCCGTGGATCAGCGCTTCGGCCGTGGGCGGGCAGCCCGGCACGTAGATGTCCACGGGCACAATGCGATCGCAACCGCGCACCACGGAATAGGAATAATGGTAGTAACCGCCACCGTTGGCGCAACTGCCCATCGAGATCACCCACTTCGGCTCGGGCATCTGGTCGTAGACCTTGCGCAGCGCCGGCGCCATCTTGTTGACCAGGGTGCCGGCCACGATCATCACGTCGGACTGGCGCGGACTGGGACGGAAGATCACGCCGTAGCGATCCAGGTCCAGGCGCGACATGCCGGCGTGCATCATCTCGACCGCGCAGCAGGCCAGACCGAAGGTCATCGGCCACATTGAGCCGGTGCGCGCCCAGTTCATCAGCGCATCGATGCTGGTGGTGGCGAAGCCACGCTGCACCACCGGATTGTCGCCGGCGGGCAGCAGGATGTCGTCGACCAGGTTCAACGGCTCCGGGTTGTGCATCACCCGGCTGACGGAATCCATCACTCCCATTCGAGTGCTCCCTTCTTCCACACGTAGGCGAAACCGATGACCAGCAACAGCAGGAACAGGCCCATCTCGATCAGCGCGATCACGCCGAGCTGCTGGAAGACCACCGCCCACGGAAACAGGAAGGCGATTTCCAGATCGAAGATGATGAACAGGATGGCAAGCAGGTAGTAGCGCACGTCGAAGCGCATGCGGGCGTCCTCGAACGCCTCGAAGCCGCACTCATACGGCGCCAGCTTCTCCGCCTCGGGACGACGCGGGCCTGCCAGCAGGCCAATGGCCAGCAGCACCACGCCAAGGCCGGCAGCAACGCCGATGAACAACAGGACAGGCCAGTATTCGGCAAGCACGATGCAACTTACCTCCGCGCCCTGGGCGCATCAGTGACCGTGGGATGTGATCGAACAACTCACGGTCCGGGGATTTCGACTCGGCCGGCCGTCAAGACCGCAGGCTATCCAGCCTCGTCCGCAGCGATTTGCCAGGGACGTCCGACGTTCCGCGAAAGGGGTTCGCGAATCCCGCCATTGTATCAGTGCGAAGGGGTACAACAAGCCTTGACGACCAATCGCCCGCCAATTAGCTGCACGAAACAGGCGTGTCGCGAACAAAACAGGCCGTGATGAGCGTGCATCACATCGTGTGCGTGGGTCGCTCCGAGTTGAGCGTGCCGGCCAGGATGTTCTCGATCCGGCTTCGGGCGGCCTCCGCATCGCCGGATTCGTTGAAATGAATGCCGATGCCGGCGGTGCGGTTGCCCTGGGCGCCGACCGGGCTGACCCACACCACCTTGCCGACCACCGAGATGCGTTCCGTCTCTTCGGCCAGGGTCACCAGCAGAACCACCTCGTCGCCCAGCGAATAGGATTGCGCCGTGGCGGCAAACAGGCCACCGTGCTTGAGGAACGGCATGTACGCGTTGTACAGCGATGCCGCGTCCTTGATTTTCAACGAGATGATGCCCTGGCGGGCGCCCATGGGTTTCATGCTTGGCTCCTGCCGGGCGCGCGAAACACCCGGTCGATGAGACGAATCTTAGAGGCTGTCCGCCATGCGTACCACCGCCGATCCATCGGCTGGCGCACACCTGGCGCATAAAGATGTCATTCCGGACCACCCTGCTGTTGCGCCAGCAGCGATTGCCGCTCGTTGACCAGACTGTCCCACGACGCCGGTGGAATCCAGCCGGCAACCCAGGCCGGTACGCGCTCAGCGCTCATCGGACGCGAGATCGAAAAGCCCTGCAATTGATGGCACCCCAACGAGGCAAGCAGATCACCCTGGTCGGAAGTTTCCACGCCTTCGGCAATCACGACCTTGGCGAGCATCCGCGCCGTGGTGATAACCCCTGCCGCGATCGCCACATTGCGCTCTTCGCTGAGAATGTCACGCACGAAACTCTGGTCCAGCTTGATGTGTTCGATATCGAGCTTCTGGATATGGCTCAACGACGCACTGCCGGTACCGAAATCGTCCAGACCGACACGAATGCCGCGACGACGGCATTCCTCGATCACGTCCTTGGCCCGCGCATGATCCATGCTGGGTCCGGTTTCGGTCACTTCAATGCCGAAACCGACGTTTGCCACGTCGGGGTAACTCTCGAGCACCGCATCGATATCGTTGAAAAAAGCCGGATGCAGCAGGTGGCGGGTACTGATATTGACTGACACCGGAATCGACACGCCGGCGCGCATCCACGACTGGCAGCAGCGCAGCGCCTCCCCCAGTACGTAGCGGCCGATCGGTCGGGCCAGTTGCGGATCATCCAGCACGTGCATGAAGTTGCTTGGTTCGACCAGTTGGTCGGTATCACTCAGACGCAGCAGGGCCTCCATGCCCGCCACGCCATGCAGACCGGGCAAACCGTCGATGTAGACAATCGGCTGGAACAGCAATTGCAGCCTGCCCTGCTGCAACGCCTGCGCAAACCGATCGCGCATGGCTTGCAGCCGAACCTGCTCCAGCTCCATGGCCGGCTGATACAGCAAGCCACGGTCCTTGCCTTCGTCCTTGGCCTGGTACATCGCCAGATCGGCGTGTCGCACCAGGCCTTCTGCATCCGACTCATCCAGCGGAAAAAGCGTCCAGCCAATGCTGGCGGACAGGTGCAGTTGCTCGCCCATCAGGTTGAACGGCGCACGCAGCGCCTGAAGGATGCAGCGACTGATCGCGTCGAGCTGCTCGCGACTGTCCAGGCCGGATATGACCAGGGCGAACTCGTCCCCGCCAAATCGCGCCAGCACGTCGGCTTCGCGCAACATGTCCACGATCCGCGCGGAGGCCTCCGCCAATACATGGTCGCCACCACCATGACCAATCGTGTCATTCACACTCTTGAAACGATCAAGATCGAGCACGCCCACCGCCAGCAATGTGCCCTGGGCCCTGGCGCTGCTGCGCGCCTGCTCCAGCAATTCAAACAGCAGCCGGCGATTCGGCAGGCCGGTGACCACGTCGTAGAATGCCAGCCGCTCCACCCGGGCTTCGTGCAGCTTCTGTTGCGTGACGTCGCGGTGGTGCCAAAGGCGGCCGCTGGGAACACCGCCGATGCTTACCGGCGTGAAGTCCCTGAGAAAAGTGCGCCCGTCACTCATGGCCACTTCCTCGCCCTTGACCGGCAGCTGCTCCTGCAGAATCTCGCGGATGCGTTGCTCGCCTGCGACCGGATCGTCATGCGCCGAACGCAATCTCGTATAAAGCCAATCGGCATGCCGGCCTTCCAGCGCTGCCGGGGATTCGCTCAATCCGAACAGACTGCAGAATGCCTCATTGGCAAATTCCACCCGGTCTTCCTCGGAAACCAGCACGATGCCGGCATGCTGGTTGGAAAGCACGGTGCGGAAATACTGCAGGTTGAATCGCAGTTCCTGCTCAGCGGCAAGCCGGGCCGCGTGCGCACGCTGCATCTGGATACCCAACCCCAGCTCCACTGCCATTTCCGTGAACGCCTGGATTTCGATCTCGCCAAATGCGTCGTCCCTATCGGACCCGATCAACAGGCAACCGGCGAGCGTCCCGCCGACGTGCAGCGGCAAGGCCAGCAGACATCGCACACCCGCGCCGTCGCGCCAGACCGGATGACCGGGATTGTTGTGCGCAGGCAAATGGGTCGATTGCGGCAGGCCGGCAGCCAGCGCCTTGACGACCAGGGAGGCAGCGGGCTCGTCATGGCATGGGTCCAGCTGAAGATCCAGCAGGGCCGGATCATCCAGCCCTTGCTGGGCCTGCTGCCGCAACCGCCCCGGGTTCCCCGCCTCCAGCAACCCGACCCCGGCAGCGCGATAGCCACCCACCGCACGAACCACCTGACAGGCACCATGCAACAGCGACAATTCGCTTTCGCTATGGGTGACCAGCTTGATCATCTCGCTGAGCAGGCGCAGCGAGCGGCGCTGCCGGGCTTCGTCCTGCACCGACAACAGCAGCCGCCGGCGCTGATCGTGCGCCTCGAGCCCAAAACCGATACTGATCGCCGCCTGCTGCAGAAGCTCGATCATTCGCGTCGTAAAGAAGTCGGCGTGTACCGCGCGTATCGTCAACGCCGCACATACCTCACCAAACTTCAGCACCGGCACCGCGAGCGCCGCTTGCACTCCGTGCCGAACATAAGCCTCCCGGAACATCCGCAACGCATCGCTACGGCGGATATCGGCCTCCAGTTGCGGCTCGCCACGCCAGAAAGAAGGTTGTGCCGCCGAAAACGGAATCCGGTCAGGATAGATATCGGCCATCTCGGCACTCACGTCCGCCGGTGCAATCCGTCGCAGGCACTGGTCACTGCGATCCAAGTCACCCACCATCACCAGAAGCGCACCGATCCGGCGCTGCAATACCTCGATCACCGCCTCATACAAGACAGCAGGCTCCAGCGATCGCACCAGTAGCTGCCCGATCTCGGACAGCGCAGCGTGAAAACTCTCGCCTGACACAGCCTCGACTGCCTCATGGTTGGAGTTTTGCCCCGATAGCTGCATTCGGATATCCGCCAGATGGACAGCTGCGGTGAAGTCTGCCTTGTCAGGCAGTGGCTGGATTCACTGGAATTGCCGTCACCATCAAAACTGGATGGCACGACGTGATGACAGACCAAGCCCCGTCATCTTCCCCCTTCCGTCACGCTAGCCCGGTCCCTCAGTCAGCGCAAGAGCCGGTAACAGCGACGTGTCGGCGATGGCCAGCTCGCACCATCCCCAGTGGTCGAAAATCCACGGCGTGGGCAAAATCAGCGCCAGCCGGACGAAAACGGGGCCGCAACTCGGCTGGTTGGACGGCAGCAATTGCCAGGCGCCCGTTGGATCGCGCCGCAGCGGAGCTTCGCCCCATCGCCAGCTGGTGACGCCCGCGGGACTGACCACACTGATGCGCAACCACGGAAGCAGGCAGGCGGCGGGCCGCCAAGGCAGGGCAGCCAGCGCCTTTGCCGGCCACGCACAAATCTCTGGTCGTCCCGCCAGATGCCGCATGCGCTTGCCGCTCAACGCCATCTGGCTGCGATGCTCATCAAGTGCGGCAAGCTTGCAAGCCAGTTGCGCCGTGCTGCCAACCACCTCAAAACCGCGACCATCACCATCATGGCCGTGTACCAGATAGGTCAGCAACGGCAACGGCTCGTCCATCCCGGCGATGGCCAGACGCACCAGCACATGCGCCGCACCATGATCGGGATGATCGTCCGACAGCGCCGGCGCCACGACCAGGCTGGGACTGAACTGGCCGATCGCGGCGGCCAGCGTCGATACCGACTCGTGAGCTTTCCGCAGCAGCCGATCGGTCACCGCCATGTCCGGCCACCCCAGCGATTGCAGGCTCGAGTCCCGCAGACCCAACCGCTGCAATGCCTGCAACATTTCGCCATGACGGCGCGCGCCCCAGCGCTTGCGGGCGCTGGCACCAATGAAAATCCGCCGTTCCAGCCAGCGTTGCGGCCAGGGATTGTTGTCGCCGCCGGTGAGCAGCAGGACGCGTACCTCGCCACCGGCTTCGAGTACCCGCTGGATCAGCAGACCCGTGGCGATGGTTTCATCATCCGGATGGGGCGCCACCACCAACAATCGGGTCTGCGCGGAAAACTCCGGCAGCCCCTGCATCACGACCGCCGTCCGTGAAAAGTCGCGGGGCTGGGTCATCGCCACTGCGAGAGCAGCTCCAGCAGCAGCAGATCAGCGCGTAACGGTCCGCGCAATGCCTCGCGGGTGCGATTGACCGCGGAGTACCACTGCCCGAGTGCCTCGACATCCATCGCGCTCGCCAGTGGGCCGGCAGCCGAGGTCGAACGTGCCCGGACCTCATCCGCGGTGGCTTGCGCGGCGAACCACAATCGTTGCGTCGGCTCGCTATCCAGCCAGCGCTTGACCACCTCGGTCGGTTGACCCCGCCCCGCAGCGAGCGCCGCCAGGTCCTTGCGCACTTCGTGACGGCGTTCCAGCGCGCCCTCGCGGGCCCATGCCTGCGCCAGACCGGGATTGCCAGCGGCGGCGGCGAGCGCCTCCGCCGGATGGCGCACACCTTCAGCTTGCAGCCAGGCCAACGCGTCGGCTTCGGCGGGCAGCTGGAACTCGACCCGCTGACAGCGGCTGCGAATGGTCTGCGGCAGGCGCCAGGGCGCGTCGGCCAGCAGAATCAGCATGGTCTGCGCGGCCGGTTCCTCCAGCGTCTTCAGCAGCGCGTTCGCCGCGGCCGGGTTCATCGCATCGGCCGGATCGATGGTCGCTACCTGCCAGCCACCAAACTGGCTGTTCATCGCCAGCCGCGCCGACAATTCCCGAATCTGGTCGACCACGATCTCGCTGCGCTGGACCCCATCCTTGCGCAGGCCGAAGGTCAGCGAAACGACGTCCGGATGGGATCCGGCCGCTATCAGCAGGCAACTGCGGCAATGGCGGCAAGGCTCTCCCCCTGCCGGAGCGCTGCATAACAGACCCTGCACGAACTGTTGGGCGAACGCGCGCTTGTCCAGCCCGGCAGCGCCGCACAACAGCAAGGCATGCGCCAGCGCGCCACGCTGGCGACTCGCCTGAAGGCGGTCCCAGTGGGCGACTTGCCAAGGCAGGATGCTCATGCCTGCGCCTCATCCAGCAGGTTCTGCACCGCGAGGGTGGCCGCCTGCAGCACCTGCGCAGGCGACTGACTGGCGTCCAGCACGCGGAACCGCCGCGGTTCGGCCTCCGCACGCTCTCGATAAGTGGCACGCACCCGCTCGAAAAACGCATCCGCCTCGGCCTCTATCCGGTCGGCCTCACCCCGACCCGCGGCACGCGCGCGACCCGTGGCCACCGGCAGGTCGAGCAGCAAGGTCAGCTCGGGGGTCAAGCCTTTGCAGGCCCAGCGCTCGAGCTCGGCGATGCGCTCTGTCGGCTGTCCACGTCCGCCCCCCTGATAGGCATGACTGGCATCGGCGTACCGATCACACAACACCCAGTGACCGGCAGCCAGCGCGGGCTCGATGACCTCGCGCACCAGTTGCGCGCGCGATGCGAACATCAGCAAGAGCTCGGTTTCCGCGGCCATGCCGCGCTGGGCCGGGTCAAGCACGATGGCCCGGACCGCCTCACCAACCCCCGTTCCGCCCGGCTCCCGGGTCTGCACCAGCGAAATGCCTTGTCCTTCGATGCACGCGCGCAAGCCGGCCAGCAAGGTGCTCTTGCCCGCTCCCTCGCCACCTTCGAGGCTGATGAATTTTCCGCGCGCAGTCATCGGCAACGTTTCCGCTGATAGCAATCGACATTGCGATTGTGTTCCTCCAGCGTACGCGCGAAGACATGACCGCCATCGCCGCGCGCCACGAAATAAAGCACGTCGCCAGCGGCCGGATGCAGCGCGGCCACCAGCGCCGGCTTGCCCGGCAACGCGATCGGTGTCGGCGGCAAGCCGGCCCGGGTATAGGTATTGAATGGCGTGTCGGTGGTCAGGTCGCTCTTGCGGATGTTGCCGGCGTAGTTCGCGCCCATCCCGTAGATCACGCTGGGATCGGTCTGCAGCAGCATGTGGTCCTGCAGACGCCGCACGAACACCCCGGCGATCTGTGCCCGCTCATCGGCGCGCCCGGTTTCCTTCTCCACGATCGAGGCCAGGATCAGGGCGTCGTAAGGCGTGGCCAACGGCAGGTCCGGAGCGCGAGCCGCCCACAACTCGGCCAGCGTCTTGACCATGGCCGCATGCGCGCGGCGCAGGATGTCCAGCTCACTGTCGCCTTTCACATAGGCGTAGGTCTCGGGCAGGAAGCGTCCTTCCGGTGCCTCGCCGCCCGCCCCGATTTTTTGCATCAGGGCGGCGTTGTCCAGGTTCGTGCTGTCGTGTTGCAGCTTCTCGGCCTTCGCCAGCGCCTGGCGCAGTTCGGCGAAGGTCCAGCCATCGACGATGGTGAAATTGCGTTGCAACACCCTGCCCGCCGCCATGTTGGCCAGCAGCTGGCGTGGCGTGATCCCGGGTTCGAGGGCATATTCGCCGGCATGCAGTTTGCCGGCCACTTGCATCTGCGTCGCCAGCGCACGCCAGTAGATCGGATTGGCCGTGCTCAGCCGGTGCTGTCGCAGTTCGGCAACGATGCTCCGGAAACTGCTGCCGCGACTGATGTCGATGCTGTCGCCACTGGCTGCCACATTCAGCGGCGTCGAGCTGAATCGGGTGTACGCATTCCCGAAATAGAACACGGTGCCGGCTGCCACCAGAAACAGGAGCAACAGCAGCGTGGGCCATGCGCGTCCGCGCACCAGTTTGTCACTCATCCAGCCTGCTCCATCGTAAAACCCAGATTCCGCCAATGCTGCTGCAATGCCCGCGTGGTTGCACCGGGCACATAATGGCGCCTCTCCAGCGCACGCACTGGCACGATGCCGCGTACGCTCGAGCTGAGAAACAGTTCACTGGCCGCATGCAGCGTCGCCATGGTCATGTCACTCGGCCGGGCATCGGGGTAACGAGCCAGCACCTCGGCCCGCGCCACCCCGGCAACACCACAGCGTTCCAGCGACGGCGTCAGCAATTTGCCGTCGACCATCGCAAACAGATTGGCCATGGTCGCCGAAATCACCCGCTCGTGGCTATCTAGCAGCACGCCCTCGGCGATCGCCGGATCATCCCACTCGGCCCGGGCCAGGACCTGTTCCAGCCGGTTCAGATGCTTGAGGCCCGCCAGCAGCGGCTGCTCCGCCAGGCGGATATCGCAAACGCGCAATTGCAGGCCCGGTCCGTACGCTTGTTCGTCCACTTGCGGCGGCACAAAGGCCGCCACGATGCGGGTGGGACTCGGCTTCGCCGGCAACGCGTATCCCCGCTCACCCTGGCCGCGACTGAGGGTGAGGCGTACCACGGACTGCGCCATGCCCTCACTGACCTGCAGCGCCTCATGCCAAAGTTGCTGCACATCGGGCACGGGAATTCGCAAACGGGCACAGCCCTCGGCCAGTCGCTGCATGTGGCGCGACCACAGCGGCGCGATCGTTCCGACCAGGCGAATGCTTTCAAACAGGCCATCGCCGTAAGCCATGCCACGGTCCAGCACGGAAACCTGTCCCGTCGACACGCCGTTGACCAGGACACGGGACGACATCATTCCGGCACGCCCAGTGCACGCAACAGGCCCCGCGCCTTGGCGCGGGTTTCGTCCAGTTCGCCCGCCGCCACCGAATCGACCACGATGCCTGCGCCCGCGCGCAGACTCACTTCGTTGCCCACTTGGGTCAGCGTGCGAATCAGGATGTTCAAGTCGAGCTCACCGTTGCGATCGAGATAGCCCAGTGCGCCGGTATAGGCGCCGCGTGGCGCGTCTTCCAGCGCCGAAATGATTTCCATGCAGCGCACCTTCGGACAGCCGGTGATCGTCCCCCCGGGAAAGGTGGCGGCGATCACTTCGCCCGGAGTCACGTCGGCGCGCAGGCGTCCGCGTACATTGGACACGATGTGGTGAACGTGGGCGTAACTCTCCACCACCATCAGCTCGTCGACCTCGACCGTTCCCGGCACGCAAACCCGGCCAAGGTCATTGCGTTCCAGGTCGATCAACATCACGTGCTCGGCACGCTCCTTCGGATGCGCGGTCAACTCGCGGATCCGGGCCAGCTCGTCGTCGCCCGGCAAGCGCGGGCGCGTGCCGGCAATCGGTCGGGTCTGCGCCACGCCGCCGCGCACCTCGACCAGCCGTTCCGGCGATGAGCTGACCACCGCCCAGGCCGGCTGTTGCAGCAGACCGGCGAACGGCGCGGGGTTGGCGCGACGCAAGACCGCATACAGCGACGCCGGTGCGGGGGGCTGCACATAGCGTGCGCGCCACGCACGCGACAGGTTCACCTGGAAGATGTCGCCGGCGTAAAGATGTTCATGGATTCGCTCCACGCCGTCGAGAAACCGCTGCGGCTCGTCCTCATCCCAATCGGACAGTTCGGCCAGTGGAGCGACCGACGACATCACGGTAAGGTCGGACTCAAGCTGATCCAGAAGATCCCCGCATCCCGACTCGGCCACCAGGATGGTGCGACTTTGCGCATGATCGACGATCACCGCTGCAGGGCAACGTATGGCCAACGCCACCGGCAACTCCGCGGACGAACGCAGGCGCAGGCCTGGCTCGATCTCGCCCGCCAGCTCATACGCCAGAAACAGTACCCAGCCACCATGAAACGGCAACCCGTCGTCGGAGGCCGGCAGGCGCCCGGCCCGCCACGCCGCGTCAAGTTCATCGAGAAACTTACCCTGACGAACCCGGCCCTCGCCGTCGCGCAGGCCGCCATCGGCATGAAGGCTCCACTGATCTTCGGGAAAGGCGAACAGGATGTCGTAACGCGATTGTGCGGTGCCATGCACCACGCTTTCCAGCAGGCACGGATAGCGCCCGGGAAATGAAGCGGCCGGCGCGAGCAGATCACGCCGGCCGTGCAGGATACGACGATGGCAGGTCACGCCTGGCGATCAGACGCGACGGAAAGCCAGCGTACCGTTGGTGCCGCCAAAGCCGAAGGAGTTGGAAATGGCCACATCGAACTTCGCCTCGCGCGCGGTGTTCGGCACAAAATCCAGGTCGCAACCTTCGCCTGGATTTTCGAGGTTGATCGTCGGCGGGAGCACCTGGTCGCGCAGCGCAAGCACGGTGAAGATCGCCTCGACGCCGCCCGCCGCACCCAGCAGGTGGCCGGTGGTCGACTTGGTCGAACTCATCGCCAGCTTGTGGGCGTGATCGCCGAAGACCTTCTTCGCAGCCATCACTTCGCCCAGATCACCCAGCGGCGTGGAAGTGCCATGTGCGTTGACGTACTGCACATCGGCGGGGTTGAGTCCGGCGTCATTCAATGCCGTCTGCATGCAGCGCGCGGCACCTTCACCGCCCTCGCTCGGCGCCGTCATGTGGAATGCGTCGCCGCTCATGCCGAAACCGACCAGCTCGGCATAGATCCGCGCACCACGTGCCTTGGCGTGCTCGTACTCTTCCAGCATCAATACCCCGGAGCCGTCGGACAGCACGAAGCCATCGCGGTCCTTGTCCCATGGCCGGCTGGCCTTGGTCGGCTCGTCGTTGCGGGTGGACATCGCCTTGGCCGAACAGAAACCGGCCATCGCGGTACCGGTAGTGGCGAACTCGGCGCCACCGGCGATCATCGCGTCGGCATCGCCGTACTGGATCATTCGCGCGGCGAGGCCGATGTTGTGAGTGCCCGTGGTACAGGCCGTCACGCAGGCGATGTTCGGTCCTTTCAGGCCGAACATGATCGACAGCTGGCCCGACACCATGTTGATGATCGAACTGGGCACGTAGAACGGCGAGACGCGACGCGGCCCCTTCGCGGCAAGCTCCAGCGCCGTCGCCTCGATGGTGTACAAACCGCCGATGCCGGCACCGACCGCCACACCGATGCGCGGCGCATTGGCTTCGGTCACTTCCAGACCGGAGTCGCGCAGCGCCTGGGTGCCCGCCGCCACGCCATAGTGGATGAACGGATCCATCTTCTTGACGTCTTTCGCCGGCATCCAGTCGGCCGGATCGAAATCCGCGACCTGGCCCGCAATGCGCGTGGAATAAGCGGAGGTGTCGAAATGAGTGACCGGACCGATGCCGCTGACGCCCTGGACGACGCGATCCCAGGCACTGGCGATATCGTTGCCGACCGGCGAGATGATGCCCATGCCGGTCACTACCACACGTCGCTTGCTCATGCTGATTTCCTTACGTGATTGCGTGGATCTGCCACTGCCGGCAGTCCGCCTGCGCAGGTGATGCCATGTAACCCGTCCTGGCCCGGCGCTTACCCTGGACACCGGTATTTCCCGGCGACCATACGGGGTCGGACGTTACAAAATCCAGAAACGAAAACTGCGCCAAGATGGCGCAGCTTTCGGTGCCGACACGTGAACGAACCGGCCCGCGCGGGGCGAGCCCATCCGCTCAACGGCGGTCAATTCCCTGCCGATCAATCCTTGGAGTGGGCCTTGATGTAGTCGACGGCCTGCTGCACGGTGGTGATCTTCTCGGCGTCTTCGTCGGGAATCTCGGTCTCGAATTCTTCCTCGAGGGCCATAACCAGTTCCACCGTGTCCAGCGAATCTGCGCCCAGGTCGTCAACGAACGAAGCGTTCGCCGTGACTTCATCTTCCTTCACGCCCAACTGCTCGATGACGATTTTCTTGACGCGCTCTTCGATGGTGCTCATGTTGCCCATACCTCTCAAGGAGTAAATGATTTGTCTGTGCCGGCTCTATGCCTGCAAAAGGCCGGCGCATTGTAGTGGCTAAACCGCAAGGCTGCCACGATGAGCCGGCGGCCCGGGGTTCAAACCCCGCTGACCGGCACGAAAGTGCAATTGTCGCCTAAAACGAGCCCGCTGGCGACAACTGTGTCCACACACGTTACGCCATGTACATGCCACCGTTGACGTGCAGTGTTTCTCCGGTGATGTAGGCGGCCGCCGGCGAGGCCAGAAAGCCGACCGCATTGGCGATGTCCTTCGCCTCACCCAGACAGCCCAGCGCGATCTGTCCCAGCATCGCCTGCCTGGCGTCTTCGGGCAGCGCACGGGTCATGTCGGTATCAATGAAACCGGGCGCCACCACGTTGACCGTGATGCCGCGGCTGCCGATCTCGCGCGCCAGGGACTTCGAGAACGCGATGATGCCCGCCTTGGCGGCCGCGTAATTGGATTGCCCCGGATTGCCGGTAAGGCCAATCACCGAGGCAATGGAGATGATGCGACCCTTCTTCGCCTTCATCATGCCGCGCATCACGGCTTTGGACGTGCGGTAGACCGAGGTCAGGTTGGTGTCGATGATCGCCTGCCAGTCATCTTCCTTCATGCGCAGCAGCAGCTGGTCACGGGTGATGCCGGCGTTGTTGACCAGGATCGACACCGCGCCGAACTCTTTCGCGATCGCATCGACCAGGCCATCGACCGCAGCGCTGTCCGTGACGTTCAGTACCCGGCCGTGCCCACCGAGGGACGCCATGCGTTCGCCGATGGCGGAGGCACCGCCTTCACTGGTGGCGGTACCGATGACGGTGGCGCCCATCGCGGCGAGCTCGTCGGCGATCGCCGCACCGATGCCGCGGCTGGCACCGGTGACCAGTGCGATTTCACCCTGCAGGGGTTTGCTCATCTGAATCGTTCCTTCGGAAGTCGGTTGATGATGTGTCGTCATGCCCATTCGGCAAGCGCGGTATCCAGATCCGCCGGCGCGCCGATGGCGCGCGCCTCGAGGCCCTTGTCGATGCGCTTGATCAGACCGGTCAATACCTTGCCGGGACCGCACTCGGCGACGCGCATGGCGCCACCGGCGACCAGCGCCTGCACGCATTCGGTCCAGCGCACAGGCATGTAAAGCTGGCGCTGCAGCGCGCCGTGGATCTCCTCGACACTGGCGTAGCTGCACGCCTCTGCGTTCTGGATCACCGGCACCGCGGGGAGCTTCCAGTCGATCGTCGCCATGCGCTCGCCCAGCTTGTCGGCTGCCCCGCGCATCAAGGCGCAGTGTGAGGGCACCGACACTGCCAGCTTGATCGCCTTCTTCACGCCCAGCTCGGCAAGCCGGGCAAGCACGCGATCCACCGCCTCGGCATTGCCGGCAATCACCAGCTGGCCGGGCGAGTTGAAGTTCGCCGGCGCCACGACCTGGCCCTGCGCCATCTCTTCGCACACGCCGGCGATCTGTGCATCGTCGCCACCAAGGATCGCTGCCATCGCGCCAACCCCGGCCGGCACCGCCGCCTGCATCAGGCGACCGCGCTCGGCAACCAGCGCCGCCGCGTCGTGCAGCGAGAGCGCGCCGGCACACACCAGGGCGCTGTACTCGCCGAGGCTGTGGCCAGACAGACGGGCCGGCTGCGCGCCACCCAGTTTCTGCCAGACCCGCCACACCGCCACGCTGGCCGCGAGCAGCGCCGGCTGGGTATTTTCGGTGCGGTTGAGTTGATCCTCGGGACCCTGGGCAACCAGATTCCACAAATCCAGAGCGGCACCCTGAGAGGCCTCGTCAAACGTGGCCCTGACTTCGCTGTGCGCGGCCGCCAGCTCGGCCAGCATGCCGACAGATTGCGAACCCTGTCCGGGAAAGACGAAAGCGAGCGAGGAAGCAACTGAACTCATGGAAGGGCGAATCCCGTCGACGAAAGCGAACATGGTGCCATGCATCGACCGCCATACGCAGCTGTATTCAGTGATTCGCGCCTTCAAAAAGCGCGATGCCGCCCGAAGGCGGCATCGCAGCACGCGTCGCGCGCCTCATTCCATCAGTAACGCAGCAGCGCGGAGGCCCAGGTGAAGCCGCCGCCAAAAGCTTCCAGCAACAGATTCTGGCCGCGCTGCACCTTGCCGGAGCTGACCGCGTAATCGAGCGCCAGCGGCACTGAACCCGACGACGTGTTCGCATGCTTGTCGACCGTCACGATGACGCGCTCCATCGACATGTTTAGGCGCTTGGCCGTTGCCTCGATGATGCGCAGATTGGCCTGATGCGGAATCAGCCAGTCGATCTGCGATTCATCCATGCCGGCGGCGGCGAGCGTTTCCTCGACCAGCGAATCCAGCGTCTTCACCGCGACCTTGAACACCTCGCGCCCGGCCATGCGAATGCGCACGCCGTGGTTGGGCTCGTCCTTGAAACCGACGGAGACGCCAACCGGGTTGTACAGCAGCTCCTTGTGCCCACCATCGGCATGCAGACAGGTGGCGTAGATGCCCGGCTCACTCGACGCTTCAAGCACCACCGCACCCGCGCCATCGCCGAACAATACGCATGTCTCGCGCTCGGTCCAGTCCACCATGCGGGTCAGTGTTTCCGCGCCGATCACCAACACCTTTTTCGACTGCCCGCTCTTGATGAACTTGTCGGCGATGCCCAACGCGTAAACAAAACCCGAGCACGCCGCATTGACGTCGAACGCAGCACACCCGTTGGCGCCGAGGCGATGCTGCACCAGGCAAGCGGTGGACGGAAAGATGATGTCGGGCGTGGTGGTGCCCAGGATGATCAGATCCAGTTCGGACGCCTTGACGCCCGCAGCCTCGAGTGCCCGCTGTGCAGCGCGAAATGCCAGATCGCCGGTGGTCTCGCCATCGGCGGCAATGTGGCGCTGCTGGATGCCGGTGCGGCTGCGGATCCACTCGTCACTCGTTTCGACGATCTTTTCCAGATCGGCGTTGGTTACCACTCGCTCCGGCAGTGCGCTGCCGGTGGCAATGATGCGGGAGTAAATCTGGGCCATTCAAACCGTCCATCAAGGTAAACAAGGGATTGAACGCCCTGGACGGCGCCAGTGCAACCGCCCACCACGACATTCACGTGTCCAACAACGCAAAACGGCGCGTCGCCGCGCCGTTTTCGTGATCTCGCCCGGACATCCCTGGGGATGCCCCGGTGACGATCAATCCTCGACCGACACCGCACCCTTGGTCTCGATCACTTTCTTGCCACGGTAGTAACCGTCTTTCGTGACGTGATGGCGCAGATGGACCTCACCGCTGGTCGGATCGGTCGACAGCTGCACGGTCTTCAACGAGTCGTGCGAACGGCGCATGCCGCGGGTGGACGGGGTACGGCGGCTCTTGGCAACTGCCATGGTAGTTCTCCAACTGAAACTAGATGATCTGTGGCTTGATGACCCGCGCCGGATGACTCGGGTCGGCGTTTACTTCTTCAGTTCGCGCAACACCGCGAACGGATTTTCTCGCTGCCCTTCACCGGACGCTTCCGGTTCCTGGCTGATCACTTCGTCGGGCAGCCTGCTATCCGGGTTGATCGGGATCAGCGGCAGCGCCAACAGCAATTCGTCTTCTATCACATCCACCGGCTTCAACCGGCCATCCTCGGCCACCAGCAGCGGTTCGCAATCAGGCGGCAAACCCGCCTCCTCGCGCTCCTCCCTGATCAGGCCGAGCCGCGTATCCACCGTCACCGGCAGTTCGAACGGCTCCAGCGTACGCTGGCAAGTCACGCTCAAGGTTCCGTTGACGCGAACATCGACGTAGCTGATACCCAACTGGTCGCGTCCGAAATCCAGCTCGAAATGCACCGATCCCTCGGTACCGGCCAACGCCTCGCACAGGCGTGACATGGACGCTACGGGAAGCGTTCCCTCGAACGAACGCCGCGCCGAAACCATGCGCCAAGCGTCCACGGACTCTGGCAGTGTCACGGACATAATCGCGGAATGTTAGGTTCCGGGCCGCCTCAAGTCAACTGGCGAAACTCCGAAGCGTCATAAAAGCATTCGGCGAGCGCGTATTTTGCCTGATTTGCCCCTGATGCGGCAGACTGAATCTCTTTGACCGCTGAGTCACCGCCTTGAATTCCTATATCACGCTGGCCCTTGCCACCCTCTTGGTGCTGCTGATTGTCCTTGGCGCAGCCGCGCTGCTGCTGAGACGACGCCAGAACCAACGCGGCAGCAGCCTGACGGCTCTGCTCGACCTGGCGGACCGCCTCGAGGCCGACCTGAAGACCTGCCGGGCCGGCCTGCAACAAGCCCATGCAGTGATGTCGCTGAATCCTGACCTGCCTGCCGCCAGCGAACAGGAAGCGCAACATGCCGTGGACGCCGGCCTGCGCGCCCTGCTGCAGCAGCGCTTGTGGATCCGCGACCGATCACCGCAAGCGAGCCAGCAGGAACTGGACGAGGCAGCCGCCTCCATGCGCGACACGCGCAGCCGCCTGCAACCGTTGCTGAAAGCGCTCGACCAGGCACAGACCGATCTTGACAGCGCCATGCGTGAGCACATCCGGCGCGAGTCCGATACATGACGGGTCCGACGCCAGCTCCCCGCATCGTGCTGGGTTCCACCTCACGCTATCGCGCCGATCTGCTGCGTCGATTGGTTCCGGCCTTCGACCAGGCTGCGCCAGGAACCGATGAGGCCGCACTGGAAGGCGAGGCGCCAGCGGCGCGTGCCCTGCGCCTGGCTGTCGCCAAGGCCGAGGCCGTTGCCCGGAATTATCCGGACGCCCTGGTGATCGGCTCCGACCAGGTCGCAGCACTCGGCGAGCGGGTTCTGGACAAACCCGGTGACGCGCAACGCGCCCGCGATCAGCTGACCGCCAGTTCCGGCCGCAGCGTCGACTTCCATACCGCGCTGTGCGTCATCGACACCCGCCATCAACGGCAATACACCCATGTCGACTTGACCCGGGTGCACTTCCGTTCACTGCAACCGGACGAGATCGCGCGTTATGTGGAACATGAACAACCGCTGGACTGTGCCGGCAGTTTCAAATGCGAAGGGCTGGGCATCAGCCTGTTCGAAACCATCGAAAACAGTGATCCGAGCGCCTTGATCGGATTGCCGCTGATCGCGCTGGCGCGCCTGTTGCGCGAGGCCGGCATCGCGGTGCCCTGACACCCTGCCGGAACCGTCCCGCGGGACGGCTACACTGGAATCCGTCCAGTCTGCGAAGAATCCCGAACGATGTCCGTCATCAGCCAGCCTCACGAGCCCACCCTGCAGCAGCGACTGGATGCCGCCATGGCACAGGTCAATCTGGTGCTGCTGGGCAAGCCACGCCAGGTGAAACTTGCCTTTGCCTGCCTGATCGCTGGCGGCCATCTGCTGCTTGAGGATGTTCCCGGGGTAGGCAAGACCACCCTGGCGCATGCCCTGGCCGCCACGTTCGCGCTGGAATTCCAGCGCGTGCAGTTCACCAGCGACCTGCTGCCTTCGGACATCATCGGCGTCAGCGTCTACGAGCGCGAAACCGCGCAGTTCCGCTTTCATCCGGGCCCGATCTTCACCGGCCTGCTGTTGGCCGACGAGATCAACCGCGCCAGTCCGAAAACGCAAAGCGCCCTGCTTGAGGCCATGGCCGAGGGACAGGTCACCGTCGATGGCCAGACCCACAGGCTGGCGCAGCCCTTCTTCGTGGTCGCCACGCAGAACCCGCTGGATCTCAATGGCACTTTCCCACTGCCCGACTCCCAGCTCGACCGCTTCATGCTGCGCTTGACGCTGGACTACCCCGACGCGGCGGCGGAGCGCGCCCTGCTCGGCGGAGCCGACCGGCGCCACGTGCTTGCACAGCTCGCTCCGAAACTGGATGCCGTCGCCCTGCTGGACCTGCATCGCCAATCGCAGTCGATCACCGCCAGCGGCGCGCTGCTCGACTACCTGCAGGCCTTGCTGAGCGCAAGCCGCCGGCATGCCGACATTCGCGTGGGCCTGTCGCCCCGGGCCGGCCTTGCCCTGCTGGGTGCCGCGCGCGCATGGGCGTTGCTCCATCACCGTAACCACGTGCTGCCGGAGGACATCCAGGCATTGTTCGTTCCACTGGCTGCGCACCGTCTGTTGCCGGCCCGTGGCACCAATGGCGACACGCTGGCTCGCCAATTGCTGGCCGAGGTGGCGGTCGATTGATGCGCAGCCTGCTGCACCACTTGCAGCGTCGGGCGGAGGCACGGCTACCTGCATTGACCCGCCATCGCCGTCCGGAAAGCCTGCCGATCGAACTGCACCGGCGCCGCATCTATATCGTGCCCACCGGTTTCGGCGCGGGCTTCTCCGTGCTCCTGCTGGTGATGCTGACGGGCGCCCTGAACTACAGCAACAATGCCGCCCTGCTGCTGACCTGCCTGCTCGGCGCAGCCAGCGCCGCAAGCATGCTGGTGGCGTTTCGCAATCTTGACGGACTGCGCCTCGGTCATATTCGCGCCGGTCACGCGGTTGCCGGCGAACCGCTCACTCTCACGCTGGCATTCGACTCCACCCGGCCACGCCAGGCCCTGCGCCTGGATCTTGCCGATGACACGACCGCGTTCGCGCTCGATGGCCGGGCCGCGACCCTCGTGCAACTCTCGCTGCCCACCGAAAAGCGCGGCTGGCTTGCGCTGCCGCGCATGCGGATATGGAGCAGTTGGTCCCTGGGCATGTTCCGCGCATGGAGCTGGCTGCGGCCGGAGCAGGCCGTGCTGGTCTGGCCACGCGCGGAAGCTGCCGGCCCGCCACCCCGCGCGCCGGCGGGGGATGCCCGTCAGGTGCGCCTGTACCACGGCGACGAATTGGTCACGCTGCGCGATTACCGCGTCGGCGATCCGCGGCGTCACATCGCGTGGAAGGCAAGTGCCCGTCACGAAAACCTGCTGGTCAAGGATTTCGAGCAGCCGCAAAGCCGGCCCCAATGGCAACTCGACTGGCGCCAGTTGGGTGGCATGGAAAACGAGGCGCGCATCGCCCGCCTTGCTCGCTGGCTGCACGAGGCCGAGGCGCAACGCTGCAACTACAGCCTGTGGCTGCCCGGCGACGACATCACCGGCAGTAGCGGCCCGCTGCACTACGCACGCTGCATGAACGCACTGGCCCGGTTGCCATGAGTCGCGCACGCGTCGCCTCCGCAGGACCGATCAGTGCCCGCGCATTCGATCTGCTGAGCCTGACCCTGGCGCTGGTGCTCGGCCTCCACGCGGCGCACATGCCATGGTGGCTCGTCGTGATCCTTGGAATGGTGCTTGGATGGCGCTGGTGGCAACGGCGACAGCGACCCGGCCGCGTGCCACGCTGGCTGAAGCTGCCGATGCTGGCCCTGCTCACGCTGGCCGTGGTGCTGCAATACGGCAACATTTTCGGTCGCGAACCGGGTACCGCGCTTGCCGTCGGCCTGCTCATTCTGAAACTGCTGGAAACCGAAACCGTCCGCGATGTCCGCGTCGGCATCAGTTTTGCCTGCTTTGCACTGATGGCGGCGTTGCTGTTCGACCAGGGCATGGTGGTCACCTTCATCGTCGCACTCGGCCTGTTGCCGGCGCTGGCCACCTTGCAGGCACTCGAGCCGGCGCAGACAACCGACAGCCTGCCTCGCTCACTGTTGCCCGGCCTGAAGTTGACCGCTGCGGCGCTTCCGCTGGCGTTGCTGGCCTTCCTGCTGGTGCCGCGCCTTGACTCGCCGCTGTGGGGCGCGCCGACGCCCAACGAGGCCATTACCGGTCTGGCTGACAGCATGTCGCCGGGCAAGTTTGCCGAGCTGCTGCTGGACGACAGCCCGGCGATGCGGGTCAGCTTTGACGGCGCCCCACCCGCTAGCGGCCAGCGCTACTTCCGTGGGTATGTCATGAGCGACTACGACGGATTTGCCTGGAAGTTTCGCGATCTCGTGGCGGGGACGCCGTCAACGCTGGAGGTGGCGGGGTCCGCCCGCTATCACGTCAGTCTCCTGCCAACCCACCAGCATGTGCTGCCGACTCTTGATGTACCGATCGCCGCGCCGATGGGTGCCCAACTGCGCGCCAATCGGGTGGTGATTTCGGACAAGCCCGTCAACGACGCGATCAGCTACAGCCTGAGTTCGGCCACCCGTTACCGGCTCGAACCGGATCTCGGCAACCACCGGCGCCGATGGCTGCAGTTGCCTGCCGGCTTCAACCCGCAAGCGCTCGCGCTAGGCCGGGAATGGCGCCAGAGTCACGGCAACGACGACGGTGCCATCGTGCGTGCTGCGCTCTCCCTGTTTCACGACGGTGGCTTTCGTTACACGCTGGCGCCTGCCCCGCTGGGTCGCAATGCGATGGACGACTTCCTGTTCGATACCCGCGAGGGCTTCTGCGAACACTATTCCTCGGCATTCACCGTACTGATGCGGGCCGCCGGCATACCTGCCAGGGTAGTCACCGGCTACCAGGGCGGCTACTGGAACAAGCTGGGCAATTACCTGCTGGTGCGCAATTCCGATGCCCATGCGTGGAGCGAAGTGTGGCTGTACGGGCGCGGCTGGGTGCGTGTCGATCCCACCGCCGCCGTGCGCCCTGAGCGAGTGTCCCAGGGCGCCGCTGCCGCAGCAGGAGATCAACTGGCGTGGTACCGCACCGACTGGATGCAGGGACTTCGCAACCACTGGGATATTGTCAACCGCTGGTGGGACAAGGGCGTTATAGGTTTCGATGCCTTGCGTCAGCGCAGCCTGCTGACCCCGTTCGGCATTCGCGACGTGGACACGGCGATGCTTGGCTGGCTGCTCGCCATCAGCGGCACGCTGTTCATCGCGATAGGCTTGGGCTGGGCATTGAGGCAGCGGCAAGCGCGCGATCCACTGCGCGATGCGCTGCGTGAACTCGAGCGCAAGCTGGCGCGCAAGGGCATCGTGCGCCGCATTGGCGAAGGGCCGCAGCACTACTTGCGCCGCGCCGCCCGCACACTGCCGGCGCAACGCGACGAGATTGCGGCGCTGATGAGGAGTTATCTTGAGTTGCGTTATGCCCATATGGAACCGCCAACTGAACCACTACGCAGCTTCGTTCGCTCGGTGCAGGATTTCCGCATCGTCCGCGTGGTCAAATAACCGTCGAATCAACGGCACCGACCGTTGCCCATGTATGGAGAGATCCCCATGTCCCTGTACCGCCCACTGACCCTCGCCACAGCCATCGCCTTGCTGGCTGGCTGCGCGACGATTCCCAAACCGCTGGAAGGCACCTATACCGACGTGTCCACCGCGAGCGCGCAACAGGGCGGCGCTGGCGGCACCCACGTTCGCTGGGGTGGCGAGATCATCAAGACCGAGCCGGGCCCCCAGCAGACCTGCTTCTATCTGATGTCCCGCCCGCTCGACAGCCAGGCACGCCCGAAGGCGGGCAACAACGGCGAAAACCTGGGACGGTTCGTCGCATGCCGCAACGGCTTCTATGACCCGGAAGTGTTTGTACGTGGCCGCGAGGTGACCATCACCGGCACCCTGCACGGCACGATTTCGCAGAAGGTTGGCGATTACGACTATGCGTACCCGCGTGTGGAAGCCGATGTCGTCTACCTGTGGCCGAAACGGCCGGTGATCACGAATTATCCGCCGGGCTTTTACGACCCGTTCTGGGGACCGGGCTTCGGTCCGTACTGGGGTGGCTACCCATACGGTGGTTACGGCGGCTATTACCGCCCTCGGGTGATCGTGGTGCGTCCGCCGCCCCCGCCGCCGAAGAAGTAATCTCGGCTCATGAAAAACGCCGGCCTCGGGCCGGCGTTTTTCATCGCGTGAACACGCCTTTGGCGGCACTCAACCCGGAGGCCAATGGAGGCGCCGCCCGGCCAGCAGGTGGACATGCAGATGGAACACGGTCTGACCACCGTCTTCATTGCAGTTGATCACGGCGCGATAGCCCTGTTCGGCAAAGCCCTCCGCCCTGGCATAGCTGGCCGCGGCCAGCAAGAGCTTGCCAAGCAATTCCGCATCCGTGGCCAGCGCGTCGTTGAGCGTGGCGATCGGCTTCTTCGGAATGAACAGCACATGCACGGCGGCCTGTGGGTTGAGGTCGCGAAACGCCAGCACATCCTCGTCCTCGTAGACGATGTCGGCGGGAATTTCACGCCGGATGATCTTGCTGAAAATCGTGTCGCTCATGTCGGATCCCCTTGGGTCAAGACGTCAGTCCAGCAATTGCCGACCGCCGAACGCATGAGCCAGCGTGCTGCGATCAACGTATTCCAGTTCACCACCCAGCGGCACGCCATGCGCCAGCCGTGTGGGCCGCACGCCGCCCGCACGTGCCAGCTGGGCCAGGTAATGCGCGGTGGCTTCGCCTTCGACCGTGGGATTGGTGGCAATGATCAACTCCTCGATCTCGCCCTCGCTCAGGCGTTGGCTCAGCTGAGGCAGACCCAACTCCTCGGGTCCCAGACCATCGAGAGGCGACAGCCGCCCCATCAGCACGAAGTACTGACCACGATATCCGGTGGCCTGCTCGATCGCCGCCAGGTCCGTCGGTGACTCCACCACGCAAAGCACCTGATGATCACGGCTCGAACTGGCGCACAGCACGCACAGCGGATCCTCGCTGAAGTTGCGGCAGCGTTCGCAATGGCCGATGCGCTGCATCGCCTGTTCCAGCACGGCGGCAAGCTTCAAACCGCGATCACGCTCGCGCTCCAGCAGGTGGAACGCCATGCGCTGCGCACTTTTGCCGCCCACGCCGGGCAGGCAGCGGAGTGCTTCAATCAGTTCGGCAAGTAGTGGTGAGCCGCTCATGCTTGTCTCGATAGCGTGCGGGAACCCGTTGGCGGGCTCCCGCGTGTGTCAAAACGGCATCTTGAAGCCGGCCGGAAGGTTCATGCCGGAGGTAACGCCACCGAGTTTGTCCTTGCTGAGCTCAGCCACCTTGTTCACCGCGTCGTTGATCGCTGCGGCCACCAGATCCTCGGCCATTTCGGGATCGTCGGCGAAGGTTTGCCGGTCGATCTGCACACGACGCACTTCGTGCGCACCCGTCATCACCACGCTCACCAGACCGCCACCGGCACTGCCGGTGACTTCCAGCCTGGCGATCTCTTCCTGGGCGCGCTTCATGTCTTCCTGCATGCGCTGCGCCTGCTGCATCAGCTGACCGATCTGTCCTCTCATCACGTTGCTCCGGATTCGTTGTCAAAGGGCTTTATGGATTGCGGTACCACGCGCGCGCCAAAATCACGCTTCAGCGTCTGCACCAACGGGTCGTCCTCGATGGCCTGCTCGGCAGCCGCCTGCGCATTGCTGCGCGCCTGCGCGGCCCGAGCGGCCGGCGTTTGTGTCGCGGCTGCCTGATTCTGGCTGACAAAACGCAGACGAATGCGCTCATCCATCGCCTTGCTGATGCGCTCTTCCATCTGGCTGACCATCGGCTCGACCGCCATACCCATGTGCGCCGGCTGCAGGGCCAGCACGAGAGTCTGGCCATCGCGCTCACGCAACACCGCATTTTGTGCAAGTACGCCAAAGGGTCCACGCAAACCGGCGCGCTCGATCAGCGCATCCCAATCTGGCAGTCCGTTGGCATCGCTTGCCACCGGCGCAACCGGGGCAGCCGCAGCGGGCGGCGCGGGCGTAGGCGTGGCTGTCGAACGTGGGGCGGGAGCATCGGCCACGCGCGGCGGCGCGGCCGCCGGGCGGGTCGGCGCACTTGCGGAAGGACGTGCTGCGGGCGGCTGGCTGCCTGCCGGTGCCCGCTCGACGCGAGGCGCCGACGCATCGTCACCGGGCCGAAACGCCAGCATGCGCAGCAAGGCCATTTCGAAGCCCGTGCGCGCATCCGGCGCCAAAGCGATATCGCGGCGACCCGAGGTTGCAATCTGGTAGTACAGCTGCACGTCTTCCGGTGTGATCCGCCCGGCCAGCGACGACAAGGAGTTGTCATCCTCGCTTTCCTCGTCGGGGCGATATCCGGGAATCAGCTGGATCAACTGCAAGCGATGCAGCACGCTGGCGATGTCGTCCAGCACGCCGCCGAAATCCGGTGAATACGAAGCAATCTGTCGACACTCGACCAGCAGCCGCTCGCCATCGCCGGCTGCCAGCGCATCCAGTACACCAAGCACCTGGCCACGCGCCACGCTGCCCAGCATGGTGCGCACGTCATCTGCATGCAGCGCACCGCCGCCGTAGGCGATCGCCTGGTCCAGCAGTGACAACCCGTCGCGCAGCGAGCCGTCAGCAGCCCTCGCCAGTTCACCGATCGCGCTGTCTTCGTAGGCAATGTTTTCGGCACCAAGAATGTGCCGCATCTGGCCGGAGATCTGCTCCGGAAGCAACCGCTTCAGGTTGAACTTCAGGCACCGCGACAACACCGTCACCGGCAACTTTTGCGGGTCGGTGGTGGCGAGCAGGAATTTCACGTGCGGCGGTGGTTCTTCGAGGGTCTTCAGCAACGCGTTGAACGCGTTCTTCGACAGCATGTGCACCTCGTCGACCAGGTAGACCTTGAAGCGTCCCCGTGACGGTGCGTACTGCGCGTTCTCGATCACCTCGCGCACGTCGTCCACGCCGGTATTGCTGGCCGCGTCGATTTCCAGCAGATCGACGAAGCGCCCTTCATCCACCGCGACGCATACCGAACACTCGCCGCAAGGGTCGGCCGACTGGCCGCGCTCGCAGTTCAGCGACTTGGCGAAGATGCGGGCGATGGTGGTCTTGCCGACGCCGCGGGTGCCGGTGAAGAGGTAGGCGTGGTGCATGCGACCGGTATCAAGCGCATTGGTCAGCGCGCGAACCACATGCTCCTGCCCGACCAGCTCGGCGAACTTGCGCGGCCGCCATTTGCGGGCGAGTACTTGATAGGACATGGCTACCAACGTGGGGGCAAAGACCGATTGTGCCAAGTCGGGGCGGCCAAGTCAGTAACGCGGCACGTCCGAAATGGCGGCGGCCCCGCCAGCCACACCCCGGCACCCGAATCATTCGCTACCGTTGCTTCCTTCCGGACCTGGCGGAGTTTGCGAACTATCGTCGCGGGGGGACCGACGGGGCCACCATGGACGTCAAGCGATCACGCTTGCTGATTTGCTTCTGCGCCAGCTTCCGGCTGTCGCACTTGTCAGGAAACTGGCGGAGAGAGCGGGATTCGAACCCGCGATAGGTTTTACCCTATACACACTTTCCAGGCGTGCTCCTTCAACCACTCGGACACCTCTCCGCATATGCCATCCCGCCGCTTTCACGGCGGAATTGTTCGGCTCATCCTGAGCCTCACCTCTCACTGGGGTTCGGGGCTAGCCTGCGGCTGTCCCATTTCGTTCCAGACGAAACGGTTGAACCGGCGACAGGTTTACCCTGCACACAACTCCGGACCACCCCGAATCAACCACCCGGACACCTCTCCGCATGGCTGAAAACGCCTCTGCCGGGAATGACGCCACCCGACAAAGAAGCGGAAGGATAGCTGCAGGCCCGGATACAGGCAAGCGACGACGTCAATTCAGCCGGCATCGTCGCGGGGTGCCGAAGGTAGGGCGAGCGCCACGCGCTCACCGGTGCGGGCCACGCGGTAGCCACGTGCCGTCAGGGCTGCGCCATCGGCAGCGCTGCCGTAATGGTAGAGAACCATTTTCCGGCGCAGCGCTTCGGGATATTCCCGCTCGATGTCGTCGATGCCCGTATGCGAGGGATTGCCGACAAGGCTGCAGTCGTGGGCAATCAGGGCCGGACTCTCGGCATGGCGAACCAGCACCTCGGGGATCGGACGGGTGTCGCCGGTGTAGGCGAAGCTGCCGTCGAGCGCGAGACCATAGGAAGTTCCCGGCACGTGATGGCGGGTCGCGAACACGTCAAACCACAGTCCGTCCAGCCAGAAGCCACGCGTGCATGGAACCAGTCGAAACGCTTCCCAGAAGTTCACCCCACCCTCGGCCAGGGCGCCGGGATAGTCCGCCACCCGTGCCTGCAACCACGACATCAGGCCGGCATGAACGAACACGCGCGTGGTGCCACGCAGGCGCTCGTCGAACCAAAGCTTGATGAACAGGCGCTCCAGTCCGGCAACGTGATCCATGTGCGTATGGGTGATGAATATCGCCGATGGCAACGCGTCATACGCGGCCATGTAGCGATCCAGCGTGTCCGGACCGCAATCGATCAGCAGAAAGGGAAGGCCGTCGCGCTCGATCACTGCCGACGACGAACCCAGTTCCACCGCATGCGCCGCGCCGACGCCGAGAAAATTCAAATGCCAGTTCATGGATTGAGCGTACGCCGATAGCGATCCAGCAGGGGTTGCCAGACATCCTTTTCGAACACCGCTTCACCGCGATCCGCCGCACCAAGCTTCACCAGGGAACGCCGCAGACGCTGCAGGTTGGCCTGCTGCCAGGCTTCGGCTGGAGTCCGCATGCGTCCGCGATCGAAATCGATCAGATACAGCTGCGCCGATGTCACCAGGATATTGTGGGCATTGAGGTCGGCGTGCCACACGCCGGCTTGATGGAATCGCGCCACCAGTGCGCCAACCTTCCCGGCCAGTCCACCATCCAGTTGACCGGCGGCAAGGCACTCGGCCAGGGTCTGCGCACCGCCAATCCGGCGCGTGATCAGATCAGCGCGATATAGCAGGCCCCGTCGGCGATAGCGCGCCGCGACCGCCTCGGGCCCGGGCAAGCCCATGCGGGCAATCTCGGCGAGCAGACGAAATTCCTCGAACGGCCGGGTGCGTCGAGCGCCCATCCATACATAACGGTCGCCCATCAGCGCCGCGACCAGGCCGCCGCGCCGGTAATGACGCAATACGCATTCACCCGTCGACGTGGAAACGATCGCCACACCACCGCGACCTCCCGGCTGCGTCCGCAGTGCACCCTGCCCACGCCAATGATCGGGATCAAACCACTCGTGTCCGACTTGTGGTGACAGCGCCGCGTCGAACAAAATCGCGCCGGTGGCGTCGTTGTAGGTTCTTTCCTGCATCATCATGCCCGGTGACCGTACTCGATTCTAACCCAGGCCCATGACCCCGAACCCGACGACCACCTCGATCTGCCTGTTGCGCACCTCCGCCATCGGCGACGTCACCCATGTGGTGCCGCTGCTGCGCACCTTGCAGCGAACGGTGCCGGATGCCGCGATCACCTGGATCGTCGGCAAACTCGAACGCAAGCTGGTCGGTGATTTGGCGGGGGTGGATTTCGTCACGTTCGACAAATCTGCGGGCTGGTCCGGCATGCGCTCAGTCCACGCCGCGTTGCGCGGACGGCGGTTCGATGCGCTGCTGCAGATGCAGGTGGCCATGCGCTCCAACCTGCTGAGCCTGGGCATCAAGGCCGAGCGCCGCATCGGCTACGACCGTGCGCGCTCAAAAGACCTGCACGGACTGGTGATCAACGAACGCATCCCGGCGCGCCGCGGCGAACACGTACTGGATGCCATCGGCAGTTTCTGCGAACCCCTGGGAATGAAACAGACCGAGGTGCGTTGGGACATCCCGATTCCCGAGGAGGCCCACGCATGGGCCGCCGAACAATTGCCCGACGGTAACCCCATCCTGCTGGTCAGCCCCAGCTCCAGTCATGCGCTGCGCAACTGGCGGCCAGAGCGCTATGCCGCGGTGATGGACCACGCCGCCGCGCGCGGCTGGCGCGTGGTGCTGATCGGCGGTCCTTCGGCTGGCGAACGGGCGATGGCCGATGCCGTGCTGGCCGCCTGCCGGCGCACGCCGCTGGACCTGACCGGCAAGGACACCCTGAAGAAATTGCTGGCGATGTGCAGCCGGGCCCAGCTGCTGCTGACGCCCGACTCAGGCCCGATGCACATGGCCAACGCGGTAGGCACCAGGGTGCTGGGGCTGCATGCGGCGAGCAATCCCGATCGCTCCGGCCCCTACTCCGACCGCCGCTGGTGCGTGAACAAGTACGACGAGGCGTCGCGCAAATACCTTGGAAAACCCGCCAGCGACATTCCCTGGGGCAGCAAGATCGAGCAGCCGGGCGTGATGGACCTGATCGGCGTGGATGATGTGATCGAGCGGTTCGAGGCTGCTGCCCTGGACCTCAGGCTCTTGTAGGAGCCCGCTGGCGGGCGATGCTCTTGTCCTGGTCTCGCAAAAAGAGCATCGCCCGCTGGCGGGCTCCTACGGACAGCTGTCACACGGCGCGGTAATCCTGGTACGACTTTTCCTCGACCAACTGCGAACCCAGCTTGAGGTTGATCTCGCGCTTGAACGCGGCGCGTTCGTCGTTGCGGAAATAGACCGCGCGCGCCAGCTCGATGAACTCCTGATCGAACGCCTGCGCGCGCTCCTTCAGCCGGATCTTGTCCTCGATGTCCCACAGCAGTTCGTTGACCGCGAGCAGGCGGCCGCGCTCGTCGGAAATATCCGTCTGCGAAGCGGTGTCGTTGGCCCAAGTCGCGCTGAGCAGGTCCAGCTCGTTGCGCACATTGGCCAGCTTGGCGTCGTCGGTGATCCGCCGCGACTTGATTTCGAGGATGGTGATCTTGTCGATCAGTTCACCGTAGGACACCGGGGTCTGGATCAGGCTCATGGAATGCACTCTCTTGGAAGATTGAGTCAATGGGCGGCGCGGAACGCGCCCTGCTGCACGAGTGCACACACGGCACGCACATCACCGTCCATCGCGCGATCCCTGTGCATGAAGCCGATGTGCTCACGCACCACCGCATGCGCATTGCGCACGCTGACGCCGGCATGAAAGTCCCCGGCACCGGCCAATGCTGCGGCGAGTTGCTGCACTTCGGCCACGAATTGCTCGTAATGCGGCTGGCCTTCACGCGGCGCGTTGGCAACCTTCGCGGCCAGCGCCTGCCAGCCTCCGCGCGTGGCGAGGCGGCGTGCCGCGTTGAGCATTTCCTGGCGGTAGTCCAGTGCCTGCGCCGCGGTGTACAGCTCCAGCGCCAGCACGTGGCTGAGGTCGTCCATCATCTCCAGCACGTGGCGCGCCTCGTTCGCACCCATCGACACGTGGTCTTCGGCATTCGCGCTGGTCGGCACCGAATACACGCTGGCCGGATGCGCACGCGTGGCCAGGTCATTGACCAAGGCAGCGGCGGTGTACTGCACGATCATGAAGCCGGAATCGGTGCCGTCCTCGTTGCCGGTGAGGAAGGCCGGCAGCCCGTCGTTGGTGGCCGGGTCGACCAGCTTGTTGAGGCGGCGCTCGGAGATCGACGCCAGCACCGGGATCGCCGCCTTGACGTAACTCATTGCCAGAGCCAGCGGCATGCCGTGGAAGTGGCCGGCGGAGATCACCTGCTCCTCGATGAACTGCGCGTCCTGGTTGTCCGGAAAGATCAGCGGGTTGTCGGTGACCGAGTTCAACTCGATGTCGAACACGCGGCAGGCCTGCGCCCACGCGTCACGCACCGCGCCATGCACTTGCGGCATGCAACGCAGGCTGTAGGCATCCTGCGGCTGGTGCTTCTTGCCGCCCTTGAACGGCAGGAATCGTTGGTAGAACGCCTCGCGGCCATGGCGCTGGTTCGCCGGTACCCAGTCCCAGCCGATGTCAAAGCTGAGCGCCTGGTCGTCCGGTTCGCTCCACGCCTCGGCCGTCCAGGATTTGAAACGCGGCACCAGGTGGTACGGAATATCGAGCAGGGTGGATCCGGCCAGCCGTTCGCGCACGCGCTCGGCCACTTCCACCTGTCCGGGATGTGGTCGCAGGGCGTGCACTTCGGCGCGCAACGCGCCGCTGCGCCCGGCGAATGCGTCCAGCGTCATCGCCGCCGCCAGATCGGCGGTGTCCAGCAGATGCTCCAGCGTATCCAGCGCCAGCGTACCCGTCGCCAGCATCTGCGCGGTGCCATTGTTCAGCGCCAGGCCTTCCTTGAACGACAGCCGGATCGGGCTCAGCCCGGCGCGCTTCAGCGCTTCGGCACCGCTCATCCGTTCGCCGCGATAAAACGCCTCACCCCCACCGAGCAACACGATGGCCAGATGCGACAACGGCGCCAGGTCGCCGCTGGCGCCCACCGAGCCCTTCTCCGGCACCACCGGCACCACGCCGGCATTGAGCATCGCCGCCAACGCTTCCAGCGTGCTGACGCGAATGCCGGAGTGCCCGCGCATCAGGGTGTTGATGCGGATCACCAGCATCGCGCGCACCACGTCCTCGCCAAACGGTTTGCCCACGCATACCGCGTGGGTGATGATCAGGTTGTGCTGCAGTTCCTCCATCAACGTGCCTTCCGGCGCGTTGGCGGGATGGCTTCCCGGCAGCTCGTCGCGCACGCGATGCGCGCCGAGCAGCTTGTCGGCATTGCTGCCGAAGCCGGTGGTCACGCCATACGTGGGTTCACCGCAACTGACCTTCTCCGCCAGGAAATCCGCGGCGCGCTGCACCCGCCTGAGCTGGGTCTGATCCAGCGCCACCGGCGCCGCATGGCGGGCCACGGACACCAGTTGCGCCCGGGTCAGGCTGCTGCCGTCGAGAAGAATGGGTTCGCTCACCAAGGTTGCTCCAGAGATGTTCCAGCATCGGCCACCGGCGGCGTCCTTGCGGCAGGGCCGGTGGATAACAAAGCGTCGATGGCGCTCAACCCATCGCGGCGGCCTGTTCCAGCTCCACCCGCAAGGTCTTGATCAATTCGCCACGCGCCACCTCGAACTGGTCCTCGCGGCGCAAGTCTTTCACCGTCACCACATTCTTGGCGATCTCATCCTCGCCCAGCACGATCACGAAGCGGATACCGGCGCGGTCGGCGTACTTGAACTGCTTGCCCAGCTTGCCGCCTTCCAGCACCACCTCGGTAGCGATCCCGGCACCGCGCAACTCGCTGGCCAAGGCCAGATACGCCGGCAGTTGCGCTTCGTCCATCTGGGTCACCAGCACGTCAACCGTGCTCTTGGCGGTATCGATCAGGCCGGCATCGCGCAACTGCCAGTACAACCGGGTCAGCCCGATGGAAATGCCCACGCCGGGCAGGTGCGATTTGGTGTACTGGCCGGCGAGGTTCTCGTAGCGGCCGCCGGAACAGATCGAGCCGATCTGCGGATGGTCATTCAAGGTGGTCTCGTAGACCGTGCCGGTGTAGTAGTCCAGCCCGCGCGCGATCGACAGGTTCAGCGCGTACGCGGTTTCCGGTACGCCAAACGCATGAATCAGGTTGAGCACCTCTTTCAGCTCGGCGCGCCCCTGCTCCATCGCCTCCGGGCCGGGCCCCAACGCATCGAGCTTGTCCAGCGCATCCTGCAACGAGCTTGAGCGCACCTGCACGAAGGCGAGGATCTTCGCCGTCACGTCGGCACTGAGACCAAAGGTGTCGCCGGTGAGCGTGTCGCGCACGTAGTCGGCGCCGCGCTTGTCGAGCTTGTCCACTTCGCGCAGCACCAGCATCTGCTGTTCGGCATCGACCACGCCCAGGCTCTCGAAATAGCCGCGCATCAGCTTGCGATTGTTGAGGTGGATGGTGAACGGGCCGATGGCCAATTCACGAAACACACTGTGGATCACGGCCGGAATCTCGGCGTCGTAACGCACCGACAGCGCGTCCTTGCCGATCACGTCGATGTCGCACTGGTAGAACTCGCGGAAGCGTCCGCGCTGGGCGCGCTCGCCCCGATAGACCTTCTGCATCTGGTAGCGGCGGAACGGAAAGCTCAATCCGCGCTCGTGCTCGGCCACGTAACGCGCCAGCGGCACCGTGAGGTCAAAGCGCAGCGCCAGCTCGGGCATGCCTTCATCGACCTTGCCGGCCGCGTTCAACGCACCGGTGGATTGCACGAAATAAACCTGGCGCTCGGTCTCGCCACCGCTCTTGGTCAGCAGCACGTCGGAGTATTCGATCACCGGCGTCTCGATGGCCAGGAAGCCAAAACGCTCGTAATTGCGACGGATCACGTCGAGCATGCGCTGGAACGCGATCTGGTCGAGCGGCAACAGCTCGAGCACGCCGGGCATGGTGCGGGCCGGGGTAAGCGCCATGGAATCCTCTACTGACGATGGGGGGCATTCCATCGCGCGGCAGGCCGCACGACGGCAGCCGTCAAGATTAACAGAACGCCTGCCAGCTTCCCCAGCCATCCGATCGATCGTCTGACGCAAACCTGTTGCCAAGCTGTCGATCGACGATTAAGATACGCGGCTTCCCACGGGGTGTAGCTCAGCCTGGTAGAGCGCTACGTTCGGGACGTAGAAGTCGCAGGTTCGAATCCTGTCACCCCGACCAAGAAAAGTAACGACTTAGGCCACTCTCACCGAGTGGCCTTTTTCGTTTGTTCTGCAACCGCCCTGCACAAGCCTGCGGACATCGGAATCGCCCCGAATTGCGTGGAGGCTGTTTGCCAGGCCATCGTCGTGACGGCGCGACTGGCGAGTTGCCGTTAGTCATTTGCTTCAGCCTGCGCCGAAGGGATATGGCCGACGGATTCGGGCAGCCTGTGGTGAATCAGGCCGTCCAGTCCACCGTGGCAAGTTCCATGGTCTCCCTGAATTTTCCGTGGGCTGGGCAGCGGATCACTTCGGCTTTTTCCAGCAGACCTCGTTGAGTCTCTCTGCGGGCGTTCGGCACGGAACTGCCGGCTGGCCCCGATCCAGTGGAAAGCCCCCTCAAATCCCGGGGTGACTCGGGTCGCCAACAGCGCACGGTGCGTCGACACACGCATATCGGCCCTGCATCCGGTTATTTCCGGATGCACGTTTGCCACGTGATTATTTTTTGCGCCGCAGCGTGACATATCTCGGCTTCGGCGTTACTAATTCGCCACAGGGGGTTTAGATCGATCTAAACCAAATAATGCATCAGGTCGTGCCGTGGTTTCCGAAGGATGGATCCCGGCGTCAGGACTCGTTGGATACCGAAAATTTAGATCGATTCGGTTCTCAAGAACGCACACCATGATGGGGAGCACGGGATATGAGTTACCTGCCACACGTCTTTGCCCGCAAGCCGCTGTATGCCGCACTCGCCATGGCGACCATGTCGCTTGGAGCTTCTCTTGGGGTACCCGGCGTTGCCCTTGCGGCGCCGGCTGTCCCGCAAACTGCCTCCGCGACCAACTCGCCGCCGCCAGAACAAGCCTCCGACAGCGCGCAGGCGAAGCAGGTCGACAAAGACAAGAAGAAGGATGGACACCCCGCCAGGACCACCGAACTGCAGGCGGTTCAGGTCACCAGCTATCGCCAGTCGATCGA
Source organism: Rhodanobacter sp. TND4EL1 (assembly GCF_054061035.1). NCBI lineage: Bacteria > Pseudomonadati > Pseudomonadota > Gammaproteobacteria > Lysobacterales > Rhodanobacteraceae > Rhodanobacter > Rhodanobacter sp. TND4EL1. The sequence goes on from NZ_JBSSDT010000001.1 coordinate 764,166, forward strand.
CCAGAACGTGCAGGACAAGCGCGACGCCAATTCCATCGTCGAGGTCATCAACGCGCAGAACATCGCGCAGTTTCCGGCCAAGAACATCGCCGACGCGCTGGCACACGTGCCGGGCGTGGTCATCAGCCGCGAATCCGGCGAGGGCAAGACGGTCAGCATCCGCGGCCTCTCCCCCGAGCTGACGCTGACCGAGTTGAACGGCAACTACGTGGCCTCGGCCGATACCTCGGCCGGCCTGACGCGATCGTTCAACTACACGCTGATGCCCGCCAACATGTTCTCGGACATCAAGCTCTACAAGAGTCTGGAAGCACGCCTCGACGAAGGCGGCATCGGCGGCAACGTGGACCTGCGCACGCGTCGCCCGCTGGAAATGAAAGCGAATGACGGCTTCATTTCCCTCAACGGGGCCGGCTCGGACAACAGCAGCAGGATCACGCCGCAGGTGTCGGCGTTGTGGTCGTGGAAGAACAAGGACGACACCTTCGGTTTCCTGCTTGGCGGCTCGTACCAGAAACGCCGCGACGTCAGTTACACGGCCAATGCCTCGAGCTGGCACTGGTGGGACAACAACTGTACCGACAGCGCCACCTGCACCTCACCGGCAACCGACGTGCATGGCAACCCCTACAGTGCCGACGTGGCGCCCAATATCGCGCTGTGGTCCGGCGGCGGCGTGGTCGATCAGGCCGGCAAACAATATTCGGGCTACTGGATGCCCCAGCAGTTTTCCACCAGCCGCAATCAGCTGGATCTGAAAACCAAGGGCCTCCAGGCGACCATGCAGTTCAAGCCGACCGATCATCTGTTGTTGACCGGCAACTATTTCCGCTTCCAGCGCCAGCAGACACAGATCACCAATACCCTGGAAGTGCCCGAGTGGGGCCTGCCCAGCAACAACAATTTCGCCGATCAGCAGGGCCGACTGCTCGCCCCCAACGGCCTCACCTTCGACCCGTCGGGCACCGTGGTCACCGGTGCCAACTATGTGCTTCCGCCTGCTGGCCAGGGTTGCAACTCGACCGTTAATCCCAGCACCGGCGCGACACGTCAGGCGGTCGACGTGTGCTCAACCGAAATCCCGTGGTTGAACGGCAACTACTCTGTGGAAAAGGCCACCTCGCAGACCCTCAATATCGAGGGTGAATGGGATAACGGTGGCAACCTCAGCGGCGCGTTCAACGTCGGCCGCACCTGGGCGACCGGCGGTCCCTCCATCGAACTGGGCATGGCGGCCAAGCCGCGCAACTTCGTCAATGGCCAGTGGGTGGACGGCAGCAACGGGGCCGCATGGACGCTGAACGGCAGGCCGACCATCACGGCCTCGCCGGATGTGCTGCAGAACATGCTCGCCGGCGCGGGACAGGTGGACCTGGGCTCCACCGGCTCCAACATGGTCAACACCAGCAACTCGCAGAATTTCGCCCAAGCGGATTTCACCTGGGCATTCGATTCCGGCTGGATGCAGTCGCTGCAGTTCGGTGTGAAGTACCGCGACAACCATGCCCAGCAGCAGAACAACGAGCTGCGCTGGTACTGCAAGGGCACCACATCGAAATTCCAGACCTGCGACCCGTACGCCGGGCAGCTGCCGGCCGGCTTCCTGCAGGCCAACCCGCTCGACGGCAGCAACCATGCCTACAGCGACAACACCTTCCCGGCGATCAATTTCCCGGCCTACTACAACTATCTCAACTCGACCTACGACCGGGTGCTTTTCCAGCACCCCGAGGACAAGTCCTCGGTCCGGGAGAAAATCGCCGCGGCCTATGTGCAGGCGAATTTCGACACCGGCACGCTGCGCGGCAACGTGGGCCTGCGCTTTGTCAGCACCCAGCAGAACCTCACGGTCGCCGACCAGATCACCACCAACAACGCGGTGTATTACCACGATGGCAGCGGCAACATCCTGATCTGCCCGGCCTCCGGCAAGAACCTGGCCGGCGGCGCCTGTGCGCCGGGTGACTTCCAGTACCGGCCGAACGAAGAGGCCGTGGTGCAGACGTACTCCAACGCGTCCACTTCCAAGCGGTACAACAAGCTGCTGCCCAGCTTCAATATCGCGTGGAACCTGTCGGACAGTTTCGTGTTGCGCGCCGCCGGCTCGCAGGCGCTGGCCCGGGCCAACTACACCGATCTGGCCCAGCTTGGCAGCCTGACCTACAACAGCCAGGACTATTACAACGACCGCAAGCAGTTCGGCGCGCCCCTGCCCGGCTGGTACGGCAGCGGTGCCAACGCCGACCTGAAACCGTTCACCGCCACCCAGTTCGACCTGGCGGGCGAGTGGTATTACGGGCCCCATTCGGTGCTGGGTGTCGACCTGTTCCAGAAGAAAGTGAAGAACTTCGTGGTGCCGGTCACCGTCAACAACATCACGGTGAACGTCGGCGGCACGGAGGAGAACTTCCTGCAGTACAGCACCAATGCCAACGGCCGCTCGGGCACGTCCAAGGGTGTGGAGCTTTACGCACAGCACACCTGGAACTCGGGCTTCGGTTACATCGCCAACTACACGCTCAACAAGACCAACGAGACCCCGGTCTCGCTGGGTGACACACAGGTCGGCAAGTCGGAGCTGATCGGCAGCGCCAAATACGCGGCCAACGTATCGCTGTTCTACGAAAAGAATGGCCTGCTGCTTCGCGCCAGCGACAACTGGACCGGCCGCACCATGCTGGGCTTGTCGTCGGGCCTTCCCGTCTACGCACAGCCGTATCACCAGATCGATCTGAACGGTGACTACGAGTTCAACAAGCACTTCATGGTGACCGCATCGATCATCAACCTCACCAAGTCCACCCCGCATTCGTACCTGGGTGCGGACACACGGGCACGGTTGAACTCGCTGGAGTACTCCGGTCGCCAGTACTACCTCGGCATCACCTACAAATTCGGTGACGGCGGTTGAGCAAGCACTGACGGGGCCGGGCAAAACGCCCGGTCCCGTCACCGCCCGTGGATACACCCCCCGCTCCGCTGCAGGAAGATGTCATGACGTCCCCGTTCGCACGGCGTCCCCGCCGTGCCTTTTTTATCCTCGACCGGCGCCTCGCTCTCGGTGCGGCGCTGTCGATTCTCGCAACCGGATTCATCGGCACGAGCCTTGCGAAAGATTCCCAACCCACGGGTGCCGCGACCTCGGCGGTCGATGCAGCCAACCCGCTCGTCGGCACCGCGCCGCTGGATCAGCGGGCACTGATCGGCAACGCACCACCGCCAGGCGAACCGCTGTATTCGGGCATGACTTCACCAGGCGCAAGCCTGCCGCAAAGCTCCACTGAAGCGGCGCCGGTAAACATCAATGCCGACCTGAGCTTTGCCACCGGCGTGCCGGTGTCCTACGTCTACGACCGCCCGACCCTGTTCGGATTTACCGGCGGTGGCTCGACCTACGGGGCACGCGGCGCCCCGATGATCATGCCCGTGGTAGGCAACTGGAGCGTGCCGCCGGACTACACGCCGTCGTATTACGACAAGGCCAGCGAGAAGGCATCGCCCGGCTACTACGCGGTCGATCTTGCCGCTTTCCACACCCGTGTCGAGCTGACCGCGACGCAGTGGACCAGCCTGATGCGGTTTACCTTTCCCGCCAGCCACCGCTCGAACGTGGTGGTGAATCTGCGTCGTCCCGGTGGCGACGTGGAGGTGGTCGGTGACCGCACCGTTCGCGGCGTCGCCACCGACGGCAGCCGCAACGACGATGCCGACGGCCCCTTCTTCATCGCCGAGTTCTCGCGTCCGTTCGCCCGCTTCGGCACCTTCCACGCGAACCTCAGCGACAAGGGCGAAGGCCTCGGGGGCGAGGACGTGCAGGCCGAACGCCGCACGGTCTCCGGCAGCTATGCCGGTGCCTACGTCACCTTCGATACGCACGCTGGCGAGCAGGTGCTGGTCAGAGTGGCCCACGGCCACAGTGCAGCGGAAGCGGAACAGCGCCTGCATGCCGCCGACAAGAATTTCGACCAGGTGCATGCCAAGGCGCGCACGGCGTGGGCCCAGTTGTTCGACCGCGTCGACGTGAGCGGCGGCACGCCGAAGCAGCGTGCACTGTTCTACTCCACGCTCTATCACGCCTTCGCCAGCCCACGCCTGATCGCGCGCAAGGGCGAGCATTACACCGACGCGGAGGGTCACGTCCAACTCGCCGACTATGACCACTACGGCCCGGTGCCGTTCTGGGATACCGGCCGCAACCAGATCACCCTGCTGATGTTGCTGGAACCGAAGGTGGTGCAGGACATCATGCGTTCGGAGCTGGACCGGGCGCACGAGCGCGGCTACATGAACACCTCGTTCCACGGCGACCACGCGGTGTTTCTCTACGACGGCGCGTGGCAGCGCGGCATCAAGTTCGACTATGCCGCCGCGTATGAATCGCTGCGCAAGAACGCGATGGATCCGAAGGGGCCGCGCGGCTACCTGGCCGAGTACATCAAGAACGGCTGGATCGCCGACATCGTGCCGCCAGGCAACCCCAGCCCGCCCTACGCCGGCGGCAAGGCAGGCGTCGCCACCACGCTCGAGTACGCCTGGGACGATCATGCCCTCGCCGACATCGCGCGCCGGCTCGGCAAGAGCGACGACGCGGCGATGTTCGAACGCCGCGCCGCAAACTACCGCCACGTGTTCGATCCGTCGGTCGGCTTCATGCGCGGCAAGACCGCGGACGCTCAGTGGATCTCGCCGTTCGACCCGGCCGAGCCGTACTACAACTTCATGATGAAGGAAGCTTCGGGCTGGTCGACGCTGTGGCTGGTACCGCATGACGTAAAGGGCCTGATGACGCTGCTCGGCGGGCGCGACAAGTTCAACGCCAAACTCGACACCTTCTTTTCCACGCCCTACCAACCCAAGGGCATCTGCCGCGACTGCACCGGCGTGATCGGCCAGTACGTGCAAGGCAACCAGCCGGACCAGCAGGCGGCCTATCTCTACGCCTGGAGCGGGCAGCCGTGGAAGACGCAGGCGCTGACCCGCCGCATCCTCGCCGATTTGTACGGCAGCGACGCCACCGGTTACGGCTACCCCGGCATGGACGACCAGGGCTCCACCTCGTCGTGGTACGTGCTCAGCGCGATGGGTTTCTATCCGGTCGATCCGGCCAGCCCGGACTACATCATCGGCAGCCCGATCTTCGACAAGGTGCGCCTGCGCCTGGGCAACGGCAAGATCTTCGAGATCGTCGCGCGCAACAACTCGACCGCGAACAAATACATCCAGTCCGCGACGCTCAACGGCAAGTCGTGGACCAAGCCCTGGTTCAGCCATGCCGACATCGCCAACGGCGCCACGCTGATGCTCACGATGGGGCCAAAACCAAACACGGCCTGGGGCGCAGACCCGACTGCTGCGCCGCCTTCGATGTCAGACCATGACCAGGATTCCCGGTGACTGCTCGATGGATCGGGAGCATGCGAGGGACACCCCTGATCATGGGATGGAGACGACCCGCGTCCACCGTGGGGGTGAGGCGGCGCGGCGAAACATCGGCGTGGTGTTGACACCCGGCAAGACATCCGATCATCCCTCCACTTCCCCAAGGAGTTGCACCATGCACCTGCTGGCACGCCTACTTCTGATTTCAGGGCTCGCGCTCGTCGCCGGCACGGTCAACGCCGCCTCGCCGCCCAGCGCCAGCGCACATGACCTTCGCGTCATGACCTTCAACGTGCGTTACAGCGAGGCAAACGACGGTATCAATGCGTGGCCGCATCGGCGCGACCTGATGGTGCAGGTCATCCGCAAGGAACACCCCGATATCCTGGGGACGCAGGAGTTGCTCTTGCCACAGGCCGACTACCTGCAACAGCACCTGCTCGACTACACCTGGTTCGGCATGGGCCGCAATGGCAACGAGACCAACGAGAACGACAACGAGCACATGGGCGTCTTCTACGACAAGGCGCGCCTGAAGATACTCAAGTCCGGCAACTTCTGGTTCTCCGATACGCCGGACAAGCCAGGCAGCATGAGTTTCGGCCAACCGCTGCCGCGCATGGTCACCTGGGCGGCATTCCAGGATCGTCGCAGTGGCAGGCAGTTCTACTACTACGACACCCACTTTCCTTATCAGGATGGCAAAGAAGCCGAAGCGATCCGTGAGCGCTGTGCCACGGAAATCCTGCGGCGTCTGGCCCGGCTGCCCGCGTCGGTGCCGTTCATCCTCACCGGCGATTTCAACACCCGTCCTGAAAGCATGACGCATGCCGCCCTGACCAAGGTCCTGCACGACGCACGCATGTCGGCTCCGCGGCAGGAGGGTCCGGCGTCCACCTTTCACGGGTTCACCGGCCATGCGACCGACCGCATCGACTGGATCCTTTACCGCGGCATGACGGCCGACAGCGTTCGCACGATCACGATGCACGAGGGCAAGGTCTATCCGTCCGATCATTTCCCCGTGGTCGCCGATTTGAGTTGGGAGAGGACGCAGCCCTGACCACCCGGCAGCGAACCGCTGGCGGGAAAAGGCATCGGACCCACCTGTTTTGAGGAATACCGAATGACGTGCAACACCAAGCTGCCGCGCACCATCGTCTGGATGGCCATGACCATGGCGTTGGGAATGGGGCCGATGGCAATGGCCACCGCGACCAAGGCCGATGTCTGGGACGGCAAGGTCGCGCCCTTGGCCACGCCGTGGACGGCCGAGGTATCGCCCGACAATGCCTTGCCCGAATACCCGCGCCCGCAACTGGCTCGCCCGTCGCTGGAACATCCGCAGTGGATGAGCCTGAACGGCTTGTGGCAGTACACGGCCACCGATGGAGCATCCATCCCACTGTTCGGCCAGAAACTGAAAGGGCAGGTGCTGGTGCCCTACCCGATCGAATCGGTGCTTTCGGGCGTGCAGAAGCATGCCGATTTCATGATCTACCGCCGGCTGGTGGACGTTCCCGCGACCTTCACCGCCCATGGCCAGCACGTGCGGTTGAACTTCGGCGCGGTGGCGCAGGATGCCACGGTGTACGTCAACGGCAAGAAAGTGGCGAGTCATTTGGGCGGCTATACGTCGTTCAGCGCGGACATCACGCCGGCGCTTCGCCCGCATGGCGCGCAGGAAATCATCGTTGCCGTACACGCGCCGGTGGATGGCGCCAACGTGATGGTCGGCAAGCAACGACTGAAGCCCGAGGGCATCTTCTACACCGCCGCGTCCGGCATCTGGCAGTCGGTGTGGCTGGAACCCGTACCGGCCACCAGCCTGGCGCAACTGAGCTTCACGCCGACGCCCAGTCTCGATGCCTTCACCGTGACGTCGACAGTGCACGGCAGCGCCGCCCACGCCATGTTGCATGTCACCGCCTATGCCGGCGCCAAGTCCGTCGGCGACGCCGAGGGGCCAGCCGACAAACCCCTGCATCTGGCCATTGCGAATCCGCGTCCATGGAGTCCGCAGGATCCGTTCCTGTACACCTTCAAGGCCACCCTCACGCAAGGTGATCAACATGACGCGGTAACCAGCTATGCGGGCCTGCGCACGATCGGCATCAGGAAAGCGGGCGGGCTCAACCGTATCGTGCTGAACGGCAAGACGACCTTCCTGCTGGCCACACTGGACCAGGGCTACTGGCCCGACGGCGTCTACACCGCCCCCACCGACGCGGCGCTGAAGTTCGACATTCAGAAGACGAAGGACCTCGGCTTCAACACCATCCGCAAGCACATCAAGGTGGAACCGGCGCGCTGGTACTACTGGGCCGACCGCATCGGCCTGATGGTCTGGCAGGACATGCCGGCGCTGCCGACCGGGAGCAACGACAAGCTCAACGGTGCCGACAAGGCTCGATTCCGCGCCGACGTCACGGCCATCGTCGAGCAACTGAAGGGCGACACCTCGATCATCGGCTGGATCCCGTTCAACGAGGGCTGGGGCCAGTGGAGCATTCCAGCCGCCGCCGAGCTGGCGACGCAGATCAAGCAACTCGACCCCTCACGCCTGGTCGATGCGCGCAGCGGCGCCAACTGCTGCGACACCAAGGGCGATCCGCATGCCGGAGACATCATCGACGTGCACGACTATCAGGGCCCCGGCCTGCCCCATCCGGATGCCACGCGCGCCTCGATGGATGGCGAGCACGGCGGCCTGACGCTGGGCGTTCCCGGGCACGTATGGCCCAACACACCGATCAACCCGTACGGCGACGTGAAAGACAAGGCCGCGCTCAACGCCGGCTACGTCGCCAACACCGCTGTACTGCGCGACAAGGGCCCGGCCATTGGCGTGTCCGGCAGCGTCTACACCCAGATCACCGATGTCGAGGGCGAGCACAACGGGCTGTACACCTACGACCGCAAGGTCGAAAAAGTGGACGAAGCCCGAGTGCGCGCGATCAACGAGGCAACAATACGCGCCGGAGGGCAACCCTGAGGCTCCATGAACCCGACATCGAAGCACTTCTTCGCGGCGCATGATCGCCCGTCGGCCCGGGCACAACGAATCCGCGCCTGGGCGCGGGTGCTGCTCGTGGGCACATGTCTGATCGGCACTACGTGTGCTTCGGCCACTGAATCGCGCACACTGGATCAAGGCTGGCAGGTACGTCTTGCGGCGAATGCCACCGCGTCTCGGAAGAAACACCCGGAAGCCACACGCTGGATCGCGGCGACGGTGCCCGGCAGCGTCCAGCTGGATCTGCTGCATGCCGGATTGATCCCCGACCCGTATCGGCGCGACAACGAAGCGAGCCTGCAATGGATCGGCCTGGCTGACTGGGACTACCGCCTCACGTTCAAGGTGGATGCGGCCACGCTGGCGAGCGATCACGTCGATCTCGTGTTCAACGGCCTGGATACGTTCGCCGAAGTACGCCTCAACGGGAAGAAGCTGCTCGTCACGGACAACATGTTTCGGCGCCGGCGGATTCCGGCGAAGAACACGCTGCATGTCGGCGACAACACACTCACCGTCTCACTGCACTCGCCAATCACCAAGCTGCAGCCGTGGCTGCTGAAACAGCCGTACGCGTTGCCTGGCGAGTTCGATTCGGCGTTTGGCGACGAACCGACGGGAAAACAGACGTCCAATTACGTGCGCAAGGCGAACTATCAATACGGCTGGGACTGGGGTCCCCGCTTCATCACCGAGGGCATCTGGCAACCCGTGGCGCTGGAGAGCTGGGACACGCTTCGCCTCACCGACCTGCATATCGCCCAGCAACACGTCGATGCGGACAGCGCAAGGCTGCTGGCGCAGTTGGCGGTCTCGGCCGACCATGCCGGCAAGGCCACACTGCGGTTACGCTGGCGCGCGCCGGACGGTCGCCGCGGTGAAACTTCCGCCGATGTCGCGCTGCAGTCAGGCGAGAATGCGTTGTCGGTACCGCTGACCATCGAGCACCCGCAACGCTGGTGGCCGGTCGGTTACGGCAAGCCCGACCTCTACACGTTCCATGCCGACGTGCTGCTGGGCGGCCGGGTGCTGGCCAAAGCCGACCGCGAGACCGGCCTGCGCAGCGTCGAACTGCGTCGCGAAAAGGACCGCTGGGGCCGCAGCTTCGCGTTCGTGGTGAACGACGTGCCGATCTTCGCCAAGGGCGCCAACCTGATTCCGTTCGACAGCTTCCCATCGCGTGTCACCGACGCACAGATGCGCCAGGTGCTCGGCTCCGCCCGCGACGCCAACATGAACATGCTGCGCGTGTGGGGCGGCGGCACCTACCTGCCCGACGCCTTCTACGCGATGGCCGACCGGATGGGTTTGATGGTCTGGCAGGACTTCATGTTCGGCGGCGCGATCCCGCCCTACGACGCTGCCTTCCGCGACAACGTGAAACAGGAGGCGATCGAACAGGTGACGCGCCTGCGCGACCATCCGTCGATCGTGCTCTGGTGCGGCAACAACGAGGTGCAGACCGGCTGGGAGTCGTGGCCGGATCGGGCTGCCTTCCGCAAGCAGGCCGGCGCGGTCGAGACGGCGAAAGTGGAACAGGGCATGCGCGAGCTGTTCGACCACACCTTGCGCGAGGTGGTGCAGCGCGAACAGCCTGACGTGCCGTACTGGGCCACCACGCCCGGCACCGACATGCAGGGACCGGCCAACATTCCCGACGATGGCGACATGCATTACTGGGACGTGTGGTCGGGCGAGGCCAAGCCGGCCGAGGCCTACCTAGACGTCACGCCGCGCTTCCAGTCCGAGTACGGATTGCAGTCGATGCCGGTGATGCAGACGATCCGCGCGTTCGCCGACCCGGGCGACCTGTCGGTAGATTCGAAAGTGATGCGCGCGCATCAGAAATACGACAAGGGCAACGGCAACGATCGCCTGCTCAAGTACATCCGTCGCGGCTATGGCGAGCCGAAGGACTTCGCCAGCTTTGTCTACCTGAGCCAGCTGATGCAGGCCGACGGCATCGAGCTGGCGGTGGATCACCTGCGCAGCCAGCGTCCGCGCACGATGGGTTCGCTGTACTGGCAGCTCAACGACGTATGGCCCGGCGCCTCGTGGTCGAGCATCGACTGGTACGGCCGCTGGAAGGCGCTGCAGTTTCACGCGCGGCGCTTCTATGCGCCGGTGCGGGTGGCACCGATCCGCCAGCATGGGAGCACCGCGGTATATCTGATTTCCGACCGCACCCAGCCCATCGACGCACAACTGCGCGTTCGGGTGATGTCGATGGACGGCATCGTTCGCTACGACCACACCAGTGCGACGACGTTGGTCCCGCTGGCCAGCACCCGCGTGATGGATGTGGCGGATGCCGCGCTGCTGCACGGTGGCAACCCCGCTGACACCATCGCCGTGTTCGAACTGCTGCATGACGGCCAGCCGCTGTCGCGACACTTGCTGTACTTCGCACTCCCGCCCGAACTGCACCTGCCGGATCCCGAGCTCAGCGGGCGCCTGGCCACCCACGGTGACGGTTACCGACTGACGATCGAGGCGAAACGGTTTGCGCGAGGTGTCTGGATCGACTTCGGCGACCTCGATGCCACGCTCTCGGACAACGCCTTCGACCTGCTGCCGGGCCAGTCGATGACGCTGGACGTGCACAGCGATGCGTCCATCGATGCGCTGCGTACCGCCCTGCACCTTCACTCGCTCGTCAACGCCATTTCGAGTCCCGCCGACCGGGGTCAGGCAGACCCTCGGCCGGATCAGGCTGCTTCGTCACGGATCGCCGCCGGGCGAAAGTGATCTTTGATGCATCGCAGCATGTGCCGGACTGCGCAAGATTTAGATCGATTCAAATTTAACGCTGAAAAATGCCGCGGCGCAACGACACGCACCATGGAAATGCTTTAGCTTCAACGTATTGACCCAGTCGAGGCGAAGGCAAACATGCAAGCCTGCGCCTCGAAATGCCGCACTGCACGGAAACCCCGTCAACCGCTCTTCCGCCACCACCGCCCCAGATTCCCCCCGACGCCACACGAGAGCCGCCGATGCCGATCCAGACCAGCCGACGCGACCTGCTGAAGATGTTTGCCGTTGCCTCGGGCAGCGCGATGTTCGGTGCGCTGCCCGCGATGTCACGCGCCGTACCCGCCTCTTCCGGACGATTCACCAGCCGACGCCCGCCACTCGCCCAGCGCAAGTTCACGAGCGCCGCGGTGGAAGCGCAGATCATCCGCACCAAGGCGGCCATCGGTGACCCCGAGCTCGCATGGCTGTTCGAGAATTGCTACCCGAACACGCTCGACACCACGGTCAACATCGGCACGCTCGACGGCAAGCCGGATACCTTCATCGTCACCGGCGACATCGACGCGATGTGGATGCGCGATTCCTCCGCGCAAGTGTGGCCGTATCTGCCGCTGGCGCCGAAGGATCCGGCACTGCAGAAACTGTTCGTCGGCCTGATCCACCGCCATGCGCGCTGCATCGCCATCGATCCCTACGCCAACGCTTTCATGCCTGATCCCACGGCACGCACGAATCTGGACTGGTCGCAAAGCGATATCACCGACATGCGTCCCGGCGTGGCAGAGCGCAAATGGGAAATCGATTCGCTGTGCTATCCGATCCGCCTCGCGCATGGCTACTGGAAGACCACCGGCGACACCACGCCGTTCGACAACGACTGGCGCGCCGCCATGCACACGGTGCTGACGACCTTCCGCGTGCAGCAGCGCAAGGACGGTCCCGGCCCGTACCATTTTCAGCGCAACTCGCCCCGTGCCAGCGAGAATCCGCCGCTGGACGGCTACGGCAATCCCGCCAAGCCGGTCGGGATGATCTTCTCGATGTTCCGTCCGTCCGACGATGCCTGCCTGTATCCGCTGTTCGTGCCGGCGAACTTCTTCGCGGTGACCTCCCTGCGCCAGCTGGCCGAGATGTCGCAGGCGATCCATCACGACAAGGCGTTCGCCGATGACTGCCGCGCGCTGGCCGATGAAGTGGAGGCTGCGCTGAAAAAATATGCCGTGATGCACGACGACCATGGCAAGGATATCTGGGCCTACGAGGTCGACGGGTTCGGCAATCAGCTGTTCATGGACGATGCCAACGCACCGAGCCTGTCGAGCATGGCGTATCTGGGCGCGATGCCGATGGACGATCCGACCTACCGCCGCACCCGCGCGCTGGCATGGAGCCCTCGCAATCCGTATTTCTTCAGCGGCAGCGCCGCCGAAGGCATCGGCGGACCGCACGAGGGCTTGCGCATGATCTGGCCGATGTCGCTCACCATGCGTGCACTCACCACGCACGATGCCGGCGAGATCCGCCAAAGCCTGCACTGGTTGAAAACCACCCACGCCGGCACCGGTTTCATGCATGAAGCCTTCGATCAGGACGACCCGAAGAAATTCACACGCGCGTGGTTCGCCTGGGCCAACACGCTGTTCGGCGAACTGATCGTCGAGCTGTCCCAGCGTCAACCCGAACTTCTGCGTGCCTGAGCCGACCACTTCACCGTTTTACTGAAAGGAACTTTTCCGCATGGTTTCCCGCCGACGTTTTCTCCAGGGTTCTGCCACCGCACTGGCCCTGCTCGGTACACGCTTTGCTGCACCCTCCGCGTTTGCCAGCGGACTGGCCGGCACCGGCAAGACGGGCGCCAACGGCATGGCCGGCAGCGCCGGACTCACTCGCTACGTCGATGTGTTCATCGGCACCGGCGGCCACGGCCACACCTTCCCCGGCGCCACGCTGCCCTTCGGCATGGTCCAGCTCAGCCCCGACACCAACGACAGTGGCTGGGATGCCAGCTCCGGTTACCACATCGGTGACGGCTCGATCATGGGTTTCTCGCACACGCATCTCAGCGGCACCGGCGCCGCCGACCTGCTCGACGTGCTGGTGATGCCGGCGCAGGGCGCCGTGCAGCTGCAGCCCGGCACGCGCGGCCGGCCCGATATCAACTACACCTCCCAGTACGACATGAAACATCCGGCGGGTACGCCGAAGCAGCTGCCGGTGGGTGCGGTGATCACGCCCGGTCCGGGTTACCGCTCGCGCTTCGATCGCAGCACCGAAAGCGCGCGGCCCGGGTATTACCGTGTCACCCTGAAAGACCACGACATCCTCGCCGAACTCACCGCCACCGAGCGCACCGGCCTGCACCGCTACACCTTCAACAAGAAAGGCGACGGGCATCTGGTGATCGATTTCGCCCACGGCTTCCACGACTCGCTGGAGCAGCCGTGCAAGGTCTCGGACGCCAGCCTGAAACTGATCGGCAACGACACCCTGGTCGGCTCGCGTCGCGTGCATCAATGGGCCAATGGCCGGCACATCCATTTCGCGATGAAGCTGTCACGGCCGATCGCCAAGGGCGTGCTGTACAGCGACGACCACGCGCTGCCGACCGGCACCTCCGATGCGAAAGGCAACAAGCTCAAGGCCGCGTTGCACATCAAGGATGCATCCAGCGCACCGCTGCTGGTCAAGGTAGGCATCTCCGGCGTGGACATCGAGGGCGCGCTGCGCAATCTCGATCAGGAAATGCCCGGCTGGGATTTCGACCAGGTCAGCGAAGCGGCCAACGACGCCTGGAACAAGGAACTGGCACGCATCGCCATCGATGCGCCGTCCGATGACATGCGCCGGATTTTCTACACCTCGCTTTATCACACGATGATGGCGCCTACGCTTTTCAGTGACGTCGATGGTCGCTACCGCGGCATGGATCTGGCCGTCCATCAGCTGCCGAGCGGCGCGCACAACTACAGCACCTATTCGCTGTGGGATACCTATCGCGCACTGCATCCGCTGTTCACCCTGTACCAGCCCGAGCGCGTGCCGGATCTGGTCAACGGCCTGATCCGCATGGCCGCGGAAAGTCCCGAAGGCCCGCCGGTATGGCCGCTGCAGGGCGTGGAAACCGGCTGCATGATCGGCTACCACTCCGCCTCGGTGATCGCCGAAGCGCAGGCCAAGGGTTTCAAGGGCATCGACAGCGACAAGGCCTGGCCGCTGTATCGCAAGCGCGCGATGGACGACGATTACCGCGGCCTGCCCTACTACCGCACGCTCGGCTACATCCCCAGCGACAAGGAAGGCGAAGCGGTCAGCAAGACCCTGGAATACTGCTACGACGACTGGGCCGTGGCGCACATGGCCGATGTCGCCGGCGCCACCGCCGATGCAAAAGCCCTGCGCGCACGCTCGCGCAACTATCGCCACGTGTTCGACAAGAGCGTGACGTTCGTGCGTCCGCGTGACAGCCAGGGCAAGTGGCTGGAACATCCGTTCGATCCCGCTGCCATCGGCCACTCGGACCAGTGGCGCGATTTCACCGAATCCAACGCGTGGCAGGCGACATTCCTCAACCAGCACGATCTGTACGAATACATGCAGTTGTTCGGTGGCGAGGCGGGGTTCGAAAAGAAGCTCGATGGTCTGTTCAGCGCGCACCCCGGTCTGCCCGGCAACGCGCCGCCGGATATCGCCGGCCTGGTCGGCCAGTACGCTCACGGCAACGAACCAAGCCATCACATCGCCTACCTCTACGCCTACACCGGCAACCACCACAAGACCCAGGCGCGCGTACGCTCGCTGCTGGACACCATGTACCGCGCCGAGCCCGACGGTCTGGCCGGCAACGAGGACTGCGGCCAGATGAGCGCGTGGTACGTGATGGGCGCGATGGGGCTGTATGCGGTGGATCCGGTCAGCACCAACTACGTGTTCGGCAGCCCGCTTCTGAATCGCGCCGAGATCGCCTTGGGCAACCAGCGCAAGCTGGTGGTGAAGACCGTCGACAACGGGCCGAAGACGCCCTACATCCAGTCAGTCACCTTCAACGGCAAGCCGTGGACGCGCAGCTGGATAAGCCATGCCGATCTGGTCGCCGGTGGGGAGCTGGTTTTCCACATGGGCGCCACGCCCAACCTGAAGTTCGGCAGCGCCCGCGAGGACAGGCCACCGTCGTTCGGCAGTTCGATGCCCGCCTGAGCTCAGCCGGCAGCCTGCCCCTTGCGGGCGGGCTGTCCTTCCACCGCCAGCGCCGCCAGTCGATCCAGTTCTTCTTCCACGAATCCCGCCTCGCGTCGTGCCGGCAGGTTAAACGGACCACGCAGGCTGACGCCCATGTAGTCGCGCAGAAAGCCGAAAAAGCTGTCGATCGGATCGATGCCGTCGCGTTCGCAACAATGCCGATACCAGCGCGTGCCGGCGGCAACATGGGCCACCTCTTCGCGCAGGATCACTTCGAGAATGGCGACCGTCGCCTCGTCACCGAGGTGGCGGAGCCGATCGATCATGCCGGGCGTGACATCCAGCCCGCGCGCTTCCAGCACCCGCGGCACCAGCGCCATGCGCGCGGTGTCGTGATGAGCCGTCTTTTCCGCCATCGCCCACAAGCCGTCGTGGGCATCGAAGTCGCCGTAGGCATGACCCAACTCGGTCAGCCGTCCGGCCAGCAGTTCGAAATGACGGGCTTCGTCATGGGCGCAACTGGCCCAGTCCCGATAGTAGTCATCGGGCTTGCCGCGATAGCGGTACACCGCGTCCCAGGCCAGGTTGATCGCATTGAACTCGATATGCGCCACCGCGTGTACCAGCGCCGCGCGCCCTTCCGGGCTGCCCAGCCCGCGTTGTGGTACCTGCCGCGCATTGACCAGCAGCGGCCGCGCGGGCCGACCGGGTGCACCGATCGGCGATGGCGCTGGTGACGACGGATCGGGATGCAACTCCCCGGCAAGAAACGCCTGCCAGGTCGCATGCGTCAGGCGCAGCTTTTCTGCCGGATCCGTGGCATCGAGACAGCGCTTGGCGGCGGCGTGGAGATCGGTCATAACGTGCTTCCTGCAGGAGCGCACCCTGTGCGCGATGCCTTTCGTTACGTGACGAAGGGCTCGCGCACAGGGTGCGCTCCTGCATTTCTGTCTCAGACCACGCGGCGTGACGCCTTGGCGTCATCCGAGCGCAGCATCTGGATCTGCTTCAGATACTGCTGATCGAGGCCGGTGACGTATTCGCCGGAGAAGCAGGAGGTATCGAACTGGGCAAGATCCTCGTTGCCGTCCTGCACGGCCCAGATCAGGTCCTGCAGGTCCTGGTAGACCAGCCAGTCCGCACCCAGCACCGTCTCCACTTCCTTTTCGGTATGACCGGAGGCGACCAGCTCCGAGCTGGACGGCATGTCGATGCCATAGACGTTGGGATAGCGTACCGGCGGTGCCGCCGAAGCAAAGTAGACGTTCTTCGCGCCGGCCTCGCGCGCCATCTGGATGATCTGCTTCGAGGTGGTGCCACGCACGATCGAGTCGTCCACCAGCAACACGTTCTTGTTGCGAAACTCCAGACCCACCGGATTGAGCTTGCGGCGCACGGATTTCACCCGCTCGCCCTGCCCCGGCATGATGAAGGTGCGGCCGATGTAGCGATTCTTGACGAAGCCTTCGCGGAACGGCACGCCCAGTGCGCTGGCCAGCGCACTGGCAGCGGTGCGGGCCGTGTCGGGGATCGGAATCACCGCGTCGATGTCATGGTCCGGTCGCAGACGCAGGATCTTCTCGGCCAGCTTTTCGCCCATCCGCAGCCGCGCCTTGTACACCGACACATCCTCGATCATCGAATCCGGCCGGGCCAGGTAGACGTATTCAAAGATGCACGGGGTATGCACGCTGCGTTCGGCGCAATGGCGGCTGTGCAACTGGCCGTCGTCGGTGATGATCACCGCCTCGCCTGGCGCGATATCGCGCACCAGCTTGAAGCCGAGCACGTCGAACGCCACCGACTCGGACGCCACCGCGTATTCATGCCCTTCGGCGGTCACTCGCTCGCCCAGCACCAGCGGGCGGATGCCGTTGGGGTCGCGGAAGACGACCAGGCCATAGCCGAGCACCAGCGCCACGCAGGCGTAACCGCCGCGGGCACGGGCATGCACACCCGCCACGGCCTTGAAGATGTGATCGGGGGTCAGCGCCATCCGATCCTGGATCTGCAACTCGTGCGCCAGCACGTTCAGCAGCACTTCGGAATCGGAATCGGTATTGATGTGGCGACGATCGCCCTCGAACATCTCGCGGCGCAACTGCTCGGTATTGACCAGGTTGCCGTTGTGCGCAAACGCGATTCCGTACGGCGAATTGACATACAGCGGCTGCGCTTCGGCCGAACCTTCCGAACCGGCCGTGGGGTAACGGCAATGACCGATGCCGATGCGCCCGCGCAAGCCGCTCATCGAACTCTGGTTGAAGACGTCGCGAACCAGGCCATTGCCTTTGTGCAGGCGCAGCTTGGAGCCATCCACGGTAGCGATGCCGGCGGCGTCCTGGCCGCGATGCTGCAGTACCGTCAGTCCGTCATAAAGCGCCGACGCCACTTCCGTGGTACCGACAATGCCGATGATTCCGCACATGTTTGTTGCCTGCTTCTGGAGGTGTGTTCAGAATTTCCGGGGCGGCGCAGCGGAACCCGCTGCTGCCGGCAACGCCGGAGGAATGGTGGTGGATGCCGGCGCGGGTGTCGGGCCTGATATGGAGGCAGGAAGCCCCGTCGGCAAGCCGGACAATCGGTCGAGCACCGCCGGCGGATGAAGATGGTCGCGCACGCTGGGTGGTACCTGCTGGCCCAGCCACGCCGCCACGTGCTGGAACTGCGGCAGCAACACGGACTGCTGCCACCACCGGTCACGCGTGAAAGCCGTGAAGCCCACCAGGAACACGATCAGCGTCACCAGCAGCACGCCACGCACGAAACCGAAAATCATGCCCAGCAGGCGGTCGGTACCCGACAGCCCGGTGCCCTCGACCAGTTTGCTGATCACGAAGCGCAGCAAGGCGCCCAGAATCAGCACGGCGACGAAGCACAAACCGTAGCCCACGATGATCCGGGCCGACGGCAGTTCGATCAGATGATCGAAATGCTGTGCCACCGCCGGACCGAAGGTCCAGGCGACCCAGAATGCGGCGACCCATATCACCAGCGCCAGCACTTCGGAAATCAGCCCGCGCCACAGTCCCACCAGCACGGACAGGGCCAGCACGCCGAGGATGATGTAGTCAGTCCAGTTCATGGATGCGTTCAGGCTCGGGCGCGGTCGCTGTCGAACTCAGGGAACCGGGACGACGTTGCCGTCGAGACCCAGCTTCGCCTTGATCTGGTCGTGCACGCGTTGCGCGTCGCTGCGCTGCGTCTGCGGCCCGGCGCGCACACGCCACAACTGCTTGCCGCCGGCCTGCACCGAATCCACGAAGCCGTCAAAACCGTTGGCGCGAAGCTTGTCGCGCAACGCATTCGCATCCGCCTGGCTGCTCACGGCCGCCAGCTGGACGGCCCAGCCACCGGCCTTGCCTGCGCTGCGGGCTGCCGGCGCCGTCGCCGCTGGCGCGCTTTCGTGACTGGCGTCCTGCTCCAGGCGCGCGGGCACGCCCGGAATGGCCTGGGTGATCTTCAGACGCGCCGCCTCGGCCGCGGTGCGGGTCTCGAACGGACCCGCAGTGACCAGGGTGCGCGGCTTGCCGGCCTGGCTGATTGCCTGGGCATGAACCGGATAACCCAGCGCGCGCACACGGCGTTCCAGGTTTGCCGCGCCGGCGGCGCTGGCGTAGGCGCTGAGGTTCAGCGTGTAATTGCCGCGAGCGGCGACCTCAGTCGAGGTCGGCTGGGGTGGAGCAGCGACCGGCCTGGGCGGCTCGGCTTTCGCCACCGGCTTGGTCGCGACCGGCGCGGTGGCCGTCTTGCTGGTGACCTCCGGCTTGGTTTGCTGCGGAATCACCGGCTGGCTCGGCGACGCGCCCGAGCCGGTGGTCACCGTGGTGGGCTGCGGCGGCTGGCCGGCCTTGGGGTCGGTTTCCACGTCGCGCGGCCGGTTGGAACCGATGTTCACCGTGGCAAGCTTCTCGCCCGAGCCCGGCGTCACCGTGTCCGTCGGCGCGCTGGCCGCGCTCGATGCAGCGGCGGCATCCGGCGTCAGGCTCATGGTGCGGGTCTGCAGGTCACGATCCGGCGCCGGCGGAATGGCCAGGTTGACGGCTTGGTCGCCACCCGGGGCGGGCGGAGTACTGGAAAAGAACATCGGCACGAACAGAACCGCCAAGGCAATCAGGACGGCGGCTCCCAGCAGGCGTGTTTTCAAGTTATCGCTCCAGGACGGCAAAGGCAGTGCACACCGCGCCGATTATACCTGCCATGGGCAGGCGCCATTCGTCGCGGCGTGCAGCCGGCTACGCAGCGTGTTCAGCAAGCACGGCGCTGGCCACGAAAAAGGAACCGAACGCCAGGATGCGCCCGCCGGATGCAACACTGCCGCGGGCAGCCCGCAGAGCAGCCGTCACATTGGCGTGTGCCGTCCAGGAAGCCGCTGGAAGCGTCTGCCGAAGGATGCCGGCCAGCACCTCCACGCTCATCCCCCGCGGGGTGTCCCGATCCAGTCCGGCCAGGTGCCAATGGTCGACACGCTCACCGAGCGCGGCGATCACGCCTGCCGCATCCTTGTCGGCCAGCGCGCCGTACACCGCATGCACCCGTGTCGGCGGCTGCGCGTCCAGCCACTCGGCCAGCGCGCGCGCCGCTTGCGGGTTATGGCCGACATCCACCACCACCGGCGTGTCACCCCCGATCATCTGCAACC
Organism: Rhodanobacter sp. TND4EL1; assembly: GCF_054061035.1. Lineage (NCBI taxonomy): Bacteria > Pseudomonadati > Pseudomonadota > Gammaproteobacteria > Lysobacterales > Rhodanobacteraceae > Rhodanobacter > Rhodanobacter sp. TND4EL1. Next base: position 784,136 of record NZ_JBSSDT010000001.1, read on the forward strand.
GCGCCGGCGCGCGCACTTCGTGCAGACCCGCACTGATCGCGGCAAAGAACGCGCTGGGCGTGAGCCCGCCGTCATCCAGCGCATGCAGGGCGGCAATCGCCGCGGCCGCATTGGCATATTGCACCGGGGCCGACAACGCCGGAGCGGGCAGTTCCATCGCACTGCCATCGCGATGCCGCCAGCGCCAGCCATCCGCATGGCGCTCCACACTGAAATCGACGCCGGCCCGCTCGACCCGCGCAGCGCAGGCGTCCAGGGCGGCCAGCAGCCCCGCCGGCGGATCCGACTCGCCCACGATGGCCGGCCGTCCGGCCCGCGCAATGCCCGCCTTTTCGCGACCGATGCTGTCGCGGTCCGGGCCAAGCCAGTCCATGTGGTCAAGATCGACGGTGGTGATGATCGCCACGTCCGCGTCGATGATGTTGACCGCGTCCAGGCGTCCGCCCAGTCCCACTTCCAGCACGGCCACGTCGATGTCGGCGCGCGCAAAAAGATCCAGTGCCGCCAGCGTGCCGAACTCGAAATAGGTCAGCGGAACGGCCTCGCCGAAGGCCGTTCCGCGCGCCGTCTCGATGCGCTCGAACGATGCGACCAGTGCCGCATCATCGACATTCGCCCCGTCGATCCGCACCCGTTCGTTGTACGCCAGCAGGTGCGGCGAAGTGAACGCGCCCACGCGGGTGCCGGCGGCGCGCAACATGGCCTCCAGCAAGGCCACGGTGGAGCCCTTGCCGTTGGTGCCGGCCACCGTGATCACCTGCCGCGCCGGGGGCGGCGCGCCCATCCGGCGCCAAACTTCGCGCACCCGATCGAGGCCCAGCTCGATGCTGTGGATGTTGATGCGTTCCTGGTACGCCAGCCATTCGGCGAGAGTGCGGCTCATGCGGGGACTTTGTGCTGGGAGTTCGAACGACGCCTGCGCAACGCGCGGACGGCAAGCACGAAGTCTAAGGCATCGGCTCAGCTGAACGGATGAATGCCGCTGTAGTGCAGCGCCATGTACATCGCGAACGCGCTCCACAGGGTTTTCTTCAAGGCTTTGCCGACAAACAGCGCGGCCAGCAGGCCCAGTAGAAGCGGCAGGTATTTGTCGAGGGTGCTGCGGGTATCCGGACTGACATTCATGGTGATTCTCCTGCCCCGTGATGGGTGCAGGAGAATGATCGTCGACCAGCGCCGTCGCTGGCAGAAGCTGTCGTCAACCTTCGCCGATGACAAACGTCACAACGCCGCCTTGCGCAGTCGCAGCGCGTTGGTCACCACGGACACCGAACTCAGGCTCATCGCCAGTGCGGCAATCATCGGCGACAGCACGATGCCGAACCACGGATACAGCACGCCAGCGGCCAGCGGCACGCCGACCGCGTTGTAGACGAAGGCGAAAAACAGGTTCTGGTGGATGTTGCGCACGGTGGCTTGGGACAGTTTGCGTGCACGCAGGATCGCGCCCAGTTCACCCTTGACCAGGGTCACCTGCGCGCTTTCCATCGCCACGTCGGTGCCGCCACCCATCGCGATGCCGATATCGGCAGCGGCCAGCGCGGGGGCGTCGTTGATGCCGTCGCCGGCCATCGCCACACGACGACCCTCGGTGCGCAGTGCATTCACGACCGCGGCCTTGTCCGCCGGCGACACGTCGGCGTGCACCTGGTCGATGCCCAGCGTGCGCGCCACCGTTTGCGCGGTGGTGGCGTTGTCGCCGGTCAGCATCACGATGCGCAGGCCGGCAGCATGAAGCGCCTTGATGGCCGCCGGGGTGTCCGGCTTGATCTGGTCGGCTACCGCCAGCAGGGCCGCGAGCACGCCGTCGACGGCGAGGAACATCAGCGTGGCACCCTGCCCGCGCAACTGTTCGGCGCGGGCTTTGGCGTCATCGCCCATGGCCACCTGCAGCTCGTTCATCAGCTTCGCATTGCCCAGCGCAACTGCACGGCCGTCCACGCTCGCGCTGACGCCGCGCCCGGTCAGCGAACGGAAGTCGGCTGCCGCGGGCGTTGCCACGCCTTCAGCGTCAGCCGCCGTGACGATCGCCCGGGCCAGCGGGTGTTCGCTCGGCCGTTCCAGCGCGGCGGCCAAGGCCAACAGCTGTTCGCGCGACTGGCTGCCCAAGATCACCAGCTCGGTCAGCGCCGGCTTGCCCATGGTCAGCGTGCCGGTCTTGTCCACTACCAGGGTGTCGATGTCACGCAGTCCTTCAATCGCGCTGGCGTCCTTGAACAGCACGCCGTGCTGCGCACCGCGGCCGCTGGCGACCATGATCGATATCGGCGTGGCCAGACCCAGTGCACACGGACAGGCGATGATCAGTACCGACACCGCCGCAATCAGCGCATGCGCAAGTCGCGGCTCGGGCCCAACCAGGGCCCATGCCGCGAATGCCAGCAACGCGAATGCCACCACGCCAGGCACGAACCACACCGCGACCTTGTCGGCCACGCGCTGCAACGGTGCCTTGCTGCGCTGCGCCTTCGCCACCAGCGCCACGATCTGCGCCAGCATCGTCTCGCCACCAACCTTCTGCGCGCGCATGGTCAGTGCACCATCCTGATTCACTGTGCCGCCGGTGAGCGTATCGTCTTTCGCCTTGGTCGCAGGCATCGGCTCGCCGGTCAGCATCGATTCGTCGACATGGCTCTCGCCGTCCAGCACCACGCCATCGACCGGCACTTTTTCGCCCGGCCGGACGCGCAGCGTGTCGCCCGCATGCACGTCGTCCAGCGGCACGTCGCTCTCGCTGCCGTCGGCGGCAATCCGCCGCGCGGTTTTCGGGGCCAGGCCGAGCAGCGCCTTCAACGCCGCCCCGGTACGCCGACGCGCACGCAGTTCCAGGAAGTCGCCCAGCGTGACCAGGGTGACGATCACCGCTGCCGATTCGAAATACACCGCGACGCGACCATGCATGTCGCGAAAACCGGCCGGGAAGATCTCGGGCAACAGGAACGCCACCGCGCTGTAGACCCATGCCACGCCGGTGCCCAACGCAATCAACGTGTACATGTTCGGATGCCATGGCTTCAGCGAGCGCCAGCCACGGACGAAGAACGGCGCCCCGCCCCACAGCACCACCACGCTGGCCAGCACCGCCTCGATCCATCCGGCGATGCCAGCCCATGGCGCGGGAAGATGCCAGCCGAACAGATGCGGGCCCATCGCCAGCACGAACACCGGCAAGGTCAACGCCAGCAACGTCCAGAAACGCCGCGTCATGCTCGCCAGTTCGCCGCCGTCGTCCTCGTCAGCGGTGGGCATCATCGGCTCCAGTGCCATGCCGCACTTCGGGCAATTGCCGGGGCCGACCTGCTGCACTTCCGGATGCATCGGACAGGTATGGATCGCACCAGGCGCCGCCGGGGCTGGTGCTGCGCGAGCCACCAGATACGCCGCCGGATCGGCCACGAATTTCTCGTGGCAACGCCCGGAGCAGAAGTGGTACATGCGGCCAGCGTGTTCGGCTTGGTATTTGGCCGTACGCGGATCCACCGTCATGCCACAGACCGGATCCTTCTCTGCAGGCGCGTGGTCGTGGTGCATGTGATCGTGCGTCGCCGGCTTGCCGGCGCAACAGCCACCTGCAGCGGCGCGCTCGCCCGCGTCCAGATACGTCGCGGGCGAAGCGTCGAACTTTGTCTTGCAGCCGGCGCAGCAGAAGTGGAACGTTTGTCCTTCGTGCACGGACTGATGCTTGGATGTTGCCGGGTCCACCGACATGCCGCAGACCGGATCGGTCGCCGTGGCGGGCTTGTCTTGATTGGGGGTGCATGCGTGCGTGTTCATGCCGTCACCTCCCCGTCGCTCAGCGCACGCAGGATCGGGCAGTCCTCCGGCTTGCCATGGCCCGGGCACGACTCGACCAGTTGCGCCAGCCCGTCACGCACGCGCTGCAAATCGACGATGCGCTGTTCAATCGCGGCAAGCCGCTTTTGTGCGCGCTGCTTCACGGCCTTCACCCCACGCTGGCGATCGGTCGACAAGGTCAGCAACTCGCGAATTTCTTCCAGCGTGAAGCCGAGGTCCTTGGCGCGGCGAATGAAGCGCAGCTGCGACACCGTGCCCTCGCCGTAACTGCGATAGCCGGAGGCGCGCCGTTGCGGCTCGGGCAATAGCCCTTCGCGCTCGTAGTAACGGATCGTGTCGATCGCCACGCCGACGCGCTTGGCGACGGCACCGATGGTCAGGGAGAGCGTTGGTGTATTCATGGCTGCAGTCTAGAGCCTTGATCAAGGTCAAGAGTCAAGCGCCGCCGATACCACGGCAAAACATGAACGCCCGCCACGGCATTGAACAAGCTCGTGCCGTCTTCATCACCTGCACTCCCCTTTACTTGATCACGGCGATTCCCCTGCCAACCCCGGCTTCATCGGAATTCCCATCGGAATCAGCAAGGAGAGATATCCATGAACAACGACCATGACATCAAGACCCTCAACAGCCTGATCGAAACCACCCTGGACAGTGCGGACGGTTATGCCGAAGCAGCCAAGGATGCGAAGACCGAACCGCTGATTTCGCTGTTCCGCTCGCGCTCCGGTGAACGTCGTACCGCGGCGGCCACCTTGCAGAACTGCGTGCGTTCGCTGGGCGGCAAGCCCGAAGACGACGGCACGGTGCTGGCCTCGGCCCATCGCATGTTCGTGAACCTGCGCACCAGCCTCACCTCGGCCGACAACAAGGCGGTGGTGGATGAGGTCGAGCGCGGCGAGGATCACATCAAGTCGAAGTTCGAAAGCGCCATGAAGGATGACAAGGTCTCGCCGAACACCATGAGCGTCATCGCGGACGTGTATACGTCTGTCCGCAGCGGTCATGATCAGATGCGTGACATCAAGCAGGCGTTCCACGCAAGCTGAGCCCCTTCGTCTGTCTGACCTGTCAAGGCTGGCGCTTCCGGGCGCCGGCCTTTTCACTGGAGCTCCGCGCGGGCGCTGGATACCTGAATCAGGTAGCGGGGTCGGGACGAAACGAACGCGACACGCCATTCACCCGGTCGTGACCGCCAACACGCATGATGGCGACTGAGAACCCCCTGGGCACAAGGCCAACCGCGTGATGTGGACCGTGATACTCGCCACCATCGTGATCACGGCATTCATCGTCGTGGTGATGATGAATTTCCATCGCCCGGAGAAATCCGTGCGCCACGCGATCAAGCACTGCCACCCGATCGATGACCCGCAGTTCATCCACCAGATGGACGCGATGCTCGGGCCCGCCCTGCTTGGCGGCAATACCATCACGGCCTTGCAGAACGGTGACGAGATTTTCCCCGCCATGCTGCAGGCGATTCGCGGCGCGCGGAAAAGCATCACCTTCGAAACCTACATCTATTGGTCCGGCGAGATCGGTCAACAGTTCGCCGACGCGCTGAAGGAGCGTTGTCAGGCGGGCGTGGCGGTCCACGTGATGCTGGACTGGGCCGGCAGCGCAAAGATGGAAGATCGCCTGATCGACGAGCTCACCGACGCCGGCGTCGAGGTGGAGCGTTACCACCCGCTGCGCTGGTACAGCATCGCGCGTTTGAACAATCGCACCCATCGCAAGCTGCTGGTGGTGGATGGCCGCATCGGCTTCACCGGCGGCGTCGGCATTGCCGACCAGTGGGGCGGCCACGCCCAGGATCCGGACCATTGGCGCGACCTCCACTTCCGTGTGGAAGGACCGGTAGTGGCGCAATTGCAGGCCGGTTTCATGGACAACTGGATCAAGACCACCGGCCGCGTGCTGCACAGCGACGCCTATTACCCCGCGCTGGAGAAGACGGGCAGCCAGGGCATGCACCTGTTCGTCAGTTCGCCGGCCGGCGGCAGCGCCAGCATGCGCCTGATGTACCTGCTTGCCATCGCCGCCAGCACCCGCTCGATCGACCTGCAGGCGGCCTACTTCATCCCCGATCGCCTGGTCGTCGATGCCCTGGTGGCCGCGCGCGATCGCGGGGTCCGGATTCGGCTGCTCGTGCCGGGTCGCTACATCGATTCAGCCCTGGTGCGCATCGCCAGCCGCCGTCGCTGGGGCCGGCTGCTGCGCGCCGGCGTGGAGATCCACGAATATCAGCCGACGATGATGCACAACAAGATGCTGATCCTCGACGGCGAGCTCGTCTCGGTCGGCTCCACCAACTTCGACATGCGCTCGTTCGACTTGAACGACGAAGCCAGCCTCAACATCTATTCCCGCGAGTTCGGCCAGCAAATGACGGCCGTCATGAACGCCGACCTGCAACACGCCAAGCCGTACACGCTGGCGAAGTGGCATCAACGCCCGTGGCGGCAGAAGCTCGGCGAACTGCTGGTGCGGCCGGTGGAGTCGCAGTTGTAGACGGCCTCCTCAACCTGCCTGCCACACCGTCGCGGCAGGAGCCCGCTCGCGGGCGATGCTCCTGCCTCGATGTCTGTCCGCGAGTCCCGATTCAAGACGCGCCCGCGAGCGGGCTGCTACGACAGTGCATCCTCCGCAGCCACGAAGCCGCCGGTCTGGCGTTGCCACAACCGCGCGTACAACCCGCCATGGGCGATCAGCTCGGCATGCGTGCCGGACTCGACGATCACACCCTTGTCCAGCACCACCAGCCGGTCCATCCGCGCAATGGTGGACAGTCGATGGGCGATGGCGATGACCGTCTTGCCCTGCATCAGGATGTCGAGGCTGTCCTGGATCGCCGCTTCCGCTTCGGAGTCAAGCGCCGAGGTGGCTTCGTCGAGTACAAGGATCGGCGCGTCCTTCAGCAGCACGCGGGCGATCGCGATGCGCTGGCGCTGACCGCCGGACAGCTTCACGCCGCGCTCGCCGACCAGCGCGTCGTAGCCGCGACGTCCTTCGCCGTCGCTGAGTGCGGGAATGAACTCGTCGGCACGCGCCTTGCGCACGGCGTCGGCGATTTGCGCCTCGCTGGCGTCAGGCCGGCCATACATCAGGTTGTCCCGGATCGAGCGGTGCAGCAGCGAGGTGTCCTGGGTCACCACGCCAATCTGCGAGCGCAGGCTTTCCTGGTCGACATTGGCGATATTCTGGCCGTCGATCAGGATGCGGCCGGATTCGAGGTCGTACAGCCGCAGCAGCACGTTGACCAGGGTGGATTTGCCGGCGCCGGACGGGCCGACCACGCCGATCTTCTCGCCCGCACGCACCACCAGATCGAGTCCCGCGATCACGCCGCCCTGCTTGCCGTAATGGAAGTGGATGGATTCGAAATGCACCGCACCGTTGGTCACTTCCAGCGGCATCGCGCCGTCGCGATCCTGTACCGTGCGCGGCTGCGAAATCGTGGTGATGCCGTCCTGCACGGTGCCGACATCCTCGAAGATCCCGTTGACCACCCACATGATCCAGCCGGACATGTTGTTGATGCGGATCACCAGCCCGGTCGACAGCGCGATCGCACCCACGGTCACCCGGCCTTCGCTCCACAGCCACAGTGCCAGTGCCGAGGTGCCGACGATCAGGAAACCGTTGAGCGTGGTGATGCTGGCGTCCATCGCGGTGGTGACGCGGGTCATCCGGCGCAACTTGTCGGTCTGCTCCTGCATCGCCTCGGCAACGTAGGCTTCTTCGCGCCGGGTGTGCGCAAACAGCTTCAGCGTGAGCACGTTGCTGTAGCCGTCGACGATGCGGCCCATCAGTTTCGAGCGTGCCTCCGACGCCTTCCACGAGCGCTGCTTGATCCGCGGAATGAAAAACCAGAGCAACCCAACGTACAGGAACACCCACGCAAACAACGGCAGCGCCAGCCACACGTCTGCCTGCGCGAACAGCACGATCGCGCTGCCGGTGTAGATCGCGACGTACCAGATCGCGTCGACGATCTGCACCGCCGACGCACGCAGCGCGCCACCGGTCTGCATGATGCGGTTGGCGATGCGCCCGGCGAAGTCGTTCTGGAAAAAGCCCAGGCTCTGGCGAATCACATAGCGATGGTTCTGCCAGCGGATGCGGTTGGTCAGGCTGGGCACGATGGCCTGGTTCACCAGCAGGTCGTGCAGGCTCATGAACAGCGGCCGCAGGATCAGGGCCACCAAGCCCATCCACAACAGTTCGCGGCCGTGCTGCCGGAAAAAGTCCGCCGCCGGCGCCCCCTTGGTCATGTCCACGATGCTGCCGATGAAGCCGAACAGCGAAACCTCGACGATGGCCACGATGAAGCCGACCACGATCGTCACCGCGAATACCGGCCACACCTGGCGCAGGTAGAACGCGTAGAAACGCCACACCGAGCTGGGCGGCATGCCGTCGGACGGTTCCTTGAACGCGTCGATGAGGGACTCGAACCAGCGGAAGATCATGGAAAGCTCGGTGCGGGTGTCAGCGTATTGTGCGGGAACTCGGGTTCGAGCTCATCTGTGGCGTAACGATGGCGGCCGCGACGCCAATCTGAACGCCAGCCTCCGAAACGGGCGCCATGATGATCGCCACGATTGACCGCCTGCCAACGCCCTCCGATCATGCGCGGATGCCCAGACTGCCTTGCCTGCTGCTATTCCTCCTGCTGTTGTTCGGCGGCGTCACCCTGCACGCCCAGGACAATAGCCTGCCGGCCACGCCCGCGGCATCGCCGGCGCAGACGCTGGACCAGCTCGGCAGCCAGCTCGATGCGGTCAAGGCCGCGCTGAAGGACAGCAAGTCCAACCCGCCACTGGCTGACCTGCGCGGCACCGCGCTGGCCGTGCAGGACCAGGCACGCCAACTCACCGCCAGTCTTGCGCCGCAAATGACGGCCTTGCAGGCGCAACTTGCCGTGCTCGGCCCCACACCCGTCAAAGGCGCGCCGGCCGAAGCCCCGGAGGTGGTCGCCCAACGGCGCAAGCTGGACAAGGCCCAGGCCGACCTGGACGCGCAGATCAAGCAATCGCAACTGCTCAACCAGAACGCGATGCAGCTGGCCGCGCAGATCACCGGCTTGCGCAACGACCAGTTCCAGGCGCAACTGGCGTCGCGCACGCCGACACCGTTCAGCCGTGCGTTCTGGGCCGATCCGGCGAGAACCCTGCCGGATGATCTGGTGCGGCTGAAACGCCTGGGTACGCGTTTTGCCGACGACGTCAGCCAGGCATGGCAACCACCGAACCGGCAGCCGCTGCTGTGGTGCCTTGCCGCTGCCGTGGTGCTGCTCGCCGGTGGGCGCTGGGCGCTGGAGCGCTTGCTGCTGATGCTGGCGGCGCGTCACGTGCCGGACGGTCATTTGCGGCGCAGCGCGATGGCCAGCGCCGTGGCGCTGACCGCGGTGCTGACGACCGGACTGGCGGCGCAACTGGTCTATCTGGGGCTGAACTGGAACGACATTCTCGACGATGACATCAAGGATCTGGCCACGGCGATCGTGCGCCTGGTTTGCCTGGCGGCCTTCATCACCGGCCTGGGTCGCGCCCTGCTGTCCGCACGGCGGCCTTCCTGGCGCCTGCCTGCGCTGTCGGACCTGACCGCTCGCAGCCTGCGCCCATTCCCCTGGCTGGTTGCCGCTGCCGCACTGCTGGCCGGCATGATCGAACGCATCACCCGCACGATCGGCACCAGCCTGCCCGCCACCGTAGCCACGCGAGGGCTGTTCGCGCTGCTCATCAGCGGGTTGATCGGTGCCGCGCTGTGGCGCCTGCACCGCAGCCGGCGTGCACTGGGCGAAGGTGACGCGGACCACACTGGCCCGGCACACCGACCGGTGTGGGTCAGCCTGCTGATCGTCGCGGCGACGCTGTGCGTGGTGACCAGCTGGCTGGGCGTGGCTACCGGATTCATCGCGCTGGCGTTCTTTCTCGCCGGGCAGACCTTGTGGATCGGGCTGATCGTCGCGACCACCTACCTGCTGATTCATCTGCTGACCGACCTGATCGATACGCTGCTGTCTCCGCGTGGCGCCCACGGTCAACGCCTGCAGGCCGCCTTCAGCCTGCCGGAACACAAGCTGGAACAGGCCAGTGTGCTGCTCGCCGGCATTGTGCGCGTGGTGCTGATCGTGCTGGCTCTGGCGACGGTGCTGACCCCGTTCGGCGCCGGCCCGTCCGACCTGCTGGCCAGCGCCCAGCAGACACTGGGCAGCCGGAAACTGGGTGAACTGGCGATCAACCCGACCAGCATCATCACCGCCGCGCTGGTCCTGCTGGTCGGCATGCTCGCGCTGCGCGCACTCAAGCGCTGGCTGCGCGAGCAACTGCTGCCGAAGTCCGCCATGGATCGCGGCATGCAGGAATCCATCACCACCCTGCTCGGTTACGTCGGCGGTCTGCTGGTGGTGGTGCTGACCCTGGCGGCGTTGCAGGTCGATCTGAAAAGCATCACCTGGATCGTCAGCGCGTTGTCGGTGGGTATCGGTTTCGGCCTGCAGGCGATCGTGCAGAACTTCATCTCCGGGCTGATCCTGCTGGTCGAACGGCCGGTGAAGGTCGGCGACTGGGTCAGTCTGAGCAGCGATGTCGAGGGTGACATCCGCCGCATCAACGTGCGCGCCACCGAAATCCAGATGGGCGACCGCTCCACCGTGATCGTGCCGAACTCGCAGCTGATCACCCAGAACGTACGCAACGTCACCCTGGCCAACGCCCAGGGCCGGGTGCAGATCAAGTTGCCCATGCCGCTGAACAGCGATGCCGGCAAGGTGCGCGAATTGGTGCTCGACGTGCTGCGTGCCCACGATGCCACGCTGGATGCGCCCGCGCCGTTCGTGCAACTGGAAAGCGTGATTACCGGTGCGATGACCTTCAACTGCATCGCCTACGTCAGCAGTCCGCGAGTGGTCAGCGGAGTCAGAAGCGACCTGTTGTTCGAAATCCTGGCGCGCCTGCGCAGTGCCAACATGCCGATGACCACCCCGCAGAGCATGCTGGTGCGCACGCTGCCGCCCCTCTCCGAAGGTGACGATCACACCGGTTAGATGCAGAGCGCAGCGACATGACGCGGCCCGGGTGCGCCAGCCTGTGCACGCCTTCCGTCGATGGAGCCCCATCATGAACGCAAGCAACCCTCATGGCAGCAGCATCGTCCCCTGTCTGCGCTACCACGATGCCCATGCCGCGATCGACTGGCTGTGCAAGGCATTCGGTTTCAGCAGGCACGTGGTCTACCAGAACGAGCAAGGCGGCGTGGAGCATGCCCAGCTGAGCTACGGCCACGGCATGATCATGCTCGGCGAGGTGCGCGACAACGCGTTCGGCCGGCATATCGCGCAGCCCGATGAAATTGGCGGGCGCGAGACGCAATGCGCCTGCGTGACCGTGGTCGACTGCAAGGCGCACTACCTGCAGGCAAAGTCCGCCGGCGCCGTGATCGTGGACGACTACGCCGAGAAGGAATACGGCGGCGGTGGCTACAGCTGCCACGACCCGGAGGGTCATCTGTGGTACTTCGGCAGCTACGATCCGTGGCAGACCGAGCCGGCCTGACAGCAAGAGGCCGCCTTGCGCCGGCCCCTGCGTTGATCGCACGAAAGGACGATTACGCCGAACAGGACTTGCCATGTTCGGGATGGTCACCCTTGGCCTTGGCGGCCGCCTCACTCATGTATTCGCCGTGCTTGGTCTTGCCGTACCACTTGTCGGTCGGGCAGTGATAGACCTTGCTGCTGGAGTTGACCCAGACCATGCCCGGGCCACCGCCCGGTGCGGCGTTTGCAGCCGGTGCGGGCATGGCGTGGTTCATTTTCATGGACGTGTTCTTCATCGGAGTGGCAGCCGGCGTCGGGGCTGCCATGGGTGCTGCAGCGACAGCCGGTGCGGCCGGTGCAACAGCGGGGGCTGCCGGGGCCGTCTTGGCGGCCGGTGCGCTGGCGTACCAAGCCTGGACACCCTTGTGTCCTCGGCAGGCACCGCGCTTGCTGGCGGCCTGGGAATAACTGCCATCCTTGCACTGCCCGGTCGACCCGGCCGGTGCGGATGCCTGTTGTGCATACACGGCCGGACCGGCCAGCAAACAGGCGAATGCGACGGCAAACATACTTGACGATTTCATTTCGAATCCCTCTCACGTGAAGTCGCGATGACACACCCAAGCAGCCGAGAGCGGCGGCGCCTGCACCGAGACTATGGCGGAAAAATGGCGGCGCAAAACCCGTTCTTGCGGGGGCCGTTTAGCGGGCAGACGGCCGATTCGAATGAACTTGCGAAACGGCTTTCGTCATCGGTCCTCTGCCCGCCGCGGCAACATCCACGCAAGCGGGGCCGAAGGCACTTCCGCCCTACGGTGCGGCAGCCGGCTTCAGCTTCGACGCTGGCCGCGCGATGGCATACATCTCCCAGCTGATCTGTTTGAGCAAGGCACTGCGATCGTTGCCTTGGGCATACAAGTCGAAATGGGTTTTCCCGGGCAGGAAGCGGATGTCCGATGTTGCGCCCAGACCGTCCAGCACGGCCTTGAGCTTGTGCGCGGCGCCGTCCAGATAGAACGTATCGGCGGTACCCACGATCAGGTGGATCTTGCCATCCAGGTCAGGCTTCAGGCTCGGCCAATTCGCCTGCACCCGATGGGCGATGTCGTAATGGTCATGCCAGTACGCCACTACGGCAGGATCCACCGCGCCGGTATCGCGATCGAACATCGGCATCGGCCGGCCGTCCGCACCGCGCGGCGAGAACACCCAGTCAAACGACGCCATCTGCCCGCCGTATTCGCCCAATACCCGTTCCAGCTTGGCGAACGCCTCGAAGCTGGCCAGCACCTTGCCCTTGTCACGCACCAGCGGATACGCCGAGCCATCCGGCCGCCGATAGACATTCGCATTTGGCGCGTACAGATCCACCCCGGTGAAGTCGTGGAAATCGCTCGAATCAGGCGAGGTCGACCAGGTGCCGCCGAAGATGGCCGGGTAACGCGTCTGCAACCACAGCGTGGCCCAGCCGCCGGAGGAGTGCCCGTTGAGGAAGCGACCGTTCGACTTGGCGTCCATCCGATAGCCTGCTTCCAGATGCGGGATCAGCTCGGTGGTGAGCGCGTGGCCCCACGGGCCGTTGTTCACCGAGTCGGCGAATTCGTGGGTGCCGGTGGCGCTGGATTCGTCCAGGAACACCCAGATCATCGGCGGCATCTGGCCGCTGCTCATGTTCTGCCACACGCTCGCGATGCTGCCGGTGAAGCGATCCACGTTGCCGCCGAAACCGTGCGTGCTGTAGACCACCGGATAGCGCGTTGCCGCCTTCGCGTCGTAACCGGGTGGCAACACCACCCAGCCGCGCATGTGGATCGGCCGACCCCAGAACGCGCTGAGCGACGGGCTGACGAAATCGATCGACCGGCTGTGGCTGCGCGCGGCGGGAAGCGCGTTGCGCACGACCTCAGGCGTTTTCGGCGACAGCGTCCACGCCGCCCGCGCTGGCAGCACACGAGTCAGCTGCAGGGTCGGCGTACGGCTGGCCGGAAGATGCATGCGCACCACGTCGCTGACCAGATCGCCCGCGCCGCGCCCGCTGTAGTTGTAGTTGTGATCGACATCCAGCACCGCCTGGACCAGGTAGTCACCCGGCGGCAATCGCGACCAACCTGCGGGGAAAGCCAGTGCATCCGTGTCGATGTCCACGCCCTGCCCCGGCGACAACCGGCTCGACTCACGCGCCGCTACCGAAGCCTGCGTGGCGCCGAACGGGCTGGCATCGACTTCCTCGACCTTGCCGTTCTCAGCTTCGGCCATCGCTGCCTTGGCCTCCACGGCAAACAGCAGCAGCCGGCCCGAGGCAGGCTGGGTCAATGTTTCACCCAACTCGACATGGAACTGGCTGTGCGCCACCGGCGCCTCGGTGCGCGCCATCGCCACGCTGGCGAACAGGCCACAACCCAACACGATCGCTGCAACAGCACGCACGTCACGCATGTCGATGTTCCCCAGGTCAGTCAACGAAGGCCGGGGCGTGCATGCCCCGGCCGTGGATCATTACTCGTCGGCGCCGGTCTTTTCAGCGACCGGCACCAGGCGCAGATCCTGGAAGTCGAAGCTGAAATCGGTCAGCGGCGACATCGGCTGCATGCGCATCTCGGTGATATGGCCGTCCACATCCAGGTTGAAGTTGACGAACGCGTCGGCGTTCAACGCGCGGTCGTCCCAGCGCACCACGAAGGTGTCGTGCTGCCATGGCGTCATCGTGCCGACCAGCTGCGCGGTCTTGGAGAAGCGCAGGCGCAGCTTGCCGTTCTGATTGCTGATGATGACGTCGCCGTACCACGGGTCGCGATAGGTGCCGGCGTACTTCGCCAGTGCCAGCGAGGGCTTGCTGCCCTTGTCGCGCGCCGCCTCATGCTTGGCCACGCTCTCATCAGCCCTGGCCTCGGACTTCTTCACGGCCTTGTCGTAGGCAGCAACCCAGTCGGTCTTCTTGTCCGGATTCAGGTAAGCATCCAGCACGCGGTAGGTCACCGCGTTGAACGCGGCACCGGACTCGGCATTGGTCAGCACCACCACGCCCAGGTTCTGTCCCGGCACCATGGTCACGCGTGACACCATGCCCGGCCAGCCACCGGTATGCCAGACCAGTTTCTGGCCGCGATAGTCGGACAGGAACCAGCTCTCGCCGTAACCGGAGAAGTTCGGCACCAGCGGCGCCAGCTCCGGAATCGACGGCTTGCCGATCTTGATCGGCGTCAGCATGCTCCACATTTCCTGGTGACCCTTTTCGGAGAACAGGCGCTGCGGCTTGCCATCGCTGCCCGTGGTCGGCAGCACGCCGCCAGCCAGCTGCACGTTCATCCACTTGGCCATGTCGTGCACGCTGGAATAGATGCCGCCAGCGCCCGGATCATTCAGCCACGCCATCGGCGGCACCGGCTTGAGATCCTTGAAATCCAGCTTGGCGTGGCCCATCGCCACATCCATGCCCGGCTTGAGCCCGGTCATGTCGATCAACGACTGGTCCATGCCGACCGGCTTGAACAGGTGCTCGCGCACGTAGTCGGCATAGCTCTGGCCGGAAGCCTCCTCGATCACCAGCGTGGCCACCGCGAACAGGATGTTGTCGTAGGCGTAGCCACTGCGAAAGCCGTTCTTGATCGGCACGTTGGCCAGGCGCTGCACCACCTGCTTGGTGCTGTACGACGTCGGCGGCCAGTACAGCAAGTCACCGGCGCCCAGGCTCAGGCCGCTGCGATGCGCCAGCAGGTCGCGGATGCGCATCTCGTTGGTCACGTAAGCATCGGACATGCGGAACCACGGCAGGTGATCGATCACCCGGTCGTCCATCTTCAGCTTGCCCTCGCCGGCCAGTTGCTGCAGCGCGGCGGCGGTGAAGGCTTTGGTGTTGGAGGCAATCGCGAACAGCGTGTTCGCATCGACCTTTTCCGGCTTGCCGATCTCGCGCAGGCCAAAGCCCTGCTCCATCACCACATGGCCGTCCTTGACGATCGCCACCGCGATGCCCGGCACGTCGAAGGTCTTGCGGGCGCTGTCGACATAGGCGCCAAAGTCCTGCAGCTGCTGCGGCAGCATCGGTCTCGCGGAGTCGCCCGTGGATACCGGCGGCGGCGACGTGGCAACGGCCGTCTGGGCGGAGGCGGCCGAGGCGGAAACGAGCAGCGCGCAGCAAAGCGCCAGACGCAGGGAAAGGGGTCGCTGGGACATCGAGGGCTCCACGGGTGGTGATCGCCCAACTATCGCGGCAAACCCGGCGCAAGGCCAGCGCTGGAAGTCATGCCCGGCCCGGCCCGGGTCGACGTCGCGCCCGACAGCGCCGATGATGGCGTTCTCGAAGACCATCCCGGTGGAAGCAGCACAATGGAACCAATGGCGGAATGGGTCGCGGCCCACACGCTGTGGCTGTGGGCGCTGCTGCTGTTGCTAGCCCTGCTGGCCGGCGACCAGGCCTGGCAATACAACGTTCGCTGGAATCAACGTGCCACCAATCGCGGCGAACCAGCCGTGCTCTTGCGTTGGCCAGTGGGGCTGGTCCTCAGCGTGGCCCTGGTGCTGCTGTTTGCCACCATCGCCGTTGACGTTACCGCGCGCCCGCCGGGCAAGCTGCCGACCTTCGACACCGATCTGGCCGAACAACTGCGCGCGCAATTGCCAACGTCGGTGCTGCGCGTGCTCGCGCTGGTGACCCATCTGGGTGACGTGCTCTGGATAGCGCCCGTGTCCGTCGTGGTGGCCGTCGCTCTGCTGCTGCGCAAGCATGGTCGACTGGCCGCCGCATGGAGCGTCGCCCTGTTCGGCATCCTGCCGATCAACGGCAGCCTCAAGGCGCTGTTCCATCGTGCTCGCCCGCTGCACGATCATGGCTTCACCATCGAGCCGGGCTGGAGTTTCCCCAGCGGCCACGCGTTCGGCGCCATGGTGTTCTACGGCATGCTCGCCTATGTGCTGCTGCGGCTGTCGCGGCGTTTTCATCGGGCCATCATTGCCGCCGCCGTAGCGTTGATCGGCGTGGTCGGCATCAGCCGCATCATGCTGCAGGTGCACTACTTCAGCGACGTGTTCGCCGGTTTCAGCGCGGGTGCGACGTGGCTGGTCCTGTGCATCACCGCTGCGGAATACCTGCGCCAATCCATGTCGGAGTCGTCACCGTGAATGATCTCTTTTCTGCCCGGCCTCACGACGGTCCGGCCATCCGCGTCGGCATCGGCGGCTGGACCTATGCACCGTGGCGCAACAACTTCTATCCACCGAAGCTGGTGCAGCGGCGCGAACTGGAATACGCCAGCCGCCAGCTGCGGGCCATCGAGATCAACGGCACCTATTACGGTGCGCAGAAGCCGGCGACCTACGCGAAGTGGGCAGCGGAAACACCCGCAGGATTCGTGTTTTCGCTGAAGGCGCCACGCTACGTCGTCGAAACCCGGCGACTGGCCGATGCCGACAAGGGCGCCAGTGGATTCATTCATGGCGGCCTGGCCGAAATGGGCGGCCGGCTGGGCCCGATCCTGTGGCAGCTGGCACCGTCCCGACCGTTCGATGCGGACGATCTCGGCGCCTTTCTCGACGCGCTGCCGCGTGAGTTGAACGGCCTGCCGCTGCGCCATGTGCTGGAGGTACGGCATCCCAGCTTCCTTGACGAAGCCTACGTGGCGCTGGCGCGCAGCCATCGCGTACCCACCGTGTTCACCGACTCGCCAGACTATCCGTCCCTGGCCGACCTCACCGGCGACTTCAGCTACGCCCGACTCATGTGCAGCGCCGACAAGATCGTGACCGGCTACGCCACGGCCGAGCTGGATCGCTGGGCTGGATACGCCCGCGACTGGGCCGCCGGCAAGGACGTGGCCGCCCTGCCGCACGTTGCCACGACGCAGGCGAAAACGGCCCCGCGCGACGTCTTCGTGTTCTTCATCAGCGCCGCCAAACACCGTAATCCCGCCGCCGCGATGGCGCTGCAAGCACGCATCGATGCGTAGGGCGGGCACTGCCCGCCGCTGTTGCCGGTAGGTGGAAAAGCCGGCGGACAGTGTCCGCCCTACCTCGGAATTGCAGGAGCGCACGCTGCGCGCGATGCCTTTCGTGACGTGACGAAAAGCATCGCGCACAGGGTGCGCTCCTACAGGCAGTCCTCAAGCCGATCGGTAGTAATCCACCTCGCGATAGCGCCGCGCATACAGACCGAACGCCAATGCAGCCAGCAGGGCGAACGCAGCGAAGAAGAACATCTGGAATGCGTTGACGCTCAGCCCGCTGCTGGCGATCGAGCCGGTCACCGTCTCGTTGCGCACCGCCGCGTTGGCCAGCAGCACCCACAGGTTGCCGACCGTGGTGGTGAGGTTCCAGAAACTCATCACCACACCCTTCATCGAGGTCGGCGCCTGGCTGTAGGCGAACTCCAGTCCGGTCGCCGAGACCAGTACCTCGCCGAAGGTCAGCAACGCATACGGCAAGACCTGCCAAACGATCGACAACGGATCGCCGCCATCGATCACCACCTGCAGGCCGCCGACCACGATCCACGCCAACCCGCTGAAGGCGATGCCGGCGGTCATCCGGCGCAGCGCGGTCGGCTCGTAACCGAGCCTGCGCAACAGCGGGTACAGCACCAGGTTGTTGAACGGAATCAAGACCATCACCAGCAAGGGGTTCAGCGCCTGCATCTGTGCCGGCTGGAACCACGACGGCATGGTCATCTCGGAGCCCTGCACCACCCACGTCGAAGCCTTTTGGTCAAACAGCGAAAAGAACGGCGTGGTCAACGCGAAGATCACCAGCACGCGCAGCACATTGCGCGCGCCATCGACGGCATGATCCGGATGCACGCCGCGTGCGCGATCCATCTGTATCCACGCGCCGCCACCGACGCCACCGATCAGCAGCACCAGCGCGATACAGGCGCAGATCACGAAACCCAGCGATGGCATCAGCGCAAATTGGGCCACGGCCACCGCCACTCCCGCCGACGCCAGCCACAAACCGGGTCGCGCCTGGCCCGGTCGACAAGTCAGCAAGGCCGTGCGGATCACCCGCGAAAAGGCATGCTGGTCGGGCGGCCCCGGCGGCACCATCACGTATTGCTTGCGCCCGAGCCAGAACACCACCGTGGCGATGAACATCAGGCCGCCAGGGATGCCGAACGCCACCGCCGCGCCAAAGTGATGAAGGAACAACGGCATCAGCAGCGAGGCGAAGAACGAGCCGAAGTTGATGATCCAGTAGAACGCGTCGAACACCATCTTCGCCAGATGCTTGTTCGACTGGTTGAACTGGTCGCCCACGAACGACGCCACCAGCGGCTTGATGCCACCGGCGCCCAGCGCGATCAGACCCAACCCGGCGAAGAAGCCCAGGCGGTTGTTCTCGAAGATCGCCAGGCAGGCATGGCCGGCGCAGTAGATCAGGCTCATCCACAGCACGGTGTTGTACTTGCCGAAGAAGCGGTCGCTGAGCCACCCGCCGAGCAACGGGAAGAAATACACCCCGATCACGAAGGTATGGAAAATATCCTTCGCCGCCAGGATGCGCTGGCCCTCGGGCAGATACAGCAGCAGCGTGGTGATCAGGAATGGGGTGAGGATGTTGCGCATCCCGTAATACGAGAAGCGCTCGCAGCCTTCGTTGCCGATGATGTAGGCGATCTGCCGCGGCAGACGGCCACCGGCATGGTCGGTGGTGGTGCTCATCCGTACTCCAGAATTCGGGTGGGCAGCGTGGTGCCGTCGCCACAGGAAGCCCGAGTGTGCGTAATTTCTTGCGATCGGGAAAGCCGGACGCCTTCCGCCGCGCCCGGTGGCACGCCTGCCCCTGTTAAGCTCGCGGCGCATCCAACCCCTGCGAACCGCCATGCGCCAACTCAAGCCGCTGATCCTGCTGGCAATCGTCATTCTCGCGGTGACGATGTGGAACCGTCATGCCGGTCCTCCGGCCATGCCGACTCCATCGGCCACCCATCCGGGCAGTGACGTCGCGCGCCCCGCGCCATCGACGGACGGCAGTACCACGCCGCTGCCGGCGCAAGCGCGCGAGATGATCCAGCGGATTGACCGCGGCGGTCCGTTCGAACACAGCCAGGACGGCGCGGTGTTCGGCAACTACGAAGGTCTGCTGCCGAAGCAGCCGCGCGGCTATTACCACGAGTACACGGTGGAAACCCCCGGCGCCCGCAACCGCGGTGCCCGCCGCATCATCACGGGCGGCACGCCGCCGGTGGTCTGGTACTACACCGACGACCACTACCGCAGTTTCCGTCGCTTCGAGGCAGGCCAATGAGCACGCGTCGCTTCGATCTCGACCTGACCCGGCCCAGCCAGAGTGGCGTGTACTTCGTCGGCGTCGACGACCTCGACCGGCTGGCCCGCAACGCCCGCCGGGATGAGTTGTGCGTGTGTCGTACCGATCTGGCCGGCTGTCGCGACAAGGACGAATTGCTGCGTCGCCTCGCCTTTTCACTGAAGTTGCCCGCCAGCTTCGGCTACAACTGGGACGCGCTGGCCGATTGCCTTCGCGACCTCGGCTGGATGCCGGCGTGGGGACATGTGCTGCTGTTCGAGCATGCCGACGAACTGCGCGAGGCAGTCAGTGCCGACTACGACATCCTGCTCGGCATCCTCGATGATGCCGCCACCTACGGCGAAGAACAGGAACGACCCTGGTTCGCGTTCCTGTCGCTACCCGACAGCGCCTTCGAACAAGCTCACCCAGCCGCCTGAAGGCGGCTCGTCCATTCCCCACTGGAACACCATGCAAACCATCGAATTTGAACTGGAAGGCGACTACGTCGAGCTGAACATGCTGCTGAAGTTGGTCGGCCTGTGCGACAGCGGCGGTGCCGGCAAGGCAATCGTCGCCACCGGCGCGGTAGCCGTGGATGGCAAGATCGAACTGCGCAAGACGTGCAAGATCCACGCAGGCCAGGTCGCCACGATCGACGACGTGGAAATCCACGTACTCGCTGACCCGGAAGGCCTGGATGACGGTCGTCCGCAGGCCGGCCGGCCAGGCTGAATCAGCCCTGCGGCAGGCTTTCCAGCCGCCGGTCGAACTCCACACCGGCGGGAAGCCGCAACAGGAACTCGCGTTCCATCACCTCACGCAGCTCCGCCACGTCACGCAGGCGCCGGCGCTCGGGCTCCTGCCCCAGCCGGCGCACGGTGAAGTCGGCATCGAACAGTCCCAGCCGCCGATCGGCGGTGGTGCGGCCAAGCATGAGATGGTTCACGAAGCGCGAGGCGGGGTGCGTCGACACGTAGTGGTTGGCCACCACGTAGTCGATCATCGGCACCGGCCGCAGGTCGAAACGGTACAAGCTGCGCCACTCCCCGTGAGTCAGTGACTGCACACGCCACTCGGCATCGTTTCGCAGCAGGCGAAACGGTTCGTGGCCGGTCGCCTGCTCGATATCGGGTTGCAGCCGCAGCGCACCAGTGAGCACGTGGCCACCGAAGCCGACGTCGGTCAGCCAGCTCTCGCCCGCCAGTTTGACCTGCAGCAGCATGTGGGTCTGCGGGGTTTCCACATCTTCCGGATGCCCCCACAGCACTCGCGCGATCAGGCCGGTGACGTCGAAACCGATCTCGCGCAGCACCGCCTCGAACAGCAGATTCTGCTCGAAGCAGTAGCCGCCGCGCCCGTCATGCACCAGCTTGCGCTGCAGATCCACCAACTCCAGCGACACCGGCCAGCCCATCAGCGGGTTGAGGTTTGCAAAGGGGATCGTGGCCACGTGTGCGGTAGCCAGACCGCGCAGGGTTGCCAGATCGGGCGCGACGGGCCCATCCCAGCCAACACGGCGCAGATACGCGCCCAGGTCGATTGCGTCAGGCATGCCCCTCTCCGGTGGTTTCCCGCCCATGGTAGCCAGCGCGCCGGCTGTCTGCAGGTAACCGCGCCAGGCTCGTCAGCGAATGACTGATTGAACGCACGAGTCGGCACGCATCCGCCGTCCGCGATTTCACGTACCTGTTCATGCATGCGGCACTCCTGCATGCCATCGCCAGCGAGGTTTCCGATGTTCCGCTACCGCTCGTTCCGTCTCATTCCACTGGCCGGCGCCGTGCTGATTGCTGGCCTCGCCGCCTGCCAACCGGTGGCGGTCGCCAGTGAAGTCGCGCGACTGCCTGCGCCAACCGTCGATGCGACAGCCCCTGTCGGGCACAACGAGGTAGCCGTGCTCGCCGGCGGCTGCTTCTGGGGCATCGAGGCGGTGTTTGAGCACGTCAAGGGCGTGCACAAGGTCACCGCCGGCTACTCCGGCGGCGCCGCCAACACCGCCAATTACGACGACGTCAGCGATGGCAACACCGGCCACGCCGAGTCGGTGAAGGTGGAGTTCGATCCGGCCCAGGTCAGCTACGGCAAATTGCTGCAGCTGTTCTTCTCGGTCGCGCTCAATCCCACCGAGCTGAACCGGCAAGGCCCGGACAGCGGCACCCAATATCGCTCGGTGGTGTTCTACGGCGATGATGCGCAGAAGAAAATTGCCTCTGACTACATCGCCCAGCTGACCACCGCCAAAGCCTTCGGCGCGCCGATCGTCACCCAGGTGGTGCCGCTGAAGACGTTCTACCCCGCCGAGGCTTACCACCAGCACTACTACGATCTGCATCCGAACAACCCGTACATCGTGTTCAACGATGCACCCAAGGTGGCCCGCCTGCAGAAGCTGTTTCCGGAGATCTATCAGGATTCCTTGTAGGAGCGCACCCTGTGCGCGATGCTTTCCTCTACGTGGCGAAAACGCATCGCGCACAGGGTGCGCTCCTACACCCCTCGGGTTGCCTGGGGCGGCACGGCCCCCATCTCGGAAGCTTCGCGCCCTGTCACGCGCCTTCCGATATCCTCCCCACGTGCCGCCTCATGCAGCCCCTCCCGCTCCACCGAAAGAACTCACCCGCAGCTTCCTGGGGGTGTTCCGCTACAGCGGACGTGCTCTGGAACTGGTCTGGAGCACCAGCCGCGCGCTGACCATCGCGCTGGCCCTGCTCACCCTGGTTGCCGGTCTGCTGCCGGCCGGCATCGCCTATGTGGGCGCGCATATCGTGGATTCGGTAGTCGGCGCCAGCAAGCTCTGGGCAGCGCATGGGACGGCACCACTGCGCACCGTATTCGAATGGGTGGTGCTGGAAGGCGTGCTGGTGGCCGCCATGGCCGGCGCTCAACGCGGCCTGTCGCTGTGCCAGTCGTTGCTGCGCGCGCAGCTGGGTCAGCGCGTCAACGTGATGATCCTGGAAAAGGCGCTGACGCTCGAGCTGGCACACTTCGAGGATTCGGAGTTCTACGACAAGCTGACCCGTGCCCGGCGCGAGGCGTCGAGCCGACCGCTGTCGCTGGTCACCCGCACATTCGGGCTGGGTCAGAACGCGATCTCGCTGATCAGCTACGGCAGCCTGCTGTTCCAGTTCTCGCCGTGGGCGGTGGCGGTGTTGTTGCTGGCCGGCCTGCCTTCGTTCTTCGCCGAAACCAAATTTTCCGGCGATGCGTTCCGGCTGTTCCGCTGGCGCTCGCCGGAAACGCGCATGCAGCTGTACCTTGAAACCGTGCTGGCGCGCGAGGACCACGCCAAGGAAGTGAAGCTGTTCGGCCTCGGCCCGTTGCTGCTGCAACGCTATCGCGACATCTTCCACACGCTGTACCGCGCCGATCGCGAGCTGGCCGTACGCCGCGACAGCTGGGGTTTCGGCCTGGGCCTGCTGGGCACGCTGGCGCTGTATGGCGCCTACGCATGGATTTCCGCCAGCACCGTGATGGCGCGCATCACCCTGGGCCAGATGACGATGTACCTGGCGCTGTTCCGGCAGGGCCAGTCGGCGGTATCGGCGATGCTGTCGGCGATCGGTGGCATGTACGAGGACAACCTCTATCTGTCCACGCTGTACGAGTATCTGGAAACGCCGGTGCCCGCGGTCAGCGGTACTGCGCAGCGCGGCGCCCGACCCGAAGACGGCATCCGCTTCGAGCAGGTCAGCTTCACCTACCCCGGCGCCAGCGAGCCGGCGCTGCGCGACATCGATCTGCACATCCGCCCCGGCGAGTCGCTGGCCCTGGTCGGCCAGAACGGCTCGGGCAAGACCACCCTGATCAAGCTGCTCACGCGCCTGTACACCCCCGACAGCGGCCGCATCCTGCTCGACGGCACCGATCTGCGCGAGTGGGACGAGGCTGTGCTGCTGCAACGCATCGGCGTGATCTTCCAGGATTTCGCCCGCTACCAGATGCGCGTGGGCGAGAACGTCGGCGCCGGCGACGTGACCCATTTCGACGATGAGGCCCGCTGGCGCGAAGCCAGCGACAAGGGCATGGCCAGCGACTTCATCGACAGCCTGCCGGCCGGCTTCGATACCCAGCTGGGCAAGTGGTTCAACGACGGCCGCGAGCTGTCCGGCGGGCAATGGCAGAAAATCGCCCTGGCCCGCGCCTTCATGCGCTCACGCGCCGACATCCTGGTGCTGGACGAACCCACTGCCGCGATGGACGCGCAGGCCGAAGCCACCATCTTCGAACACTTCCGCGAACTCTCAGGCGGACGCATCGCGATCCTGATCTCGCACCGCTTCTCCACCGTGCGCATGGCCGACCAGATCATCGTGATCCAGGACGGCCGCATCATCGAGCGCGGCAATCACGAACAACTGATGGCGGAAGACGGCCACTACGCCCATTTGTTCTCGTTGCAGGCGCAGGGTTACCGCTGATCCAGCGCGGCCGGCTTGACCCTGCAGGCCAACGCACCCCATGCTTTGCCGTCTTTTCTCCATCGAAACACACGCATGAGCAGTCGCTACAACGCCGCCGATATCGAAGTCCTGTCTGGCCTGGATCCCGTCAAACGGCGCCCCGGCATGTATACCGACACCTCCCGCCCGAACCACTTGGTGCAGGAAGTGGTGGACAACTCGGTGGACGAGGCGCTGGCGGGTCACGCGAAGACGATCGAGGTCGTGTTGCATGACGACGGCTCCGTGTCGGTGAGCGACGACGGCCGCGGCATGCCGGTGGACATTCATCCCGAAGAAGGCGTGTCGGGCGTCGAGCTGATCATGACCCGGCTGCACGCGGGCGGCAAATTCAGCGGCAAGAATTACAGCTTCTCCGGCGGCCTGCACGGCGTCGGCGTGTCCGTGGTCAACGCGCTGTCCGATCGCGTCGAGGTGAACATCCGCCGTGACGGCTCGGAATACGCGATGGCGTTCGAACACGGCGACATGGTCAGCCCGCTGGAAGTGATCGGCACGGTTGGCAAGAAGCGCACCGGTACCACCCTGCACTTCTGGCCCGAGGCCAAATACTTCGACTCGCCGAAAATTTCGCTGGGCAAGCTCAAGCATCTGCTGCGCGCCAAGGCGGTGCTGTGCGCCGGCCTCAACATGAAACTCACCGACGAGGCCAGCGGCGAAATCATCGAGTGGCATTACGAGGATGGCTTGCGCGATTACCTGCGCAGCGAACTCGAAGGCAACGAAGCACTGCCGAATGACTTGTTCGTGCACCAGATGGCACGCAACGCCGAGGGCATGGAAGTCGCCCTGGCCTGGCTGCCCGAAGGCGACCTGGTGCAGGAAAGCTACGTCAACCTGATTCCCACCGCGCAGGGCGGTACTCACGTCAATGGCCTGCGCACCGGCCTGACCACCGCCATCCGCGAGTTCTGCGACATCCGCAACCTGCTGCCGCGCGGCGTGAAGCTGGCGCCGGAGGACGTGTGGGAGCGGATCGCCTTCGTGTTGTCGGCACGACTGGAGGATCCGCAATTCGCCGGCCAGACCAAGGAACGGCTGTCCTCGCGCCAAGCGGCGGGCATGATCGAAAACGTCGTCCATGACGCTTTCAGTTTGTGGCTGAATCAGAACGTGAGCACCGGCGAACGCATCGCCCAGCTGGCGATCGAGCGCGCCAGTGCACGGCTGAAAGCGGCCAAGCAGATCGTGCGCAAAAAGATCACCCAGGGCCCGCAGTTGCCCGGCAAGCTGGCTGACTGCACCGCCACCGACCTCACCCGCACGGAGCTATTCCTGGTCGAGGGCGATTCCGCCGGCGGCAGTGCCAAGCAGGCACGTGACAAGGAGTTCCAGGCGATCCTGCCGTTGCGCGGCAAGATCCTCAACACCTGGGAAGTGGAGTCCACCTCGGTGTTGGCTTCCGAGGAAGTACACAACCTCGCGGTCGCGATCGGCTGCGACCCGGGCAAGGACGACCTGTCCGGGCTGCGCTACGGCAAGGTGATCATCCTCGCCGATGCGGACTCCGACGGCCTGCACATCGCCACCCTGCTGGCCGCATTGTTCCTGAAGCATTTCCGCAAGCTGGTCAGCGAAGGCCATGTGTTCGTGGCGATGCCGCCGTTGTTCCGTGTCGACGTCGGCAAGCAGGTGTTCTACTGCCTCGACGAAGGCGAGAAGGAAGCGATGCTGCAACGGATCGTGCGCGAGAAGATGAAGGGCGCGGTCAGCACCACCCGCTTCAAGGGTCTGGGCGAGATGAACCCGCCGCAGTTGCGCGAATCCACCATCCATCCGGATACGCGCCGCCTGGTGCAGCTGACCATCGGCGACGAGAACGATGGCACCAGCAAGTTGATGGACATGCTGCTGGCCAAGAAGCGCGCGAGTGATCGCAAGGCCTGGCTGGAAGAGAAAGGCGACCTCGCCACGCTCGAAGTCTGATCACCCGGCGTCTTCGCCTGGAGTTCACTTCGCTGAACTCCAGGCATCGGCGATGCATCCGTTACTGCACACCGCGCGTATCTCCAGTTGCTTCCAATCCGCGAAGCGGAAACCCTGGAGAACATTCATGAAGACCCATTCCCGCCTGCGCACCCTGGCCGTCGGCCTCTCCTTGGCGCTGGCCAGCGCGGCCGTGGTGCCGATGGCGATGGCCGGCCAGATGGACTCGATGAGCATGCAGAAGACCGTCATGGTCGGCGGCGCCGCGATGTATCCGTCGAAGAACATCGTCGAAAACGCGATGAACTCGAAGGATCACACCACCCTGGTCGCCGCAGTGAAGGCTGCCGGCCTGGTTGAAACGCTGGAAGGCCCCGGCCCGTTCACCGTGTTCGCGCCCACCAACGAGGCGTTCGCCGCCCTGCCCGCCGGCACCGTGGACAACTTGCTGAAGCCGGAAAACAAGGCCACGCTGACCAAGATCCTCACCTACCACGTGGTGCCGGGCAAATACACCGCGCACGACCTCGCCAAGCTGGCCAAGGCGCATGGCGGCAAGGCCATGCTGAAAACGGTCGAGGGTGACTCCATCACTGTCGCCGGCAATCACGGCAAGTGGACCGTCACCGATGCCAAGGGCAACGTCGCCAACATCACCATTGCCGATGTCACCCAGTCCAACGGCGAGATCTTCGTGATCGACAAGGTGCTGATG
The DNA here is from genome assembly GCF_054061035.1 of Rhodanobacter sp. TND4EL1. NCBI lineage: Bacteria > Pseudomonadati > Pseudomonadota > Gammaproteobacteria > Lysobacterales > Rhodanobacteraceae > Rhodanobacter > Rhodanobacter sp. TND4EL1. The sequence goes on from NZ_JBSSDT010000001.1 coordinate 810,816, forward strand.
CCGTAACACCGCAAGCGCCACCGTGACCCCAAGCCGCCCGGCCATCCCGGGCGGCTTTTTTTGTGGCGATGGCGGCGCTATGGTTCCACTTGGTTTCCCGCGAGCATTCCGCATGGCCCTGCTGCCGCCCCTCGATCTTCAGCGCTGGATCGACGAACACCGCCACCTGCTGAAACCGCCGGTGGGCAACAAGTGCATCGTCGACGGCGACTTCATCATCATGATTGTCGGTGGACCGAACGCGCGCACTGACTATCACTACGACGAAGGTCCCGAGTTCTTCTACCAGCTTGAAGGGGAGATCACGCTGAAAGTGCAGGACGAGGGGGTGGCCCGCGACATACCGCTGCGTGCCGGGGAAATTTTCTACCTACCCCCGCGCGTGCCTCACTCACCCAACCGTGCGGCCGGCTCGATCGGCCTGGTGATCGAGCGTCGCCGCATGGCAGGTGAGAAGGACGGCCTGATGTGGTTCTGCGAGCAGTGCAACCACAAGCTCTACGAGGAGTACTTCACCCTCGACAGCATCGAAAGCGATTTTCCGCCGGTGTTCGAACGGTTCTACCGCTCCAGCGAGGCACGCACCTGCGACGCCTGCGGCCACCTCCATCCCGCACCGGAAAAATACCTGTAGGAGCGCACCCTGTGCGATTGGCCCTTCGCCGAAGAGCCTTCGCGCACAGGGTGCGCTCCTACACCCGCCTCAGCCATTTCCGGGCCATCCGTCGCAGCGACATGTCGAGAGATTCATCGTTCGCCACCTCGCCAACCTCGCGCCATGCCAGCGCATGCGACTCGGCATTGACGACATACGACTCGTCCTCTCCGGCACGCACCACGTAGCGCACGTCGTAATGCCAATGCTCCGGCTCGTTCATGCGCGCGGGAATGCGATGTCGATCCAGATCGAACACGCCTCCTTCCACGCGCAGGCCGGCCAAACCGGTTTCCTCCCCGGCCTCGCGCAAGGCGACGCGCGCGAGATCAGAGTCGCCATCGGCATGGCCGCCGGGCTGAAGCCAACGATCCAGCTTGCGGTGATGCATCAGCAGCACGCGCATGCCATCGGCACTGGCGAGCCATGCCGAACCCGTGAAGTGTCCGGCCAGGTTGCCGCGCTCGAATCCATTCGCATGCGCATGTAAAAAGTTCTCGAATTGCGCAACAACGTCGGACTCCCCGTGCCATTGGTCACGGTAGCGTTGAAGTGCGTCGAACATGATGATGGTGGGCTGCTGCATGACGTCTCGCGGTGAGGCATGGGACTGCCTGAAAAGTGGTCACGGCATGTTTCGCCGCAACATGAATGAAGCTTGTACAACCTTTGCTGCATGGGCTATGTTGGCCCGCCATTGCCCACCTGTTCCAGCCATCCGCCGCAGAGCGGACGCGGGCAAAATCACCTGAGGGGAAGTTGATGATAAAAGGTCTATTTGCCACTCACGCGATCGAGGCGATGCCTCACGTCGACGCTGGCGAACCTGTTGAAGGCGGCGCCGAGGGCGAAGTCACCCTGAAGCGCGTGTTGACCGCACGGCATCTGGTGATGCTCGGCATCGGTGCAGTGATCGGTGCCGGCATTTTTGCGATCACGGGTACTGCCGCTGCGCAGTTCGCCGGCCCCGCATTGATCCTCAGCTTTCTCATTGCCGCCGTCGCTTGCGGACTGGCCGGCATGTGCTACGCCGAATTCGCGGCGATGCTGCCCGTCTCCGGCAGTGCGTACTCCTATTCCTATGCCACCCTCGGTGAAGTGGTGGCCTGGTTTGTCGGCTGGGCGCTGGTGCTCGAGTATCTGTTCGCCGCGTCGACCGTGGCAGTGGCGTGGTCGGGCTACTTCGGCGAAATGCTGCGCATGCTCAGCTCCATGACAGGAGTGAATTTCACCCTGCCGGCGGCACTTTCCTCGGCTCCGCTGACCTTCGCCGAAGGTGGTCACCACCTGATCTTCACCGGCGCACTGATCAACCTGCCCGCGATCCTGATCGTCGGCGCGATCAGCTGGCTGTGCTACATGGGCATTACCCAGTCGGCGACGGTCAACGCCATCATCGTGGCGATCAAGGTGATCGTGATCCTGCTGTTCCTGGTGGTGATGTTCAATTACATCAACACCGATCTGTGGCATCCGTTCATTCCTGCCAATGAAGGCGGCTCGAAGTTCGGCTGGAGCGGCATCTATCGCGGCGCCACGCTGGTGTTCTTTGCCTACATCGGCTTCGACGCGGTCTCCACCGCTGCCGGCGAAGCAAAGAATCCGCAACGCGACATGCCGATCGGCATCCTCGGCTCGTTGTTGATCTGCACCGTGCTGTACATCGCCATGGCTGCGGTGATGACTGGCACGACGCCGTTCCGTCTGCTCAACACTCCCGAGCCGGTCGCTACCGCGATCAACTATGTGCTCGGCACCGTCACCGCAGGCAGCGCCTCCAGCTATCTGCTGGGCTCGCTCAAGATCCTGGTGGTGTTCGCCGCGCTGGCGGGCCTGAGCTCGGTTGTGCTGGTGATGCTGATGGGTCAGCCGCGCATCTTCTACTCGATGTCCCGCGATGGGCTGCTGCCGCCCGCACTCGGTCGCCTGCACCCGAAACATCGCACGCCCTATGTCGGCACCATCCTGGTGGGTGTGATCGCTTGCTGCCTTGCCGGCCTGTTCCCGGTGGATGTGCTGGGCGACCTGGTTTCGATGGGCACTCTGCTGGCCTTTGCCACGGTGTGCATTGGCGTGCTGGTGCTGCGTCGCACGCGTCCGGAATTGCCGCGCGCGTTTCGGGTGCCACTGGTCTGGCTGGTCTCTCCGCTCGGCGCGATCGCCTGTCTGTTCCTGTTCTGGCAGGCATTCGTGGTGCGCTGGCCGCTGTTGGTCACCTGGATCGTGATCGGCTTCCTGATCTACGGTTTCTACGGTTACCGCCACAGCAAATTGCGCCAAGGCACCAGGTAATACCCGACGGCCGGCGCCAACAACGCCGGCCGCCGCATTTATACAGCGCGACAAACCGCGCTTGATGCCCGCTTTCAAAGATGAATCCCATGCTCAATCAGTTGTTAGCCCGCAAGACCGACTTCAGCAACGACGATCACGGGCACGGTCCGGGCTTGCGCCGCACGCTGGGGCCTTGGGGTATCACCGCGCTGGGTATCGGTGCCGTCATCGGCACCGGCATCTTCGTGGTCACCGGTACGGCAGCAGCCGAACACGCCGGTCCCGCGGTATTGATCTCCTTCATCATCGCCGCGATCTGCAGCGGCTTCGCCGCACTGTGTTATGCCGAATTCGCCACCTTGATCCCGATCTCGGGCAGTTCCTACTCGTATGCCTATGCCTCGCTCGGCGAGTTGGCGGCGTGGTTCATTGGCTGGAACATGGTTGCCGAATACGGCATCTCGGCCTCGGCCGTCGCCGCCAGCTGGACCGGCTATTTCACCAGCCTGCTCGACCACATGGGCCTGCACCTGCCTGTCGCCCTCACCGAGGCCCCGCTGGCCTTTACCGATGGCCATCTCGTCACCACCGGACATCTGTTCAACCTGCCTGCCGTCGCCATCGTTCTGGCATTGACCTGGCTCTGCTATATCGGCATCCGCGAATCGTCGGGGCTGAATGCGCTGATGGTGCTGGTCAAGGTGGGGCTGATCATCGTCGTCGTGGTGGCGGGCTATCGCTACGTGAACCCGGAGAACTGGCATCCGTTCATCCCCGAGCCGCAGGGCGACGGCAAGTACGGCTGGTCCGGCATCATGCGCGGCGCGGCGATGGTGTTCTTCGCATACATCGGCTTCGAGGCCACGTCGACCGCCGCGCAGGAATGCAAGAACCCGCAACGCGACCTGCCGTTCGGCATTCTGGTCTCGCTGGTGATCTGTACCGTGCTTTATCTGGCCATGGCCGCGGTGCTGACCGGATTGGTGCCGTATTCGATGCTGGACACCTCCGAGCCCGTGGTCACCGCAGTGGCGGCCATCCCGCAACTGGGCTGGCTGCGACTGGTCGTGGAGATCGGCGCGATGATCGGCCTGTCCTCGGTGATCCTGGTGATGATCATCGCGCAGCCGCGCATCTTCATGATCATGGCGCGTGACGGCATGCTGCCGAAGGTGTTCGCCAAGGTGCATCCGCGGTATCGGACGCCGCACATCAATACGTTGATCACCGGTGCCATGATCGCCCTGCTGGCTGCCGTGTTCCCGCTTGATCTGCTGGCCAACCTGACCTCGATGGGCACCTTGATCGCCTTCTCGGCGGTCTGTGCCGGCGTGCTGATCCTGCGCCACACCTTGCCGGATCTGCCGCGCACGTTCCGCGTTCCGTGGGTGTGGTTTACCTGCCTTGCCGGTGTGGGCTGCTGCTTCGCCCTGCTTTTCAGCCTCGACTGGTTCAACTGGGCGATCCTGGGCATCTGGACCCTGCTGGGCTTCGCGATCTACTTCTTCTACAGCCGTCGACACAGCGTTTTGCGACTGGCGATGGCTGCTGCCGACCCCGAGAAGTAAGTTCGTCGATTTTCTTCAATGATCCTGCAAATACACCCATCTTCCGCAAAACGTCGGCCGCGGAGAAACTCTTCCCGGCAGACCGACATTTCATCCCGTTTCTCGGAAATGACTCAATAACTCATTGTTTTCAATAAGCTTAACGAGAACTTTTCAAGAGAAATCGGGTGCCTGGTCGCCCATTCGTCAAACTCGGGAGTATCATCCCCAGTCCGCGGGTTGATCACTTGGCAGTGGGCCCCGGATCGCGGCTCGGCTTGTCAGGTGGGTAGCTCCTCAGCCTGATGTGTCCGAGCCGCACTTTTGTCCGTACGTCGGCAAAAGCTGCCTGGCGTGACGAAGACACATGAAAAGGCCGGCGAGAGCCGGCCTTTTCAGTGCTCCACCAAAGAGTACGAACTCAGGCTTTCTTCGGCGTGTGCGACACGCACCATCCCTTCGCGTTGACCGACTTGCCCGGAAACAACTGGCACGGCCCGCGGCCGGTCGGACCGCCACTGTAGAACTGGCAGTTGGTGCAGTCGTCGCCGGCCTTGTGCTTCGCATTGGTCGACTTGGTGGCATCCTCGACATACGCGAGCGCCTTCGCCGTCGGATCAGCTTCGGTCACCGGCGGCAGGTCGGCCGCACGGGCAAAGCGCGGCAAGCCTCCAACCACCACGGCCGCCGCGGCGGTACCTGCAGCAACCTTGAGGAACCGGCGACGCGATTCGATATCTTGTTCTTTCGACATGGGCATGCCTCCGTCGTAACTATCCGGCGCACCCTGCCCCGGACTCAGGCCGATCTTACGCGTACCGGACGAACCTTTCCTGACTTGCGAGAATGGCTCTCATTACAGACAGCTCAACGATTTTCGCGTGATACAATCGATTTCCATTTGGACGTCCAAACCCCATGTCCCAAGCCCTTCCCGACACGATACCCGCCAGCCTTTTCGACCAATGCGCCGACACCATCGTCGAGGCTGCGCGTGAGTTGTCGGAACTCGGCTGGACGCCCGCGACGAGCAGCAATTTCTCCATGCGCATGGATGATGCGCACGCCGCCATCACCGTATCGGGCAAGCACAAGGGCCGGCTGGGTCGCGACGACATCATGCTGATCGATCTGGACGGTCGTGCCGTGGGCACCGACGCGCGGCCCAGTGCCGAAACTGCGTTGCACACACAAATCTACCGCCGCTGGCCGGACATGCAGGCGGTGCTGCACACCCATTCGCGCACGCAGAGCGTGGCCTCGCGGCTTTATGCTGACGACGGCGTGATCCGGCTCCAAGGCTGGGAACTGCAGAAGGCGATCACCGGCTACCACACCCACGAGAGCGTGCTGGAGATTCCGGTATTTCCGAACACCCAGCACATGCCCGAACTGGTGGCACGGGTGGACGCCTGGCTGGATGGCGGCAAGCCGCTGCACGCTTATCTGATCGACGGCCACGGCATCTACACCTGGGGTCGCGACATGCCCGAGACCCAGCGTCATCTTGAAGCGCTGGAGTTTCTGCTTGCCTGCGAACTCGACCTGAAACAGCTGAGGGCATCATGAGCCGACTGCGCATCTTCGACGAACTTCGTCCGCAATCGCCGCTGGCCGTACTGGATCAGCACCCCGCGATCGCCACCGAATTGGCCAGGGTCGGCGTGCGTTTCGAGCAATGGGAGGCCAGCCAGCCGATCGCCCCGGGCGCCAGCCAGGACGAGGTCATCGCGGCCTATCGGGGCGATATCGATCGCCTGATGGGCGAGGCCGGCTACCAGGCCGTCGACGTGATCAGCCTCACGCCCGATCACCCCGATCGCGCCACGCTGCGTCAGAAATTTCTCAGCGAACACACCCACAGCGAAGACGAAGTGCGCTTCTTCGTCGCCGGCTCCGGCCAGTTCACCCTGCACGTGGACGGCAAGATCTACGATGTACTGTGCGAAAAGGGCGACCTGATCGGCGTACCCGATGGCACCCGGCACTGGTTCGACATGAGCGAATCGCCGTACTTCGTGGCGATCCGGCTGTTCACCAACAAGGATGGCTGGGTCGCCAATTTCACCGGCGACGAGATCGCCTCGCGCTTCCCGCGGATGGATCCCGCTGCCTAGTGGCCGATCGCGGCTGACCTTCACGAATCACGAATCACGAATCACGAATCCCGAATCCCATGACCGAAATCCGCGCCATCGTCACCGACATCGAAGGCACCACCAGCTCGATCGACTTCGTCCGCGACGTGCTGTTTCCGTATGCCCGCACGCGTCTGCCCGCGTTCGTCGAAACACATGGGGAGCAGGCCGAGGTGCAACACTGGCTGCATGAAGCGGCGCGCGAAGCCGGCCTGATCGAGGCCAGTCGCCAGGACGTCATCGAGCTGCTGCTGGGCTGGATCGACCAGGATCGCAAGTCCACCGCGCTGAAGGCGCTGCAGGGGATGATCTGGAAAGAGGGTTACGAGGCGGGCGACTACCGTGCCCACCTGTATCCGGAAGTGGCCGGGCGACTGCGGCAATGGCGGGCGGATGGATTGCGCCTGTACGTGTACTCGTCCGGCTCGGTGCCGGCGCAGAAGCTGTTCTTCCGTCACAGCGAGGCCGGCGATCTGAGTCCGCTGTTTGCCGGCTACTTCGATACCGAAACCGGGCCGAAGCGGGAGGCCGACTCCTACCGACGCATGGCCGAGGCCATCGGCGAACAGCCGCAGCACCTGCTGTTCCTGTCCGACATCGTGGAAGAACTCGACGCGGCAAGGTCGGCGGGTTTTCTTACCGGCTGGCTGGTACGCGAGCCGCAGGCGTTGCCCCTATCACCGGCCCATCCGGTCTATCGCGATTTCGACGCGATCGCCGCATAGAACGGCGCGAATCCCGCCATGCGCACCTTGCTGACCATCCTGCTCGCCTTCGCCGCCGGCGTGCTGCTGGCCACATGGTGGCCAGGTCGCCCTTCGGTACTACTGCAGGCCAGCCACCCTGCTCCCGCTTCGGCGTCCTCTGTCATCCTGCCGCAGGACGTGGCGGATTCCGCGTTCCAGGCCGACGACGGCGTGCGCTGGCCCGACCAGGCACCCACGCCGGAGCAGGTGCTGTACGCGCAGCCGAGGATGATGCGACAGGCACTGGCCGAGCTCGGTCCGCGCGTACCGGGCAAACCGAACCTGTACGTACTGAGTTTTGCCGGTGACGGTAGTGAGGACGTGTTCCGCAACGAGGCGGAATACGCAGGGCAGCTTTTCAGGCAGCGCTTCGGCGCCAGCACCCATAGCCTGGTGCTGGAAAACAACCTCGCCACGCTGACCACGCATCCACTGGCCAGCTGGAGCAACCTGGAGGCCGCGCTTGCCGGGATCGGCCGCGTCATGCAACCGGACCAGGACATCCTGCTGCTCTACGTCAGCAGCCATGGCAGCGAAGATCATGAATTGCTGGTCGACATGGACCCGCTGCCTCTGGACCAGATCGGTGCCACCGACCTGGCCGGCATCCTCGCCCTGCATCCGTTCAAGTGGAAAGTGGTGGTGGTCAACGCCTGCTACTCGGGCGGCTTCGTGCCGCCTCTGCGTGGCCCCGGCACGCTGGTGCTCACCGCCGCGCGGGCGGATCGCAGTTCATTCGGCTGCGGCAGCGACTCGGACCTCACCTACTTCGGCAAGGCCTGGCTGGTCGATGCAATGAACCACACCGACAACTTCGTGGATGCGTTCACGCAGGCCGGCAGCGACATTGCCACCTGGGAAAAGCAGGACAAGCTCACCCCGTCCGAACCGCAGATCGATATCGGCAGCGGCATCCGCAATCAGCTGGCGTTGTGGCGCAAGGGCATCACGCCCGGACCGGCGGTGCCGTTCAAACCCGCTGCCCCGGCCGCACCCGGCACGGCGCCGACATCCCGATAACCAGGGTGCGCTTCAGCCCCTGGGCCAGCGCCAGGCGTAGACCACGATCAGCAGCGACAACGCCACCTCGATCACGCCCAGCATGAGGTAAAACCACCACGCACCCGGCATGGTCAGCAGCATGATCACGGTATAGAACACGCCCAGCACGATGTTCAGCCAGCGACAGAACCGCGGCGACAGCACCAGTGACAGGAACACCATCACTCCCGGCACCGCCAGCAACAACGCGGTGGCCACCAGCGAGGCCTCGCTCACCGGACCGATCGGCCCCGCACCGTCCAGCATGCCCTGCAACTGGCCCGGCACATACAAGCCGAAGTAGTCGCCGTAGATGTAGCAGAACATCAGCGCCGCCCACAGCGCCGACAGCTTGAAGCGCACATGCACCTTGATGTCGTGCAGGACGTCGGTCTTCATGCCATGCGCTCCGGTGAAAGTTGATCTGCAACCGGCGAAACACCCGGCCTGCCACGCACGCCCATGATCAGCAGCCACAGACAGCTCGCCACCTCACCCAGGGCTGCCGGCAGGTGTACATAGTCGGAGAATGCCGTCTGTGCATAGCCGGGCAGCAGCAGCTCAGCGCCGACGTCGACCAGATAGCCCGCACCGCCCAGTATCAGCAATACGCCGAGAATACGCGGCAGCATGCCGCTCCGGATCACCAGCCAGCCGAACGGAAACAGCCACAACCCCCAGAACACGCTGGCCACGAAAATGTCATGGCTCCACGCCTTCAGCGAAAGCCGTGCCAGGGCGTGCGCGGTGTCCAGCGGCAAACCACCGGCATCGGTCAGAAACAACAAGGCATCCAGTCGATGTGCCACCCCGACCAGTGCGATGGGCACCGCAGTCACCGCGAACGCCACCATGTCGATCGACGCGCCGCGATGCACGGTTACGAACAACCGAAACAGCAACAGCGGTAGCAGCAGGAACGCGACCTGCTCGACGATGAAGGACGCGATGCCGGCTCGGAACAGGTACTCGTGCATCACGATGTTGTCCAACAGCGCTTGCGGGTCTCCCGGAGCGGCGATTTTCCCGGGCACGTAGCCCAGACTGAAAAAGCCGCTCACGACCACCACCAGGTAAACCACTCCTGCCCACCGCGCGGTGCTGCTCTGGTTGGTCATGCAACGCCCCTGCGATCCATCACCTCGCCCTGGCGGGCATGAGCAGCCAGTGTCGATGCAAAGGAATTGGCTCAATGAGTGCCGGAAGTAACGCGCACTCCAAGCCCTCGTGGCGCATGTGTTGCAGGTCGTCCACATGAGGCGTGCTAGCGTGTTTGCCGGTTCTTTCGGGAGTTGACACATGCGCAACACATCAGCGAATTCACCGACCACGCCAACACGTCACCGTGAACCGATCAGCAGGAACGCCGTGCGCAGGATCAGTCTGTGTTCGATTCCGGCCACCTGTATGTTGCTGGCGTTGTCGGCATGCTCGTCGCCGCCAGCGGCACATCCCTCTGCCCGGAAAACCGACATCTGCCATGCCTCGCAACTGTCGCTGCGCCTTGACGGCAAAGATGGTGAGTTCAACGGCATGTCCCACTCCGGCACGATGCTGATAGTGCGCAACAACGGCGCCACGTCCTGCACGATTCCAGCCCTGCCGGTGCCCCGCTTCGTTGATGCGAACGGTCAATCGCTGGAGATCGTCGCGCACGCAGCGATACCTGCTGTGCCGGAGTTGCCACCGCTTGTGCTGGCGCCGGGCGCCAGCGTGGAAAGCGAAATGCGCTGGATATCCGGCAATGTCTACGACGGCGGTCATTGCGAATCACCGGCGCAGATTGCCTTGCCCCTCGCCACCGAGAAAATTTCCTCTGCGTTCACCGGCCATCTTTGCGGCGCCGCTGGCAGTGCATCCACGTATACGCTCAAGCCATTCCGGCCCATGCCGCCACCCGTGGCCACCGCGCCCGCAGAGACCGTCATTTATACCTGTGATGACGGCCGCAGCATAGAAGTCGCCTACCCCCATCCCGATACCGCGCTGCTGACACTGGATGGACGGACACTGCAACTGAAAATCGCCAGGTCTGCCGATGGCGCGCGCTACGCCGATGAACATTGGCAATGGTGGACCAAGGGCATGCACGAGGCACGGCTGGCACCGCTGAAGCAGGGGGAGACAATCGCATCCGCGCCTGGCGTCTCCTGCCAGGCGCGCTGATCAACAGGCCTGTCTGGCTCGCCAATATGTCGCGCTGTCGCTCGTTCGCCGCGGTTGCCACGGTTGCCACGCGACATCTTCCGGAACGCGCGGGCTGACATCCGCCCTTGCGCGTCAGCCCCGAAACGTCTTCAGGTGCACGCTGGTTTCCGTGGCGGTGATGCCGGGAACGCCGCGGATGCGTTCGAGCACGCTGGACAGTTCCGTCAGCGAGGCCACCTGCAGCCCGGCGAGCAGATCCCAGCGACCATTGGTGTCGTGCAGTTCCGCCACGCCGGGCTCGCCCAGCAGTGCGCGGATCACCGCATGCTGGTTTCCTTCGACGGCGATGCACGCCCATGCACGGATATCGTCCGGTGCACTGTCCGGGCGCAGCCGCACGGTATAGCCGGTGATCACGCCATCGTGTTCGAGTCGGCCCAGGCGGTTGCTGACGGTGCCGCGCGATACGTCCAGATGTTTGGCCAGGTCGGCGACCGAAGCGCGGGCATCGTGGCGCAGCTTGGCGATCAGGCGATGGTCGAGGTCATCCATGGGTCAATCCGTCAATCAGTGCTGTCGAAATGACAGCAATCTGGTGATATGCACTCAATAGTGCCATATCGATCTGACACCTGCTTCGGGAGAATAAGGTCATGGCGGCCACGGCCGCGGATTTCAGGAGACATCGATGACCCGGACCACCTTGCTCACCACCACCGATATCGCTCGCATTGTCGCCACCCACGGCCTGCCCGCCGTGTTGTCGCGGATGGTGGAGTATCTCGAAGCCGACTACCGTCGCTGGCAGGCGTTCGAAAAAACCCCGCGTCTGGCGTCCCATTCGCCGGTCGGCGTGATCGAACTGATGCCGATCTGCGACGACCGCGAATACAGCTTCAAATACGTCAACGGTCACCCCGGCAACCCGGCCAAGGGCCTGTCCACCGTAGTCGCCTTCGGCGTGCTCGCCGACGTGCCCACCGGCTACCCGGCGGTGATCAGCGAGCTGACCCTGACCACGGCCATCCGCACCGCGGGCACCTCGGTGATGGCCGCGCGACTGCTGGCGCGCACCGACTCGAAAGTGATGGCCTTGATCGGCAACGGCGCGCAGAGCGAATTCCAGGCCAACGCCTTCCATCACCTGATGGGCATCGAACAGGTGCGGCTGTTCGACGTCGACCCGGCTGCCACCGACAAGCTCATCGCCAATCTGGCCTTGTCGGCGCCGAAGCTGCAGGTCGTGCGCTGCACCGATGCCGCCGATGCCGTCAAGGGCGCGGACATCGTCACCACGGTCACCGCCGACAAGACCAATGCCACCATCATCAGCGCCGACATGATCGCGCCCGGCGTGCATTTCAATGCCGTGGGCGGTGACTGTCCCGGCAAGACCGAGCTCGCCGCCGGCGTGCTTGAACGCGCCAGCGTATTCGTCGAATTCGAGCCGCAAAGCCGGATCGAAGGCGAGCTGCAGCAGATGCCGGCCGAATTCCAGGTATGCGAACTGTGGCGGGTACTGGCCGGCGAAGTGGCCGGTCGGCGCAACGCGACGGAAGTCACCCTGTTCGACTCGGTCGGCTTCGCGCTGGAAGACTACGCGTCGCTGCGGATGATGCGCGACTACGCCCGCGAAATGGGCATGGGCCGCGACGCCGGCCTGATCCCCGACATGGCTGACCCGAAAAACCTGTTCGGCTACATGATCGACAAGGCCGCAAAGCCCGACAGCAAGGCGGCCTGAATCAGCGCCCGAGCAGGTCGGACCCGCGCCGCCGTGCTCGGGGCGCGGTTTGCGCGAGCATCCCTCGAAACAGGTATCACCGTTGCGGCTAGTGGATGGCGCCGGCCCCTGCGGCCGGCACACTCGGGGCTTCGGCTGGCCACACAAACGTCGCCACGCTGCTCGCCGGCAAGTCGAACTCGAATCGCAGGGAACCTTGCCTGACCGACAACCGGCTGGCCTGTGCATTGCCATTGACCGCCACCAGCACTACCGATCCATGGTCCGGATTCTGGAAGGCCACTTCATGGACACCGGTATTCGTATTGACCGACTTCACGCGCACGGCCCCGGGCAGCACGAAGCGGCTGAAATGGGCGAACGCGTAGTACTCGTCATTGCGGCTGATTGCGCCGGTGCTGGAATCGATCGTCACCACGCCCTTGCACTGATCACAGCCACCGGCATGCGGCCCATGGTCCTCGTCCAGCGCCAGGTTCCAGTAGATGACGCCGCGGGCCCAGTTCTTGATGGACATCATCACGATATTGCGCGCGAACAACAGCAGCTCACCTTTCCGGGCCGACGGCCAGTCGCCGCCCGAGCATTCCGTGAGATAGGCGTCCTTGTGTGGAAACGTGCGATGGACCCTGGTCTGCACACTCGGATCGCCGCTATAGCAATGCCAGGCAATGCCGGCGATATACCGTCGCGCCTCAGGGTCGGCCAGTACGCTCAAGGGTTGATCCGGCGCATCCCAGTTGTGATCCCAACCAAGAATGACCGTCTGTGGCTTGCGTCCCGCCAGCGCCGGGCCCAGGTACTTCCCGATGATCCGGGCGCGCGCATCGGCAGGCAGCGCCATGCCCGGATAAGTCAGCGGCTCGAACGCCGGCTCGTTCTGCACCGTCAGCGCAAAGATCGGAATGCCGTAACCCCGAAATGCATCGACGAAACGCACCAGATAATCCGCGTAGGTGACTTCGTAGGATTCCAGCAAGGCCCCGCTGATCACGTTGGCGCTGGTTTTCATCCACGCCGGTGCACTCCACGGCGAAGCAATGATGAGCAAGCCGGGTTTGATGGCCAGAATATCGTGCAACACCGGAATGACGTTGCGCTGATCCACCACCACATTGAGGTGCTCCAAACCGGGATCGACCTGGCCGGCAGGCATGTCGTCCAGGGTGTAGTGCTGCAATGAAAAATCCGACGCGCCGATGGTGATGCGCAGCATGTTGAAGTTGAGCCCCGGCGGAGGACCAAACAACTCCTGCAGCAAGGCAGTACGTTGCGATGCGCTGAGCCGATTCTGGATCAGCCATGCGGATGAATCGGTCAGCGCCGCGCCAAAACCGCTCATGGTCTGGTATTGCCGGGCGAGATCGATGGTCACATCGGCCGGATTTCCTTCGGCATCGTGTTCGTCGGCGAAGGTGTCGGGCTGCCGGGCAAGCTGCAGGCTTCGATCGGCCGTACTCAGCCACACGCGAACGGGCACACCGGCTGGCTGCGCGGGCGCCGTCACCGGAGCCGGGTTGCCGGACGGTTTCCGGCGTGCACCGTACAAAGCCAGCAATGCCAACAAAGTCAGCAGAACAAACGACAGGACTGCCACCCAGCGGCCAGCCCCCTTGGCTTCATCCATGGTTGGCAAACTTGCCGCGACCCGGCGAGGCCCTGCGCCTGCGCACTGCCTGCACAGTCATCGCGTCACAATTCCCGGGCATGTCGCATCGGCATCGTTGCCGGCGTTCGCGACAATCTTCACCTTGGTAAAGGCCGCTGAAAACGGCTGTGAAGCGAACACCCCGAACGGTACGTCGATCTTTGACAGATCGGCGCCGGGCTTGACGAAGCATGCCAGCGGAATCGACACCAGATCCCGCTTTCCCGTCCCGTAGCCGGCAAAGAGCTGGCTGACGTCCAGGTTTCGTGTGCATTGGTCGCCGCAACCCATGTAGATCAACACCGGACTGCTGGCCGGTGTATCGATCACCATGTCGAATTGCAGGGCGGCATGCGTCGCCACCAGCGGCATCAAATCGGCAGGCTGCGGACTCCGTGCGAAAAATCGGCCCGGCCCGTGCCAGGTGACGGACTTGGCATCCTGCTGCGTGTCGACCTGCACCGTGCGCAGGCTGAATAGCGGATGGGCGGTCGGCCACTCGATGACGCTGTTCAAATCCGCTCCCACTGCCTGCACGTCGCTGCCGTCATTTCCCGCGCCCAGGTACAGTGCGAATGGAGATTGTGCAAGCGTGTGGAATATCGGCAGCGTCGATGCATTGGCGCAAGTCCTGTCCTCGGCATGCGTCGGCAGCACGGGCAATTCGTGCCGGCTGGCATCGTGCAGACCGTAGCCACGCTTGAACAGCCAGTTCGCCGTCTTGTCGCCACCCTTGCCCGCGTACGGGCACGGCACACCCGGCCACGGCATGGACAGCGTGCCGGTGAAATCGAATGCCGGCTTGTCGGCGTCGTTGGCAAACAACACGTCGGCAATGCCCTCGCCTTCGCTGCCGGGCAGCCACGCCGCAACGAATGCGTCGGACTGGTTGAGCAGGTCGTTGACGAAAAGCGGACGGCCGGACAGAAAGACCGCCACCACCGGCTTGCCGCTCGCCGCTGCCGCTTTCAACACCGCCAGGTCTTCGGGATGACGATCGCTGTGACGCAATGTGGCTGACGGGATGATGTCGCCCATGGTTTCGGCGTAAGGGGTCTCGCCGATCACGGCAATGATGGCATCAAAGGCGTTCAGGTCCGTCCCGTCCGCGGTCGCCCGGTAGGTGACCTGTGCCGCTCCGTCCACTTCGCGGATGCCGGCAAGCACGCTGGTCGCATGCGGGAAATCCGCGTTGCTGTTGTCGGTGCCCTGCCACGTCAGCGACCAGCCGCCCACCTGATTGGCGATGGTGTCGGCGCTCTTGCCGACCACCAGCACCTTGCTGCCGCGCTTGAGCGGAAGCACGTGATGATTGTTCTTCAGCAACACCAGCGATTCGCGCACCGCGCGACGCGCCAGCACGCGATCCTGCAGGCGCTCGGGGTCGCCTGCGCCGACGCGCTGCGACGGGCGCTTGCCGAACGCGCCCATCGCCAACTTCGCGCGCACGATGCGGTGCACTGCATCGTCGATCCGCGACATCGGGATTTCACCGTCCTGCACCTGCCGCATGGTGTTCGCGATGAAGGCGCGCCATTCGTCGGGCACCATCACCATGTCGATGCCGGCATTGATCGCCTGCGGACAACTGGCGTTGCTGCAGCCGGGCAACTGTCCGATCGCGTTCCAGTCGGACACGATGAAACCGGGGAAGCCCATCTTCTCCTTCAGGGCGCCGGTCAGCAGCGCGCGGGCGCCGCTCATCTTGCCGTAGTTGACTCCGTCGACCGCGTCGTCCCAGCTGTTGTAGGAAGCCATCACGCTGAGCACGCCCGCTTCCAGCGCGCCGTAGTAGCCGGCGCCGTGCACGTTGATCATGTCCAGCCGACTCACCTTCGCGTCGCCCTGGTCGATGCCGTTCGCGGTCGCGCCGTCGCCGATGAAATGCTTGGCCGTGGCCATGACGTTGGCGTCGCCGAAATCGCCTTGCAACCCACTGACGTACGCGCGCGCGTAGTCGCGCACCAGCGCGCCGTCATTGGAAAAACTTTCGTAAGTGCGCCCCCAACGGACGTTCTGTGCCACCGCCAAGGTAGGAGCAAACGCCCAGTCGACACCCGTGGCACGCACGGCACGCGCAGTGGCCGCGCCAATTTGCTGGATCAGCGCCGGATCATGCGCCGCACCCAGGCCGATATTGTGAGGAAACAGCGTGGCGCCAAACACGTTGCTGTGACCGTGCACCGCATCGGTCCCCCAGATGATCGGAACCTTCGATTCGCCGCTCGTGGAGGCGTCGTAGTAGCTGTCCGCCAGGGCAAGCCAGTCCGCCACGCTGGCGTGCTTGTTGCCGTGCGGCCATGACCCGCCACCGTTGAGTACCGAACCGATATGGAACTGCCGGACTTCATCAGGGGTGATCGACTTGATCTCCGCCTGCGTCATCTGGCCAATTTTCTGCGCAAGACTCATGTGCGCGACGATGTCCCGCGCTCGCGCATCCAGACGTGAGTCAGGTGCCGTGCGGGAGATGATGCGTGGCCAGTCGGTGTAACGAGTGGCCCCGTGCGACGGCGTGTTTACGGTAAGCGAAGCCTCGGCCCCGGACACCTTGCTTGCCGCCACGCCAGGGCTCGCAGCCATCACCCACATGCCGGCACATGCCAGAGTCACCCACCTGCTACCTGTCATCGGAACTCTCATTTCTGATCATCAAACTGGCGCGCACGGCGCGAACGCCGTGCGCTCGTACCCGATTCAGCCTACAACTTGTAGTTGATGCCGAACAGAATGGTCCGCCCCCAGGTGTCGTATTCCAGTGGCCGGGTCAGCGGCACGTTATTGGCCAAGGTGGAGACCTGTACCGTCGAGTCAGATGAGTTGGTGAGATTGTTGACCTGCAGCAGGAGCGACAAGCCATCCAGATTGCCCCCCGTGAAGGCGTAGCCCAGCTGCAAATCCGTCTGCCGATTGGCCAGGATCTTGGTGTAACCCAGCTGATCAAACAGCGCGACGGCCTCACCGGTGAACGATGAACGATAGCGCTCGGCCACGCGGATGGAGAAACCGTGGCGCTCATAGAACAACGCCAGATTCGCCACCTTGCGCGACAGGCCGGGCAAGGTTTTCGGGCCGCCGGGAACAGACGAAATCGAACTGAGCGGAATGGAGCTGTTGGTCAACGAGAAGTTGGCCTGGGCACCAAACCCTTCCAGCGCCGGGGTGAGCAGGCCGCCTTCCAGTGCGCCGGACAGTTCCAGGCCATCCATCTTGCCGCCCGTGCCATTCTCCGGCGTGGTGAACGAACCCTTGTTGCTGGTCGGTACCAGCGTGGGCGTGTCGTTGGTGTAGTTGGAGAAATCGTAGTCGAGCACGGTCTGGTTGTAGATGTAGTTCAGCAGGTTCTTGTGGAACACCGCCGCCGCCACATAGCTGGCCTTGCCGAAATACTTCTCCCAAGACAGGTCGGTACCGACCGCCACGTAAGGCCGCAACTGCGGATTGCCGCCACTGCCCGACCACAGCACCTGGCCGGCGCCGGGGCCATTGGTGATCTGCGAGACACCAGCGGAAGTGGCCACCTTCTCGTCGTCGATCCGCCCGCGCGCCATGGTCTTGGCCAGACCGAAGCGCAGGTATTGCCGATCACCCAGCTCGGCCACCAGATTCAGACTGGGCAACACGTTGTTGTACGACGCACCATCCTTGATGCTTCCGACCAGGGTATCGCCATTGGTTTGCAGCGCCTGCGACGACTGGTTGGTATGCACGAACTGCACGCCGACATTGCCGCGCAGCGGGATGTCCCCCACGTGCGTGTCGATGTTGAACTTGACGTACGCCAGCGGCACCTTTTCCTCGACGGAATAGTTCCGGCTCCAATCGCCCTGCCCATTCTTCGGCACCAGGTAGAACTGGTTGCCGTACAGCGCGCCCAGCACGTTGTAGTTGACGATGCCGGGAATGCCGCCATAGCCAAGCGAGGTCGGGCCATACAGCAGCGACGGATCGATCGGAGCGCTGAGGCGACTCTGATAAGTGTCCGAAGAGGACCCATTGCCGTTGAGGTATGCGAAGAAGACGTCGGCATGCTTGGTCTTGGTTCGGTCCGAATAGGCCACTCCAAAATCCACATTGCTGAAGATCCACCCGACCGGGCGGCTGGCCTGCAGGCGCAAGGCATGGATCGTGTCGTCCTGACGATCGAACTCTTCGCGGCCGTCGTAGCCGTACCCGGGCGGGTTGCTCCAGGGACTTCCCGGATCGGTGAACACCACCGTGCCGGGATCGGCCAGATCCACTCCGGGCCTGAAGTTCGGATAGCCGAAGCCGCTCGGCGTGTTGAACGCGACGTTGGTGAAGGCGCCATCCGCCAGCCCGCTGAACAGGTAGGCGTCATGCAGTTTCACGCGTGCGCTGGATGAAGACAGGTCCGCCATCAAGGTCCAGTCACCCAGGTACAGCTTGTTGTTCCAGCCGATGGAGTAGAGCTTGTCGTGCTCTTTGGTGTATTCGTTCTGCAGGATCGGCGCGACACCAAGAATCGTGCCGGCAGTGACGATCGGCAATGGCTGCCCCGGCGAGGTCTGCACGTTGTCGTAGGCCACATGGTCGTATGGACTGCTCGACCACTGCGCGCCATTGGTGTACTTGCGCTTGCTGAAGGTGGAGTAATACATGTCCAGCTTCGAATAGTAGACGTCGTTCGGTGCCCACTCGAGCACGGTCATCAGGCCGTTGCGCTTCTGGTTCTGCGACTGCGCACGCAGTTGCATGCCTTCCTGCGAGATCACGTTGTCCGGCATGCCTGGCGTGTGCGGACCGCCCCAGTTCTGGTCGATGCCGGCGCTGCCGTTGTCCGCACTCCACCACCAGGCCTGGTACTGCTTCTCCTGGATCGGCTGGTCGACCATGGAAAAGCCCACCGCGACACCCAGCGTGTGGTTGAGGAACTGGTCGACATACGAAAAGCTGGCACGATGCCCGTTGGCCCCGGTATCGGTGCCCGGATTCAGTGAGCCGTTGCTGTTGTGCGCGCCGCGCGCGTTGAAGACGAAGGTTCGCCGGGACAAATCCAGCGGATTGATCGTGTGCAAGTCCACCGTGCCGGACAGGCCTTGCCCGACGAGGCTGGCATCGGGCGTCTTGTAAATGGTCACGCCGTTGATCAGCTCGGCCGGGTACTGGTCGTATTCGACGCCCCGGTTCTCTCCAACGGTCGCCTGCTCACGCCCATCGAGTGTGGTTCCGGCAAAATCCGGTGACAGGCCGCGAATGGAGATGGCATTGGCCTGACCATCGGCGCGCTGTGTCGCCAGGCCGGACACGCGCGAAAGGCTGTCTGCAATGCTGACGTCCGGCAGCTTGCCAATGTCCTCGGCGGAGATCGCCTCGACGATGTTGTTGGAGTCTTCCTTGGTTTTCATCGAACTGGCAATGCTGCTGGCGATGCCGTTTACCACCACACCACTCAGATCCGTGACCGATTCCCCGGAATTCTTCTTGGCGGCGCGCGTCTTGTCCGCAGCCGTGCTTTTGGTGGTGTCTTGTGGTGCCACCGGAGGAGTCACGGACGCCGGCTGCTGCTGGCGTGCCGCTTCCTGGGCGGAGGCAGATCCCATACCCGCGATGGCGAACAAGCCCAGCGCACAAGCTGCGGCCAGCGGACGCAGGGGGAAACAGACCGGCGCGATCGCGCCACGCAACGCAAAACGATGGTTCATGTGAAGCTCCCTGGTGTCCCTGATTTGAAGTTCTCTTGGCGCGCGGAACTGATCTTGCGCCCGACCTGCATGAAGAAAATGCAACGGGCTCCCTCCGGCGACGGCAGAGCTTACTCCGTTCGATCGGCAGTCAGAGCACCCTCAATCACGCAAGAAATTGCGAGTCGAGAGCGCCACGACGGGCGCTTCAGGAAACCTTGTTGCAGGTAGCCTCAGCGACCCAGCACGGCGATCACCGGGAAGTGGTCGGAGGGGTAACGCGCGCCCTCGTGCGTGGTGATCGTCTGGACGGCCATCGTCTTGAAACCCCGGCTCAGAATCCAGTCAATGCGCTGATCCGGATTGCCGGTGAAGTTGTGGAACGTCTTCGCCGGACCGGAGCGCGAAGGCGACCCCACCCAGGCATCCTGCAGCGTGCGGGTCAGTTGCGCATGAACCGGCGAGTCGGGTCCGCAGTTGAAGTCGCCTGCCAGGATCACCCGCGATCCAGCCGGCAACTGCCCGATCCGCTGCAGGATTTCGTCCGCGCTGAGCTTGCGGGCGCGGACATTCTCGGGAAGGTAGGGAAAGTGCGTGTTGAAGTAGTCGAACTCACCACCGCCATCGCGCTGGCGAAACCGTGCCCAGGTCACCATGCGCGGATACGGTTGACCCCAGGTCTTGCTGCCGGGAACGGCTGGCGTGTCGGACAGCCAGAAGTCGCCCGAACGCACCACCGTCAGGCGGTCGGTACGATAGAACACGCCCATGTGTTCGCCCTTGGTGCCGCCCTCGCGGCCCTGACCGAACCATGCATAACCGGGAAGGTGCGCCGCCATGTACTGGCCCTGCTCCTCGGTCAACTCCTGGGTTCCAAGCACATCCGGGTGCTGCGCCTTGATCACCTGCACCATCAAGTCGCGCCGGTTCACCCACGCATTCAGACCGGTATCCACCGGCACCCGAACATTGAACGTCATGATTCGAAGCGGTGTCTCTGCGGCCCGCACACGCCCCCCCATTCCCAGCATCAACACGCAGGCAAACACGGGAAGCCATTGGCGCAGGTTCATCACATTCCTCCAGGCGGTCGCGACATCACGCGTTCGAGTCTAGCTTTATTGCTGGTCGCGGTGACCCGACGACTCGCCCCGGCCAAACAGTTCCAGCAGATAAAAACCGTCCATGCCGACCCGGCCCTGATCAGGCACGGCCTCGGCATCCTTGTTCGGATACGCGCGCAGAAGCAGTGCAAAGCAGGCCGTGCCACGCACGCCCACGAGCGTGACCGCCTCACCAGATGAACAGCATGCGCCCGCGATCAACGACAAGCACCTGCCGCTGAGTCGCCGCGCGCGCAAGGCGGTCGGGGGAGGATGGCGCTGGGCTGATTGTTGTTGCAGGCACATCGCGGCAGCTTGTCGGACTCATCCCACTCCTTACGCCGGGCACCATGATGCACTCAGGCAAACAGCGGCAAGTCACGTTCACGCGCCGTCCACGGGGAAAGCCACCAGTGAGTGGCATCCGGTGATCGAGCTGCACTGCCGCGTGCGCCAGGGCAGCCACAACCGGGACCGCCGCCGAACTTGTCGTCGATGCAGGACGAGAAGCATTTCGTCCTTCGTCTGCCAAGGCGCACACAATATCCGGCGTGACCGCCCGGCAACGGACAGATCACCCGTCGCGCCCTCGATTCCTTTGCTGGCAATTCCCATGCAGGAGCTGATTCATGGCACCGATCGAACCCTCGACACGCTATACGGCCTCTGCCCGCTGGATGCACTGGACAATATTCGCGCTGGTCCTGCTCGCTTATATCTGCATCAACCTGTTCGGGCAGTTTCCCAAAGGGAGTGCCACCCGGGGCAACGTGCTGGCGGCGCATTACACCGCCGGACTGGCCGTCTTGCTGTTGATCTTGCCGCGACTGCTGCTGCGCCTGCGCAATGGCCGCCCACCAATTGCACCCCCGCCGCCACGCTGGATCGAGCTGATGGGCAGCATCACCCACGTCGCGCTGTACCTGTTTCTGCTGATCCAGCCGATCCTCGGCATCATCACGCTGCAAATCGGCGGCAAGCCGGTCACCCTGTTCGGCATGACCTTGCTGCCCTCGTTCGTCAGCATGCCCGATCGGGTGCTGTCGCATCAGTTCGAGGACATCCACAGCACCCTCGGCACGATCTTCTACTACGTGATCGGGCTGCACATCCTGGCCGCGTTCTGGCATCACTTCGGTCGGCGCGACAACACGCTGAAGCGGATGCTCTGAGCGCCGACCACACCGCCCGCGCGCCACTTTGATGTTCTGACTCCTGCAGGGACTTCCACGTGCATCGCCGCCACCACGAAAGACATCGCACGGGCCGCATGGGCTGGTTGCGCGCGGCCGTGCTGGGCGCCAACGACGGCATCGTCTCCACCGCCAGCCTGGTGCTGGGCGTGGCTGCCGCCCATGCCGCTGGGCAGAACATCCTGATCGCCGGCATCGCCGGGCTGGTGGCGGGCTCCATGTCGATGGCCGCTGGCGAGTATGTGTCAGTGCATTCGCAGGCCGACAGCGAACGTGCCGAGCTGGAACGCGAACACCATGAACTGCAGACCGATCAGGAGGCCGAACACCACGAACTGGCTGCGATCTACGTGGGTCGTGGACTGGAACCGGCGCTGGCCCGGCAGGTAGCCGAGCAACTGATGGCGCATGACGCGCTGGATGCCCACGCGCGCGACGAACTCGGCATCACCGAAGCGTTCAAGGCCCGACCGCTGCAGGCCGCCGGCGCGTCGGCACTGAGTTTCGCCGTGGGTTCCGCCCTGCCGCTGCTGGTGGTCGCACTGGCCCCCGTCGCTCTGCTGTTGCCGTTGGTGTTCGCCACCTCACTGGTGTTTCTGGCACTGCTCGGTGCGCTGGCGGCACGAGCCGGTGGTGCGAACATCGGCACCGGCGCGATGCGCATCACGTTCTGGGGTGCACTGGCGATGGCTGTCACTGCCGGCATCGGCACGCTGTTCGGCGTCAGTGGCTGACTCGCAATATCTGGCGGGACGCGTTCCGATCCAGCTTCAGATAGTGCCTGCCACGCCCGCTCCGCGATCGAACAAAAGTCGCACTGACTGCTGACTTCCTTGCCGTTCCCGCATCGACGCCTCGGCCAGAGCTGGTTGAGCCTTGGAGTGACCGCGACTTTGAGGCAGGCGGAATCGAAAGAAATTTCGGCGAAAGCTGGCCACACTCGGCGGCGCATCCTGTCCAAGCACGATCAGAGCTGGATTCCCTGCTTCTGTGTCTGCTTCCGACTTTTTCCGCGCCACGCCGCAAGCGCTTCCCGCTATGCTCGCACGGCACGGCGCGGGGGCGCCGGTATTCAGGGAAGCAATCGCATGACGACACGATCCAGGGGACCCTTGGCCGGCTTTGGCTGGCTCAAGCGCGGCATCAGCGTGGCGTTTCGCCATCCAAAATCATTGTTCGGAGGATCGGCCATTCTGGCGCTGGCGTGCTTTTTGCCATCACTGATTTCCCTGCCGTTGCAACTCAACGCGTTGCGCACGGGAACACCGCTGAGTCCAGCCACCTCGATCTGGATCATGGCGATCTCGATGCTGTTCGGGCTGCTGCTGATACCGCTCTATGCAGGCTATCTGCAGATGATTGATGCGGCCGAGCGCGAGCTGCCGAGCCGCGCCCGCGACATCTTCAAACCTTATCGGCAAGGTGAAGCGTTGCGACTGATCGGCTTTGGACTGGCCGTGCTCGTGATCTATGTCGCGCTGATCGGAATCATCATCCTGGCCACCGGCAGCGGCATCGCCAGCTGGTACATGCAGGCACTGGCCGCGCAAGCCAACCATCAGCCGCCACCAGGCCTGCCCAGCGGGTTCGGAGTGGTGATGGCACTGTGCATGGTGTTCGGCCTTTTCATGATGGGCTTCTACGCGATCAGTTTCGGCCAGGTCGCCCTCGGTCGTCGCAGCGTTCCTGGCGCCATCGGCGACGGCGTGAAAGGTGCGCTGAAGAACCTGCTCCCGCTGATCGTGTTCGCGGTGAGCCTGATCCTGGTGTGGATTGCCGTGGCCATAGGTTTTGCGATCGTGGCCATCGCGCTCTCGCTGCTGGGCAAGCTCATCGGCGCATGGGTGGTACTCGTGCTGCTCGTTCCTCTTTACATCGCCTTGCTGCTGGTGATGTTCGCGGTCATGTTCGGAGTGATGTACTACCTGTGGCGCGATGTGTGTGACGACGACACCGTACCCGGCATGGCTCCGGCGATCGCCGCCTGATCCGCGCCACCGGTTCGATGACGAAGGCGGCCGTGGCCGCCTTCGTCATGCCCACCCCGGGCATCCCGGCCGAGTTGGCACGCATGCAGGCGCCCCTTCCCTGCTTGCCGATCGCAGCTCACCTGACCGGAAAGACCAGCCACGCGTTTCCCCACCTGATGCCGTTGGTCCTGGCGTGGCCTTCTTCCGCCATCCGGCCAACCCTCGCGACGCCACGGAACAACCTTTTGTTGCGTTGTTGCTCAGCATCGTTGACAGTCAGCCGACCCACCAAAGCAAGGAGATGCTTCGATGATCCGGCAATCCCGTCGCGCGTTGGTAACGGTAGCGGCAGTCTTCCTGAGTCTCGGAATGGGTTCGGCAAATGCACGCCAAGCCCCCGCCGTACGCAACCCGACATCCCCTCCGTTGGTGGCTACCGGCGTCCTGCAAGGTGCACCCTACCGGGTCGACATTCCGGCGAAATGGAACGGCGATCTGGTGCTGTTGCTGCACGGCTTCGAACCGATTGGCCTGCCGCGACCCACGCCAAAGCCGATCGGCGATGAAGCACCGCTGTTCCTCGCGAGCGGCTATGCGGTCGCGCAGAGCAGCTATGCCTCGCAGGGCTGGGCGGTGGATGACGCATTGCGCGACAACGAACGCTTGCGCGAGTGGTTCGAAAAGAAGCATGGCAAGCCCGGGCGCACTTATCTTGTCGGCTTCTCCATGGGCGGCTACGTGGTGCTGAGCAGCCTGGAACGCGATGGCGCGCATTACGATGGTGCGCTTTCCCTGTGCGGCGCCAACCTGCCGGGCAAGCAGGTGTTCGATGACCTGCTGACCTCGCTTGTGGCGTTCGACTACTTCTTTCCCCACACGGCCGAGCTGCCGCCGGGTGGTCTCGCCGATCCCGTGGCGCCAGCGCTGGGCCAAATGGAAGTGATGCATGCCGTCGATGCCGCGCTGAAAACGAACGAAGACGCCGCACGGCTCCTTGCAAGGCATGCACAGGTATCGCGCGAGCAACTGGCGGGTGCCATCGGCGTGCACTACCTGGTCCTGCACCAGATGCAGGTTCGCGCCAAGGGCATGCCGGTCGACAACCGCGCGACGACGTACGTCGGCTTCGGTGACGACACGGCATTCAATCGCGGCGCGCACCGCTACACAGGCGACCCGCAGGCGATGCATTACCTCGCCGAAGCTACCTCGCTTAGCGGCAAGATCCGCAAGCCGCTGGTTCTGCAGTACAACCATCATGATCCACTGATCATCGCGCGCTATCAGTCGGTGTATCCGGCCATGGTGCGGGCTGCGCATGGACTGCCACCGACCGTGCTGTCGTCAACCGGCGAAGGTCATTGCGGCTTTTCGCCGGAGCAGATCATGCAGGCCTTCCAGACGTTGACCGCAGCCACGGGGTCGGACCTGCATTCGCCCACGGCCGCCAAGCCACGTCGGTGACTGCGTGCCAGGCAGCCTGCCGACTCGACTGCGCAATCGCGAACGGGTGCGAAATCGAAGGCGCTCACCTGACGATGGTTCGATTGCCTTCGCGCCCTGATGCGACCAACGGCTGGCACCGTGTCTCTTGAGAAAGCCCCCTTCGGCCCAGATGCTGTTGACACTACGACCTATCCAGCATGTGGCCATGTTCGACAAAATCAGACACTGGCGTGATCGGCGCATCGTCGCCCGGCACCCACTCGACGA
Source organism: Rhodanobacter sp. TND4EL1 (assembly GCF_054061035.1). Lineage (NCBI taxonomy): Bacteria > Pseudomonadati > Pseudomonadota > Gammaproteobacteria > Lysobacterales > Rhodanobacteraceae > Rhodanobacter > Rhodanobacter sp. TND4EL1. The sequence continues at coordinate 836,378 of NZ_JBSSDT010000001.1, forward strand.
GTCACTCTGGCGGAACGCCCTGCGACGCTGCACCGCGGCGCGCCGACTGGGCGCTTCGGATCAGGCCACGCTGCGCGTGCTGGCCACCCTGTTCCTGGAGAGCAAGTCGCTGGAGCCGACCAAGGGTCTGCAGCTTGAGGACGCCGACCGGGTCCTGATCGCGGCGCATGCCTGCGTACCCATCCTGAAACTGGGCATGGATTGGTACGACGGTTGGCACAGCATCATCGTGTACCCGGACGCGTTCATTCCACGCCGCCCGCAAACGGACGCGGCGGGTGTGGTTCACCAGACCAACACGATGATGGCCGGTGAGGCCTGGGGACGTGGACCGGTGATCCTGTCGTTGGCGGACGTGCTGAACATCGACAACAAGCCCGGACACAACGTGGTCATCCACGAAATGGCGCACAAGCTGGACATGCTCAATGGCGATGCCAATGGCTTTCCGCCACTGCACCGGCGGATGGATCGCCGCGTGTGGTCGCGCGTTTTCTCGAGCGCATGGGATCGCCTGAAGGACGAGCAGCGCAACGGCGGCGAGCTGCCGATCGACCCGTATGCGCTCGAAAGTCCGGCCGAATTCTTCGCGGTGGCCAGCGAACAATTCTTCGAGGGCCCGGCAACCCTGCGCGAACACCTTCCGGACGTCTATCGACAGCTCGAACAATTTTATCGGCAGCACCTCTTCTGAGAAGCCCTGGACGATCGGACCGGGTTCGCACGAATTTAACTCCCCGTCTCCCGACTTGCTGCATATTCCGCTCATTGGTTGCTTGAACGACTCTTGAGCCGGCCGGCAGCACCCTGACTTGTCGCGACATTCATCTCGCAGGCGCGGCTGCCGACTGATCGTTGCACGAAGCAACACCCGACGAAGGGAGACAGTCGCCATGGGAATGCAACCCACGATTCGAACTGTAGGGGAACGTGCCGCCGAACTGCCGTGGATCCGACGATGGCGCGACGCCCGCTATGCCCGCCAGTTCTTCGCGGATACCTCCTTGATGAGGGATCTGTACCGCGGCGTGTACGACAGTTTTGCCGAGGCATTGGCCAGTGTGCCGTCCGCGCGCTCGGCCAGTTACGACAACGCGGATTCGGCCGATTTGTATCGAGAGCGCACCCGTCGCGTTTTCATCAACGACTACCCGATCATGCTGTGGATGTCCAAACTGTTCGAGACCGGAAGCGCCTCGGTGTTTGACCTGGGCGGCCATATCGGTCTCGCCTACTATGCCTATCAGCGCTATCTGGAGTATCCGGAGGCCATCCGCTGGTGCGTGCTCGACGTGCCGGCGGTCAATACCGCTGGCGAGGTCTGGGCCAGGGAGCACGATGGGCGCCAGCGGCTCACCTTCACGGAAAACCCCGATAGCGCCAACGGCGTCGACATCCTCTTCGCCGCCGGGTCACTCCAGTATCTCGAGTACACGCTGGCCGACCTGCTCGGCAATCTGCAACATCTGCCCAGGTACCTGCTGCTGAACTCGGTGCCGATCCATACCTCCGCCTCTTATTTCACGGTTCAGAACATCGGCACGGCATGCTGTCCCTACCGCATTACCGCCGAACGGGAGTTTGTCGACGGCCTGAAGGCACTGGGCTATGTCATGCAGGATCGCTGGGAGAACCCGCTTCGCAGCTGCACGATCCCATCCCGACCCGACCGCTCGCTCGACCGCTATTTCGGTTTCTATTTCAGTCGCGAAACATGACCTGAGCCAGGCACGTTGCGGCGAGACCAGAGCCGGGACGGATCGGCTCAAGCCATCCAGATATTCGGCGTGATTGTCCGGCTTGCGCTTGCCCCGGCCACATCGTGCGGCCGAGGCAAGCAAGTCGATATCCAACCCGGCGATCCCTGACGCCGCGTGACGACTCAAGCCCTTCAGATCTGGATGTTCAGGCGGGCGTAGTAGTAACCGCCGTTGATGCCGAACGGCAGCGTCTCCCAGCCATATTTGAAGCCCATCTGGGGAAACGGATAGCCGGTCTTCTCGTCCCAGCGATCCGGGTAGGTGTTGAACACGTTGTTCGCACCCACTGTCAGCTGCACTGCGGGGGAGAATCGGTAGCCTACCGATATGTCAGTCAGTGCCTTGCCACTCCACGTCATGACCTGCCCCGGCGTGTAGCCGTCGCCGCTGACGGGACCATAGTAGTTTTCGCGCAGCGTCCAGTCCCACGCGCCGGTGCGGTATACGCCCTGCAAGGTACCGCGAACGCGCGGCTTGCCATGCTCCACCAACCTGACCTGCGTATCGTCGAACAGGGCCGAGGGCGGCAAGATGGCGGACTGCGACTTGCGCTTGGTGACGGTGGTCTCGTTGTAGTTGAGCGCCGCGGTAAGATCCAGCCGGCTGGTGGCGAGCGTGTAACCCTTCGTCACCACCACATCCGCGCCCTTCGTGCTGGTATTGACCGCGTTGGTGAAGAAGATCACCTGGCCCACGCCAAACGGCTGCAGAATCGCGGCGATCGGACAGTTCGCATTCCCCGCGGAGCACGGCAAGCCATCGGTACCCGTGGTCTCCGGCACGATGTTGCTGGAGAAGATGATGCGATCATCGATATCGATCTTGAACACGTCGACCGTCGCCGTGAACTCGTGCCCCGGGTTGTACACCAACCCCAGCGTTCCGCTCCGGGAAGTTTCCGGCTTCAGCGGCTGAATGCCGAATGCGCGGGTCACGTCGCTGTTGGCACGTGCGGTAAGCGTATCGACCAACACGCCACTCGGGCTCAGGTTCGTCGAGCGCTGGGCATAGAACTCCTGTTGCACGCCCGGTGCGCGAAAACCCGTGGCAATCGTTCCGCGCACGGCAAACGTGTCGGTCGCATCGAACCGCGCCGAGAGCTTGCCGGTCGTGGTATTGCCGGAGTCCGAATACTTCTCGAAACGCGCGGCGGCGCCGACGAACAGACGCCCGGTAATCTGTGAATCCGCTTCACCATAGAACGCCAGATTGTGACGCCCACCGTGGATCGCCAGGTTCGGCGACCAGCCCGGAAAGCCCTGCATGCCGGGCTGTGCGATGTCCCCCAGCGGTCCGTATATCGGGATATTGCGATCGTCGGCGCGACCATAGGTGTAGGACACCGGATCGCCGGCGCTGATGATGTAGCTGTCCTTGCGCCATTCCAGCCCAGTAGCCACGTTCAACACGTCATCGCCGACGCCCCATGGAATCGGGCCGTGAACATCCAGATTGAAGCTGGTCTCGTTGAGTGCGAGCGCGCCGGTATCCGCATGGGTCGGCGAGTCACCATAAATGCCGCCCCCGGTCCGGGGCTCATACCACCAGCTGACGTTGGCTGAGTTCGACTCGTTGAAACGAATCTGGTTGCGCCCGCGGCTTGCCGACAGGTCGCCCTGCCAGTTGCCACCCAGAGGCATGCGGTAGCCCACGACCAGCGAGGCATCCTTGATCGTCGTGGCGATGGTTGGCAGGAACCCGTCCGGATACAGCTCCGGGATCGTGCGGTTGTCCGGCGAGCCTCGGAAGAAGCCGGATGAACGGGTATGGCGCCTGGACACACCGCCAAACCAGTAAAGCTCGCCGGCGCCCGCAGGAAGCCCGCCATTGAGCCAGAAGTAGGCATTTGTCACGTTCGCGTCGCCCAGCTTCAGAACCACGCGCGGAGGATCCAGCAGCGTGTTCGGACCGGCACGATTGGTGCCACCGCGCTTGCCGTATTCCGCCGTGAGGTTCAGGTAGCCGCCGTCCTTGCCCAAGGCCACGCCGGTATTGACGCTGCCATGCCGCACCAGGCCGTCGCCGGCATAGGTTTTCCCGCCATCCAGCGAAACGTACGTTTCACCGACCTGTTTCTTCAACACGATGTTGATCACGCCCGCGATGGCATCGGAGCCATACTGTGCGGCCGCACCATCGCGCAGCACCTCGATGCGCTCGACGGCGGCGATCGGAATGGCGTTGATGTCGGTACCGGATGATCCCCGGCCAATATCCTGCTGCACGTTCACCAATGCCTGCTGATGGCGACGTTTGCCGTTGACCAGCACCAGCACCTGATCCGGATCCAGCCCGCGCAACGTCGCCGGACGGACGGCGTCTTCGCCGTCACTGACAAAGGTCTGCGAAAAATTGAAGCTGGGCTCCAGCAACTGCAGCGCCTGCCCGACTTCCGTGACACCGGAATTGCGCAGCTGCTCGCCACTGAGCACGTCCACCGGCGCCACCGATTCGGCCGCCGTCCGCGCCTTGGCGCGCGAGCCAATCACCTGCACATCGCCCAGCGTCGTGATGTTCTCCTTGCTGGCTTGCCCTGCCTTGGCTGGCGATTGCTGCGCACACAACGGCAGGCTCAGCCCGAGTGCGAACAAGACCGTGCCCACGCGAACGGCAGGCACGCCCATACGCCGATACAGACCGGCATGATTTGAAAACGACATGGATTTCTCCCTTGCCCTGTGGGCATGAACACGACAGACGATCAACCGAAATAACGGTCTTCCCTTCACTGCTCCCCGCACGCACGCGCCGATCGATTCCCGACACACGCTGGATGTGCGCCCGACGCTCCCGTCGACACCTGCGCCGGGTCGAACCGTGCTCCCCGAACCCGTCTTCGCAGGAAGGCGATCCCGTTGAGACAGGTCACGCACGAGTGCGTCGACTTTGTGGGTTGATCACGAGTTTACGGCGGGTGCTGAGGGCCAGAACGGGATCAGGTTCACTTTCCGTGCGAGATCCACGGGGAAAGCAGGCTTCGGCAGACCGGGATTCAGGTTCCGTTGGCCAACAGCCACCCAAACCGCATGTTGCAAATCGCCGCCCCGGGCAGGCCGTGGGCGCCTGACTCGCGAAGTTGCGGTGTCATGCCTTTGCGCCTTTACCAGCTACGCGCCACACGAACAGCAGGGCGACAGTTCCGGGCAAGTTCCACTCTGGCCCGATCGGAGTGACCCTGCTGACGCTCGTCATCCCCCGCCCTGAAACAGCCGCTGCGGGATGTGCACGCCGAGTTGGCCCGGATTTGACGCAGTACACTGCTCGTTCAACAGTTCGCGGCATCCAGTCCAGCGCATAACGGAGGGACATCAGCATGTTGACCATGATCGAAGGGCTTCCGGACCACGTGATCGGTATCAGAATCAACGACAAGTTGCGCGCGGAGGATTACGAGAAACAGCTCATCCCGCTGGTCAACGAGAAACTGGAAACGCATCCGAAGCTCGACTTGCTGTGCTGCATCGATGGCGAATGGAAAGGCATGGAGGCTGGCGCGGTGTGGCAGGACTTGCGGCTGGGCCTTGGCAAGATCGGCCATTGGGCGCGCATGGCGATCGTCAGCGACATCCCGTGGCTGGAGAACGCCATCAAGCTGTTCCGACTGTTTTCGCCCGGTGAATTGCGGCATTTCGACAGCGGTGACTTCGCCGCTGCCCGGGACTGGGTCTGCGAACACGACCGCGCGCGCATCGGCGTGACCCTGGATGGCGACGGCATCCTGGTGCTGGAACCGGACGCAGACAAGGCGCTCAGCGAAGACGATTTCGAAGCGGTCGGCAAGACGATCGGCGACTACCTCGCCGACCATGACCAGCTTCGCGGCATCCTGATTCACAGCCGGCGCTTCCCCGGCTGGCAGAGCATCGGCGCGCTGTTCGCTCACCTGAAGTTCGTCAACCGCGTGCACGACAAGATCCGCAAGATCGCCTTGGTCACCAACAGCCCCATGGGCACGTTCGCCGACCACGTGCTTGATCCGTTGATGCTGGCCAAGGTCCGCAAATTCGACTACGACGAACGCGACCAGGCGATGCGCTGGCTGCAGGACTGAGCGCCATCCGGCTCCAGTCTTCAAGCCAGGAGGAAGACTCTCGAAAAGTCACTTCACACCCGCTCCCGGGAGACACATGTTCACCCCCTTCATTGGGAGTAGATTCGGCTCGCTGGGGCCCGTATCAGGGGAGCGTCTGGCATTTTCGGGGGAAACATCAGCGTTTCGGGCAGATCTCAGCCTTGGTACTCACCAGTTGGGAGACAGTCAATGAAAAAGCTATTGATAGGCGGGATCGTGCTGGCGGCATTGCTGCTGCCATGTCAGCTCATGGCCCAAAGCGCGTTCGACGGCACCTGGAAGATCGACGTGAGCAAGGTGCACGAATCGGGCAAGCCCACGATAATCACCCTGAAAGGCGGTGAGTTCACGTGCAATTGCACGCCACCCATTCACGTCAAGGCCGATGGCATGGATCACCCTGTCACCGGGCATCCCCGAATGGACACCTTCGCCGTCAGCGAGGACAACGATCACACCATCACCGAAACCGCCAAGAAGGACGGCGCCGTGGTGCAGAAGATGACCACCACCGTGGCGCCCGATGGCAAGACGGCCACGTTTGAATCGGTGAATACGCGGCCTGATGGCTCATCCACCGTCAAGGGAACGCTGACGCGTATCGGCAAGGCACCGGCAGGATCCAATGCCGCGGCAGGTACGTGGCAGAACTCTAGCTTCCAGAGTGCCTCCGACGACATGCTGATGATGACCTACAAGGTGGACGGCAAGACGGTGAGCATGAGCAACCCGCGAGGTGAGTCCTACCAGGCCACGCTTGGCGGAAAGCCAGCTGTCTTCAAGGGTGACCCCGGCACCGACATGGTCGCAGTGAAGATGGTTGGCAAGGCACTGCAGGAAACCCAGATGCACGGTGGCAAAGTCACCTCGGTCTCCACGTTGACGGTGTCGCCTGATGGCCAGACCCTCACGATGGTCGAGACCCAGAAGCCCGGTAACCGCAAGCTCACTCTCGTGGCAATGAAGCAATAACGCAGCGGAGCTTTCCAGCAAACGGATGTGTTGAAAGCCCGACCTCGTGTCGGGCTTTTTTGAACGAGGCTCTGAATGGCTGTCGAAATCCGCCCAGGCTGTTCGTCGGGTAGTGAACGGACCTCAGATGCCTGGAGAAGAGACATGCCGCACTATCTGGTCGCGATCCACCACCCCGACAACTACGACCCGTCACTTGAAGACGAAGCCATGATCGGCGACATCCATCGGCTCAATGAAGAGATGGAAGCTGCCGGCGTGAGGTTATTCGCCGGCGGCCTGCAAGCGGTGCGCCACGCGAAATCACTGCGCAAGCAGGCGGGCGCGGAGCCGTTCATCACCGATGGTCCCTACCTCGAAACCAAGGAGCACATTGGCGGCTTCTGGATACTCGACGCCACCGACATGGACGAGGCCTTGGCGTGGGGACGCAAAGCCGTCGCCGCCTGCCGCGCGCCGGTCGAAGTGCGCGAGTTTCTCGCCATGCCTGCAGCATCGACGCATCAACCCACGATCAGGAAAGTCCAATGCGAAAACTGAAAATCATGGAACACATCTCGCTGGATGGCGTGATCCAGCACTCCGTCGACGACGACAACTTCCCCTGCAGCGACTGGACCGCGCCCTATCGAACGGCCGCCGGCCGGGAAGCCGTGAGCGCCGCGTACGGCGAAAGCTTCGACTTGCTGCTCGGCCGCCGCACCTACGATATCTGGTCGAACTCCTGGCCCAAGGCACCAGGCAGCCCGATCGCGGACGGACTGAATGCGGCCACCAAACATGTGGTCACCCATCGGCCGGAAAGCCTTGCATGGGGTCCGTTCGAGGGCGTTGGCCCGGACCTTGTCCAGGACGTTCGCCGAATCAAGGCACAGGACGGCCCCGACCTTGTCCTCGCCGGCAGCTCCACGCTGACATCGCCGCTGCTCGCCCATGGTCTTGCCGATGAAGTCCTGCTGATCGTGTATCCGGTGCTGTTGGGCACGGGCAAACGTTTTTTTGCCGAAGGAACGCCGCCACGCTCTTTCGAACTCGTCCGTACGCAAACCTTCCCATCCGGCATCATCTTCACGACTTACAAGGTCGCCGGGCCGTTGAAGACCGGATAGTTCGACTGCTCCCGGAAAGCGACAGCGGGAACCATGGCGAGCTGGCTCCCTCTCTGCCAGCTTCAGGCGAAGCGGCCACACCTTCACCGGCAGCCTCTTCGACATCGCCACCCCGCAAGGCCGCGCACTCCCCGGGAGCGGCCTTCGCCCTCCGCTCAGGACGAACCGGCACCAAGGTAACGCCACTCGAACCGAAGGCCGCCTGGCGCCGCTTTGAGCAAAGGCGGGCCTGGAGCATCTGCATGGCGAATTGCTTTATTTGCGTTATTTAGCGGCCGTTACGAAGACGCACCTGAACCTCTGCGCATAATCAGCCGCGCCTTCCGTTTGACGCAGACTGCCGCAGTAACCATCCATCGGGAGAATCAGGTGAGCACCAGACGTTTGCTTGGCGTTGCGTTGCATGCGGCGCTGTTTACCGGCGCAGCGGCACTGTTTGGCTGCAACCAGCAGCCGGCGGCGGTCAGCACATCGGCACCGGCGGGTTCGGCAACCGCGGCGGCCATCGCGCTGCCATCCCCGATGGCGCAGCAGGCGACCTCATACGTCCCGCCCACCGCCGACCAGCTCTATCAATTGGTGGCGCCGATCGCGCTGTTCCCGGACAAGCTGGTGGCACAGGTGCTGGCGGGTTCGACCTACCCCGAGCAGGTCTCCGCCGCCGACAGTTTTCTGGAACAGAACCAGTCGCTGCAAGGCAGCGCGCTGCAGGATGCGGTCAATCCACAACCGTGGGATCCGAGCATCAAGGGCCTGACGGTGTTCCCCAAAGTGCTTGACCAGATGGCGCAAAACATCCCGTGGACCACGGCGCTCGGCAACGCCTATGCCAACGACCCCACTGACGTGTTGAACGCAATCCAGGTGATGCGCCAGCGCGCATCCAGCCATGGCAGCCTGCGCAACTCGGCAAAGCTGCGGGTGGTCAACCAGCCTGCCGCGGCGGTTGATGCCAGCTATGCCGCCGCACCTGACCAGGCGTACGAGCAAGACACGTACAACGGACCCGACGTGGTGCCGCCGCCACAGCAGACCATCGAGATCCTTCCTGCCGACCCCAATACCGTCTACGTGCCCGAATACGATCCCGAAACCGTCTACGGCGACGACATGCAGGCTTATCCAAGCTACCGCTACGACCGATCGGGCTACAGCACCGGCGACATGGTCGCCACCGGCGCCATCGCGTTCGGCGCCGGCATCGTGATCGCGTCGCTGTTCGAGCATCAACATCGCGATCAGCCGAACTACGGCTGGAACAGTTGGGGCATGCAATGGCATGGCGACGATCGCGATCGCGGCTACCGCGGGAATCAAGACAATGCCGGTCGCTGGCAGCGACCGGCGGTGGTGCACAACAACACGGTCTACGTATCGCGATCCACCACCATCAACAACCGCTACGTCACCAACAACATCAACAACAGCGTCATCAACTCGAACAATCGCAGCAACAATTCGAACAACCGAAGCAACAACGGCAATACCTGGAATCGCCCCTATCCGGCGCCACAAGCGGCTGGCGGCAACCCGGCGCTGCGGGGCGTTCCCATGATGCCGGTCGCGGGCGCAAGCCACCGCCTGCCCACCGTGACGCACGCCAACCTCCCTTCCGCGCAAGCGATGCGACGACCGGACTTCACCGGCGCGCTGACCAAGGGCGCGCCGGCCCGCTTCGCCCATCCGCAGCAGGCGCAAGCCCGCCCATCGGTGGCCGCACCGATACCGGGTCGCTCACCGGAAAGCCTGCGGCAGACCCGGGTCGACAGACCGGCAATATCCGCCGCCAGCGCCGGGACCCGCGTTCCGGCCAACCTGCCGCGTGCTCCGCTGGCCCAGCCCAGCCACGCCGAGCGCGTAGGATCGGTGCCCGTGCGGAACCGGCACATCGGCACGGCGGCAACCATGCGGAGCCAAGCCGCGGCGAACGTTCAGACACCAGAGCCACGGCCGTTCCAGCGCAACACGCCGCCAGTGCCGCACCCGACCGCCATGCCCCGACCGCAGGCAACCGTGGCCCATCGCGACGTTCCCCGCCCGTCAGCTCCACCGCAACAAGCACCGCGCCCGGCACCGGAGAACCGGGCCGCCCTTGCCACGCACGCGGCTGCGCCACAGCCATACCAAGCCCCGCGCCAGCAGATGCAAAGCGTGCGGATGGCCGCAAGGCCGCAACCACCGCAAATCCACGCGGTTGCCCGGACACAGATGCCGCCGCGGCAGGCTGCCGCGCAGCATCAGGGCGCGCCGCCATCGAAGGGCAACAAGCATCCGAAGAAGGACGACAATAACCACTGAGTCCATGTCGTCGAGCCAAAAAGAGAAAGGGCCGGCGCGGCCCTTTTTCGTTGCAGCTACCGGCGGAACCCCACATTGTTGATCGAGTCATGGCCGGTCGCCGGCAGGCCGGCGTGAAGGTCGATTTTCAGCCATGACGGCGACGCCACCCGCGTCAACCTTGTGCCAGTCAGTTGTGGATCGCCGATGCCGACAGGTTCCACCCGGTCCGCGACAAATGCCAGCAACGAATGCCGCCTCGCCCGAAGACTGGCCGTGATCGGCATGCCAGGATCGAGGTAGTTGATCGAACGCCATTCAACGTTCTGCGTCCCTCTTTCGCCCAGAGCAACCGCTGGTGACAGATGTAAGAACACCGGCATGACGGCATGCAGCAGGCGTCCATCGCGAAAAGCGACATCATGCCGGCAAGCCACGGTCTCTTCCGTGCATGTTCCGGAACACCCATGATTGTTTCCAGTCCACTCTCGAACAACGCCGCACCGATCACGCCGAGCGCCCTGCGCAGCCGTGGCGCAGCCATCCTCGCCTTCGCCGGCTTTGGTGCCTGGTGGGCAGGTTCGGCACTGCGGGACGCGCCCCTGCCGTTGGTCGAAGCCGGCTATCTTCTGGTCGCCGCGATCACGCTCGCGCTGTTGTTCGCGGCCATCTGCCTGCTTCGCTCCAGCCAAGGTCTGAAGCAGGCCGCCGAGACGTCCAGCTTGCCGCGGCGACGCACCGCAGGCATCTTCATTGCGGTCCTCGTCGCGGAGGTCATTGCGATCAATTTCGCTGCGCTGCTGTTGGCCAGCCACCACCTGAGGTCCGGTCTGTTGCCATTGATCGCCATCATCGTCGGGCTGCATTTTTACCCACTGGCTCGGCTGTTTCGTACGCCGTATTACGACATCACCGCCACCGTGATGACGCTGGCCGGAGTCGTCGGCCTGGCTGCCCTGCTCGCGGGATGCCCCACTCCTTCAACCCTCGCCGCAGTGGCTGCCGTCTGTGCCTTCACACTATGGGCCACCGCCTTCGCGGCGTGGCAACGCAGTCGAGAGGCCATCGGTCGGGCCCGCTGAGCAGGAGTCATCGTGCTGCTGAAAAATGCACTCTGCCGCCTGCTCTCCCTTGCGCCTCCACGCGTCCGCGGCAGTGACCGATTATTCCACCAGCAGACGCGAGCGCCCGGCAGCAGGCTGTGCGGACAGTCGGAGGTGAACCTGCCTTTCGCTCACCCTCCAACCGGCTTCCCCGGCTTGCGGCTCTACCGCAACAGGAAGAACGGAAGCGTCACCAGAGCCAGTGCGAAGAGGATGCCCAACAGGCTCATCACGACGCGCGCCGGATCGGCACGAAGCAAGGAGATGAACGTGTCGGCAGTGCCGGCTCGCTTGGCAGCGGCGTATTCGGCGCGGACCCGGGTTGCGCGCTGTTGCTGGTAGTCATCCATCGCGCGTCTGGCATCCGCGAAGGCCGCATCCTCCGTGATCCAGATTCCCCCTGCCGAAACACCCCAGATGCTGGGTCGGGTCTCATAGAACGCGATCTGCTGCGCGTCGAGCATGGCGCGCACATCGTCGGCCTCATCTTCGGGAACGTTACGCAGGTTCATGAGCAGCTTGGACATGACGCCATGATAGCCGCCCCGAGCCCCTCCAACCGCGTCGGTATCAGCAGACAATCCCGTGAACCTGACCCGGTGCTTTGGCGATCAAAGCTCGGGTACGTCGCCCCACTGAAACAGCACGCGCGGCGTGCCGTAGTCGCCGCTTTCTTCGTCCACGTCCATGCTGTAAGCGACGATGCCGGCGTGCTTGTCAGCCAGCAATCCTGCCCTGCGCGCGGCCTCGTCAGCCGTTTTGAACTGCAGGACCTGGCCCGGCTTCAGGCCATTCTTCACCCGGTCGAAGGGCTGCACCACGTGGATCGTTTCCATCTTTGCTCCTGGATTCAGGCAAGTATGACGGGTTGGCATATCAGCGCGACAAAGATGGCTGCAGCCGGCCTGAAAGCCGGCCTGAACCCCTCTCGATCCATCGTCCTGCGTCGCGGCCCACCGACCGCATCGCGCTGCTCGGGCCAAGGGTCTGTTCGTGGTGCTGATACCGGTGCAACGTGGATTAAGGCACCGCTGATCAAGTATCGCCGCCGTCATGATGACTGGAAGGCCTGCAGGTGGTGTTGCGTGGCGCCGGCAAGACTGGCTGTGTTGCCAAGCCGCGCGGCATCGCATGCGGGCCTTCCAGTCATCACCTCATCATTTAAAATTCAACAGGTTGAGGCCCATCCTCTCTGTTCGCATACCTTCGGTCCGTCGCCTCGACAGACGGCCAGTCTGCCATCGCCGACGGCCCTGTGGTCTGCAAACAGAGAGGGTGGGTGACGGTGGTGATACTTGATCAGCGTTGCCTTAAACAGCCAGATGCAGTGGGTGGATCAGGCGCTCTACCAAGCGAAGGAGTCGGGCGGCCACGTGGTGGCTTGGTGACGGCAGGGGCGAGGAGCGTTTGAACCTCTCCGCGGGCGTGAGGAAAGTCGCCACCTCAGGGGCGTAGATCATCGTCTGGATTCGTTCGCGCCGTGAGCAGCCGGCAGTCAGCCATGGACCTCGTGCGGATCCGTGGATTGCGGAAGCTCCACGTCAGGCGCAGGCTCCGAGCATGGCCAGAGCAACTCTCGACGAAGAGATGACCGTGGTTTCCACGATGTGCATCGACCTCGGGCTGGGCGAGGTCACGCTTGCGGCTCTCAAGGCGGCACATCACACCACGTTCCTGGTTTCGCCGCTGAAGATCGTGGCGCGGGTTCAATCGTCCGAGCCCATCGGCGCGGCTCGCAAAACGGCGACCCGGGAAGTTGTCCTCGCACGCCATCTTGCCGGCCGAAGCGCGCCCGCGCTGGCACCGCTGGAAGAAATGGCGGGCCCGCATGTCAGCGCGCCTTGCGTCGTGACATTCTGGCCGTACGTGGAGCACGCACGCGCGGCTGAAGAAGCGGATGCCGCCATGGCCGCCATCTCACTCGATGCCGTCCATCGTGCGTTGCTGGATTACCGCGGCAATCTTCCGGTGTACACCGGGGCTCTCGACCATTGCTGGTCGGTGCTGACCGATGACGCCGCGTGTGCGGGGCTCGGCAGCCAGGATCGAGAGCTGCTGAAGTCGCAATACAGCCGCCTTCGCCGCAAAGTCGAAGAAACGGCCAGGCATGGGGTACCACTGCACGGTGACCCGCACCTCGGCAATCTCCTCTTCGGCGAACACGGACCACTCTGGCTGGATTTCGAGGATGCATGTCTTGGTCCCCGCGAATACGATATCGCCTGCCTGCCGGTCGCCGCGTGGCCGCACTTCGGCGATGCCGATCAGGCGCTGGTCCGGACGTATGCCGACCTGCGCAGCATCTGCATCGCCGTCTGGTGTTGGGATGACCCGGGTCGCAGCGACGGTGCTCGCGACGCAGCTCGGCGCGAACTGGACCGCGTCCGCGGGTTCGCCGTCTGATCAAGGCGACCTTGCCCGACACCGATGGCATGAACGGCACTTGCCTGACGCCGTTCGTCCCTGGCGTGGGCCGAAGGCCACAATCGACGCACCAGGGAGCGACTTGCTCGACGGCCCGTGCCTCGACTCCGCCCGCAGTGCGGGCTGCGTTCGGCACGGCAGTGGAAAGCTCCATGGCGTCCACGCCAGTGCCGCTGCGCTGACCGCTTTTGTCAGCGCTGACGCCGATCCTTACAATGCGTCCCCGCTTTGCATGGTTGGATACGCGCTGCATGGATATCGACATCAACGAAGAGCTGAAGGCCTATATCGAACCGATGACGCCGGAGGAGTACGAGGCGCTGGAGCGAAGCATCCTCGCCGAAGGCTGCCGCGATGCGCTGGTGCTGTGGGGCAACATCCTCATCGACGGCCATCACCGGTACACCATCTGCCAGAAGCACGACCTGCCGTTTCAGACCGTACAGCACCCGAACTTCCGCTCGATGGACGACGTGCACCTGTGGATGATCGACCAGCACCTGGGCCGGCGCAGCCTGTCCGTGTTCCAGCGCGGCGTGCTGGCGCTGCGCAAGCGGGACATTCTCACCGAGCGACGTGCGCAGGTACGCGCCATACCGGCAAGCAAGCTGCCGCCCTTGCCCGCCATCCCGCACGGGGAAGATCCCGCTGATGACGCCGCCATGTCGACCTCCTCGCCGGTGCCCGACAAAGTGCAGGAGCAACCACCCACGCGCCAGGCCATGGCCAAGTCCGCACGCCTGAGCAACGCGCAGGTCGGCATGATCGAGAAAATTCGCAAGCAGGCCATGCCCGAAGTGGTGGAAGCGGTGAAGTCAGGTGTGCTTTCGATCAACGCCGCAGCCGCCGTCGCCAGCCTGCCGGCCGACGAACAACGCGCGGCGGCGAGTGGTGGCGACAAGGAATTGAAACAGGCGGCGAAGCGCGTGCGCGAATCCCGCAGCAAGCCCAGGGAACTATCGACGGACGAGCCTGCCGACACCGCCAATCCGCAAAGCGAGCTCCTGCAGCTGCGCCAGCGCGTGGCCGAGCTCACAGCCGAAGTGGCGTCGCTGCGCAGCCAGCTGGCCGCGTTGCAGGGGTGATCGGCGGCGGAACGGAGCCCTCTCGACCGGCCTCTCTGGGCGGTTGAGGGAACCCTGCGTGAAATAACCTGTCTACCGCGGTCGGCCGGAACGCGCGCTGATGGTTTGCGCGATTTGCGCGTGGGTCCAACTGGCGTGAATGAGGCCGTGTGATCGAACATTCCGGGCAGATCCGAGATCACCAACAGGGAGACCGTGCGCGCGGTCTGGCGCCGTTCGACAGCGAAACACGCGAGAGCCTGCGCCGCAGGGCCTGGCACCAGCCTGCGCTGACGCGCCCGGGGATGACACTCGCGCTGGTTTTGGTGATGGCGCTCCACGCCCTCTTTGCGCTGGCGCTCTGGTACGAAATGAAACCCGAGCCGACGTATGAGGCAGTGGCGCATATCGATCTTGCCCAGGCTTTGACCGTCCGCCTGATTGATCAGGCCATGACGCTGCCGGCACCCACACGGCCCGACCCGCCGCCTCCCATGATGCCTCGCGTTCGTCCGGTGACCCACGAGAGGGCGCGCCGTGACGCAATGGTCATGCAGGATCACCAGCCGGCACCGGCCCCGTCGGCGTCCGTGGCCACGCCATCTGCCCTCAGTTTGTTCGCCAAAGATGGCTCGGTGCGACTCACGCCCGCGACGGCGACCGCCAGCACTCCGGTCAAACCGGTCAAGCCCGCCGACGACCGTCAGATCATGCAGCACGACAGCAATCGGATGCAGTACAAGGCCACCCGCTTCGAAAAATATTTCCCGCCACCGAACGAGACTGCCGGTGGTGCGGCCGGTCGCCATATAGGCAACGTGATCAAGGCGATCGCCAAAAGCGTCTGCGACCCCAAGAAGAAAAGCACGGCTTCCAACTTGCTGTGCGGCGTACCTCCCCCGCCGGCTTCGCCGAAGGATCGCGACGAGCGACTCAACCTGCCACCGCCCCCGCTGGCCGGCGATCCGCATCCAGCCAGGTCGCTGCCACTGTCGACCTGCATCGCGGATTACAAGGCAGACAAGCCATTGCCCTACGGTTGCCCGATCGACACGCCTGACCTGGCCTTCAAGGCCGAGGTGCGGGAATGCATCGATCTGTTCCGGGCGGGCAAGCGCCTCAAGACCTGGTGCCCGCTTGATACGCCCGAGCGCGCCGCCGCGGAAACGTCGGCGCCTGCCGCTTCTTCAAGTGCAGGTTCGCACTGAACTGACCGTCAGGCCCATCTCGACGTCGTCCGCGCATCTTCAGCCCAAACACATCCGCGCGTGATCTGCCTCAAGCACGATTCAAGCAAACGCGCGTACCGTCACATGACACAGGCGGCATACCCCATGATGATCAGCTGGACGAACACCATCAAGGTGAAAATCAAGGTTGGCACCGAAGTGGACGTGCCTTGCCAGTCAAACTCCACACCAACACCAGGTTGCATGAAGTGGGCGAGTCCCATGGAGGGCAAGCGCTGAAGACCGCCCGCCCGCACTGGTCCCACAACGGGAGATGACATGAAACATTCCTTCCTCGCTCTTGCAGCAACGCTCCTCAGCTCCTGCGCCTTGACTTCGCGTGAATCGGCGGCCCCATCCGAGGCGATATACGGTTGGCTTGCAGGAAACTGCCTTGCACTGTCCCGAAGTAACCTGCGCACGCCGCGCGATTTCACCCTCGTGGATTTATCGCATGATTCGAAGCGCATACACGGCGAAGTTTTGCGCGTGGCGACTGACACGGATAACTGCCCCGCATTGTTGTCCGATCGGCAGGAAGTGAACAAGGCAAGCGGAAACTCGTTCTACGTCGTGAAGCTCGACGCTCCTTCCGACCTCGGCATTGGCATCATCGGCAAGGTTGCGGTCGAGCCACTTTCATTTGGCCAGTGCATGACAAGTGAAGGGGTACGCTTCACCGTGATGCGCGGTAGCCAGCAAGTATGGACGGGTTACTACTACCTTGGTTATGACAGCGAAGCGACTTGCCCGAATCCTGACGCTGACTGAAGCAGGCACGCACTCGGAGATGGAAAAACAACAACCACACACGGCGTGGCGAAGGCTACCTCCGCATACTGCCGGAACGTGACCGGTTCATCGCCCAACCAGCGCGGGAGGTTGGCGCCAACAAGACGCATTGACCGTCGGCAATACCGGGAAGACACACCCGCGCCGATCGCCGGGCAATGGCCAGGCGACCACGACTCAATAGCAACGCATCGTCCAGCGTGGCAACGACCGCCTGCCCTGCCTTCGCGATGACGCCACGGCAAGGTCAGCCCGTTCGACAGGGAAAGGCACGTGTTGCCCTGCCATCGTCATCGATCTCAACTCTGCCCGTGCCCGCCGCTGAAACCGGGCTGAAAGCGCACCTTCCTCACCGCGCCGTCATGCCGCCATCGGCCGGATAATTCGCGCCGGTCAGGAACTTGCCGCGGTCGGACACCAGCAGTGCGACCAGCTCGGCGATGTCCTCGGTGGCACCGATGCGACCCAGCGGAATATTCCGCAGCCAATCCTCCGCGGAGAATCCCGGCGTCGCCTTGGCAAACTCCTCGGAACCCGGCGTCGCGATGACGCCGGGCGAGACCACGTTCACCCGGATGCCGCTTGGCGCCAGTTCCATCGCCAGCGTGCGCGAGTAGTAATTGAGCGCCGCCTTGGCCGCGCCGTAGTGCGCAAAGGGGCCGAACGGCATCGTCGCTGCGGCCGAAGAGAGGTTCACGACGGCGGCAGCCTTCGACGCCCGCAGCGCCGGGAGCACGGTATTCGTCAGGCGGATCGCGGCGAACAGGTTGAGCGCCATGCTGTCGTGCCACGCCTGGTCGGGAATCGTCCACGACCCGGCCAGAAACGCGCCCGAACCGCCCGCATTGTTCACCAGAATGTCGAGACCGCCGAGCGCGGCGAGCGCCTTCGTCGCGATCGCCTTCACGCCTTCGCTCGTGCTGGCGTCGCCGGCGACGAACGTTGCCTCCTTGGGCATGTCGTCGTTGGGTGTACGCGCCGCGATGACGACCTTGGCGCCGGCATCGAGCAGGCGCTGCGCGATGGTCGCGCCAATGCCACGCGTGCCTCCGGTGACCAGGGCACGGCGGCCGATGAGTTCTTTCGAGAGATCGAGTTTGTTGGACATCAGAGGTTTCCTCGCCGATGGGTTGATGTTTTCGAAGCCGCGATTCAGGCGACCGGGCGATCACGGTCAGGCCGTGATCGCCTCGCGTTGCTCACGGAGATTTCTTGAACAGATCCTGGAAGATCAAAGGCCCCCAGCTCTTGCCGCGCGCCTGCACCAGCGCGCCACCTTCCCCGAGCTTGCCGAGATGGACGGGCGCGAAACCGAGTTGTTCGGCGAGTGCCGCCACCGTCTCCGCCGCGCCTGCGTCGTCGCTCGACAGGAACACCACCCGCCGACCGCCCTTGACGTGCGGATCTTCGGCAAGCACGCCGGCGGCGAGGTGATTGAAGCCCTTCACGAGCCTGGCGCCGGGGAAGGCCTTGGCCACGAAGGCCGAGGACGGCAGGCCGGCAAGCTCGTCGACGGGGTCGGCAAACGTGTTCATCGCATCGATGATCGTCTTGCCCTTCCAGTTCGACAGCGCGTTGGCGACATCCGGGTGCGCCTCGAAACGGACGGCTAAAAACACGATGTCCGCCTTGACCGCGTCCGCCAGCTTTTTGGAAATGATCGTGGGGCCGATTGCGGCCGCGGCAGAGGCAAAGCTGGCCGGGTCACGGGTGGTGGCCACGGACACTTCGATGCCGTTGCGGGCAAACGCCCTGGCCAGGGCCTGACCTATCTTGCCGAAACCGATAATTGCGTAGTTCATGATTTTTCCTTGAGTTGGTACCACGCCCCGGCGACGCTCCGAACAACCGAATGGAATGCCACAGGGCCAGGCGAGTCAGATTTGCGCCAGGCCGCCGTCGACGGCGAGCTCGCTGGCGGTCATGAAGCTGCTGTCCGACGAGGCGAGAAAGGCGGCCGCCGCGCCGATCTCCGCCGGTTCGGCCATGCGTTGCAGCGGGTTCATCGCGGCGAAGGCCTTCATGCCCTCCTCGCCCACCGCTGCCTTGGCCAGTTCGGTCGCCGTCGGCCCGGGCGACAGCACGTTCACCCGGATGCCGGTGCCCTTCAGGTCTTCCGCCCAGCTCCGCGCGAGGTTGCGCACGGCCGCCTTGCTGGCGCTGTAGATGCTGAATGCCGGGGCGCCGGTGGTGCCGGCGCTCGACCCTGTCAGGATGATGGAACCGCCCTGGCCCATCAGCGGCAGCGCCTTCTGCACCGTCAAGATCGTCCCCTTCACATTGGTTTCGAAGGTTTCGTCAATCTGCTCGACGGTGATCTGGCCGAGCGGAAGCAGGCCTCCCGTCCCGGCATTGGCGAAGACGATGTCGAGTGTTCCGCGCTCGGCCTTCACCGCCGCGTAGAGTCGGTCCAGGTCGGCCAGGTCGGAGACCGAGCCCTGTACCGCACGGGCGTTGGACCCGAGCTCGGCCACCGCGGTATCGAGCGCCTCTTGTCGGCGGCCGAAGATGAAGACGAAAGCGCCCTCCTCGATGAAGCGCCTGGCGGCAGC
Source organism: Rhodanobacter sp. TND4EL1 (assembly GCF_054061035.1). Taxonomy (NCBI): domain Bacteria; kingdom Pseudomonadati; phylum Pseudomonadota; class Gammaproteobacteria; order Lysobacterales; family Rhodanobacteraceae; genus Rhodanobacter; species Rhodanobacter sp. TND4EL1. The sequence continues at coordinate 855,732 of NZ_JBSSDT010000001.1, forward strand.
ACGGCCGATGCCGGTGGCACCACCGGTGATCACGGCGGTCTTTCCGTTGAGTCTGTTCATGTGATGCGTCCTTGGTTCTGCGTAGAAGTTGAAACCAAGATGGACCCGTTGACACATCAAGACAATTGACGAAATATCGCTTAATACCATCTATTTTTTGGATGCCAATGCTCGACAACGTCACCATCAACCAGCTGCGTTCGTTCGTTGCCGTATGCGATCAGGGAAGCTTTTCGGGTGCGGCGCGGAAACTCGGGCGCGCGCAGTCGGCCATCAGCCACGCGATCAAGGCACTGGAAAGCGCCTTTGATGTGGAACTGTTCGATCGCAACACACGGAAGGCACAACTCACCGCGGCGGGGCGCAGCCTGTTGCCGGACGCGCGGGCAGTGATCTCACGCACGGAGGAAATGAAGACCCGCGCGGGATCGATCGCCCAAGCCGGAGCGCCCCAGCTTTCGGTGGCGATCGATGTCTACTTCCCCCGCGCCCACCTGATCGACGGTTTGCGGACTTTGCAGGCTGAGTTCCCCACCGCAGCGATCAACCTGCGCATCACGACCATGCAAGGCGGCGAGCGACTGGTGCTCGAAAAGGTGTGTGCGCTGGCGGTCACGGTCGAGAACGTGCCCGCGGTGAACCCGGATGCCATCGAACGCCACTGGCTCTGCGAGACGCAAATGGTGACGCTGTGCGCGCCTTCCCATCCGCTGGCGTCGAACTCGAAACCGATCCCGGCGGACGAATTTGGCCGGCATGTCCAGATCGTCGTCACGGACAACCAGCCGCAAGCGGAAAAGACCCAGCAGGGTGTTGCCGGCAAGCGTCTGTGGCTGGTCAACGATCTCGGCGCCAAGCGTGATCTTCTCAAGGCCGGACTGGGCTGGGGACACCTGCCACGACACCTCGTCGGCGCGGACCTGGCCAGTGGAGAGCTGGTCGAACTGGAGCGTCGCGCCTGGCACCTCGGTCCGCTCACGTTCGTGATCTCGCAACGTCGGGGCCATGACCTGTCCCCATGCGAGTCGCGGCTGGTCGAGCTGCTTGGCAACCCTCACTGCTTTCCGAAGGAAGCCGTGCGTCGAACCAACAGGCCAGGACGCAAATGAAGTCTGAAGGCCTCGAATCAGCATCAACCCGCACTGCCAGATGTTCATGGGCGGAAGAAGATCAGGTTGAGATGCGCACAGCACTACCCCGGAGCCGGCGTCAGAGTGCATTTTCCGACGAAACGTCGTGGAGCGGCGCGACAGATCACTAACGATTTCGCGGAAAAACTGGCGTTCTGCCGGCACCGAAGCTGCCACGCCCCGCCAGCCACGACTCGACTTCGCCAACATCCCTCAGCACGTCGTCCAGCTCGGCAATGATCGTCAGCCGCGCTCCAAAAGCAGACATCAGAACGTGCACTCTCATTCCTGCTTTGGCAGCAGGCGCGCGGGACACCATTCAGCCCGTCACGTCCGCGCTATTTGAGGTCATTCTGGTTCGGCGCGTTCGACGACGAGGCATGCGGCAGGCGAGGTTTGCCCGCCGCCGCCAACTCGCGAATATGTTTGAGCGTCGACAACAACGCTGCCTTGTAGCCCTTGTCACTGTCGAAAAGCGCCTGCTCGGCCTGTTCCTCGACGCCGCCGGGCTGCTTGCCGCGAAGTCCGAGGTAGCAGTAGAAGCGCAGCTGCAACTCGCCGTCGGAGTCTTCAAACAATTCGTTGACGATCGCTCCTTCGCGCGGACCGGTCGCCTGAAAGAAGGTGACCTTGCGCTCGGGTTCGACGGTGATGATCTCGCGCAGATCACCGCCGGCAATCGTGGCTTCGCGCACCAAGTGCGTGGCCGTTTCTTCCGTGACTTCGCAGCGCGTGCACAGACCTGCGGGGAGAAACTGGCGCGCATCGCGCGCCTTGAGTTCCAGCCCGGCCCACGCTTGCGCTCGGGTCAGCTTCGCTTCGCCTTCCGGGTTCACCGGAACCGTGGCGGTGGAATAAATCATGGTGATTCTCCCTGGTTCTTGATCATCAGGCGGCAGCGACGATGCCGGAGACGAGTTCGCGATAGGTGTCCAGCGGCCTGCCCAGAAGCGCAGTCAGCCGCGCCACGTCGCCTTGCTCGGGAACCATGCCGTCGCTGAGAAAGCGCTCGGTCATCAGCCGCATGTCAAACGCCATCCACGCCGGCATGAACTGGCGCAGGTTCTGTTCGAAGGCGGCGGTGTCGTCACCGCCGTAGGCGATCGTGCGACCCAGCGCCTCGGACCAGATAGCCGCCACGTCATCGCCGGTCAGCGTGTCCGGGCCGACGACATTGAGCGTGGTCGAGGGCAAAAGCGCGTCGGACTGCTCGCGACGCAGAAGCTCCAGCGCAGCGATCTCGGCAAGGTCGCGGGTGTCCACCATGGCCAGCCCCTTGTTGCCGACCGGCATCGGATAGACACCGTGGCCGAGGACGACATCCTTGATGGTGAGTTCGTTACTCATGAAATACGCAGGGCGCAGAATCGTGGCGCTGAATCCCATCGCTTCGATCATTCGTTCGACGCCGAACTTGCCCGCGAAGTGCGGCACGTTGACGTAGACATCGCTGTGAATGACCGAGAGATAGACGACCCGTTTGATCCCGGCCTCGCGGGCCACGTTGAGCGCGACAAGCGCCTGGGTGAACTCATCCGGCACGACGCCGTTGAGCAGGAAAAGCGTCGATACGCCATCAAACGCGCTGCGCAGCGAATCGACATCGAGGAAGTCGCCCTGCACCGTGGTGACGCCTGCCGGCAGATCCGCCTTGGCGGGATCGCGCACCAGGGCGCGCACGTCGGCGCCGCGTCTGGCGAGTTGATCGATGACCTGGCGGCCGATGTTTCCGGTAGAGCCTGTAACGAGAATAGTCATGGTGTTTCTCCTGTGCGTTGAAGGGACAGGAGAACTATCCGCGGCTCACAAGTGGGCCGATAGACCTTATATTGGTACCCAATGTCTCACTGGTGAAACCATGATGGATTTCCTCGCGCTGTCCGACTTCAACCTGGTGGCCCGCCATGGCGGGTTTGGACCAGCCGTGCGCGCCAGCGGTCGCCCCAAGGCGACACTTTCGCGCCGAGTCGCCCAGCTGGAAGCCTCGCTCGGGTTGCGCCTGTTCGAGCGAGGCGCGCGTTCCTTGAAACTCACCGAGGAAGGTCGCGCGCTTTATGAGCGAACGAGCGCGCTGATGAGCGAAATCGATGAGGTGGTCGCCAACATCGCGTCGCGAGGCGATCAACCCCGCGGCCGGTTGCGCATCAGCGCTCCCTTGCTGATATCGCAGACCGCCATGGGGAAAATTGCGGCGGGGTTCGCGCTGAAACACCCCGAGGTGCGACTGGAGGTCACGACGGAAGACCGCGCCGTCAACCTGGTGGAGGAAGGGTATGACCTGGTCATCCGGGTCAACCCGGATGCCGACGAGAACCTGATAGGACGCATCTTTCTGCACGACCGGTTGGTGGTCGTCGCCAGGCAGGATCTGGCACGGCCCGAAGCAGGCCAGTCCGCGCCCGCGGTGGTGCGCGGCGTTGGCGCGCAACCGACAAGCTGGGAGGTGATGACAGCCACTGGAAAATCACGCATCTCCATCCAGCCGATACTTCGATTGTCATCGCTGGTGATGGTCCGGGACGCCGTGCGGGCCGGCGTCGGAGCGGCGCAGCTGCCCATCTCCCTGGTCAGCCATGATCTGGCGGCAGGCACGCTGCAGCACTGGGGCGACGTGCAGGGCACCGACATTGCGTTGTGGGTGCTTTACCCATCACGGCGACTGTTGAGCGCGCGCGTATCCGCCTTCGTGGACTATCTGAAAGAGGCCTTCCCTACCGGCTCACCCGACGAACTTGCCGCTTACCTTGAGCCGAATGCCTGAACGGCTTGAACCCGCCATCGAGCATGAGCGGTGTACGCCACCCACTTCAAACCAGCTCAAACTCGTTGAACGGAATCCGTGACGCTTGCGCAAGTCACGAGCCTCTTTCCGATAGCGCCCGGTGACACGCCGTGCACCCACCGAAAGGCCCAGGCAAACGCCGCATCACTCCCTTGGTGACCGTGTCGTCATGCGGGCACCCGATGACGCTTTTTACGAGTGAACGCACACGCCCAGCGAATCGCTCTTGGCCTGATACATGGCGACGTCTGCGGCACGCAAATACTCATCGGTTGTCGCGAAACCGGCCTGGCTGCTGACCACGCCAATGCTTGCTCCGCTGGTCACGCTGTTCATGCCGATCTGATAGGGGGCCGCCAGCGCCCCCGCAATCTGTCGGGCCCGGTCAGTGGCACCGGCCTGATCGACCGACTCGAGCAGCACGATGAACTCGTCGCCACTCATGCGGGCGACCAGATCAACAGCCCGTACACAGGACTCCAGCCGGCGAGCCACCTGCTGCAACAACTGGTCGCCCGCATGATGTCCCAGCGTGTCATTGACGGCCTTGAACTGATCCAGGTCCAGCAGCAGCACGGCGAACATCGTGGAGTGGTGTCGTGTCAGCGCGTCATCACCTTTCGAAGCCGCGTCTTGCTGCAGCGCGATGGCGTGCTCAAGGCGAGCGCGGAACAACGGCCGCCCGGGCAGGTTGGTCAAGGCGTCGTAAGAACTGCCGCGTTCCGCCAGATCGCTCAGTGATCCGGCCATCCGCACGGCCATGCCGTCTTCGAACTGGGCGACCCCGCGCCAATTGACCCACACCAATCGGCCCGATCCGAGACGAGCGCGAAAATCCACTGAAAAGTTCGGGCGGTGGCCGGACAGGTGCCGGCGGTACGCGGTCTGCACGCGCTCATGGTCATCCGGGTCCATGAGCTGCTGGAGAAAGTGCCAGCCGCCCTCATGCAGGTTGCCGGTGTCGCTCAGCCCGACAATCTCATGGAAGCGCTGGGACACATGCAGGACGTCCGTTTTCAGGTTCCAATCCCAGATACCGTCATTGGATCCGCGAGTGGCCAGCGAATAACGGTCGTCGGATTGCACCAGCTCGAGCTCGGTGCTTTTCTGCCGGGTCACGTCGATCATCAGGCCGATCATGCGATTCGGCCGCCCCTTGTCGACAACCACGCGACACAGGTCGCGCACCCATACGACCTTGCCGGACTTGGCCATCAGCCGGTAATTCATCTCGTACGCATAACTGTGCGTCGCGTTGTACGCGGCATCGTCAATGACCAGCGCCGCCGGCAAGTCATCGGGATGCACATGCAGCCGCCAGAAACGCGGGTCGGAGCGCCACTCTTCCACCGTGTAGCCGAAAAGCCGCTCGACCTGCGGACTCAGGAACGTGTTGCCCACGCCGAGCTCGGCTTCCCAGACGACACCGTCGATGGTTTCCAGCAGCCGCAGGAAGCGTTGACGGACCTCCATCAAGACCTGTTCGGTGATCTCGGTGATCTCGATCAGGACGCCCTGCCGACTGATCACCCGATTCGCTGCGTCGGACTCCGGCTGAAGCTGCAAACGCATCCAGCGATAGTCCGAGTTTGCCAGGCGCAGCCGGAACACCGGCATGCCTGATCGCAAGGTGCCGATGTCGTCGGGATGCACAAAATCAAGCAGGGACTGGCCCAGCGCCCCATCCACCGAATGGCCCGTGAGCTTGTGCCAGGCGGGATTCAAATAGGTGATGATCCACGACGCGTCCGTTTGCACCACCGCCTCGGGCAGCAGCTGCAGCAGTTGTCCGGACAGCGTGGAATGGGCAGGCATGTGTCGGCTATGTTCACCGAAGCGCCAGCATCCAGTCCAGCCCTTGAGTGTGCGAGCTGGGCCAGATGATGAGCCCATCGGCCGCGATGGCGGCGGTTTCGGGAACAGGCGGCAGAATCGGTTTTCCAGGGACCTCGCACCATCAACGTGCACCCTTCCCCCTGTTTTTGGATCGGGGCGAAGCAGCCGTGACGGCGAAAACAGCCGAAGAAGACGTGGCCAATCAAGCCCATCCTCACACACCACCGCCTCGGACGCGCCTCGCCGAATGGCTGGGCGCGACTAGCGCGGCGGGTGCCTCCATTCCGCCGCGGTATCAGGACGGGACCATCGTGGTGGCAATTCAGGCAACCGCAGCCTCGGAAAGCGGTACTTGACTGTCCATTTATGTGCATATACACCTATACGCCATGACGCCCGACGCCGCCCTCTTTGCCACCACCCGTTGCCTGTGCCTCGCGGCGCGACGCGCGGCCCGCACCATCACGCGCGAGTTCGACCAGGCATTGCGGCCACATGGCCTGCGCGCCACCCAGTTCACTTTGCTGTCGGCGCTGCATCTGGCCGGATCGAAGGCCATCGGCGAACTGGCCGAGCTTCTCTCCGCTGACCGCACCACCCTGACCCGCAACCTTGCCCTCGCCGAACAGAACGGCTGGGTGACATTGCGCACTGATCCCGCCGATGCGCGTTCGCGCGTGGCCACGATCACCCGCAAGGGGAATCGCACGCTCGTTGCAGCCATGCCCAGTTGGAGCGCCACCCAGCAACGGCTGCTCAAGGACATCGGCGAACCCGCCGCGGCAAGCCTGCATCGCCTTGCCGGCGGGCCATGCGTGATGCCACTGCCCCCGCAGGGCGAGTGATGCCCGCACCCGTATCAGAAAACCACCGCCGTTTCACGGCATTCGAGGAGACGCCCCATGAAACTTTACTGGTTCGATGTCACTTCCCCGCGCAAAGTCTGCGCGGTCGCGAAATATCTGCAGTCGCCAATCGAGTACGCGTATGTCGATCTTGGCCGCGGCGAGCACAAGACGCCGACATACCTGGCACTCAACCCCAACGGCAAGGTGCCGACGCTCGTCGACGGCACGCGCGTGCTGTGGGAGGCCGACGCGATCATGTGCCATCTGGCCGCGCGCGCGGACTCGGACCTGTGGCCGCAGGATGATCGCCAGATCGAGGCCTTGCGCTGGCTGAGCTGGGCGGGCCAGGAATTCAATCCGGTGGTCAGCCAGCTCTACGTCGAATACATCATCAAGCCGCGCTTCAATCTTGGTGAGCCCGATGCCGGGGCGGTGACGCGCGCGCAGGACGGGTTCCGCCGGCTTGCCGCGATCCTCGAAAGCCATCTGCAAGGTCGTCGCTGGCTGGTCGGCAAAGCGCTCACGGTGGCCGACTTCGCGCTCGCCATCACCCTGCCCTATGCCGAACCCGCGCACATCCCGCTCACCGAATTCCCCGCCGTCCAACGCTGGCACGAAACGCTGTGCGAAATCGACGCATGGCGCGAACCGTTTCCCGAAATCACCGTCGCCGCCTGAGCCGGGGCGATCGATTTCCGTCACGCCGTCGTTCAGTCCACTTCCGTCCCGCAAGAGGAAACTCGCATGAACCTGGTCAGCTACCTTTTCTTCAAGGACAACGCCGCAGAGGCGTTCGATTTCTATGCCCGCGCCCTCGGCGGCAAGGTCACGATGAAGGTGACCATGGGCGAAATGCCCGGCAACGAAACACTGCCGGCAGAAGCCCGCGATCTTGTCGCCCATGTGCGACTGGAAGTCGGCGACGCCGTGTTGATGGGCTCCGACTGGTGCGGACCGACCGCCGAGCCGTACCCCGGCATCCATGGCAACGCGGTGTCGCTGACCGTCGAGCAACCGGCTGAAGCCGAGCGCGCATTCAAGGCGCTCAGCGAAGGTGGACAGGTGACGATGCCGATCGCCGAAACATCGTGGGCCTTGCGTTTCGGCATGCTCACCGATCGCTTCGGTGCCAAGTGGATGGTCAACTGCAACCGCCCTGTGGGAGGGGACAACCCATGAACGCTCCCACCATCACCACGCGCGCAAAATGGCTGGAAGCCCGCAAGGCGTTGTTCGAGAAAGAACGCGCCATGACCCACCAGCTCGAGGCATTGCATGCCGAGCGACGCCGCCTGCCCTGGGTGCAGCTCGACAAGCGCTACACGTTCCAAAGCCCCGAGGGCACCGTCGAACTCAGCGACCTGTTTGGACAGCAAAGCCAGCTCGCGATCTACCACTTCATGCTTGCCCCCGACTCGCACCATCTTTGTCCGGGGTGTTCATTGCTGATGGATCACGTCGATGCCGCGCGCCGGCATTTCGAGCATGCCGACCTCGCCTTCGCGGCCGTGTCGCGCGCGCCGGTGGAACGCATCGAAGAGGTTCGGCGACGCATGGGCTGGACCTTCCCCTGGGTATCCTCCGGAGAAAGCGCCTTCAACTACGACTTCGGCGTCTCGTTCACCGAAGCCGATCGCGCAGCGGGCCGCGCAAGTTACAACTACGGCCTTACCGGCATCACCAAGAGTCCGGACATGTTCGGCGTCAGCATCTTCGCCAGGGACGATGCCGGTGAGATCTTCCACACCTACTCGACGTACCACCGCGGCGTGGAACTTCTGGTCGGCGCGTTCAACTGGCTGGATCTCGTTCCGAAGGGCCGCAACGAGGACGCCGGCACCATGAGTTGGGTGCGCCTGCATGACGAATACGCAGACTGACTGCATCGCCCTGGCGCGGGAAGTGAGCCAGCCAGCGATCTCCAAGCACCTGAAAGTGCTGGAGCGCGCCGGCCTCATCTCGATGGACGTCGATGCACAACGACGCCCACGCAAACTGGAACCGAAGCGATTGCAAGAGGCCGTGGATTGGATCGAACGTTACCGCGAAATTTTTGAACAGAACTACCAGCGTCTCGATGCGTTGCTCGATGAACTCCAGGCCAAACCGTCCAGGCGCAAACAGGCAAAAAAATAGCGACAACATGCCGCCCTTCATCCTCATGGCGGTGCGCAACCACGATGAACCACCATGGAGAAGACCATGCCCAAACCCGCAGAAGTGACACTCCCCAGTGATCGTGAAGTCCGCGTCACACGTAGCTTCAACGCGCCCCGCCAACTGGTGTGGGATGCGCATACCCGCCCCGAACTCGTGCGGAAATGGCAGGGTTACGACGGCTGGGACATGCCGGTGTGCGACATGGATGTCCGCGTCGGCGGCAAATACCGATGGCAGTGGAAAAACCGCGAAGACGGCAACGGATTCGGCTTCCTCGGTACGTTCACCGAAGTCGACGCCCCATCCAGGCTGGCCCACGAACAATACTTCGACCCGGGCGACATGGACTTCGCCATGCCAACGGGCGATCCATGCATCGTGTCACTTGAACTCAGTGAGCAGGACGGCGTCACCACGCTCGTCTGCAATCTGACGTTTGCGTCGAAGCAGGCGCGTGAAGATGCAGTCTCCACCGGCATGACCGACGGCATGGAGCACAGCTACACCCGCCTCGACGAGATGCTCAAAACTGCGCAATGAAGTAGAAGACGGTGCCCGGCAGAGAGGTAAGCACATGAAGCCCGAGGTGGCAGTAGCAAGTCTGAAATAGCACCCGCGGAATTCAACTTCATCTGCAACGGTTTCGCGCGCTCGGCGACGAACGCTTCCAGCACATGGAAACCACTCGGGGACGCTCAGGGCGGGCCGCGCGAGGGAAAGATCCCATTAGCCACGTCCCCTTATCTTTCTTGTCACCATGAAGGCGGTGGCTCACCGAAACCGGAGACCACCGAAACCGGGAGCACAGTCTGAGGTTTTCCCACCAACCCCCTTCCCTTAGTCAATCAACACCTTGCGAATAATGTCTCTGAGATGCTCCAGGTTTGACGGACGCCTTTCTTTCCAACACGCACCAGCCCGTCACAGCTGACTGGACCCTACCCAACATCGTGACCAGAGACTAGTATTCTCGGCAGCCCGGTCGCGGGATGCCGGAGCGACGAGGGGACGCGCGGAAGGTTACTTTCGGCAAAGGGACTCAGGGGGAAAATATGCATCGTTTGATCGCTGCCGTCTTCACGACGGCCATGGCGCTGTGCGCCAGTGCGGCATGGGCAGACGGGACTTTCATCGCGGCACCCAATCGCACCGATATGGTCATCGACACGGCGCGGCAGATGATCTACATCGCCAACGGCACCCAGGTGCTTCGCTACGACCTGAGTTGCGACTGCCAGACGACGCCAATCACCCTTGGTGGCGCGATCAAGGGCATGAACCTGTCACCCGAAAAAACAGGGGTCAGAGTGCACTTTAATTGCACGAGGCCCGTGGAAAGTCGACTCTGACCCCTGTTTTCGCTGGTGGAAAGTCGACTCTGCCCCCTGTTTTCTGACCCCCTGTTTTCCGACCCCTGTTTCCCAAGCCAGCTTTTTCCCCCGTTCTTGTCAAGAATTCCGAGCTTGGCCGATAACTGGTTAAAGGCTGCAGGCGTGCTTTGACGCTTCAGCAATGACGGGGAGCGGGTAATGGTGTCAGTCGTGCGTTTTCCTGTCTCGGCCGAGGCGATCACACGCGAACGGCGTATCGGCCAGCTGGTGAAGCGCTTGGGCGGGGCGCCCGACATGGGTGCCTTTGCACGTATTGCAGCCGAGTTCCTCGAAGGTGAGGGCTTGGCCAACGTGCTGGTCGGCTGGCGGATTGCATCGCTCGTTGCGGAGGTTCATGACGAGTCGATCATCCGCGAAGTTGACCAGGAGCTGGCCCGACGTGCGCGAGAAGGAACTGGCTGGTCGGCGGACGAGGAACGGCAGCGGATCGCGTGCGTCATCTATTCTGACCCGGGCCGTTCCGAGTTCAACGTTGTTTGCGATGGAAGCGACGACTCGCGGCCACGCATTGGGGAGCTGGCGGAACTGCTTGGACCGCTGGCCGAGACCATGTTCGAAAAATGCCACGTCGCCGATTCGGAGCGGCAGCGCACCCATTCGGAGCAACTGCAGTCGGCACTGTTCGCGATCGCGGACATGGCCAGTTCGGAGATGGACCTGGGTGACATGCTGCATGAACTGCACGCCATCGTCGGGCGTTTCATGTATGCCGAGAACTTCTACATTGCGCTCTACGACGAGCAACAAGACTCGCTTCGCTTCATCTATCTCAAGGACACGACCGATCCCATCGTGCGGGACGCGAACGAGTTCATCCCGATGTCGGTGATGAAGGGTGGACTCACCTGGCACCTCGTCCGTGATGGCAAGCCATTGATGGGAACGCTGGACGAAATCGATGCCCAGCTTGGGCGGCCGGCGCGCGATATTGGAATGGACTGCTTTGACTGGCTGGGAGTCCCTGCCATCGTTGGCGATGTGGTGCGTGGCGTGCTGGTGGTGCAGAGCTACGTGGAGCGGCCTCGCTACACGCCCGGCGACCAGGCACTGCTCACGTACGTGGGTAGCCACATCGTCACCGCCGTGGACCGGAAGCTGGCCAAGGAAGAGTTGGAACGCCGCGTGGCTCAGCGCACCGAGGAACTCGAGCACAGCGTACGGGTCCAGAAGGCGCTGTTCCGCATCGCTGAGCTTTCGCATACAGCAAGGAATCTTGACGCGTTCTACGGCGCGGTGCACCAGGTCGTCGGTGAGTTCTTCGATGCCCGGAACTTCTATATCGCCATGCTTTCGCAAGACGGCAAGATGCTTGAGTTCCCGTACTTCGTGGACCAGTTCGACACCAAGCCGACCAGCCGGCCCCTCGGGATCGGGATCACCGAATACGGCATGCGCTACGGAAAGCCCCTCAAGCTGGATATGCGCAATCCGGACGACATTGCACTGGTTGAGGAACTCGACAGGCGTAGCGAGCTTCGGGGAACCAGTGATAATTGCGTCGCCTGGCTCGGCGTGCCGCTGGTGCTGGGCGAGCGCGTCGTCGGGCTGCTGGCGGTCCAGAGCTACAGTGAAGGCGTCAACTTCACCGAGCGCGATCGCGAGATCCTGACTTTCATCTCCTACCAGATCGTCAATGGACTGGAACGCCAGCGCGCCGCGTCCGCGCTACTGGATGCCTACGGCGACCTCGAGCGCCGCGTTGAAGAACGGACGGCCGAATTGTCCGAGCAGATCGAAGAGCGCGAGCGCATCGAACAGCGCCTCAAACACCAGGTCATGCATGATTCCCTCACCGGCCTTCCAAACCGGGCCTACCTGCGCGACCGGCTGATGCGGGCGATGGGGCAGCGGGAACGCGAGCCGGGCTGCGATTTTGCCGTGCTTTTCGTCGACCTGGACCGGTTCAAGGTCATCAACGACAGTGTCGGCCATCTTGTCGGCGATGAGCTGCTGCAAGAAGTTGCACGTCGCCTCTCGGACTGCGTGCGTAGCGGGAGCGACATGGTCGCACGTCTTGGCGGAGACGAGTTCGCCGTCTACATGGAGGTCGACGGCACCGATGGCTCCGTGCATATGGCGCAACGGATCCTCGCTTCGCTGAGCGAACCCGTGCGCATCGGGGGCAAGGAACTGTTCACCGGCGCCAGCGTCGGCATAGCAATGTACGCATCGCACTACACATCGCCCGAGGACATCCTGCGCGACGCCGACATCGCCATGTACCGTGCCAAGTCGGGCGGGCGCCATCGCTTCGAGTTGTTCAACTCGCTGTTGCACGAGCAGGCACTGTCTCTGTTGGAAATAGAGAGCGACTTGCGTCGAGGCATGACCCGGCAGGAGTTCATTCCCCACTTCCAACCCATCGTCCGGCTGGGCGACGCCAGCATTGTTGGCTACGAAGCCCTGATGCGGTGGAATCACCCGGCCAAGGGCATCCTCGCGCCTGGCACCTTCCTCCATGTTGCAGAAGCGAGCGGGATGATGGAGGCGCTGGACTGGCAGATCTTCGAGCGGGCCATGCGGGCGATCCCGCAGCTTCTGGGCCGCGGCCAATACGTCAACCTCAACTTCTCCCCACGCCATTTCCGCTCCCCCGAAATCGACGTCCGCTTCCTCGATCTGATTGCGACCTGCGGGATCAGCCCGCGCCAGGTACGTATCGAGGTGACCGAAGGCGCGCTACTGGAGAATCCTGAGCAGATCACCGCCGTATTCCGGCGACTGCACAACAGCGGAGTGGAGATTGCACTGGACGATTTCGGAACCGGTTACTCATCTTTGAGCTACCTGCACCGATTCAGCATGCATACGCTCAAAATCGACCGCTCGTTCGTCAGCGACCTGCGCGCCAACGAGGAACGGAGCACGACCGCGGTGGTGCGTGCAATCATGGCGTTGTCGAAATCCCAGCGGATGGAAGTCGTTGCTGAGGGCATCGAAACGTCGGAACAGCGCGAAGCATTGGTGACACTTGGTTGCGAGCTGGGGCAGGGGTTCTACTTCGGCCGGCCGCAATCATTGGCGGCCATATTGGTGTCGCGTGAGGCAGGGCTAAAAGCGAAACAGGGGTCAGAGTGCACTTCAATTGCACGAGGTCCGTAGAAAGTCGACTCTGTCGCCTGTTTCCGAGCGCCTGTCAAAAACGGGGGTGAACCCGATGAACGTATCTACGCGGCGATCCGTTCGATCTGCTCGACAGCCTTCCCCAAGGCGCGATGGGCTTCTTCCAGATCGAAATCAGCCTGCAGACCAAGCCAGAATCGTTCGCTGGTCCCCAATGCAACGGCCAGGCGCACGGCGGTATCCGCCGTTACACCGCGCTTGCCGAGCACGATTTCGTTGATGCGGCGTGGCGGCACGCCAGCCGCGCGCGCCAAGGCGTTCTGACTGATGCCCATCGGCGTCTGCCGAAACCGGGGTCAGAGTGCACTTTCCGACGAAATGCCGTGGTATGCCCCGGCAGCTCGCGACCGATTGCGCTGGAACACTGGCGATCTGCCCGCACGGAAGCCGCCATGCCCCGCCAACCACGACTCGACCTCGCTCATATCCCTCAGCACGTTGTCCAGCGTGGCAATGATCGCCAGCCGTGCTTCTTTACCGACGTGGATCGCGTGCGTTACCTGCAAGACTTGCGCGAAATCTCGCTGCGCGAAGGCTGCTACGTCCATGCGTATGTGCTGATGACCAATCACGTGCATCTGTTGATGACGCCCGCCGCCAGCGGACAGATCGCGCGGGTGATGCAATCTCTGGGGCGGCGCTACGTGCGTTACGTCAACGATCGCTACCGGCGCACCGGCACGTTATGGGAAGGCCGCTACAAGTCATCACTGGTAGATCGGGAAACCTACCTGCTGCACTGCTACCGCTATATCGAGTTGAACCCGGTCCGTGCGCGCATGACTGCCGACCCGCTGGACTACCCGTGGTCAAGCCACGCACACAATGCGTTCGGCCACGACGACCCGCTGATCCATCCGCACCCGACCTATCTGGCGTTGGGCAGAACAGACCAAGAGCGACATCGCGCGTACCGCGCCATCGCCATGGAAAACCTGTCCCAAGATCATCTCGACGCCATCCGCACCCACCTTCATCGCCAACACGCCCTGGGTTCCGATCACTTCCGCACCGCTGTCGAAGCGCAACTCTCGCGCCGTGCGGGACCGGCCAAGATCGGGCGGCCGCGGAAAACGCTCCAGAAGCGAACATCAGAAAGTGCACTCTGACCCCTGTTTTGGAAACTGCGCCCGTCGCTGAGCTGGTCGTGCATGAAGTCCATCGACCACACCTGATTGATGGTGCCGGGCACGGCAAGCGGCTCGGGCCGCTCGCGCACGATGCGCTTCCTGGGCTTGATGCGCAGATTCAATTCCAGCTCCCGATAGATGCGGTAGACCCGCTTGTGGTTCCAGCCGAACCCTTTGACGTTACGCAGGTGCAGGAAACACAGACCGAAACCCCAATCGCGATAGGCCGTGGTCAGGCGGACCAGCCAATCTGCGATGCGCGCGTTCTCCGCGCTCGCCTTGGCCTGGTAGCGGTAGCCGGTCTCGCTCAAGACGAACGTCTGGCAGGCGTGCCGGATACTCGTGCGCCCGCTTTCCACTGCTCATCGGGCCATCCCCCGGCGTTGAGATGGCCTCACCATTTTTTTGCCATGGCCTCCTTCAGCAGCTCGGCGCTGAGCTGCGCATCGGCGTACATCTTCTTCAGGCGTCGGTTCTCGTCCTGCAGCTCCTTGAGCTGGGACATCAGCGACGCATCCATGCCGCCGAACTTGCTGCGCCACTTGCGAAAAAAAGGGACGTGGCCAATTAGAAAAAAAGGGACGTGGCCAATTAAGCCCCTGCCTGCCGACGACGGGCGTACCCGCCTACAGATCTATTCTGTCGCCTACAGCACAGTGACAGCCTGTACTCCCCCAGCGACTACCATGCCACGACTGCCGCGTCTCGAACTGTCAGGTGTCCCGCTGCATGTCACGCAGCGCGGTATCAACAAGGGCGCGATCTTCCTCGATGCGGACGATCACTATCACTTCAGACGCCTGCTCCGCAGAGCATTCCGCGATCATGGTATTGCCCTGCATGCGTTCGTCCTGATGGACAACCACTTCCACCTGCTGGTGACGCCCGATACGGTTGGGACACTGTCTCGCGCCATGGGCTGGGTCGGCCAGTCCTACGTGCAGGCATTCAACCTCAGGCACCGGCGTTGCGGCGCACTTTGGCAAGGACGCTTCAAGTCCTGCCTGGTGCAAAGTGAACGCTACCTGCTGACCGTCATGCGCTACATCGAGCTCAACCCGGTACGCGCAGCCATGGTCCAAGCGCCGCATGACTACCGCTGGTCGAGCGTCCACACGCATCTGGCCAAGGCCCGCGACCCACTTGTCACACCCCACCCGCGCTACCTCGCCATGGGAAGCGACCCAATCGAACGCGCCCACGCCTATCAACAATGGCTGGATGCGGGCATCGCACCCGATGACCTGCAGCACTTGCGCGCGTACGCCAGCCAGGAACGCGCCCTTGGCGATGACCGCTTCCAGCGCATGGTGGAAACCACCCTCGGACGCACCGCCGCGATTCGCCCGCGTGGACGGCCGCCGCGCGCTATCGCCCAGTGACAGCCCAAGCAGGAACTTAATTAGCCACGTCCCCTTTAATTCCCGCGATCATGGTATTGACCTGCATGCGTTCGTCCTGATGGACAACCACTTCCACCTGCTGGTCACGCCAAATACGGTTGGGACATTGTCACGCGCCATGGGCTGGGTCGGCCAGTCCTACGTGCAGGCATTCAATCTCAGGCACCGGCGTTGCGGCGCACTTTGGCAAGGACGCTTCAAGTCCTGCCTGGTGCAAAGTGAACGCTACCTGCTGACGGTCATGCGCTACATCGAGCTCAACCCGGTACGCGCGGCCATGGTCCAGGCGCCGCATGACTACCGCTGGTCGAGCGTCCACACGCATCTGGCCAGGGCCCGCGACCCACTTGTCACACCCCACCCGCTCTACCTCGCCATGGGAAGCGACCCAATCGAACGCGCCCACGCCTATCAACAATGGCTGGATGCGGGCATCGCACCCGATGACCTGCAGCACTTGCGCGCGTACGCCAGCCAGGAACGCGCCCTCGGCGACGGCCGCTTCCAGCGCATGGTGGAAACCACCCTCGGACGCCCCGCCGCGATTCGCCCGCGTGGAAGGCCGCCGCGCGCTATCGCCCAGTGACAGCCCAAGCAGGAATTTAATTAGCCACGTCCCCTTTAATTCTTTAATTCCCAGAACCTGACCCCTTTTTCAGCCACGTCCCCTTTATTCCCTTTATTCCTGAGGTTTACTTAGCTCCAAGTGAGGCGGTTATCTGCCCCTTTTAGATCCCAAGTTCCTTCGTGCAGGCCACAGACGATGTTCATCCCATAACACTTCTGCATCGCCCTAATCATTTTTAAGTACAAAGGTTTGGCCGTGCCACCTACGAACAAAGTCGGAGCCATGTGCCCAGATCCCTTAGTTAGAACGGCGTGACCACCCGACGGATACCACGCATGAGCAGCCACAAGCATCCCGATGAAGGAAACAAGAAGCTCAGGGAATGGATTTGTTGACTTACATTCGTGCGCAGCAACAACATCTACACTGGACACCTTAAAAAAGGAGCGTTTTCCCCCAGCAAAATCTAATCTCTTTTGGGCCCCAACACTCGCGTTTTTGGTGAGAACCAATAAATCAGGAGTAAAGCAAATTTCCGGATCCACATGCGATTCGATACGAACCTGCTGCCGAAGCTCAAATTCACCGTCCAAACCTTTTAAAGCTACGTGAGAAAAATTATCAGGGTTTCCTGACGGCGTGGTGAGATAGCGATAATTTCCATCAATTAGATTTTCCGGTTTGATTTTATAGCCTTGAATCTCGTAATACTGAAGCAACGCGTGAAAGCATCCAATCTCGAAGGAAGCAGATAACTGCCTATCAGTAGAATGAATAAGCACCTTGTATCTCGATGCAAATGCTTTCGACAACGACTCAGCCTGTTTAACCCAGGCGGCAGTTGTCGCATCAACAGCTGAACCTTTGGTTTTCAGCTTCGGCTTCAACTTAATCAACGGCCTACTTTTCGCCGCCTTGGTCTGGCTCTTCACGCCGCTCATAGATGACCCCCTCCCGCTCGCGCTCCGATCTCGTGACCCAGTAGACAAGATCACCTGCTGTATTCTTCGTCATCCAGTCAGCTTTTATCTTCAACGATTCCAAGAGCGAATTGTAGGCACCAACCATCTGGCTAACTTCATAAGCTCTTGAGTTGTCAAACAAATCCGCCCCGTGAAAGATTGGAATTGTCGCGCCGAGGCCAGCAGTCGATCGCGCGGACGCACGAAGGGGGCCAATAGCTAGTTGATAAAAGCTATTCAGAAGGAACAACACCTCTAGTTTCTGGCCTGTCCAGCCCTTGCCACTCAAATAAGTGAAATCGTCTGCGCGGTTTACTTGTAGATACTTAAACTCCCGCATCATCGCGTCAAACCTTTGGCGCACCGATCTCCTGACTGCTGGATCCAGCACGGCCACCAGTTTTGGAAGTGGTACTGCCGTATCTTCCTGCCTGGCCATCACTACTCCCTTGAGTACCCATTTTTGACTAAAACTTAAGCCATGCTAGATCCAAAGTAAAATGCTGGCCGAGCCAACACGTAAAAAAAGGGGGCAATTTCATTTGCTACTTCAAAAAGCAGGATCAAATGGAGCTGAAAGCCTTTTCTATCGCACCGCACTGATACCCTTTTTCAGCTACGCAGAAGCATTTGTAGGAACCTCACCCCATTTCCCTTCTTATCTCAAGCTGCTCCGATTCAACTTTTACGTCAATGATCCTATGGACCGATACGTCACCGTAAGGCTCGCATGTCGACACATCAAAGAACGCGAAGTTGCGTCCTTCTGCTAAGGAGCTTTTGTAGACTACTCCATCGTAACCTGACACCTTGATCAACTCGCACAAATATTGGCTAGCCAGATAGTCTCGCGTAGCACGATAGGGCTGAGTTGGAACACTGAGCTCTTCCCCAAGCGCTTCCAGAAATGACATTGAGGCGCGCACATCCGTAATAGAGGATGACGCGACCCTGAAGGGTGATATGGTCAAACGCGGATGAGTCAGATCAATCAACCTTAGCCCGCCGCCTGGAGATACTCTAAAGGCAGCCAAAGAGACAAGAGCGCTCTTAGGCGGTTTAACCTCAGAGATGGCAGTATCTAAATGATCAGCGAGGTAAAGGTAGCGAATACCTATTGGATTTGCTCTACCATCGGAAGCCAGTTCGGCCGGTGGAGCTCCCATCTGGTCGATTTTGAATGGGTTGACATCCCTCATCAGTCGCGCACGAAAGAACTGTGCGGGAACATCCTCAAGCACCAAGTTTTCCATCAGAGAACGAAATAGCTCTCTATCCGGTGCGTTTTTTGGAAAGAACCTGTTCTCCTCTTGTAACTCCTTGCGCAAGTTGCTCCAAATTTCGCTCGATGGCGCCGATGCGCTTTCGCGCGCGGCGTATGTGGCCCCAGCAATTCCACCCAGAACTGCCTCCAATATGCGTCGCGGGTTCGCGCGCGAAGCAAACAATCCCCAGTCCTCGGCCCACAGATCCCATAGCGGGCGGCCGTCCACTTTAACCGTATATCCGTCGAGTACTTGCTCGAAGTATGGGGCAAGGCGAGACGAATCGATGACCGGGACATCGTCCATGCCACAAAATTCGCAAACTCCCTCTCGCTCAGCGTTTACGCTGATGAACCCGCAAAGAAAATCGTCATCAAAGCAATTTGGGCAGCACATGCTATGCCCCCATGATCTCGAGATGATGCTGCATGCTTAGTTTCTTTACGTACCCAAGGCCTGGGAAGTGACCATGTTGATGCAATCTCTGAAATTCTTTGATCGCGGAAGTCTGCGGAATCTTCGATCCCGCCCGCTCACAGTAGTCAACCAGCTTGGTCAACGCTTCTCTAAATTTCCCCGCGGGGTCTGTAGGGGTGTCATTGGTGTCCGACTTGAAATGTCTGACGTAAATGACGCCGTCGTCTTCAACATCGGCATAGGTGATGTGGATAGCAACCGCATATGCCGCCCCGCCTCCCTCCGAGTAGTCGCTCCCTACGATGAGGTAGTCACCGAAGCCGGTTGCGCCTTGTTCGCGATAAGTAACCGGCAATTCGGAGAAAATCTCCACATCTGGATAGTCGGCATTTTTTGTCTTATTGAATCCGTCTTCGAGCAATACCTTCTCGTTTGATAGAAAAGCGCCGCGATAGCGCGGACTGCACTTCTCCCCGAAGAGATGGGTGCGATTCGTCCCATCCTCGTCCCCCACCGCCTCGACTACATCTTTGGCAGCCATCGTGCCGTGATGCAATATCGCCGACCCTGGAGAGACTCGTAACCACTCGCGAACTCTTAATAGATCATCAAACTCTTGAACCTGGAGAACCCATCCGCCAAGAGCGTAGCCTTCTATGGCCTCGCTTATTTCCCTCACGAAATCCGCAGGCAACTCAGGGGCATGGTGGCCAACTGAAGGATTAGCAACGATAAGAAATCTAGCCTCCTCCTTCTTAAGTGCCTCAATTGTCCGGAGCAACCCATTTGCCGCCTCTTTGACAGGCTCGATGACTGGCGTGAATCCTTGCCTCGAGACAAAACCACTATTCTCTCTAAGGCAAATTAACTCATATTGCTTGCCACGGAAAAAGGGATAGTAATTCACGCCCGCTCCTTGTGATTGAGTTTACCTGCAAGGTTACCCAGTATGATGTCCACATCTCCGTCACTGCAACGGGATGCGACTGCCGCAGCTCGAATATATAGCGGCAGCTTCATCAACGCGGTGACCGACAACGGCCGGGGCCGGTCCATCAATCTAGCAAGCGTCGCCTCGTGAACTACCTCAGGGTCAAGGTGCGCCGCAAATTTCATCGCCTCTCTAAATACAAGCGTATTCGGGATATCGGCTTCGGAGAAGCCGAACTCGCGCACCACATTCAAATACTCGTTGCGGCGAAGACACTGAAGTATTGATTCGGCTCGCAAATTAGCAGTGTCCCGAGAGGCCTCCCGCAAAATCTCAAACGTACGTCGACTTGACATGTACGCAATACCGACCGAGTCCGCAACTTGACTCTCCAGCCTTGCCGCCTGCCTTTCACTAGTAAGAAGCCAGACATGGGAAAAACGTTGCTGGTAGTCGGCAATCTGACTAGGCAACCGGCGAAAGTGATCAAGCTCTGTTTTTATTTCGTAGGCGTGCATAGAGTCGCGGACAATCAATGCATCTAGCTTTGACTTTCCTGCGCGAAACTCAAAAAAGACTCGAGACCGCCTGCTTCCGTGGCTACTCAATACGCTTCGCTGAAGCACCGCGTTCTTGTAGAAATATTCAGCAGGTTGATTTCGTGACAGATGCGCGAATGCAGCTTCGTACACATCGGCAATGCAGGGATTTTGCGGACCCGCGCTCTTCAAGAGCAGCTCTCTCAAGAGATCTCTCGTTCTTCGTCCCACTGGCGATCGGGCCAGGTCCTTAGCGGCAGAAGGGGTGAATATTTTCCAAAGGTCTTTAGACGAGGCGTCTTCCACCCACGAGTGATCCGCCATTTAGCGAGTGTCCAATTCCGTATTTTTAAAGGAATATCCTACATGTTTCGACGATATTCGCCACCCACCTCATACAACGCATGACTAATCTGCCCCAACGAGTTGTACTTAACCGCCTCAATCAACTGCTCAAACACATTCCGCCTCTCCCGCGCCGTCGTTTGTAGCACCTTGAGACTGTCGGACGCGAGCGCATTCCGAGCCTCCCCATAACTCCGCACATTAGCAATCTGCGCCCCCTTCTCCTCCTCCGTCGACCGAATCAACTCGATCTCCGTCGCGATCTCCCCGCCATGATCCTTCGGCAAGAACGTATTCACGCCAATCAACGGCAACGACCCATCATGCTTCTTGTGCTCGTAATACATCGACTCTTCCTGAATCTTCCCACGCTGGTACATCGTGTCCATCGCCCCAAGCACCCCGCCCCGCTCGCTGATCGCCTCGAACTCCTTGTACACGGCTTCTTCCACCAGATCAGTCAACGTGTCGACCACGTAACTCCCCTGCCACGGGTTCTCGTTGAAGTTCAGCCCCAGCTCCTTGTTGATGATCATCTGGATCGCCACCGCGCGGCGCACGCTTTCCTCGGTGGGCGTGGTGATCGCCTCGTCGTAGGCGTTGGTGTGCAGCGAGTTGCAGTTGTCGAACAGCGCGTACATCGCCTGCAGGGTGGTGCGGATGTCGTTGAACTGGATCTCCTGCGCGTGCAGCGAGCGGCCTGAAGTCTGGATGTGGTACTTCATCATTTGGCTGCGGGCGCTGGCGCCGTAGCGCTCGCGCATGGCGCGGGCCCAGATGCGGCGGGCGACGCGGCCAATGACGGTGTATTCCGGGTCCATGCCGTTGGAGAAGAAGAACGACAGGTTGGGCGCGAAGTCGTCCACGCTCATGCCGCGGGCGAGGTAGTACTCGACGATGGTGAAGCCGTTGCTGAGGGTGAAGGCGAGCTGGCTGATCGGGTTGGCCCCGGCTTCGGCGATGTGATATCCGCTGATGCTGACCGAGTAGAAGTTGCGCACCTTGTGGTCGACGAAGTACTGCTGGATGTCGCCCATCATGCGCAGCGCGAATTCGGTGGAGAAGATGCAGGTGTTCTGCGCCTGGTCCTCCTTGAAGATGTCGGCCTGCACGGTGCCGCGGACTTTGGTCAGGGTGTCGGTCTTGATGCGGGCGTAGGTTTCCGCATCGACCAGGTTGTCGCCACAGACGCCGAGCAGGCCCAGGCCCAGGCCTTCGTTGCCCTTGGGCAGCTCGCCCAGGTACTGCGGACGCTGGCGGCCTTCGTAGAGCTTATCGATCTTCTTTTGCGCGGCGGCCCAGCGGGCGTCGTCTTCGCGCAGGTACTTCTCCACGTTCTGGTCGATGGCGGTGTTCATGAACATCGCCAGGATCATCGGCGCGGGGCCGTTGATGGTCATCGACACCGAGGTGCTGGGCGCGCTGAGGTCGAAGCCGGAGTACAGCTTCTTCATGTCGTCCAGGGTGGCGATGTTGACGCCGGAGTTGCCGATCTTGCCGTAGATGTCCGGACGCGGGGCCGGGTCTTCACCGTACAGGGTGACCGAGTCGAACGCGGTGGACAGGCGCGTGGCGGCGCCGCCCTGGCTGAGGTAATGGAAGCGGCGGTTGGTGCGCTCGGGCGTGCCTTCGCCGGCAAACATGCGGGTGGGGTCTTCGCCGCTGCGGCGGTACGGGTACACGCCCCCGGTGTAGGGGTAGTGACCGGGCAGGTTTTCCTTGCCGAGGAAGGTGAGCAGGTCGCCCCAGTCCTTGGTCTTCGGCGGCGCGACCTTGGGGACTTTCTGGTGGCTGAGGGATTCGCGGTAGTTGTCGACGCGGATGACCTTGTCGCGCACCTTGTATTCGTTGAATTCGGCGGTGACCGATTCGAACAGCGCGGGCCAGTGGCGCAGCTGCTCGATGGCTTCGTGGCTGAGTTCCTTCAGCGCGGCGTTGTAGCGCTGGCGCAAGGTGGTCAGCGAACGGTCGCCTTCGGCGTGCAGGGCGTCGCTGGCGTACATGTCCAGTGGCTGCGGCAGCGCCTCGTCACCCAGTTCCTTGAGCGACTCGTAGTAATGCTGCGCCTTGCTGGCGAACTCGGCCTGGGTCTCGATGCCCTGGTTGATGGCGCGGCCCTGCTCGGCGATTTCGGCGAGGTAGCGCACGCGCGCGCCGGGGATGAGCACGGTGGCGCGGGGGGATTTGAGGGTGGTGTCGAGGTGGGGTTGCCAGTTGCAGCCTGGGGAGGAAAGCAAAAAGGGGTCAGAGTCATTTTTCGACTCCGTACCGCCATGGCTTGCTGCGTTCTCGCCCGAAATATGACTCTGACCCCTTTTTACTTTCTCGCGCATCAGCCGGCACAGGTTGGTGAACATCCAGGTGACGCCCGGATCGTTGAACTGGCTGGCGATGGTGGGATAGACCGGCACGTCGTCGTCCTTGACGTTGAACGCGGTGCGGTTGCGCTTCCACTGCTTGCGGATGTCGCGCAGCGCGTCTTCGGCGCCGCGCTTGTCGAACTTGTTCAGCACGATGAGCTCGGCGAAGTCGATCATGTCGATCTTCTCCAGCTGGCTGGCGGCGCCGTAGTCGCTGGTCATCACGTAGGCGGGGAAATCGACCAGGTCGACGATTTCCGAATCGCTCTGGCCGATGCCGGCGGTTTCGACGATGACCAGGTCGTAGGGCTGGCTTTTCAGGAAGTCGATGCAGTCGTGCAGCACGATGCTGGTGGCGGCGTGCTGGCGGCGGGTGGCCATGGAGCGCATGTAGACGCGATGGCTGCGCAGCGAATTCATGCGGATGCGGTCGCCCAGCAGCGCGCCACCGGAGCGGCGACGGGTGGGGTCGACCGCCAGCACGGCGATGCGCATTTCGGGGAACGCGTGCAGGAAGCGCAGCAGCAGTTCGTCCACCACGGAGGACTTGCCGGCGCCGCCGGTGCCGGTGAGGCCGAGCACGGGCGTTTGCTTGCCGGCGAGTTTCCACTCCTTGCGCAGGCGCTCCAGCTCGCCGTCGGCGAAGCGGCTTTCCTCGATGGTGGAAAGCATGTGGCCGATGGAGATTTCGTCGTTGATGTCGACGTGGCTGGCGGCGGTTTCCACGCGCTTGGCCACCGCGACGCGGGTGCGCTCCATCACGTCCTCGATCATCTCGACCAGGCCCAGCTTCATGCCGTCGTTGGGATGGTAGATGCGCTCGACGCCGTAGGCCTGCAGCTCGCGGATTTCCTCCGGGGTGATGGTGCCGCCACCACCGGCGAACACGCGGATGTGCGCGGCACCGCGCTCCTTCAACATGTCGACCATGTACTTGAGGTATTCGACATGACCGCCCTGGTAGGACGACAGCGCGATGGCGTCGGCGTCTTCCTGCAGCGCCGCGCGCACCACGTCTTCCACCGAGCGGTTGTGGCCGAGGTGGATCACCTCCGCGCCCTGCGCCTGGATGATCCGGCGCATGATGTTGATGGCGGCATCGTGGCCATCGAACAGGCTGGCGGCGGTGACGAAGCGCAGCGGCGTGGTTTCGGCCTGCGGGGCGCTGGCGGGGACGTGCTTGGCGGGGGAACTCATGGCAACTCCGGACATCGAGGCTTGAACCCGTCGATTCTAGTGGGAATCGACAGCAAGGGCTTGCTGCGGCGCGCTTGCCGCACGGCCCGTACCCCACGCCCCGTGGCCGCTGCGATGGGCGGAACCGCCTTCCACGGCTGACGGTTTGCCGACATACTGGATCCCGGCCAGGGGACAAATCACGCACGGGAATGGACGGCTGCCGGGTCCGGCATGACGCTGTCGAACGCGGCAAGGCTGACGCGGGATGGCTGGAAGCGGACTGGAGTGCCCCATGCCAGCCACGCTCGACATATCGACTTCAACGCAACTTCAAGGACAGCCGCATGAAGAAGGTTCTATTTGCCGCACTCCTCGCCACAGTGGCGATGACTGCCCAGGCCAGCGCCCGCGAGGACGTGGAATCCTCCGCCGTCGTCAAGGGAACCATCGTGCTGGCCAGGGACGGCACGGTGCAGACTGTGCTGGTGGATGACGAAGCCCGTTACGGAAAACCCATCGCGGACGTGGTGCGCAAGACCGCGTTGCGGTGGCGCTTTCACCCGGTCGTGCGCGATGGCAAGCCGGTGGTTGCCAAGTCCGGCATGCAGGTCCGCGTGGTGCTCAAGCAGACAACCGATGGCAACTACAGCGTGCGCGTCAGGGGCGCCACGTTCGGTGACGGCAGCGAAAACTCCACCGACACGCTGCATATTGCCGAAAGCAACAAGAAGATTCAGCCGGAATATCCCATGTCAGCGGTCCGCGCTCGCGTACAGGGAACGGTGTACCTGGCCGTGCGGGTCGATCACGACGGCCATGTGACCGACGCCGTGGCCGAGCAGGTCAACCTCGACAACCTGGGGCCGACGGGCGTGCTACGACGGTACCGCGAGATCTTGGCCGATGCGGCGCTCAAGGCCGCCCGCAAATGGAGCTACGTGACGCCCACGACCGGCGAGCTGGCCAGGCAGGACAGTTGGACCGCGCACGTTCCGGTGAGCTTCTACCTGATGGAAAGCGGGGAACGCACCAGACCCGTCTGGCAAACTTACGTACCCGGACCGTATACGGCGGCTCCCTGGGTTGATCGGCCGGACACCGGCGGGGCCGATGCGCTCGCCGACGGCACCGTGCAGACCGAGGGAGCCGGCCCCACCCTGCTCGCCCCACTCACCCACGGCTGACACGCCGACGGCTGCGTGCCGGATCCCGGCGCGCATGACGGATCGACAGGCGGGCGTGGAGTCGCAGGAACGCGCGGGTGGTCGTTACTCGACGTTGCGTTGATTCCGATCGTGATTTCCTGCGGTTATGCTCGAACCATGACCATCGAAAGGGGATCACCCATGAAGCACCGCTACCTGCTGGTATCACTGGCTGCCACGTTGCTGGCCGGCTGTGTCACCTCGCCCACCGGCCGCTCGCAGTTGATGATGGTGTCGGACAGCCAGATGAGCCAGATGGGGCTGACTGCGTTCAACGACATGCGCAAACAGGGCAAGTTCGTCGATGCGCCGCGCGAGCGGGCCTATGCCACCTGCGTGGCGAATGCGCTGATCGCGGTGCTGCCGCCGCCGTGGAATACCCAGCAATGGGAAGTGCAGATCATCGGCGACGACACCGCCAACGCGTTCGCCCTGCCCGGCGGGCGCATCGGCGTGAACAAGGGCATGTTCAAGCTGGCCAGCAACCAGGACCAGCTGGCGGTGGTGCTGGGCCATGAGTTGTCGCACGTGGTGGCGCGCCATGGTGCCGAGCGCGTGTCGGACAACATGGCGACCCAGGCAGCGGTGGCGGCCGGCACGATCTATGCCGGCACCCGCGGCACCGATGCCGGCTACGCCGCGGCGGCGCTGGGCATTGGGGCCCAGGTCGGCATCCTGCTGCCGTTCTCGCGCACCCAGGAAAGCGAGGCCGATACGCTGGGCCAGCGCTACATGGCGCAGGCCGGCTTCGATCCGCGCGCGGCGGTGACGCTGTGGCAGAAGATGGGGGCGCAAGGCGGCAGCAAGCCACCGGCGTTCCTTTCGACGCATCCGTCCTCCGGCAACCGGGCGCAGGCGCTGAACCAGCAGGCGGCGCAGCTGTTGCCGGTGTACCAGCAGGCACGCGCCAGCGGCCATGCGCCGAACTGCCGGCTGTAGTCCAGCGCGGCTTGAGTGGTCGCTGAACGGGCGGGAAAAGTGGCGTCAACTGCAGGTGTCGAACCTCGTTTTTCTGATGGCCGGCCGACGAATCGGCCCAGCCTGAGGAGAACGCAATGACTCGTACCCCGCTCAAGTTCGCTTTGCTGGCCGCACTGGGCCTGACCTTCGTCGGCGTGACATATGCGCCACCGGCAGCCGCGCGCACGCGCGTGGCGGTCGGCGTGACGGTCGGAGTCGCACCGCCGGCCGTGCGCTACGAACGGGTGCCGCCCCCGCGTCGCGGATATGTTTGGGCACCGGGATACTGGCGCTGGAGCCCCAGAGCGCAGCGCCATGTGTGGGTCACCGGCACGTGGGTGGCCGTGCGCCCGGGTTACCACTACCGACCCGCACACTGGGTTCGTCACGGCCGCGACTGGCGCTTCCGGGCCGGAGGCTGGGGTCGCTGACGCGCGCCCGGAGGGCCCATACGCGGCCGGTTTGATGCGCTGCATCACTGCCCGCCGGGGCGAAGTACTAAACTTGTCGCTTTGATCCATCGCCCCGGCTCCGGTCGGGGCGATGAGTTTCAGGCGTTTCCACACCCCCGGCGGGGTCCCACACGCTCCCCGCCACTTTCTGTAGATGCCCACCGGCACCGTAAATCATGGAGTCACCGTTCCAATGATCTTTGAAACCATCGAAAAGACCGGTCACGAAGAAGTCGTCTTCTGCCACAACAAGGACGCCGGCCTCAAGGCCATCATCGCGATCCACAACACGGTGCTGGGCCCTGCGCTCGGCGGTCTGCGCATGTGGCCGTACAAGACCGAGCAGGAAGCGGTCAACGACGTGCTGCGCCTGTCGCGCGGCATGACGTTCAAGAACGCGGTGGCCGGCCTGAACCTGGGCGGCGGCAAGGCCGTGATCATCGGCGATCCGAGCAAGGACAAGTCCGAGGCGCTATTCCGCGCGTTCGGCCGCTTCGTCAACTCGTTGAACGGCCGCTACATCACCGCCGAGGACGTCGGCATCGACGTCAACGACATGGAATACGTGTTCCGCGAAACCGAATACGTGACCGGCGTGCACCAGGTGCATGGCGGTTCGGGCGACCCGTCGCCGTTCACTGCCTACGGCACGCTGCAGGGCCTGATGGCGTCGCTGCAGGCCAAGCACGGCAATGAAGACGTGGGCAAGTACAGCTACGCCGTGCAGGGCTGCGGCCATGTCGGCGGCGAGTACATCAAGCTGCTGCGCGAACAGGGCGCCAAGGTGTTCGTCACCGACATCAACAAGGAAGCGGTGCAGCGCTGCGTCGACGAGCTGGGCTGCGAAGCGGTCGGCCTGGACGAGATCTACGACGTGGACGCCGACGTGTACAGCCCGTGCGCGCTGGGCGGCACCGTCAACGAGCAGACCATCGACCGGATCAAGGCCAAGATCATCTGCGGCCCGGCCAACAACCAGCTGGCCACCGACGAGATCGGCGACGAACTGCAGAAGCGCGGCGTGCTGTATGCGCCCGATTACGCGGTGAACGCGGGCGGCGTGATGAACGTGTCGCTGGAAATCGACGGCTACAACCGCGAGCGTGCGATGCGCATGATGCGCACGATCTACTACAACCTGGGTCGCATCTTCGAGATCAGCAAGAACGAAGGCATCCCGACCTACAAGGCGGCCGACCGTCTGGCCGAAGAGCGCATCAACGCGATCGGCAAGATCAAGCTGGCGCACATGGGCAATGGCGGCACCCGCTTCCAGGGCCGCATGCGCGGTCAGTAAGCACCTCGCCAAAGACATGCCGGCTTTCCGGCATGTCGTGTTTCTGCAAAGG
The DNA here is from genome assembly GCF_054061035.1 of Rhodanobacter sp. TND4EL1. Classification (NCBI taxonomy): domain Bacteria; kingdom Pseudomonadati; phylum Pseudomonadota; class Gammaproteobacteria; order Lysobacterales; family Rhodanobacteraceae; genus Rhodanobacter; species Rhodanobacter sp. TND4EL1. The sequence goes on from NZ_JBSSDT010000001.1 coordinate 884,067, forward strand.
CCTGCCGCCCACCGCGGCAGGCCTTTGCACATGTACGAAAGCCCACGAATAATCGGAGGCCGGAGGTGCCACGGATGCGCAGGATCATGATCGGTCTGGGTTGGCTTGCAATGGCGCTGGTGCTGCTGGTGGCCAGCGGCCTGCTGCTGGCCGACCACCTGACCCCGCAAGCCACCGGTGCGCCCGGCACGACACTGCCCTTGCAGCCGGCGCAGACCGCGATCGACCGCGAGCTGGCCCCTTGGCTGGCCAGTCATCCGGGCCAGACGGCGGCCACCCTGTTGCACGACGGGCTGGATGCGTTCGCCGTGCGCGCGGCTTCCGCCCGCCTGGCCGGGCGCAGCCTGGATCTGCAGTACTACATGTGGCACGACGACCTGGTCGGTCACCTGCTGGCGCGCGAGGTGTATGCCGCGGCCGAACGCGGCGTGCGTGTGCGCATTCTGCTGGACGACATCAACACCAAGGGGCTGGACCCGGCCCTGCTGGCGATGAACGCGCACCCGAACGTCGAGGTGCGCCTGTACAACCCGTTCCGCAATCGCACGGGTCTGTGGCGGTTGCTGGAAATGGTGCAGCGCTTCTTCAGCGTCAACCATCGCATGCACAACAAGTCGTGGATCGTCGACGGCCGGCTGGCGGTGGTCGGCGGCCGCAACATCGGCAACGAGTATTTCGATGCCGACAGCCATGTGAACTTCCGCGACCTGGACATGCTGCTGCTGGGTCCGGCGGTGGCCGACGCCAGCACGATTTTCGACGCGTTCTGGAACTCCAGCGCCGCCATACCGATCGAGGCACTGAACCGGCAGGCAGCAGCGACTCCCGCCGCGCTGATGGCGCAGCTCACCGAGGAGGCCGGCCGGCCCGATGCGCGGACGTACCTGCAACGCATTGCCGCCTCGCCCTCGGCGCAGCGGATGGTCAACCATGAGCTGGCGGTGCACTGGAGTGACCAGATCGTGGTGGCTTCCGATCCACCGCTGAAGTTCCGTTCCAGCGATCGCACGCAGTGGCTGCAGCAACGACTTACCGCCCATCTGACCGGCGCGCACCGTGAAGTGCTGCTGATCTCGCCCTACTTCGTCCCCGGCAAAAGCGGCAGCGCCACCCTGACGCGACTGGCGCGCGACGGCGCGCGGGTGGGCGTGGTGACCAATTCGCTGGCGGCCAACGACGTGCCGGCGGTGCACAGCGGTTACGAACGCTACCGCCAGCGCCTGCTCGACGGCGGCGTGCATTTGTTCGAGATCCGCCGCAACGGCCCCAAACCCGCGCAGAGCCTGTTCGGCAGCAGCGGCGCCAGCCTGCACACCAAAGCGTTTGTCATCGACGGCGAGCGTGGTTTCGTCGGCTCGTTCAACATCGACCCGCGCTCGGCCAACCTCAACACCGAAATGGGCGTGCTGTTTGCCGATGCCGCGCTGGCAGACGACCTGCGCCAGGAATACCTGCGACTGGCCTCACCGGCGCTGAGCTACCAGTTGCAGCGCGGCCCGGATGGCGCGTTGCAATGGCTGGACGGCAGCACCCAGCCGCCAAGCGTGCTCAACCACGAACCGGATGCGGGCTGGTGGCTGCGCGCCACCACCCGCGTGATGAGCTGGCTGCCGATCGAGTCGCAGCTGTAGCGCACGATTGGGCGGCACGTCGACGCCGAGCGGCGGACGGTGCCCGCCCTACATGGGGCCCGCGACGCCGTAGGGCGGACACTGTCCGCCGGCTTTCACCTTGCATCGATGCGAGACGGCGGGCATTGCCCGCCCTGCAGCCGACCGTGCATGGCCGGCGTTCGCGGGCTGCGTGCGCTAAAATCGCCGCTCTGCACACCCATGGAGTTCGTGATGCGACCGTTTCCGCTTGGAGAAGACATCGACCTGCTGCGCGAATCCGTGCATGCGTTTGCGGAAAAGGAGATCGCCCCCCGCGCCGACAAGATCGACCGCGACAACCTGTTCCCGGCCGACCTGTGGCGCAAGTTCGGCGAGATGGGCCTGCTTGGCGTGACCGTGGCCGAGGAGTACGGCGGCAGCGGCCTGGGTTTCCTGGCGCACATGGTGGCGATGGAGGAAATCTCGCGCGCGTCGGGTTCGGTCGGGCTTTCGTATGGCGCGCACTCCAACCTGTGCGTCAACAACATCTACCACAACGGCAACGAGGCGCAGAAGCAGAAGTACCTGCCGAAGTTGTGCAGTGGTGAATTCGTCGGCGCGCTCGCGATGAGCGAGCCGGGCGCCGGTTCCGACGTGGTCGGCTCGATGAGCTGCAAGGCCGAGCTGCGCGGCGACGTGTGGGTGGCCAACGGCAACAAGATGTGGATCACCAACGGGCCGGATGCCGACGTGTTGCTGGTCTACATGCGCACCGCGCCGCGCACCGCCGGCAGCCGTTGCATGACCGCCTTCATCGTCGAGAAAGGCATGAAGGGTTTCAGCACCGCGCAGAAGCTGGACAAGCTGGGCATGCGCGGCTCGAACACCTGCGAGCTGGTGTTCGAGGACTGCGAGATCCCGGCGGAAAACATCGTCGGCGAAGTCAACGAAGGCGTGCGCGTGCTGATGAACGGCCTGGACACCGAGCGACTGGTGCTGTCCGGCGGACCGATCGGCCTGATGCAGGCGGCCATGGACATCACCATGCCCTACGTGCGCGAGCGCAAGCAGTTCAACGCACCAATCGGCACGTTCGAAATCATGCAGGCGAAGGTCGCGGACATGTACACCGCACTGCAGAGCTCGCGCGGCTTTGCCTACATGGTGGCGCAGCAGTTCGACAACGGCGTGAAGTCGCGCATCGATCCGGCGGCCTGCCTGTTGAACGCCTCGACCAATGCGGTCAAGGTGGCGCTGGAGGCCATCCAGTCGCTCGGCGGCAACGGCTACATCAACGAGTTCCCCGCCGGCCGCTTGCTGCGCGATGCGAAGCTCTACGAGATCGGCGCCGGCACCAACGAGATCCGCCGCATGCTGATCGGCCGCGAGCTGTTCCACGGCAAGGCGTAAGCCTGTACCGAACGCAGCCGGACGCCGGTCCCCGAAAACACTCCGGGGACCGGCGTCCAGCCTGGCTCAGGAACCCTGCAACGGGGTCAGATCCAGGGTCAGCACCTCGAACGGCGCCAGCGTGATCGTGCCCGGCTTGTCGGCATCCAGCGTCAGCGCAGGTTTGGCCGCGTCACTTTTCCACGGACTGTGCGCACTGAAGCGACGACTGGCGTCGGCCGGAAGTTCCAGCTGACGTTGCAGGTCCACCACTGCCAGCTGCGTGCGATCACTGGGGTTGCGCAAGGTGATGATCGACCTGGCGGGCGACCATGACGCCCAGCCGTAGACGTCGAGCCGGTCCGGGGCCCCGCCGATCCAGTGCGTGTCCCGCAAGACGCCGGCGTTGGCGCGCGACCATCTGGCCGACTCGGCCAGCACGTCCCAGTTGTCCTCGCTCAGCAGCGACGGCGTGATGTAAAGCTCCTGCAACTCGGTGCCGGTGGCGAAGTACGAATGCACCTCGTTGGTGAAATCATGGCCCGGATCCGTGTTGAGCTTGCGGTTCTCCTTCGCGTAGATGATGCCGTGGAGCATCAGCGAGTTGATCGGGAACAGCGGCCCCTTGAGCACGATGTTGCGGTAGGTCTGCGCATCGCGGTAAGTGATCCATTGTTCGCGCGTGCTGCCGACGCCGGTCTCGCTGTCGTCCCAGCCGTCGCGCCAGATGGTGTCGGCGTAATGCAGCCAGAACGGCGACGCCCAGGTGCCGGTGGTGAGGTTGATGAAGGTGTTCGGCTTGGCCGTGCGGATGTCGTCGATCAGCTGGATCGCCGCGGCGAAGTCACTGTCGAAGCGGCTGCCCGGGAACACCTTGTCGGCGTTGCCGGTGCCGTCGAACTTGAACTGGTTGATGCCATCCTTGTTGACCAGCTCCATCACCGCATCATGGAAGCGCTGATAGTACTTCGGGCCGGACAGCGCAAGGCCGCCGTCGATGATTTCGTAACCGGCCTTGGCACCGCGCTCGGCGCGCTCCTTCGCGGGCGGACCGTAGCCACCCCACGGCGACAACCACATGCCGGGTGCCGCACCATACTTCGCCGCCGCCTTGCGCAAGGGTGCGAAGCCGTGCGGGAAATCCTTGCTGAAGTGCCAGCTGCCGCTGCGGTCATCCCAGCCGTCGTCGAACAGGAACGAATCCAGTTTCACGCCGCGCTTCACATGCAGTTCGTTGCCGATGGTGTTGATCCGGTCCAGTGCCTGCGCCTCGGTATACGGCGTGAAGTAGCCGATGTCGTACCACGAGTTGTAGTGCAGGAATGGTCGGTACGGATGCGCGCGCTCGCGCTCGACATAGCTGGCGAAATCACGCCGCAGTTGTTCGTCGCGCACGACGCCGACCACCGCCGAATAGTTGATCGTGCGACCTTTCTCCAGCGGCAACTCGCGATCCAGCGTCAGCTTGACGTCGCTGCCACGCACCGTGCTGTCGGACTGCGGATGCTCGAAGCCGAGATAGACGTCGCCGGCCACCACCGGCGAACCCTTGACCTCGCCGCTGACTTCCGCGCCGCTCGCCTTCGTTTCCAGCAGCGAGACCTTGGCGATCTTCTCGTCCTGCTTCAGCGCGGTGATCGACACCAGTTCACGCAGATAAGGCGAGCCGTCACGCTGCACCAGTTGCCAATCGACCCGGAACCGGCCATCGGCATCGCCAAAGCTGGCCTGCACCGACTTGCCGGGCAGCCGCTCGACCAGACGCGATGCATCGGCGTGCACCGACAAGGTGGTCTCGCGCACCGCCGCCAGCAGCTGCATGTCGGCGGCGGTCAGGGTCTTGCCGTCCTGCACGACCAGCGCAAACGGCGCCAGCACTTTCAGCGAACGCTGATGGGCATGGTCGACGATGGTCATGCCGGTGAGGTGCTGCTGATCGATCGACCAGTTTGCCTCGATCGCCGCGTTGCCGAAATGAGCGGCCCCCTGCTGATCGGCGAATGTCGGCGCACCGGGATGCGCGATCACCGCGTTGTCGTCGGCATGTGCCGCGCCGATTCCCAGCAAGGCGACCAGCACGCAGCTGGCCAGCCGGGTCGGGAATGTTCGATGGTGACGCGGCGCAACCGCAGAGGAAACGCTTGCATGTAGGGAGTGGGAACCAGGCATATGTCTTGAACCTCTCGGAAAATTTGGGCTGCGCGCCGCATGGGCTTGTTGGTGGGCGAGCACTCGAAACAGAACGTCATTCGGGTATGTGCAGCAGGTTGGTGACTCGGAGTGCCGCGTCGCGCTGACGCGACACCCCGGCCGATCACCGGAAGGTGTAGCGAGCGATCAACATCGTCGTTCGTGGCACCTGCCAGCTGGACGCGCCATAGCTCGGGTTGAGGATCGGCGAACCGTCGGACTGGAAGCTGCCGGTGTCGTACTGCTGGTTCGCGTCAATGCGGCCCTGGCGATTGGTCACGTTCTGCACCTGCAGATCCAGGCTCAGGTGGTTGGACTGGTTGATCTGCCAGTCGTAACCCACGCCGAGATTCAGCTGCCAGAACAGCGGCGTGCGACCGGCCGAACCCAGCGGAGCGGCCACGTTGTTGCAGTAGTGGCTGGCCGCACCGTATTGCTCGGCCGGGTTGTTGATATCCGGATACGTTCCCAGGCAATTCTGCGGCGTGCCGGTGGAGAGATCGAAGGTACTGCCGATACGAAAGCCGGTGTGGAAGTAGTAAATGCCGTTGAGCTTGAGGCTGTGACGCACGTCGCCCGCCAGATCGCCGGAGCTGTTCTCCATCAGGCCGGGGAAATCCCACAGGATCTGCTCGGAAGGTCCGCCGTTGGTGCGCGTACCGAGATTGAGCAGGCCGTCGTAGTTGCCGTACAGATGGGCCCAGGTGTAACTGAGGTCGAGGAAGTACGGCTCTTCGTTGCTTTGCGCATGGGTCAGCTCCAACGTGAGGTGGGCGTATTTGCGCGTGGGCGCAGGCCCGAACACGTTGCCCGGCACGGTCAACGGCTCCAGCTTGCCGTCGCCGTTGAGGTCACGCATGAACACCTGTGCGGTACCCGGATTGATCATCGGACAGCCGCTGGAATCCTCGTAACCGGGATAGCCGTTGGCCTGCGCGAAATCGGTGATGCCCTGGGTGTAGCAGGTGTCCTCGATGGCCCGCTTGAGCGAGGCGTAACCCAGCTCGGCCATCGACGACCAGCTGTTGCCCAGCGTCTTCTGCACGTACACCTGGAACTCGTACTGATACGGCGCCTTGATGTTGGAGGCGGCCACGTTGGCCGCGCTGGGCGCCAGACCGTTGATCAGCGTTTCCTGCGGGCCGATCTGACCCAGGCCGGTGGGTGCCTGGGTGGTCGGATCCACGCCGGTGTAGGTGTAATAGCGATACCACATGGTGACCGCACCGGCAGCGCCGTTGTTGACGCTGGACGGAATCGGGATGGTGTACTTGCCGGCGTTGGCGCCGACCTTCATCGTGCTGTCGCCGTACACATCCCACGACACGCCGAAGCGCGGGGACAGCAGCGGCAGCCGCAGGAAATTCTGGCCGGTGTTGTCCTTGTTGATGAAGGTGTCGTCGCGCAGACCGGCGTAGATCATCCAGCGATCGGATGCCTGCCAGTGGTCATCGATGTAGAACGCCTTGTTGACCGTATAGAACGGGCCGCCGGTGCTGACGTAATACTGCGCCACGTAGCGCCCGTCCGCCGGCGCCGATGAACCATTCGGCAGCACGCTGCCGGGCTGGTTGTAATACGTCCAGTCGCCACCTTCGGAGGTGGTGCTGACGTTGTTGATGAAGTGCTTGTAGTGCTCGGCGCCGATGGTGAGCTTGTGGTCACCCAGGTTCCAGGTGAAGTCACCCTTGAAGCCGCGACGCCAGTAGGTGAAGGGGTACAGCTGGTTGCTGGTAGTGGTCAGGCCGATGTTGCGGCGCACGTTGGTGACCGGATCGACTTCGACCACGTACGGCAAGCCGGTACCGGAGGTCGAGGTGGGGCTCAACGACGACTGGCTGAGATAGCCGCCCATCAGGCGCAGGCTCATGTCGTCATTGATCTGCCAATGGTAGTTGCCGATCAGGAACTGGTTTTTCACCTGGCTTGAGGTCCAGCCGTAATACCCACCCTGCGAGGACGGATCGTAATCGCGGGTCAGCAGATACTGGTTGCTGAAGCTGTTCTTCCAGTCGCGGTTGCCGACCACGTTGAGCGACTGGTCGGCGTTGATGTTCCAGGTCAGATTGAGCAGGCCGTTCTTGTCGCGGTTGGCGGAGTCGGTATGCCGCGTCTGCGAGTTGCTGACGCTGGTGTTGTCCGGCGAGTTCCCCAGCATCGCGAAGAAGAACAGCTTGTCCTTCACCAGCGCACCGGACGCCCACAAATACTGGTTGGCGACGTTCGCGCTGTGGGTGTTGGAGGAACTGAAATGGTAATAGTCGCCGGCCTTCGTGTACGAGTCGTTCTGGCGCGGGTTGAACCATGACGTGCCCGGCGTGAAGTACAGCGAGTAGCCGGCCTTGAACTGGTTGGTGCCCTGGCGGACGGTGGAGGCAATCGTCCCGCCGGTGGTGCTGGTCCAACTCACGCCGGCATTGGCGCTGAGCACCTGGGTCGAGCTGATGGCTTCGGCCGGGAGGTAGGTGGCACCCAGACCGTTGTAGTCGTAGGTACTGTCGAATTCGTTGTAGTAGTAACGATTTTCGGCCGGACTGGCACCGCCCATCTGGATCAGACCGGTGGTCTGGTTGTCGTACCTCACCCTGGAGCTCAGCAGCGCCACGCTTTCCGGGCCACGCCCGGTCGGCAGCTGGTTGACCACGCTCATGCTGTAGTTGTTGGAGAACTCCGGCGTGCTCACGTCGATCGGTATCACGTCGGCGTTGACGCCTTGCCCGATCACCCGGATCGCGCCGAGGTTGGTGGCGTTTGCCGTGGCGGCAGCCTCGGCGCCGGAGAGCGCCGGTACCACGGTCTGCATGTTGGCATTCACGATGACGGTGCTGCTGCCAACGGCGGTGCCATCCTGCGACACGGTGACGATGTACTTGCCGGGATTGAGGCCGCTGATGTTGTAGCGCCCATCGTTCTCGGGATGCACTTCGCGGTGGTAACCCGTGGCCGGATTGACGACCTCCAGCGTGACATGACTGCCACCCGGCTCCTTGCCATAGAGCCCGCCGGTAATCGATTGCGCCTGCGCGACAGTCGCGCCCAGGGCAACTGTCAAGCCCATCGCAAGCAGGCTTCGTCGAAACAGGCGAGTCTTGCTGCCGGTGTCTTCGTGCGTGCTCGTATTCAGTGAATTGATGTTCCTGCGCCCCACCGTGAAACCGTCGTTCTTTCCAGCACGCATTGGTTGCCCCTCACATCGTTCGTTGTCTTCCCGCGCAGAAATGGCTTCTCCCCTCTTCTGCGGGTAGTTGTGATGACCCGTGGAAACGCCTCCTGCCCACGAACTTGTTTGCACCTTGTGCAGAATTTTTGACAAAAGCCTCCCTGCCGGACCGACCAGCGGTCCGGTTTGACTCCCTGCTTTCAATCACGCCAGACGGTGCACCCGAACTTCAGCGAGCAACGCCTCAACCGCCCGTCGTTCGACGAAGCCGGTTTCCTGACCTTGTGCATTGGCCGAACCGCAGGCCACACCCAGACGCAAGGTCTCCTCCAGATTCATGTTCCGCGCCATGCCCACTGTCATACCGGCCAGCAAGCAGTCGCCCGATCCCACCGTGTTGCGTACCTCGGCCAGTTCGATCGAGGCATGCCAGATGCCGCTCGCAACGGCCGCCACCGCGCCCAGCGCACCCATCGTCACCACCGGCATCGCGACGCCCTGCCGGTGCAGCCCGCGTACCGCTTCGACGGCAGCGTCGAGATCGACGATCGGACGGCCGAGCAATTCGCTGATCTCGTCGCGATTGGGTTTGACCAGGAAAGGCCGAACCTGCGCGGCGTGCTGCAACAACTCACCGCCGGCGTCGACCAGGCAGCGTTTGCCGGCCTCGCGCACATAGGTCGCGAGCTCGGCGTAGGTGGTTGACGGAAAACCACGCGGCAGGCTGCCGGACAGCACGATCAGATCGCTGTCGTCGACGCCGCGACGAAACGCGCGTAGCAGGGCTTCCTGTTGCGCACTGTCCAGCAATGGACCCTGGCCAAGAACCTCGGTGATCTGGCCGTTCGCATCCTGCAACGCGATGCAGGTGCGCAGGTTGTCGGTGACCTCGATGCCGTGGAACAACACGCCACGTTCGCACATCAGTCGGCCGATCATGTTGCGATGCGCTGGATCGACCAGGCCGATCAACTGCACGCGCTCGCCCAGCGCCGCGATGGTCTGCGCCACGTGCAAGCCCTTGCCGCCGGGGTAGGCCTGTTCGTCGAGTGCCCGACTGACTTCGCCAGGACGCAGCGCATCGATCCGGATGAGCCGGTCGATCGCGGTGTTGAAGCCGATGACGGTGATCACGGCGCGGTCCCCAGCAGGACTTCCACTTCCAGCGCACTGGCCTGCCCGGCCGTGCCGCCGGTGCGTCGCGTGGACAGGCTGCCGCAGGCACTGCCCCAGCGCATGCAGTCATGCAGGGTGTAGCCGCGCAACCATGCATGCAGGAAGCCGGCGTCGAATGAATCGCCAGCGCCGGTACTGTCGACCGGGCCGACCGCAAACGCGGGCACGTCGAGCAGCTTCCCCCGCTCCAGGCTGGCGCAGCCAAGCTGCCCGCGTTTCACCACGGTGCGGGTGCGTCCGTTGTGCAGGGCATGCAGGCCATCAAGTACCTGCTCGCGGCCGGTGATGGCGGCCAGCTCGAGTTCGTTGGGCAGGAACAGGTCGACTTCTTCCAGTGTGCCAAGCAGATCGGACGACCACGTCTGTTCTGGATCGAAGCCGGGATCGAGCGAGGTGCTGAGACCGGCGGCATGGGCCCGCGCGAACAGCTGGCGGCAATCCGGCCGCAGTGCGCGCTGCAGGTAGTACGAGGACACATGCAGGTGATCGGCACCGGCCAGCAACGCGTCGTCCACCTCATCGGCACGCAGCGTGGCGATCGCGCCGGGAAAGGTCACCAAGGCGCGATCCTGCGGCGTCGACAGGGAAACGGTGACGCCGGTGCGCAAGGACGAATCCGGCTGCACCCCAGCCACGTCGATGCCGGCGGCATCCAGCGCCTGCAGGCAGTAAGCACCCCAGTCGTCAGCACCGAGCTTGCCGCGAAAGGCCACCGGATTGCCCAGCCGGGCCAGTCCCATCGCGCAGATCATCGAGGAGCTGCCCGGCGTCATGCAGAAGTCGTCGGCAAGCACTTCGCGGCCGGGTGCGGGCAAGGCACGGCAGTGTTTGAAGACCAGATCGACGTTGATTTCGCCGACGACCAGTACGCGCTTCATGCCTCCCCCGAGTGCATCGGGAAGTTCTCCACCACCCGCGTGAGCACACCCTGCGAAGGCGCATCGGGTCGGCCACCCAGCGCCAGGCAGCGAAAGAACGCGAGCAACTGCCCGACCGCCACGTCCGCCAGTAGCGGCAAGGCATTGTCCTCTGCACCCAGCCCGGTCAGTTCGACGACCACATCGTGCGGACCGGCCACGTCGGCCTGAATGTTTTCACCCACCAGCACCCGGGCCATGCCCAGTTGCTTGCGCGAGAGTTCGCGCAGCAGATCGAGTTCATACGCGCGCACCGCCGGGTCCGGCGAAAGGAAGCCGACGACCAGACTTTTCTCGTCCAGGCTGGACATCGGGCCGTGGCGCAAACCGAGATAGGTTTCCGCCACGGTGACCACCGCGCCACCGGTCATCTCCAGCATCTTCAAGGCCGATTCGTGGGCGGCGCCGAGCGCACCACCGCTGCCGAGGTAGACCACGTTGCTGAAGTCGCTGCAGGCAAGTGTTGCCAACGCATCGGCCTGCGTATCGAACACACGCTGGACAGAATCGGCCACCCGCTCCACCGCGGCGGCGGGATGGTCGTCGCCCTGCCGCACAAGGCCGAGGCCGGCCAGCAACAAGTTGGTGAAGCTGCTGGTCATGACCAGGCTGCGGTCGTTGGTGCGCTCGTCCAGCACCAGCACGCTGACGCGTGAATCATCGCGATAGCGGGTCACGAGTTTGCCGTTGACGTTGCAGGTGATGACCAGATGGCGATAGTCAGGCGCATCCACCAGCAGCCGATCCACGACGGCACAGCTTTCCGGGCTGTCACCGGATCGCGCCAGCGAGATCAGCAAGCCGTCACCGGGCGGCAGCACGCTGCGCCAATGGGTGAGCAAGCTGCCTGCGGCGATCGCATGCGCCGGGATGCCCAGGCCGATCTGCAGGCTGGGCGCCAGGCATTCGCCGATATACATCGAGCTGCCCGAGCCGGACAGTACGATGTGGCCCGGCCGCGGAAGCAGCGCGGCCTGCAACGCCGACTGGCCGGACAGCGTGGCCGTGCCCAGCCAGGTCGCCGGCTGTTGCAGGATCTCGCGCAAGGTGTCGGCGTAGCCGCGTTCCTGCTGCTCGGTCGGCGGCGCCGCACGCAGCGCCTCCAGGGAGATCAACTCTTTCGTTTTCTTGTTTAATTTTGCCATTTTGCCAAATGCAATCGAATATGAAAGTATGCACCTACCGAAACGAGAGTATTCGAAATGAAACAAAACTTACAAGAGGTTTCGAACACCGGCAGCCAACTTTCCCGGCTGACCCTGTCCCATGGCAAGCGCACCCGCTTGTGGCGGCTGTTGTACGGCCACGGCCCGCGCAACGGCAGCCTGCTGGTGCTGCCGCTGGACCAGGGTCTGGAACATGGCCCCACCGACTTCTTCCCGCACCCGCCGGCGGTCGATCCAAGCTACCAGTTCGAGCTCGCCGCGGCGGGCGGCTTTTCCGCCATCGCGCTGGGCATCGGTCTGGCCGAGAAGTACATGGGCGAGTATTGCGGCAAGGTGCCGCTGATCCTCAAGCTCAACGGCAAGACCAATATCGCCAGCGACGCCGAGGCCACCTCGCCGCTGTTCGCGTCGGTCGAGGACGCGGTACGACTCGGCGCCGATGCGGTCGGTTACACCATGTACGTGGGTTCGCCACGCCAGCACGACGAGATTCGCCAGTTCGAAAAGGTGCGCCAGGATTGCGAACGCTTCGGCATGCCGCTGGTGATGTGGGCCTATCCGCGCGGCAGCGCCGTGAATGCCAAGGGCGGCACCAACACGTTGTACGCGCAGGACTACGCGGCTCGCGTTGCCCTGGAAATGGGCGCCGACATCGTCAAGTTGCACGAGCCCAATGACAGCGTGGCGAATGTGCCGGCGCCGTATGATCAACTGCATGAGGACGCCGGTGCGCGTTGCGAACGGGTGGTCCGTTCGGCGGGCCGCACGATGGTGCTGTTCTCCGGCGGCGAGAAGAACGACGACGACAACGCCGTGCTGCGCAAGGTCGAGTTCTACATGCAATCCGGCGCCAACGGCGTCATGTTCGGACGCAACATGTGGCTTCGCCCGTTCGACCAGGCAGTGTCACTGGTTCGCTCGGTCCACGACATCATGGCGAAATATCCGCGCTGAACAGCGCACTGGGGTACACCGTTCGATGAGCCAGGATTCCTCCAATTCCACCCGGCGCCCGTTGCAGGCAGGCTGCCTTTGCTGTGCGCCGCCAAGTGGGACCGGTACGGTGCGGATCGAAAGCAGCAAGAATCCGCTGCAGACCCAGCCGGACACGGGCAAGAGCGAATTGCGACTGAAAGACTTTCAGCCGCGCAGCATGCTGCAGGTACCACGGACGCATGTCGAACGACCACGCTTTCCGGTGATCGATGTGCATGCGCACCTGACCTGGTCCAGCAACGTGCGCAACGGCATCTCGGTCGGTGAGGAGGTCACTCTTTTCGCCCGGCCCGAGGACCTGCTGCCGGTGATGGATCGCAAGGGTATCCGCACCCTGGTGAATCTCACCGGCGGCGTCGGTGCCGGCCTGGAAAAGAGCATCCGCAGCTTCGACCAGGCCGCGCCGGGGCGCTTCCTCACGCTGACCGAGCCATCGTACGAAGTCTTCCCCGAGCCGAACTACGCACAGTTGCAGGGCGACGCGATCGCGCATGCCAAACGTGTCGGCGCGCGTGGCCTGAAACTGCTGAAAACGCTGGGCCTGTATCTGCGCGAGCGGATCGACGAGGGACCGCTGGTCGCGGTGGATGACCGCCGTTTCGATCCGATGTGGGAGGCGTGTGCCGCGTACGACCTGCCGGTGTTCCTGCACGTGTCCGATCCGGAGGCGTTCTTCCTGCCCACCGATGCGAGCAACGAGCGCTACGAGGAACTGAGCAACCATCCGGACTGGTCGTTCTACGGTCCGGAATTCCCGAGCAACGCGGAACTGATCGCTGCACGCGACCGCATGATCGCGCGCCATCCGAAGACCACGTTCGCGCTGCTGCACGTGGGCAACAACGCGGAGAATCTGGCGGCCGTCGCCGCGTGCCTGGACCGCTTCCCGAACACCGTGATCGACATCAGCGCACGCATCGGCGAGCTCGGTCGCCAGCCACGCATCGCGCAGCGCTTCTTCGATCGATATCAGGACCGCATCCTGTTCGGCACCGATGCGGTGCCATCCCCCTACGGCGACGACGTCCCGCAACAGCTGTTCGGTGACGAGCTCTACGAGATCTACTATCGCTTTCTGGAAACCGAAGACGAATACTTCGATTACGCGCCGGCGCCCACGCCGCCACAGGGCCGCTGGTCGATCTACGGACTGGGCTTGTCGGACGAAGTGCTGCGCAAGGTTTACCATGACAACGCCGCCCGACTTCTGAATATCGCCCATGAGTGAAACGCCGATCGCCTCCCGTCGCCTGCTGGTGGAAGAACGCCGCCGCCTGATCGTTGAACTGGTCGAACAGCAGGGCCGCGCCACCGTGGAGGAATTGGCCACCCGTTTCGGCACGTCCACGGTCACGATTCGCGCCGACCTGGATGCATTGGCGCGCCAGTCGGCGATCGCCCGCTCGCACGGCGGTGCGTTGCCGGTGGCGCCGGCCGCCAACGATACCCCGCTCAATATCAAGGAAACCCGCTGGCACGCGCAGAAGCTGCGCATCGGCCAGGCCGCGGCGAAGATGATCCGGGACGGCGAGACGATCATCCTGGACTCCGGCTCGACCACAGTGGAGATCGCCCGGCAGATCCGCCACATGAAGTTCGAATCGCTGACCGTGATCACCAATGCATTGAATATCGCGCTGGAGTTGTCCGGGCTGCCGCAGATCCGCGTGATGATGCTGGGCGGCCTGCTGCGACAGACCTCCTACTCGCTGGTCGGCCCGGATGCCGAGCAGGCACTGGCGAAGCTCTCCGCGGACCGGCTGTTTCTCGGCGTCGACGGACTCGATCCGGAAGTCGGCGTGACGACTCCGGATCCACTGGAGGCGGCACTGAACGCGCTGATGATCCGCGTCTCGCGTCAGACCATCGCCGTGCTCGATGCCAGCAAACTGGGCCAGCGCAGCCTGTCGGTGATCACGCCGATCAAGAATCTGGACATGGTGATCAGCGACAGCAGCGCCCCGACCGACACGGTCGAAGCGCTGCGCGCAGCGGGCGTGCAGGTCGAACTGGTCTGACCTCCCGGTTCAGCGACGCTCAGAAGTCCAGACGGAAATTCGCCGTCGCCATCTTCGCCTGCTGCCGCTGCCCCAGATACTGGTCGTAGCCAAGTTGCAGGCTGGCCCGGGGCGTCATGCGCCAGTCCAGCGTGGTCCCGAAAACACCGCCGTAACGCGACAAGCCGATGCCACCGACCGGTGCGAACTGGTTGATCCCGCTGAAGCTGGCGTCGAATACCTCGCCGCGCAGACCGAACGACTGCTGCCACAGCATGTGCGCCTGCACGCTCAGCTCGCCTCCCCTCGCCAGCTTCCAGTCATGCGTGGCCCGCAAGCCCGCGCCGGCCTGCCAGCGCGCGGTGTTTTGCGCCGCGGATTTCAGGCCGAAGCCATCGGCGCCCAACTCGTTGAAACCATCGCGCCGGACCTGGGCGTATTGCAGATTCATGTACGGGGTGATCTGCGTGCCACCCAGGGCCAGGCGATAGCCGCTTTCGCCATAGGCCACGCCGTAACGTCCATTGCCATCGCTGGCCACGCCGGCGAACTGGTCGCCCAGTTGCAGTTGGCGGCGCATGGTTTCGCGATAGCTGCCGACCCCGAAGCGACCCATCGTGTACCACGGACCGCGGATCACGCCGCCGTACAGCATCGCTTCCAGCGCATGGCTGTAGCCCTGGTCCGCACTCTCGGCTAGTCGCCCCAGGCCCTGGCTCTGGCTCAGCGCATAGCCGACGACGCCGTTGTGGTCGACGCGATAGTCCTGTCCGACCAGCGCGCCGTTGAGGTCGTAGCCGACATGGTCGTAGCCGCTGCGCGACATGCCGCCGTGATAGCCGAGATTCTGCGTCCAGCCACCTACCGTCGGCGCATCCAGCAGGCTGTCGAAGCGGTCGGACAAGGCACGGGTGCCCGCGTCAATCGCTTCGAACGTCATCGCGGCGCTGGCTGCATGCAGCTGGCCGGAGAGGCTGGTCAGCGAATGCTGCATCACCTGGGTGGAAACGGCGTGTTGCAGGCTCGCCGCGCCGTCGATGAAACCGGCGCCGGCGGGGCTGCCGCCGGGCGTGCCCTGCAACTGGGTATTGATCTGTTCGAACGCGCTCTGCGTGCGCAGCGCGGCGCCGTAGCTGGCTGCCGTGTAGGCAAGCCCCTTGATCTGGCTCAGGTTGACCTGCTGTACGTCCAGCCAGGCGCTGTTGGCGTCGTAGTTCAATGAAGCGGTGAGCACCACGCTTGGCGCCGTATTCAGCGCCGAAAATGTGCCGGTGAGGCCGCCGTACGCCGACAGCACGACGGTATGCGAGTTGAGCGTGTAGTCGGTGTTGGCGCCGTACACGTAGAGGTCTCCACCCGACAACGTCGCCGTGCCGTTGACGTCAAGATGCGACCCCAGCGATACCGCCATGCGCCCGTTGCCCTGCTGCACGTAGTTGCCGCTCACGGTGACGCCGCCCTGGCTGACCACCATCACGCCGGCGTTGGTCACGTTGTTGAAGATCGAAAAGCCCGTGGGATTCTGTGGCGTGTCGGCGGACATCAGGGTGCCTTGCGCCCCGATGTCGACCGGGCTGCGCAGGTTGGCCACGGCCAGCGTGCCGCCCTGCACCTGGGTCAGGCCGGTATAGCTGGCGCCGACGTAGAGATTGAGTCGGCCTGGGCCCTGTTTGATCAAGCCGCCCGCGCCGGAGATCGCATTGCCCCAGCTGGAGGTGCCGCTGAAGTTGACGGTGACGTCACCCCAATCAAATTTGGCTGGCCCGTTGACTGCCTTGAACACATCCAGCATGCCGTACCCGAACGTGGCATCGGGGCCGGGCGTGCCAAGGTCGTCTGCCGTGCCAAGCAGAGTCTGCCGCACCAGATCGTTGGTGAAATACGGATACGCCTGCCACACCAGCGCAGCGGCACCGGAGACCTCGGGCGCAGCGAACGAGGTGCCGCTGACCACCCAGTAGGTCGGCTTGGTGCCGGCCACCGCGTCCTTGTCGGTGACGATCACGTCGCCGGGCGCGGCGAGGCAATAATTCATGGCCTTGCCGCAGGCATTTGAATAGCTGGCCAGCTGGGTCGGGTGATTGCTGTCGACGGCCACCGCGACCAGCCAGCCGGCTTCCAGTTGCGGCGCCAGGCTGGGCAAGGCGGCAATGTCGCTGGGATCGCTTCTTGAGTCGTTGCCGGCGGCAAACACCACCAGCCCGCCATGCTGCACCACGAAGGGCTGGTAGGCCTGGGCAAAGGCCTGGTTGATGCCGGCGTTGCCGGTATCCCAGTAGATCCCGCCCCAGGAGTTGTTCATCACCTGCACGCCGGCATTGATTAGGGCGGGGTTCAGCGTCTGGGCGAAGAACTGCGCGTCGGCGGCGGTGACCGCGTTGCCCTTGCCCGAACCGTCATCCTTCGGCGTGGTGTCGCTGATGATCCGGGCAGACACCAGGCTGGCGCCGGGAGCGATGCCACCGGGGAACTGATCGAAAGCCTGGCCCGCCGCAATCTGCGACACCCACGTCCCGTGGCCGACCACGTCGTCGATGGCGGTGTTGTTGGTTCCTGGATCAACATAGATCAGCTCCTGCTTCACCCGCCCGGCCAGCGCCGGATGGTTGCGCATGATGCCGCTGTCAACCACGCCGATGGTCACGCCGGCGCCGGTGAAGCCCAGGCTGTGGGCACCATAGGTTTTGGTGAGTGCCAGCTGCGCATCCAGCGGCGGCTGGTTGTTCGGCGTGGTCGGCGGCGGCGGTGCGGTGGGCGCCGCCGGTGGCGGGGTCGGCTTGACGTTGCCGCCACCACCGCACGCACTCAGGCCCAGGACCATCGCCACCAGCAGCGCCAGTTCACGGTGCCGGAATATTGAATCGGATCTGTTCATCACGCCCCCGCCTGCACGCTTCGATCTGACCACTACCGGCACACCAGAAGCTGCCCGGCAAAGTCCCCGCCCGCATCTTGGCACAACGAAATTCCAATGAAACACCACGCAAGTCCTTGCGCAGCAAGGGTTCGCCTCGGTTTGCCGAGTTTCGCGGCGGACTGCGATAATCAGCAAGTTTTCATTCAGGCGTTCGCGCCCCACCTGATCTTGCAAGCGGAGTTATCCATGTCGGATGTCAGCGTCGTCATCGTCGGTTCAAAGCGCACAGCGATCGGCTCGTTCCTGGGCCAGTTCACCGGCGTCCCCACCACCAAGCTGGGCTCGGTCGCGATTCGCGCGGCGCTGGACCAGTCCGGCGTGGCCCCGGCCGATGTCAGCGAAGTGATCATGGGCTGCGTGCTGCCCGCCAACCTCGGCCAGGCACCCGCGCGCCAGGCCGCGCTGGGCGCAGACCTGCCGGTCGGCACCGGCTGCACCACCATCAACAAGGTCTGCGGATCGGGCATGAAGGCGATCATGCTGGGCACCGATCTGATCAAGGCCGGCTCGGCCACCGTGGTGGTGGCTGGCGGCATGGAGTCGATGACCAACGCGCCGCACATGGTCAACGCACGCATCGGCATCCGTTATGGCGATGGCCAACTGGTGGATCACATGGCCTGGGACGGCCTGACCAACCCCTATGACGGAAAGGCGATGGGGGTGTTTGGCGAGCTGTGCGCCGACAAGTACCACTTCACCCGCGAAGAGCAGGACGCCTTCGCGATCGAGTCGGTCAACCGCGCCAAGGCCGCGCAGCAGAACGGCGCCTTCGCCGGCGAGATCGTGCCGGTGACGGTAAGCGGTCGCAAGGGTGACGTCGTGGTCGATACCGACGAACAACCCGGCCGCTCCGACGTGGCCAAAATCCCCACACTGAAGCCCGCCTTCCGCAAGGAAAACGGCACCATTACCGCCGCCAGCTCCTCCAGCATTTCCGACGGCGCGGCTGCGCTGGTGCTGCTTTCCGCCGACGACGCCAACAAGCGCGGTTTGAAGCCGCTGGCCCGCATCGTGGCTCATGCCACCCATTCGCAGGAACCGCAGTGGTTCACCACCGCGCCGGTGGCGGCGATCCAGAAGGTGCTGGACAAGGCCGGCTGGAAAGTCGAGGAAGTCGACCTGTGGGAAATAAACGAAGCCTTTGCCGTGGTCGCCATGACACCCATGAGAGAGCTGGGCATCGCCCACGAAAAGCTCAACGTCAACGGTGGTGCCTGCGCGCTGGGCCACCCGATCGGTGCCAGCGGCGCCCGCCTGGTGGTCACTTTGTTGAACGCCCTGAAGGAGCGAGGACTGAAGCGCGGCGTGGCTTCCCTTTGCATTGGCGGCGGCGAGGCCACGGCCATTGCGGTCGAGTGCCTGGACTGATTCAACGACCGTCGTGCGACGATCGCGCGATATTCACATGACGGTCGGTTAAATCTGTTTTTAATGCGCACTGAAGGGCAGCCATAAACATCTGGCGCAATGTTCCGGAAAGCGTTATTAATACACGGCCAAACGGCATTCCACGGCAAAGGAGATCCACCATGAAGTTTACGCGTACCCTACTCGCCGCCGCGCTCGTCGCGACGTTGGCGGCATGCAGCAACGGCGCGCAGGATTCCGCGCAGGACGCCCAGAAGTCGGCTGATACCGCACAGCAAGCTGCCGACAAGGCGCAGCAGGCTGCCGCGGCAGCTCCGACCCAGGCGACTGAGCAGGCTGCAACCCAGGCCAACTCCGCTGCTGACGCAGCAGGTCAGGCTGCAGATCAGGCGGCCCAGGCTGCTGCTGCCGCTTCCGCCGCTGCTCCGGCCAACACCGACGCTTCCAAGGACGCCATGTCGCAGGCGAAGGACGCCGCTGGCAACGCTGCTGACGCCGCCGACAAGGCTGCCTCCGCTGCGAAGGACGCTGCTGGCAACGCGAAGGATGCAGCTGACAAGGCCAAGGATGCGATGAAGGGTCACTAATCCCTTCCCGCTTCTGCAAAACAAGAAACGGTCGCCTCGTGCGACCGTTTTTTTTGCCTTCTCCCCGCGCCGCCGGGTTTGTTTTGGCCGTAACGCGGCGGCCCGCTATCATCAGCGAATTAACCCGGACGGGAATCAAATCGTGAGTTTTCATTCATGAGCGTCATTGCATCGCAGATCGATCCACGTTCGCCCGAGTTCAAGGCCAGCAGCGAGCAGTTGCGCGCCGTGGTCGACGACCTGCAGCGCGAGCTGACTCGCAGTGCCGAAGGCGGTGGTGCCAAGGCGCGGGAAAAGCACGTGACTCGGGGAAAATTGCTGCCGCGTGAGCGCATCCGCGCCCTGCTCGATCCGGGTTCGCCGTTTCTGGAACTGTCGCCACTGGCCGCCCACGGCATGTATGACAACGCCGCGCCTGCCGCTGGCCTGATCACCGGGATCGGCCGGGTCAACGGCACCGAAGTGGTGGTGGTGGCCAACGATGCCACGGTCAAGGGCGGCACTTATTTCCCGATGACCGTGAAGAAGCATCTGCGTGCGCAGGAAGTGGCGTTGGAAAACCGCCTGCCCTGCGTCTACCTGGTCGACTCCGGCGGCGCCTTCCTGCCGCTGCAGGACGAGGTCTTCCCGGACAAGGAACACTTCGGCCGGATCTTCTACAACCAGGCGCGGATGTCCGCGCTGAACATCCCGCAGATCGCCGTGGTGATGGGCTCATGCACCGCCGGTGGCGCCTATGTGCCGGCAATGAGCGATGAGACCATCATCGTGCGCGAACAAGGCACGATCTTCCTCGGCGGCCCACCACTGGTGAAAGCCGCCACCGGCGAGGTGGTCGATGCCGAAACCCTCGGTGGTGCCGACGTGCACACGGCGATCTCCGGTGTCGCCGACCACTTTGCCGAGAACGATGCGCATGCGCTGTCGATCGCGCGCGACATCGTCGGTCACCTCAACCGCACCAAGCAGATGCCGCTGGCCTTGCGCACGCCGGTCGAGCCGAAATACCCGGCCGAGGAACTGTACGGAGTGATCCCGGCCGACACCCGCCGCCCGTTCGACATCCGCGAAGTGATCGCCCGCATCGTCGACGGCTCGGAGTTCCACGAGTTCAAGGCGCGCTACGGCAAGACCCTGGTCTGCGGCTTCGCGCATATCCATGGCTATCCGGTAGGCATCGTCGCCAACAACGGCATCCTGTTCGCCGAAAGCGCGCTCAAGGGCGCGCATTTCATCGAACTGTGCAACCAGCGCAACGTGCCACTGGTGTTCCTGCAGAACATCACCGGCTTCATGGTCGGCAAGAAATACGAACAGGCCGGCATTGCCAAGGACGGCGCCAAGATGGTCACCGCAGTGGCCTGTTCGCACGTACCCAAGTTCACCGTGGTGATCGGCGGCAGCTTCGGCGCCGGCAACTACGCCATGTGCGGCCGCGCCTATGGCGCCCGCTTCCTGTGGATGTGGCCGAACGCCCGCATCTCGGTGATGGGCGGTGAACAGGCCGCCTCAGTGCTGGCAACCGTGAAACGCGACGGCATCGAGGCCAAGGGCGGCCAATGGTCGGCGGACGAGGAAGAGGCCTTCAAGGCACCATTGCGCGAACAGTACGAACGCCAGGGCCACCCCTATTACGCCAGCGCGCGACTGTGGGATGACGGCATCATCGATCCCGCCGACACCCGCCGCGTGCTGGGTCTGGCGATTTCAGCCTCGATGAATGCGCCGATCGAACCACAACGGTACGGCGTGTTCCGCATGTAAGCTTTCTTCCACGCAAGGCGACTTCACAGGGGAAGTCACGGATGATTGTCGGTATTGATTTGGGCACCACCCATTCGTTGATCGGCTGCTACGACGATGGGGGGCCCAGGTTGTTTCCCAACGTGCTGGGAGGGTTCCTCACGCCATCCGTGGTGAGCGTCGACGAGACCGGCCAAGTGTTGATCGGCCAGACCGCCCGCGACCGCTTGGTCAGCCATCCCGATGCCAGCGTCGCCGGTTTCAAGCGCTGGATGGGCACCTCGCGCGAAACGCGCCTGGGCGCGCACAGCTTCCGCCCGGAGGAACTGTCGGCGCTGATCCTGCGCTCATTGATTGGCGACGCTGAAACGGCACTGGGAGAAACCGTTCGCGAGGCGGTGATCAGCGTACCGGCCTACTTCTCCGACGCGCAGCGCAAGGCCACCCGCGCCGCTGGCGAGCTGGCAGGTATCCGCGTTGAACGGCTGATCAACGAACCGACCGCTGCCGCGCTGGCCTACGGCCTGCGCGAAAGGCCCGATGGGGCACGCTTCCTGGTGCTCGATCTTGGTGGTGGCACGTTTGATGTTTCGGTGCTGGAAATGTTTGCCGGCGTGGTCGAAGTCCATGCCAGCGCCGGCGACAACTTCCTGGGCGGCGAGGACTTCCTCGACCTGCTCGAACACGCCTGCCGCACGGATCTCGGCCTCGACCCGGTGTCGCTGGCAGCCAGCCAGCGAGCGCAGCTTCGTCGACGGCTGGAAGCGGCCAAGTGTGCGCTGGGTAGCCAAGGCCATGCAGGGATCGAGATGATGCTCGGCACGCGTCAATTGGCGTGGCAGATCGATGAGGCGCGCTTCCATCGGCTGGCCGAACCACTGGTGCAGCGCATGCGCGCGCCCCTGGAACGCGCCATGCGAGACGCGCGGCTGCAGCCGCAGGATCTGGACGAGATCGTTCTGGTGGGCGGTGCCAGCCGCATGCCACTGGTGGCGAAGACGGTGTCGAGAATGTTCGGCCGCCTGCCGCTGCGTCACGTGAACCCGGACCAGGCCATCGCGCAGGGTGCCTGCGTGGCAGCAGGGATGAAGTCGCGCGACCAACGTCTGGAAGAAGTCATTCTCACTGATGTCTGCCCGTATTCGCTGGGCACCGAAATAGCCCGGCGCGATGATCAGGGTCGCGCGATTGCCGGCTTCTTTGAACCGATCATCCAGCGCAACAGCACAGTGCCGATCAGTCGCGAACAGACTTTCTTGCCGATCAACGCACGCCAGCAACAACTGCAACTGGACGTCTATCAGGGGGAAAGCCCGCTGGTGGAAAAGAACATCAAGCTGGGCGAATTGACGGTGGACATCAACCCTGCCCTGTCGATCGAGCAAAACGCCGTGACCATGCGTTTCACCTACGACATCAACGGCGTACTGCAGGTCGAGGCGCGCGTGCACGCTGACGACCGTCGCTACGAATTGGTGCTGGAACAGAACCCGGGCCTGCTTGACGCCGAGCAGATCCGCGAGCGCCTGGCAGCCCTTGCCGACATCAAGATCCACCCGCGCGGCAAGCAGGAGAATCTTGCCATGCTGGCGCGCGCGGAGCGCCTGTATGAGGAATGTCTGACTGCCCGCGACCAGTTGCAGGGATGGATCGCACGCTTCCGTGCGGTGCTGGAAAGCCAGGATGAAGCAGTGATCCGCACCCATCGCCTGGAACTTGGCCGCGCACTGGATACGCTGGAGTCGGACTGATGTCACCGTTCGAGCTGCTCGGACTGACTCCCGAGGCCGATGAGCGCTCGATCAGGCAGGCCTATGCACAGCGCCTGCGGGTAACCCGCCCCGACGATGATCCCGAAGGGTTTCAAAGTCTGCACGCCGCGTACCAGATGGCACTGGAACATCGCCGCGGCGTCGCTGCCGATGCCTCGCCTTCGCCGCCCGATTCGGCTCACGAACGCGTCCCCCTCTCGCGCGTTTCCACGCTGCCGCCCATTGCACCCGCGCCTGCCATGTATCAAACCAGAGACGTGTCACCTGCACCGCCATGCTTCGATGTCGACGCGTTCTGTGTCGAAGCGTTCGAACTGGCGGCCACTGGGGACACTACCGCACTGACCACATGGCTGGGCAGCGAACAGGCGTTGTGGTCGCTGCAGTTGAAAAGCCGGACCGGGCGCCGCCTTGTTGAAACGCTGTACCAGCAGGTACCGCCGATGCCGTCCGCGTGCTGCGACGTGCTGCTGGGCTTCTTCGACATGGATCATGCGCTGGCCGGGCACGACCCGCTGGTGCTGCTGCAAGTGAAGCGACGCATGCACCTGGCTTGGCAGTTGCAGGATGCCGACGAGGCCGGCCTGCGCTCGAGGCTGGAACTCCGCACCGCCCTGGAATGCTCGCGGACGCACTGGATTCTTGCGCAGTTGCAGCGACCATTTCGTTGGTTACCCGTGCTGTGGCTGGGCCTGCATATCGACAATCCACGCCGCATCGCCGAATTCGTGCAGAGCGTCAGCGAACGCCACCCGGAAGACCTGCCACCCAGCATCAACCGTACCCAGCTGGGATTCTGGCTGGCCGCCGCCGACTCGCAGCACGTCACGCGACCGCGATGGATTCTGGGGGGCGTCCGCAGTGCGGTCATCCTGTTGCTGGCTGCGTTGCTTGCCCCACTGATCAGCCTCAAGGCGACCGGCGGTTTCGCTTCCAGTCTCATGCTCACCGTGATCGGCATCCTGATGGTGCCCAGCGCCTTGTGGGCAGCGTGGCTGGCCTGGTCAATGCTGGTCATCTGGTATGTCAGGCCAGAGCCGGACACCTTGCAGCGATCAGGACGCCTGTATGTCGTGCCGGCCATGTTTATTGTCGGCGTGGCCTTGGGCGCATGCGGGCAGGAAGCACTCGGCCTCACCGTTGTCATTCCAGCCTTGTGGCTGGCAGTGCGCCGGTATTGGTACCAACACACGAGCCGGTACGCGTTGTTTCGATCGGGCTATGCGCGACTGATGCTTCTGCTGGCCGTGCCCGTGCTGCACGGCGTGCTCAACGCCGGACTGGGACGCGACAGTGTGTCGTTCGGCGACATCGTCGCGGCGGTGGCGATGGTGGCTTGGGCGGCCGACTTGCGCAAACAACGGCACTCCTTGCGCAGCGGGGAATGACCCCGAATCGACCGCCCGGTCAGCAAACTTGAGGGGCCACAGCGGCGGCGCTGTGCCGCATGGTTTGGCGCCGCTGGGTAAACCGCGCACCTGCCCACAACGCGAACAAGGTCATTCCGTAGAACACCAACTGCATGCCCGCTGGCTGGGCATCGTAGCCCACCAGGATATGGACGGTTTGGCCCAGTACCGAGCCGTTGCCGAGCAGCCACGAGCTGTCCCACAGCTGGTGGCCCCACGCCGGCAAAAGATTGGCCTGGATCAGGTAGCGTGCCGCGGTGGAAGCGAGCCCGGCGGCCAGCAGGACCAGCATGGCGTTGGTAGCGCCGAAGAAATGCCGTACCGGAATGCGCAACAGGCCGGCATACAGGCCGAACCCCACGGTGGCACCGCACAGTATGCCGATGCTCAATCCTGCCCACAGATGATCCGCACCACCGGCGCGCATGCCGTAGAGGAACAGCACCACCTCGGAGCCTTCACGCAGCACGGCCAGCGCCACCACCAGCAAAAGCAGGCTCAACGAGCTGGCGCCGCTGTGCACGGCACTGCCCAAGGCCTGCATCTGCCGACTCAGCTCGCGCCCATGGCTGGACATCCAAAGCACATGCCAGCCGATCATCAGCACCGCCGCAAGAAGGATGCCGGCATTGAACACCTCCTGGCCCACGCCGCTGAAGGCGTTCGCCACCAGGTTGGCCGACAGAGCCACCGTCACCGCGCCCAGCACCCCCAACGCAATACCGCCCCCCACGTACCAGCCGCGGCGCAGCACACCGCGCGTGGCCGCCGCGACCACGGTGACGATCAGCGCCGCTTCCAGCACTTCCCTGAATACCAGCAAGGCTATGGCCCACATCGCGCTACTCCACTACCAGCGTGCCTTGGGCGGTCGGCTGATGAAAATCGCCAAAGAACCGGTAACGTCCCGGCTTGAACGGTCCGATGAAAATACTGATGCGGCTGTTCGGCATCACGATCTTTTCAGCGGGAAAGTCATCGCTCTCGAATTCCTCGGGCGACGGGTCGGTATTGATCAGCTCCAGCTTGATCCGTGTATTGGCCGGAATGTGCAATTCACTGGGCTGATAACGGTGGTCTTTCAGGGTGAGCGTGACGCTGGATACGTCGGCGGCGTGGGCTAGCAGCGGCAACAGGA
The DNA here is from genome assembly GCF_054061035.1 of Rhodanobacter sp. TND4EL1. Classification (NCBI taxonomy): domain Bacteria; kingdom Pseudomonadati; phylum Pseudomonadota; class Gammaproteobacteria; order Lysobacterales; family Rhodanobacteraceae; genus Rhodanobacter; species Rhodanobacter sp. TND4EL1. The sequence continues at coordinate 909,587 of NZ_JBSSDT010000001.1, forward strand.
GTGCGAACAGCAAGGGCAACAGACGTTTCATGGCGGGATTCTGCCTGGAAAATATGTGATTGATAATCATTCTCGCACCAAGGCGTTAAAAAAGCCCTCGTGGGGCGTGCCTGGCGACGGCTGAGGTCATGGCGTCATCGCCGCGAGCAGCGATGACATTCTGGCAGCGAAACGTCGTCCGGCCCTTGATCTGGATCAGGACCGGCAGTGGAAACGTGAGTCGGGGCCGAAGCCCCGACAGCATTCATCAATCCTGCGGTGCTTCCCCGCGCAAGCGCACGTCGTGCGGCAGCATGTCGGTGCGCTCCCTGCTTTCCTCGCGCTGCGACTCGAAGAAACGCTGCACCTGCTGACACACCGGCATGGTGTTTTCGCGCGTCGCCGCGGAGACCAGGAACCACGGCTGGGTCCAGCCCAGTTCCGCGACAACCTGCTCCGCAGCCGCCTGACGCTCGTCCTCGGCCAGCAGGTCGGCCTTGTTCAGCACCAGCCAGCGCGGACGCTCGAGCAGTTCGGGGTTGAACTTCTCCAGCTCCTGCTCGATCGCCCGCACCTGCCCGGCCACGTCGGAGCCGTCGATCGGCGCGATGTCGACGATATGCAGCAGCAGGCTGGTGCGCGACACATGACGCAGAAACTGGATGCCCAGGCCGGCACCTTCGGAGGCACCTTCGATCAATCCGGGAATATCAGCGATCACGAAACTCTGGTCGGTGCCCAGGCTGACCACGCCAAGGTTCGGGTGCAGCGTGGTGAACGGGTAGTCCGCCACGCGCGGGGTCGCGGCCGACACGGCGCGGATGAAAGTCGACTTGCCTGCATTCGGAAAACCGAGCAGGCCGACGTCCGCCAGCAGGCGCAGCTCCAGCTTCAGCTCGCGCACGTCGCCTGGCGTACCCGGCGTGGCCTTGCGCGGCGCGCGGTTCACCGAGGTCTTGAAATGGATGTTGCCCAGACCGCCCTTGCCGCCTTGCGCCACCAGCATGCGCTGGCCGTGGCTGGTGAGGTCGCCGATCACCTCGTCGGTGTCGATGTTGGTGATCATGGTGCCGACCGGCACGCGGATCGTGGTGTCTTCGCCACCCTTGCCGTACATCTGGCTGCCCATGCCGTTCTCGCCGCGCTTGGCCTTGAAGCTGCGCTGGTGGCGGAAGTCGATCAGCGTGTTCAGCCCTTCGTCGGCCACCAGCCAGATCGAACCGCCAAACCCACCGTCGCCGCCATCGGGGCCGCCGAACGGGATGAACTTTTCGCGGCGAAAGCTGATGCAGCCATTGCCGCCGTCACCGGCCATAACCTTGATGTTTGCTTCGTCGACGAATTTCATGGGGGATCCGGGGAACGGGGAACGGGAAACAGCAAAAGCAAAAACAGCGACAACCAGGGAGCAATAGTCACAGGGTACCGGGAAGCACACGTTCCCTGTTCCCCGTTCCCCGCTTGAAAAACAAAAACCCCGCCGAAGCGGGGCCTTCGTTATCGCGTCGCGAACGGCTTACGCCTGGACGACGTCGATGAAACGGCGGTTCTTGTCGCCACGGATGGCGAACTTGACGGTGCCGTCGATCAGCGCGAACAACGTGTGGTCACGACCCAGACCCACGCCCACACCCGGATGGAACTGGGTGCCGCGCTGACGCACGATGATGTTGCCGGCTTCGATGGCTTGGCCGCCATAGATCTTGACGCCGAGGTATTTCGGGTTCGAATCGCGACCGTTGCGGCTGGAACCTACGCCTTTTTTATGTGCCATGACTCAATGCTCCAGTTGCTCAGGCGTTGATGCCCGTGATCTCGATTTCAGTGAAATGCTGACGGTGACCCTGCTGACGCTTGTAATGCTTGCGGCGGCGGAATTTGATGATGCGGATCTTGTCGGCACGGCCGTGCTTGCGAACGGTGGCGCTGACGGTGGCGCCTTCGATGATCGGCGCGCCGACCACGATCGACTCACCGGTACCGACCAGCAACACCTGGTCGAAGCTGATGCTGGCGCCTTCTTCGGCGGTCAACAGCTCCACGCGCAGGACGTCGCCCTGCATGACACGGTACTGCTTGCCACCGGTCTTGATGACTGCGTAACTCATGGGAATGCCCTTCTGTCGTTATTCTCTTGGGTATCGCCATGACCATTTCGGGTCTGGCGAACCGCGGATTATAGTGAGGTGGCCCCGCGCTGGTCAATTACTGACCACGACAATCGCTGAACCGGGGCAGGTCAGACCGAATAGCCCATCCCGGAGCCTGTCAGCGGCCGGATTTCGGCACCTTGACCGATGGGGTGGCGGCAGGACTGGCCGGGCAGCGGCCGTCGGCGTCCAGCGTACCTTTTTCCTGCAGCTGCTTGATCATGGCCTGTCCGCGCTCGCGCCCCCAGGCCTGCCCAGCCTTCATGCCTTCGGCCATGGTCACCGGCATTTGCGTGATGACCTTCTGGCCCAGCGGCGAGCGGTAGAACTTCAGCAATCCGGTGACATCCTCGGCGGTGAAGTGGCGCTGGTAGATCGGCACCATCTGGGCCAGCAACTGCTGGCTGCCGCTGGCATCGATGAAGCCCTGCCAGTAGCTCGCCGGGACGCACGGCACGGCCTGCCCCATCACGCCAGCCATCTGGGTGTTCATCTGACCGAACATCCGATCCATGTGCATCAACTGGAACAACTCGCGCACCTGCTTCTCGCTGGGCTGCGCGGCAGCAGCCTGTCCGGCGGCGCCCAGCGCCAGCACGACTGCAGCGGCAATGCCTGTCCACTTCTGCATGAGATGTCTCCGTTCGACTCGGACGGTCATTTAGCCACAGCCAGCGTGATGAGTGAAAGCAGGCCGCGCCATCGGCCATTTCGCACTGAACCATCAGAACTCCTTGGTATAGTAATCAATCCCCCCCATATACGCGGTCCATGGACACTATTCGAATCCGCGGCGCTCGCACGCACAATCTCAAGAACATCGACCTCGACCTGCCTCGCGACAAGTTGATCGTGATCACCGGCCTGTCAGGCTCGGGCAAGTCGTCACTGGCGTTCGACACCATCTATGCCGAGGGGCAGCGGCGCTACGTGGAATCACTTTCCGCGTATGCGCGGCAGTTCCTGTCGATCATGGAGAAGCCCGACGTCGACCACATCGAAGGTCTGTCGCCGGCGATCTCGATCGAGCAGAAATCCACCTCGCACAACCCGCGCTCCACGGTCGGCACGATCACCGAGGTCTACGATTACCTGCGCCTGCTGTACGCCCGCGTCGGCACGCCGCGCTGTCCCGACCACGGCATCCCGCTGGAAGCGCAGACGGTAAGCCAGATGGTCGATGCCACCCTGGCGCTGGACGCCGAGACGCGCTTCATGTTGCTGGCGCCGGTGATCCGTGAGCGCAAGGGCGAGCACGTACAGGTGTTCGAGCAGATGCGCGCACAAGGTTTCGTGCGGGCCCGGGTCGATGGCACGGTTTACGACCTCGACGCGGTGCCGCCGCTGACCCTGCGCCAGAAACACACGATTGAAGTGGTGATCGACCGCTTCCGCCCGCGCGACGACATCAAGCAGCGCCTGGCCGAATCGTTCGAGACCGCACTGCGGCTGGGCGACGGCCTGGTGATCCTGGCCAACATGGATGCACCCGACGCGACCGAACAGCTGCTGTCGTCACGCTACTCCTGCCCGGTTTGCGATTACTCGCTGCCCGAACTGGAGCCGCGGCTGTTCTCGTTCAACTCGCCGGTGGGTGCATGCCCGTCCTGCGACGGCCTGGGCGTGACCCAGGTGTTCGATCCCGCGCGCGTGGTCGGCCATCCCGAACTGTCACTGGCCAGTGGCGCGGTGCGCGGCTGGGACCGGCGCAACGCCCACTACTTCCAGTTGATCCTGTCGCTGGCGGCGCACTACGGCTTTGCCGTGGACACGCCATGGCAGCAGCTGCCCGCAGACGTCCAGAAAGCCGTGCTGTACGGCAGCGGCAAGGACAAGATCGCATTCAAGTACATCACCGAACGCGGCGGCAAGGTCACCCGCGAACATGCGTTCGAGGGGATCCTGCCGAACCTCGACCGGCGCTACAAGGAAACCGAATCCTCCGCCGTGCGCGAGGAACTGGCCAAGTACATCAGCGACCAGCCCTGTCCGGCCTGCGAAGGCCAGCGGCTGAATCGCTCGGCTCGCAACGTGTTCGTCGCCGACCACGCGCTGCCGTCGCTGACCCATCGCTCGATCGACGATGCGCTGGCGTTTTTCGCCGACCTCAAGCTGACTGGCTGGCGCGGCGAGATCGCGGTGAAGATCGTCAAGGAAATCCACGAGCGGCTGACCTTCCTCAACGACGTGGGCCTCAACTACCTCACGCTGGATCGCCAGGCCGATTCGTTGTCCGGTGGCGAAGCACAACGCATCCGCTTGGCCAGCCAGATCGGCGCGGGGCTGGTCGGCGTGATGTACGTGCTGGACGAACCCTCGATCGGCCTGCACCAGCGCGACAACGAGCGCCTGCTCGGCACGCTGACCCGGCTGCGCGACCTTGGCAACACGGTGATCGTGGTCGAGCATGACGAAGACGCGATTCGCATGGCTGACCACGTGCTCGACATCGGCCCTGGCGCCGGTGTGCACGGTGGCGAAATCGTGGCGCAGGGCAGCGTGCAGGACATGCTGGATTCACCGCGCTCGGTTACCGGCCAGTTCCTGTCCGGCGCGCGCGCAATCGAGGTGCCGAAGGAACGCCGCCAACCGATCGATGACGACTCGTGGCTGCATTTGAAGGGCGCCAGCGGCAACAACCTGAAGAACGTCGACCTGGCGATTCCGGCCGGCCTGTTCACTTGCGTCACCGGCGTGTCCGGTTCGGGCAAATCCACCCTGGTCAACGACACCCTGTTCCGTCTTGCTGCGGCCGAACTCAACGGCGCCGGCGGCCAGGCAGCACCGCACAAGTCGGTGCAGGGCATGGACCTGTTCGACAAGGTGGTCGATATCGACCAGTCACCGATCGGTCGTACGCCTCGCTCCAATCCGGCCACGTATACCGGCTTGTTCACGCCGTTGCGCGACATGTTCTCGCAGGTGCCGGAGGCGCGGGCGCGCGGCTATACGCCGGGCCGCTTCAGCTTCAACGTGCGCGGCGGTCGCTGCGAGGCCTGCGAAGGCGACGGCATGATCAAGGTGGAGATGCACTTCCTGCCTGACGTCTACGTGCCTTGCGACGTCTGCCACGGCAAGCGCTACAACCGCGAAACGCTGGAAATCCTGTACAAGGGCCACACGATCGCCGACGTGCTCGACATGACCGTCGAAGACGCCTTGAAGCTGTTCGAACACGTGCCCACCATCGCGCGCAAGCTCGACACCCTGCGCGCGGTGGGCCTGGATTACATCAAGCTCGGTCAGAGCGCGACCACGCTGTCCGGTGGCGAAGCGCAGCGCGTGAAGCTGTCCAAGGAGCTGTCCAAGCGCGACACCGGCCGCACCCTGTACATCCTCGACGAGCCCACCACCGGCCTGCACTTCCACGACATCGAGCAGCTGCTCGACGTGCTGCACCAGCTGGTCGACCAGGGCAATACGGTGGTGGTGATCGAGCACAATCTGGACGTGATCAAGACCGCCGACTGGGTGGTCGATCTCGGCCCCGAAGGCGGCGCCGGTGGCGGACGCATCTTGGTCGCCGGCACGCCGGAAACCGTGGCGTCGACGCCCGCGTCGCACACCGGTCACTTCCTCGCGCCGCACCTGAAACCGGGCAAACCCAAAAAGCCGGGCGCGGCCAAGCGCGTCAAGGCGGCCACCAAACACATCGCATCGGCCGACAAATACAAACCGATGCGCGGAAGCGGAAAGAAGAAGAAACCTGCATGAGTCCACGAAAATCCAGCACCGCGGCGGCTGAAGCAGCCGTCGTGACGCCTGCCAGCGCACCAGCCAACGCCGTGGCAGACCCGCCGCTATTCGTCGCCGCCCTCAGAGTGCGCTGGCGCGATCTCGACGCGTTCAACCACGTCAACAACTCCAACTTCCTCACTTACCTGGAAGAAGCGCGACTGCAGTGGCTGCAGCATGTCCGTGACTGGTTCGACGAGGCCTCCATGCCGGTGCTGGCCGCGAGCGAGCTGCAATACCGCCGTCCGATTCCATGGCCGGCGTCGCTGCACGTCGAATTGCGCTGCACGCGACTGGGCAACAGCTCGATGACGATCGCCCATCGCATCGTCGACGCCGACAAGCCGGACTGCCTGTACAGCGATGGCCACGTGGTGATGGTGTGGATGAACCCCGCCACCGGCAAACCGGTACCGCTGCCGGCAAGCATTCGCGAAGTCGCCGGGGCTGCCGACCCGACGCCTTGACCACCGTGCGTTGATCGCATCGACGTCGCCTTTCACCCCCCACCGCTATCATCACTTCTCACCCCAGGATGGAGTTTGCCCGTGAAGACAACGCCCCAGACGACAGCGCACCGACACGCCTTGGCAGTTGCCTGCATCACCGCCCTGCTCGGCACCGCGACAGTTCATGCTGCCGATGCCAGCTCGCTGACCGTTTACCGCAGCGACAGTGCCCCGCTGTACGCCAGCAATGACAGCGGCAGCGTGAATGACGGCTATGCGGTGGTCCGCGAACAGCGCTCGCTGAAGCTGGCCAGCGGCACCCACGACGTGGTGATCGGCGACCTGCCCAACGCACTGGACGCCGAGGCCCTGGCGCTGGGCTTTCCCGACGGCAACGCGAAGGTCATGTCGCAGCGTCTGTTGCTGGCGCAGGGCTCCAATGCGGCGCTGACCGGGCTGGTCGGCCGCGCGATCACCGTATTGGGCAGCAACGGCGAAACCCTGGCCAGCGGCACCCTGTTGCGCGCTGGCGACGGGCTGCTGGTGCGCAGTCCGTCGGGCACGACGCTGGTGCGCAACTACGCCGCCGTGCGCAGCCCGGACGGCGACTTCCCGCTCGGCTCCAGCCTGAGCCTGCGGGTGGATGCCGCACGTGCCGGGAACGCACGTGCCGTGCTCAGCTACCCCACCTCCGGCCTCGGCTGGCGCGCGGCCTACGTGGCCACGCTGCAACCCGGCGCAGGCTGCCGCATGCAGTTCGAGTCGCGCGCCAGCATCGCCAACCGTAGCGGACGCGATTGGCACGATGCGCAGATCACCCTGATCGCGGGCGAACCGAACATGGCCAAACCTTCGGCACCGCAGCCGATGATGGCGATGGCGCGCGGCTACAGCGCCAAGGCCGACATGCCGCAACAGGACAGTATCGGCGACTACCGCAGCTACACCCTGCCCGGCGCCGTCGACCTGCCCGACGGCAGCGTCAGCCAGGTGCCGTTGTATGCCAGCCGCACCCTGGATTGCACGCAAACCGCGCTGTACGAGAACGGCAGCAGCTACCAGCCGCAGCAGCCGAACACGAACCGTGATTTCAACCAGGGCGGCGGCAACACGGTCGTCAGCACGCTGAAGCTGAAAGCGTTCGACAGCCTGCCGGCAGGCTATCTGCGCGTACTCACCGCCGACCGCAACGGCACGCCGCAATTCATCGGCGAAGGCCGCATCGACGATACGCCCAAAGGCAGCGACGCCACGATTACCCTGGGCACCGCGTTCGACCTGCGCGCCGAACGCGAACGCACCAGCTTCAGCATCGACAAGGCGGCCCGCACGATGGACGAAGCCTTCCGCATCAACCTCAGCAATGCCGGGGACAGTGCCCGCGTCGTCACCGTGCGCGAGCACCCTTCCCGCTGGCGCCAGTGGACACTGGTCTCGTCCAGCAGCAAACCCAGCCAGCAGAATCCGGACACGCTGGAGTTCCGCGTCGAGGTACCGGCCAACGGCAAGGTCGTGCTCGACTACGCGGTGCGCTACAGCTGGACCGCCGACGACCAACCGCAATAATCATTGACCGGAGTCCACCATGCTCAACCTGATCAATCACGACCATGCGATCCGCGAGATCCAGCTGGCGCGGCCACCGGTCAACGCACTCAACCTGGAGCTCGTGCGTGCGCTGCGCAGCGCCGTCGACGCTGCCGTGCGTGACGGCTCGCGCGGCATCGTGCTGTCCGGCGCACAGGGCCTGTTCTCGGCCGGCGTCGACGTGCCCGCCCTGCTCGCGTGCGATCGCGTCGGCGTAAGGGAGTACTGGGGCGAATTCTTCGCGCTGTGCGCCACGCTCGCCCGCGCGCCGATCCCGCTGGTCGCCGCGATCACCGGACACAGCCCCGCCGGCGGCGCCGTGCTGGCGCTGTTCTGCGACTACCGGGTGATGGCCTCCGGCCCGTTCCGGATCGGCCTGAACGAAGTGCAGGTGGGCCTGATCGTGCCGGAGTCGATCCAGCTGGCCCTGCGTCGCGTGGTCGGCACCTACCGCGCCGAGCGGTTGCTGGTGGCCGGCGCGATGCTCGAATCGGACCAAGCGCTGGCCTGCGGGTTCGTCGACGAGCTGACCGGTATCGACCAGGTCACCACCCGCGCCCTCCACTGGCTCGGCGAACTGCTGGCGCTTCCGTCGCATGCGATGTTGACCACCCGCCAGCTGGCCCGTGCGGACCTTGCCGACGCCTATGCCGATCTCGACGCGTTGCCACTGGACGCATTCGTCGACGCGTTCTTCCACCCGGAAACACAGACCGTGCTGCAGGCGCTGGTAGCCAAGCTGAAAGCAAAGAAATAAACGCCAGGTAGAAGCCAGACTGTGTGCGAAAGCTCTTCTCCGAGGAGCCTCGCGCACAGAGTACGCCCCTGCAAACCACGGCCAAAACTCCTCCATCGTCCAGCTTGCGGCCCCCCTGCCATTCAACGCACACTCCCATGGCAATCTTTGCCAGTTGCTCTGCGTCGAGCACAAAGATCGCATCGACGTGGGCCGGGTGCTGCACACGAAGCGTGACATTCCGGCTTGGATGGGGAGCGCCGAATGACAACATTCAACGAAGATTCGCGGGTCAAGATTCCGGCTCTGCTGCACCTCACGCGACTGGGCTATGACTATCTTTCGCTGAAGCACGCGCACCGGGATACGCGCAGCAACCTCTTCCCTGAGATCTTCGAACCGGCATTACTGCGCATCAATCCTGACTTGCGTCAGGAAGATGTACCTGCCCTGCTCGACCAGATCCGCCTTGAACTTCAACACGAAGACCTCGGCAAGGCCTTCCACAAGCGCCTGAGTGCCCGTTCGGGCGTGCGCCTGATCGACTTTGATAACCTTGACAACAACAGCTGGCACGCCGTCACCGAACTTCCCTTCGAAAACGGCGAGGACAACTTCCGCCCCGACATCACCCTGCTGGTCAACGGCCTGCCGCTGGCGATCATCGAGGCGAAGAAGCGCATGAATCCCGGCGGCGTGCTCGAAGAGCGCCGGCGCATGGATCGCCGCCACGCCAACCGCAAGTTCCGCCACTTCTTCAACCTGATCCAGCTGCAGGTGTTCTCCAACAACATGGAGTACGACGAGGCGGCCATCGATCCCGTGCAGGGCGCGTTCTACGCCGCATCCACCTACGGCGAGGCGCACTTCAACTATTTCCGCGAAGAGCGTCAGGCCGAGCTTGTCGGCTTCGTCGCGCCGCTGTCCGAAGCCACCGAAGACGCCATCCTCACCGACACCAATCTGGTCAGCATCAAGGGCACGCCGGAGTTCGAGCGCAACAAGGCCGCCGACACCCCGACCCACCGACTGCTCACCTCGCTGTTCAGTCGCCAGCGGCTTGCCTTCATCCTGCAATACGCCTTCGCCTGGCTGGACGAGGAAGCAGGCATCCAGAAGCACGTGATGCGCTACCCGCAACTGTTTGCCACGCTGGCCATCGCCGAGCGACTCGCAGCCGGCACGCGCAAGGGCATCATCTGGCACACCCAGGGCAGCGGCAAGACCGCGCTGGCGTATTACAACGTGCGCTTTCTCACCGACTGGTTTCAGCAGCGCGGACAAGTACCGCGGTTCTATTTCATCGTCGACCGGCTGGACCTGCTCAAGCAGGCGCGCGACGAATTCCGCCTGCGCGGCCTCACCGTGCACGTGATTGACAGCCGCGACGCCTTCGCCCGCGACATCAAACAGAGCGGAGCCGCCCGCAATGACCGTGGCGCGGCCGAGATCACCGTGGTCAACATCCAGAAGTTCAAGGACGACCCGGACGTCGTCGCCGCGCAGGACTACAACCTCGCCGTGCAGCGCGTGTATTTCCTCGACGAGGTGCACCGCAGCTACAACCCGAAAGGCAGCTTCCTTGCCAACCTGGAACAGTCCGATCGCAGCGCGATCAAGATCGGCCTCACCGGCACGCCGCTGATCGGCGAGCAGTTGCAGTCCAAGGCGCTGTTCGGCGACTACATCCACAAGTACTACTACAACGCCTCCATCGCCGACGGCTACACCCTGCGCCTGATCCGCGAGGAAATTGCCACCCGCTACAGGATGCAGCTGCAGCAGGCACTGGCGGCGATCGAGGTGCAACAGGGCGGCATCGAGCGCAAGACGCTGTACGCCCACAAGCACTTCGTCGGCGCCATGCTCGACTACATCCTGCGCGACTTCGTGCAGTCCCGTATCACCTTCGGCGACGACAGCATCGGCGGCATGGTGATCTGCGACAGCGCCGAGCAGGCGCGCGAGCTGCACCGCCAGTTCCAGCAGCTCATGCAGCAGGAAGCGCGGCCCATCGTGGCCGAGCCGGCCAACGACGCCGCCTACCGGCAGGATCGCGTGGCCGAGGATGCCGCCCATTACGCCAGGCAGCCGCTCAGCGCCGCGCTGATCCTGCACGACGAGGGCGACAAGCAGTCGCGCGAAGACCAGGTCAAGGCCTACAAGAAGGGCAGGATCGACCTGCTATTCGTCTACAACATGCTGCTCACCGGCTTCGACGCGCCGCGGCTCAAGAAGCTCTACTTCGGCCGCGTCATCAAGAACCACAACCTGCTGCAGGCGCTCACCCGGGTCAACCGCCGCTACGGCAAGTTCCGCTACGGCTACGTGGTGGACTTCGCTGACATCCAGGCCGAATTCGACAAGGCCAACCGCGACTACTACGACGAGCTCACCTCCGAACTGGGCGACGAGATCGAGCACTACAGCCAGCTGTTCATGAGCGAGGCCGAGATCCGCGCCAGCGTCGAGGCCATCCGCGAGGCGCTGTTCGCCTTTTCGCTGGATGACGCCGAGCTGTTCTCGCAGCAGGTCGGCCAGATCCATGACCGCCAGCAGCTGCTCGCCATCGTCAGGGCGCTCACCCAGGCACGCGAGCTGTACAACCTGATCCGCCTCGGCGACCACGAGCAACTCGCCGGCCTGCTCGATTTCCGCAAGCTGCGCCTGCTGCACATCGAAGCGCAGAACGCGCTGGCCGCGCTCAACCTCAAGCACCAGCTGGAACACGCCGACGACACCTCCGGCCTGCTCAACCAGGCGCTGGAAGACGTGATCTTCAAGTTCGAGAAAATCGGCGAGGCCGAACTGAAGCTGGCCGACGAACTGAAGGACATCCTGCGCCGCACCCGCGAAACCCTGGCTTCCACCCAGGACCCGCAAGACCCGGCCTGGATCAGCCTCAAGGACGAACTGGAGCGCCTGTTCAAGGCCAAGAAACTCAGCGAAGTGAGCCAGCAGGAAATGCAGGCGAACATCACCGCGCTGCGCGCCATCGAACAGCACGCCCGCACACTCAACCAGGCCAACGCCAACCTCGCCGCCCGCTACGGCGGCGACACCAAGCTGATGCGTGTGCACAAGCGCCTGCTGGGCTCGTACCGCCTCGGCGACAACCAGACCCGCCTGCACGCTGCGCTGGTCGGCATCAAACGCGACATGGACGGCGCCGTGCTGGGCAACCGCGCACTGCTGGGCAACCCGGCGTTCTTCGAGCGCAGCGTGATGCCCATCGTGATGCGCCACTTCCAGGACAAGCCGCCCGAGCCGGATGCCGACACCCGCCGCCTGATCCAGCGGCTGCTGGTGGGCGAATACCTGGGTGAATCCCAGGGGCGCCTGCCGTTCGACCGGGGATGAACCCCCGTTGCTGGCGGCCCGGCGCTGACCGTGCTAGCGTTGTATCGCAAATGCTATGCAAGAGGATGCCGCCATGAAAACCGCCACCTTGCCGCCCCTGCGTGTCGCTCCCGAGCTGCGCCAAGCGGCCGAATCCGTACTGCGCGAGGGCGAGACCTTGTCCAGTTTCATGGAACAGTCCCTGCGCGACGAGGTGAATCGCCGCCACATGCAAGCCGAGTTCATCGCCCGCGGTCTGGCGGCGCGGGAAGACGCCAAGCGCACCGGCGTGTACTTCACGGTCAATGAATCGCTCGCGGGCCTGGACGCCATTCTCGCCAGGCACAAACCCGACGCCCGGTGAGTTTCCGGGTCCGGATCAGCCAGGCCGCGCAGCACGATCTCGAACGCCTGCTGGATTTCCTCGCACCCGTGGACTACCCCGCGGCCCTGCGCGCACGCGCGGCGATCGAGCGCGGCTACGCGTTTCTGGCGGACATGCCGTTTTCCTGCCGCAAGGTGGACGACGCCAACCCCTTCCTGCGCGAGCTGGTCATCCCTTTCGGCCACGCCGGCTACGTCGCCTTGTTCGACATCGAAGACGAGCACACCCTCACCATCCTCGCCGTGCGCCACCAGCGCGAAGACGACTACCACTGATGGGCAGCAACCGACCCCATCCCACCCCCACACAGACCGCCATGAACCCCAGCTACCAGCAACAAACCCGCGACCTGATCGACGGCCTCAAGGCCGTGTGCGCCAGCAACGGCCTCGGCAACGACGGCAACGAATACAAGATCATCGTGCAGACCTTTCTGTACAAGCTGCTGTGCGACAAGTTCGCCTACGAGATGAAGCGCGCTTGCCCGGCGCTGGCCGGCGTGGATGACTGGATCGTCGGTTGGCAGGCACTGCCCGAAGAGGCGCAGCAAGACCTGCAAGACATGCTGCCTGCGGAAACACCGCGCCTTGCCGTCGACCAGCTGATCCCCAGCCTGTTCAACCGCCAGAGCGAACCCGGCTTCGCCAAATTGTGGGACGACACCCTGATCGCCATCGCCGTGGCCAACAATGAGATCTTCGCGGTGCAGACCGACGACGGCGAGAAGGTGCCGCTGTTCGACCGCTTGAGCGAATACGTCACCGGCAGCGCCGACAAGCGCGACGGCTTCGTGCGCGCGCTGTTCAACAAGCTGGTGGGGGTGAGTTTCGAGCGACTGTTCGAGCAGAAGTACGACTTCTACGCCGCCCTGTTCGAATACCTGATCAAGGACTACAACAAGGACAACGGCGGCAAATACGCCGAGTACTACACCCCGCACGCGGTGGCCACCATCATGGCCGACATCCTGGTGCCGCAAGACCAGCGCGGCACGGTGAAAAACGTCACCTGCTACGACCCCGCCTCGGGCTCGGGCACCTTGTTGATGGCGCTCGCCCATGCCATCGGCGAAGACCATTGCAGCATCTGGTCGCAGGACATCTCGCAGAAATCCTCCAGCCTGCTGCGCCTGAACCTGGTGCTCAACAAGCTGGTGCACTCCATCCCGCACATCACCCAGGGCAACACCATCCTGCATCCGGTGCACAAGGAGGGAAAAGCGCTGCGTCGTTTCGACTACATCGTCTCCAATCCGCCGTTCAAGATGGATTTCAGCGACTTCCGCGACGACCTGGAATCGGACGCCAACGCCAGCCGCTTCTTCGCCGGCATTCCCAAGGTAGCGGCCAAGGCCAAGGACAAGATGGCGATCTACCTCTTGTTCATCCAGCACATCATCGCCAGCCTCAAACCCGGCGGCAAAGCCGCCGTGGTCGTGCCCACCGGCTTCATCACCGCCAGCAGCGGCATCGAGCTGCGCATCCGCCAGAAGCTGGTGGACGAGCAGATGATCGCCGGCGTGGTCTCCATGCCCAGCAACATCTTCGCCACCACCGGCACCAACGTGTCGATCCTGTTCCTGGACACCACCAACCGTGACGGCGTGGTGCTGATCGACGCCTCCGCGCTGGGCGAGAAGGTCAAGGAGGGCAAGAACCAGAAGACTCTGCTGAGTGGCGCCGAGGAACAGCGCATCGTGGACACCTTCAACGCCCGCGAAGCGGTGGAGGATTTCTCGGTGGTGGTCGATCACGCGGCGATCGCGGCGAAGAATTATTCGTTGAGTGCGGGGCAGTATTTTGAAGTAAAGATTGAATATGTCGATCTGACTTCGCAAGAGTTTGAGAACTCTTTGCGTAGCTTCGATAGACGCCTCCGCGATCTCTTCACCGAGTCGCACGGGTTAGAACAACAAATCGTCGGCAAGCTGGAGGCTTTAACCTTTGAACGTTGATTGGTTGAAGACGTCGTTGGGGAAGCTTCGGGAGCAGGGGTTTGCCACGATTCAAACAGGTCCGTTCGGAACGGTGCTGAAGGCCGCTGAGTATTCGGACGTGGGCGTTCCCGTTGTTTCCGTAGGCGAGATTCGATGTGGTTACATCGAAGTTCTGGAGCGAACCCCAAGGGTTCCCGAAGACGTTCAGCGACGGCTGCCGCAATTCTTGCTTGAAGAAGGCGACATCGTATTTGGCCGTAAGGGCGGCATAGACCGAAATGCGCTTATTGGTCTCAAGGAGTCGGGCTGGTTTCTTGGATCCGATGGAATTCGGCTACGACTGTCGGGCGCCGTAGACAGCATGTTTGTTAGCTACCAGTTCAGATCACCGGCCATTGGCAAATGGTTGCTGAGCAACAGTTCCGGCTCAATCATGCCTTCCCTTAATGAAGGCGTGCTAGGCAGATTGCCGTTGTGGCTACCTGAGTTCGATGAACAGAAAAAAATCGCCGCCGTCCTCTCCGGCCTCGACGCCAAGATCGACCTCAACCACCGCATCAACGCCGAGCTGGAGGCGCTGGCGAAGACGATCTACGACTACTGGTTCGTGCAGTTCGACTTCCCCGACGCCCACGGTCGCCCCTACAAGTCCAGCGGCGGCGCGATGGTCTGGAACGACACCCTCAAGCGCGAGATTCCGGCGGGATGGGAGGCGGGATCGCTGGATGATCTCGGCCAGATCGTCGGCGGCAGTACGCCATCGACTGCGAACCCGGAACACTTTGGCAAGGGGATGATCCCGTGGATCACGCCCAAGGATCTGTCGAACAACAAGAGCAACAAATTCATCGCCCGTGGCGAGACGGATGTGTCCGAGGCGGGTAAACGCAGCGCCTCGCTGACGCTGTATCCGGCGGGGACGGTGCTGATGAGTTCGCGCGCACCCGTCGGCTATCTGGCCATCGCGCTCAACCCGGTGACCACGAACCAAGGCTTCAAATCGTTCGTTCCAACGAAAGGCTACGGCACCTCGTTCGTCTACTACGCCGTCAAAAGATCGCTGCCCACGATCATCCAGTACGCATCCGGCTCAACCTTCGTGGAAATCTCCGGCGGCGTCCTGAAGTCCGTGCATGCGGTTCTTCCCGACAAATCGGTGACCAACACCTTCTGCAAGCAGATCGAACCTATCGTCAAAAGACAACAACAGGCCGAAGTGGAAAACATCGAACTCACCCAAGTCCGCGACTGGCTCCTCCCCCTGCTGATGAACGGCCAGGTGCGCGTGGCATGACCGTGCTGCGCTGCACCGCCAAGCTGCTCAAGCGCCTGAAGCAGCCGGCCAAGCCACCCGAACCCGCGCCCGAGGCGAACCCGCTGGGCGAGTGGTATGCGGACATCGAGGTCTGGCGCCGGCAGCCGTTCGTGGTGCTGCTCAATGCCGCCACCGGCGCGCTGCTGGTGCTGCCGGGCAACGCGGCGAACCTGCGCGTGCTGCACGAGCGCGCGCTGCTGCAGTTCGCCACCCTCGCCGAGCACCATGGCCTGCACGGCCCGGGCGTGGATGCAGAGCTGCACGGCTTCGACGCCGGCTTCGCCTTCGCTGCCACCCGCGATCGCAGCCTGGTTTCCTCGCTCAACCAGCGCAAGTTCGAGCTGTGGATGACGCTGGAACACAGCGACCACTCCCTCCCGGAAGCCGCGGCGCGCGACTGGAATGGCCTGTTCAAGCACCCCGCGCTGGGCCGCAACACGCGCCACAACATGAAATACCACCGCCCGCTCGACCTGCTGCGCCAGCATCTGCTGCCGTCTGCGCAAATTCTTCCCTTTGACCGCACGAACTCATCCGCATCGGAATAACGCGGACCGCTGTGCTCAGGCGTCGCCGGTGGCCACCGGCCGCGCCGGGTCGCTGACCCAGCCGCTCCACGACGGCGCGTACAAGCGCGAGTCATGCAAACCGGCGTACTCCATCGCCAGCAGGTTGTGGCAGGCGGTGACGCCGGAGCCGCAGCTGTGGATCACGGTTGCCGGTGCGGCACCATGCAGTGCCGTGGTGAACTCCTCGCGCAGTTGCGCCGCCGGCTTGAAGCGGCCAGTGCTGTCGAGGTTGTCGGCGAACGGCCGATTCAGCGCACCGGGCACATGGCCGCCGACGCGATCCAGCGGCTCGACGTCGCCGCGATAGCGTGGCGCCGCCCGGGCATCCAGCAATTGGCCAGCTGCGCCGTCGGCGACGGCAGCATGGTCGAGCAACACCTGGCTGGCGTTGTAATGCAGGGATACCTTGCTGGCCGGCCGCGGCGCGGTCGCACCGGACTCGATCGGCAGACCCGCGGCCAGCCATGCCGCGTAGCCGCCATTCAGCACCGCACCCGGCACGCCAGCCAAGCGCAGCAACCACCACAGCCGGGCCGCCGCCAGTGCACCGCCAGCAGTGTCGTAACTCACTACCTGCATGCCGGGTTGCCAGCCCCAGCGCGACAGCATCGTGTTGAAGGCGGTTTCCAGCGGCAGCGGATGACGCCCCAATCCCTCGGCTTGACGCGACAGATCCGACAGGTCGTGATCGAGGCTGGCGTAGACGGCTCCAGGGACGTGGCCCTCCCGATAATCGCGCGCGCCCTTCTCCGCATCACCCAGTTCGAAGCGGCAGTCGACAATCAATACCGCTTCCGGGGAAAGCGCCGCCAGTTCGACGGCATCGATCAAGGTGGTTTTCAGCGTCATGTGCGGCCCATCCTCTCCAGCAGGTTGTAAAGCATGGCGGCGGTCGCGCCCCAGATGCGATGACCGCCATGGACGAACTCCACCATCGGCCGTTGCTGGCCGCGGAACTCCATGGTGTAGCGCCGCAGGTTGGCCGGTTCCAGCAGGAACGACAGCGGCACCTCGAACACTTCGGAAACTTCGTCGGGTGACGGATACAGGCGCGCACTGATGTCGATCCTGGCCACCACCGGCGTGATGCAGAAGCCGCTGATCGTCTCGAAGCGATCCAGATAGCCGAGCGGTGTCACCAGCCTGCGGTCCAGGCCGATCTCCTCCTCGCTTTCGCGCAAGGCGGTGGTCAGCGCATCACCGTCGGCAGGGTCGCTACCGCCACCGGGAAAGGCGACCTGCCCGGCGTGTGCCTGCAGGCTGTCGTTGCGCACGGTAAGCACCAGCCGCGGTTGCACGCCTTCGCGAAATCCCACCAGCACGGCCGCCGGGCGGCGCTTGCTGGTGCCCAGCAATTGCGACATGTCGGCATGGTTCCAGCCCGGCCCGGTCGGTGGCGCCGAAAGCGGCAGCAACGCATCGACCAGACCGTCGATCCGGTCGTCGATCATGGTTGCCGGCGCAACGGCAGTATCTGCTGCATCACGTGCAAGCGCTCGGCGTTACTCATCATGCGCCAGCGCCCGATCTCCTCGCCGCTACGCTGGCAGCCGACGCAATAGCCACGATCATCCAGCCGGCAGGTGCCGATGCAGGGCGTCAGCGGGGTCTCGGCGGAGGCGTCTTGAGCGAGGGCGGGATCATTCGACATGACCCCGGATATTAGCACCGCGCGGCTTACGGCCGGGCCGGATCGGGCTTGATCGCAAGCAGTTCGATCTCGAACACCAGCGCCTCGTTCGGACCGATGCGCGGCAAGGCGCCGGCTTCGCCATAAGCCAGCTGCGGCGGAATCACCACCTTCCAGCGATCGCCCGTATGCATCCGCGGAATCACGTCCTGCCAACCGCGAATCACCTTGTCGACGGAGAAGCTGACCGGCGCTCCGTGCGCCCAGGTGCTGTCGAACTCGGTGCCGTCGATCAGCATGCCGCGGTAATTCACCGTGACCAGGCTGGTCACGCTGGGACTGACTTTGCCATCGCCCTTGCTCAACACCCGGTACTGGATTCCCGAGG
This sequence comes from Rhodanobacter sp. TND4EL1, assembly GCF_054061035.1. Taxonomy (NCBI): domain Bacteria; kingdom Pseudomonadati; phylum Pseudomonadota; class Gammaproteobacteria; order Lysobacterales; family Rhodanobacteraceae; genus Rhodanobacter; species Rhodanobacter sp. TND4EL1. The sequence goes on from NZ_JBSSDT010000001.1 coordinate 927,785, forward strand.
GCAATTGCACCACGCCCGGCTGCTGCCGGTTGCTGGACAGAAAGGCGGCGCTCTTGCGCGCGTTGGCGGCAGCGATGCGCTTGAACTCGCTCAACGCATCGGCGTGCAGCTGCTGGTCGAGACGCTGCAATTGCTGGTGCATGTCCTGCATCGATACGGTCGGACGTCGCTTGACGTAGGCATCCTCGATCGCCTTCACCAGCACGGGAATCTCCACGTCCGGCTTGCCGCCGGCGAACTGGCTGCCGATCTGATAGCCGATCGCATACGACAGCTTGGCCTTGTCCGGTTTGGCGACGGCCGTCCCGCTGCTCTGCGCGTGGGCTGCGCCGCCCCATACCAGCAATGCGCCCAGCAACCCGCCACACACATGTGTCATGCCTTTTTCCACCGGGCCTTCCTGTCGCTTGCGATCGATCCTGAGAGGTCATCCTAAGCGGTTCGCCGGTTTCTTGCAGCGGCGGCACCCGTGGCTTGAGAACCCCCGCGGCGGCAAAGGTTCCCGCTGCTACCATCGTGCTTTTGCATCCATCGGGAGTCGTTCATGGCCTATCGCAACCTGGAAGTCAGCAACCGCGGCGCGGTGCGCACGATCGTGGTCAACCGTCCCGACAAGCTCAATGCACTGAATCGCGACACCCTCAATGAACTGACCATCGCCTTCGCGCAGGCCGCGCAGGACGACGCGGTGCGCGCGGTCGTGTTGACCGGTGCCGGCGAGAAGGCTTTCGTCGCCGGCGCCGACATTGCCGAGATGAACGGCTACACCCCGACCCAGGCGCAAGGCTTCTCGCGCACCGGCCAACGCCTGATGACGTCGATCGAACGTCTCGGCAAGCCCGTGATCGCACGCATCCAGGGGTTCGCGCTCGGTGGCGGCATGGAACTGGCGATGGCCTGCCACCTGCGCGTGGCCAGCGAGAAGGCGAAATTCGGCCAGCCGGAAATCAACCTCGGCCTGATCCCCGGCTTTGGTGGCACCCAACGCCTCTTGCGACTGGCCGGCCGCGGCGCCGCCCTGGAAATGTGCCTGACCGGCGCGGTGATCAACGCACAGCGCGCCTATGAGCTGGGTATCATTACCCGGGTAGTGACGCCGGAAACGCTGGACGAGGCGGTGAACGCGCTGGCCGATCAGCTGGCTGCCGCCGCTCCGCTGGCCGCGGCCGGAATCCTCGACGCCGTGCTGCAAGGTGGAGAAACCGGCATCGACCAGGGGCTGGAATTCGAGACACAAGGTTTCGCCCTGGCGTTCTCCACCGAGGACATGCGCGAGGGCACCACGGCGTTCCTGGAGAAGCGCAAGGCCGAGTTCAAGGGACGCTGATCGCTACCGCCCGTGATTCATCTCGGGCAGGTCGTGTCCGCGGAACTTCTTTTCGCCGGCGGTGACCGACAGCTTCAGTCGATTCTCCGGCGGCGCCAGCGGGCACACCACGTGCGGCGTGATCGCGCACGGCGGGTTTTCGGCCAGATTGAAATCCAGCAATACCTTGCCGTTCTTCGGCGCCTCGGCGTACAGGAAGCGGGCGCCGCCGTAGGTCAGCTTCCCCGCCGTGCGATCGGTGAACACGAAGAACAATTTGCCGTCCTCGTCGATCGGCAACAGCTCGTACGTGTGGCCATCGCGCCGGAACACCGCCTTGCCGGCGATCGGCGTCTCGCTTTCGGTACCGGTGACATAGGCCATCTTCAAGCTGTGCGGCGGATGGAAGGGCACCCAGTCGGCCTCGATCCGCCATGACGGATCAATCGGGAAATAGTCGAAGCCCGGAAAATGCGTGCGCAGCGGCGCCGCATTGTTCTTCACGCGCAGGCCGCGTTGTGCGCCGTTCTCGATCACGTACAGGTAGCTGCTGCCGAAGCCGACCCGGCTGGGCTTCTGCCTGCCGTCGTCGCCCTGGGTACGCAACACACTCGCACTCGACGCCGGATGCCCGTCAATGGTGATACCTGCCACCTCAGCAAGGTGCAGGGTGACTTGTCCGTCAGCGGCCAGCTCCAGCGTACCCAGGTGCGCGGGAGCACCCGGGATCTCGAAGCGGTTGTCGGCGGCCGTGCCCACGCTGTTGCTCCCCGGCTGCAGCCAGCCCGAGGCCGTCAGCGTCAAATAGCCGTCCGCCCGCCGGAGCTGCTCGACGCGCCGGGCACGTGCCTGCTCCACGGTGGCGGTGTAGCCGGCCGTGGCCGCATGGAGCGGAAATGCGGTCAGCAGACCCAGCGCGACTCGCGCGCCCCACTCAGTGATGCGAGCCACGATAGTTCTTCTCGCCGGCCGTCACGCGCAGGTCCAGCCGGTTCTCCGGCGGCGCCAGCGGACAGGTGGCAAAGCCGGTGAAGGCGCACGGCGGGTTGTAGGCCTTGTTGAAATCCAGCACGACCTTGCCGTCCTTCGGCGGATCGATGTACAGGAAACGCGCCGCGCCGTAGGTTTCCTTGCCGCTGGTGCGGTCGGCGAACACGATGAAATACTGCGTGTCACCCGGCTCCTCGATGATCGGCAGCAGCTCGAAGTGCTTGCCGTCGCGGGTGAATTCCAGCTTGCCCGGTACCGGCGACTTGTCGATGGTGCCGATCACCGAAGCCATCTCCAGCGTCTCGCCCGGCTGCGCCGGCACCCAGGTCGCCTCGATCCGCCAAGACGGGTCGATCGGGAAGGAGTCGATGCCGAGGAAATGCTTGCGCGTAGGTGCCTCGCTGTCCTTCACCCGCAGACCCTTGCGGCCATCACGATCGATCACATAGAAGCTCGCAGTGCCGAAAGCCACCTTGGTCGGCGACGCATCCTTGGCGGCATGCACATCGTCCACCAGCACCGCCTCGTTCACCGATTTGCCATCGACTGTGGCATGGCTGTTCTGATCCAGCGCGATCCGCATGTCGCCATCCGCGGCCAGCGTCACCACGCCGAGATGCGCCGGACCCGCGGTCAGCACGATGTCGTTGTCCGACGCACTGCCAACGCGGTTCGCGCCTTCCTTCAGCCACTCCAGCCCGATCAGACTGAGCCAGCCATCGGCCGCGGTGAGTCGCTCGACCCGACCGGCATGCCACTGCTCGATGTCATGTTTGTAATTGTCGATGTCGGCGGCTTGCACGGTAGCAACTCCCAGAATGGCGGCAGCAATCAAAAAACTCGTACGTATCATCAACGATCTCCGGCAGAACATTTCCGCACGCGCCTCAACGACCGCGCATGAACAATTTGTCGAGTTCGGCCAGGCTCAGCTGGATCCAGGTCGGACGCCCATGATTGCATTGTCCGGAGCGTTCGGTTGCCTCCATTTCACGCAACAGCGCATTCATCTCGGGGATCGTCAGGCGCCGACCGGCGCGCACCGAACCATGACAGGCCATGGTCGAAAGCAGTTCGTTCTCGAACTCCTGCAGCCGCCGGGAGCTGCCGTGCTGGGCCAGCTCGGACAACACGTCGCGGCTGAGCTGGGCCACGTCGGCCCCTTCCAGCAACGCGGGAATGCGCCGCACCACGATCGTCGCCGGGCCGCTGCGTGACAGTTCCAGCCCCCATTCCGCCAATGCTTCGGCATGCTCCTCGGCGGCGGCAGCTTCCTTTGCGCTGACTGCGAGGCTCAACGGCACCAGCAACATCTGCGAACGCAGGTTGCTGCCGACGCGGCCGGACTTCAGCTTCTCGTAGGTGATCCGCTCGTGCGCTGCATGCATGTCCACCAACACCATGCCGTGCGCATTCTCGGCCAGCACGAAAATGCTCTTCAGCTGCGCGATGGCGAAACCCAGTGGCGGCGCCTCGCCTTCGACCGATTCCGGCAACAGCGTCGGCGCCGCCGGCGCGAAAGACGCCGCCCCCAGCAGCGCCGCATAGTCGGCCAGCGGCTCTTCCCGGGTGCCCAGGCCGAGCCGACTCTGGCTGGATGCGCTGGGCCATGCGGCGGCATACGAAGCCGCCGGGGCCCCTGCATATGCCTGGGTCGACGTCGACAGCGGCATCGACTCCGCCGCAGGCAGCGTGCCCAGCCCGGCACGCGTCTGCGCCAGGGCTTCGTGCAGGGTGCGAAACAGGAAATCGTGCACCAGACGCTGCTCGCGAAAGCGCACTTCGTGTTTGGCCGGATGCACGTTCACGTCGACACCGACCGGATCGAGTTCCAGATACAACACGAACACCGCGTGCCGACCGTGAAACAGCACGTCGGCATAGGCCTGGCGTACCGCATGCGCCACGATGCGATCACGCACCAGCCGGCCATTGACGTAGAAATACTGCGAATCCGCTTGCGCACGCGACGCGGTCGGCAGGCCGACCCAACCCGAAAGATGCAGGCCGGCCGCGGCGTGATCAATGCGCAGGCTCTGCGCGGGGAATTCGTCGCCGAGGACTTCAGCCACGCGTTGCAGCTGCGATTGCTGATCGCGCGCAGCCTTCCAGATGCGCACCGGCTTGCCGTTGTGGCTGAGCCGGAACTCAACCGAGCCGCGGACCAGCGCCAGTGACTTCAGCAGATCGTCGATATGCGCGAATTCGGTGCGCTCGGCGCGCATGAATTTCCGTCGCGCCGGCACGTTGTAGAACAGGTCGCGCACTTCGACGCTGGTACCGGGCGGATGCTGCGCCGGGCGCGCCGCCTGCAGCTTGCCGCCGTCGACCTCGATGCGGAACGCGGTGGCCTGGTCGCGCGCGCGCGACGTCAACGCGAAGCGCGACACTGACGATACCGAGGCCAGCGCCTCGCCGCGGAAGCCCATGCTGGCGACATGTTCCAGATCGTCAAAGCTGCCGATCTTGCTGGTCGCATGCGAGGCCACCGCCAGCGGCAGCTCGTCGACGTGGATGCCAACGCCGTCATCGCGTACGCGGATCAATCGCGCGCCGCCCGCCTCGATATCCACTTCGATGCGGGTGGCGCCGGCATCGAGACTGTTCTCGACCAATTCCTTGACCACCGACGACGGGCGTTCGATGACCTCGCCAGCGGCGATCTGGTTGATAAGTTCGGGGGGAAGCAGGCGAATGACCGTCATCCGCCAACTTTAACAGCGAACGCTGCCGACGCTGACGCGAAAATCAGCCCGCGGGAATGGTCAGCGTGGTACCGGCATGCACCGTGTTGCTGTTCATCTGGTTCGCGTTCTTCAACGCGCCGACGCTGACGCCGTACTGGCGCGCGATGCTGCTGAGGCTTTCACCACGACCGACCTTGTGCACGTCATGCGCGGACGAGGTCGCCGGGGTTGTCGACTTGCCCGCACTCGAACCACGGGAAGCGAGCTGCACGCCATTGCGGCGAGCGGCTTGGGCCGCGAACCATGTTCCCGGCGGCGGAGTCGATTCAAAATAATTCTTCACGCCGCCCATCACGGCTTCGGCGAGCTGCTTCTGATGAGCGGGATCGCGCAGCTTGCGTTCTTCGGTGGGATTGCTGATGAACGCCGTCTCGACCAGGATCGACGGCACGTCAGGCGAGCGCAGCACCACGAAGTTCGCGCGCTCGACATAACCGCGATGGGTCGGCCCCAGTCCTGCCAGCGCCTTGAGCACGTTGCCCGCGACCACGTCGCTGGCCTGCATCGCCCAACCCTGCTGCAGGTCGAGCAGCACCTTGGCCAGGCTGTCGTCCTTGTCGTCCAGCGACGTGCCGCCGATCAGGTCGGCGCGATTCTCGCGATCGGCCAGCCAGCGCGCGGCCTCACTGGTCTTGCCGCGCGGCGACAACACCCACACCGACGAACCCTTGGCGTCACCGCTGGTGAAGGCATCGGCGTGAATCGAGACGAACAGATCGGCATTGTTTTCGCGTGCGATCTTGTAGCGCTGCGTCAGCGGAATGAAGAAATCGCTGTCGCGGGTGAGCACCGCCTTCATGCCCGGCTGGCGGTTGATTTCTGCCGCCAGTTCGCGTGCCACAGCCAGCGTCACGTTTTTCTCCAGCGTGCCGCCGGGCCCGTGCGAGCCGGGGTCCTTGCCGCCGTGGCCGGCGTCGATGGCCACGACTACCTGACGCTGGCCATTGAGCATGGCCGCGGCCTGCTCGGCCGCCACGCGGCGACTGTGCGTGGGATTGTTGTAGGTCGCGCTGACAGTGGGCGTCGCGGCGGCGGGTACCGCTGCGGGCACGACCGTCGACTTCGCGGCTGGCGCGCTGGCTGCGGCCACGCTGCCGGCAGCGCTGGCGCTACCCGGGTAGAAGTCCATCACCAACCGATAGTTGCCATCCTTGGTTGGCTTCAACAGAAAGCTTTTCAGCTGACTCGCCGGATCGACCTTGGCGGTGAGCTGCATGCCGTCACCGAGTCGGGAATGGCTCATCCCGTGAAACAGACCTTGCGCCGACGGATCAGAAAAATCACCGCTCGGGGTGCTGCCAGGCAACTCGACCAGCACCTGTCCGTTCTTCTGGGTGATTTTGTACTGCAGCGGGCCGGACGCATCCAGCACCACCCGGGTGTACTCCGGGCCCGCCCATACGCGGGCGTTCTTCAACTGCGCCGCGCTGACCGCGCCCACAGGCAGGGTCGCCGCGATCGCGACGGCACACCAGCCGATCCGGTTGTTCAGGTAAGCCCTCATGCTCCGCATTGAAACGCAGCCGCGAGCGTATTGCAAGGGCTTTTCCTTTGAATATCCATAACCTGCAGACTATTCGTCAGGTGACCTCAAGTTATCGGGCGCAACTCGCGCTTTCCACACGAGTCCTTCCCTGAATGGCTCGCCTGGTGCGTTTTCCCAACAGAAATAATTACTTGGCGATCCTGCGCAGCAGTCGTTCGCCTCGCTGGCTGAGTGCACGCAGCGATGCGTGGCGCCCGCTGCCCTTGTAGGCGAGGTTCAATTCCACATCGGCGGCCGGCAGCGCGCCCACGCCGCGCTCGGGCCATTCGACCAGCACGACGGCAGCCGGATCAGCCAACGCATCCAGACCCAGCCACTCCAGCTCACCCGGGTCGGCGATCCGGTACAAGTCCAGATGCCAGGCCGGACGATCCCGCGCCGCGTAACCTTCGACCAGGCTGTAGGTAGGGCTTTTGACCCGCTCGCCCACACCCAGGGTGGTCAGCAAGGCCCGGGCAAAGCTGGTTTTTCCGGCGCCGAGCGGGCCATGCAGGTAGATGACCAGGCCGTCGTCCAGCGACTTGGCCACCCGGGCACCCAGTCCGGCCGTGGCGGCTTCGTCGGGAAGCGCCCAGTCCCATGCCGCATCCGCAGACTCAATCGTGCTCACGTTCGTCACCCGCCATGCCATTGCCCAGTGCCCGCAGCGGAGCCAGCAGGTCACTGGCCAGCAAGCCACGCTCGCCCTGTCGCGCTGCGCAGTCGCCGGCCCGTGCGTGCAGACCCACGCCCATGCAGGCGGCCTGCCAGGCACTGCAACCCTGCGCCAGCAATGCGGCCACGATGCCGGTAAGCAAATCACCCATGCCACCAGTAGCCATGCCGGGATTGCCCCACGGACAGACGTCCAGACGCCCATCCGGATCCGCGATCAGGGTACCGGCCCCTTTGAGTACCACAACCGCATGGTAACGCCGCGCCAGTTCGCGCACCGCTGCAAATCGATCCTGCTCTACCGCTGCGGTGGGCACGCCGAGCAACCGCCCGGCCTCGCCCGGATGGGGCGTCAACACCGTCGACGTCGTGAATTGCCGGGGCTCGCGCGCCAGCAGGTTCAGCCCGTCCGCATCGAGTACCAGCGGCTTGTTCGCATCCAGCGCGGTCAGCCACAGGGCATGCCCCCAGGCAGCTTGTCCCAGCCCCGGACCCAGCGCCAGCACGCTGGCGTGTTCAAGTTGTGCGTCCAGCGCCTGCGGTCCGTCGACACCGTGCGCCATCAGTTCCGGTCGAGCGGCGTTCAGCGCAAACACATGGGCCGCACGGGTGGCCACACTGACCAGGCCGGCGCCGGCACGCAGCGCCGACTCACCGGCCAGATGCACCGCCCCGGTCATGCCGTGGTCGCCGCCGATCACCAGAACGTGACCATAGTTGCCCTTGTTGGCGTAGCGGTGGCGGGGCGGCATCGAGTCGGCGAGCAGCAGATGCGCATCGGGTGATGCAGCGGCACAGGCGCGGTCCGGCACGCCCAGAGTAGCCAGCTCGAGCTTGCCGACCTGATCGGCGGCACGGCCGGTATGCAGGCCGCGCTTGCCGGCAAGGAAGGTCACCGTGACATCGGCGCGGATCACCGCACCGGCGCAAGTGCCGGTATCGACATCCAGACCACTGGGCACGTCGAGCGCCAACACCGGACGATTGCTGCGGTTGATCGCATCGATCAGGTGCGCCGGCATGGCCTCGGGAGCGCGATTGAGCCCGATACCGTAGAGCGCATCCACATGCAGTTCGGCCTCGGGCAAGACAGCGTCGGCATTCCACGGCAGCACCTGCCCGCCAGCGGACACCCATGCCGAGCGTGCCGTGGCCGCATCGCCATGCGAGGCGGCGGTCAGCGTCACCAGCTCCACCTGCAGCCCGGCTTCGCGCGCCAGCACGCCGAGCAGGAAGCCGTCACCGCCGTTGTTGCCGGGCCCGCAATGAATGGCTATGCGCCGCACTTGCGGCCAATGGCGCTGGAGGCTGCCGAGTGCCGCGCTGGCAGCGCGGCGCATCAACTCGAGCCCGGAAATACCCAGCAACGACAGTGCCGCCTGCTCGATCGCACGCAACTGTTCGACGGTGTGCAGGTTGCGGCTGTGGGAATGGGCAGGCATGCGCGAATTATAGGCATGCGGCGCACCTACAATAGGCAGATGTTCCGCACCGACAGCCCCTCCGCACCCGATTACACCGTCCTCGCCCGCGATATCAAGCGCTGGGCGCGCGAACTGGGTTTTGCCGACACCGGCATCAGTGGCACCCAGCTGGGTGACGACGAACAGCACTTGCTGAGCTGGCTGGATCACGGCCATCACGGCGAAATGGAGTACATGGCGCGCCACGGCACCAAGCGCACCCGGCCGGCGGAACTGGAGCCCGGTACGCAGCGCGTGATTTCGGTACGCATGGACTACATACCGCCCGGCACGGCGAACGCCTGGGCGGTGCTGAATGACGCGGAGGCCGGCTATGTCTCGCGCTACGCGCTGGGTCGCGATTACCACAAGCTGATGCGCAGCCGTTTGCAAAAGCTGGCCGAGCGGATTCAGGGCGTGGTCGGCGACTTCGGCTATCGCGCCTATGTCGACTCTGCGCCGGTGCTGGAGAAAGCGCTGGCACGCAACGCGGGCATGGGCTGGATCGGCAAGCACACCGTGTTGATCAACCGGAATGCGGGCTCGTATTTCTTTCTCGGCGAGTTGTACACCGACCTGCCCTTGCCGGTGGATGAACCCGCCAGCGCGCACTGCGGCACCTGTGCGCGTTGCATCGAGATCTGCCCGACCCAGGCGATCCTCGGCCCGTATCGACTGGATGCCAAACGCTGCATTTCCTACCTGACCATCGAACTCAAGGGCAGCATCCCGGAAGATCTGCGCGCGCCGATGGGCAACCGCATCTTCGGCTGCGATGACTGCCAGCTGGTGTGTCCGTGGAACAAGTTCGCACAGACCACCACGGAGCCGGACTTCGCGCCCCGACACAGCCTGGATGGCGCAAAACTGGTCGAACTGTTCGCCTGGAGCGAGGATGAATTCCTCAAGCGCACCGAAGGCATGGCCATTCGCCGCACGGGCTATGAAGGCTGGTTGCGCAATATCGCGGTGGCGCTGGGCAACGCACCGGGCTCAACCGCCGTGATCGAGGCACTCCAGGCTCGCGCCGACCACCCTTCGGAGATCGTGCGCGAACACGTGGCATGGGCGCTGGCGAAGCAGCGCCACTGACGCTCAGGCGTCGGCCATCTGCTTCGGGATGGAGCGGTTGGTGTGACTGATGTGGTTGCCCGGACCGGCAGCAACGTAGACGCAGGTCGGCTGGTAGTCCTCCAGCTCGGCCTCGGCCAGCTGCACGAACGCAGCGATGATGATGATGTCGCCGGTTTGCGCACTGCGGGCCGCACTGCCGTTGACCGAGATGATCCCGGAACCTTCCTCGGCGCGCAGCGCATAGGTCACGAAACGCTGGCCGCTGTTGACGTTCCAGGCGTGGATCTGCTCGTACTCGCGGATGCCGGAGGCGTCCAGCAGCAGTCCGTCGATCGCGATCGAGCCTTCGTAGTGCAACTCGGCGTGGGTCACCGTGGCGCGGTGAATCTTGGCCTTGAGCATGTTCAGGTGCATGGGAATCTTTGTTTCCAGCAGGATCAGCCTGCAAAGTCGGTCATTATCGAACTGCGGACGCTGCATCGCAACATCAGCACCGTGACCGCGATATGCGGACGCCTCAGTCGAACAGCAAGTTGTCGATCAGCCGGGTCTTGCCCAGTCGTGCCGCCACCAGCGCAATCAGCCCGGTCGTCTCGCCATCGACGGGCTCGGCCAGGTCCTCGGCGCGCCGTATGGCCACGTAGTCAGGGATGAAGCCTGCGCGCGCCAAGCGCGCCGTCGCGGTCTGTTCGACGGCCTGCCACGGATGCCCCTGCGCCACCATTACCCGCATCTTCTGCAGGGTGTCCTGGATCAACGGCGCACGCGCCCGCTCCTCGACGCTCAGATACTGATTGCGCGAACTGAGTGCCAAGCCATCGTCGGCGCGCAGGATCGGCGCCGCCATCACTTTCACCGGCAGGCCCAGGTCGCGGACCATTCGCTCGACGACCTTCAGTTGCTGGAAATCCTTCTGGCCGAACACCGCCACATCCGGCTGCACCAGGTTGAACAGCTTGCACACCACCGTGGCCATGCCGTCGAAATGACCCGGCCGGTGAGCGCCTTCCAGCGTGTCGGTGATCCTGGGTACCCGCACGCTGACACTCTGCTCCGGACCGAACGGATAGATCGTGGCGACTTCCGGTGCAAACAGCAGGTCGCAGTCACTTTCCGCCAATGCAGCCTGATCCTGCACCAGACTGCGCGGATAGCGGTCGTAGTCCTCGTTCGGGCCAAACTGGGTCGGGTTGACGAACACGCTGGCAATGACTCGCTCGGTGCGGGCGCGCGCCAGCTTGATCAGCGACTGGTGGCCGGCATGCAGGTTGCCCATGGTTGGCACGAAACCCACCGTCTGGCCTTGCGTGCGCCAGCCGCGGATGGCAGCGCGCAATGCCGGGATGTCTTGTACGGTCTGCATGGGGCTCGACTCGTCAGCTCGGTGGAAATCGGGGTCAGTTGAAACAATGCTCGGGGGCAGGAAACACGCCGCTGCGTACGTCCTCGGCGTAGGCGGTGATGGCGGCCGCCACCGAGTCATGCCCGGCCAGGAAATCCTTGCTGAACTTCGGCCGTTTGCCCGGGGTGATGCCGAGCATGTCGTGAAGCACCAGCACCTGGCCATCGCAATGCGGGCCGGCGCCAATGCCGATCACCGGGATCGACACTGCCTCGGTCACGCGTCGACCGAGCTCCACCGGCACGCCTTCCATCACCAGCAGACTCGCACCAGCTTCCTGCACCGCTCGCGCCTCGTCGAGCACACGATCGGCCGCAGCCTGCTCACGCCCCTGGATGCGAAAGCCACCGAATTTGTGCACCGATTGCGGGGTCAGCCCCAAGTGCGCGCAAACAGGAATCGCCCGCGCGCACAGCGCAGCGATCGCTTCCAGCACATGCGGTGCCGCACCCTCGATCTTGACCATCGCCGCGCCCGCCTCGCCCACCAGCCGCGCGCCTGCCTCAAGAGCATGGGCAACGTCCCTATCCGCCATGAACGGCAGGTCCGCCACCAGCATCGTGGCGGACAGCCCGCGTGCCACGGCACTCGTGTGATAGACGATCTGGTCAAGCGTCACCGGCAGCGTGCTGCGATGCCCCTGTATCACCATGCCCAGCGAATCGCCCACCAACGCAATATCCACGCCGGCCGACTCCAGCTGCCAGGCAAAACTCGCGTCGTAGGCAGTGAGCATCACGATGCGCCGTCCCTCGGCCTTCATCGCAAGCAAGCCTGGCACGGTCACCGGCTTGCGGTCGGGGACACTGGCGTTCTGCACGTACACGGCAATTCCTGAAAGATGCTTGGCCGCCGATTATCCGGCGTGCCATGTGGATGGCTCAAGCCACGCGTTCACAGCCCGCCACATCAAGCCGGGCCAGCTGGCTTGACACGGTATCCTGCCCGGACAGGCGCAGCGTGGGCGCAATGTCGCACAAGGGCAACATCACGAAGGCGCGTTCGGTCATGCGCGGGTGCGGCAGGGTCAGCCGGGAGTCATCCAGAACGACCCCGTCGACGTGCAGCAGGTCCAGATCCAGCGTGCGCGGTCCGTTGGGCTCCGCGCGCACCCGGCCGGCCCGCAGTTCGATGGCCAGCAACTCGTCCAGCAAATGATGCGGCGACAGGTCGGTATCCAGCTCCACTACCGCGTTGACGAACGACGGTTGTTCCAGCACGCCCCACGGTGGCGTGCGATACAACGGTGAGCGCTGCAGCACCCGGGTAGTCGGCAATTGGGCCAGCGCTTCCATCGCGTCGAGCACACGTTGCCGCGGATCGCCGAGATTGCTGCCCAGCGCCACGTAGGCCAGGGTCATGCGGAGCCCGATTTATTGCCCGGTTTGCGCCGACGCCGACGGGGACGCGGCGGCTTGGCCGCGACCGGTGCCGGAACGTGGTCATTGCCGCCACCGCCGGCCGGCAATGCCGATGCCAGCACATCCTGCGGCAATTGCTGCGCATGTGCCCACCACTGCCCGAGCTCGCGCATGGCCGGTGATTCGTCAGCCCGCAACAGCAGGAAGTCGAACGCGGCGCGGAAGCGCGGATGGGTCATCAGGCGGAATACGCGCTTGCGCTGGATCTGTTCGAAACGCGGCTGCAGCGACCAGATTTCTTCCATGGTGAAAGTGAACCGGCGCGGGATCGCCACCCGCTGGCACTGTTCGCCGACCACTCGGGCCGCCGCCTGCGCCCACGCCTCGTTGCTCTCCACGCCACGCCCCATCAACTGATGCGCCACGTCGCGCACCTCGCCCCACAACAACACGGCGAACAGGAAGGCCGGGGTCACCGACTTGCCTTCGGCGATGCGGCTGTCGGTGTTGGCAAGGCCGTTCTCGACCAGCGAACGCAGTGCGTCATCGCCGCGGCGAAGTGCGCGGGCAGTGGCCGGAAACAGGAACTTGAGCAAGCCGCAATGTTCCAGCATGCGGAAGCTCTTGAGGCCATTGCCGGAGAGGAACATCTTCAGCGATTCATCGAACAGGCGCGCCGGCGCGGCATCCGCCAGCAGCGGCCCCAGGCTTTCGAACGGAGCCATCGCGGGAGCGTCGATCTTCATGTCCAGCTTTGCCGCCAGCCGGGCCGCGCGCAACATGCGCACCGGGTCCTCGTGGTAGCGAACGTCCGGATCGCCGATCAGGCGCAACATCCGGTCTTGCAGATCCTGCATGCCGCCGACGTAATCGCGCACCGAGAAATCGCTGATGTCGTAATACATCGCGTTGACACGGAAGTCGCGACGGATCGCGTCCTCCTCGATCGTGCCCCAGATGTTGTCGCGCACGATGCGACCATCGACAATGTGACGATCGCCCTCGCCGCCCTCCTCGCCGGTGCCACGGAACGTGGCGACCTCGATGATTTCCGGACCGAACACCACGTGGGCCAGCCGGAAGCGGCGACCGATCAGGCGGCAGTTGCGGAACAGCTTCTTCACTTCGTCCGGCGTGGCATCGGTGGCCACGTCAAAGTCTTTTGGCTGCAACCCCAGCAGCAGGTCGCGCACCGCACCGCCGACCAGGTAGGCGGTGTGCCCGGCCTCGTTGAGTCGGTAAAGCACGCGCAACGCCGCCTTGCTGATGTTCTTGCGCGAAATGATGTGCTGGTCGCGCGGAATGATCCGCAGCGTCGGCGTGGCGTCGGTCCTTGATTGGAGATTCAAGCGGTCGGAATCCTTGCGGGGCGAAGTTGCCCGTCGGTGGCAATATATCGCGGCGCGCGGCGCCGCGGACCGTCCCGCGTGGCGCCGGACACGTGCAATCGGCGAGCACCGTTTCAGGCAACGCAAGCAGATGCACGGCAAGCATTGCCGAGCGAAACAATTCCGCTATACTAGCGCGCCTCGCTGTATAACGCTCCCTTCGTCTAGTGGCCTAGGACACTGCCCTCTCAAGGCGGGAACACGAGTTCGAGTCTCGTAGGGAGCACCATTTACTTGCGCAGTCCTCCATGATTGCCTTTGTGAGGAAGGGTCTCGAACGCCGAGGCGCGGGATCACTGGCTGGATCAGAAGCGGCCGTCCACCGTCGCACTCTTCACAAGAGCCCCCACCTTCCACCTTGCTGAACGGCCCCTATGACCTTCGTCGTCATCGACAACTGCATCAAGTGCAAATACACCGATTGTGTCGAGGTTTGCCCGGTCGATGCGTTTCATGAAGGCCCGAATTTCCTGGTGATCGATCCGGACGAGTGCATCGATTGCACGTTGTGCGAGCCGGAGTGCCCGATCAACGCGATCTATCCGGAAGACGACGTGCCCGCCGGCCAGGAAGCCCTGGTGGCGCTGAATGCCGAACTGGCCAAAGACTGGCCGGTGATCACCGAACGCAAGGACGCCCCGGCCGACGCCAAGGACTGGGAAGGCAAGCCCGGCAAGCTGGACTTGCTGCAACGCTGATCACGCAACGATGGTCCCCGACACGAAAACGCCGCCCCGAGGGCGGCGTTTTTCATTCGCCAAACCGGGCTCAGCCGCCCAGGCGTGACTTCAGGGTATCGACCACCTTGCTCACTGCTGCCGGATTTCCGGTGGCACGCACTTCACTGCCGCTGACACCGCTGGCGTTGATGCTGACCTGCACCTGGTGCGATCCGGCACCGGGCACCTGCAGCGAACCGCTCTTGTCGCGTCCGAACATGCGGCCGAAGAAGCCCTTCTTGCTCTGCTGGGCAATGGCGTCGGAGACATTCAGCGTATAGCTGTGCGCGGCGTCGTCATGAGCCACCACCGTGCCGAGACTGCCACCTTCCAGTGCCTGGCCGACACGGCGATAAGTGTTGTCCGCATTGTCCGCGAGCACGAAACCATCGCTGATCTGGCCGTTCGCCGAGCCCACCCGGGCCGTGGCACCGCTGGTGGTGGCCTGGTTGGCACCCGGGGGCGGAATCACCAGGGCCTCGGTAGTGGAGGGCCGGTCAAGCGTCGGCGGAATTTCCAGCGGGGCCTCCTGCAGCGCGGTGTCCCAAGCTTTGTGCGAACGGAATGCACCGCAGCCGGAGAGCAGCAGGCCGCTGAGAGCCACGGCCGGCAAGGCCACGAGGAGCGAAGTTTTCTTCATGTAATCGGATTCCGTAAGGTAAGTCAGGCAACCGTCAGCCGGCCGCAGTCGTCAAGGATGCCAGACTGGACAGCGCTTGGTGCAATCGGGCGCGATCCGGACCGTCGTTCAGTTCCACCAGCGGCAACCTCGGCAGGGCGAGTCCCAGCCCCAGCACAGGCAACCCCGCCTTCACCGCGATCGGGTTCGGCGCGCAGTTGAGCGCCTCGATCAACGGCTCCAGCGCGGCATGACAGCGTGCCGCGCCCGCCTGGTCTCCACCGGTGGCCGCATCGCACAAGGCACGAAACGCCTGGGGCACCAGATTGGCTACCACCGAGATGGTGCCTGCAGCGCCAGCGAGCATCGCCTGCCCCGCCGTACCGTCGTCGCCGGACAGATAGACGAAATCCGGGCGCACAAGTTCCGCCAGCGCTGAAATGCGCTCCCGATCGCCACGCGCCTCCTTGATCCCGATGATGGCCGGGTGGTCACGCAGGACCGCGACCGTTTCCGGCAGAATGTCGCATCCGGTACGGACCGATACGTTGTAGAGCAGCACGGGCAGCCCGCCGTGTTCGGCCACTTCCAGAAAGTGGAGACGCATCCCTTCCTGGGTGGGCCGCACGTAGTAAGGGGCAACCACCAGCGCGGCATCGGCACCCAGCGCCGCGGCGCGTCGGGTCAATGCCACGGTCTTGGCCGTGCCCGCCTCGCCGGTACCGGCAATCACCGGCACCCTTCGGCTCACCCGCTCGACGGCGAACGCCAGCAGCCGATCGAATTCGTCGTGCTCCAGCATGTGCGCTTCGCCCGTGGAACCAGCCACCACCAGCGCCTGCGTGCCACCCGCGAGCTGGTAATCGAGCAGACGACCGAAGGCCGCCAGATCGAGGGCCCCGTCCGCCGAAAAAGGGGTGGCCAGCGCACAAATGCTTCCACGAATGTTCAAGACTCGATTCCACTGCAAGGCAAGCCACGCATGTTACTTGCCGCCTCGCGAGCCGGGCAAGTAAGCTCAGAGGGAGTAGTCTCACCGTTCCGCACCACGCGGTTGACGTTACGCAGGCAGGCCTCCTTGAAATCTTCCTCCGGCTCCGCACGCTCGGGCAACGACAACCAGTTGCTGATCCACGCGCTTACCACCTCGACCCGTTCGCCCCTGCTCGCGCTGGCCAAGCGCATCGCCGACGCGGGCTGCAACCTGTCTGAATCGCGGGTGGTCACGATTGGCACGGAAACCTCCCTGATGCTGCAGGCCAGCGGTGCCTGGGACGCCTTGGCCAAACTGGAAACGGCCCTGGCCAAACTGACACGCGACGAGAGCCTGCGCCTGGTGCATTACCGCACTGGCCCCCGGGAGAACAGCTCACACCTGCTGCCTTATCTTGTCGAGGTCGTGGCGGCCGACCGCCCGGGCATCGTGGCGCGCATCATGGATTTCTTCAGCCAGCACGGGATCAGCGTGGAGCAACTCAATTCGACTCGTTATCTGGCCATGCAGACCGGCGCGGAGATGTTCCAGGCGCAGATCACCATCGGTATCCCGGCGGAGATCCATATTGCCGCGTTGCGCGACGACTTCCTGGAACTGTGCGACGGCATGAATCTCGACGCGATCATGGATCCAGTGAAATTCTGAGGCCGCGACATCCGCCGAGCATCGCGCGATCACACTGCCCTGACAAGGACTGTTCGTCGGCAAGCCACCCGCGCTAGTCTGTGGGCGTGAGTTCGCCAGAGGACCGTTGCATTGCAACCAGCTTGTCGATTCATCCCGTTCCTTCCTGGCACGACAGATCGCGTCGCCGTGGTCGAGTCCACGACCTTCGCAACATCCCCCTTCACTACCCTCAAACGTCACGACATTGCCATGTCGTGCAGGAGCGCTCATGCCCGAGATCGGCAAAAAACTGCCCGCACTGAAAGGCCTCACCGGAGATGGCAGCGAATTGAAGCTGGCCGACCTCAAGGGCCAATGGGTGGTCGTGTATTTCTACCCGAAGGATTCAACACCCGGCTGCACCACCGAAGCGAAGGATTTTCGTGATCTTTACCTGACTTTCCGCAAGCGCAACGCACAAATTGTCGGCGTGTCGCGCGACTCGCAAAAATCACACGCCAACTTTGCCACGAAACAGGAGCTGCCATTCCCGCTGGTTTCCGATCCGGATGAAATCTGGTGCCGCGCGTTCGACGTGATTCACGAAAAAATGCTCTACGGGAAACGTTTCATGGGCATCGTGCGCAGTACCTTCCTGATCAATCCCGACGGCAAGCTGGCAGCCGAATGGCGAGGCGTGAAAGTTCCCGGCCACGCGCGGGCCGTGCTCGAAGCCCTTCCCGCTGCCTGACCGGAAACAACCGCTTCAATACGCACCTTCCACCCACCAGTGAGGACACTTCCGCATGACCGGAAGCAAGCGCATCTACGCTCTCGATACCAACGTCCTGCTGCACGATCCGACGTCGCTGTTCCGTTTCGAGGAACACGACGTGTTCATCCCGATGACTGTGCTGGAGGAACTGGACGAAAAGAAGAAAGGCGCCTCGGAGGTTTCGCGCAATGGACGCCAGGTCAGCCGTTTCCTCAACGAACTGGTTGAACTGGGCAAGCAGCATGATCTGGCCGAAGGTCTGGAACTGAGCAATCCGCAGGGCATCAAGCTCAAGCGTGGCGGATCGGTGGGACGCCTGTACTTCCAGCACCGCACCAGCAGCAATGGCCACGGCAAGGCCGACAATCAGATCCTCGCAGCGGTGATCGAGCTGCGCGACCAGAACCCCGGTCGCGATGTCATTCTGGTCACCAAGGACATCAACCTCCGGATCAAGGCCAGCATCAACGGCATCGTCGCCGAGGATTACGAGAACGATCGCGCGCTGGACGATTTCTCGCTGCTCTATACCGGTTCTGCCGAGCTGACCGAGGACTTCTGGAACCTGCATCCGGAAGTGCGCTCGTGGACCGAGCGCGGACGCACGTTCTACGAGGTGAACCGACGCGAGGAAGACGACTGGCATCCGAATCAGTGCCTGTATCTGCCGGGCGAGAACGCGGTCGAACTGCGCGTGATGCATCTGGACGAGGCCAGTGCCACGCTGGTCCTGCTGGATGACCATTCCCACGCGAATCATCACGTCTGGGGCATTGGTGCGCGCAATCGCGAGCAGAATTTCGCGCTCAATGCACTGATGGATCCGGACATCGACTTTGTCACCCTGCTCGGCAATGCCGGCACCGGCAAGACCCTGCTGGCGCTGGCCGCCGGACTGGCCCAGGTGATGGACCAGCAACGCTACCGCGAGATCATCATGACCCGCGCCACGGTCTCGGTGGGCGAAGACATCGGCTTCCTGCCCGGCACCGAGGAAGAGAAAATGACGCCGTGGATGGGGGCACTCACCGACAACCTCGAAGTGCTCACCAATCCCGAAGATGGCGGCAGCTGGGGTCGCCAGGCCACCAACGACCTGCTCGCCTCGCGCATCAAGATCCGCTCGCTCAACTTCATGCGCGGCCGAACCTTCCTCAGCCGATACCTGATCATCGACGAAGCGCAAAACCTCACCCCCAAGCAGATGAAAACCCTGGTCACCCGCGCCGGCCCGGGCACCAAGATCGTCTGCCTCGGCAACGTCGAGCAGATCGACACGCCCTACCTCACCGAAACCACCTCCGGCCTCACCTACGCCGTGGATCGCTTCAAGGACTGGGATCACTCCGCACACATCACCCTGCGTCGCGGCGAGCGATCCCGGCTCGCCGACTTCGCGGCCGAGTCGTTGTAGGCCGGGGATTCGGAATTCGGAAAGCGCGAGACGCCTACCGCCGCCCCTTCGAGCGAGGGGCGGCGCTCGGCTTCGCCCATGGGAGCTGAGCGGCGCCGAAGACGCTTTTCTGAAGCCGATCCGCCGCTTCTCCGTTTACGCTGAAACCGCGCCGCAAGCGAAGTTGAAGCACCGTTGCCGGCCAAGCCGGGCGCATGCCGCCCGGGAAGAGCGGACAAGGTCATGGGGCGGCGAAGTCGCCGCCGGCAAACGAGTAGAATGACTTTCCTGACTGCTCTGCCACGGCTGCCTCCACCGTCATGATCTTCACCGCCCGCCTCGTTCTGCTCGCCGTGTTCGTCTTCTTCGCGCTGTGCGTGCTGCTGGTGCACCTGCGCGGACGCGTGCGGCTGCGCTTCGATCGCCAACTGGTCGATCATTCGGCGATCTTCGCGCCGTACAACCTGCTGATGTATGCCTTCTCGGCCGTGCCGGCGCGGCCCATCCTCGACCGCCGCGGATTCCCGCAACTGGATCTGCTGCAGGCGAACTGGCAGACCATCCGTGACGAGGCGATGCAGCTGTTCGACGACGGCCATATCCGCGCCGCCGCGAAGAACGACGACGCCAGCTTCAACAGCTTCTTCAAGCAAGGCTGGAAGCGCTTCTACCTGAAGTGGTACGGCGAGCCGCTGGCCTCGGCCGAGGCGCTGTGCCCGAAAACGGTCGAGCTGCTCAACGCCATCCCCGGCATCAAGGCGGCGATGTTCGCCACGCTGGCGCCGAACAGCAAACTCAATCCGCATCGCGATCCGTTCGCCGGCTCGCTGCGCTACCACCTGGGCCTGATCACGCCGAACTCGCGCGACTGCCGCATCTTCGTCGACGGCGAGGAACATGCCTGGGGCGACGGCAAGGACGTGGTATTCGACGAAACCTTCGTGCACTGGGTGGAAAACAAGACCGACCAGACCCGGGTGATCCTGTTTGCCGACGTCGAACGCCCGTTGCGTACACGCTGGATGAGCGCGATCAACCATCGCGTGGGCGCGTTCATGGGCAAGATCACCGCTTCGCCCAACAGCGACGGCGGCTCGGAAAAGACCGGCTTCGTGAATCGCCTGTACGCGATGAGTCAGCGCAAGGGCGCCTCGCACCGCTGGAAGGCCGAGTTCAAGCGCCGCCACCGGACGCTGTACAAAACCGGCAAGTATGTGGGCATCGCGCTGCTGGTCTGGCTGATTTTCCTGGC
This sequence comes from Rhodanobacter sp. TND4EL1, assembly GCF_054061035.1. Taxonomy (NCBI): domain Bacteria; kingdom Pseudomonadati; phylum Pseudomonadota; class Gammaproteobacteria; order Lysobacterales; family Rhodanobacteraceae; genus Rhodanobacter; species Rhodanobacter sp. TND4EL1. The sequence continues at coordinate 948,077 of NZ_JBSSDT010000001.1, forward strand.
ACCGTGGCCGCTGTTTCGCTGACTTGTCACATCCGGTGACCGCCGTGCGTCCTTGATCAGGACGCCTCAACGGAGAACACCATGGATCCGCAGACCGCCTTGTTCCAGCAGCACCGTTCGCGCCTTTTCGGACTGGCCTACCGCATGCTCGGCACGCCCGGTGATGCGGAAGACGTGCTGCATGACGCCTGGCTGCGCTGGCATGCGCAGGACACCACGACGCTGGACGACGCGGAAGCCTGGCTGGTGACGGTCACCACCCGGCTCGCGCTGGATCGGCTGCGCCGCGTCAAAACCGAGCGCGCACACTATCCCGGCCCCTGGCTACCCGAGCCGTTGCTGGCTGAGGCCGATGAACCCGGGTCTCAGGTGGAGCGAGCGGAAAGCCTCACGCTCAGCTTCCTGTTGCTGATGGAGCGGCTCAGCGCCGAGGAACGCGCGGCCTTCCTGTTGCGCGAAGTGTTCGACTACAGCCACGCCGAAACGGCAGCTATGCTCGGCATCGGCGAGGACGCCTGTCGCCAGCGCGTGCATCGTGCGAAACAACGCCTGCGCGAGGCGCGGCCACGCCACGGTGCGCCCGATGCCCGCCGGCAATACCGCTTGCTGGAGCGTTTCGCCGAAGCCTTGCGACAACCGGATCTGGACAACCTGCGGGCGTTGTTCGCCGAAGACGCCGTGCACATCTCCGACGGCGGCGGTCTGGTCACGGCCACCCTGCATCCACTGCATGGTGCCGAACGGCTGGCCCGGCTGTATCTGCAGATCGCGCGGCATCAGCAAGCCGATGGCGTGCGCCACGAAATTCATCACCTCAACGGCGCACCGGCGCTGCTCAGCTGGCAGGGCGACAGCCTGATATCAGCCAGCTGGATCGATGAGGACGGCGCGGGGATCAGCACGATCCACGCCCTGCGCCATCCCGGAAAGCTGGCCCGGCTGGCCGCTGTCACGAAATCCACGAGCTCTGCGTCCTTGCATTGAACGGCCCATCCGGGCTCACCCCAAGGAGTTCTCCATGTCATCCCGTCAATCCTCTGCCCCCGCCTCGGACGCCATCAAGCCGCTGTTCGCGCTGGGCAAGTATCTGCAAACCACCAGCCTTGAGCGGCCGCTGATCGAACTGGTGCTGATGCGCGCGTCCCAGCTCAACGGCTGCGCCTACTGCATGGACATGCACAGCAAGGACGCCCGCGCCGCCGGCGAAACCGAGCAGCGCCTGTACGTGCTGCCGGCATGGCGCGAGGCGCCGTTCTACAGCGATCGCGAACGCGCCGCGCTGGCCTGGTGCGAGGCGGTCACCCGGCTCGACCCGATCCATGGCGTAACTGACGAGGTCTTCGAGCAGGCGCGCGCCCAGTTCAGCGAAAAGGAGCTGGGTGATCTCAACATGGCAGTGATCCTGATCAACGCGTGGAACCGCATCGCGATCCCGTTCCAGAGCGTGCCGGGCACGTATCAGCCCGCGAAACACTGACTGGCGGCGCCAAGAAAAAAGCCGCGGCTGACTGCCGCGGCTTTTTGCATTTTCAAGGCCGGATGTTCAGCCCTTGATACGCTTCACCAGCGCATCGGCGAAGCTGCTGGTGCTGCCCTTGCCACCGATATCCGGCGTGACGCTGTCGCGGTCGTCGGTCATGGTGGCGCGGATCGCCTGGCGCAGCTGGTCGCCCTTGGCCACCATGTCCAGGTAGTCGAGCATGTCGGCCGCTGCCAGCAGCAGCGCGCACGGGTTGGCGATGCCGCGGCCTGCGATGTCCGGCGCCGAGCCATGCACGGCCTCGAAGATCGCCGCGTGCTCGCCGATGTTGTCGCCCGGCGCCAGGCCGAGGCCACCGACCAGACCCGCGCACAGGTCGGACAGGATGTCGCCGAACAGGTTGGTGGTGACGATCACGTCGAACTGCTCGGGCTTCATCACCAGCTGCATGCAGGTGTTGTCCACGATCATCTCGTTGAACTCGATCTGCGGATATTCCTTGGCGATCTCGCGCGCCACGTTGAGGAACAGGCCCGAGCTGGTCTTCAGGATGTTCGCCTTGTGCACGGCGGTGACCTTCTTGCGGCCCTTCTTCACCGCCAGTTCGAACGCATAGCGCACGATCCGGCTGCTGCCCTTGCGCGTATTGCGGGCCACCGACTCGGCGATCTCGCCATCTTCGGACAGCGTCTGACCCTCGGAGCGATAGGCGCCTTCGGTATTCTCGCGCACGGTGATGATGTCGATGTTTTCGTACCGCGACTTGGTGCCGGGGAAGCTCACCGCCGGGCGCACGTTCGCGTACAGGTCGAAGTGACGGCGCAGGGTGACATTGACCGAGGTGAAGCCGCCGCCGATGGGCGTGGTCAACGGTCCCTTCAGGGCCACCTTGTGCTCGGCGATCTTGTCCAGCGTGGCCTGCGGCAGCAGGTCGCCGTGCTTGTCCAGCGCGACCATGCCGGCGTCGACGAAATCGTAGGTCAGGCCACAGTCCAGCGCGTCGAGCACGCGCAGGGTGGCAGTCATGATCTCCGGGCCGATGCCATCGCCGGGGATCACGGCAATCGTCTTGCTCATGGGGAAACTCCTTGAAACGGGCTATCGAGCAGACGGCGCATCGAGGGGGAAGCGCCGTCTGAAACCGTTCAATTATCGCCCATGTGGCCTCACGCGAACAGGGCTGCACCGCGCAAGGCGTTGAAAATACTCGCACGCAGCGTTGCGAAAAGCCGCATCCACGGCTTACGCGTGATCGACGCAGGCTCCGCTTTCGTCGGCGTCGCCGGATTCAAGCTGATCGAGCAGGTCCACTGCCCGACGCAAGTGCGGAATCACGATCGAGCCACCGACGACCAGCCCGACGCTGAACACCTCGAAGAACTCATCGCGCTGTACACCGGCCTGCTTGCACTGCGCCACGTGATAACTGATGCAGTCATCGCAACGCAGCACCATGGATGCCACCAGGCCCAGCATCTCCTTGGTCTTGACGTCCAGCGCGCCGGCCTTGTAGGTCTGCGTATCAAGCGCAAAGAAGCGGCGAACGACCTGATTGTCCTCACCCAGGATGCGCTCGTTCATGCGCTGGCGAAACGCGCTGAATTCGGCAAGCTTGTCGCTCATGCGCCCTGCTCCAGCATTTGCGCCAGCTTGCCGCTGCGGTCGGCGGCCACCAGTTCGTCATAGCCACCCACGAACTGATCGTTGATGAAGATCTGCGGCACCGTGCGGTGCCCGCCGCTGCGCGCCAGCATAGCCGCGCGCTGCACCGGATCGGTGTCCACGCGTACCTCGGTCCACTCCAGCCCCTTCGACTTCAGCAGGTTCTTGGCCGACACGCAGTAGGGACACACGGCCGTCGAATAGAGTTCGATCTTGGACATTGAACGCTCCGCAACAAGGAATAGGATCCCCATCAGATGGGGGTGCGCGCCGCCACCTCAACCAGACGGCATGATGAACCGACGCAGGTCGGCATGGTCACAATGCTATTGTCGCCGAACCTATGACCATGGCACCACGCCCCCCGCTCCGACTGCTCACCACCTTGCTCTGCGCCGCGCTGGCGAGCACCGTCAGTGCCCAGCAGGACGTGCGCCTGCCCGATCTGGGCAGTTCCGCCAATGCCCTGATTTCGCCCAGCGAAGCCCAGGACTACGGCGCGTCCATGCTGCGCCAGATGCGCGCGTTGAACATGGTGGTCGACGATCCGCTGCTGGATGACTACATCAACGACCTCGGCTACCGGCTGGTGGCGAGCAGTGACAAGCCCAAGGACCATTTCTCGTTCTTCATCGTCAAGGACCCGGAAATCAATGCGTTCGCCGCACCCGGCGGCTACATCGCCGTGAACTCCGGCCTGATGACGATCACCCGCGACGAAAGCGAGCTGGCCGGCGTGATCGCCCACGAGATCGGCCACATCACCCAGAACCACTTGCAGCGTGCCTTCGAGGATTCGAAGAAGGACGCCCCCCTGATGGCGCTGGTGCTGCTAGGTGCGATCGCGGCAGGCGCCAGCGGTCACAGCGGGGACGCGCCCATCGCGGTACTTGCCGGCGGCCAGGGCCTGCTCGCGCAGAAGTCGATCAATTTCACCCGCAAGGACGAGATCGAAGCCGACCGGGTCGGCATCCAGACCCTATCCAAGGCCGGCTTCGACCCCAACGCCATGGCCGGCTTCTTCCAGCGCATGCAGGATGTATTGAGTGCCGGCGCCGGCGGCGAAGACGTGCCCGCATTGTTGCAGACGCACCCGGTGACCACGGCCCGCATCAGCGATGCCAAGGCCCGCGCCGGTGCGCTGATTGCCGCGCAAAAACAGCGCGCGAGCACCAGCGTGCTGGACCGCCAGCAATGGGAGAAAAGCACCGCACCGATTGCCTTCGTGAAGGATCCGACGACCCTGCTGGCGCCGAGTCGCCCCGACAAGCTGAATAACTATGCACTGATGCGGGAGCGCGTCCGCGTGCTGGCGGGCGACGCCACCCGCATGGCCACGTATTACGCCTCCAGCCTGCATGCACAACACGGCTTCGACACGCCGGCAAATCACTATGGCTTCGCCCTGGCGCTGACCCGCAGTGGCCGCGGCACGCTGGCCATCGATCAATTGCAGCCGCTGTTGAAAAGCCATCCGGAAAACCTTGTTCTGAAACTGGCCCTGGCCGATGCGCGCCTGCAAGCCGGGCAACGCGCACAGGCGCTTGCGATCTACGCCGAACTCAACACCGGGTCGCCGCGCAATCGCGCGGTCGCGCTGGCCTATGCAGACGCACTGACCGCTGGCGGTGACAAGGATCAGGCCCGCCTCGCCGCCAACATGCTGCGGCCGTTGCTGGACAACGCCAGCGAACCGGAGATCTACAGCACCTACGCGCGCGCCAGTGACAAGGCCGGTGACAGCGTGCGCGCCGGCGAAGCGTTCGCGGATGCCAGCTATTACTCGGGACGACCCTATGATGCGATGGAACAGCTCAAGCGCCTGCTCAAGCGGGAAGACCTGGACTACTACGCACGCGTGCGGATCCAGGCGCGCATCGCCGAACTGACCCCGCTGGTCATGGAATTGAACAAACGGCGGATCAAAACCGAGGACCGTCCGGACGGTGGCTCACGGCAATAAGGTGGCCACTGTCATCCACGCGTAACATTGATCCGCTGCAATACTTTCGTCATCCGCTACGGCAGACCACGCGTGCACAAACGCATTCTCATTGTTGAAGACGAAACTTCCATTCGCGAGATGATTGCCTTTGCATTGCGCAAGGCCGGCATGGAGGCGATGCAGGCCGCCGATGCCCGTGAAGCGCAACTGGCACTCTCCGAGCAGGTGCCGGACCTGATCCTCCTGGACTGGATGCTGCCTGGCATGAGCGGGCTGGAACTGGCCCGCCGTTTGCGCAAGGAGGAGCTCAGTCGCGAGATTCCGATCATCATGCTGACTGCGCGCGGCGAGGAAATGGATCGCGTCAATGGCCTGGAGGCGGGGGTCGATGACTATGTCGTGAAGCCGTTCTCCGCCCGCGAGCTGATCGCCCGGATCAAGGCCGTGCTGCGACGCAGCCAGGGTGACGACGGCTCCGGCGTGATCGAGCTGGGCGGACTGCGCATCGACGGTGCCGCCCACCGCGTGTTCGCCGGTGACGAAGCGGTCGCGATCGGCCCCACCGAATATCGCCTGCTGTATTTCTTCATGACCCACGCCGAGCGGGTCTACTCGCGCGCCCAGCTGCTTGACCACGTATGGGGTGGCAGCGTGTATGTGGAAGAGCGCACCGTCGACGTGCATATCCGACGACTGCGCAAGACGCTTGAACCGTGGAAGCTGGACGAGTTGGTGCAGACCGTGCGCGGCACCGGCTACCGTTTCTCCGTAAGCATCTGACGCGTGCCGCCTCGCTTGCGTCCATCAGCTCTTTTGTCGATGCTGACCAGCACCCTGTCCCTGCCGGATTGCGGATGAGCCTGCGACGCACCCTCGACTGGAAACTGCCCGCGATGCTGGCCGCCGCGTTGGGCGCAGGCGCCGTGCTGGGCTGGCTGGCTGAAGGTGTCGTCTGGACCGGGCTGTCCCTGGTCGCGATCATCGAAGTCGTCTTCCTGCTGACCCGAGTCCGTCATGAACCGAGGGCCATGATGACCGCATCCGCCGCCCCCGGCATGATCCGAAATGACCGATTCATGACACGTGCGCACCTGCTCGCCGCGAACCTGCGCGATCTCCGTCGGGTCGCGGATCGACTCCCCGATGCGGTGGTACTGCTTGACCGCCAGCAGCAGATCCGCTGGTTCAACCAGGCCGCAGCAAGCTTGCTGGGACTGGACCGGGCCCGCGACCGCGGTGTTTCCCTGTCAAAACGACTGGCCGGCTCGGAGTTGGCCCATTGGCTGGATCAGGGTGCGCACGGCCAACTGGACGACGTCCCGGCGCCCGGAGGCGCGGACAACCAGCTCAACGTCACGTTGCTGCCATTCGGTGAACGCGAGCAATTGTTGCTGGCGCATGACATCACCCACATGAAGCGGCTGGAACAGGTTCGCCGGGACTTCGTTTCCAATGTTTCCCACGAATTGCGCACGCCCCTGACCGTGATCCATGGCTATCTCGAATTGCTCGACCCCGAGGATGTTCCCGAACTGGGTTCCGTACTTGGCGAGATGCGGGTGCAGTCCAAGCGGATGGGCCAGATCGTCGAGGACCTGCTGACGCTGTCGCGGCTGGAGACCCAGCACGAGGTGAACGAAGAACGGGTACCCATGGCGGCCCTGCTGGCCACCGTGCGCAAGGAGGCCGAGGCACTCAGTCAGGGGCGCCACCTGATCAGCCTCGAATCCACCGCCAACGCCGACCTGTTCGGTTCGCCGAAGGATCTGCACAGCGCGCTGTCGAACCTCGTCAGCAACGCCGTACGCTATACCCCCACGGGCGGCAGCATCACGATCCGCTGGCAGCGCGAGCCGTCCGGCGCGGTGTACTCGGTCAGTGACACTGGCTTCGGCATCCCGGCCAACCACCTGGCCCGACTCACCGAGCGTTTCTACCGCATATCGTCCAGCCGCTCGCGCGACAGCGGTGGCACCGGGCTCGGCCTGTCGATCGTCAAGCATGTCCTGAACCTGCATCAGGCGCAGTTGCAGATCCGCAGCGAGGCAGGCGCAGGTTCGGTCTTTTCCTGTCATTTCGTCGACGCGCGATTGCTGGATCCCGACACCAACGATTGACGCCGCCGCAGGCGCGCCATGTATTTGCCGTGCGCCTTGGGCCAGAATGAGCCATGTCCACGCCACCCATTTGTCCCTCGCCCGACACGGATCTCGCTGCGCCGGAGTTGTACCTCAGCCGCGAACTCGCTGCGCTGGAATTCAACTTCCGCGTGCTGGCGATGGCACGCGATGCCAGCGTGCCGCTGCTGGAGCGACTGCGCTACCTGAGCATCGTCGCCAGCAACCTCGACGAGTTCTTCGAGGTGCGCGTGGCCATGCTGAAACACCATCACGCCTACGGCTCGGCTGCCCCGGGTCCGGATGGCGTGGGCTCCGGCGAGCTGCTGGCAAGTATCCGCAGCCGCGTGCTTGATCTGGTCGCCGAACAGTACGCCGCCTGGCAGGAACAGATCGGCCCGCAACTGGACGCCGAGCAGATCCACATCCTCACCCGCAAGCGCTGGAACCCGCGCCAGCGTCGCTGGCTGCAGGGTTATTTCGAGCACGAGGTGTTGCCCGTGCTGTCGCCGCTGGGGCTGGATCCGGCGCATCCCTTTCCACGCATCCTCAACAAGACGCTGAATATCGCGGTGGTGCTGAAGGGACGCGATGCGTTCGGCCACGAAGGTCACATGGCGCTGGTTCGTGCACCGCGCTCGCTGCCGCGAATCATCCGCGTGCCAGCCGAAGTCAGTGGCCCGGGCGAGCATTTCGTGTTCCTTGCCGAACTGCTGCAGGCGTTCGTCGACCTGATGTTCCCCGGCCTCAAGGTGGTCGGTTCGTATCAGTTCCGGGTGACCCGCAACAGCGAGCTGATCGTCGAGGAAGCCGAGGTGGAGAACCTCGCACTCGCGCTCAGCGAGGAGCTGGTCGGTCGCGGCTACGCGCGGCCGGTGCGGCTGGAGATCGCCAACGACTGCCCGAAATCGATCACCCAGATGCTGGTGCAGAATTTTCAGCTGGAGGAAACCGACGTCTACCGCTGCGACGGGCCGGTCAACATCATCCGCGCCGGGCTGATCTACGACTGGCTGGACCGCCCGGAACTGAAGTTCCCGCGTTTCAATCCGCAGCTTCCGCCAACGCTGGAAAGCAGTCGCAACAAGTTCGACCTGATCAGCCAGCACGACGTGCTGCTGCACCATCCGTACCAGAGTTTCTCCGCGGTGATCGACCTGCTGCGCCAGGCCACCGCCGACCCGCAGGTGCTGGCCATCAAGCAGACCCTGTATCGCGCCGGCGAAGACACCCCGCTGGTCGACCTGCTGGTCGAGGCGGCACGCCACGGCAAGGACGTCACCGTGGTGATCGAGCTGCGCGCCCGCTTCGACGAAGCGGCCAACATCCGCCTGGCCACGCGCCTGCAGGAAGCGGGCGTGCAAGTGGTCTACGGCGTGGTCGGCTACAAGACCCACGCCAAGATGATGCTGATCGTGCGCCGCGAAGGTCAGGCGTTGCGCCGCTACGTGCACCTGTCCACGGGCAACTACCATCAGGCCAACAGTCGGATGTATACCGACATCGGGCTGATGACGGCCAACCCCGAGATCGGCGAGGACATGCACAAGGTTTTCCAGCAGCTGTCCGGACTGGGCCCGATCATCGACCTGAAGCGGCTGCTGCACTCGCCATTCACCCTGTACGCCAAGGTGCTCGAAAAGATCGAACGGGAAACCGCGCATGCGGCGGCGGGACGTCCGGCCCGCATCGTGGCCAAGCTCAACGCACTGAATGAGGCGAAGGTGATCTCGGCTCTTTATCGTGCCTCGCAGGCCGGCGTGGAGATCGACCTGATCGTGCGCGGCGCCTGTACCTTGCGTCCCGGCCTGCCCGGCATCTCCGAGCACATCCGCGTGCGGTCGATCGTGGGACGCTTCCTCGAGCACAGCCGGGTGTACTGGTTCGCCAATGACGGGGACGCCGAAATCTATTGCGCCAGCGCCGACTGGATGGAGCGCAACCTGATGCGACGGATCGAAGTGGCGTTCCCCATCCTCGATCCGGACCTGGCTGCCCGCGTGTTCGAGGAAACCCTGGCCAACGGCCTGGCCGACAACACCCAGGCCTGGCTGCTTGGCAGCGACGGACGCTACGTTCGCGCCACGCCCGGCGACCATCCGCCCTACAGCGCCCAGCAGGGCCTGCTTGAGCGCTACTGCAAATGAGTCGATCACGATGAATCTTCGATGCAAGCATTTCACGGACGCGTGCGAGAATCGCTTTTTTGCCATCGCGGGAACTCCGGAGTGAGCCCAGCCGAACAGACACCGATTCAAGACGGCGAACTGATCGCCGCGATCGACATGGGGTCGAACAGCTTCCACATGGTGGTGGCCCGTATGGAGCATGGCGAGCCACGCGTGATCGACCGCCTGCGCGACACCGTGCGGATGGCTGCCGGCCTGCGCTCGGATGGCAGCCTCGATGCCGAGCGACGCGCGCGCGCGATGGCCTGCCTGGCACGATTCGGCCAGCGTATCGCGGGACTGCCGTCAATGCGCGTGAGGGCCGTGGCGACCAACACGGTACGGCGCCTGGCGTCGCCACAGACCTTCCTGACCGCGGCGGAAGCTGCCCTCGGCCATCCCATCGAAGTAGTGTCCGGCCGCGAGGAAGGGCGCCTTATCTTTCTCGGCGCCGCCCATGACTTGCCGGTTTCGCGCGAACCGCGACTGATCATCGACGTCGGCGGCGGCAGTACCGAGTTCATCATCGGGCGCGGCCTGGCGCCGTTGCACACCGAAAGCGTGCAGGCAGGCTGCATCGCCTCGACACTGCGCTTTTTTCCGGGCGGCAAGATCAACCGCAAGCGCTGGCAGCGTGCCGTCAGCGAAATCGGCGTACTGCTGCAACAATTCGCCGAGGACTATCGCGAGTCCGGCTGGCAGGACGCTTACGGATCCTCCGGCACCGCCAAGTCCATCGGCTCGGTGGTGCAGGCGATGAAATTCTGCGACGACGGCATCACCGTCGCCTCGCTGGCCTCGTTGCGCGACGCACTGATCGAGCAAGGCCAGATCGGCACGTTGAAATTGCCGGGACTCGTCGAGGATCGCGCACCGGTACTCGCCGGCGGCGTGGTGATCATGGAGGCGGCCTTCGCCGCACTCGGCATCGAGCGGCTGCGGGTGTGCGAAAGCTCGATGCGCGAAGGCCTGTTGTGGGACCTTCTCGGCCGCGCCGGCGGCAGCGACCCGCGTACCGCCAGCATCGATGCGTTGGCCAGCCGCTACGGCGTGGATCGCGCCCAGGCGCGGCGCGTCGAATCGACCGCGCTGATGCTGTTCGATCAGGTCGCACGCCAATGGAAACTCGACGCGGAAGCCCGTGAATGGCTTTCGTGGGCGGCGCGGGTCCACGAGATCGGCCTGGCCATTGCGCACAGTCAGCACCACCACCACGGCGCCTACATCCTGCGTCACGCCGACCTGGCCGGCTTTTCGCGCCAGGAGCAACAACTGCTGGCCGCGGTGGTCGACATGCATCGGCGCAAACCCGACAAATCAGTGGTTTCCGCCCTGCCGCAGCGCTACCGCATGCTGGCCCGCTACACCACGGCCCTGCTGCGACTGGCTGTGTTGTTCCGACGCGCGCGTCGGGCCGAGTCCCTGCCGCAGATGCGGCTGCTCGCCAACAGTCGCTCACTGCGCCTGGGTCTGCCGCAGACATGGTTCGAGCAACATCCACTCAGCGCAGCCGACCTGCAGCAGGAGCAGGCTCCGATGAGTGAGCTCGGGCTGCGACTGGAAGTCTCTGGCAACTGATCCAGACCCACGCCGCCAGATCGCCGCGTATGATGTCCCGAAGCCCCAACCAACTTCTATGTCCATGTTGAAATCCCTGCTCGCCATCTTGCTTCTTTTCCTGCCTGTGACGCTGATCGCCCAGACCGGCAAAGCGGCACCACCCGCAGCCCCGACGCCAGCGCCCCAAGTGGTTCTGAACACCTCGCAGGGTGACATCACGCTGGAGCTGTATCCGGACAAGGCGCCGAAAAGCGTGGCGAACTTCCTGCAGTACGTTCGCGACGGCTTCTACGACGGTACGCTGCTGCATCGAGCCATTCCCGGCTACCTGGTCCAGGGCGGTCTGTACACCCGTGACCTGCAGCCCAAGCGCACGCGTTCCGCCATTCCCAGTGAGGCCGACAACGGCCTGTCAAACCTGCGCGGCACCATCGCGGTGGCACGCGGCGCGGATCCGAACTCCGGCACGGCGCAGTTCTTCTTCAACCTGGTCGACAACCGTCGACTGGATTTCGCCGGCAACCAGAGCGGGTTGACCTGGGGTTACACGGTCTTCGGCAAAGTCATCAAGGGCATGGACGTGGTCGACAAGGTCGCCGCCCTGCCGACCCGCGCACTGGGACCGTTTGCCGGCGATGTACCCAACCCACTGGTTCTGATTGAAAGTGCGCATGTGGTCGGCGAGCAGGCGCCAGCGGCCGCCGGCAGTTCCGCCGAACCCGCCAAGGCGGCCTCGGCCACTACGCCAGCGACGACCAAACCCGCCAAGAAGGCTGGCAAGCGCGCAAGCAAGGGTTGAGGCCGGCCCATGACCACCCTGTTCATCGCCGACCTTCATCTGGACGCAAGCCGGCCGCAGATCACCGGACTTTTCGAGAAATATCTGGCGAGTGACGAGGTGCGTCACGCCAGGGCCTTGTACGTTCTTGGCGATCTGGTCGAGGCATGGATCGGCGACGACGACGACGCCGAACTGCCGGCGCGCATCGCTGCGGCCACACGCGCCGTGCGTGACGCGGGCGTCCCGGTGTACTTCATGGTCGGCAACCGCGACTTCCTGCTTGGCCAGAGCTTCGCCGAACGCGCGGGCATGACCCTGCTCGACGATGGCGTAGTGCACGACATCCAGGGGCGTCCCACGCTGTTGATGCACGGCGACGTGCTGTGCACTGACGATGTCGCTTATCAAGCTGTGCGCCGACAAGTGCGCACGCCCGAATGGCGCGCACAGATACTTTCGATGCCACTGGAAGCCCGCCGCGCCTTCGCCGCCAAGGCACGTCAGGACAGCAAGGCCCATACCGGCAGCACCATGGAAAGCATCATGGACGTCAACGCTGAAGCCGTGGCAGACGCGATGCGCCACGCCGGGGTGACACGACTGATCCATGGACATACGCACCGACCGGCGGTGCATGCACTGGAGCTGGAAGGCCAACCTGCCGAAAGGATCGTGCTGGGTGACTGGTACGAGCACGGGTCAGTGCTGCGTGTGGATGATCAGGGCCAGCTGGAACTTTGCGGGCTGGCGGTGGGCTGAGATCGCCCCGCTCCCGCATTCATCAAAACTCGACTGCCGCCCCCACCGGGTCGCCGTGGAGTGGATGCGAGGTGCCGTTCTCCCTCTCCTGAGCCGCGGTCCCTATTGACCTCATGATCCGCAGAGCGCCACTTCGCGTCCGACTTCCCATTGGGATACGAGGTTTCGATCAGATGCCTGGTCCGCGTTGACGCCATGTTCGGGAAGCTTGAATCTGCGAGAGATTGCTCGGCCTTTCTGGAAGTCCATCCCTTCCGCGCGGCGCGCTCCAGGTCAGTTCCGACCTTTCCTCTGCCGGATTCGCAAAACGTGCCTTGCGGGGACTCGGCTCCAGTCAGCAGCGCGGTGGCGTGGAGTGAGGGATTGTGAATCCCATCCATGGGATTCACCCCTGCGCGCTGCGCGCTCCGGGGCCAGCCTGCGGCTGTCCAAATTCGTTCCAGACGAATTTGTCGAACCGTGAGTTCGTCCACCACCTCTCTCCGCCAGATACGCAAAACGCCCCATTCGGGGCGCTTTGCGTATCTGGCGGAGAGAGAGGGATTCGAACCCTCGATCAGGTGTTTAGCCCGATACTCCCTTAGCAGGGGAGCCCCTTCGGCCACTCGGGCATCTCTCCGGGGTTTTGTTCCGCATTGCTGCAGAGCCGGCAAGGATACTGATCTGTGCTGTCGAGGTAAAGACTTGATTCACTCGATCAGTGATCGGCAGGCTCGTCGGAGGCATGGTCGGGCTCGTTTTCGCCCTTGATGCGCTGATAAATCTCTTCGCGGTGAACAGCGACATTCTTGGGTGCATTGATACCGATGCGCACCTGATTGCCTTTCACACCAAGGACGGTGACGGTCACCTCGTCACCGATCATCAGGGTCTCACCGACCCTGCGGGTCAGAATCAACATGATTTTCCTACTCCATAAAAGCTGTTGGTCACAGGCCTGCAGATTGACGCTGCCTCACCCCTGAGCGCGCGTCTTTCCGCAGTTCGACGAATGATCCGTCGAAGGCCCTACCGCCTTCCCGGCTCACAGCCAAAACACTCCTGAGCGTCCTGACTGGCGGCGTCATCATCGTTGATGGCACCGACACCCGAACGATAGTAACTGAGCGTCATTCCCCTGTGCAATGAGCGTGGATCGTGACAAATGGCACGTTCAGGTTGCGCCATCGTCGGCTAACGCGACGCCACCCAATCCGGCAACGACGCCAGAATGGCAGGCAGTTCCGCCGCATCCGTTCCGCCACCCTGGGCCATGTCCGGCCGACCACCACCCTTGCCGTCGATCTGGCGGGCGACGTGTGCCACGACGTCGCCGGCTTTCACGCGGGCCAGCGCCTTGCCGTGGACACCGGCGATCAGCGAGACGCGGCCATCGGACGCACCCGCCAGCAGGATCACGCAGTCGCCGAGTTGTTGCTTGAGCTGATCCACGCTGTCACGCAACGACTTGGCATCGAGACCTTCCAGACGAGCGGCGACCACCTTGATGCCATCGACGTCGGTGGCGGCGCCGGCCAGATCGGCCGTGGCGGAACCGGCCGCCTTGCTGCGCAGCGATTCCAGCTCACGCTCAAGCTTCTTCTGACGATCGAACAACTGGCGCAACTTCTCCACCGCATCATCGCCACTGCTGGAGAGCAGTTGCGAAAACTCGGCCAGACGACGCTCCTCGTCAGCCACATGGTCCAGCGCGCCGGCGCCCGTCACCGCCTCGATGCGCCGCACACCGGAAGCCACGCCGGCTTCGCTGATGATCTTGAACAGGCCGATGTCACCGGTGCGACCCACGTGCGTTCCGCCACACAACTCGGTGGAAAAATCGCCCATCTTCAGAACGCGGACTTCGTCGCCGTACTTCTCGCCAAACAGCGCCATCGCACCGAACTCGATCGCCGCGTCGTAACCCATGCTGCGGATTTCAGCTGCCGCATTGCGGCGCACCTCGGCATTCACCATCGACTCGACACGGGCCAGCTCATCGTGGCTCAACGGCTTGTGGTGCGCAAAGTCGAAACGCAGACGCTCGGGCGCCACCAGCGAGCCCTTCTGCGTGACATGGGTGCCCAGCACCTTGCGCAGCGCGGCGTGCAGCAGGTGGGTGGCGGAATGATTGAGCACGATCGCCTGGCGCCGTGCAGCGTCGACTTCCGCATCCACCACGTCCCCGCCATGCAGCGGCTGCGTGCCGCGCCAGCGGCCGGCATGCCCGAAAAACACTCCGCCCATCTTCAACGTGTCGCTGACTTCGAAGCGACCGGACGCGGCGGACAAGGTGCCGGTGTCGCCCACCTGGCCGCCAGACTCGGCATAAAACGGCGTGCGATCGAGGATCAGCAGACCTTCCTCGCCATCGGCCAGCTGCTCCACTTGCTTGCCGGCGCGCACGATGCCGAGCACCTTGCTGCCATTGCCATGCAGTGCGTCGTAGCCCAGGAAGGCCGTGGGCGGGAGCTGACTGGCCAGCTCGGCCGGCATCTGGCCCTTGGCCTCGAACTTGCCGGCGGCGCGGGCGCGATCGCGCTGCTCGTTCATGGCCTGCTCGAAGCCGGCCATGTCCACTTCCAGGCCACGCTCGCGCGCAATATCGGCGGTCAGGTCGACCGGAAAGCCATAGGTGTCGTACAGGCGGAACGCGTCCACGCCAGGGATGACCTTGCCCGCCTTCCCTGCCACGTCGTCGAACAGACGCATGCCATGCTCCAGCGTTTCGCCGAAGCGCTGTTCCTCGGTGCGCAATGCATCTTCGACGAAGGACTGCTTCGCGGCCAGCTCCGGGTACGCCACGCCCATTTCCTCGACCAGCGGTTGCACCATCTTCCAGAAGAAGTCACCACGCACGCCGAGCATCCAGCCATGGCGCAAGGCGCGGCGGATGATCCGGCGCAACACGTAACCGCGGCCTTCATTGGAGGGCAGCACGCCGTCGACGATGAGGAAGGAGCAGGCACGAATGTGGTCGGCAATCACGCGCAACGACTTGTTGCCCAGATCGGCCGTGCCGGTCAGTTCGCCGGCCACGCGGATCAGGTGGGCGAACAAGTCGATCTCGTAATTCGAATGCACGTGCTGCAGGATCGCGGCAAGTCGCTCCAGGCCCATGCCGGTATCCACGCACGGTGCGGGCAGCGGGCTCAGCGTGCCGTCGGGCGCGCGGTCGAACTGCATGAACACCAGGTTCCAGATCTCGATGTAGCGGTCGCCGTCCTCGTCCGGCGAACCCGGTGGACCGCCGGCGATGTCCGCGCCGTGGTCAAAGAAGATCTCGGTGCAAGGGCCGCACGGGCCGGTGTCGGCCATCTGCCAGAAATTATCCGAGGCAAACGGCGCGCCCTTGTTGTCGCCAATCCGCACGATGCGCTCGGCCGGCACGCCGACCTGCTTGTTCCAGATGTCGAAGGCTTCGTCATCGGTGTGATAGACGGTGACCCACAATTTGTCCGCCGGCAGCTTGAACACGCCGGTCAGCAACTCCCACGCGTAGGTGATGGCGTCGCGCTTGAAGTAATCGCCGAACGACCAGTTGCCCAGCATCTCGAAGAACGTGTGGTGACGCGCGGTGTAGCCCACGGCGTCCAGATCGTTGTGCTTGCCGCCGGCGCGCAGGCAGCGCTGCACGTCCGCCGCACGCACGTAACCGGGCTTTTCGCTGCCGAGGAACACGTTCTTGAACTGCACCATGCCGGAGTTGGTGAACAGCAGGGTCGGGTCGCTGGAGGGCACCAGCGAGCTGGACGGCACGATGGTGTGGTCCTTGGAGCGGAAATAGTCGAGGAAGGCAGAGCGGATTTCTGAAGTTTTCATGCGGATCGCGATGGCTGGCGGCAACGAATCACGCCGCGATCGAGCCAATCGCCCCGTCGGTCCGTGACCGGCAGGCCATGGATCTCAGGAAATATCGTCGGCGTCGTCCACGTCGGCGTGGGTGACACTCCGTACTGTGGCGGCCGCAAAGCCGCGACGCAAGAGGAACTGCGCCCGACGGGCCCGTTCGGCGCGGTCTGAAGTGCCTGCACCACCGTAACGACGACGCAGCTGCGCCGCCGCGGATGCGTCCCAGTCGACTTCCGCCTGCTCCATCAATTCGCGGATCCGCGCATCGGTCAGTCCATGGCTTTTCAGCTCCACTCGCAGTCGCATCGGGCCGTAACCCTGGGCGATCCGGCTGCGCAACAGCACTTCGCCGAAGCGGTCATCGTCCTGATAATGCTGCTCGCCGAGACGATCGATGGCAGCGCTGGTCTCCTCGCCTTCATAGCCTCCCTGGCGCAACTTGGTCTTCAACTCCTTGCGCGAATGCTCGCGGCGGGCCAGCAGACCCAGCGCCTTGTCATAGGCCGTGCGTTTCGGCTTGGCCGGATCATTCGGACCGGGGCGCTTCTTCATGGCCATGTCAACGGCTCCCTGGCAGGAACGGACTTGCTCAAACATGCGCCACCGGATCGAGTCCGGTGCAAGCCCGGAGCATCGATCCGAAGGTTCGAAGTCGAAAAGCGGCCCCTCGACTCCGCTGCGTCACGCCCGACACGAGCGACCGGACCGTTGTGCCTTGTTGTACCGGAATACAGCACCGAACCGAAACGCACATGGCCCGGACTAGCCGGGCCATGTGCGTGCAACCAGGCGACCACGGTCAAGAATCAGGCTTCCTCGACCACCTCTTCGGCGGTCGCCGCGGCGGGCCTGCCGACCGGCACCAGCAGGCGCAGGCGCAGTTCCTTGTCGATCTCGTTGGCCATGTCCGGATGCTCGCGCAGATATTGGCGCACGTTTTCCTTGCCCTGGCCGATGCGGTCGCCCTTGTAGCTATACCAGGCGCCGGACTTGTCGATCAGGTTCTCGGCCACGCCCAGCTCGATGATCTCGCCTTCGCGCGAGGTGCCTTCGCCGTACAGGATCTCGAACTCGCACTTGCGGAACGGCGGCGCCACCTTGTTCTTGACCACCTTGACGCGGGTTTCCGAGCCGATGATCTCCTCGCCCTTCTTCACCGCGCCGATGCGGCGGATGTCCAGTCGCACCGAGGCGTAGAACTTCAGCGCGTTGCCGCCGGTGGTGGTTTCCGGGCTGCCGAACATCACGCCGATCTTCATGCGGATCTGGTTGATGAAGATCACCAGGGTGCCGGACTTCTTGATGTTGGCGGTGAGCTTGCGCAGCGCCTGACTCATCAGGCGAGCATGCAGGCCGACGTGGGAGTCGCCCATTTCACCTTCGATTTCCGCCTTCGGGGTCAGCGCGGCGACCGAGTCGACCACCACCATGTCCACTGCACCGGAGCGCACCAGCATGTCGGCGATTTCCAGCGCCTGCTCACCGGTATCGGGCTGCGACACCAGCAGGTCGTCGACCTTGACGCCCAGCTTTTCGGCGTAGGACGGGTCGAGCGCATGCTCGGCGTCGATGAAGGCCGCGGTGCCGCCCATGCGCTGGCAGCTGGCGATCGCCTGCAGGGTCATGGTGGTCTTGCCGGACGATTCCGGGCCGTAGATCTCGACCACGCGACCGCGCGGCAGGCCACCGACACCCAGCGCGATATCCAGACCGAGCGAACCGGTGGAGACCACTTCGATGGCTTCGTTGACACGGTCGCCCATGCGCATGATCGCGCCTTTGCCAAACTGCTTTTCAATCTGGCCGAGGGCGGAAGTGAGCGCCTTGCGCTTGTTGTCATCCATCGTCTTGTAATCCGGTTGGGCTGTGAATGGGGAGCATGATGCCCGGATCGAATCTCACGGGCTGCGATCACGCGGGATCGCCGATTGCCGAGCCAGTATCCCACACCGGTCAAGCCGGTCTGGCGGCAGATGGCGCCTTATTCCGTCAGCGCTTTGCGCAGGCCGATGAGCGCCGCCGCCACCGTCTGCCGGCGCACGGCCTCGCGATCGCCCGGAAACTGGAACAGTTTCGCGTGACCGTAGCCACCGCGCCGCTTCCAGCTGATCCAGACCGTGCCGACCGGCTTGTCCGGGGTGCCACCGGAGGGTCCGGCGATCCCGGTCACCGCCACCGCCACGCCGGCACCAAAGCGCGCCAGTGCGCCGGATACCATCTCCAGGGCAGTTTCTTCGCTGACCGCTCCGGCCTGTTCCAGCGTGCGCGGATTGACACCCAGCAAGGCCTCCTTCGCCTCGTAGCTGTAGGTCACCACGCCGGCATCGAACCAGGCCGAGCTGCCCGGCAGATCGGTCAGCGTCTTGGCGATCCAGCCACCGCTGCACGATTCGGCCGTCACCAGCATCAACCGGCAACGCTGCACCTCGCTGGCCACCTCGCTGGCCAACTCGAACAACTCGGCATCGGTAGGAACAGACGACAACTCCATGCGAGACTCCCGGACTTGAATGCACTTTGCGCCACGCGCAGAGGCACCGTTCTACCCGTTCCGCGCGACCACGCCAAGACTTGCATTGCATGAACCAAGACGATCTCACCAAACACACCCCGTTCATGCGCCAGTACCTTTCCGCCAAGGCGGAGCATCCGGACGTTCTGTTGTTCTTCCGCATGGGCGATTTCTACGAGCTGTTTTTCGATGACGCCCGCAAGGCGGCGCGACTGCTCGACATCACGCTGACCCAGCGCGGGCAGTCGGGCGGCGCACCGATCCCGATGGCCGGCGTGCCGTACCACGCGGCGGAGAATTATCTGGCCAGGCTGGTGCGGCTGGGTGAGTCGGTGGCGATCTGCGAGCAGATCGGCGATCCGGCGCTGACCAAGGGCATCGTCGAGCGCAAGGTGGTGCGCATCATCACGCCCGGCACGGTGACCGACGCCGCATTGCTGGAAGACCGCCGCGATAACCTGCTGCTGGCGATTGCCGCCGGCGCGCAGGGTGCCCATGGCTTGGCCTGGGTCGACCTGTCCAGTGGCCGCTTCCTGCTCAGCGAAGTGCCCAGTGCCGAAGCGCTGGCGGCCGAACTGGCGCGCTTGCAACCGGCGGAAACCCTGGTCGGCGAGGACGTGGCCTGGCCGAAACTGGTCAGCGCCCTGCCCGGCCTGCGCAAGCGCCCGCCGTGGCATTTCGATGCGGACGCGGCCAAGCGCGAACTCAACCGCTTCTTCGGCACCCGTGACCTCGGCGGTTTCGGGGTGGACGGCATGCCGCTGGCCGTTGCTGCCGCCGGCTGCCTGCTCGGCTATGTCGAGGAAACCCAGAAGAGCGCGCTGCCGCATCTGACCGGCATGGCGGTGGAAAGCGCCAGCGAGACGATTGCACTGGACGCCGCCACCCGCCGCAATCTGGAACTGGATACCCATCCCAGCGGCCGCACCGAACACAGCCTGCTTGGCGTGCTCGACGAGACAGTGACGCCGATGGGCGCGCGCCTGCTGCGTCGCTGGCTGACCCGGCCGTTGCGTTCGCGCGAGCGGTTGCGCCAGCGTCACCAGGCGATCGGCATGCTGATCGACAGCCGCCGGCACGAGGGCCTGCGCGAACAGCTGCGCGGCATCGGCGACCTCGAACGCATCCTCGCCCGTGTGGCGTTGCGTTCGGCGCGACCGCGTGACCTGTCTACCCTGCGCGACGGCCTCGCCGCGGCGGAGGGTATTGGGGCGATCATCCTTGATCGCGAAAATCAGGAAGCGGCCATCCCTGGCCGCACTTTTCAACAAGAGCCTTCTTCGTTGCTGCGTGCGCTGGTGCAGCGCATCGGCGACCACGCCGACAGCGCCGCCCTGCTCGTCCGTGCCGTGGTTGAACATCCGCCGGTGCTGCAGCGCGACGGGGGAGTCATCGCCGATGGCTACGATGCGGAACTGGACGAACTGCGCCGCCTGTCCATGCATGCCGACCAGTACCTGGTCGAACTGGAGGAGCGCGAGAAAGCCGCCAGCGGTATCAACACGCTCAAGGTCGGCTACAACCGCGTGCACGGCTATTACATCGAGATCAGCAAGGCACAGGCGGACAAGGCGCCCACGCATTACACGCGACGGCAGACCACCAAGAATGCCGAGCGCTACATCACCGAAGAGCTGAAGGGCTTCGAGGACAAGGTGCTGTCGGCGAAGGAACGCTCGCTGATGCGCGAGCGCGCGCTGTACGAGACGCTGCTTGACACGCTCACCGAAAAGCTCGAACCGTTGAAAGCCGCGGCCAGCGCCATGGCCGAACTCGACGTGCTGGCGACGCTTGCCGAGCGCGCCGAGGCGCTGGACTGGAGCGCACCGGAGCTCACCGACGAACCCGGCATCGCGATCGAGCGCGGCCGTCATCCGGTGGTGGAAAAAGTCCGCGACGAGCCGTTCGAACCCAACGACCTGAAGCTGGACGACAGCCGTCGCATGCTGGTGATCACGGGCCCGAACATGGGCGGCAAATCCACCTACATGCGGCAGAACGCGCTGATCGTGCTGCTCGCCCATGTCGGCAGCTACGTGCCGGCCAGTCGCGCAGTGATCGGCCCGATCGACCGCATCTTCACCCGTATCGGCGCGGGCGACGACCTCTCGCGCGGCCAGTCGACCTTCATGGTGGAAATGAGCGAGACGGCCAACATCCTGCACAACGCCACCGCCGACAGTCTGGTGTTGATGGACGAAGTCGGTCGCGGCACCAGCACCTACGACGGGCTGTCACTGGCGCGTGCCGCAGCGGTGCATCTTGCGCGCCATTGCCGCGCCTACACGCTGTTCGCCACCCATTACTTCGAATTGACCGAACTGGCCAGCGAGTTCCCCACCATTGCCAATGTGCACCTGGACGCGGTCGAGTACGGCGAGCAACTGGTGTTCATGCATGCGGTCAAAGACGGCCCCGCCAACCGTAGCTTCGGCCTGCAGGTGGCTGCGCTGGCGGGACTGCCGAAGTCGGTGATCGCCGACGCCCGGCGCACCTTGGCCGAACTGGAGCGCGGCATGCATCAGCACACCAATGCACCCGCGCGCGCCACCGAAGCCTCGCCGCAACTGGGCCTGTTTGCAGCGGCGCAACCTTCGGCCGCCGAGCGCGCGCTGGAAGATCTGGACCCGGATGCACTGAGCCCGCGCGAAGCGCTCGAGGCGTTGTATCGACTCAAGTCACTGGGCTGATTTCCGGTCGCTGATGGCGCGGATTGCGCGCATGAAAAAAGGTCGGCGTCGCACGACGCCGACCTTTCCAGGCCCTCCCTGGCCAATCGTCGATGATCAGGACCGACGACACCTCTCCCCAAACTTCATCGCCCCGACCTCCCCGGCCAGAGCGGCATCTTTCTCAGGCCGCTTCGCTGAGCCGCGCTGCATCCAGCGCCTGGCTCAGGTCGTCCCACAGATCCTCGACATGCTCGATGCCGACCGACAACCGCAACAGTCCGGGCGTGATGCCGTGCTGCGCCTGGGTGGCGGCATCCACGACCCGATGAGTCAGTCCGGCCGGATGCTGGATCAGCGTATCGACCGAGCCCAGGCTTACCGCCGGCGTGGCCAGCTTCACCGCCGCCATCACCACGCTCGCCGCGGCATGGCCACCATGCATCTCGAACGCCATCAGGCTGCCCGGGCCGTGCATCTGCGTATCCACCAGATGCGCATTCGCCACCGTGCCGAGGCCGGGGTAGCAGACTTTCGCCACCGCCGGATGTGCCGCCAGCCGCTTGGCCAGCTGTCGCGCGTTGTCCTGCGCCTTCAACACACGCAATGACAGCGTCTGCAAACCGCGATGCAACAGGTACGCACCCAGCGGATGAAGCAGGCCGCCGGTGGCGGCGCGCACCTGGCGCAGCGCGGAAGCCCATTCGGCGTTGCAGGCGACCACGCCGGCAATCACGTCGCCATGACCGCCAAGAAATTTGGTCGCGCTGTGCAACACCAGGGTGGCGCCCAGCGAGGCCGGCTGCTGCAACACGGGCGTGGCAAAGGTGGAATCGACCAGCACCGGCACCGTGCCGGCTGCCTTCACCACTGCGGCAATGTCGACCAGATCCAGAGTCGGGTTGGCCGGCGTTTCGATGATCACCAGCGCGGTATCCGCATTGATCGCCGCGGCCACGTCCTGCGGCGTCACCCAGCGCGTGGTGATGCCGAGCAGGCCGGAATTCAGCAGGTGATCGTTGGTGCCGTACAAAGGGCGCACCGCCAGCACATGCTTGCCGCGCTGGCCCGCAGCGAGCAGGCAGGCCGACATCGCCGCCATGCCGGAGCCGAACGCGACCGCGTCGGTGGTGCCTTCCAGCTGTGCCAGCGCATTCTCGAAGCGTGCCACGGTGGGGTTGTGCAGGCGCGCGTAGATCGGGTTGGCCGCCGTCGCCGCACCACCGACCAGCGCGTCGAAACTTTCCGTTCCCTCGGCCAGGTCGCGCACCGGATACGTGGTCGACAGGTCCAGTGGCGGCGCGTGGACGCCCAGTTCGCTGAAATCTTCCCGACCGGCATGCACACCAAGCGTTTCGAGACGTGACATCAGCGCAACCCCATTCGATAGATTGCACTGATACTAGAATCATCCGTTATCCTGAAAACTCTCCACCGAATTATATTTCGAGAAAGCCCTTTTCATGCGCCTGGATCGAATCGACTTCGCGATATTGCGCGAGCTGCGGAAGAACGCTCGGCTACCCAACAAAACCCTCTCCGAACGCGTGGGCGTGGCGCCTTCGACGGCGCTGGAAAGGGTCCGCCGCCTGCGCGAGAGCGGAGCGATCAGCGGCTACCACGCGGAGATCGCCCCGGCAGCCGTGGGTATCGGCTTGCAGGCGATGATCAGCGTGCGACTGGCGCGCCATTCGCGTGACGACCTGGATGCGTTTCACGCCTATCTGCTGACTCTGCGCGAGGTATTGGCGTTCTATCACGTGGCCGGGGCCAACGATTACCTGCTGCACGTGGCGGTCGCCGACAGCAACCACTTGCGCGATTTCGCGCTGGATGCATTCACCACCCGGCCCGAAGTGGCGCACATCGAGACCAGTCTGATCTTCACCTTCCGCCGCAATCCGGACGTGCCGATCTACCGCGAGGCGGAAGAAGACTGACGGATCGCCGGGAAAGGACGGTCAGCCGACGCCGCGGGCCACGTTCAAGATGATCGGCTGCGGGGTGGCTGAAACAGCCAACGGGGAAGTCACATCCGCATCGGGCATCGCGATATCCGGGATATCGGCCAGATCTTCGCCGGACCATTCCACCGATGGCCCCGCCACAAGCTCGCCGTCCAAGGCCGGAACACGTGGCGGCAGACGCCCCGAATCCACCAACTGGCCGATTCGCAAATAGACCTCGTCGCGATCGAACGGCTTTTTCATGAAATCATCGGCGCCGAAACGCTGCACGTAGAATTGTTCGGTGGCCTGCGGATTGCCGCTGATCATCACGATCGGGATATCCCGGGTCAGCGGATCGTGGCGAAGCGTGCGCAACACCGCAAAGCCGTTCATGCCGGGCATCACGATGTCCAGAAAGATCAACGCCGGTTGCTCGCTGCGCGCCAATTCGATCGCCGCGCTGCCATCACCGGCCTTCATCACCGCATAACCGTCCTGGCGCAGCATCTTGCCCAGCACGGCGCAAATCGTGGGCGAATCATCCACCACCAGCACGCGCGCACCGAGCGGTGCCTGTGACTGCCGATGCTGGCCGGTCGGATGGGTGCCCAGCAGACGCTTGAAGAAGCCGATGCCATTCATCTGTGCATGTCCTTGCCGTGCAAGCTCGCGAACTGTCCGGTCTGGCGAAAGCGCCAACCCGTCGGATTTCAAGGAATATTCCCCCATCCACGCACTTTATTCTGCGATGCACTGCTCAGAGCCTGCGGCAATCACGCTCCTGCCGGCGTATTCCATCGCAAGCCAGCACGCGCTCACATGAATCCGGCCATCCGTAACGAGGTCGAAAGGCAGGTCGCTTCACCGCCTTTCAACGATCGTGCTTGAGTCGGCGCAGATCACGACGCGCCTGTTTGTCCGGACGTTTTTGTGGACCGCTGGCACCGACCAGTCGATGCAACTCACGGGCTGCTTCGCGCGCCAGGCGGCTGGGCTCGGTCTCGCGGTACAGAGTCTGCGCCACACTTGCCGGGCCACGACGCTCGGACAACGCAAGTACCTCGACTTCGAGCCGCTCCTCGCCGCGACTGATCTTCAGGCGGTCGCCCGCGCGTATCGTTCTTGCCGGTTTGCAACCGGCGTCATTGACGTCGATGTGGCCGCCGTCAATGGCCTGCTTGGCAAGGCTGCGGGTCTTGAAGAAACGCGCCACCCACAACCAGACGTCGACGCGCGTCGTGCGGGATCCTTCCGGAATGGACTTGCTCATGACGTCCATTGTCGCGCCACGACCCACATTCAGTCCGGCGTGGTGACCGGCGCAATCATGTCGTGCGGGTCGGGCATCGCGATATCGGGAATCGCGGCCTGCTCGGCCTCGCTGTGCGCGGACTCGCCCACCATCGCTTCTGCCGCAGCACGCTCACGCACGACCAGACGTCCACTGTGGGTCAGGTGCTCGATCCGCGCAAACACCTCGCCCCGACCGAACGGCTTCTTCATGAAATCGTCGGCCCCGAAGCGCTGCACATAGAACTGTTCGGTGGCCTGCAGGTTGCCGCTGATCATCACGATCGGGATGTTCCGCGTCAGCGGGTCGTGCCGCAGCGCACGCAACACGGCAAAACCGCTCATGCCCGGCATCACGATGTCGAGGAAAATCAGGTCCGGACTCTCGCGACGGGCGATGGTCAGCGCCTCCTCGCCATCCGCTGCCTTGAGCACCAAATGGCCATTCTGCGTCAGCATCTTGCCGATCACCGCGCGAATGGTGGCCGAATCATCCACCACCAGAATGCAGGCGCCTCTGGGCTCGCCACTGCGTGGCACCGCACGACGTTC
The DNA here is from genome assembly GCF_054061035.1 of Rhodanobacter sp. TND4EL1. Taxonomy (NCBI): domain Bacteria; kingdom Pseudomonadati; phylum Pseudomonadota; class Gammaproteobacteria; order Lysobacterales; family Rhodanobacteraceae; genus Rhodanobacter; species Rhodanobacter sp. TND4EL1. The sequence continues at coordinate 973,352 of NZ_JBSSDT010000001.1, forward strand.
GCCATGGTCGTTGCCGAACCATCGCTTGATCAGTTGAAAACCTGCCATGCCCCGAGCTCCCCTGCCCTCATTGGCCCTAGTTTCGGCGGACTCCATGCCGGACGCAAGGAATGGCTCAGCCGGGCAGCAAGGCATTGCCCAGCGGAATGGTCAGCAGCGAAATCACGATGCCGGCGCCCAGCACGGTATTGGCAAGCGTCGGCTCCAGCCCATACTCGTCAGCGAGGATCGTCGCCGACACCATCGGTGCCATCGCCGCCTGCAGCACGCCCACCGTCAACACCAGGCCGTCGACTCCTGCCGCCGCTCCCAGCGCCCAGCACAGCAGCGGCGCCAGCAACAGTTTCCAGCCCAACCCCCAGCTCGCCGCGCCCAGCTGTCGCTGACCCGGATGAAACTTGAACTGCAGGCCGACCGAAAACAGTGCCAGCGGCGTGAGCGTGGCGCCGATCGGGGCGAATACACCCTCCAGCAGCGGCGGCCATCCGCCGAACAGTCCGGCCACGATCCCGACCAGCAGCGCAATGGTCGGCGGAAAAGTGAAGATGCGCCGAGCCACCAGACCCAGCTCGGGCTTGCGGCCGGAATACAGCGAAGCCACCACGATGCCACCGATCGCCAGCACCGGAAAACAGCCCAACTGGTCGGCCACCACCGCCAGCGCCAGACCCTGTTTGCCGTGCAGGGCCTGCATCAGCGGATAACCCATGAACGACGTATTGCCCAGCCCGCAGACCAGAATCAGTGCGCCGGTACGTTGCCGCGACCAGCCCAGTCGTGGGCCCAGCAGACCAAACAGCAGCCATGCTCCGCCAAAAGTCAGCCACATCACGGCGACCAGAAACCAGAGTTGCGAATCGAAACTGACCTTGGGAATCAGCTCCAGCACCAGCGCGGAGAGCGCCACATTCAGCACCCACCAATTGATCCCGTGCACCATCCCCGCCGGTGGCTTCGCGTAACGCGCCACCAGGGAGCCGAGAATCAGGCAGACGAACAACAGCAGCATCGCACTCATGGGCTGGCGGCAAGCTCCGGAACAGTCGCTCATTATAGGTTCGTTGAAGCTCGCCACCCCGTGTGCGCCTGTCGCCAGCGACGACCGACCGGAGCGTGACTGCGATGGCTGACCGGCGCCAGAGCTGACAGCAGCGCCGCATCAACAGTCGGCACCGATCTCCTTGTCCAGCACGTGAGCATGCCGGACGACGCACGGCCGTCGATCGACGTCGGGAAAAGCCTTCGGGGTGACGGCACGTTCGGCGCGTCTTTGCCCGCGTAGTCGCTGCCTTCGCGCCACCGAGAACCGCCGAATGGACTTTCAAGGGATAATCCCGCGCTTGACCGTCGGTGGATGTCACATGAACGATTTGCCCCACCTCGCCCATGGGCTGGCCGGCGACGAAACGCCACCGGACTGGCCCGCGCTGACCGGCAACGAAGTGCGCCACCTGCTTGACCGCTACCGGGCACTCGGGCCGGTGCGCGATATCCAGTGGCACAGCCCGCGCCCGTTGTCGGCCGCGTGTCTGGTGCACGTCGGAGCCGGCACCGTCTTCGTCAAACGCCACCACCGCAGCGTTCGCAGCACGGCCACCCTGGCCGAAGAGCACCGCTTCATCGCCCACCTGCGCGGCAACGGCGTGCCGATTCCCGCCGTACTGCATGACGCGCAGGACCAAACCGCCGTGGCGGTCGGCGACTGGGTTTACGAAGTGCACGAACGCGCCGTTGGCGTCGACCTGTATCGCGACACGATTTCATGGCAGCCGCTGCCCAATCGTGATCACGCCCGCAGCGCGGGAAACATGCTTGCCGTGCTCCACGATGCCGCGCAAGGCTACGACGCGCCGCAGCGCGACACGCACATCCTGGTCGCGCGCAGCGAGTTGATCCGCGCCAGCGACCCGGTCGCCGCGTTGCGCGCGGAACTCCCTGCACGACCAGGGCTGGCTGACTACCTACGCCACCGTGACTGGCCAACCGAACTCGCCGAGCTGATCTCGCCCTGGCATGCCGCCGCCCAGCGACCACTGCAGGCGCAACCGGAGCTGTGGACACACGGCGACTGGCATGTGTCCAACCTGTGCTGGCGGGTGGATGCCGCGCATCCGCAGATCACCGACGTGCTCGACTTTGGTCTAGCGGCGCGCAACTTCGCCCTGTTCGACCTCGCCACCGCGATCGAGCGCAACGCCATCGCATGGCTCGAACTTGGAAAAAACAAAGACATCGGCCATCCCGACATCGCCTGCGCACTGATGGACGGCTATCATCGGCAGCGGCCGTTGAGCGCAGAGGACCGGGACCTGCTGGCCAACCTGCTGCCGCTGGTCCACGTGGATTTCGCGCTGTCCGAAGTCGAGTACTACCACGCCATCACGCAGTCCACGGCCAATGCCGACGTGGCCTGCGAAACCTTCCTGCGCGGCCATGCCGCATGGTTTCGGACGTCCCACGGGCAGGCTCTGCTCCGGGCCATCCGCGACGGCGCCTGAGCAAGCCGCGCCGATCCGTGGTTCAATACGCGTTCTTGAAGCGGGGGTGCCCGGCGTAGCCGGGCTGAGAGAGTCCCTTGGAACCTGACCCGGTTAATACCGGCGTAGGGAGCTTGCAGATCCGGTGCGTCCTCGCGACGAACCGGGTCGCCGTCGCTTCGTCTGCACCCTATTGACGACGACGATGACGATGCCCTTTCCCCGCACTCCCCTGATCCTCGCCCTGCTGGCGATCATGGCGCCGGTTCGCGCTGCCGACACCACCAGCGAACCGCAGGCCACCCGCCTGTCGCCGGTGCACGTGAACGCGAACAGCCACAAGGGCTACAACGCCGACAACTCGCAGCTGGACACTTTCGGCAGCTTCGGCAACGCGCCGTTGCAGGACACGCCCGCTGCGATCACCGTGATCACCCGCGACCAGATCGACGACCGCCAGCCGCGCACGCTAAGCGAACTGGCGCGCAGCGATGCCGCCCTGGGCGACAGCTATGCACCGGTCGGCTATTACCAGGACGTCGCCATTCGCGGTTACGCGCTGGACCTGGCCACCGGCTACAAGCTCAACGAGATGAGTCTGGTCGGCGAGCAACCCATTGCGCTGGAAGACAAGCAGCGGGTGGAAATCCTCAAGGGATTGGGCGGCCTTGAAGCCGGCGTGGTCGCCCCGGGTGGACTGGTCAACTACGTCAGCAAGCGCCCGGCCGATGTGCGCAGCGCCACCGTCGGCACCGACTCGCACGGCTCGCGCTATCTGGCTCTGGACGTCGGCGGCTGGCTCAGCCCGGCTTTCGGCGTGCGCGTGAACGCAGCGCACGAGGACATGAACTCCTACGTCCAGCATGCCGACGGCCGCCGCAGCTTCGTCTCGCTGGCCGCCGACTGGAAGATCAACCCGGACGCGACCCTGCAACTAGACAGCAACTACCAGACCAGCGGACAGCGCTCGGCCTCCGGCTACCAGTTGCTCGGCGGCAGCACGATTCCGGCGCACCCCAGCCGCACCCGCCTGCTCGGCTTCGAGCCGTGGCAGCAGCCGGTCGGCATCGATGCCAGCAACAGCACGCTGCGTTTCAATTACCACCTCAGTGACACATGGACGGCCCAGCTCTCGGCCAGCCACAGCCGCGCGGTGATCGATGACAATGTCGCTTTCGCCTACGGCTGCTTCTATTCCGCCGACTGCGCCAGCGGCGCCACACCCGGCTGGTTCTTCGCCCCGAACGGCGACTACGACATCTACGATTACCGCAGCCCCGACGACACCCGCGTCAACGACGAGGCCCGCGCAGTACTGAAGGGAACGTTCGAGACCGGCTCGATCAGCCATGAAGTCAGCCTGGGCACCAGCGCATTCCGCCGCACCATCGATCGTCGCCCCTATGTCTACGACTACGTCGGCACCGGCAATATCAATCAGGTGGACCCACCCTACTTCGCCCCGTCGCCGAATCAGCCCGGCAGCTCGGTACGCCGGCTGACCAGTTGGCAGCACTCGGTGTTCGCGCTGGATCGGCTGCATCTGGGTGATCAGTGGCAGGTGCTGGCCGGTGGTCGTTTCGTGCGCCTGCACGAACGTGCCTACGACTCCAGTGGCGTACCCGAACGTGACACGCGGATCAGCAAGATGCTGCCGCAAGCGGCGGTGCTGTGGCAGCCCACCACGCGGCTGATCACCTACCTCAGCTACAGCGAAAGCCTGTCGCTGGGCAATGAGGCGCCTTACTGGACGTCGAATGGCGGCACCACGCTTGCCCCCTTGCTGGCGCGCCAGACCGAAGCCGGCGTGAAGTACGCCTGGAGCGATGCGCTGAGCCTGACCGCGGCGCTGTACAACATCCGCCAGCCCTATCAGTTTGCCCGGCCCGATCAAAGCGCCGAAGGCTTCACCTTCGTGCAGCGTGGCAACGAAGTGCACAGCGGGCTGGAGCTCAACGCTGCCGGACAAGTCACCGATCGCCTGCGCCTCACCGCCAGCATCAACCTGATCCGCGCGCGTGCCGACGGCACCGGTTCCCCGAGCTACGAAGGCCACCAGGTCGTCAACGTGCCGCGCCTGCGCAGCGCCGTGTATCTCGACTATCAGCTGCCGTTCGCCCCCCAGCTCGGCCTGCTCGGCGGCTGGCGCTACGCCAGCTCCAACGTGGCCACGCCGAACGGTTTGACGCGGGTGCCGGCGTACAACGTGTTCGATGCCGGCTTGCGCTATGCCAGCCAGTGGAATGGTCACGCGATGACCTGGCGGCTCAGCGTCGACAACGTGTTCAATCATTTCTACTGGCGTGACACCGGCAGCTCCGGCGGCGACAGCTATCTGTTCCCGGGTGCGCCGCGGCTGGCGCGCCTGTCACTGACGTTCGCGTTCTGACATGACCTGGGTCGAACTCCTCGCGGCCATTGTCAGCGCCCTTGGCGTCTGGCTCACCACCCGACGCCAGCCTTGGTGCTGGCCCATCGGGTTGGTGTCGGTGCTGATCTATGCGTGGGTGTTTGTCGACGCCAAGCTGTATTCCGATGCCTTGCTGCAACTGGCGTTCGCCGGCTTCATCGGCTACGGCTGGTACCGCTGGCTGCAGCATCTGGGTACCGATGGCAAGGTGCAGGTGGCACCCTTGCCGCGCCGACAGGCGCTGCTGCACCTGGCCATCGGCAGTGTCGGCGCCATCGCGCTCGGTGCGTTCATGCACCATCTGACCGACGCCGCGCTGCCGTGGCTGGACGCGGCACTCACCGCTTTCAGCCTGGTGGCGCAATGGTGGCAGGCGCGCCGGCATGTGGCGGCCTGGTGGCTGTGGATTGCGGTGGACGTGATCTACGTGGGCGAATACGTCTACAAGCATCTGCTGATTACATCGGTGCTGTATGCCGGCTTCGTCGTTCTTGCCGTCATCGGCTTGCGCGCATGGCGGGAGGCTGGCCGGACGATCGAGACCACGCCCCCGTCGCCAATGCCGATCCGTTAGCGCCACTTTCGGACGGGGCCTGCTGTCGTCCGACGTTCAGCACCCCCTAACCGGTACGATGGCAACATCGTTGCCCATGCAAGGTCACGCAGGATGGGTGCCACCATGAAAGTCCGACCGAACCGAATCCACTTGTCATGCATGGCGATCCTGCTGCTGGGCGCGGCAGGAGCCGCCGGCGCCCAGAACATCTACAAGTGCACCCAGGGCGGCCAAGTCAGCTACACCGACCACCCTTGCCCGAAAGGCAGCGGCGAACTGCTGCATCAGGCTGACGACAGCGAGATCATCGATCGCTACCTGCGCCTTGGCCAGGACACGCTGGCGAAGAACTACGCCACCTCGCATCATCTGGAAGGGCTCTACCGGCAGCGCATCGAAGCCCGCCAGCAGGCGCAGGACGAGAAAGAGCAACGGCAGGCCGATGAGGCCTACGCCGCACAGCAGCAAGCCGAGCGGCAACAGCAGCAGGCACTGGTCGACGAGGCGGCCGAGCGCAATCGTCTGCAGGGCGAGAACGACGCCTTGCGCCAGCAGAACGATGCTTATCAGGATCAACTGCAACAGCAGCAGGCGTACAACCCGCCGCCGGCCTACTGGGCGCCGTATCCGAACCGTCGTCCCGGTCATGGTCACCACGAGGATGACCATGGTCACCACGGGGATGGCGATGGCGATCATCACCGTCCGCCACCGAAGGAACCGGTGTTTCATCCGTGCAAACAGCTGGCCGGTGGACGTACGCAATGCTGAGCCGACCGGTTCGAGGCAGCTGACTCCCGGTCACGGTGTCCTGAAGCACCGCCAGTACGATCAGGGCAACGCGGGAACCGCCAGGCTGCGCTCCGGATCGCCGGTGGCGCCGGTGCGCAGGTTCGGCGGAATATGCCCGACGTCACCCATCGAGATGACCTTGAAGCGACCATCCGCTTCCACCAGGATTCGGGTGATGCTGGCATTGCCCACCGACATCTCCAGCCAGGCTCTGCTGTCCACGCCAAGTGCGCGCACGACCATGTTGCGGATCACGTTGCCGTGGCAAACCATCAATGCGGTTTGCGCCGACCCGATCGCCGGTTTGAAGTAACGGGCAAACAACCGGTCGAACTGTTTCTTGCAGGCGGCCAGGTCGGCCGGCTTCTCATCCGCGGTGACCTCGGTGCGCCGCGTCGGCGGCGTGCATTCGGCAAGATCGTCCACCACCTCGAAATGGCGTCCGGGAAAGTCTTCGCCGATGATCGCCGCGGTGTCGCGCGCACGCTGCACCGGGCTCACCAGCAAGGCATCGAACCGTGTCGGCAGGCCGGACAGCCGCGCGCCGGCCAGGCGGGCCTGGGCCACGCCGATCGGCGCCAGGTGCGGACCCAGTTTCTTGTCAGCCGTCGCGTCGGGCAGGTAATAGCCGTGGCGTACCAGCACGATGGTGCGCGTCGCCGGCGCCTCTGCCGCATGCAAAGGCACCGCCGGCAACAGGCAGAAAAGCGTCAACAGAAGACGGGGAAGCATGGCGTGTCTCGGCGCGATGGGTCACCGGAGTATCCAACGGGAACGCCGCGTGCACCAAGTCCAGGACGTTACTTGTCAGCAGGCACCGGCACAAAGCGAAGATCCTGGTAATCCCAGCTGAAATCCGCGATCGGCGAGATCGCCTTCATCGTCATCTGCTCGACGCGGCCATCGGGCTTGAGCGCGAAGGTGACGTAGGCGTCCTCCACCTCCGGCATCGCCCAGCGCGTGCGGAACGTGTCGTACTGCACGTGCTCCAACGTGCCGTGCAGGCCGGGCGAGCGGTCGAAGCTGATGCTCAAGCCGGCCTTGCCACCGTGCACGATGGTGGCCGTGCCGTACCACGGGTCGCGATAGATGCCGGCGTACCCGGACAAGGGCAGCGACGGACCACCGGCGGAATGCGTATCGCCGCGATGCGCCCGGAGTGCCGTCGTGGCCGCGGCATGAATGTCATCGAACATCTGCCGGTAGCCGCCGATCCAGTCGGGCGACGGCAGCCCCAGCAAGGTATCCAGCAGGTGTTCGCGCATCGCGAGCAGGGTGCCGGCGTCCTCGGCGTTGAGCATCACGGCAAACGCCGCGTGCCGCTCCGGAATGATCACCACCACCGAGTAGCCGCCGAGCACGCCACCGAGATGGGTGATGATCTTGTGGCCGCGGTAGTCCTGAAACGAGCAGAATGGCGATCGCCAAAGCACACGCCTCGTCTACCGAAGGGAGAAAGCCCGCACCTTGCACGTCAGACGGCGTCACCGTCATCGGCGCAGAGTCGGCCGGAGTGGTGTGCGCCGCCACCTTTCACAGAGCGACCCGTTTTGCCGCGGCCACGCCGTGTCTCCGACCAGCCAGCGCTGCCCGCGCTCGAACCGAGGCAGAACCTGTCGCCATCCTGCTCCCGCACAGTTGCAGCTGCATTGAAGCAACGGCACTACCCGCTGCCGCCACCGAAGGCATACGCTGCGGCGGCGGTTCACCCACATCGATTCCATCAGGCAGAGGGAAGCACGCATGAACCACCGCTCGCTGCACCAATTTCTGGCCGCTTGCCTTGCCATCGGCCTGGCAGGCATTCCGCTGCAGGCTCCGGCGCAAGCCGCCCCGAAACCCGTGACCGATGCGCTCGTGTCGGCCGCGCCGGGCAACGATCGCGCGTCGATGCAGACCATGCAGATTCCCAGCCATGGCTCGCTGATGAACGCGCTGGTCTACGTCGCTGCCGGCGCCGGACCGCACCCGGTGGTGATCCTGCTGCACGGCTTTCCCGGCAACGAGCGCAATCTTGATCTGGCGCAGGACATCCGCCGCGCCGGCTGGGACGTGCTGTATTTCAACTATCGCGGCTCCTGGGGCACGCCCGGCAAGTTCTCATTCGCCCACGGCATCGAAGACACCGCCGCCGCGATCGCCTATCTGCGCCAACCCGAGGTGGCCAAAACGCTGCGCCTCGATCCGCAACGCATCGTGCTGATCGGCCACAGCATGGGCGGCTTCATGACCGTCGAGGCCGCTGCCGCCGACCCCGCCATCAAGGCGTTCGCCACTCTCTCGGCGGCGGACATGGCGGGACACATGCAACAACTCGTGCGCAAGGATGGCCAGGCGCAAGCCATCAAGGACATGGCCAGCGGCCTGGGCAACGAAGGCATGGCACCGCTGAGTGGCTGCACACCCGACGGGCTGGCGCGCGAACTGGCCGCCCATGCGTCCCACTGGAGTTTCCCGTCCAGCGTCAGCACACTGAAGGATCGCACCGCCCTCATCATCACTTCCGATGACGGACTCGCGCCCGCCAACCAGACCTTCGCCGCCGACTTGCGCCAGGCCGGCGATACCCGTGTCACCACCGTCCATCTGCCCACCGATCACGCCTATTCCGATCAGCGCCTCGAACTGTCCCGGACCGTGCTGGCGTGGCTGGCCGCGTTGCCGAAGTAAGCGCGAAGCGAGGAGACCATCAGGCCGCTGCGACGGCGAATCACGGGGTGGTAACGGCCTCATCTGCCAAGATGGGGACGCGGCCAGGCGGGCGTCGTCGCCGGCTCGGGACGCGGCCCCAACGCCCATGTCCGCATGGCCGCGCACGGTGCAGATTCGCTCCAACAGAACCGAATCAATGCACCACATGATTCACGGAGAGCATCATGAAATCCATTCAACGATCCGCGGTTTTCGGTGCACTCATTGCCTGTTCGGGCGCGGCGCTGGCGTCGTCCGGCTCGCTCAACGAGTTCCGGCCGAAGGTCCTGCCGGTACTGGTGCAGGTGAACTCCCACGGCAAGGTGACTGACATGTCGCCAGCCATGGAGCTTTCCCCTCCGCTTCGCCGATTGCTGCGGGCCAACCTGGACGAGATGATCAGCGCGCCAGCCACCGACAAGCACGGCCGCCCGATATCCAGCCAGTTCATCATGAATCTTGCCCTGCAGGCCTCACCGCTCGACAACGGCAACTTTGATGCGCACTTTGACTACCTGTCGACGGCACCGGTACCGGCAGGCTCGTGGTACTGGGTGCATATTGACGGCCACCGACTCGCCCTTGCCCGCCAGGGTTCCACCTACCGGACGCAACGCAGCCCTCCCCCGGTACGCGATCTTCGCCGTTTCCCCAACCCCAAATATCGGCGGGCCTCGATGCCAACCGTAAAAAACGTCGCACCCAGTGCACCACCCGCACCGCCCCCACGCCGGCCTTGATCAAGCTGACTCGCCAACAAGACCCGCCCACTGGCGGGTCTTTCGTATCTGCCCGCCGCAAGCCGCCTTTCCCGGCCGGCGCTTAACCGTTGTGTTGCCGCAGCCATACCGGGACGCAGGCGACATGGCGATGGAACACGGATGCCCGCGCTTCAGCCAGAATGTCCAGCCTGCCATTTGTCTGCCGAGAGCCCCATGCATCTGCCACGTCGGCTGTTCACCACCCTGCTTGCCTGCGCCCCGATGCTGGCCGCCGCACAGACGCCTGATCTCCAGCCGACGCAGCTCGCCGCGATCAACCGCTACGTCGCCGCCGAGATGGCACGCGAACACATCCCCGGCGCCGAGGTCGGTATCTACCGCAACGGCCACGCGATACTGGTAAAGGGCTATGGCCTGGCCAATGTCGAATGGAATGCACCCGTCACGCCCACCACGCTGATGCAGTCCGGCTCGGTCGGCAAGCAGTTCGCCGCCACCGCGGTGATGATGCTGGTGGAACAGGGCAAGCTCAAGCTCGACGACAGCATCAGCCAATACTTCACCGATGCGCCGGCAAGCTGGAAGCCGATCAAGGTGAAGAACCTGCTGTCGCACACCTCCGGCCTGGCGGAATACGAAGACCCCGCGCGCATGCAGCCCGGCGGCATGTTCGACGTGCGTCAGGACTTCACCGAAGACCAGCTGGTGAAGCGGATCGAAACGCTGCCGATCGAATTCAAGCCGGGCGACGACTGGGCGTATCGCAATACCAACTACGCCCTGCTCGGCGTGCTGATCCACAAGGTCAGCGGGAAGAACTACCGCGACTACATGCACGACCACATCTTCGCCCCGCTCGGCATGGTGTCCACCCGCGGCATCTCCGACCGCGACATCATCCCCGGCCGCGCGGCCGGTTACGAGCTGGTCGGCGGACAACTGAAGAACCAGACTTGGGTATCACCCAGCCTCAACTCCACCGCGGACGGCACGCTCTACTTCAACGTCGTCGATCTGGAGAAATGGGATCGCGCGCTTTACGGCATCAGCTTGCTCAGTCGCAAGTCACTGGACACTATGTGGACACCGTTCGTGCTCAACGATGGCCAACCCAACGCCAGCCACTACGGCTTCGGCTGGGTCGACGACAGCGCGAACGGCCACCGGATGATCCAGCATTCCGGTTCATGGCAAGGCTTCACCTGCACCATCAACCGCTACGTCGACGACAAGCTCACCGTGGTGGTGCTGACCAACCTCGACGCCGGTCATGCCAGCCCCGTCTACATGGCGCACGTCATCGCCGGACTGGTGGAGCCGGCACTGATGCCCAAGCCGAATGCCGCCATCATGGACAACAGGCCCGAAATCGCCACGCACGCGCGCAACGTGCTGAAAGCCATGCTGGCCGGCAAGAACATCGCCAGCGAATTCAGCGCCGACGCCGGCTACAACTTCGATCCGAACGACGCCGTCGACATGCGCAGCCAGCTCCCCGCGACATGGGCAGCCACCCCGCTGCAGCTGATCAAGCGCACCGAACACGCAGGCGCCGTGCGCTCGGTCTACCGGGTGGGTCCGCAAGGCGACACGCGGATCATGCTGGTAGAGCTGGATGCCAAGGGCAAGCTGCTGAACCTGGCGGTGCGGGCCGACCCCGACAACCGCTAGCGTGCGCGGTCGGCTTCGTCCGCCAGCCTGTCGCGCAGAAAGCGCGCGTTGCCAACCCGAGCCAGGAAACTCATGAGCAAGTACGGAATCGCCTTCTGCCTCGTCTGGCTGCTCGTCATGCTTGCCTGCTTTGGAATGGGCATCACCGCCGGTGGCGATTCCAAGGGGCAATTCGTATTCGCCCAGCTCCCGATTGCGCTACAAGGCAGCCTTGCCGTCAGCCTTGGCCTCGGTCCGACCCTGGAAAAGCTCTCATGGCCGGCGGCTTACTTCTTCCTGAGCGCGCCCACATTCCTCTTTCTTTACGGGCTGGGCTGGCTGATCACGGTGGCACGGCGAGCTCTCCAGCCCAGACGCAGCCGAGACGGCTCGCCAACGGCCTGATGTTTGCCCGGATCAGGACGATGGCGTCATGCCATCCAGCTCGCCGATCACATCGGCAGCCAGGCGAAGATCCGCTGCCGCCAGATTCTCGCGCAGATGCCCGATCGACGAGGTGCCGGGAATCAACAGCATGTTCGGCGCGCGGTGCAGCAGCCAAGCCAGCGCCACCTGCATCGGCGTCACGGCCAATCGCGCCGCCACATCGGACAAGGTCTGCGATTGCAGTGGCGTAAACCCGCCGAGCGGAAAGAACGGCACGTAGGCGATGCCTTGCTTGCCGAGTGCGTTGATCAAGCCGTCGTCATCGCGATGCACCAGGTTGTAGTGGTTCTGCACGCATACCACTGGCGCGATCCGCTGCGCTTCGGCGATCTGGTTGGCGGTAACGTTGCTCACGCCCAGATGGCGGATCAATCCCCGCTGCTGCAGCTCGGCGAGCGCGCTGAACTGCGATTCGATGGAGCCCTCGGCTGGCTCGTGCACGGCGCCCATGAGGCGCAGGTTGACCACGTCCAGCACATCCACGCCGAGGTGGCGCAGATTGTCATGCACCGCCCGCTGGAGCTCCGCCGGGCTCTGCGCGGCGTTCCATGACGCATCCTCGCCACGCACCGCACCGACCTTGGTCACGATCACCAGACCATCGGCATATGGATGCAGCGCCTCGCGGATGATCTTGTTGGTGACGTGCGGACCGTAGAAGTCGCTGGTGTCGATGTGATTGACGCCCGCCTCGCGCGCCGCGCGCAACACCACCAGCGCGGCAGCATGATCCTTTGGCGGACCAAACACGCCCGTGCCGGCAAGCTGCATGGCGCCATAACCCATGCGATTGACGAGGCGGTCGCCGAGGAGAAACGTACCGGCGTGTTCAAGCTGACTCATGATGATGCTCCGTGGCGCTGGCGATGATCGGGATCCATCGACTATAGGCGCACGCCTCCTGCCTGATAATCCGCCACAATCCGCACGGGCCGTACGGAGATGCGAACAGTGGCAGCAGACACCCAGGACCTCATCGCCTTCCTCGCCGTGATCCAGGCCGGCGGCTTCCGCGAAGCGGCGCGCACCGGCCATGGCTCCGCGTCGCAGTTGAGCGAGGCGGTGAAGCGGCTGGAGACACGACTGGGCGTGCGCCTGCTCCATCGCACCACCCGCAGCGTCTCGGCCACCGAGGCGGGCCAACGCCTCGCCGAACGCCTGATCCCGGCGATGGCCGAAGTGCAGGCCTCGCTCGATGTGGTCAACCACTACCGCGACCACCCCGCCGGCACACTGCGGCTCAACGTGCCGGCCAACGTGGCGCGCACCGTGCTGCCACCGATCATCACGCCCTTCCTCAAACGCTACCCCGAGATCCGGCTGGAAGTGACCGTCGAAGACAGCTTCGTCGACCTGCTCGCCGCCGGCTGCGACGCCGGCATCCGCTACGACGAGCGCCTCGCGCAAGACATGATCGCCATACCCATCGGCCCGCGCACCCAACGACTGGTCACCGCCGCCTCACCCGCCTACCTGCAAGCCCACGGCCACCCCGAACACCCCCGCGACCTGCTGCACCACGCCTGCCTGCGCGGCCAATTTTCCGGCGGCGCCGTGCCCGCCTGGGAGTTCGAGCGCAACGGCGAAATCGCCCGCGTCGACCCGCCAAGCCGCCTGCAAGTTCGCCAGGGCGCCGCCCTCGACCTCGCCGTGCAAGCCGCCATCGACGGCCTCGGCATCATCCTGCTGTTCGAAGATTGGCTACGCCCGCATTTCGACAGCGGTGCGTTGTTGCCCGTGCTCGAACCGTGGTGGCAAAGCTTCAGCGGGCCGTTTCTGTATTACTCCGGTAGGCGGCATCTGCCCTCGCCGCTGCGGGCGTTTGTGGACTTCGTTCGCGCTGTTTGACAGCGCATCACTTCACTCAAACTCGAGAACGATAAGCTACACATGAGCGGCGTTGGGAAAGGAATCCATGATCAGGCGAACGGACGCAATGGAACTACGCGCCTCGCAGCATGCTGAACTCCCGAAACCACTTTGCAGGTAACGGTTGTTCGAGGTGCCAGACGACGTTCATCGGGCGGTCTCCCTCGATACTTTCCAGCCCTACCGGACCACACGCAAGATAGGGCTCGCCCTTACGTGTACGAACGAACAACTGAAAGTGCCATCCATTAGCAGAACTTTCCATGTAACGACGCCCGCTCGCATTGTCTGGTCCCGCGCTGTTCTGCGTTTGCCAATGAAAGCGTGTAGGACTGATAGCGTAGTCACGGTAGGCTATTCGACCGTGGTAACCGGCGCTTTTGTCCAGAGTGACAAAGAGCAGTTCCGTTTTCCGAGCACGTAACGCAAGGCTTCCCGACTGAAACGGAGTTCGCTGAGTTGCCGTGAGCCATCCAACCGCAGTAAGAATCTCGCGAATGTGGTACCCAGCATGCAGGCACAGAGGTGTGTATTCCAAGCCCGGCAATGCCTTGAAAGATACGTTTTCCCGACTCTCCAATACATCAGCCAGCTCTGCCATCTCGGCGCCAATAGCTGGATTCTGGGATATGCGCTGCATGAAGGCGGCCGGCCCTCCGACTTGTGCATGAGTTCCATCGACCTGATAGGCAAGCATCTGCAACTCCGGCGCAGCGTCCTCGATCAGTTTCGCATCTACTCCGCCGGACACCCCCACCGCACGCAAAACGTCAAGCCGGCGTGGATCATCGGCGTGGCACAAGTCACCGATCCTTCGACTGAAATACGCTTCCTCCGGACCGGGCTCGGCAACCATCAGCCCCGCGTCACGCTTCAGCTCGGTCCATCCGCTACGCGCTCCCCGACGATAGATGTCCTCCAGCTCCAGCGACTGCTCACGCAGAAAATCGGCAAGAACGATGTTTCCAGTACCTCGTAGTGCCGCGTAGGTCTGCAACTCCACACGTAGCCGCCGCCAGTTGTTTGCCACCATGGCCTTCAACCCGCGCAACACCTGCTCGCGCGTTTGTCGTTGCAATTGAATGTGGCAGCCGGGCGGCAATTGACTAAATCCGTGTTCCACCGCTTCCAGTACGCCTTGACGGCTAAGCCCGGTCAGCACGGATAGCAACCGATCAAAGCGGAAGTCCATGCGGTGCTGACCCACGAAGTCCAGGATCAGGCAGCTCTCTTTGCCGGGCGAGAGGCGCAAACCACGACCGATCTGTTGCTGGAACAACAGCCCACTCTGGGTTGGCCGTAACAGAAGCAACGTATCGACCAACGGCAAATCAACGCCTTCGTTGTACAGATCAACAGTCACCAACGCACACAACTCGCCACGAGCCAAACGCTGCGGAGCAAGCCGACGCTCTTCATCGGGCGTCTCGCCTACGACGCATGCTGCCGCCAAACCCGCAGCATTGAACCAGTCGGTCATGAACTTCGCGTGGGCTACGGAAACGCAGAACACCAACGCCTTTGAGCGTCTTGGATCGGCAACCAATCGCTGCCACTCATTCACCACCAATCGCGCGCGCACATCATTTCCAGTGACCAGATTGTCAACAGCCAATCGTTCACCGGGTCGATCCCATGGCACGTCAGAAAAATCGGTAGCGTCGTCGCATGCGTAGTACTCGAATGGAGCCAGCAGTTGCTGATCCAGCGCATGCCATAAACGAAGCTCAACCGCAGGACTCCCGTCCGGTCGTGCGTCGAAATAGTTGGCGATCGACTTCCCATCGCTTCGCTCAGGAGTCGCAGTCAGGCCCAACAGCACTCGCGGTTGAATGGCGGTGACGAATGCATCGAAGCGGTTGGCGGCCAAGCGGTGACATTCGTCAACGATGACCGTATGCCAATAGCCAGCGCCCATTTCCTGAATAACCTGCCGACTGGTCAAGCTGTCGATGGTGGCAAACACGTGGTCAAAATGTTCCGGCCGACTACCACCCGTCAGCAGCTCTCCGAATTCCGGATCACGTAATACCGCTCGCCACGTATGCAACGCCTGTCGCAATATCTCTTCCCGATGCGCTACGAATAGCAGACGCGGTTGCCCACCCTCGATGGCACAGGTAAGGCGATAGTGGAATGCGGCAACCATCGTCTTGCCCGTTCCGGTAGCTGCGACCACCAAATTTCGATTGCGTCCGTGCTCACGCTCGTTGATGAGTTGTTCGAGCATCTCCTGCTGATAGTTCTTGGGTTGCAGGTCGAAGAACGTAGGCGCACCCACGTTCGGTACACCCGATTCGCGGGCGAGCGCAGAGGCAAGCGCCGTTCGGTGCTCGCTATTGTCGGAATCGTAGGACTGAAACTCGTTGTCGTCCCACAGAGTTTCGAAGTGCGCCTGCGCCCGTGAAAAAACGGCGTACTGGGAACGCTCGGTGAGCTTGACCGTCCATTCCAGGCCGCCAGTCATCGCCGCGCCTGATAAGTTGGCGCTACCGATATACGCCGAGCCAAAGCCGCTGGCGCGATGAAACATCCATGCCTTGGCATGCAAACGAGTCCGTCTGCCGTCGAGTGAAATTTTTATCTCGCACCCAGGAAGACGCGCCAACTCGTCAATCGCACGTAGCTCGGTGGCACCTGTATAGGTGGTGGTAAGGACACGGATACGCGTACCAGTCCTTTCGTGCGCATCCAGCGCGGTAACCTGACGCAACACATCCGCAATCTTCCGCACGCCAGATACGGTGATAAAGCTGACCAGGATGTCGACCCGATCGGCAGAGGTGAGCTCGCTGCGTATCTCTTGCAACAGCGACGGCGTGCCCTTGGCCGCCGTAAAAAGCCAGGGCATTCCCAAGCCAACTTGCGGCGCGGCCGGGAAGTGTCGGTGTTGGTTCACCGCTTTCAGCAGCCGCACGGGGGGAGAAACCAGGTCGATACCCTGCGCCAACTCGTCCCCATTGCGCTCAACGAGCGCTCGCTGGCGCAAAGTCAAAAGCATTGCATTGACCAACTCAAGCTGACGAAGCAACTTGTCGCTGCCTTCTCCACCCATGTCGTCGAGTACATCAGCGAGCTGACGCGCAACCGCATCAGCAAGCACGCCAACCCCGCCCCCAGTCAGTGCCTCCACCAAGGATTGCTCTGGTAGCAATCGCCCCAGCAAGCGCTCTGTCACCAGCAAATCGTACAAACCATCCTGCAACACCATGCTCAGCCCCCTGAACCATTGTTTCTTACATTACCGTGCGTCAAGCACTCAGCTGCAATGCGGTGACAGCCTGCAATCCCAATATCGTACGGCACGGAATCGACTCACGAAGCTGCTGAGATCACCCCATACAGGCAATAACGTGACCTCTTCATCCGTGGCCTGCCGCATACCGAGAAATTCGTGAAAGGCCACGTCATCAACCGTAGGACCTCCGCTGAGCGCATACAACTCAGAGTAGAGCACAGGAACATCGATTTGCTCGGCCACAAAATATTCCCAGCATTCACACGCGGTACGTATTGCCCGTTCTACTTCAGCATCATGCATTCCGCTCAAAAGTAGCCTGCCGGGCTTACTAATGTTGTCGGAATCACCATATTGATAGACGAAAACGCAATATTGATCGTCAGCCATTGCCCATACCCTCCGTCTGCTTGCCCCGTGGTTTTCGTGACTTAAGCATCCGACGCTTCACGCTCAGATACTGAGAAATTCCACTGAACGAATGAGGAACTGAGCAACGAGAGCACGGGGATAATGAACCAGATCGCGCAGAGGGCGCATCGAGTACAGACGAACATGGCCGCCGCTCTACGGGGGCTCTGTGCGGCGGTGAGTCGGAGTCGACAGGCCGCGTAGCGGGAGTCGACAAGGATGTCGACTCCTTTTCGCCCGGACAGGAGTCCGGTCGAAAAGCCCGGCCCCGGCTTACGGACTTGTTGGGCAGCAGCCCAACAAGCGCCAAGTGGGGTGGCCTCTCTTTGGGCCACGTTTCTCTGGCCACGCAGAGAAAGGTGGCTCGGCTGCCGCAGGCAGACGAAAGCCCTTGGCTGTGATGATGCTTGGACGCAGTAGCGCAAATGCGATGACCAGCTTCGCTATTGAAAAGCGATTCCGGCCTTCGCCGGAATGACGACTGGGGTGGCACCCTCCACCCCATCAGCTTCCAGACAGAAGTCCAACGAACATCCGCCCCACCCTACCGATACCGCGCCTCAATCAAATCCAATTCCCTCACCAGCTTCCGCGACGTCTCATCCGAAATCTGGAAGTGCCGCGCCAAACTGAAAATCTCCCCACGCTCCGCCTGCAACGCCGCCAACCGCAACGCCCGTTCCGCCTGATCCGCCTTGCGCAACTGCCCCGCCTCGCGATCGGAGATGGCCTCGCCACTCAAGCGGCGTTGATAGCTTCCGGTCAGCCGCGCGGCAGCTTGCGTGTAGATCGCGACATCGGCGGCGCCGGCATGTTCGACCAGCTCATGCTGGGTCTTCTCGATGGCGGCGATGGCCTTGGTGGCGGCGGCGTGGCGCGCGTGATCTTCTTCGCGCTGGGTCGCCGGCTCCGCCGGCAACTGCAGGCCGTTCAGCAGCGGCGGCAGCGCGATGCTCGCCAGCAACAAGGTCATCAGGATGACTGAGGCGGCCAGGAAAACGACCAGCTCGCGCGCGGGGAACAGCGTCTGGTCCGGCATCAGCAGTGGCAGGGTCAGCACACCCGCCAGGGTGATGGCGCCGCGCACGCCGGCCAATGTGGTCGCCACGATCAGCCGCCAGTGCGGCCGCTTGTCCACCGACTCGCCATGACGGCGCGCCCAGAACCGCGGCAGCCATAGCGACACCCACACCCAACTGAAGCGCAGCACGATCAAGGTCAGATTGATCGCCAGCGCATAGACCAGCAGCCACCACGGATTGAGATGACCGCTCTGCTCCACCGAGGCGATGGCTGCCTTGAGAATGCCCGGCAGTTGTTCACCCAGCAGCACGAACACGATGCCGTTCAATGCCAGCTGCACGGTGTTCCACACGGCGGCACGCTGCACCCGCGTGGTGGCCAGCGCGCGGCCACTGAGTTCCACGTAGCTCATCGTGATACCCGCCGCCACCGCGGCCAGGATGCCGGAGGCATGCGCGCGCTCGGCCAGCAGGTAGGCGCCGAACGGAATCAGCAGGCTGATCAGGATCGGCGTACCGCTTTCTTCGCCGAATTTTCGCGACAGCCAGCGCTGCACGAAGCTGACCGCTCCGGTGACCAGCACGCCGATGCTCACGCCCGCCAGAGCCAGCCACACAAAGGTCAGTGA
The DNA here is from genome assembly GCF_054061035.1 of Rhodanobacter sp. TND4EL1. Taxonomy (NCBI): domain Bacteria; kingdom Pseudomonadati; phylum Pseudomonadota; class Gammaproteobacteria; order Lysobacterales; family Rhodanobacteraceae; genus Rhodanobacter; species Rhodanobacter sp. TND4EL1. The sequence continues at coordinate 992,266 of NZ_JBSSDT010000001.1, forward strand.
AGCCGAGGCCAGCGAGAACGCGCCAGTGACTGCGGCGGCCACGGCAAACTGGAAGCAGACAAGGCCGGTGGCGTCGTTGAGCAGCGACTCGCCTTCCAGGATATGCATCAGGCGCTTGGGAATCGAAACGCGAGCGGCGATCGAAGACACCGCCACCGGATCGGTCGGCGACACCACCGCCGCCAACGCAAAGGCAACCGCCAGCGGCATCGCCGGAATCATCCAGTGGATGAGGAAGCCGGCACCGAGCACGGTGAATACCACCAGCCCCAACGCCAATTCGAGGATCTGCCCGCGGTCGCGCAGCAAGCCATCCTTGGGAATGCGCCAGCCATCGAGAAACAGCAGCGGCGGCAGGAACAGCAGGAAGAACGTCTTCGGCTCCAGCGTCACACCGTGGTTGAGCAGGCCGGCGATGATGGCACCCAACCCGATCTGCACCAGCGGCAGCGGCAACGCGAGCGGCAACACGCGCACGAGGTAACCGCTGGCCACCACCGCCAGCAACATTGCCAGTACCAGTTCAATCGAATTCACGTGGAATCCCCGAGATAAGCCGATGTGCATCCGCCACGAATCACCGGAGCCATGTCCAGAGCAAGCATGCCGATCCCGCACAACACAGGGTAACGGTTTCGAGGGTGGCCGGGTCGGAGCCCCATGACATTTACTCAGCTCCCGTTCGTCATGAGCTTGCGGTGGACCACCGAAGACAGGACAGGCGATGGGCTGGCCACGTCCGCGTTGCGTCGACTGCGCCCGCTGCGCGCAGCGTGATCAGTTGGGGATCGAAAGGCTCCGGACAAATGCCGTACGCGTCAGCACCGATTGCGGTGACAACTCTTGCTCCTGAATCCCCGTCGCCGCTAAATCCTCGCTGCCGGATACAACCAGCGAGCGTGGGTCAGCGTCAGCAATTCCGGCACGCCGGAGCTTTCGTTCCATAGCGCGGCGCACTGTTTGCAGCGCATCAAAAAGCTGGGAGCCTCGGGATTGGCAGCCAGACGCTCGAAACGGTCGTAGGGCGCGTGGTAGCCGGATTGGCAATCGGTACAGAGCATGCAGATCGAAGTTGAAGAGGCGTCGGTCACGAACCCGCCGACGGGGCGAACGAGGTAAGGCGTCGCAGTTTACGCCGCCAACTCGGTCCGCGCCTTCGCAAGAGCGAGAGGCACAAGAAGAAAGCCCGCCGGATGGCGGGCTTTCCTGTCAGCAAAACGCGAAACGTCTTACCCCAGCAGGACCCGATTCATCCGCTGCACAAACGCGGCCGGATCGGGCAACTGCGCACCGGCTGAAATCTCCGCCTGCTCCAGCAGCAGCGTGGCGAGGTCCTTGGCCTTGGCTTCATCGGCTTCGGTCTCGACCCGCTTGACCAGTGCATGCGCGGGATTGATCTCCAGCGTCGGCTTGGAGTCCGGCATGTCTTGCCCGGCTTCGCGCAGCAGACGGGCCAGATGCGGCGCCATCTCGTAATCGCTCAAGGCGAGGCAGGACGGCGAGTCGGTCAGGCGTGCCGATACCTTCACTTCGCCCACGCGATCGCCCAGCAGCTCCTTCAGCTTCTTCAGCAGCGGCTCGGCTTCCTTGGTCGCCTCTTCCTGCTTCTTCTTGTCGGCCTCGTCCAGCGGCACGTCGCCCTTGGCGACGCTCTTGAGCTTCTTGCCTTCGTACTCGCTCAGGCTGCCGATCATCCATTCGTCGATGCGGTCGGACATCAGCAGCACTTCGATGCCCTTGGCCTTGAACGCTTCCAGCTGCGGGCTGCCGAACGCGGCGGCGTAGCTGTCGGCGGTGATGTACCAGATCGCATCCTGGCCGACGGCCATGCGGCCGATGTAGTCGTCCAGCGAGGTGGTCTGGTGGGTGCCGTCACCCTTGGTGGAGGCGAAGCGCAGCAGCTTGGCGATGCGCTCGCGGTTGTTGGCGTCTTCGCTGATGCCTTCCTTGAGCGTGTTGCCGAAGGCCTTGTAAAAGGTGGCGAATTTCTCGGGTTCGTCGCGGGCAAGCTTCTCGATCAGGTCGACCACGCGCTTGACGCAGGCGGCCTTGATCCGATCGAGCTGGCGGTTGTGCTGCAGGATCTCGCGGCTGACGTTGAGCGGCAGGTCGTCGGCATCGACCACGCCGCGCACGAAGCGCAGGTAGTTCGGCAACAGCTCTTCGGCGGCGTCCATGATGAAGACGCGCTTGATGTACAGCTTCAGCCCCTTGCGCTCGTCGCGGCCACCCATCATCAGATCGAACGGCGGCTGCGACGGCAGGTACAGCAAGGTGGTGAAGCTCTGGCTGCCTTCGACGCGGTTGTGCGTCCACGCCAGTGCGTCGTTGAAGTCGTGACCGAGCGACTTGTAGAAGCTCTGGTAGTCCTCGTCGGAAATCTCCGACTTGGGCTTGGTCCACAGCGCCGAGGCGGCGTTGATGGTTTCGAATTCGTCGCTCGGCTTGCCATCTTTCTCGATCGGCATGCGGATCGGGAAGGCGACGTGATCGGAGTACTTGGTGATCAGCGAGCGCAGCTGCCAGCGCTTGAGGAACTCGTCCTCGTCGGCCTTCAGGTGCAGGATCACCGAGGTGCCGCGCTGCGGCTGGTCGACCTGCTCCAGCGAGTATTCGCCCTTGCCGTCGCTTTCCCACTTCACGCCCTCGCCTTCCGGCGCGTCGGCGCGGCGGGTGATCACGGTGACCTTGTCGGCCACGACGAAGGCGGAATAGAAGCCCACGCCGAACTGGCCGATCAGACGCGCGTCGGCCTGCTGCTCGCCGGACATCGCTTCGAGGAAGCGCTTGGTGCCGGAGCTGGCGATGGTGCCGATGTTCGCCACCACTTCATCGCGGGTCATGCCGATGCCGTTGTCGTGCACGGTGACGGTGCGCGCGTCCGGATCCCAGCTGACGTCGATGTGCAACTCGCTGTCGCCGGCCGACAACGCCGGGTTGGCGATCGACTCGAAGCGCAGCTTGTCGCAGGCGTCGGAGGCGTTGGAAATCAACTCGCGCAGGAAGATTTCCTTGTGCGAGTACAGCGAATGCGTGACCAGATGCAGGACCTGGGCGACTTCGGCTTCGAATTTGCGGGTTTCGGCAGGTGCGTTCATGCGTGGATTTTCCGTTGTTGCGTGGGACGTGAAATGACGGCCGTCGCAGCATGCTGCGACGACACGAACCTCTAGATTAGCGCTGCACGGTGGCGTTTTGCAGCGCGGCGATGCGTTCATCCAGCGGCGGATGGCTCATGAACAGGCGCTTGAAACCTTCGGCCAGCGGACCGGAGATGCCGAACGCGGCAATGGTGTTGGGCAGCGTGCTTTCGCCATGATTGCCCTTGAGCCGCTGCAACGCGGAGATCATCGCGCCGCGACCGGCGAACTGGGCGCCGGCGGCATCGGCGCGGAACTCGCGCCAGCGCGAAAACGCGGCCACGATCATCGAGGCGAACAGGCCGAAGATCACCTGCAACACCATCACCACCACGAAGTAGCCGATGCCGCCGCCACCGCGATTGTCGTCGCGACCGCCCGACATCCAGCTGTCCACCGCGCGACCGACGATGCGGGCGGCGAGGATCACCAGCGTGTTCAGCACGCCCTGGATCAGGGTCAGCGTGACCATGTCACCGTTCGCCACATGGCCGATCTCGTGGCCGAGCACGGCCGTGACCTGGTCGCGGTCCATCTGCTGCAGCAGGCCGGAGCTGACTGCCACCAGCGAGCTGTTCTTCGTCATGCCGGTGGCGAAGGCGTTCATTTCCGGCGCGTCGTAAATCGCCACCTCGGGCATGCCGATGCCGGCGTTCTGCGCGTGGCGGCGCACGGTGTCGACCAGCCAGCGCTCGGTTTCATTCTGCGGCTGGGTGATCACCTTGGCCCCGGTGGACCACTTGGCGATCATCTTGGACATGGCCAGCGAGATGAACGCGCCGCCCATGCCGAACACGGCGGCGAACGCCAGCAGGCCGCCCATGCCGCCATAACCGCGGCTGGCGGCCATCTGGTCGATGCCGAACAGATGGCAAACGATGCTCAGCAGCAGCAGGACGGCAAGGTTGGTGCCGATGAATAACGCAATGCGACGCATGGCTGTCTCTCGTGATGGCAGTCATGAAAGGGACTGGGAACTGCATGGGAATTCGGGGCGACAGCGGGTGCTTTCAAGGGTGCGGCGTGGGCATTTACCATGGGCCGATGAGCTATCGCGGCCGCTTCGCCCCCTCGCCCACCGGACATCTGCATTTCGGCTCGCTGGTTGCCGCGGTCGGCAGCTGGCTGTGCGCGCGGCATGCCGGCGGCCAGTGGCTGGTACGGGTCGAGGACATCGACCCGCCGCGTGAGGTCGCCGGTTCGGCGGCCAGCATGCTGGCCGCCCTGCCGGCCTTCGGGCTGGTGGCGGATGCGCCGCCGCTGTTCCAGTCGCAGCGACTGGGCGCGTATGCCGCCGCACTCGACCAACTGCGTGTGGCCGGGCGGGTGTTTCCGTGCTGGTGCAGCCGCAGCGAACTGGCCCGCGGCGACGGCATCCATCGCGACGGCCACTGTGTGGCCACGCCGCAAGCTGGCCAACCACCCGCGTGGCGGTTGCGCGCGCCGGACATCGAGCTGCGCTTCGAGGATGCGTTGCAAGGCCCGCAACAGCAGCGCCTGCGCGACGAGGTGGGCGACTTCGTGCTGCGCCGGGCCGACGGCCTGTACAGCTATCAGCTGGCCTGCGTGGTGGACGACGCGTTTCAGGAGATCAGCGAAGTGGTACGCGGCCTGGATCTGCTCGACTCCACCGCACGGCAGATCTGGCTGCAGCGCTGTCTTGGACTGCCCACACCGGCGTATCGACACCTGCCGCTGGTGCTGGGCGAGGACGGGCGCAAGCTGTCGAAGTCCGAACAGGCCTTCGCGGTCGACCCGGCGAACCCGTTGCCAGCATTGCGCCGCGCCCTTGCCTTCCTGCGGGTGCCGCTACCCGAAGCCGCGGGCAGCGCCGTCGAGCTGCTGGAAAAGGCGCGGGCACATTTCGATCCGGCCCATTTGCCGCATTGCAGCGATCACTCTGTCGCCTGAACGGCTATAACTAGGGGACGCGTCAAAGTCGGCAGCGGTGCAGTTGAAACATGCGCCGGACAGGCTTCCACGCGAACGTCTTTTGCCCCACCCGAACAGGAGATTCAAGGACATGACTCAGCGCACGGCATTGGTTACAGGTGGCACCGGCGGCATCGGCAGCGCGATCGTTCGCCACCTGGCCAAGCAGGGACATCGGGTAGCCAGCAATTATCGTGATCCGGACAAGGCCGAGGCCTGGCGCAAGGCGATGGCCGCCGAAGGCATCGAGGTATGCCTGGTGCAAGGCGACGTCACCGACCCGGAGGCATGCGCGGCGATGGTGCGGGCGATCGAGGAGAAGTGCGGCCCGGTCGAGATCCTGGTCAACAACGCCGGCATCACCCGCGACACGACCTTCCACAAGATGAATTACCAGCAGTGGACGGATGTGATCAACACCAACTTGAACGCTTGCTTCAATGTCACCCGCGCGGTGATCGACGGCATGCGGGCGCGCAAGTGGGGTCGCATCGTGCAGATCAGCTCGATCAACGGGCAGAAGGGCCAGTACGGCCAGGCCAACTACGCCGCGGCCAAGGCCGGCATGCACGGCTTCACGATTTCGCTGGCGCAGGAGAACGCGAAGTTCGGCATCACCGTGAACACCGTCTCGCCCGGTTACGTCGCCACCGACATGGTGATGGCCGTGCCGGAGGAAGTGCGCGCGAAGATCGAGGCGCAGATCCCGCTCGGCCGTCTCGGCCGGCCGGACGAAATCGCCCACGCCGTGGCCTTTCTCACCGGCGAGGAAACCTGCTGGATGACCGGCGCCAACCTGGCGATCAACGGTGGGCAGTACATGGGTTGGTAGTGAAGCGCGCGTAGGAGCGCACCCTGTGCGCGATGCTTTTGGATTCATCAGGCAAAGGCATCGCGCACAGGGTGCGCTCCTACCGCTCCAGCAGTTTCTCCAGCACTTTCCCTACCGCCGCGAAGGCGAAGGCACCAGTGATGTGCGTGGCGGCGCCCAGCCCGCCGCCGCAGGCCAGGTTCATCGAATCGCCGCCCGGCGGGCGCGTGCCGCAGACGGTGCCATCGGGCTGCGGGTATTGCACGTTCTGCAGCGAATAGACGGCTGACACGCCGAAGTAGCGGCTGGCGTTGCGCGGGAAGTTGAAGTCGGCGCGGAGCTTCTTGCGGATCAGGCTGAACATCGCGTCGTGTTCGGTACGCGACAGGTCGCGCACGCGAATCTGGGTGGGATCGGTGCGCCCGCCGGCCGAGCCCACGCTGATGATCGGCAGCTTGCGCCGACGGCACCAGGCGATGGTTTCCAGCTTCACCCGGAACGCATCGCAGGCGTCCAGCACCACGTCGTAGCCGCGGTCGAGCAGCTCATCGAGCGTGGAGGTGGTGAGGAAGCGTTCGATCGCCTCCAGCCGGATGGTCGGGTTGATCGCATGCGCACGCGCGGCCATCACGCCTACCTTGGTCTTGCCGTACTCGCCATCCAGCGCGTGCAACTGGCGGTTGGTGTTGGATACGCAGACTTCATCGGCGTCGATCAGGGTGAGCCGGCCCACGCCACTGCGCGCCAGCGCCTCCACTGCCCACGAGCCGACGCCGCCAATGCCGATCACGCAGACATGCGCCTGTGCCAGGCGCGCCACGCTGCCCTTGCCGTAAAGACGTTCGACGCCCGCGAAGCGCTCGGCCTGGAAATTCGCCTCGCTCATCGCGTGCCACCGGGGGCTGGGGTCGTTTTTGGATGAATCACGGGCAAGCCTCGTTGATGGCAATCGGTCATTTTATCGCGCCCGGCTGACCGAGGTATGCCGGCGCAAGGTATCCTGCAAGCTGTTTTCATTTCCGGAACCGTAACGATGCGCGTAGCCCTGATGATCCTGCTTGGCCTGGTGATTGGCGTGATCGGCACTGTCAACGTGATGAATACGCTGAGCGCCCGCAACCCGATGCCGAAGGCGGTGATGGAAACCATGGGTTACCACATGGGCGAGCTGAAGAACGCGATCAAGGCGAAGCAGTGCGACCCGGCCAAGATCCAGCACCACCTGGCCCGCCTTGAATCCACCGCCAGCGACATCACGCCGGTGTTCGGCGTGGACGAAAAGACATTCACCGACGATGCGACCCAGCTGCAGACTCGCCTGCATCAGGCCGTGCAGGCGGCACCGGCCAATTGCGAAGCGCTGATGGCCGCGATCAAGCCGGTCGGCGAAACCTGCAAGAGCTGTCACCAGCAATATCGCTGAGTCCGGCGCTCAGAAGCGGATCTTGCCGTGCAGCATCTGGCTGTACATCACCCAGTCGCCGGCCAGGCTGTAAAGCGGATGCTTGAACGTGGCCGGGCGGTTTTTCTCGAACATGTAATGCCCGACCCAGGCGAAGCCGTAGCCGAACAGCGGCGCCAGCCACAGCCACCGAAGCTGGCCACTGGCGATGGCCAGCACGATCACCGCGATCACCAGGGTGCTGCCGATGAAATGCAGTCGGCGGCAGCGGCGATTGCTGTGCTCTTGCAGATAGAACGGATAGAACTCGGCGAAGCTGGCGTAGCTGGACATGGGGACGCTCCGCGCGTGGATAAGCCGATTCTGCCGCATCTTCGGTAGGGCGGGCACTGCCCGCCGGCTCTTCCATCCACCGAAGAGAGGGCGGCGGGCAGTGCCCGCCCTACAAAGGCGAGTACGACTCAATGTAGGAGCGCACCCTGTGCGCGATGCTTTTCTGCCACGTGACGAAGAGCATCGCGCACAGGGTGCGCTCCTACTTGGGCAGCGGGATGAACTCCTGATCGTCGCCGGGCACGACGGGGAAACGTCCTTCGCGCCAGTCGGCCTTGGCCTGTTCGATGCGTTCGCGGCTGCTGGCCACGAAGTTCCACCGCAGGTGACGTTCGCCATCCAGCGGCGCGCCGCCGAACAGGATCACCCTGCTCGCTTCGCTGGCGTGCAGGGTCGGCGGCTCGTCGCCGGCCTGCACCGCCATCTGGTGCTGGCCGATGTCCAGATCACCCCACCGAACCGCACCGTCGATCACATGCACGCCGCGCTCGGCATGTTCGCCCGGCAGCGCCAGCTCGGCACCCGCCTGCAGACTCACTTCCAGCAGGAACATCGGCGCGAACACCTTGACCGGCGACTGTTTGCCGTAGGCACTCCCGGCGATCAACACGCCCTCGACCCCGGGCAGACTGACGCGCGGCAAGGCCTCGCGATCGTGATGGTGGAATTCCGGTGCGACCTCGGCGTCGGCCTGCGGCAACGCCACCCATATCTGGATGCCGTGCAGCAGCTGGCCGCCCTCGCGAACGTCGGGCGGAGTGCGCTCCGAATGCGTGATGCCGCGTCCCGAAGTCATCCAGTTGACCGCGCCGGGACGGATGTCGGCCAGGCTGCCCAGGCTGTCGCGATGGCGAATCACGCCGTCGAACAGCCAGGTCACCGTGGCCAGCCCGATATGCGGGTGCGGGCGGACGTCCATGCCTTTTCCTGCGGGAAAGCTCACCGGCCCCATGTGGTCGAAGAACACGAACGGACCGACGTGGCGCGCCTGCAGCACCGGCAACATGCGACGCACCACAAAGCCATCGCCGAGGTCGTGCTCCCTGGCATTGGCGATCAACTGGGGACGGTTTTCCATCGTGCTCTCCCTACCAGGCCCGCTGATATTGCGCCGGCGCGTCTATTTTCACACCCAGCGCTTCCGCCGCACGGCGGGGGAAGTACGGATCGCGCAGGCTTTCGCGGGCGATCGCCACCAGGTCCGCCTCGCCATTGGCGATGATGTCGTCAGCCTGCTCAGGCTCGGTGATCAGACCCACCGCCGCGGTGGCGATGTCCGCTTCGCGGCGGATCTGCGCGGCGAACGGCACCTGGTAACCCGGCCGCAGTGGAATTTTCACGTGCGGCAGCAAGCCGCCGCTGGACACGTCGATCAGATCCACGCCCAGCGCCTTCAGCTGGCGCGCCAGCTCGACGCTCTGTTCGACATCCCAGCCACGGGGGCCGTCCTCAGGCGCCCAATCGGTCGCCGAAATGCGCACCCAGAGGGGCAGCTCGGCCGGCCATACCTCGCGCACCGCGGCAACCACTTCGCGGGTCAGTCGGGTGCGGTTGTCGAAACTGCCGCCGTAGCGATCCTCGCGCTGGTTGCTCAACGGCGACAGGAACTGGTGCAGCAGATAGCCATGCGCAGCATGCACTTCGATCAGTTCGAAGCCGGCCTCCAGCGCGCGTTGCGCCGCGGCGCGAAAATCGGCGATCACCGCCTGGATGCCGGCCTCGTCCAGCGCCTGCGGCACATTCCAGCCCGCATCGAAGGGCAGCGCGGATGGTGCGACCACGGTCCAGTCACCTTGCCCGGCAGGCACCGGGCCATGCCCGTCCCATGGACGGAGCGTGCTGGCCTTGCGCCCGGCGTGGGCAAGCTGCACGCCGGCGATCGCGCCGTGCTCGCTGATGAAGCGGGTGATCGGCTGCCACGCCTGCATTTGCGCGTGATTCCACAGGCCGGCGTCCTGCGGCGAGATGCGACCCTCCGCGGAGATCGCCGCGGCCTCGCTGATGACTACCGCCGCACCGCCGACGGCGCGACTGCCCAGATGCACCAGGTGCCAGTCATTGGGAACACCCTCGGTGGCGGAGTATTCGCACATGGGCGACACCACCAGACGGTTGCGCAAGGTCAGGCTGCGTTGCTTGAACGGATCGAATAGGTTCATCGGTGATTCCATCGCATGGGAAACAGCGACATTCGGGCGACGAGCCAGGTAATCAAGCCGTCACGGGGTCGGATCGGTGAACGGCGTGTCTTCCGCGGCAAGCCATTCGCTCATGCGCGCGGCAAGCGGCGCCGGCTTTTTCATCCAGCTGAAATGGTCGGCCGGCACGCCTGCCAGATCGTCGCGGCTGATCACCTCAATCTGCCTGATCCCGGCTCCCAGCTTGCCCAACAGCCACTCCAGCGAAGCCTGCGGACCCAGCCAGTCCTCCTTCAGGCGCAGCGCCAGCACCGGCAACTGCACGGCGGCGAGCTGCGCCTCGAAGTCCTGCGGCATGCCCTTCGCGGCATATCGACCGCTGCGGCCGCTGCGCGCCCAGTCGTCGATGACCCCGCGCGCCTCATTGCCGCCAAAGCCGATCCGGCGCCCCGGCAGGTGTCCCACCCATCGGGCCAGTACCGGCGCCACGACATACGCCAGTCCGATCAACCAGCCGTACCGAAACCGCCGCCAATACGGCGAGCCGCTGGCCACCAGCAACAGACCGGCAAACGCCCGGGGATGCAGGCTCGCGTAGAGCATCGCCACCTGCCCACCGAGACTGTGACCGCCCAACCACCGGCGCGCCTGCGGCCAGCGCTGGTCCAACTGCGCCATGCCCGCGGGCAGGTCATCAAGCAGCAATTGCCGATAGCTCCAGTTGCAGTGCCGGCTGGCGCGCCGGTTGCTGGAGCCGATGCCGCGCCACTCATGCAGAACCACCGCCACGCCGGTAGCGGCCAACGCTCGCGCCAGTGGCAGGTAATGCCTGGCGGGAATGCCCATCGCCGGAAGCCAGTACAGCAACCGTTGCCAGTCGCCCCGGGGCAATACCGCCAGCAACTCGAAACGGGCGCCATCGGCAGCAGTCACCGGAATGACCCATTCGTTCGCCGCATTATCGTCAACAGGAAAATCGGTCATTCGCACAGGCTACCCAATCACCGCGCCGACCACAAAAAAGGGCCGGCTTGCGCCGGCCCCTTCAAGCAAACTCGTTCTCCGCGATCAAACCGGGGTAACGTCTTCGGCCTGCAAGCCCTTCTGTCCGTCCACGACATTGAAGCTGACCTTCTGGCCTTCCTGCAGGCTTTTGAAACCCGAGCCGGTGATGGCGCGGAAATGCACGAATACGTCAGGGCCATTCTCACGGCTGATAAAGCCGAAACCCTTGGCGTCATTGAACCACTTCACGGTACCTACTTCACGATCCGACATGACTCACTCCGATCCTAAACGCTGAGACAAACCGACCCCAACGGGTCGACGGTTTTACTGAGCATGCACGGTCCGGTGCAACAGTCGGATTGAAAAAATCCCTACCGGGCACTCTTGTCGCCAAGCAGACGCAGTGATCCAAGCATAACGGATTTTTGTCGTCGCGTGATTTGTCAAGCGCCCTCGCGGGGATTGTTTTGTGGGGACAAATCCGGACACTTCCGGGCCGGTTTTGCCCCTCCCGTGGCACCGGTCTGGCCGACCCGGTTTCTCTGACCAGGTGGCCTGGCCTTGGGCAAACCCGGGAATCACCCGCAGCGAGTTGCGGGCGGTCTTGATAATCGCCCGGGCGGGAAAGCGACCGGGTCAAAGTCGCCTGCGCTTGAGCCGAAGCCACCGGGGTCGGCAAACCCATACGCGCCATTTGTTTCGCGGTCGAAGTGGTCGTGGTGACCGTCGAAGGGGAACACGACAGAAAATCCCGCCACCGGAGGTCGTGGCAGGCCGGTGCCCTTCATCGCCTCGCCGGAAAGCGAGCCCGGCTGGAGACTTTGCAAAATCCGCCTACCCACGCGAATTCAGGTTTTGTTGACTGATCACGCGCTCTAGTGTGCAGGCCCGACCGGGTTCGACGTCATACTGCGACGGGCGAACCTGTTACCGAAGAAACCAAGGAGATCGAAGATGTCCACTTTGTCCCGCTCGATCCTGACCGGCGTGCTTGGCGGTCTGTTGCTGGCTGGCTGCACTCAGCACGCAACCACCAAGGCCAGCACACCCGTGCGGACGACCAGCACGACGTCCTCCTCGCCACCCAGCACACCGCCTCGCCATCACGTCGTTCGCACCACCGACACCACCACCCCCGCAAGCGAGTCGACCGGAAGCACCGGTATCGCCGCCTGCGACGACTACTTGTCCAGCTACCTTGCCTGCCATCGCGCCGCACAAATCTATCCGGCGGACCAACTGCAATCACGCTACGAAGCCATGCGCAGCAGCCTGCTGCGGGATGCGAAGGATCCGGACATCCGCCCGCAACTGAGGGCCCGCTGCAACTCGCTGGCCACGCAATTGCGTCAGGTGCTGGATGGAAAGTCGTGCGCGTCAACTCCGGCACCGGCCACCAGCACGCCCTGACACCGCACGATCGCCGGCGACGTTGAACCGGAAGCCCGCCGCTAGCCGCCTCGCCACTCGGCGCGCAGCAGTCGGGCCAGCGCCACCGGTCGGGTGGTGCCGAGCCTGACCTGCCCGGTTCCGTGCCACTCGGCCGTGGCCTGGATGGCCTTGGCGACCGCGTGAACCAGCGCCGGCTCGGGTCGAACCTCCGGTTCCAGATACATGGCCTTGATCTCGAATATTCCGCTGTCACGATGCGCCTTGGCATCGAGTCGGCCGATCAACCGCCCGCGATGCAGGATCGGCAGCACGAAATAGCCGTAGCGACGCTTCGCCGCCGGCGTGTAGCACTCGATGGTGTACTCGAAGTCGAACATCGCCAGTGCCCGCTGGCGATCCCAGACCAGCGGATCGAACGGCGACAGCAAGGTGGTGAGGGTGGGCCGCAACCTTCCGGCCATGGCCTTCTCCAGCAGCTCGGCATGGTCACCATGGATGTAGCCCGGACTGTCCCAACCCTCGACGGGCACGGCCAGCAGCTCGCCACTGGCCAGCAACGGCGCCAGCTCGCGGTCGGTGACCCTCGGCTTCAGGCGGAAATAATCGGCGATCCATGCCGCCGGTGTCACCCCGAGAGCGCGCACCGCTTCCACGATGAAATGCTGGCGACGCTGAGCCGCGTTGAAGCTCAGGTCGGCATCGAGCGGCGGCTGCAATCCGGCCAGCACCCTCTCGGTCAGGTCATATACCCGCTGAAACTTCTCGCGCCGCACCACCATCAGCTCACCGAGCGCGAAACAGGCCTCCAGCCAGCGCTTCTCGGGTTTCCATTCCCACCAACCGGACTGACTGGCACCGTCGCGACGCGCAAAATCCGCGGCGCGCATCGGGCCCTCTTCGCGGATACGTGCGAGCAAGGCGTTCATTTCGTCGCGGTGCTCACCATGCATGCGCACGGCATGTCGATGTGCCCAATGGTGGCTGCGATGGTCCTGGTCACCGCGATGCCAGGCAAGGTCGGCGGCAATGACGAAACAGGCTTCGTGCGCCCAGCACTCCGCCAGCCGCCCTTGTTCCAGCGCCTCGTCCAGCCAGGTTTCGGGGTAATGGCCCAGACGGGAATGCAGGACCAGATAAGGACTGCGCGCCACCACGTGGATCGTGTCGATCTGCAGCAAGCGCATCCGCTCGATCGCGGCGACCACATCCGCACGCACCGCGCGCCGTTTTGGTCGCTGCAGCAGCCCCTGCGCGGACAACTGCATGAGGCGCGCTTGCGAGAGCTTCAGCATGGGCTGATTTGCTGAAGCGTTGCCCAACGAGGGTACTTCTTCACGGCTTCACGACTGAAACCTTGAGGCGGCATTTACAAATTCCCTGCTAGCGTGGAGGCGGTTGCATCGAAGCGGGTGGCGGCCAGCATCTTCAATTACCCGCGCACTTTTAGCTGATCATTCTGGCGTTGATCATTCTGGCATGGAGTTCTGATGATGAAATATCGCAAACCACTGTTGACTGCCCTCGCCGCATCGGCCTTGATGCTCGCCGGCCAGGCCATGGCCCAAGACACCACCGGCACTGCTCCTGCACCCGCTGACCAGACCACGGCCACCATGAACACCCCCAGCGGCGAGCTCACGGTGCACTCCAGCATGCCACCGGCCCCTCCGGCCGGACCGGCACCTTCGTTCGAACAGTTGTCCGGCGGTACGAAGTACATCACCGAAGCCCAGGCGGCAGCCTATCCGCTGCTGGCGAACGACTTCCTCTACGCCGATCACAACCGTGACGGTCGCGTCAGCAAGGAGGAATACAAGCGCTGGACAGCCAACAAATAACGCGTTTTTCAGGGTGCCGGCCTGCTGTCGGTCGGCACCTGCTGGCGAGGGCAGGGCCATCATCTGCAGTCCACGCCGACTCCGCTAGACTGGCCTGCCCTGCCCAGGAAACTGTTGCACATGAAGCCATTGATGGCGGCCGCGGCCGTGACTTTCTGCGGATTCTGCGTCAGCGCGCCGCTGCGTGCCCAGAACCCCGACCCCACCGACATCCGGGGCTGCACCGCCATCGAAAGCGACGCGCAGCGCCTCGCCTGCTATGACCATGCCACCGGCCGGGTAAACCTGCCCGTGGCGCAGAAAAGACCGAATACGGGCGCTGACGCGCCCAACGTCTTCAGTCGTGACGGCAAACGTGCCACGGCCCAGGTGCCGGGCAACAGCGAGGTGGACCAGCCCCTGTCCCTGCTGGACAGCCGCTGGGAGCTTTCACCGGAAAGCAAACTGGGCACGTTCAACATTCGGGGCTACAAGCCGGTCTATGTCATGCCGGTCTTCCTCACCAGCAACCAGAACAACATGCCCACCAGCCCCAACCCGGACAACCGGGTTGCCGGCAAGGGTGAGCAGTTGCAGAACGCCGAGACCAAATTCCAGCTCAGCCTGAAGGCGAAGGTATGGCAGGGAGTGTTCGGCGACGCCGGCGATCTGTGGGTTGGCTATACCCAGTCATCGCGTTGGCAGGTCTACAACGCCAAGCTCTCGCGCCCGTTCCGCGAGACCGATTACGAGCCTGAGGCGATGCTGGTCTTTGGTACGCACTACAACGTGTTTGGCTGGGAAGGACGGCTGCTCGGCATCGGCGTGAACCATCAGTCGAACGGGCGTGGTGATCCGCAGTCGCGGAGCTGGAACCGGGTGATTGCCAATGTGGGCTTCGAGCGTGACGGCTGGACGGTCATGCTGCGCCCGTCGTGGCGCATTCCGGAACCACGCGCCGACGACGACAACCCCGATATCGCCGATTACATGGGCCGCGGTGAAGTCCAGATCGTGCATGAATGGCATGGTCAGGAGTTCGGCATGATGTTGCGTCACTCCCTGCGTGGCGGCAGCAAGAGCCATGGCGCGGCACGATTCAGCTGGAGCTTCCCGGTGGCCGGCAACTTCCGCGGCTACATGGAAGTGTTCAAGGGCTATGGCGAAAGTCTGATCGACTACAACCACAACGCCACCTACCTCGGCGTGGGCATCTCCCTGCTCGACTGGTACTGATGGTTGCCTGAAACAAAAGGCCCGGCATGTGCCGGGCCTTTTGCATTGTCCGGAATCAATCCGGACGTCACGGACACTCAGTGCTGATGACCACCGGCGCCGTGCACGTGGCCATGCTCCAGCTCTTCAGCGGTGGCATCGCGCACGTCGGCCACTTCGATGGCGAAATGCAGGGTCTTGCCCGCGAGCGGATGGTTCGCATCGACGAAGACGATGCCGTTCTCGACCTTGCTCACCGTGACATTGATCTGGCCTTCCGGACCATTGCCCTGGAACTGCATGCCGGGCTGGATGTCTTCGACACCCTGGAACGCCTCGCGCGGAACCTGCTGCATCAGTTCGGGCTGATGCACGCCATAGCCCTCTTCGGGAGCCACGTCGACGTTGAATTTGTCGCCCACCGCACGGCCTTCCATCTGCTTTTCCAGACCCGGAACAATCTGTCCCTTGCCGTGCAGATAGGTCAGCGGATCGCGACCTGTGGAGCTGTCGATGACCTGACCTTCGTCGTCGGTCAGTGTGTAATGAAAGGCGGCTACGGAGTTGGGGGCAATCTGCATGGGCTTCTCGCGATTGGGTTCTTGTTCGCCGGCGCAACGCCGACACGAACCGAACAGTTTAGCAGACCCGCCAAAGCACCCTGCACAGCGGGTCGGGATTGGCCATACTGGAACCATGAATCCATGCTCTTTCAGCCACGCACGGTCGACTGTCGCCGGTCTGCTGCTTTGCATCGGGCTGCTTTTCTTTCCCTCGACACGCGCCCTTGCGGCCACGCCTGCCGAGGGCGCGTCGAACCGTGCCGAACTCGCCGCCCGGATCGATTCGCAGATCACCCAGCCCCGGTTCGCCGCGGCTCAATGGGGCGTTGCGGTGATCTCCCTGGACAGCGGCCATACCGTCTATGCGCATGAGGCGGACCGCCTGCTGCAGCCGGCGTCCACCACCAAGCTCTTTACCGCCGCGCTGGCGTTGGCCGTGCTCGGGCCGCAGTACCGCCTCCCTACCCGCCTGTTCGCCAGCGCCTCGCTCGTGCGTGGCCGCCTGAACGGGCCATTGATCCTGTACGGCATGGGCGATCCGACCCTGGGCAGCTCCAGCAGCCCGGACTGGGCTGAACAACTGGCCAGCCAGGCTGCGGCACGCGGACTCAAATTCGTGCAGGGCGACCTGATCGCCGACGACACCTATTTCGCCAGCCCCACGTTTGGCAACGGTTGGGAGGCCGGTGATCTGCAAAGCTGGTTTGCCGTGCCCTCATCCGCATTGAGCGTGCAGGAGAACATCGCCACGATCACCGTAACCCCGGGCATCACGGGCAAACCCGCCGGGATCTCGGTGAGCCCGGTCGAAGCCGCACCCGCGATCGACAACCGGATGCTGACCGGCGCCGCGCGCAGCCGTGACGACATCAACCTCTATCGTGCACCAGGCACGCGGACGCTCTACGCGTTCGGCCACCTTGCCGCCCGTTCGCCCGCGAAGCACTTCAAGCTGGCCATGGTTGACCCGGCATGGGTCGCTGGCACCCAGCTGCGGCAGGCACTGAAGCGCCACGACATTCACGTCACCGGCAAGCTGCGCACGATCCATTGGCCGCAACCCGAGACGGCGACGCTTGATCAATCCGGACTGCTGGGCGAAGTACTTTCACCACCGCTGCAGGAGATCGTCGCGCGCGGGCTGAAGCGTTCGCAAAATCTGTACATGCAGAACTTGCTGCTGGCCGTGGGCGCAGCACAGTCCACCGACGCCCCGGGCTTTTCCAGCAGCGAGAACCGCGCCCTCCATGCACTGCGCCAGCTACTGACTGAGGTCGGCATCCCGCCGGCGAGCTACTTGATCGAAGAAGGCGCGGGTCTGTCACGGCGCGACCTGGTCACGCCGAATGCGATGGCCCGTCTGCTGGGTTATCTTGCCGCGCAGCCTTTCGCCTCGACCGTGCGTGCGGGTTTGCCGGTCGCGGGGGTGGATGGCACCTTGATCCATCGAATGCGCGGCACGGCGGCGGCAAACAACCTGCAAGCCAAGACCGGCAGCATGAGCCAGGTGCATTGCCTCGCCGGCTATGTGACCACCGCGGCCGGCGAACGGTTGGCGTTCGCCATCATGCTGAACAACTATCAGCGGCCCGGCAATGCACCCTCGGCCAGCAGCGACGTGGATGCCATCGCCGTGCAGCTGGCGAACTACCGCGGTCGCGACTGAATCGCGGGCGTCACCCGACGCCTGTGCGCTGGTTGCAAGCGGTCAGCCGCCGAGCCGTGCGCGCGTGTCCTTGCCGATCTTCTCCGGTGTATCCGTGGATGCGTAGCGCTTGACCACCTGGCCGTCGGCATCGACGAGGAACTTGGTGAAATTCCACTTGATGGATTCACTGCCAAGAATGCCCTTGCCTTCGCTTTTCAGCCATTTGTAGAGTGGGTCGGCATGGTCGCCGTTGACCTCGACCTTGGCGAACATCGGGAAGGTCACGTCGTACTGGGTGCTGCAGAAGTTCATGATCTCGGCTTCGCTGCCAGGCTCCTGATGTCCGAACTGGTCACAGGGAAAGCCGAGCACCACGAGACCCTGGTCGCGCTGGTCCTGCCACAACGTCTCCAGGCCCTTGTACTGGGGAGTGAAGCCGCATTTGGACGCAACATTGACGATCAACAGGGTCTTGCCTCGCCACTCGGCCAGCGAGCGTGGCTGGCCGTCGATATTCTTCACCGTGAAATCATAGATGCTGGTCATGCTCATGCTCCGGAGGAAAGGCTGAATCAGCCAGACTACGCCATCCGGAGAATCCCTGCCCGGCGGCGATATCGACCTGCCGGTCCAGACGCATTCCGCAGACCCCGCCGTGGCCGTATGGACGGCCATTTCCGTGAGCCGGCCCGCGTTTCCGGCATGTCATGCGGCGCGCGGCTGCATGATCGCCAACGGCCCGTGTCGGCTGCTGCGCCACACATGACGGGCAACACTCAACCCTGCTCGGGCGGAATGTCGAACACCTGCCGCAGATAGGCCACGTAGGCTGGGTCCTCGCACATGTTCTTGCCAGGGGAGTCGCTCAGCTTGGCCACGGGCTGACCGTCACACCGGACCATCTTGATCACGATATTGAGCGGTGTCGGACCCACGTCGTTGGTCAGATTGGTGCCCACGCCGAAGGCGAGCTGGCAGCGCCCGCGAAAGTGCGCGTACAACTGCATCACCTTGGGAATATCCAGCCCGTCACTGAACACCAGGACCTTGCTGCGGGGATCGACCCGATTCGCGCAGTAATGCGCGAGCACCTTTTCGCCCCAGACAAACGGATCGCCGGAGTCGTGGCGGGTACCGTCGAAAAGCTTGCAGAAATACATGTCGAAATCGCGCAGGAAGGCGTCCAGGCCATATACGTCGGACAAGGCAATGCCGAGGTCGCCGCGATATTCCCTGGCCCAGGCTTCCAGCGCCGCCACCTGCGAGTCGCGCAGGCGCGGCCCCAGCGCCTGGTGCGCCTGGAGGTATTCATGCGCCAACGTTCCCAGGGGAACGAGGTTGAGCTTGCGTGCCAGCCAGACATTGCTGGTACCCGCCAACTGATCACCCAGACCGTCGCGCAGCGTGGTGACCACTTCCTCTTGCCACGCCCGCGAATAGCGCCGCCGCGTGCCGTAATCGGCAATCTTGCAGCCCGCGTAATCCGGCGTATCCCGCAGCAGCGCGATTTTCGCCAGCAGGCGCCGACGCCCCTCAGCCAGGTTCAACCCGGCACTGGTGTGGCGGAAATACACTTCGTTGACGATGGCCAACATGGGCACTTCAAACAGAATGGTGTGCAGCCAGGGGCCAAGAATCCGGATCTCGATCTCGCCGTTGCCCGCCTCCGCCGGGGCGATGTCGACGTACTTCTCGTTGAGCTGGAACAGACCGAGAAAGTCGACGAAGTCACTCTTGATGAAACGCCAGCCGCGCAGGTAATCCAGTTCGTCGGGCGCAAAGCGCAGCTGGCACATGGCGCGCAGTTCGGCCCGGATCTCGTCGATGAACGGCACCAGATCGATGCCCGGCGTGCGGCACTTGAAGCGGTACTCCACCTGGGCAGCGGGATACTGGTGCAACACCACCTGCATCATGGAAAACTTGTACAGGTCGGTGTCGAGCAGCGAATCGATGATCATCAGTAGCCCAAGTGCGGTCGGGAAGGTCCATTATCCACGCCATCACCGTGGTGACATGGCTGCGCCCATTCCAGGCAAAAAAAAACTCCATCAGCCAGGGGAGGACTGATGGAGTTTGTCAGGCGGCATCCAGGGGAGGAAATGCCGGCCCCTCAGTGACGCGGTCAATTGCGGCACTTTCTGTCGCCCTCACGGCGATACACAGGCTTAGTGTGGTTGCAGGGATGTGAGTTCAATGTGCATGGTCGGCCCCATTCAGCTGGCCGACAGTCTCAGGGCATCAGATGAGGCCCTGTCCTGGTTCGGCGCCGGTGTTCTACGATCGGCAACCTGCCCCTGGAGTGCCTCATGAAGCTGATATTTGCCGGCCTGCTGGCCTTGTGCCTGGCGTTGCCGTCTGCGGCGGCGGAATTGAAGATCGACCTGGGTCACGGCGAAATCGCTTGGCAAACCAGGGCGTTGCTCGATCGCAGTGACGTGCGCACGATCAGCATTCCGGACGACGTCGCCTTTCGGCGCCCGATGCACTATCGCGCGATTCCGTTGCTCTCGCTGCTCCACGGGCTGGAGCCCGGTGATCATCTGCAGTTCGTCGCCAGTGACGGATTTGCCGCCGAGCTTCCGGCCCGCTTGCTGATGAACGCCAAGGGCAGCACGGCGTGGCTGGCGATCGAGGATCCGGCGCAACCATGGCCGGCCCTGCCGAAACACGGCCATGCCGGCCCCTTCTATATCGTGTGGACGCAACCGCAGAAGGCGCACGTCGGCTCCGAACAATGGCCTTACCAGCTGGCCAGCATCCGTCGGCTGGC
Organism: Rhodanobacter sp. TND4EL1; assembly: GCF_054061035.1. Taxonomy (NCBI): domain Bacteria; kingdom Pseudomonadati; phylum Pseudomonadota; class Gammaproteobacteria; order Lysobacterales; family Rhodanobacteraceae; genus Rhodanobacter; species Rhodanobacter sp. TND4EL1. Next base: position 1,012,438 of record NZ_JBSSDT010000001.1, read on the forward strand.
CGACGTGGCCAAGCGCTTTCCCGGCCTGCGACCGAGCCCCTCGCTGCCAGCTGGCAGCGAGGTCCAGCGGGGCTTTGCGGTGTTTCAACACACCTGCCTGGCTTGCCACACGCTCAACGGTCAGAGCGACGCGAAGTTCGGCCCGGACCTGAACCTTCCGTACAATCCCACCGAGTACCTGCGCGCCGACCTGTTGCGCGCGTACATTCGGAACCCGCAGTCGCTGCGGCGCTGGCCACAGGCGAAGATGCCCGGCTTCGACCGCAAGGCGATGTCCGATGCCGAACTGGACGCCGTGCTGGCGTACCTGCGGCACATGGCCAGACGCAAGCTGACACCCTGACCGCTCGCGCCGTGCTCAGCTGCGATCGACAATCCGACTGATCAACCCGTCGGCGAAGTCAAACTCCGATTCACCCTGCAACTCAAGCCGGGTGCCGGCGCGCGGGCCGTCAGGCACGTCCGTCGCAAACACGCCGCGCCAGGCAATGGTCACCACCACCGCGGTCACGCCGAATGTCCATGCGGTGATGGTCTGCTCGCGTTCGGCAAACAGGCGCGCTCCCTGCTCGGCCAGCTGGCGAAACTCGTCCGCGCCATGCGTGCTCGCGTTCACCTGTCCAGCGGACACGTTCTCGAACACCACGTCCGGCGTCAGCAGCGCCAGCATGCCGTCCACATCAAAAGCGTTATAGGCCGCAACGTACCGTTCGATCAGCGACCGCCTGTCAGCATGGTTCATCCCGTACCTCCTCACGTGGGGCAGGTCAGTCTGCGTTGGAACAGGCTTTGTCGCAAAGGTGGCGCAATGCCTCGTCACGCCGTTTCTTCGGCTCCCGGGCCAGGTCGCGAACATGGGCATAGAAGGCTGGCCAGCTGCGTTCCGACTGGACGAACAATGCGGCGAAGGCGGGTGTCCATTGCTCGTACAGGCCGAAGGGAAGCAGGCGTGCGTTGTTGATCGGCGCGGCGACCCAGGCGTCATGGCGATGGTCGGACGGCCAATGACGGTCACGCCATTGCTTGTAACGAACCCGGAACGCGGCGATCTCGTGCTGCTTGGCGGCCTCCATCACCGGCTCACCGCCAGCGCGTGCATACACGGCTGCCAGCCGTGCACGAAGGTCCAGCACCAACCGGGTGAATTCATCACCCATGGCGCGGGACTGCTGGGCTGGTGCCGGCAATCCGCGCGAACGACGCCACTCGCGCAGACCTTGTTCCTGCACGAAGCTGGCAAACGATTCATTGAATGCCGTATCGCCTTTGACGTAGATCAGTTGGTGCGCCAGCTCATGGAAGATCGTGCCATCCAGCTCGTCGTCATCCCAGCGCAGCATGCTCGACAGGATCGGGTCCGAAAACCGGCCCAGGGTCGAATAGGCCGGTACGCCACCCACCCAGACGTCATCGCCCCGCGCATGCCAACGGGCAGCATCCGCTTTCGCCGCCGCCTGGCTGAACCAGCCCCGGTAAGCCACGCAGCCGGCGATCGGGAAGCACTGGGGTATCGCCTGCGTCGAGTAGCGCGGCGTGACGAACACGTTCCACACCACGAAGGGACGATCCAGCGCCACGTAGCTGGTATAGCTGCGGTTATCCGGCAAGGCCAAATGACGACTGGCGAACGCCCGTGCCTGGCGTGCGAGACGCAGCCGTTCGGCCAGGCGCGCATCGGTGGCCGGATCCGCGATGACCGTGTCCAGCGCACGCCGATGAACCACCAACGCACCTTGTCCATGCGCAGCTTGCGCGTAATAGCGCAAGCTGCCGCACCCCGACGACAAAAGGCTCACCGCGATCATCGCGATGAGCCCTCCATACCAACGCAGCGAACAGCTGGCTACGCTCATCCCTGATCACTACCCCAAAGCTTCAATGCTGATCATTGCCATGCTTGTGGCGACCACGATCGCCGCCACGACCGGTGCCTGCATGTCCGTGCGAGCCCTGTCCGGAACCATGTGAGCCCTGATTGCCGCCACCGTGCGAGCCCCAGCCATTGTTGCCACGGCCATCTCCCTGGCGACGCCCCTGCCAGTGCCCGGCATGATTGTCGTAATCACGATGACCGCGATAGTCATCGCGGCGGTAACGCGAACCGCCGTACCAACCACTGCTGATGCCCACGCTCACTCCGGGCGCATAACAGCATCCGTAGTAACCGCCGCCACCGTAATAGCCGTTGCCGTAATAGCCACCGTAGGCCGGCGTCACGTAGGTGGCGCCGCCACCGTCACCGTAATAGGCATCGCCGCCATAACCCGAGCCGCGCACATAACTGTAGCCGGGATCGTAGTAGCAGCCCGATAGCGCTGCGGCGGCGGAAATCAGGATGAGACTGCACAAAAGACGTTTCATGGGGCCGTCCCCAGCAAGTGGAATGACAGACCCAGACTGACGCCCCGCCCTTGAATGGCCGCTAAAGTGCGCCCCAACTCATGGCTGGCGGTTCAACCGCCGGCCATGTTCGTCATCGATGCCGATCTTCCGGGCCCATCGCAAAGCAACCAGGAACTCAGCTGCGGCCGCGCTTGCCCTGATCGCCGCGCTGCGGCGCGAGCACACGCCCGTCGGAACCCTCACCACCCAATTCCGCAGCCACCGGCGGGTGCAGGTCGTTATGTGCGGACGGCTGAGCCGGTTCCGCATCCGGCCAGCTGGGGCCTTGGCGTACCCGCTCATTTTTTGCCTCGAGCAATGCCTGAATCCTGGCCACCGCGTCCTCCTGACTGATGTGGTGGATGGGCTCTTCCTTCGGGCGCCTGGGCGTGCCGGCTTTCCTTGCGGCGCCATCGACGCGCCTGACCGTCGTGACATCGGCCGGCTTGGTTGTCGGCTTCCTGGCTACCGGTTTTGAGGTTGCCGCCTTTTTGGCAACGGGTGTCTTGGCCACTACCTTCTTGGCTACCGTCTTCCTGGCAACGGTCTTCTTGGCGACCGGGCGTTTGACTGTCGCTTTCTTTGCGACAGGTGCCTTCGCCACCGGCTTCCTGGCCACGGAATTCTTCGCCACGGCTTTTTTGGCGACCGACTTCCTGACCGTCGTTTTCTTGGCGACAGTCTTTTTTGCCACTGCTCTGGCAGCTGCCGGCTTGCGGGCCGCCACCTTCTTCGTCGCGGATTTCTTCGTTACCGCAACGGCCGATTTTTTCGCCACCGATTTCTTGGCGACCGCCTTCTTCGCGACAACTTTCCCGGCAGCCTTTTTTACGGCTGTCGTCTTGCGAACCGGGGCTTTCCTTGTCGCGACCTTGCTGGCAGCCGCCTTGCGCGGCGCTGCTTTCTTGCTGGCGGTTTTCGTTGCGGCGGTCTTGCCGGCGGCAGGTTTGCGGGAAACCGACTTTTTTGCCGCGGACTTCTTCGCAACCGACTTCTTGGTCGTAGCCATGCGTTCGTTCTCCTGCGGGAATCGAGGTAGTGGTGTTACCAGTATGCACGCCTCGGACGCAGCCGGCATTTCGCAGTGCGCAAACCGTTCATCCTCGGAAGCTGGGATGCATCAGTGCGTTGAGAAAATGCCCCAACACGCGTGGCTCCACCAGCAAGGTAAACAGGACTCCGTAAGCGGCGCCCCACAGATGCGCGCTGTGATTGACGTTACCCGAGCCACGGCGATCCATGTAGATCGAATAACCGGTGTAGAGCACCGCATAGACGATCGCCGGCATGGGGATCACCAGCACGATGATGCGTGACCAGGGCGCCAGCAATACATACGAAAACAACACCGCGGAAACCGCGCCGGAAGCGCCGAGGCTTCGGTAGGCGGAATTGGTCCGGTTCTTCAGGTAGGTCGGCAGGATCGAGACCACCAGTCCGCCGATATAGAACAGCGCAAAGCCCAGCGTACCCAACTGCAAGGTGAAGAAGCTCTCCATCGCGCGACCAAAAAAGAACAGCGTGATCATGTTGAACAACAGGTGCCCGACATCCGCATGCACCACACCGTAGGTGACCAGCCGGTGGTATTCGCGCTGACGGGTGATCGCTGGCGGCCACAGGATCAGGTCGTTCATCAGGCGAACGTTGTTGAATGCCATGAACGAAACGATGCAGGTGATGGCAATGATGATCAGGGTAATCAGCATGAACGGGTCCGGGTCAGGCAACAAAGGCGCCCATCTTGGGACCAGCGCATGACCTTGTCGACATGATGCCGCCGCGTGTTTGCCCTGCCGTCAGGCTGTGCTGCGGCGAGGTTTCCGGGCTTGTGCCTCGCCCTCACGCCCGCTTCCGCGATGGTCACTGCCGCTGGCCACTCTCGCCAGCTATCATTCGGCGCCTTGTGCGGCGTCTGGCGCCGGATGACCTGAACTGATGGATCCCATGACCGCACTCCGCTATCTGCATCTGGACGTCTTCGCCGCTACCGCCGGCGGCGGCAACCACCTGGGCGTGGTGATCGGCGCAGCGAGCTGGAGCACCGAGGCGATGCAACGCTTCGCCCGCTGGACCGCGCTGGTCGAAACGACCTTCCTGCTGCCGCCAACCGATCCGAAAGCCAGCTATCGCGTGCGCATCTTCACGCCGCACAAGGAAATTCCCTTTGCCGGCCATCCCAGCATCGGCAGCGCGCATGCAGCGATGGTGTGCGGACTGGCGGAACCGCGCGATGAGGTGCTCTGGCAGGAATGTGGTGCGGGCGTGTTGCCGATCCGCGTTTCGGGTGATGGCGAGGGCCGCGAATTGCTGCTGAAGTCGCCTGGCGAGCGCGTGCTCTCGACCGGCCTGGCGGCGCATCCCCTGCTGGCCGACACGCTGACAGGCATCCGCTGCGGGATCCTGCCGCCAGCGCTGGTCGACGGTGGACGACGCTGGTGGCTGGCGGAGGTCGCCGATGAAGCCAGCCTGCGCGCCTGGCAACCGGACCATCAGGCCATTCTGGCGCTGGCCAGCGCGAGCGACAGCATGGGCTTGTGTGCGTTCGCCCGCGCCAACGGTGCCGAACGACAACTGGTGGTACGCGCCTTTCCCGCTGGCGTGGGCATCATCGAGGACCCGGCGTCGGGAGCCGCAAACGGACTGCTTGCTGCCTACATCGCACACGCCGAGCCGCACGGCCCGCTCGCCCGCGGCTACGAGGTCAGTCAGGGCCGCGAGATCGGCCACGATGCCCGCCTGATAGTCCGCATCGATGCCGATGCCATTTGGGTAGGCGGCCACAGCCGCACCGTGGTCGACGGCACGTTGCACTGGAGTCCGTGACTGCGGGCATCACGACAAGCCGACCCACCCGCTCGCTGGATCAGTCCCGCTCGTCGAGATGGGCGCGACGCGCCGCCACCAGCGCCAGCGCGGACCAGTCCAGCTCCGCATCGCCGGCCGCCAGGGCTTCCAGCATGGCATCGCGCAACACCCCGGCGAACGGCAGCGGTACCCGCGCCGCCTCGCCGGCGGCCTGGGCCAGCCCGACGTCCTTGAATCCCAGCGGCAGCGCAAAGCCCGCGGGTTTGTAGCGCCCCTCGGCAATCAGCTTGCCGTATCCCTGATAGGCGGGCGCCGCGAACAGGGTCTGGGTCATCACATCGAGAAAGTCTGCCGCGCTGACTCCGTAAGCACGCGTGAGCGCGGTCGCCTCGGCCATGCTTTCGATGGCACTGGCCAGCATGAAATTGCCGGCGATCTTCGCCACGTTGGCGCGCTCCGGCGCATCGCCCATCGGCCACACCTTGCTGCCCATGGCCTGCAGCAATGGTTGCACCCGTTCGATCGCCGAGGACTTGCCCGCGGCCAGAATGTTGAGCTTCGCTGCGGCGGCCATGTCCGGGCGACCGAACACCGGCGCCGCCACGTAGTCCAACCCGCGCTCGGCGTGGGCCTGTGCCAGCTCCCGGGCCAGCGCCACCGAGATGGTGGCATGGTTCACATGCACCATGCCGCGATCCATCGCATCGATCAGGCCCTGATCGAAAAACACCTCCCGTACGGCCTGGTCGTTGGCAAGCATGCTGCACAAAACCTCGCCCTGCGCAGCACGGTCGGGCGTGCTCGCCACTTTCGCGCCCAATGACGCCAGCGGCGCGCAAGCCGCCTCGGAACGGTTCCACACGGTGACGCTGTGGCCCGCCACCACAAGGTTGCTGGCCATCGCGCTGCCCATGGCGCCGAGACCGATGAACCCGATTTTCATGACTTTTCCTCAGTTTGATCCGGCGCGCAGTGAAACACGCACGGCGTTCACGAACCGCGAAACACCCCGCGTCGGAAAACCGCTTGTCGCCAGCCGGGCAACACGTCCAGACCGCGTTGCCGGCACCACGGGTCGGACTTCTAGACCACCGCGCCCGCCGCCTGCCCCGATGCCCATGCCCACTGGAAATTGTAGCCACCGAGCCACCCGGTCACGTCGACCACTTCGCCAATGAAGTACAGGCCGGGCACCATTTTTGATTGCATCGTGCTGGACGACAGGCCGTCGGTGTCGACGCCACCCAGCGTGACTTCGGCAGTGCGGTAGCCTTCGGTGCCGCTGGCGGTGATCGGCCAGGCGTTGAGTTGCGCGCCGATCTGTTCCAGCTCGGCCTCGCGGTACTGGCGCATCGGGCGACTTTCGAACCATTGCTCGCACAAGCGCTGCGCCAGCCGCTTCGGCAGTACCTCACCGAGTACGGTTTTCAATTCCGCCAGCGGTCGCGCCGTGCGCTGTTCAACCAACCACGCGCTGGCATCCTGATCCGGCAGCAGATCAATGCGAAGATCATCTGCGGGCTTCCAGTACGAGGAAATCTGCAGAATCGCCGGACCGCTGATGCCACGATGGGTGAACAACAAGCCGGCACGAAATCCCTGCTTGCCGACGCGCGCTTCCACCAGCGGCAGCGCCACGCCTGAAAGATCCTGATAGTGCTCCTGATGTTTGCCGCTCAGGGTCAGCGGCACCAGTCCGGCGTGCGTCGGCAGTACGTCGTGACCGAACTGTCGCGCCAACTCGTAGCCAAAACCACTGGCGCCCATGCTCGGAATCGACAAACCGCCGCTGGCGACCACCAGCGACTCGGCATGCACCTCGCCACGCGCGGTCTGCACGTTGAAACCTTCCGCCGTCTTGCGCACGCGCTGCACGCCGCAACTGGATTCCACCAAGACGCCGGCCGTGGCGCACTCGTCCAGCAACATGCGCACGATCTGCTTGGAGGAGTCGTCGCAGAACAGCTGGCCCAGCTCCTTCTCGTGATAGGCGATGCGGTGCTTCTCGACCAGCGCGATGAAATCCCACGGCGTGTAACGCGCCAGCGCCGACTTGGCGAAATGCGGATTGGCCGACAGGTAGTTGGCCGGCGTGACGCCCATGTTGGTGAAATTGCAGCGCCCGCCACCGGACATCAGGATCTTCTTGCCGACCTTGTTGGCGTGATCGACCACCAGCACGCGCCGACCGCGCTGACCGGCGGCGATGGCGCACATCAGGCCAGCCGCTCCGGCGCCAATGATCAATACGTCCACTTTCACGAATACGGCTTCCCGCGTGTTGCTGATCGCGCATTATCGCCCAGCGGCATCGCTTACACTGGCCTGCCCCTCCATCGAGCACGCCCATGCCTTCCTTTGACGTGATTTCCGAAGTCGACAAGCACGAATTGACCAACGCGATCGACCAGGCCAACCGCGAACTGACCACCCGCTTCGACTTCAAGGGCGTGGACGCTAGCTACGTGCTGGACGACTCGGTGATCACCCAGAGCGCACCCAGCGACTTCCAGCTGCAGCAGATGCTGGACATCCTGCGTGGCCGCCTGGCCGCCCGAAAAATCGACGCCCGCGCGCTGGACATTGGCGAGCCCGAAGTGAACCTGGGCGGCGCGCGGCAAAAAATCACCGTGAAGCAAGGCATCGAACAGCCGGTGGCGAAGAAGCTGGTCGCGGCGCTGAAGGCCGCCAAGCTCAAGGTCGAGGCCCAGATCAACGGCGACAAGTTGCGCGTCACCGGCAAGAAGCGCGACGACCTGCAGGAAGCGATGGCGTTGCTGCGCAAAGCCGACGTGGAACTGCCGCTGCAGTTCGACAACTTCCGCGATTGAACACTGCGTTGTTGTAGGAGCGCACCCTGTGCGCGATGCTTTCCGTCACGCGACGAAGAGCATCGCGCACAGGGTGCGCTCCTACGCCTTGGACAGCAGCCGTCCACCCATCGCGGCGTTGACCGCCACCACGAATGCCACCGCCGCCGCATGAGTCAGCAGGTCGGTGGCGGCTGAATCGTAGGCGTGGCAGATTTCCAGCAGGCTGGCCGAGGCCGCGGCGCTGGCCAGCCCGATCAATACCGCGGTCAGCACCGGTCGCAATGGACAGGCCCGGCGCAGCAGGATCACCAGCAGCGCCGAGAGCGGCACCGAGAAGCTGACGATGAACAGCAGGCAGTCGGCCGACTGATGCACACCGGCCACTTCGGTCCCCGGCGCGATCCAGGTGCGCAGGCAGCCGAGACCACTGGCTCCCACCCACAACGCGGCCGCGGGCAGCGGGAGCCACGCCCATGCCCGACTGCGCCCCGGCACGCCCAGCGCAAACGCCGCCCACGCGGCGCAGATCGCGGTAGCCACCGCGCCGATGCCAGCCCAGGCCAGGTCCGGCGTGGACTCCCAGCGCAGCAGCATCGGGGCGGCGCCGTAATGCATCAGCAGCACCACCGCGATCGCCGCCACCGCCAGCAACCAACCGGCCGTGCGCAGCCAGGGCGGCAACAGACGCCGCACCGGCACCAGCTCGGTGCCAAGCAGGTCGATCAGCGCCTCATGCGGTCGCAATTCGGACATGGCCTCAGGGTTCTCCGTGGAAACGTTCGCGCAAGGCCTTCAGGGCGCGATGCAGGTTGACTTTCAATGCACCAGGATTGCGCCCGGTCAGTTCCGCCGCCTCGCTGAGCGAGCGTTCGCGCAGACCCAGTTGCTCGACCGCCTGCCGCTGGCCCGGCGGCAGCTCGGCGATCGCCTCGCGCAGGCGCTGCGCGCGCTCATCGCTTTCGCTGGCGGAGCTGGCGTCACCCTCTTCGGCATGGCTGTCGAAGGCATGTTCGTCGTGCACCTCGCGACTGTCGCGGCGACCACGGCTGCGCAAGGCATCGATCGCGCGACGATTGGCAATCGCGGTCAGCCACGCATCGTAGGAGCGCGCCGGATCATAGGTATGGCGCACCCGGTGCACGGTGATCAGGGTCTCCTGCACCACGTCATCCAGATGATCCTGCGCCACACCCTGACGGCGCGCGGCAGCGCGGATCAACGGCACGGAATCGGCCAGCAGCTTCTCGTACGCACGCCGATCGCCAGCCTGCGCAGCGGCCATCCACTCAGCCCGACGCTGGGCCGGGGAATCGGTGTCATCTGTACGGGTGAAGTCGACTGGCACGATCCGACTGGGACTCGTTCGCAAACAAAGTCCGCTATCTAGGCTCATCAGGCCGTTGGCAGTCAAGGCTTGCGACATGCATGTTCCATCGTGGGACCCTTGCCAGCTATTCGCCGCATCCATCGCCGGAGTTACCTCGTAACTGTGAGGTAACCGCCGATGACCCGACGGCGAAAGACCAGACAACCCCCCACGGATGCCTACCCATGCTCGTGTTGATCCTCGCCTATCTCGGCGGCGTACTGACCATCCTCAGCCCCTGCATCCTGCCGGTGCTGCCGTTCGTGTTCGCCCGCGCGGACAAGCCGTTCATGCGCAATGGTTTCCCGATGCTGCTGGGCATGGCGATCACCTTCGCGGCCGTGGCGACGCTGGCCGCGCTGGGTGGTGGCTGGGCCGTGCACGCGAACCAGTACGGCCGGATCATCGCGCTGGTGGTGCTGGCCTTCCTCGGCCTGACCCTGCTGTCGACCCACCTGGCTGAATGGTTCAGCCGGCCGTTCGTGGCGCTCGGCAACCGCCTGTCGCAGCGTTCGGCGAGTGACGGCGACTCGATCTGGGGCGCGGCTGGTCTCGGTGTCGCCACCGGCTTGCTGTGGGCACCGTGCGCAGGGCCGATCCTCGGCCTGCTGTTGACCGGCGCGGCGCTGAACGGCGCCAGCGTGCAGACCACCTTGCTGCTGCTCACCTATGCTTCCGGCGCAGCCACTTCGCTGGGCCTGGCGCTGCTGATCGGCGGCAAGGTATTCGGTGTGATGAAGCGCTCGCTCGGCGCCGGTGAATGGGTGCGTCGTGCGCTCGGCGTGCTGGTGCTGTGCGGGGTCGCGGCGATCGCGCTGGGCCTGGATACCGGCCTGCTGACCCGCGTTTCGCTGGCCAGCACTGGCGGCATCGAACAGAAGCTGATCAACGCGGTACGCCCGGCCCCGGCGCCACAGCCCGTGCTGAAAGCGGGCGAGCCGCTGCCGGTGGAGGGTCAGATGCCGTCGCTGGCCGGCGCCACGCAGTGGCTCAACAGTCCACCACTGACCACCGAATCGCTGCGCGGCAAGGTGGTAATGGTCGATTTCTGGACCTACTCCTGCATCAACTGCATCCGGACCCTGCCCTACGTGCGCGGCTGGTACGACAAGTACAAGGACCACGGTCTGGTCATCATCGGCGTGCATGCGCCGGAATTCGCGTTCGAGAAGAATCCCGACAACGTCATCAAGGCGGTGAAGGATCTTGGCGTGGACTACCCGGTCGCGCTGGATAACGACTACGCGATATGGAAGGGCTTCAATAACGAATACTGGCCCGCGCACTACTTCATCGATGCCCGGGGCCAGATTCGCAGCCACCACTTCGGTGAGGGCAACTATCACGAAAGCGAGGACGTGATCCGCCAGTTGCTGACCGAAGCCGGCCAGAAAAACCTCCCGACCGGATACGTCAGGGACGACCATCGCGGCGTCGAGGCGGCCGCATCGAACGACCCGACCCGCTCGCCGGAAACCTATGTCGGCTATGCCCGCGCACAGAACTTCGTCGGTGGCCGGGTGACCCATGACGATGCTCACGACTATCAGGCACCCGGCACGCTGGCGGCGAACCAGTGGTCGCTGGACGGACGCTGGACGGTACGCGGCGAGAATGCGCAACTGAACACGGCCGGCGGCGCCATCGTCTACCGCTTTCGCGGTCGCGACCTGCACCTGGTGCTGGGTCCGGCCAGCAACGGCAAGCCGATCCGCTTCCGCGTGACCATCGACGGCAAGCCGCCCGGCACCGACCACGGCATGGACACCGATGCCGATGGCAACGGCACGATCGACAGCCAGCGTCTGTATCAGTTGGTGCGTCAGGCCAACGGCAGCGGCGAGCGGTTGTTCAAAATCACCTTCCTCGACCCGGGCGTGCAGGCATTCGCCTTCACGTTCGGCTGATCCTCAACCCACCGTTCCGGAGGCTGCCATGTCACGTCTTGAAGAAACCCTCTCGATGGATCGCCGCCGCTTCCTGCGCGCCTCGCTCGCCGGCGGTGCCGTGCTGCTGGTCGGCGGCGGACTGCTCGCCTCACGCGTGCGCGCCGCGGCCGGCACGCCGGTGGGCCAGCCAGGCCAGGTGCTGGTGGATATCTTTGATGACCACGGGCGCGATCTCGGTCCACGCGAAATACCGCGGTTGGTGTTGAGCGACGCACAGTGGCAGCAGCGGTTGCCGCCAGCGTCCTACGACATCATGCGCCGCGACGGTACCGAGCGAGCGTTCAGCGGCGAGCACGAGCGTCCCGCGGCAGCCGGCCTGTTTCGCTGCAGGGCGTGCGGCACGGCGCTGTACGACGCCGCCACCGAATTCGATTCCGGCACCGGCTGGCCCAGCTTCTGGCAGCCGATCGCCGCGCGCAACGTGACCGAGCATAGCGATCACCTGTTCGGCATGACGCGCACCGCGATCAGCTGCAAGGGCTGCGACAGCCATCTCGGCCACGTCTTCACCGACGGGCCTGCACCGACGGGTTTGCGCTACTGCATGAACTCCGTGGCGTTGCGATTTGTTGCGCGAACGACAAGTTGAGTCGAAGGCGATGTACGGGACATAACCACCTCACGCCGCCGTGACGCCATTCTTCGGACGCGAGCCCATACTGCGATCAACAGCCTTCGCTGGAGATCGCCGCATGAAACCTCTGATCCGGATTGCTCTTGCATCATTGACACTCGCATCGGCTTCGCTGGCGTTTCCCGCGCAGGCTCATGCGGCGGAGGGCTACGTCACCGGCAACGTCAACCTGCGCGCCGGGCCCGATGTCAGTTATCCGCTGATCGACCAGATCCCGGCCGGATCCGAAGTCGATGTCCAGGGTTGCACCGAAGGCTGGGAGTGGTGCGACGTGATCGCCTTTGGCAACCGTGGCTGGGTGGCCGGCAATTACGTCGAATATGTCTACCAGGACCAGCCCGTGCTGCTGCCGTCGTATGGCGCCCGGATCGGCATCCCGATCGTCACTTTCGTCATCGGCAACTACTGGGACAATTACTACCGGAACCGTCCGTTCTATCGTGAGCGCGACCAGTGGTATCGTCGCCCCATCGTGCGACGTCCACCGCCGCCGCCGATCCGTCACCCCTATCGCCCGCCGGCGTACGGTGCGCCGGGACATGGGCGTCCAACAGTCAATCGTCCGCGCCCGCCGGCCTCGACCCGGCCGATGCAGCCTCGCCCCTGGCAGTCTGAACAGCACCAAGGCAACCGACCTGCACCGCATGGTGCGTCCCGACCGATGCATCCGCCGATGTCGCAGCACACCGACCAGGTCACGGCTCGGCCGGCGCCATCAAATCGTTCGACACCGTTTGTACGTCCTGCTCCGCAAAACCGGCCACCGGCAAATCAGCCCGCACGAAACGCGGGCCATGCGACACCTGCGCGATCAGACCATGGCAAGTCGAAGTCGTCGGATCATCGTAAGGACGATCATCAAGGCCACTGAACAGTTTCACGACCACTTGTCTGGCCCCTGAAAGCGGGCGGAAGGCTGCCACCTTCCGCCCGTTTTCGCTTGCGCACGGCACGCCCGTGAATTGCCGGGCCCGCGCCGTGCGACCTGCTTCGTCACGCGGCTACCACGCCTTCCGTAGCAACTTCGGCCTGTCCGCAGGCGAACTTGTCGTCCGCGTCACCGGCACGAATACGGAGGTCACAATGCGAACCGTGATGGAAACCTATCGTCGGCAGATGGATCGACAGAAACAGAAAGGCGGGATTGGCTGGGTGCTGCTGTGGTTGCTCGGCATTCCGATTCCGGTGCTGATCGTGCTGTTCCTGCTACGCGGTTGCACATGAGGAACGCTGTACCAGCCGCCGTTGAATGGCGGCAGATTCCGTACCACACCAGTCACAGGAGCACAGTCTCATGACGCAGATAGAAGTGGAACGCAGCACGGTCGTCGACGTCACCCAGCCATCGCTGCGATGGGGCGCCATCATTGCAGGCTGGCTGGTCGCGGTCGGGGTGGCCTTCCTGATGTACGTGGCCGGCCTGGCGATGGGTTTCTCCGCGTTCGATCCCGATGACGCACAGACCGTCGCCAAGGGTATCGGAGCAGCCACGAGTGCATGGCTGGTGCTGACCTGGGTGGTCTCGCTGTTCATCGGTGGCATGTTTGCCAGCTGGTTCGACAGCCGGGACGACCAGACGACCGGCGTGATGCACGGCGTGACTGTGTGGGGCCTCTCCATTGCCGCCTCCGGTGTGATGCTGGCCCTGGGCATGGGCGGCGCCATCGGCAGCGGCGCCAGCCTGGCTGCTGCGGGTGGCGGAATGCATCGGCACAGCGCGAGCTGGGGCGGCGGCTCTGCGCACAGTGCGAACTCCATGGGTGATGATGCGATCGTGCGTCTGCAGGCCCAGCTGTCACAGAAGATCCGCGCTGCAGGCAACACTGCCGCAGCCAATGCTCCCGCGCCGGCGATGCCAACCGGTGACATGCCGACTCAGGGCATGATGCCGATGCAGGCTCCCCCGGCCCGGCGGCTTGACCCGCGCACGGCAGGCGCCGTCACCGCCGCGCTGCTGACCAATCATCCGGACACGGCCAAGGCGTTGCTGGCCGCTCATACGGATATGTCGCAGGCTGATATCGACTCCACGGTGCAGGGTCTGTCCCCGGAAGTCAGCGCCGCGCAGGCGCAGATCAAGGCCACCGCCGACAAGGCGGCCCACTACGCCGCGATGGCGATGTGGGTGCTGTTCCTGAGCATCCTGTTGTCGCTGCTGGCGGCAGCGTTGGGCGGCTGGCTGGGCGCGTCCCATGTGCATCGGGTCTATCACCTGCGTCGTTACACCCGCAGCGTTCCCGTGCGTTGAAATCCGCTCACGCGCTCCATGGCCACCAGCCCCGGCCATGGAGCGCGTAACGGTCAGCCGCCGCCTCGAACGGATTGCGCGCACTGATTCCGCCGCACAGCAGGTAGAGCGGCAGGAACAGCGGACCCAGCACCATGTATTGATAGACATGCGCCCGCTCATGATCGGCCAGCGAGATCAACGGCTCCGCGCCGCGACCGGCTCGATGGGCGTAGGTGTGGCACCGCGCATCCAGCGTCCGCCCCGTATGCACGATGACGTTGCCCAGGGTCAGTGCACCGCCTGCGCCCCATGGCCAGTTTCGTATCACGATCGCGCGCTCGTGCCGCTGCCAACGCATGCGGGCGCCGAACGGCACGCCGAGACAGCCGATCAAAAGTCCCAGTGCGCTGTTCGGCAGCGTCCAGCTCACACCCAACGCCAGCATGGCCAGCCGTCGCCATGGCGGACGCGAGGGAGGTGACGCTCGGAACAGATCGATCTGACTTGGATTCACGAAGGCCAGCCGCCATTTGATCGGCATGGGCGCACACCGCCTGCCCGGACTTCGGAGTTTGCCATGTCTGCACCACTTTCCATCCCCTGCCCGCATTGCGGCGCACTGAATCGCGTACCGGCTGAGCGCATCAGCGAGCACCCGAACTGCGGGCGCTGCAAACAGGCGATGTTCGAGAGTCGTCCGGCGGAACTGACCAGCACCAATTTCGATGCCGTTACGGGCCGCGGCGACCTGCCGGTGCTGGTGGACTTCTGGGCACCATGGTGCGGACCCTGCGTCGGCTTCGCGCCGGTCTTCGTGCAGGCTGCCGGCAAGTTCGAACCGAATCTGCGCCTGGCCAAGCTGGACACCGAGGCGCAGCCGCAGGTGGCGTCGCGCTTCAACATCCGCAGCATTCCCACCCTGATCATGTTCAGGCAGGGCCGCGAAATCGGCCGGCAATCCGGCGCACTCAACGCGGCGCAATTGCAGCGGTTCATCGAAAGCGCCCTGGCGTCCGGTTGAGCGGCGGCGTGACAACGTGACTTTCTGACGCGCGCGCAAGCCATTGGCACGACGACACCCATGCCTTCCTGCACAGTCCGGCGGCGGCATGGGCGGTTAGTCTTGAGGCTTTCGTCCGTCAGGAAGCGCCGTGCGCAAACCTCTCCAATCCGCCTTGCTGGCAGCCTTCGTGCTGGTCGGCCTTACCGTGGCGCCGGCATTCGCCGCCGACAGCCACAAGTCGCCCACCCCCGATGCTGCTGACAGCAGCGGTTTCCAGTTGCCGCCATTCCCGGCCGATGCGCATGTTTCGCAGACCACCCGGGTCGACGGCAAATCGCTGAAGTACACCGTCACCGTCGGCTCGCTGCCGGTGCGCGACGAGAAGGGCAAGACCACCGGCGAGGTGGTATTCACCGCCTACACCATGGCCGGCAAGGATCGGCCGGTGACGTTCGCGCTGAATGGCGGCCCGGGAGCCTCCTCGGTCTACCTCAACCTGGGTGCGATCGGCCCGAAGAAAGTGAACTTCGGTGCCGAAGGCGATTCGCCGTCCGAGACGCCGACCCTGCACGACAACCCCGGCACCTGGCTGGGCTTCACCGACCTCGTCTTCATCGATCCGATCGGCACCGGCTACAGCCGTGCGCTGGTCGACGACAAGGAGGCGACCAAGCAGTTCTACAGCACCGACGTGGACATCAAGTACCTGTCGCGCATCATGTACGACTGGCTGGTCAAGAACGGCCGCATGGATTCGCGCAAGTACTACGTCGGCGAAAGCTATGGCGGCTTCCGCGGCCCGCGCATCACCGAGTACATGCAGACCCAGCTGGGCGTGGCGATGAGCGGCGTGACCTTGATCTCGCCGTATCTGGACCCGGGTGCGTGGAGCGACGACACCGTCTCGCCGTTGCCGTGGATGACCACCCTGCCTTCGATCGCCGCGGCGCATCTGGAACGCGAGGGCAAGCTCAGTGCGCAGACGATGGCACCGGTCATTGCCTATACGCGCGGCGAATACGCCACCACGCTGATGAAAGGTCGCTCCGATCCGGCTGCCACCGAGGCGATGATCCAGAAAGTCACCGAACTGACCGGGCTGGATCCGCTGTTCGTGAAGCGTTCCGGTGGTCGTCTGGAAACCCAGGCCTACCTGCGCGAGGTCTATCGCGCCGAAGGCAAGTTGGGCAGCCGCTACGACTCCAACGTCACCGCATGGGATCCCTTCCCGTACGCACCGCGCCAGCAGACCGGCGACCCGATCCTCAACGGCATCATCGCGCCGACCACCAGCGCGATGGTCCATTTCGTGACGCAGACCGTGGGCTGGAAAGTCGATGGCCGCTACAACGCACTCAGCTATGACGTAAATCGGCTGTGGCACGAAGATGACGACGCACAGGAAGGCTCGGTCAAGCAGCTGCGCCAGGCCGTGGCCAACGACTCCAGCCTGCGTGTGCTGATCGCACACGGCTGGGATGATCTGTCCTGCCCGTTCATGGTTTCCGTCCTGGCCGTCGACCAGATGCCGGCGATGGGCGATCCGGCTCGCGTGCAGGTGAAGGAGTACCCCGGTGGCCACATGTTCTATGCACGGCCGGACAGCCAGGCCGAACTCACCGCTGACGTGAAGAATCTCTACGGCGTGAAGTGACGACAACCACGGGCCGGCATCACGCCGGCCCGTGGCCGATCAGCGCGCCACGGCGCTGGCTCGGACCAGGTATTGCACGCTGAACATCTGCTGCGGATCCGTCCAGGCACGCATCACGGCCAAACCCGCCTTGTCCGCCAGCGCCGCAAAGTCTTCCAGCGAATACTTGCAGCTGTATTCAACCTGGACCACTTCGTCGGGGCGAAAGCCGACCTTGGCATTGCCGATCTTCACCGCTTGCTCGCGGCTGCTGACGATATGGGTCTCGATACGGCCAGCCATCGGGTTGTAGCGCGCATGGTGACGGAACGCCGACAGATCGAAATCGCTGCCGATTTCGCGATTCAAGCGAGCCAGCATGTTCAGCGTGAACTCCGCCGTGACCCCGGCGCGATCGTTGTAGGCCGCCTCCATCCGGGGCACGTCTTTTTTCAGATCCACGCCAATCAGGATGCCCCCGGCATCACCCATCTCGTTGCGCATCTTGCGCAGCAGATTCACCGCATCGCGGGCTTCGAAGTTGCCGATGGTGGAACCGGGGAAATAGAGCACGGTCCGGCGCGGCGCACGCGGTGGAATCGGCAGCCGCAAAGGCTTGCTGAAGTCGGCGCACAGCGGCTGCAGCGGCAGCTGCGGAAACTCCTCAGCCAGGCGCTGCATGCTTTCTCCCAGCGGCGTCGGGGAAATCTCCACCGGCACATAGGACACCGGTCGATCCATCTCGCCCAGCAGCATGCGGGTTTTCAATCCGCTGCCACTGCCGTATTCGACCAGTCTCACCTCGCTGCCCAGACTGTCGGCAATGCTGGCCGCGTGCGTCTTCATCAGGGCGACCTCGCAGCGGGTCAGGTAGTACTCGGGCTGTTCGCAAATCTGCTCGAACAGCGCCGAGCCACGCTCGTCGTAGAACAGCCACGAGGGCAGCCGCTTCGGCTTCAGACCCAGACCATGCCGCGCTATCGCCAGCAGGTCATTCAAGGGAGGGCGACGATCATCGTCGTCGGAACTGCAAGGTTGTACGCTGCTCATCGATCCTGTCCCAGTCGCAGCCCGGAAAATTGCCAGCGGGCCTGAGGTGGAAAAAAATTGCGGTAGGTGGCGCGCAGGTGGTCGCGCGGGGTAACGCACGAGCCGCCCCTGAGCACCCACTGTCCATTCATGAATTTGCCGTTGTATTCGCCCAGCGAACCGGGCAAGGGGCGAAAGCCCGGATAGCTGATGTAGGGTGATGAGGTCCATTCCCAGACGTCACCGAACATCTGCAGCAAACCATCGCCAGCGACGGCCGCCTGCGGTTGGCAACGATCCTGATCCTGCAGATTGCCGGCCACCGGCAAGGCTTGGGCCGCAGACTCCCACTCGGCCTCCGTCGGCAATCGGGCGCCGGCCCAGCGTGCAAATGCCTCGGCCTCGAAGTAATTGAGATGGCAAACCGGTTCGTGCGGGTCGATATCACGCGGGCCCGCCATGCTGAACTCGCTGGCCAGATCGTCCTGCCAGTAGATCGGATGTTGCCAGCCCTCGCGTTGCACCGTGGCCCAGCCTTCGGATAGCCATAACCCCGGTTCGCGATAGCCGCCTTCACGCACGAAAGCCAGATACTCACCATTGGTCACCAGTCGATTGGCCAGTGCATGCGGTTGCAACAGCGTGCGATGACGCGGCGTTTCGTTGTCAAACGCAAAACCTTCGCCGCGATGCCCGATTTCCACAATGTCCCGGGCACCCTCGATGAAACGCACTGGCACGGTCGCCGCGCCGGTGCTCACCGGCAGCGGTGCGCGGTAGGCGGGCCGCAACGGATTGCACCAGAAGGCATGCTTGATATCGGTAAGCAGCAGCTCCTGATGCTGCTGCTCGTGATGCAGGCCCAGCCCGACCAGCGACGCCAGCTCGGGATCGTCCTGGCAAGCCAGCAGATTCGACACGTTCCCGTCGATGCGCTTTCGATACTCGCGGATCTCGTCCAGCGAGGGGCGCGACAGCAGCCCGCGCTGGGGACGCGCATGCATCGGACCGACCGATTGGTAATAGGAATTGAAAAGATAGTTCCAGGCCGGATCGCGTGGTCGATACGACGGATCGCGGCCGAGCACGAATTGCTCGAAGAACCAGGTGGTATGCGCCAGATGCCATTTGCCGGGGCTGGCATCGGGCATCGATTGCAGCTGCATATCCTCGGCACTCAAGTGGGCACAAAGATCCAGGGTGCGCGCCCGCACCTTTCGGAACCGTGCGCACAGACCCCCGGCGGCCAGCGACTGCGGAGCCATCTAATGGATCTCCTTCGAGGCCATGTGGCTGGCGAAGGAAAGGGAGGCGCGGTCGATTGCACAAGAAGTGAGCTGCATAATCCCCAGCATGCCGCGTCAACCGTTCACTTCTTGTGACATGTCGGGCCTGCCGTTCACTTCCTGTGACAAGATGATCAAAAACGCTTGGCCATTCCCCATGCCGAAGCATGCCGGCATGCAGCTGCCGTGACTGAATCACGGTTCGCGTCCTCTGAAAAAGCGAGGCAAGGCCCATGAAGCTGATCCTACCCCTGCTGTTGCTGGCGTTCACCACCGTCCCCGGAGTCAGCCGGGCCGGAGAACCAGGCAAGGTCGTCACCCACGCGCCGCTTCCGGCCGGTGAATGCATCGACACCACGCAAATCAATGAATGGCATATCGTGGATGCGCGCACCGCCATCGTTCGCACGGGGCCCAGGCGCTATCTGGTGACACTGCGCAACGACTGCCCGCGGCTGGGCATGCCACCGCCGGGGCTGATCTTTCGCGCCAACCCTTCCAATGAGGTAAACAACCGAGGACGGATCTGCGGCGAAAACGGTGAAACCGTGCGTTCCCGCTATCAGCCGCCGTGTGCCATCGATTCGGTGAGCCGGATCGACAAGCGCCAGTTCGACCAGCTCAGTGCGAAGGCCTGGCGACACGGCAATGGCGCCGAGCAGCCAACGGTCATGCCCGCGCAGTGAAACGCCGCTGTCTTCAGACGAAAAAGGGCCCGGATTGACCGGGCCCTTTGTTCAGGCGTCTTCGTCGCTCATGCGATCAGTCGCCGTCGCCATCGTATCCGTCGTCACGGATGTAGCGCGTCTGCGGGGAGTCGTCGTAAACCACCGTACGGGTTTCCACCACGCGACGGGTCACCACTGGCTCATCACGATAGATCACGGTGCGCGGCTCGCGATAAACCGGCTGACCGTAATACACCGGCGCAGGACGCAGGGCGCTGTCGACCAAGCCGATGACCGCACCCGTGACAATGGCGCCGGCGATCCAGCGGCCGCCATTCCAGTGACCGCCACCACGACTGTAACCGCCATGACCGTAATAGCCGCGGCCCTGGTAACTGCCGTGATAGCCGCCGCCGTGATAGCCACCGCCGTAGTAGCCATGGCCCCGCGCTGACGCACTCAGTGGCATCGCCACCGCCGCTGCCACGGCCAGACCGATGAGTGACCACTTGCCCGCACCACTGAAACGTCGATTCATGAGAGTTCTCCGTTGTACGGGTCGAATGCTGGTCGAATTCGGCTTAATGTGAACTGAAGGGTTTACTTTTTGATGCGCGCGGTATCCCAGGGGTTGATGCCCGGATCCGGCTTGCGTCGACGCAGCAGCCAGCAGCCATGGATATCGGTGCGACGCGCGAAGTCGAACGGAATGCTGGGAGCGCTCCAGTCCTCGATCTCGAAATGCTGTTCCAGCGCCGTGCGATCCAGCTTGAAGCGACGGAAGTTGTTGGAAAACACGATGACGCCGTCGCGGGTGAGTCGCTCGTTGCACGCCTCCAGCAGTTTCACGTGATCGCGCTGCACGTCGAAATCTTCGGCGCGCTTGGAGTTGGAGAACGTCGGCGGGTCAACGAAGATCAGGCCGTAGTGGCCACGATCGCGCTGCAGGAATTCCAGCGCGTCGAATTGCATCAGCCGATGGCTGGAGCCGCTGAAACCGTTCAGCGCCAGATTGCGCGAGGCCCATTCCAGATAGGTGGCCGACAGGTCGACACTGGTGGTTTCCAGCGCGCCGCCGGCCGCCGCATGCACGCTGGCAGTGGCGGTGTAGGCAAACAGGTTGAGGAAGCACTTGCCATCGGCCAGTTCGCCCACCTTCGCGCGGACCAGCCGGTGATCGAGGAACAGCCCGGTATCGAGATAGTCGGTGAGGTTGACCAGCAGCTTCAGGCCTTCCTCCTCCACTTCGATGAACTCGTTGCGTTGGTCAAGCTGGCCGTATTTTGAACCGCCCTCGCCGCGCTCGCGGGTCTTCAGCGCGATGCGTTCGCGCGGCACGCCGAGCACTTCGCCTGCCACCCGGGCGATCTCGCGCATGCGCAGGCGCGCCACGTCCGCGGGCACGTCGGCCGGCGCGCGGTATTCCTGGATATGCAGGTGATCATCGCCATGGGTATCGCCATAGACGTCGATGGCGGCGGCGTATTCGGGCAGGTCCTGATCGTAGGCGCGCCAGCAATGAATGCCCTCGCGAGTCAGCCGCTTGCGCAAATGCTTGACGTTCTTTTCCAGCCGGTTCTTCAGCATCTGCGCGCCGGCGGACAGCGGCTTGGGCTCGCGTGGCGCTTCGTCACGCGGCTTCAGGTCGAACGTCAGCAGCACGGTTTCCAGCGCACCGTTGTACAGCGCGTAGCGCTTCTCCGCGTGCAGTTGCATGGCACGACCAAGCTCGACATCCCCGGCCAGCACCGCAGCGCGCCAGCCGCTGAAGCGCGCACGCAAGGCGTCGCCCACGGCGCGATACAGCTTCGGCATCTCGGCCCGGTCGCCAAGGCGTTCGCCGTACGGCGGGTTGGTGATGACCAGTCCGTAATCGATACCCGGCGGCGGTGCCGCGTGGGTCACGTCCTGCTTGTCCAGGGTGAAGAAGCCGGCCACGCCCGCTTCCTGCGCGTTGCGTTTGGCCGTCTGCACCATGCGTGAATCGGCATCGCTGCCGAAGAACACGCTGCGCAGTGCGCGCAGGCCGTTCTCGGCGCGCAACGTGGCCTCGTCCAGCAGGCCGCGCCAGAGCGCGATGTCATGCTGCTGCCAGCCGAGAAAGCCGAAATATTCGCGGCGCAAACCGGGCGCCACGTCCGCCGCCATCAGCGCGCCTTCGATCAGCAGCGTGCCGGAGCCGCACATGGGGTCGAGCAGCGCGCCACCGGCGGCATACACCTCGGGCCAACGGCCACGCAGCAGCATGGCTGCCGCGAGATTCTCCTTCAGTGGCGCCTCGCCTTGCTCCTCACGCCAGCCGCGCCGGTGCAGTGGCGAACCGGCCAGATCCAGTGACACGGTGGCGCGATCACGGCGCAGGCGCAGATTGATGCGGATATCCGGCTCGTCCGTGTCGATACCGGGACGCGACCCGTCGCGCTGGCGGAACTGGTCGACCACCGCGTCCTTGGTGCGCAGCCCGATGAACTGGCTGTGATTGAGCTTGCTCATCGCGGTGCCCGCGTCCACCGCGAAGGTGGCGTGGGCGGCCAGATGCGTGCTCCAGTCGATATCCTGCACGCCGCGATACAGGGCGTCGTCGTCGGCAGCGTCGAACTCGGCCAGCGGCAACAGGATGCGACTGGCCAGACGCGACCACAGGCAGGCCTTGTATGCGGTTTCCAGGGTGCCGGAAAAATGGACGCCAGCCAGCGCCTCGCGCACGTCGGCAGCACCGATCGCCACCAGTTCATCGCGCAGCAGGTATTCCATGCCTTTCGGGCAGGTGGCAAAGAACGAACGCGAAGCGGGCGTGCTCATGCCGCGGCCTGCTGGTCGAGCAACAGGCGGAACTGCGCGCTGATCATGTCCATGCTCGATCCCAGTCGATGGTCGTCGTCCAGCACCAGCAACGGCAGATGCCGCCGCGCGGCGAAGGCATGCACGCCGGCGACCGGACATACGTCGTCGCGCCAGCCGTGCACCAGGACGGTGGGTACGTGAGCGCGCAGGTCGAATTTCCGTGCATAACCGGGAATCTCGCTGGGCGTGGCCAGCAACAGCAGTCCGGCCACCGGCACTTCCAGCGAAACCAGCCCGGAAACAAACGCGCCCATGCTGGAGCCAACCAGCAGTGGCGGTTCGTCCAGCGCTTCGATGGTGGCGCGCAGGCGGGCAATCCGCGGCGCCACCGAATCGGCGTAGCCGCGGCCGTCGTCGCTGCGATAGTCCGGCCGTTGCGTCTGCCAACCCAGCGCTTCGGCCTGCGCGGCCAGCAGGCTGACCTTGGTCGCGTCGGGGCTGGAGTCGGAGCCGTGCGAAAGAATGATCTGGCCGCGCATGGCGGTCTCCATCGAAAGTGCTGAAAGCAAGGCACGCATGGTAACAGGCGGCGTTTCCACCGCGGCCGCGGCACATGCGAAACTGCCTCACATGAGCCTGACCATTCATGACCAGCCACTGCCCTATGTCGACCTGTTGCCCGAGCGCCCTGCCGAGGCGGTCGAGCTGGTGGTGATCCACTGCACCGAACTGCCGGACCTGGCCATGGCTCGGGAGTACGGCGAGCGGGTGCTGCATCCCAGCGGCACCGGCAACAGCGGGCACTACTACGTTGACCGCGACGGTGCGGTCTACCGCTACGTCCCAGGCACCCGCGTGGCGCATCACGTGCGCGGCCACAACCCGAACTCGATCGGCATCGAGCTGGTGAATCTTGGCCGCTATCCGCACTGGTGGGATTCCCGTCACCAGCAAATGAGCGAGCCGTACGCCGAGGCCCAGATCGCCGCGCTCCGTGCCCTGCTGGCCGAGCTCCGGCGTGGCTTTCCGAACCTGCGCCGGATCGCCGGTCATGAGCAGCTGGACACCGCATGGATGGCAGCCAGCGACGACGCCTCGCTGGAAATCCATCGCAAGCTTGACCCCGGCCAGCTCTTTCCCTGGGCCGCCGTGCTCGAGGGCAGCGGCCTGGAGCACGTCCCCACGCCATAGGGCGTCGTGAGGACCGCTATAATGGATGGCTTCGTCCTGTCGAGCCTGCTTCCATGTCACCCAACCACGTCACCGAACTGGTCGAGCTGCTGCAGCTTGAGCGACTGGAAGACAATCTGTTCCGCGGCGAGAGTCGCGATATCGGCACCCGCTTCGTGTTTGGTGGCCAGGTGCTGGGTCAGGCGTTGTCCGCGGCACAGCAGACGGTGGATCCGGCTCGCGAAGCACATTCATTGCACGCCTACTTTCTGCGTGCCGGCGACATCCGCGCGCCGATCGTCTACAGCGTCGAGCGCACCCGTGACGGCGGCACCTTCTCTTCGCGCCGGGTGGTGGCGATCCAGCACGGCCAGCCGATCCTGAATGGCTCGATCTCGTTCCAGATCCCGGAAACCGGCGTGGAACACCAGACCAGCATGCCCGAGGTTCCGGCGCCGGAAGACATCGCGCCGCAACCGCCCCTGCCACCCGACGAGCTGGCACGATTGCCGGTGAAACTGCAGCGCTGGCTGGGCATCGATGGGCCGTTCGAATTCCGCCAGGTGTGGCCGCGGGACGAATTGCATCCGGTCAAGCGTCCGCCGATCCAGCACATCTGGTTTCGGCTGACCTCGCCGATCGAGGATTCCGCGGTGCTGCACCGTGCGCTGCTGGCGTACGCCTCGGACTTCCACCTGATCGGCACAGCCACCTTGCCGCACGGCATTTCCTACATGACCCACAACGTGCAGATGGCCAGTCTCGACCACGCACTGTGGTTCCATCGCCCGTTCCGCGTGGACGAATGGTTGCTGTACACCTTCGACAGCCCCACGGCCCAGGGTGGTCGCGGGCTCGCACGCGGGCAGATTTTCAGTCGGGACGGCCGACTGGTTGCCTCAACCGCGCAGGAAGGACTGATCCGCGTGCGGGGCGACTGATCGCGTAAACTCCTGCCCATGCGCCAGATCTATACCTCCCCCCGCGAGCAAAACATCGACACCGTGGTGGCCCTGATGGCCGAACATGGCATCGAGGCCACCGTGTCCAACCGCTCCAATTACAACCGATCGACCTGGAAGCGCTTCAGCTATACGCAGCGTCAGGATGATCGTGGCAGCTGGCCGCAGGTATGGATCACGCGCGCCGACGACTACACCCGCGCCCGCTCCCTGCTGCGCGACATCGGAATCGAGCCGGTGGTGCGCTACGGCGAGGAGCTGGCCGCCGCGCGCAACCCCACCGCGGCCGACCGACGCGGCCACACGGTTGCCCGCGTGCGTCGCATCGTG
Source organism: Rhodanobacter sp. TND4EL1 (assembly GCF_054061035.1). NCBI lineage: Bacteria > Pseudomonadati > Pseudomonadota > Gammaproteobacteria > Lysobacterales > Rhodanobacteraceae > Rhodanobacter > Rhodanobacter sp. TND4EL1. The sequence continues at coordinate 1,037,485 of NZ_JBSSDT010000001.1, forward strand.
TTGCTGGTGGTTCTGGGTGTGGTGGCAATGGCGATGCTGCGCTATCTGCACGTGTTTTGAGCCCTTCACGCAGAACGCATCTGATCGCAGCTTAGAATCGGCTCATGCGCCGATCCGACCCCGTCCGACTGTTCCAGACGCTGCCCCATGGCTGCGGCTACTACGCCGATCGCACGGCGCAAAATCTTGTGCTCGATCCGGCAGCACCCAACCTGGACCAGCTGTATGGACCCGCGCTCGAACGCGGCTTCCGTCGGGCCGGCGGTCATCTGTACTACCCGAACTGCGCCGGCTGCCGAGCCTGCACCCCGTGTCGCGTGGATGTGACGAATTTCCAGCCGGACCGCAGCCAGCGCCGCTGCCTTGCGCGCAACACCGACATCGTCATCACCGAATGCATTCCCGGTTACAACCGCGAACGCCATGCGCTTTATGAGCGCTATCTGCACGGCCGCCATGCGGGCGGCGGCATGGATGACGCCGAGGCCAGCGACTTTCGGCGCTTCCTGACCGCACCGTGGAGCCCCACCCTGTTCATGGAGCTGCGCGCAGGCACGCGCTTGCTCGCGGTGGCCGTTACCGACGTCTGCCTAAACGGCGTATCCGCCGTCTACACCTTCTACGACCCTGACGAGAGCGCTCGCGGCCTGGGCTCCTTCGCGATCCTGCAGCAGGTGGCGCTGGCGCGGCGCCGGCGCATCCCGTGGCTGTACCTGGGGTTCTGGATCGACGGCCACCCGAAGATGGATTACAAGCGGCGCTTCAAGCCGCTGCAGATCCGCACCGAGAACGGTTGGGTGGCAGCGCCATAGGTGGCAACGAGCGATCCGCTCATCGCAACCCTTCAAGGATGCACCACTGGTTTGACCACCTCCAATTCCCACAGGAAGTAGATCTTCTTTTTGCCGCGACCTGGCTCAGGTTTGCCGCGCAACCTGCGCGACAAGCTCCGCAGCTGACGCGAAAGATTCTTCAGCACGCGATGTCCGGATCGACTGGATCGGTTTTCGGGTGACCCCGCGATCGCACTGTAAACATCGTGGATGTGCACCCATTCCGCGCGCACCACTTCGAACTGGCCTTGAAAACCGTACATGCGGCCGGGCGGCTGTTCGCCACAGAAATATTTGTGGGTTTTGTCGGTGATGATATTGACATGGGTAGGATCAACGAAGGCTTCGGGATTCGGAAACGCCGGCGTCACCGCGTAAAACCGTCCGCCAGGCACCAACACACGCCAGATTTCCTGCATCAACCGCACGAACGGAAACAGCGTGTCGCGACCATCGGCCGTAGCGAGCACGCGCGGTATGTGCTCGATGAAATCGTAGGCGGAGATCGATGCAAAGCTGTCATCCGCAAAAGGGATCGGTTCCAGCATCAGATTCGCGACGCGGTGCTCGAAATTGGCCGCGCTCGGCGGCGGGCGAATATCGACGCCGTACAGCTCGCCGCGGCCGTAGGGATTACGCGGAAACTTGCCGCAACCTAGATCGAGATGGCAATCCGATGCGTTCATGGGCATCGCACCTCGGGCACTGCCGGATACGGAAACAACTTCTCCAGCGGGATCGACAAACCGTCGTCGCCGACCACGCGGCAATGCGTGCGATTGAGTTGGCGCGGTTCGCTGACGCCGCAGCTGTGCGCAATGATGCCGACCTCGTGCATCACGTTCTTCGCATAATGGAACACCCGCTCGGTCTTGTCGGTCACCACCAGGCCGCGCTGCAGCTTCGGGTTCTGCGTGGTGATGCCGGTGGGACAGGTATTGCGATTGCACTGCAGCGACTGGATGCAGCCCAGCGCCAGCATGAAACCGCGGGCGGAGTTGACGAAGTCCGCACCGATCGACAACGCCCACGCCACGTCATAAGCGGTGATGCACTTGCCTGAGCAGACCACCTTGATGCGCTCGCGCAGGCCCTTGACGATCAGCATGTCGATCAGCGCGGGCAGGGCCTCGTGCAAGGGCAGTCCCACGCCTTCCATCAGCGTCTGCGGGGCCGCGCCGGTACCGCCCTCGGAACCATCGACGATGATGAAATCCGGCGCGCTTTCGATGCCGCGCCGATGCACTTCCTCACACAGTTCGCCAATCCATTCCGCGCCACCCAGCACCGCCTTGAAACCTACCGGCTTGCCGGTCAGCTCGCGGATATGGGCGATGCTGTCCATCAATTGCGAGACATTGGCAATGTCGAGGTGACGATTCGGGCTCTGCGAATCCTCACCCACCGGAATGCCGCGAATCGCGGCAATCTCGGCGGTGACCTTGGCGCCCGGCAACAGGCCACCCATGCCCGGCTTGGCGCCCTGGCCCAGCTTGATGCTGACCATCTTCACCTGCTGGTGCGCGCAGATCGCCAGCAGTTTCTCGTCATCGAGCTTGCCGTCGGGCGTGCGCACGCCGTACTTGGCCGTGCCGATCTCGAAGATGATGTCGCAGCCGCCTTCCAGGTGATACGGCGCCAGGCCGCCTTCGCCGGTATCCATCCAGATGCCGGCCTTGGCCGCGCCCATCGACAGCGCACGCACGGCCGGCGCCGACAGCGCGCCGAAACTCATCGCCGAGATGTTGAAGAACGCCGCGTGACTGTAGGGCTGGCGCGCGTAGGGACCGATCGTCACCGGTACCGGCTCGACGTGATCGGTCTCCAACGCCGGGAACGGTGCGTTGACAAAGAACGGCACGCCTTCGGCACGCAGGTCGCGACTGGAACCGAATGCATTGGTGTTGTCCACATTCTTCGCGGCGCGATAAACCCAGGTGCGCTGCGCGCGGTTGAACGGCATTTCCTCGCGGTCGCTGGAGTAGAGGTATTGCCGGAAGAACTCACCCAGATGCAGGAACCAGTAGCGGAAATGCCCGATGACCGGGAAGTTGCGCAATACCGCATTGCCGGTCTGGTTGCGATCGACCACCCAGGTCGCCAGCAACACCATCACCGCCAGGGCCAAAATCAGAAGGCCCAGCGTGGTGACCAACTCGACCAGCACCACCAGCCAGTGCGCGAATCCCTCGGTTTCCATCCTCACCTCTCCTCGATCATGGGTTCGCCAACGACGGCGAGCAACGCGATTCGACACCGTCGATTGATAGACGAAAGCCTATCGCATCAGGTCGACATGCGGCGGGGTTACAACTCGATGCGCAACTGCCCGGCCGCACGCACCGCTTTCGCCACAGCCTCGTCCAGCGTGGCGGCCCGCGCCAGCGTCACCGCCATGCGCCGTCGTCCTTTGACCGCCGGCTTGCCGAACAGGCGCAGTTGCGTATCCGGCTCCGCCAGCGCGGCGGCCACACCGTGATAGCGCGGACCGGCGCCGTCGCCTTCGACCAGTACCGCGCACGAGGCGGACGGACCGTATTGATGGATCACCGGAATCGGCAAACCCAGAATGGCCCGCACGTGCAGCGAAAATTCCGAAAATTCCTGCGAGATCAGCGTCACCAGCCCGGTGTCATGCGGCCGGGGACTGACTTCGGAAAAGATCACCCGATCACCCTTGATGAAGAACTCCACGCCGAAAACACCCCAGCCACCCAGTGCGCCGGTCACGGCGGCGGCCTGGCGCCGGGCTTCGACCAAGGCCGCCTCGCTCATCGGCTGGGGCTGCCATGACTCCCGGTAGTCGCCATCCTCTTGGCGATGACCGATCGGCGCGCAGAAGCTCACGCCATCCACATGCCGCACGGTCAGCAGGGTGATCTCGTAGTCAAAGTCGACAAAACCCTCGACGATCACGCGGCCCTTGCCGGCGCGCCCGCCAGACTGCGCATAGTCCCAGGCATGCTGCAGCTCATCTTCACTGCGCACCACGCTCTGGCCCTTGCCCGAAGAGCTCATCACCGGCTTGATCACGAACGGATAGCCGATGGCCGCTGCTGCGTCGCGATACTGCGATTCGTCGTCGCAAAAACGATAGGGCGACGTCGGCAGGCCCAGTTCCTCGGCCGCAAGCCGGCGGATGCCTTCACGATCCATCGTCAGCCACGCCGCGCGGGCGGTCGGAATCACCCGTTGCCCCGCCTTCTCCAGTTCGATCAGCGTCGGCGTGTGAATCGCCTCGATCTCCGGCACGACCAGGTCCGGCTTTTCCAGCTTGATCACCGCACGCAGGGCGTCGCCGTCCAGCATGTCGATGACATGGCTGCGGTGAGCCACCTGCATCGCCGGCGCATCCGCATAGCGGTCCACCGCAATCACCTCCACCGCGTAGCGTTGCAACTCGATCGCCACCTCCTTGCCCAGTTCCCCGGCACCAAGCAGCAAGACGCGCAGCGCGCGGTCGGAATGAGGGGTGCCGAAGGGCTTCATCGGGTTCTCCGCAGCAGGCAAACCGGCATTGTATGCGGGCCTGAAGCGATGCGAAGCCGCACCAGGCAACGGCCCCACGAGAGGTTCTTGAATTAGATATCATTTTGATATCTAATTTTCCCACCTCAGGGAGATTCGTCATGAATGAACGCACTGGTTTTTCCGTCGCCGGCATTCCCTTCGTCGGGGTATGCCTGCTGCTTGGCGCGATCGGCGCAGGGCTGGTGATTTCCGCCATCCACGGCCATCCGGACGCGCCGCCGCCATCGCAGATTTTCGCCGGCGTGATCCTGCTGGCTGTCGACGCTTTCCTGTTGAAGGGGTTTTTCCAGGTTGCTCCGAATGAAGGCCAGGTGCTGCAGTTGTTCGGCAAATACGCCGGCTCGGTGCGCCACGAAGGGCTGCGCTGGACCAACCCGTTCTACAGCCGCCAGCGCCTGTCGCTGCGCGTGCGCAACTTCGAAAGCGGCAAACTGAAGGTCAACGACAACGACGGCAATCCGATCGAGATCGGCGCCGTGGTGGTGTGGCAGGTGCTGGATACCGCCGAAGCGGTGTTCTGCGTGGACGACTACGAGAATTACGTGCATATCCAGAGCGAGTCAGCCTTGCGGCAGATGGCGCAAAGCTATCCCTACGATGCCCATGACGACGGCAAACCGTCCTTGCGCAGCCACGGCGACGTGATCAATTCGCACTTGCGTGACGAAATCCAGACGCGCCTCGGCAAGGCGGGCGTGGAAGTGGTGGAAGCTCGCATCAGCCATCTCGCCTACGCCCAGGAAATCGCCCAGGCGATGCTGCAGCGCCAGCAGGCCGGCGCGATCATCGCCGCGCGCACCAAGATCGTCGAGGGCGCGGTGAGCATGGTCGAAATGGCTCTGGAACAACTCAGCCAGCGCGGCGTGGTGAACCTGGACGAGGAACGCAAGGCGGCGATGGTCAGCAACCTGCTGGTGGTGCTGTGCGGGGAACGCGGTACGCAGCCGGTACTGAACACCGGCACGCTGTACTGACGCGGCCTGATGGCAGCCGACAAAAAAGCCTATCCACTGCGCATCAGCGCCAGCGTGCTGGACGCCATGCAACGCTGGTCGGACGACGAGTTGCGCAGCGTCAACGCGCAGATCGAGTATGTGCTGCGCGATGCGTTGCGCAAAGCTGGCCGATTGAAACCCGGCAAGCAGGAACCCGTGGCGGATGACGACCACCAGTAATCTCATCGAAGGGAGAAAGTCATGCTGAAGCTTGCTGCATCCATCGCCGTCATTCTTGGCCTCGGCATCGGCTTGGCTCATGCCGCGGAAAGTCCCTGCCAGGCCACCTCCGGCCGCATGCTGGACCATCTCGACCAAGGCGATTACAACGGTGCCACCACGGACTTCAACGACCGGATGAAGGCTGCGCTCAGTGCCGACCGACTGAGCCAGCTGTGGGCGACGACGACACAGAAGTTCGGTGCCCGTGGCGGGCGTGATCCGGCCCGGCTGAGTCAGGTGAAGGGTTACGACGTGGTGACTACCTCGATGCACTTCGGCCCGCACCTGATCGACGCACGCGTGGTCTGCGACCCGGACGGCAAGGTTGCCGGCTTCTTCATCAAGCCTCTGGATTGAGCCATGAACATGCCCTCGCCCGAGCTGCCCAGACACGGGCCACACCTGAAACTGGCACTTCTGCTCGGCGGCGCCGGCGCGCTGGCCACGCTGGCATTGATGCCGTACATGGTCGCCTTGCTGCCGCAGAAGTTCGCCGCGCTGTCGCTCCCGCTTCCAGCGATCGCCGCGATCCAGGCAGTGCAGGTCGGCGTGTTCTGCTGGCTGCTGGCCTGGCTGGGTTTGTATCTGGGTGCACCGTATCGCCTCGACGCGCCATGGCTGCGGGCATGGGTCTATCGACTCCCGCACCCGGCGGCAGCCCCGTCGCGCTGGTGGCTGGTAGCGCTGCTGGGGGTATTGGCAGCACTCGCGGTCACCGGCATCTCATTGCCTGGCCCCCATCCGGTGGCCGCGCACGGCGCCGGTATTGATGCGGCCTGGCGCGGTCTGCTCGCCTCTTTCTATGGCGGCATCGTGGAAGAGGTGGAGACCCGCTTGCTGCTGGTCAGCGCGCTGGTCTGGCTACTGGCGCGTTGCAACCATCGCGTGGCGCGCCCGTGGATGTTCGTGCTGGCGATCATCGTGGCCGCGCTGCTCTTTGGTGCCGGGCACCTGCCGGCCGCCTTCGGCGCCGGCCTGGCCGGGACGCCGCTGTTGATTGCACGGATCGTGCTGCTCAACGCCGTGGTGGCCGTGATCTTCGGTGGCATTTTCTGGAAGTACGGCCTGGAACACGCCATGCTCGCCCACTTCTGTGCCGACCTGGTGCTGCATGTCGCCCTGCCCCTGACGGGTCTGAGCTAGCGCGCTTCCAGTGCCACCTCTCGCAACTCGGGCAATTCGAGCAGACGAACCCGCGGGTGTTGCTCCCCCCGGACGTACAGCCATTTGCCCTGCGCCATGATCGAGCGCACGAAGGGCAAACCATCGGCGGCGCCCAGCCGCTTGAGCGGGCGGCCGTCCAGCGCGTCATAGACCACCAGCTCTCGCGTGGATGGATCGACCACCAGCAACCAGTCGTGCCGTGCATCCTGCCAGTGCACCAGTTCACCCACCGTCCGTTGCGGCTGGTCCGTGCCGGGCGCAGGCCACCCGAACGCCAGACCGATCACTGCTAGCGCAACGAGCGGGAAGGCAAAACGTGGCCATCGTCGCCGAAGCGAATCGGGCCATCCGGTAACAGCCCACGGGGCAGCAAGATCATGGCTGGTGTCCATGCCGGCATGGTCGCGCACCGGCATGACCGCCGGGTGACATCCGCAAGACTCAGACGTTGCGCGTGCGCAGGGTCCATCCAAGCGCCAACCACCCGGTGACGAGTGCCAATCCGCCGAACGGCGTGATCACGCCGCACCAGCGCGGCGCGCCCAGCGCCAGTGCATAAAGACTGCCACTGAACAGGACCATGCCGGCAACAAAAGCCCATTGGGCGATCCTGCCGCTGCGGCCCTGCCCCAGGCCGACCGCCAGGACCAGCGCCAGCGCGTGCCACGCGTGGTAATTCACCGCCGTATGCCAAAGCTCGGTACTGCGAGCATCGAACACACCGCGCAACGCATGGGCACCGAACGCACCCAGCAGTACCGCACTGGCGCCGGCCAAGCCGACCATCAAGGCGGTGCGGGTAGAGACGTTTTGTCGCATGGCGTGCCTGATCCCCGACGCAACGAACCCGACCGCGCGGCCGGTGTCGTATGCTTGAAAAGATGAAGATCAGGAATTCTCGCATGAACCCCTTGCGCCGGCTGTGCGCACCGCTGCTGATGGTGCTGGTGGCTTGCCTGCTGGTGGGCGGTTGCCACCGTGGTGAACCACTGCCGTTTCGCCTGACCAATATCAGCGGGCACATGCCCGATCTCGACTTCAAGTTGACCGACGACAACGGCAAGGCCGTCACCGGCGCGGATTATCGCGGCAAGGTGGTGCTGCTGTACTTCGGCTATACCCACTGCCCTGACGTCTGCCCGCTGACCCTGGCCCAGCTGCACGTGGTGATGCAACGTCTGGGTCCGCTCGCGGACGACGCACGGATCCTGTTCGTCAGCGTCGATCCGGCGCGCGACACGCCCGCGGTCATGCACGCCTACGTCAATGCCTTCGACAAGCGGGCGGTTGGACTGGTCGGTGACGCACGCAGCGTCGAGGCACTGAGCAAACGCTATCGTTCGGCGTTCACCCGCGAACCGGGCGATGCCGACGGCAATTATGAAGTGAGCCACAGCTCGGCCATTTATGTGTTCGATCGGGATGGCCATGCACGCGTGCTGGCCACGCCGTCCGCATCGCGCGACGACCTCGTCCACGATCTGCACCTGCTGTTGGATACGGGAGCCAACGGATGAAATTTTCCAAGCTGTCACTGTTGCTTGCCGGCCTGATGCTGGCCGGCGGCGCCCATGCCGCCGATGCCGACCATATCCACGCCAGCCATGCCTGGATTCGCGTACTTCCCGGCAGTTTGCCGGCTGGCGCCTATGTCACGCTGGAAAATGACAGCGCCCAGCCGATTGCGCTGAGCGGCGCCAGCAGCACCCTCTACGCCGAAGCCATGTTGCATTTGAGCTCGACGGCCGGTGGCGTCAGTCGCATGAGCACGGTCGACTCACTGCAAGTGCCTGCCCACGGCAAGGCCGAACTGGCCCCCGCGGGTTACCACTTGATGCTGATGCAGCCCAGGCAGCCGGTGAAGCCGGGCGACACCGTGACACTGACCCTGAAGTTTGCCGACGGCAGCACGCTGGCCACCGATTTCATTGCACGGCCGGCGAACGCGCTGGACGCTGGCGATGATGCCATGCCGGGCATGGACCACGGATCGATGCCGCACGACCACGGCCACTGAGCCTCCGCCGCGAACCCGCCCGACCCTTTTCATCGTTTGTCGTCGTGCCACGGGCAAGGCGCTGGCGCGCGCGGCTCAGTCCGGCGAAGCGATGTGGATGGCCGCCGCATGCCGCACCGGAGACGGGCGTGGCAGCCTGCGCGGCAGTCGACCATTGCGGGACAGGCGCAACCAGAGCCGCAGTGCCATCAGGCCACCGATCGACTCGACCAGCGCTGACGGCACCCAGATGATCACGCCGCCGATCAACTGCCCGGTGAGCACGTTGAACGTGAATGCCCGCCCGCAAATCTCGAAGATCGGGTAGAGGTCGGTCTTGGAAAACGTGACGATCGCCCCGGCCACGATTTGCGGCGTCATGGTGATCGCCGGCGACAGCACGCGCAGGCCCGCGGTCATCCGGCCGGGTGGGTGCGGACGGTGATCGAGCACCAGCGACCAATACGCAAAGCCGCTGACCAGCATGCTCCAGTTCATGAAGCGATAGATGCGCCAGTCCAGCATCGCCAGCGTCTGCATGGACGGAATCAACCAGACCAGGATGAACGCGATGAACAGCAGCGTCGCGACCGTCGGGTTCCACAGCACGCCAAACACCAGCCGCCAGGGCCAGGAGCGCTGCAACGGCCGCAGCACGCGCACCCGCCACGCCAAAGGCAGGCCGGCACGCAACACGCTGGACGGATACGCCGCGACGATCAGCAGCGGCGCGATGTGGTGCAGCAGCAATTGCTGGAGCCGATGCATGAAGAACTCGTGCTCGGCGTAATAGTCCAGATAAGTGTGCAGCGACAGGTAGATGATCGCCATGCCGGACCAGAACGCCAACTTGCTGCTGAAGCGCACCGGCAGTCGCCGGCAACCGCGCAGGTACAGCACGCTGGTCACCACGAAGCACGTGAGCAGCACCCACGAGAACTCCCACGGCACGATCCATTTCAACAAGGTTGCGCTCACTGCACCGACACTTCTTTCTGCACCGGCAGCCGCCGGCGACCTCCCAGCTTAACGCTGCGGGGGCATGGAGTCAGCCGCGGCCGCACTCCGCCGTTGCGGCAGATTGCCGCTTTCACTGGCGGCGCCGCCCATGGCGCCCCCGGCGCCAGCCGTACAACAGGCCGAACAACACCACCAATCCGGGAATCGCCACGATATTGATGACCTTGAGCCGCAGACCCAGCGCATCGATCTCCGCATTGAGCTGGTGTTGCACGTCGCGCAATTCCTTGTTGATTTCCAGCTGGCGCTGGCGGAACTGCTCGATCTCCCGCCGCTGCTCGGCCGTGGCCGTGCTGCCATGACTGCCCTTGGCCGGCTGCAACTCATCCAGCCGACGCCGGGTGTCAGCCAGTTCCTTTTCCAGCTCCTGTTCTTTCTGCAGGAATTTCTGATCGGCCACGTTGCGCAAGGCCTGCACCCGGGTGAATGGACGCTGCGACGTGGAGCGACCACGGATGGACAGCAACGCGGAAGATCCGCTGAGGTTGTCGACCAGGTTGGTCACCAGATCTCCATTGTTGGCGAAGATCCGCATCATCGTCTGGCCGAGCATGGTTTGCGGCTCGACCCAGAGGCGGTCGCTCAACAGGTCGGTGTCGGCCACCAGGATCACTTCGGCGTTGTCGCCCGAATGCGCGCGATGCCCGGGCATGGCCGCTCGCTCCGGAAACGCGCTGTCGAAACTGCCATGCAGGCGCGCGGCAAGCACGTAATGGGCGTTGTCCGGGGTGTAGTTCTGCAACAACGCCGTCGGCTCATTGCTGGCGTCCAGCACGCGCTGGGTAGGCACCACCTCGGCCTCGGCACTGCTCTGCAGCAGCGGGATCAGCCGCGCATGCGCATCCGGCGCCAGGTCAAAGAAGCCCACGGTGGACACATTGATCCGTTGCAGGCTGGCGGTCACCGCATCATTCCGGTTCAGCTCCTGCGGGCCGAGATCCAGCATCGCCGGGTGATTGAGACTGCTGCCCGCCAGTTCAATCTGCAGTGCGCGAGCCCGGTCGAGCACCACCTTGTGCGGGTCGTACACCACCCCCCACGCCTTGAACAACCGCGGCAGGTCCGACGCATGATCGGGGAAGGTGATGCTGTTCGGTCCGTATGGCGAGGTGTCCAGTTCGGCATCCGGATCGACAAACACCACCAGGTGTCCGCCACCCAGCACATATTGATCGATCGCGTATTGCGCATCCGGCGTCAACTGCTTCGGGTGGATCAGCAGCAGGACCTTGATGTGGTCATCGATTTTCTTCAGCGATGCCGGATCGATCGTCTTCAGATCAAACAGCTGGCCGAGTTGCTGAAACACGCTCCAAGGCTGTTCGCTGAGCACAGGATTGCCTTCCACCGGCAACGAACTGATCAAGCCGACCTGAGGCTTGCTGGTCTGATTCAACTCGTAAACCAGTTTGGCGATGTCGTACTCGAGAAAGGATTCGCGGGAAGGATCGAAGAAGGCGATCGACAGCGTTTTTTCCGGCACGCGGTCATCATTGGTGTCGCTGTCGACGCTGCCGGACATGGCACTGCCGGCCAGGCCGAAGAACACCCGCTCACCATTGCTGCCGCCGTTCGCCGCAGTCAGGCCGCTGCCCTCGGCACTCGCCTCATCGTCGGAATACGGCACCGGGTCGATGATCTGCAGTCGGATATGGCCGTGCGAACGCGCCACCATTTCCTGCAGCATCTCGCGCACCCGCTGCTCGTAGCTGCGCAATTGCGGCAGGTCGCGGGTCGCGTGTTCGGAGAAATACAGGGTCAGTCGCAGTGGCCGCTGCAAGCCGTCGACGATGTGCAGGGTGCCGGGCGTCAGCGTGTAGAGCTGGTCCGTGGTCAGGTCGACGCGCGACGCATGCAGCCAGCGACTGCTGGCCACGATCAGCGGCACGAACACCAGCACCAGCATCACGAGTGCGATATAGAGAATGCCGCGCCGGGTCAGCCGCAAGGGCGTGGAAAGCACTCGTTGGATTCGCGAATCGGCCATGGTGTCAGCGGGTCCGTTTCAGATCGAGCAACAACACGCCGCCAATCAGCCAGCCAAGGGTGCTCAACAGGAAATACAGCAGGTCGCGGATATCCAGCACACCACGCGAAATCGCCTCGAAGTGGCGCAGCATGGACAAATGGGCCACGGCATTGATCAGCTTGCGTGGAAAGGTACCGGAGAAGAAATCCACCACCTGCGGCTGGCCAATCAGGATCAGCAACACGCAGACCAGCGCCGTCAGGATGAAGGCCACCACCTGGCTGCGGGTCAGTGCGGACATGCAGGCGCCGATCGCGACGAAGCTTCCGGCCATCAACCAGCTGCCAAGATAGCCCGCCAGGATGATGCCGTTGTCGGGCGACCCGAGGTAATTGACCGTGATCCACACGGGAAAGGTGAGCGCCAGCGCCAATCCCATGAACAGCCATGCCGCCAGGAATTTCCCGAGCATCGCCTGCCACAGCGTCAGCGGCAGAGTGAGCAGCAGTTCAAGCGTGCCACCCTTGGTCTCTTCGGCCCACATGCGCATGGTGATCGCCGGCACCAGGATCAGATACAGCCAGGGATGCATCACGAAGAACGGCTGCAGGTCGGCCTGGCCGCGTTCGTAAAAGTCACCCGCATAGAACGTGAGAATGCCGGTGAGCACGAGAAAGATCACCAGGAACACGTAGGCGACCGGCGTGACGAAATAGCTGCGCAGTTCGCGTCGCAGCACCGCATTGACCGGGCTCACGCGTGACTCCCGGCAACGCTGACGGCGGTGGTGATCTGCCGAAACACTTCGTCCAGTCGGCCGCGCTCCAGCTGTATCTCGGAGACTTCCAGGCCCTGCTCGCGCAGCAATGTTTCCACCGGCTCCAGAATGCGCTCGCCGGCTTTCGGAAACACGGTGATGCGTCCATCCAGCGGATCGACCTCGATCGAGGCCACCTGGGGCAGACGCCCCAGCATTTCCTGCGACATGCCGCTGCCTGGCGCGCTGAACGATACCGCGCCGTGATAACGCGAGCGTGCTTCCAGCTCCGCCGGCGTGGCGTCAGCCAGCAATTTGCCGCGCGCGATGATCACCACCCGGTTGCACAGCGCGTGGACCTCTTCCAGCAGGTGGGTGGAGATCAGGATGGTTCGGTCGCGTGCCATCACGTCGATCAACTGGCGCACCGCATGTTTCTGATTCGGATCCAGACCGTCGGTGGGTTCGTCCAGCATCAGCACCGGCGGATCATGCAGGATCGCCTGGGCCAGCCCGACCCGTCGACGCAAGCCCTTGGACAAGGTATCGATGCCCAGCTCCAGCACTTCTTCCAGCTGCAACTGCTGCACCACGGCTTCGAAGCGGCGATATCCGGTTTCCGCCTTGAGCCCGCGCATGCGCACGATGAAGTGGAGGAATTCCCGCACGGTCATCTCGCCGTAACTCGGTGCCCCTTCCGGCAGGTAGCCCAACGCCCGCTTCGCCTTCAGCGGCTCCCGACTGACGTCGTGACCGCAGACTCGCGCGCTGCCCGAGGTGGGCACCAGAAATCCGGCAATCATGCGCATCGCGGTGGATTTGCCGGCGCCGTTCGGGCCCAGCAGACCCAGTACCTGACCGGGCTCGACGCGGATGCTCAGCGCGTCCACTGCGGTGAGATGGCCATAGCATCGGGTGAGCTGGTCGGTTTCGATCATGTCCGCTGATGGATTGAGGAAGGTCGTCGCGGCCGGTCGGACGCTGGTCAGGCCATGGCGCGGACTGTGCAATGTACCGCAAGCGAACCGTCACGAGCCAAAAGAAAAAGGCCCCTCCATGACGGAAGGGCCTTTCTGTACGGCGGAAGGTCGCGAGAACGGAGCTTATTTGCCCGCGCTGGCAGCCTCAGCCGGCGCGGCGGCGGTGCTTGCCGGGGCCGGAGCCGAACTGCCCGCAGCTGGCGCCGCGGTGTCGTCCAGGCTCGGCGGCTGCAGACCGGCTTCCTGCTCCGGGGTCTTCTCCGGCGCATTGGTGATCGGCAGATACACGTCGTATTTCGCGTAGGTGGTGATGTTGCCGCCGGCGTCTTTCACTTCCGGAGTGGCAATCTTGTCGTACGGACGGTTGACGACTTCGTCGTACTTGTAACCGTGGGTCTGCGCATAAGCCTTCAGCATTTCGCGGGTCTGCGGCACGCCGGCGAAGGTGCCGTTCCACACACCCTTGAGCGCTGCGCCACCGAATGCCAGGGCGGCACGCACGTTGCCATCCACCACTAGGCGACCGTAGCGATCGCGGCTGCCGGCGGCCAACGCGCTGTCAGCTGCAGCGGCGGCGCTGCTGGCCTCGGCGGGGTCGGCGGAAGTATCCAGCGACGGCGGGGTAGCCGCGGTGAGTTGCTCACTCTGGCCATTCACGGTCAGCGTACTGCTGTCGATCGGGAAGGCCACATCGAAGGTGTAGGTCTGGTCGCCATAGTTGGTGGTGATCAGGATGCGCGAGCCGACGATGTTCACGCCGAGCTTCTTGGCGGTCGCCTGGACCTCGGTGGTCGCCTTGGCCACGGCATCGTCCAGCCCTTCCAGGCCGTCCTTGCGCTGGATCGAGCTGGATACCAGCAGCACCGGAGTGGGCTGGGTCTGCTCGATGTACGGAATGAGCTGGCTGTAGTCGATGTTCGGCACGCCGGCCAGCACGTTCTGCAGATTGTTCAGGCTGAACTGGATGAAGGAGTCCGGGTCGCCATGGATGTAGAGGTTGGCGAAGCGGTTGACCAGATTCCAGCCGTAGGACACGTCATACGACCAGGTCACCTGGGTGAGCTGACCGCGGTTGCCCTGACGCTCCAGATCCAGCGTGAAGTGCTTGTCCAGGCCGCGCCAGTCGTTGTCCAGGTTCCAGACGATGCTGGCACTCTTGGTGTTGCCGTCGATCTGGTCAAACTCGGGCGTGGCGCTGGCGATGGTCAGGCCACCATTGCCCAGTTTGGCGTCGGTCGAGGTCCAGCTGATTTCCGAGCCCGGGCCGTAGGCCTTGCCGGAGAGGCTGAACTTGACGTTGGGATCGAGCGAACGCAGTACCGAGTAGTCCGGCAGGCGACGGTAGTTGTCGAGCACGTCATAGACCTGACGCATGTCCTTGCCAATGACCAGCTGGCGTTCCACATGGCCGCTGCCGGGCATGACCACAGCCGCCAGGACACCGATAACCGCAACGATGACCAGGGCAACAAGAAATTCAAAGACACGCATCATTCCAGAGTTCTCCGAAGCGTCTTTACGCCATACCTAGATAGTGTTGCCCCGGCCTTCCGCACGGGCCCGCCCTTCGGTGGGGGCCGAGGGCCATGGCAGGGGGTCGGCAATTGCCGAAGTTACGGATGTTACTTGCTCAGAGGCTCGAACGCTATCTGCCTGAAAGGTCGTTTTTCAGGGCTGGAAAACCGCCCTCCCGAGTCGCCGAAATCGCCTGTTTGCAAGGTCCCGGCCCGGTCAGGCATCACACAATGCCCATTTCAAGCGCTTTCAGCACCGCCCGGGTCCGGTCGCGCACGCCCAGCTTGGAGAGGATGTTGGAAACGTGGTTCTTCACCGTACCCTCGGCGACCTTGAGCGAATTGGCGATCTCCTTGTTGCTGTAACCGCCGGACAGCAGCCGAAGGATCTCGGTTTCGCGCTCGGTCAGCGGGTCCGGCTGCTCGAGGCTGGTGAAGTTGTTCTGCATCCGGGAGACCCCGGCCATCAGCCGCTGGGTCACCATGGGTGCGACCAGCGAGCCACCCGCGGCGACCGTGCGAACCGCCTCGACCAGCTGCTCCAGCGAAACGTCCTTCAACAGGTAGCCGCGGGCGCCGGCCTTGAGGCCCTGCAGCACAAGTTGGTCGTCGTCGAAGGTGGTAAGGATGATCGTGGGCGGCAGCTCATTGCGGGCGGAGAGCGCCTGCAGCACTTCCAGCCCGCTCATGTTCGGCATGCGCAGGTCCAGCAGCACCACGTCGGGCTTGATCCGCGGAATATCCTGCACGGCCTGCGCACCATCGGCGCACTCGGCCACCACGCGGATATCTTCGGCCAGATCCAGCAGCGAGCGAACGCCCTGGCGAACCAGATTCTGGTCGTCGACGAGACAAACGGAAATCATCGCGGATCCTCGGGAAAACATGGATTGATGACGTGATGCTCGCAGCTGGCACGGCAAGCCGCTGCCAACGCCGACGCACTTTCGCATCCCGGCGCCGACTGCACAGATTACGACACATTGAGCGCAGGTGGCTCAAGCCGGATGGGCGCATGGGCCAACGCAGGGTGTTCGCCCAGTGGCAACCGCACGGTCAGGGCAAAGCCCTGGCCTGCCCCGCTGTCCAGGGTCAGGCTGCCACCGAACTCGATCAGGCGCTCGCGCATGCCCGACAGGCCGTTGCCCGGCGCGACGTTCTCGGCACCGCGGCCATCGTCGCGCGCGTGCAGGCCGATCAGATCTTCCCCGGCATAGGCAAAGTTCAACCACAGATTGCGTGCGCCGGCATGACGTGC
This sequence comes from Rhodanobacter sp. TND4EL1, assembly GCF_054061035.1. Lineage (NCBI taxonomy): Bacteria > Pseudomonadati > Pseudomonadota > Gammaproteobacteria > Lysobacterales > Rhodanobacteraceae > Rhodanobacter > Rhodanobacter sp. TND4EL1. Next base: position 1,053,724 of record NZ_JBSSDT010000001.1, read on the forward strand.
GGCATTGGTGATGATTTCCTGCGCGCAGCGCAGCAGCACCTGGGCCAGGCGCGGGTCTTCCACGCTGAAGCGCGGCGGCATCACCACGTGCACCTGCAGGCCAGGCACACCCTCGGCCAGCCCGCGCAGGGCCTGGGTCAGGTCGATCGCGTCGTCCTGACGCAACTCGCTGACCACCTCGCGCACGTCCGCCAACAGCAGTTTTGCCGTGCTTTGCGCCTTGCGCACGTGCGCACCGGCGGCTTCGTTGGTGAGATGGCTGGCCACTTCCAGATTCAGACTCAACGCAGTCAGATGGTGCCCGATCAGGTCATGCAGGTCGCGCGCAATGCGCATGCGCTCGGCGATGCGGCTGGATTCGGCCAGCAAGGCACGAGTAGCGCGCAACTCGGAGTTGAGTCGCCGTTGCACGTCGCGCTGCTCGGCCTGCTGGCTGGCCACCATCGATACAGTGAAGGCAAGTACCGACAGACCCTCGAAAAGAAAGGTCTGCAGAATCGCCAACTGCACGCTGTAGTCCGGAAAACTGCTGAAAACCATCACCAACCCAACATTTTGCAGCAGTATGCATAGCACGCCCACCCAAGTCGGCAGCACCCACGGCAAAACCATGGCGATCACCACCATCAGCATCGCGGACAGACCGCTGTGGCTGTACCAACCGACTGCCATCGCCGTGGCCGTCATCACCGCCAGCCCGGTCAGTTTCAGCAGCAGGTGGCGCCGTGACCCCAGGTTGCCGGTGATCAGCCAGTACATCAGGCCGAACACCAAGTAGCAAAGTGTCCACAGCAACAGCGCGAAGTTGGCGCTGTGCAGCGGGTTCAGAGCGGATACGCGCTCGGCCGCCCAACTGGTAACGAGTGGTGAGCCCATCGACAGGTACGTAAAGAAGCCTGCGTACCGAAGCAGTCGGATATGGTTGAAGTATGGCCAGCGCATCCTCGCATCATTGGCCGCGCGGGCGATTCGCGCAATGCGCGAGAAGTCATGCCCAGCCGGCGGAATCGCGCCGTTTTACGAAGCTTTTACATGTGCCATTGCGAGATGTACCCGCCCCGGGCGCATGTCATAATGGGACCTTGTGCAAGACCGCGGATCGGCCTTGTCCCCCAAATCCACCCTTGCGGAGCAACGAATGGCCCTTGCCATCCGCGACGTGCGCGAGCACGACCTGGATGCCGTACTGGCGCTCAACAACGCTGCCGGTCGCTCCATCCTCGCCCTCGACGCTGCACAGTTGCGCTACTTCCACGAGCACGCCGAGTACTTCCGCGTGGCCGAAATCGATGGCCAGCTTGCCGGTTTCCTGATTGCCCTGCGCGAAGGCGGCAATTACGAAAGTCCGAACTACCGCTGGTTCGCCGAACATTACCCGCAGTTCCTGTACATCGACCGCATCGTGATCGCGAACGCCTACCGTCGCCACGGCCTGGGTCGCATCTTCTATTGCGACGTGCACAGCTATGCCGAAGTGCGCGTGCCACTGCTTACCTGCGAGGTGTTCCTGGAACCGCGCGACGACGTGGTGGTGCTGTTCCATGGCACCTACGGTTTCCAGGAAGTCGGTCAGCAGCGCATGGGCGACCACGGTCCGCAAGTCAGCCTGCTGGCGCGCGACCTGCCCAGCTACGCCTACGTGCGTGACACCTGGCTGGAACGCGGCGGCCTTCCCGATGTGCCGTGGCTGGCCGAGCGTGACCGCCCGGACCCGATTGAACCCCATCCACGGCGACTCGCCGGGGAGCACCGCGCATGAATGCCAGCATGGATGTCGCCGACGCCTGCGACCTGCGTTTCGGCCAGGTCGGCATTGCCTGCGTGCGCGTGCGCCGCGTCGATGCCGCCGCCTTGTGCGACGAGCTGGAGCGCCGCGTGCGCGCCGCGCCCCAAATGTTTGCCCGCGCCGCCGTGGTGCTCGACCTGAGCCACCTGCTTGAGCTGCCCGATGACGGCACCGTCGACGCGTTGCTCGAAGCGGTGCGCAGCGCCGGCATGCTGCCGGTGGGGCTGGCCTACGGCACCGCCGAAACCGAAGCGCTGGCCAAGCGCATGGGCCTGCCACTGATCGCCAAGTTCCGGGCTGCCTACGAGCCGGCCCAGGGCGCGCCCGTCGCCGCCGAGCCGGCTCCCCGCGCCGCGCCGGCCCCGGCCGTGCAACGCGAACCGATCCTGTCGACCCCGGCCGCCGGCAGCGTGCTCGGCGCACAGCAGCATGTCGGCTCCGTGCGCTCGGGCCAACAGGTCTATGCGCGCGAACGCGACCTGATCGTCACCGGCGCCGTCGCCAACGGCGCCGAGGTCATCGCCGATGGCAACATCCACATTTACGGCGGCTTGCGTGGTCGCGCCATGGCCGGCGCGCAGGGCGACGAAAAGGCACGCATCTTCGTTTCCGACTTCCGCGCCGAACTGGTGGCGATCGCCGGGCAATATCGCGTGTTCGAACAGATTCCTGACGACCTCGAGGGCCAGTCCGTGCAATGCTGGCTCGATGGCGAAAAACTGATGATCGCCAAGCTGTGATCACCCACAACAAAAACAAACATGCGGAGATGGGCCCTTGACTGCTGAGATTATCGTTGTCACCTCCGGCAAAGGCGGCGTCGGCAAGACGACGACCAGCGCCTCCCTCGCCACCGGCCTGGCCATGGCCGGCAAGAAAGTCGCCGTGATCGACTTCGACGTCGGCCTGCGCAACCTCGACCTGATCATGGGTTGCGAACGGCGCGTGGTGTACGACTTCGTCAATGTCGTGCACGGCGAAGCCACGCTGAAGCAGTCGCTGATCAAGGACAAGCGCTACGACAACCTCTACGTGCTGGCGGCCAGCCAGACCCGCGACAAGGATGCACTGACCCTGGAAGGCGTCGAGAAAGTGCTCGACGGCCTGTCCGCGGACGGCTTCGATTACGTGGTATGCGACTCGCCGGCCGGCATCGAGAAGGGCGCCCACCTGGCGATGTATTTCGCCGACCACGCGGTGGTGGTGGTCAATCCGGAAGTTTCCTCGGTGCGTGACTCCGACCGTATCCTGGGCCTGCTTGCCAGCAAGACCCGGCGCGCCGAGAAAGGCGAGCCGCCGATCACCCAGCACCTGCTGCTGACCCGCTACAACCCGGCCCGCGTCGCCATTGGTGAAATGCTCAGCGTGAAGGATGTCGAGGAAATTCTCGGTATCCAGGTGGTTGGCGTGATCCCCGAATCGGAGAACGTGCTGACCGCCTCCAACAACGGCATCCCGGTCATCGTGGACGCCAATTCACTGGCCGGCCAGGCTTATGGCGACACCGTCGCCCGCATCCTTGGTGAGGAGCGCCCGCTCCGCTTCATCGACGTGCCCAAGAAGGGCTTTCTCCAGCGCGTGTTCGGAGGTTGATCACGATGGGTATTCTCGATTTCCTGAAGCGCAAGCCGGAACCAACCGCCAATGTGGCGCGCGAACGACTGCGCATCATCGTGGCGCAGGAACGCTCCACCCGCGGCGCCCCGGACTACCTGCCGATGATGCGCAACGAATTGCTCGAAGTGATCAAGAAATACGTCCATGTCGATCTCGATGCGATCAACATCAATTTCGAGCGCGACAGCGGCCATGAAATCCTGGAACTCTCGGTGACCCTGCCCGACGGCAAGCTCCCTGCCAAGAGCGAAGCGCAGACCGGCTGAGCAGTCGCTGCCATCCAGCCGGGTGACGGCACGTCGCCCGGCGCCTCCTTCCCGGCCGGATACTGCGCGCGTCGCGCCCACCCATGCACCCCGACAACCATTCTTCCGCCAGCGACCCGGCCAGCAGCGTGATGCGCGTGGGCCAGATCGGCTTCGAGCTGCCTGCCGCGCTGCTTGCCCGATTCGACCTCCAGCTTCAACGCGTCGCCGATGGCGCACCGATTCCAGGCAGCTTCTGGGGTGATGACGAGGCCGGCATCATCGGCACCACGGTCTATGCGCGTGACGACACCCCGGTGCATTCGTTGTTGCACGAGGCTGGTCATCTGATCGTGCTGCCACCGGAACAACGGGCGCAGGTGCATACCGACGCCACCGATTCGATCGAGGAAGAAGACGCCACCTGCTACCTGCAGATCGTGCTGGCGGACGAACTTCCCGGTGTCGGCCGTGAGCGCCTGATGACCGACATGGACGCCTGGGGTTACTCGTTCCGGCTCGGCTCGACCCGGGCCTGGTTCGAGCAGGACGCCGACAATGCGCGCAGCTTCCTGATCGCGCGCCAGCTACCCCACTGAGTCCGCGCCGGGACATTTCGCAGATACCGTGATCCTGATCGGCTAGCTGGCGTGCCAGTCGCCATCGCTGCCCTTGCTGTATTTCTTCTTCACCGCGGCCCACGCCACCTTGTGCGCCACTTCCTCGCGCGACTCGTCGCCGCGGCGCTCACCCTTGTCGGCGTACTCCTGCCAGGCGCTGTTGAAGGCTTCCCTGTAGATTTCCTGCGCGTGCCTGGGCACGTGGTCACGCACGGAATCGGGCAACTCGCTGACTGTCTGGTACGGCATGGCTGTGCTCCAGGTTCGACACCGGGGCGAGGGTGAGCCTTCCCCCGTCCAGCGCCCGTCAATTCCATGTTCGCAACGCGCGAATGCCTGCCGGGATTTCAATCCGGCACGAACAAGCGCTGGGCATCGGCGTAGCTGAAGTCAGTGATCAGGCCTTCGAAATGGCTACCATCGAGCATCCCGCGCACCGCCTGGTCGACCGCTCCCAGTGCCAGCGTGGCCAGCCGGGTCGCGGTGCTGACGCGGGCCACTCCAAGCCGGGCCAGTTCGACCAGACCGGGCATGCCCGCAGCCGCCGCCACATTGATCGGGGCATCGAGCGCCGCTGCCAGTGTCGCCAGAACAGCCGGGTCTCGCAGACCGATCGGATAGATGCAGTCGGCGCCCGCGGCCAGATACCTTCGGGCCCGTTGCACGGCATCTTCCAGGAAAGTCGCTGGGTCGGCCGGGTCCGCCTGCAGCCAGTGGTCGACGCGAGCGTTGATCACGATCGGCACGCCACTGGCGTCCGCTGCCTCGCGGGCGCCGCGCACCCGCGCCACGGCCTCCTCGACAGGACGCAGCGGCCCGTGGCCGGGCGCGCCATCCTCGATATTGATACCCACTGCACCGGCAGCGATCACCGCCCGCACGGTGCTGGCCACCGCCTGCGGCGTGTCGCCATAACCGGTCTCGATATCCACCGTCACCGGCAGCTGGACCACGCGCGTGATACGCGCGACTGCGGCCACCACCTCCGCCAGCGGCGCGTGTTCGCCGTCGGCGTAGCCCAGTGACCAGGCCATGCCGCCGCTGGTGGTGGCGATCGCGGCGAAGCCGCGTTGGGCGAACAACCGGGCGCTGGCGGCATCCCATGCGTTGGGCAGCAGCAACACGCGTTGGCCGCGAGCGTGCATCGCGCGAAAGGCGCGCGCCCGATCAATCTGTGTCTGCTGTTCCATCGGCGTTGTCCGTGAGATGTCTGGGAGCAACTGCCAAGTTTACGCGCGCGGCGGGTTCTCGCATGCGCCATGGCGGGGCACTGGCCGGGCGGGCTACTGCGGCTTACAGTCGTCCAAGGCAAACCGTTGCCCGCCGCGCTGAGAACGCCATGGCCCACCGCCGGCTGGTGCTGCTGTTCGACGGCACCTGGAACAAGCCTGAGTCCCACACCAACGTGGAGCGGCTGCGCCAGCTGATCGCGCCCGATGACGACGCCGGCCATCCGCAACTGGTCAACTACGTTCCCGGTGTCGGGGTGAAAGGCGGCCTCACCCATCTGCTCGGTGGCGCGTTCGGTTATGGCCTTTCCGGCAACGTGACCGACGGCTACCGCTGGCTGTGCGAGCACTGGCAGCCCGGTGACCAGATCTATCTGTTCGGCTTCAGTCGGGGTGCCTACACCGCACGCAGTCTCGGCGGATTCATCCGCAAATGCGGCCTGCTCCGCTGCGACAACGGCGGCAGCGTGGCAAAGTCCGATGTTGCCGCCGCCTACGATTTCTATCGCGACGCCGACAGCAAGCCGGACGATCCGGTGGCGGTGGAGTTTCGCGCCGACCATTCGATCGAGATCGACATCCACTTCATTGGCGTCTGGGACACCGTGGGCTCGCTCGGCATTCCCGATACCGCCTCGTGGTTTCCCTTTGCCCGGGCGCGCTACCAGTTCCACGACACCGAACTCAGCAAGATCGTCAAATATGCTTATCAGGCGTTGGCACTGGATGAACACCGCGGCGATTTTGCACCGGCGGTATGGACTCGCAACCCGTTTACGGTGAAGCCCGGCGAATCGCTGAGCTCCAAGAAGGTCGAACAAATCGAGATCGAGCAACGTTGGTTCATCGGCTCGCATTCGGACGTCGGTGGCGGCAACGACTGCGATGGCGCCGGCCGCAAGCCCGACCCCCTGCCCGACCTGTCGCTGGCCTGGTTGCAGCGCAAGGCGATCGCTGCCGGCCTGGCCTGCAGCGAGCTGCTGATACCCGCCGCCGATGCGAACACCGGCGTCCCCCGCGACTCCTACAAGGAGTTCATGTACGGCTTCTACAAGGACTTCCAGTCACCGACCGACCGCCAGATCGGCACCGGCGTCAACGAGAAGATTGACGACTCGGTGTGGCAACGCTGGCTCGCCGACGGCAGTTACCGCTCACCGTCACTGGCCCACGCGCTGGCCAGCGGCACGGTGCTGATCTCGGTCGAAGCGGTGGCCCTGGCGGACGGGCCGCCCCTGGCATGACCGTATCCCCGTACTCAACGCGGCTCGACGATCTCCGCCGCCATCACCGCCGCCGCGTCCGCGTCGCTCGGCGACAGTCGTTCACGGCTCACCCCGTGATACCAGGCCCAGGCCAGCGCCCCGATCAGGGTCAGCAAGGATGCCCCCATCGCCAGATGCAACATGCTCAGTGAAAGCAGCGGCGACATCACGCCGGCAACGAATCCGCACAGCAACAGACTGGCGAACGCCTGCACCGAAGAGATGCCGCCCCGATGGTGAGGAAAGCGATCCAGCAACAGCAAGGTGATCGTCGGGAACGCCAGCTGCACGCCGATGCCGTGGAGGATCAGCGGCAGCATCGACCACGGCAGCCGCGGCTGCGGGAACACCCATGCCAGCAGCACGTGCAGTGCGCAAGCCAGCAGCATGGAGGCATAACCCAGGCTCACCGTGCGCTTGGCGCTGCAGCGGTCGGCCATGCGCCCGGACAACCAGGCACCACTGATCAGCCCGATCACCACCGGCACGAACAGCCAGGGGAAACCCTGCGCCGAAAGGTGCAGCAGCTCGCGCACGATACGCGGCGCCGATGAAATATAGAGAAACAAGCCGGCGAAGTTGACCGAGCTGGAAACCAGCAGCGGCCAGAACGAGCGGTCGCGTGCGAACGCCATGTAGCCGGCCAGCAGTGGCCGCGGTGCGAAGCGCGAGCGTCGCTGTGGCGGATGGGTTTCATCCAGCAGGAGCATCAACGACACCGCCAGCAACAGGGTAAAGGCGGCCAGCAACCAGAAGATGCCATGCCAGCCGCCCAGCGGCAGCAACAGCGCACCAACCATCGGCGCGATCACCGGCGCCACGCCGAAAATCATCATCACCTGCGACATCAGCCGCTGCGCCGCCGGCCCTTCCAGGCTGTCGCGAATCACCGCCCGTCCCACCACCAGACCGGCACCGGCACACACGCCCTGCAGGCCACGACAAGTCAGCAGCATGGCAAACGACGTGGACGACGCCGCGCCGATCGAAGCCAGCGCGTACACCAGCAAGCCGGTGACGATCACCGGCTTGCGCCCGATCGCATCGGAAATGGCGCCGTGAAACAGACTCATCACCGCGTAGGTCAGCAGGTACACGCTGATCAGCTGCTGCAGCGCCGTATCGTCCACCTGGAAGCGTGCACCGATCAACGGAAACGCGGGGAACACCGCGTCGATCGAGAAGGGTCCGATCATCGACAGCCCGGCCAGCAGCCACGGCAGGCTGCGTCGCACGGTGTGCTGGGCTGTAGTCATGAAGGCGTGCTGGTCGCGGCGGGCTGCGCATTATAGGGGGCCGCGCTTGACGACAGGGCGGCCGAATCGACTAGGATGCGACGTGGGAGTTGGCATGCCTCCCGTTTCGGCACGTTGCGGCAACCCGGAACAAACCGCTTCTCGCGATCTCCGCGTTGAAGTTGATGATGCCTGCTCCCCGGGTTTCCGGTGGTGCAGGCGTGCCTGCCACCGCGGCAACCGGACACATCACTGTCAGGAGGCGCGCTTGTGGGCTTTACCGGATTCATGGCCATTGGTATCGGCGGCGCCATCGGCTGCTGGCTGCGCTGGGGGCTGGGCGTTCTGCTCAACCCGTTGTTCCCCACCCTGCCGCTGGGCACCCTGGCGGCGAACCTTGCCGGCGGATTGCTGATGGGCTGCGTGATGGGCCTGTTCGACCACTTCCAGACCCTGTCGCCGGCGCTGCGGCTGTTCGTGTTCACCGGCTTCCTCGGCGGGCTCACCACCTTCTCCACCTTCTCGGCCGAGTCGGCCACCCTGCTGCTGCGTCAGCAATACCTGTGGTTCAGCGGTCACGTGGCCGTGCATGTGATCGGCTCCCTGTCGATGACCGTGCTCGGCATAGCCCTCACCCGCAGCCTGCTGCGCCATTGATCGGGGAATGAGCATGAACCAGGACAATCTGCAGCAAGGCGTGCACCTGACGTTCTACTGTCACTCACGTGCCAGGCACGACGGCATGCTGCTGTCCGAATGGCTGCTGGAACAGGCGAAGAAGCGCGGACTCGGTGGCGGTTCGGTGTTCCGCGCGATCTCCGGTTTTGGTCGGCATGGCGTCCTGCACGAAGAACAATTCTTCGAGCTCGCCGACGACCTGCCGGTCAAGATCGAGTTCCTGTTGCGCGATGCGCAAGCCGAGAGCTTGCTGCAACTGGTACGCGACGCTGCCGTCGACGCCACCTGCGCCTGCTGGCCGGCGAGCTTCGAGATACTCCACAAACAGTGACCCGCCCAAACCTTCCGTCGCGAGGCAATCCATGAGCCAGGATGACCTGAAACATCGTGCCAGCCAGCTGCTTGAACATGCCGGCATCCATATCGACGGCAACGCACCGATCGATCTGCGGGTACACGATGATCGACTGTATCCGCGAGTGTTCGCACACGGCTCGCTGGGATTGGGCGAGGCCTACATGGACGGCTGGTGGGATACCGACGACCTGCCCGGCCTGTGCACGCGTCTGCTCACTGCCGGGCTCGACAATGAACTGAAGACGCTGGATACCCTGCTGGCCCATTTCAAGGCGCGCTTCATCAACCTGCAACGCGGCGAGCGGGCATTCGAGATCGGGAAGGTCCACTACGACCTTGGCAACGACCTCTTCCACGCCATGCTGGGCAAGCGGCTGGTGTACTCCTGCGGTTACTGGGCCAAGGCGGACAATCTCGACGACGCCCAGGCCGCCAAGCTCGACCTGGTCTGCCGCAAGCTGCAACTGAAGACCGGCCAGCGCGTACTCGACATCGGCTGCGGCTGGGGCGAGGCGCTGAAATACGCGGCCGAGCGCTACGGCATCGAGGGCGTCGGCATCACGGTGTCACGCGAGCAGGCCGAATACGCTCGAGAACTCTGCAGCGGCCTGCCGATCGAGATCCGCCTGCAGGACTACCACGACATCAACGAGCCATTCGACGCAGTGTTTTCCATCGGCATGTTCGAGCACGTCGGCGGCAAGAACTACCGCTCCTACTTCGAAACCGTGCGGCGCTGCCTGAAAGTCGACGGCCTTTCACTGCTGCACTGCATTGGCAGCAACGGCGCCCCGGCGCAAACGGATCCGTGGATCGAAAAATACATCTTCCCGAACTCGATGATTCCGGCCGCGAGCCAGGTCACCACCGCGCTGGAAGACCTGTTCGTGGTGGAGGACTGGCACAACTTCGGTGCCGATTACGACCGCACCGTCAGCGCCTGGCTGGCCAACGTGGAAGCGGCCTGGCCGCGCCTGCCCGCCAGCTACGATGAACGCTTCCACCGCATGTGGCGCTACTACCTGGCGGTGTCCGCCGCCGTGTTCCGCAGCCGTCGCGACCAGTTGTGGCAGATCACGCTGAGCCCGAACGGTGTACCCGGCGGTTATCGCGTCCCGCGGTGAAGCTGCCCGGGCGGCTGCGGTTTGTCGCCAGCCAGGCTCCGACACATGGTGCCCTCCGGGTCCCGCACCCGGACAGCATCATGAAGCGCCGCACCATCCTGCTGGCCGCCCTCGCGCCGGTCGTCATCGAAATCGAATGAAGCAACGGAAAATGAAAGCATCGAACACGACTACGTTCAGGGCGAAACTGCGTTGTCCTGCCAACCCGGAAGCCGATGGCTCATGGGCGTTTCTCGTGCTGCCAAAGACAGCAAGCGACACCTTGCCGAGGCGTGGCAGAACCTCCGTCGAAGGCACCCTCAACGGCTGTCCGTTTCAAGCCACGCTCGAACCGGATGGCCAGCTGAGTCATTGGCTCAAGGTGAGCCAGGAGTTGCGTGAGACCGCCGCGGTGCATGCTGGCGACACCGTTGAAGTTCAAATCTCGCCCGCCGACCCGGAACCGGAACCGCAGTTGCCCGATGACCTGCGCGAGGCGCTTGCGGCGTCCCCGGCAGCCACGGCTGCCTGGAACGACACCACCACCATCGCGCGCGTGGACTGGATTCACTGGCTGGAGTCCGCCAAGCAGGCCAGTACTCGAAAGAGTCGCGTCGACAGTGCCTGCGACAGGCTTTCTTCGGGCAAGAAGCGTGTCTGCTGTTTTGACTCATCGGGCTTTTACAGCAAGAGCTTCCGCGCACCTCAAGCGGCAGACTGACAACAGGCTGATGCATCCCGAATTGGCACCTTTGGCGCATTGAACTCCCAGGCGCTTGCCGCAACACTCGCTGGCATGAACCATCTGTTTGCGCGTATCTCGCTCTGTCTGCTCCTGCTGCTTCCGGCGGCAGCCTTTGCGCATCCTGCGCTGTGGGTGGTGAAGGACGCCGACACCACGATCTACCTGTTTGGCACGGTGCACCTGATGCCGAAGGATGCCAGCTGGCACTACCCGGCACTGGATCAGGCGCTGACGGACAGCCAGACCCTGTATGTAGAGCTGATCGACGACAACCCGGCCAACATGACGGCGCTGGTGCTGCGCTACGGGATGGATCCAGCGCATCCTTTGAGCGGCCAACTCAGCCCGTCCGAAGCGCATCGGCTGTCTCTCCTGGCCAACAAGGCGAGCGTGCCGGGCGGCATGCCGACGCTGAACATGATGCGTCCATGGCTGGCCGCGCTGACGCTGTCGGTCGCGCCGCTGCTGAAGGCCGGACTTGATCCCGAGCATGGCGTGGACAAACAGCTGAAGACGCAGATGACTGATGCCGGCAAGAACGTGCGGGGGCTGGAAACGGCCGAACAGCAGATCCGCTTTCTCGCCGACCTGCCGCGCCCGTTCGAGCTGGGACTGCTGCGATCGACCATGCGTAAGGCCGACAAGGGCGCGTTCCGCCTGACCGAACTGATCGACGCGTGGAAGGCGGGCGACGTGGACAGCATTGCCCGCCTCGGCAACGACGACCTGCGTCAGCACGAACCGAGGCTTTACCAACGGCTGCTGGTGCAGCGCAACCAGGCCTGGGCCGGCAGGATCGCGGCAATGCTGCAGCAGCCTGGCACCATTTTCATCGCGGTAGGCGCCGCCCATCTGGCCGGCCCGGACAGCGTGCAGGTGCAGTTGCGGAAGCTGGGTATCGAGGCGATGCGCGAGTAACCAAATGCCGCTTACGTAGGAGCGCAGCCTGTGCGCGATGCTTCTGCTCGACGTGCATGAAGAGCTCGCGCACACGCCGCGCTCCTACAAGAACCCCTCGCTTTCTGGCACCATCGACCGGTTATCCGCGCGTTGCGCGCTACTTATCAGACATCACCGCATGAACCTGCAAGCCAATTACGAACAGATCCCGCTGAAGGAATACGCCGAGCGGGCCTATCTCGATTATTCGATGTACGTGGTGCTGGACCGCGCCCTGCCTTTCGTGGGTGACGGGCTGAAACCGGTGCAACGGCGCATCATCTACGCGATGAGCGAGCTGGGTCTCAACGCCACCGCCAAACCGAAGAAATCGGCACGCACCATCGGTGACGTGATCGGCAAATTCCATCCGCATGGCGACAGCTCCAGCTACGAAGCGATGGTGCTGATGGCACAGCCGTTCTCGTATCGCTACCCGCTGGTCGAGGGCCAAGGCAACTTCGGCTCGCCGGACGACCCGAAAAGCTTCGCCGCGATGCGCTACACCGAGTCCAAGCTCAGTCCCATCGCCGAGGCGCTGCTGGGTGAGCTGACCCAGGGCACGGTCGACTGGGTGCCGAACTTCGACGGCACGCTGGAAGAACCCAGCTGGCTGCCGGCGCGGGTGCCGCACGTGCTGTTGAACGGATCGATGGGCATCGCCGTGGGCATGGCCACCGATATTCCGCCGCACAACCTGCGCGAGCTGGCCACCGCCTGCATCCGCCTGCTGGATGAGCCGAACGCCACGGTCGCCGAGCTGTGCGAACACGTGCTGGGCCCGGATTATCCGACCGAGGCGGAGATCATCACGCCGCGTGCCGACCTGCTGGCGATGTACCAGACCGGTGGCGGCTCGGTACGCGCCCGCGCGGTCTACCAGCGCGAGGAAGGCAATATCGTGATCACCGCGCTGCCGCACCAGGTCAGCCCGTCGAAGATCCTCGAGCAGATCGCCGCGCAGATGCGCGCCAAAAAACTGCCGATGATCGAGGACCTGCGCGACGAGTCCGATCACGAGAATCCGATCCGCCTGGTGATCGTGCCGCGCTCGAACCGCGTCGACGCGGACGAAACCATGCAGCACCTGTTCGCCACCACGGACATGGAGAAGAGTTTCCGCGTCAACCTCAACATGATCGGCCTGGATGGTCGGCCGCAGGTGAAGGATCTCAAGCGCATCCTCACCGAATGGCTGGCCTTCCGCACCAGCACGGTGACCAAGCGCCTGGAACACCGTCTGGGCAAGGTCGATCGCCGCCTGCATTTGCTGGAAGGCCTGCATACCGCCTACCTCAACCTCGATGAAGTGATCCGCATCGTGCGCAGCGAGGACGAGCCCAAGCCCGTGCTGATGGCTCGCTTCCGCCTCAGCGAGGAGCAGACCGACTACATCCTCGAGACCCGCCTGCGCCAGCTGGCTCGCCTCGAGGAAATGAAGATCAATGCCGAGCGCGACCAGCTCGAAGAGGAGCGCGCGCGCATCAACGTGTTGCTGAAGTCGCCAGCCAAGCTGAAGACACTGATCAAGGAAGAACTGCGTGCCGACGCGGCCAAGTTCGGCGACGATCGCCGCTCGCCGCTGGTCGAACGCGAAGTGGCGCAGGCGCTGAACGAAAGTGCGCTGGTGGCCAGCGAACCGGTGACCGTGGTGCTGAGCCAGAAGGGCTGGGCCCGTGCTGCCAAGGGTCACGACGTGGACGCCGAAGGCCTGAACTATCGCGAGGGCGACAGCCTGCTCGCCGCGGTCAAGGCCCGCACCACCCAGCAGGTGGCGTTCATCGATTCCACCGGTCGCGCCTACTCCACGCCCGCACACACCCTGCCCTCGGCACGCGGCAACGGCGACCCGCTGACCGGGCGCTTCAGCCCGGCGTCGGGTGCCAGCTTCGACGCGGTGATCGCCGGCGACAACGACAACCGGCTGATCCTGGCCAGCGACTTCGGCTACGGCTTCGTCACCCGCTTCGAGGCATTGACCGGACGCAACAAGGCCGGCAAGCAGATCATTTCGCTCAGCGACAAGGCCAAGGTGCTGGCACCGCAGCTCAGCGCCGACCCGGCGCGCGACCGCATCGTGGTGGTCACCACCGAAGGTCACCTGCTGATGTTCTCGGTGGCCGAACTGCCCGAACTGGAAAAAGGCAAGGGCAACAAGCTGATCGAGATCCCGAAGGCGAAGCTGGTCAGTGGCGACGAGCGCGTGGCCGGCGTGGCCGTGGTCAGCGAGGGCAAGGGCGAAGTCACCCTGTACGCCGGCCAGCGCAAGCTGACGCTGAAGTGGTCGGATCTGGTCGAGTACGGCGGCAACCGCGCCACGCGGGGCAACCTGCTGCCGCGCGGCCTGCGCCGGGTCGAGCGGATCGAAACCACCGGTTGAACAAATGCCGCGGGAGCACACCCGTGCGCAATGCCCTTCGTTACGTGATGAAAAGCATCGCGCACAGGACGTGCTCCTGCAGCCCGGCAGGGCGGGCACTGCCCGCCGCTTTTGGCCGCGACGCACCGCCGAAGAGCCGGCGGGCAATGCCCGCCTTGCGGCTGCAAAGCGGCTCACTGGAACTTGTCGGCATCCGGCCGTTCCAACAGGGATGTGCACGCCTACGCGGATTCGCGCGTTGAACACGTGACTACCCGGAGTTCGCCATGACCATCCAACGCATCCTCCCTGCCCTGTTCGCGGCCTTGCTGTGCACCACTGCCTGGGCGCAGGCGCCGGCCAAACCGCTGAACCTCAAGCTCCCTCCCGGCGACGTTCCCGCCGCCAGCAGCACGGTCGCCAAGCCAGCCTCGGCAAACAGCGCCCCCGGCGTCTACTACGGCGACACCAGCGGACGCATGGGCCGTACGGAGGTGGCCAGTGACAGCTCGTCCTCGTCCGATTGCGACGATTACGCCTACAACCGCGCGCAGGTTCACGGCAGCGTGGGCATGGGCGTCGTTTCCGGCAACCATTTCGGCGGCAGCTACCAGACCGGTACCGTCAATGTGACCAAGGCCTTCGGCAGTTGCGATCACCCTGGCGGGGGCGTCAGCATCTCGATCGGCGCCGGCAATGGCGATTTCCACGGTCGCGGTCGCTGATCGACGTTATAATCCCGCCATGGTGCAGGGGACGCTTTCAATGCACGGTGAGTACAAGATGCCAGGCGGCAAGCTGGTAGTGATCGACCTCGACGTGCGCGACGGTCGGCTTTCCGGCGTGCAGCTCAGTGGCGACTTCTTTCTGGAACCGGACAGCGCGCTCGACACCATCAACCGCGCGCTGGAGGCATGGCCCGCGGATACGGGCGAAGCCGAACTTGCCGAGGCCGTCACCGCCGCGCTGGACAGCGAAGTGATGATGTACGGCATTTCGCCGGAGGCGATCGCGGTGGCTGTGCGCCGCGCCTTGCACGGGGATTCCCAGGCATGATGCGAACCGACTGGCGCGACCATCCATGGCAGCTGATCCACGCCGCACCCCAGTCCCCCGCCCTGCACATGGCACTGGACGACGTGCTGATCCATGAAGTCGGCGCAGGTCATCGTGCACCCACCCTGCGGGTCTGGGAGTGGGCCTCGCCGGCGGTGGTCATCGGCAGATTCCAGTCGCTGCGCAATGAAGTGGACAGCGAGGCGGCGAAGCGCCACGGCATCGAGGTGGTACGTCGCGTTTCCGGCGGCGGCGCGATGTTCATCGAGCCGGGCAACACCATCACTTATTCGATCTATGCGCCGCAAACGCTGATCAAGGGCCTGTCGTTCCAGGAAGCCTATGCCTTCCTCGACGAATGGGTGCTGGAAGCGCTGGCGGAGCTGGGCATCAAGGCGTGGTACCAGCCGCTGAACGACATCACCTCCGCAGGCGGCAAGATTGCCGGCGCCGCCCAGGTGCACCGCGGTGGCGCCGTGTTGCATCACGTCACCATGGCTTACGACATCGACGCGACGAAGATGCTCGACGTGCTGCGCATCGGCCGCGAGAAGCTGTCCGACAAGGGCACCCAGAGCGCCGCCAAGCGGGTCGACCCACTGCGCAGCCAGACCGGCCTGCCGCGCGAGGTGGTGATCGAGCGCATGATCGCCACCTTCCGCCGCCTGCACGGTCTCACTGACGATACCTTGCGCACCAGCGAACTGATCCAGGCTGAAACACTGGCGCACAGCAAGTTCAGCAGCGTGGACTGGTTGGGCGACGTGGCGTAGGGCGGGCACTGCCCGCCGCACTTCAACCCAAAAAATGAGCGGGCGAGGCTCGCCCCGCGCCACGGCTAGTGCAGCAGCGGCAGGATGTGCTCGCGGCTGAGCCGGGCGACCGAAACGTCAGGTGCGGTCGGATCGATCCAGCGTAATTCCGCGATCTCGGCCTGCGCGACGAGCGCGCCGCGAACTGCCACCGTATAGACGGTTGCCTCGACCCGATGGCCGGGCTCGTTCGCGGCCGCTGCGCTGCAATGGCACAACAAGTGGGCGGAATCGAAGATGAGTTCGCAACCCAGTTCCTCGCGCAACTCGCGGGCCAGCGTAGCGAGGTCGTCGGAATCTGCCGGATCGCGCTTGCCGCCGGGCTGCTGAAACACCGCGGCTCCACGTTTGCGCACCAACAGAGTCCGCCCTTCTTCGTCGCGGATCACCGCAGCGACGATACGAATGACCTTTGCCGCTTCACTCAACGGCTGAACGACCACGACTGCAGGCGACCTTCCTTGTACGGCATCACGCCGTGGAACGGGCGCGGGTCGGCATCAAAAACCAGCGGCAGAAAATGGCGGTCGCCTTCCCACATGGGCAAGGTCAAGAGCCGGTCCAGGGGAACCCACTCCAGTGTGCCTTCGGGGTTGGTCATGAACGGCGTGCCGGTGTAACGATCGATCACGAAAACGAAGCCCAGCCAGTCCTCACCCTGTTTGCCGAAGCCGGGCCAGTTCAGCGTACCGCGCAGTTGCATCGACTCGCATTCGATGCCCGCTTCCTCGCGGATCTCGCGCCGCATGCACGCAGCGATATCCTCGCCCGGCTCCATCTTGCCGCCGAGCCCGTTGTACTTGCCCAGATGCTGGTCATCCGGGCGCGCGTTGCGATGGATCATCAGCACCTCGCTGCGATCAGGCGAGAGTACGTAACCCAGGGTGGCCGCTATCGGGGTATAGGGCATGTGCAGGCACCGGCGAAAAACGCCAGTTTAGCGGCAGGCGGCAATCATCGCAGGCCCGCCGGGCTTGCACCGGCGCGACAGGGCGGCGACCATCGACGCATGCCATCTTTTGCCCCGCTCCCCACCCGTTCCCGTTCCGTCGGTCGTTTCCTGCATTGGCTGTTGCCGCTGATGCTGCTGCTCGGCGCTGCCGGGTGCACACCCACCGCGCAAGCGCTGGACAGCGGCGAAATTGCCTTCGAAGGACAGAACTACCGCATCGTGCATGTCGACCTCAAGCGCGAAACTCTTTCGCTGCATTGGCGGGAACCGTCCAGTGGCCAGCCGTTCAGCAGCATCGAATCACTGCGCCAATGGGGCGAGACGCACGGGCAACGGCTGCTGTTTGCCGCCAACGCCGGCATCTATGACCACAAGTTCGCGCCACTCGGGCTGTATGTGGAAGACAGCAAGACGCTGGTGCCGTTGAACCTGGCCCACGGCAATCCGGCCTCGGGCAATTTCTCGCTGCTGCCCAACGGCGTGTTTGCGATCTATGCTGACGGTCACGCCGCCGTGCGCACCAGTGAGGCCTTCAAGGCAGACCGAAAATCGGTGCGCTATGCCACCCAGTCCGGCCCGATGCTGCTGATCGACGGCAAGCTAAACGACCAGTTCCTCGACGATTCGTCCAGCCTGAAATGGCGCAGCGGCGTGTGCGCCAAAAGCCCGACCGACGTGGTGTTTGCCGCCAGCGAAGCGCCGGTGAACTTCCACACGTTTGGACGGCTGTTTCGCGAAAAACTGGGCTGCCGCGATGCCCTGTACCTCGATGGCAGCATTTCGCAGCTGTATGTCGAAGGCCAGGGCTACGCCGGTGCGCCTTCGTTCATGGTCAAGCCCTATGCAGGCATCTTCGCCGTGTTTGCCAAGCCGTGACACTCCGGCGTTACCGCCTGCTCCGTCGTTTGTTGTGGTCGCTGCTGGCGCTGCTGCTGGCGGCATGTCTGATCGGCTGGTGGCTGTTTGCCGGCAGCCGTGCCCGATTGGACGGAACCCGACCCGCCGCTGGTCTGGAGGCCCCCGTCAGCATCACCCGCGATGCACGGGGCACGGTCACGCTCGCCGGCAGGGATCGCACCGACCTCAGCTACGCGCTGGGTTACGTCCACGCGCAAGAGCGTTTTTTCGAGATGGACCTGATGCGCCGGATGAGCGCCGGGGAGTTGTCGGCACTGGTGGGCCCTGCGGCACTCAAGGTCGACCTCAACCACCGTCGCCATCGTCTGCGCGCCGTGGTCGAGACGGCCTATGCCCGGATGCCGCCGCAACAGCGGCACGAACTTGATCGCTACCGCGACGGCGTGAATGCCGGCCTGGCCGATTTGCGCGTGCGGCCGTGGGAGTACCTGCTGCTGGGCAGCCAGCCACAACCCTGGCGTTCGGAAGACAGCGCGCAGGTCATCGCCGCGATGTACCTGGACTTGAACAGCGACGGCCGCAATGAGCGCGAACTGCGCTTTGCGCAGATGCGGTCGGTGCTGCCCGGCCCACTGGTGGATTTCCTGCTGGCACCGGACCCGAACTGGGAAGCGCCATTGAGCGGGCGGCTCTCCCCACCGGCGGTGATTCCCGACGTCGATGTCTTCGACCTGCGTCAGCTCGCCCCGGCCGCCACTTCTTCGACAGCACTCACCGCCACGCTGGCGCCGGCACTGGATGCACCACGCCCGGGCAGCAACAGCTTTGCGATTGCCGGCCGGCTCACCGACACCGGCGCCGCCATGCTGGCCAACGACATGCATCTTGGCCTGCGCGTGCCGAACATCTGGTTCCGCACCCGCCTGCGCTATCCCGATGCCACCGCGCCCAACGGCGAGCGCGACGTCAACGGCGTCAGCCTGCCCGGCACCCCGGCGATCATCGTCGGCTCCAACGGCCAGATCGCCTGGGGCTTCACCAACAGCTACGGCGACTGGCTGGACTGGGTGCGCGTGCAGCGCGATCCGAACGATCCGACACGCTACAAGGTGCCCGATGGCTGGGCCTCGCTCGCGACCCACGACGAACACATCCAGGTCAAGGGCCGGCCCGATACGGTCCTGAAAGTCGAAGACACCCGTTGGGGTCCGCTCATGGGCGTCGACATCGACGGCACACCGCTGGCGCTGGCATGGATCGCCGACCAGCCGCGGGCGTACAACATCGAATTGATGCAACTGGAACGCACACCGAGCGTCAGCAAGGCCCTCGACCTCGCGCCCACGCTGGGCATGCCGCCGCAGAATCTTCTGGTCGCCGACAGCGCCGGCAACATCGGCTGGACGATTGCCGGCAACAGTATCCCGTTGCGCGTTGGCATCGATCCGCTGCTGCCCTCGGACTGGTCCAAACCCGGTAGCGGCTGGCAAGGCTGGGCGTCGCCCGCGCACTATCCGCGCATCGAGAATCCGGCGGACGGACGCTTGTGGACGGCCAACAACCGCACGGTCGACGGCACCGCGCTTGCGCTGCTCGGCAACGGCGGCCATGACCTTGGTGCACGCGCGCAGCAGATTCGCGACGACCTGCGTGGGCGCGCCAGCTTCACCTCCGGCAATCTGCTCGACATCCAGCTGGACGACCGCGCCGTCTTCCTCGCCCGCTGGCAGCGGCTGCTGCAGCAAACCCTGTCCAAAGCCAACGACCCGGCATTGCAGCAATTGCGCGAACTCACCGCGACGTGGCACGGCCATGCTGCCGTCGACAGCGTTGATTACCGCCTCGTACGCGCATTCCGCCAGCAAGTCAGCGAGGCCGCCCTGGCGCCTTTTGCGGCGCGCGTGAAACAGCGCCATCCCGACTTCAGCTGGCCGGGCGAGAACAGTGCCGAGGCCGCCGTGTGGACACTGATTCATGCGCAGCCGCCGCAGTTGCTCGACCCCGCGTATCCCGACTGGCACGCCCTGCTGACCGCCGCCGCGAAGCGTGTGGTGAGCCAGCTTGGATCCCAACCCGGTGGACTGGCCGCACGGCGCTGGGGCGAGATCAACCGCACCGACATCCGGCATCCGCTGTCCGCCGCCCTGCCGCGCTGGCTCGGCCGGCATATCGACATGCCCGACCAGCCGCTGGCCGGTGACAACAACATGCCGCACGTGGCAGCCCCGGGCTTCGGCGCGTCCGAACATCTGGATGTGTCGCCCGGCCACGAGGCCGACGGCATCCTCAACATGCCCGGCGGGCAGAGCGACCACCCGTTGTCGCCCTACTTCGGCGCCGGCCACGCGGATTGGGTGGCCGGCCGGCCGACACCCTTGCTGCCTGACGCAGATCAGCACACGCTGACCTTGCAGCCAGCGTCCGGCCCGGATTCAACGCCGAGCCGCGCCCCGTCTAGCGTGCGCGGCGAAGCAGTGGATTGATGCCATCGCGCAAGCGCCGCACGATGGCGCTGCCGCGAGTGCGAATGGTCAGGTGCTGATCACCGTGACCAGCCAACTCGATCACCGCAAGCATGCGCTGCAGGGGCAGCCAGGTACGCCACCACTGCAGCAGCACCAGCAACATGGCGCACAGCCCGAAGCCGGCCACGCCGATCAGCCAGGGCAGCGCTGCGGGGTCGACCGCAACGCCATCCTGATCCGGACCGATCGCCACCAGCGCCGCGCGCTCGCCCGACGTCTTCAACGGCGTCACCCAGGCGGTCGTGGCGTGCTGGCCATCGGTCAGGTTCACGGCCTGTCCGTTGCTGTCGCTCACCGCCAGCACGTCGGCCAGTTGCGCGGACAACGCCGGCCCGGTCCATCCCAGACCGGTGGACGGCGGCAGCGCGGCGCCGGGTACCGGTGGCATCAGCAGCGCCACGTCGACGTGTGCCATGCGACTGATCGCGATCGCGAACGCGTCATCCACGCGACTGGCGGCAATCAGCACGCCCTGCAAGGCACCACCGCGCAGCAACGGACTGACCGACACCCAATACAGCTGGGCATGATCCACCCACAGGCCCTGTTGCGGCTGGCGCTGACTGATCGTGCCGGTGACCAGAGCGTCGCGCTGGATGCTGGCGTGATCCTTCAGCAGGATGCCCGACGCGGCAACGACGCGGCCTTGCGGATCGAGCACCATGGCGATGTCATAACCGCGCCGACGATCCTTCAGCAAGTCGCTGATCGATGCGCTGTCGATGGCGCCACCCAGTTGCGGGTTGGGAATCAGCGACTGCGCCACGTAGTCGACAAAGGCCGGATCCTGCGCCAGCAGATCGCCACGCAACTGCAATTCGGTGAGTCGGTTCGCCTCGAGTTCGCGTTCCGCCGTGGCCGCCACGTGCAGGCGATCCAGCGACTGGCCATGGGCGATGCGGCGTACTTGCCAGACGACACCGGCCGCCGCCACCAGCACCAGCAGCAGCACGGTACCCATACCCGACAGCAGGGACCGACTGGCCGGTTTCATCGCGTGCCCCCGGCGTTGAGCGCCGTGGTCAGGCGCGGCCGACTCGCAACGATGCGCTGGCTCACTGCACCATTCATCGGCAAACTCAGCTTCTGGCTGGCCGGTTGCGCGCGCGGATTCCAGAAGTGCAATGTGCCAGGGCCCGCCGGCAGGCCGCCCAGGGTGAAGTGGCCATCGGCGCCCACCCTGGCCATGTAGGCGGACGGCACCACCAGAATGTCCAGCTCCATCGAGTGATGGACATTGCAACTGACCAGCACGATGCCGGCACGACTGAACGCATGGTTCGCCTTCTCGCCGGAGCCCTGATAGCCCAGGTCGAAAGCCGCCCCCGGCGTCACCGAGAAGACGTTGTGGCGCACGTCGTCAAGATTGACGAAGGTCACCGTGCTGCCCAGCGGCACGGCCAACGCCTCGGGACTGAAGTCGCGATTGTGGGTATAGACCGTGTAGCGCCCCGGCCGGGCGCGGCTGCCGCCCTTGTCGGGTACGAAGTAGACCAGCGTGTCGGCCTGCTCGCCGACTTCGACCTGCTGCCCGCGCGCTGCCACCAGATCCACGTGCCCATTGAGCTGCAACGTGGCCGGCACAGGCATCGTCGCCGCGGCGATCGTCTTTGTCGGAGCAGGCCTTGCCGCGGGATGAACTGTCACGGCTGGATGTGGCAATGGCGGAGCCGGCATCGATGGCGGCGGTGCAGGCTTCGGCACAATCGCGGTTGCTGGCGCCGCGTCCATTGGCGGCGCCATTTCCGGCATCGCTGCCGGCGACGGCGATGGCGCCGGCAACGCCGGAACGACGACCGGTGCAGTGGCCCGCGGCTGCGGCGGCGCCATGCTGCACGCGCCGAGCATCATCAGCGCCCCCATCAAACCCATGCGATACGTATACATGCGACCCCCTGAGGTCATTCGATTCTTCTGCGCCGCCCGACGGTTGTCGGACGGCGTCATGCACAAGCACGGCTTCACGTACAACGACATCCAGATGGATGGCTATTTGGTGATGATGGCCGTATGCATCGGCGCCAGCTTCGCCAGCAACTTGTTCTGCGCACGGAACGGCACGTTGTTCTTGTCCATCGCGGTCTGCAGATCCTCGACCAGCGCGTTGAATGCCGCACGATTGACGCCCATGGCGCGATGCACCTTCACCATGTCCTTGCCGGTGTAGACGCACGGTCCATCGAGAATCACGCAGAACTGATCGACCAGTTCGACCTTGATGTGCTCGCGGTCCGCATCGGCGAAATACGTGTGCGTGCGCGGATCCGCCATCAGGTTGTCCATGAAGTCGTTCATCAGCCTGACCAGCCCCGGCTTGCCGCCGAACTGCTCGAACACCGGTTTCAGTGCGGGATCACGCGGTGCGCTGGCGGCCATTGCCGCGGACTGTTGCGGCGTGGCTGTGGCGTCTTGCGCCAGTGCGCCCTGGCTGAGCGTCATGGCGACGGCAAGAGTGACGATTTGCAGGTGGTACTTGTACATGGGTGTGCTCCCGGTGGGGCAAAGGGTGGCAATCAGGGATGCGCGCAGTCGCTCAGAAGCCGACCTGCACCGAGGCATACAGGCCACGCTGCCGATCCTTGATGACGATGTTGCCGAGGTCGGCATAGGCGAGCGTCAGCGACACATGCTTGGTCGGCGCCCACGCGACGAAGGCGTCGTACCAGTCGTCCTCCCTGGCGATGCTGAGGTTGTTCGGCTTCTGCCGGTATTCCGCACCGATCGCCCAGTGACGGCTGAGCAGATAGGCCACCGATGCCTCGAACTCCGGTTTGTAGGAGTTGTTGAGGTCGCCACCAAACCCGAGGATGCCGATCTGGTTGGCCTTGGTGAAACGCACCGTACCGTCCACCAGCAGGCTCTGGCCGAGGAACAGCTTGGTTGCGGTGATGTAGTAATCGGTGCCCTGCGAGCGCTTCGCGCCGACAAACTTCACCACGCCGTCCTGGTTGTTCTTCTTGTACTGCGCGCCGACCGATACCTGCGGCAGCCAGCTGTCCTGGTCCAGCACGACATCGCCGAACAGACGCACTTTCACGCCGACGATGTTCTGGCGAAAGGTGAAACCCTCGCCCAGCCCCAGCGCCGCGCCGACCTTCTCGGTATCGAAGCGCTGTTGCGCGAACGACAGCTCGACCCGGTTGTACAGGCCGACCATCGCGCCGGCGCCGTCCACCTGGTAGTCCGGCAGGTTCACGTGCGTGTAAAACGCGTTCGCACCGATCTCGTCACGCGTCCCATAGCCACCGATCACGGCCCACGGCGTGAGCCCGCCGCCAGCCGAGCCCTCCAGTTGGGACACGCCGCCAGTCAGCAGCAGCTTGTTGCTCGTCGTCGGCCCGCCAGCATCACTGCCGGCGGCCGTGGCGACGGCCGAAAGCATGCAACCGCCCAGCGCCAGGCCGATCAGCCCACCGATCCGGGTCTTGCCATTCATATGCATTGGAACTCCCCTCGCAGACAGCGCGGTATGCGCATGTGATGAGAGGTACGAGCGAAGCGCCCGAAAGGATGCAAGGCCGCAGAGGCGGCCGTCAGCGCAGCACATGCCAGCTGCCGTTCACCCCATCACCATCGCTGTCGCCCGGCGTGCCGTCGCCGGCGAACAGGTAGAGCGGCTGGCCCCGGTATACCCATTGGCGACTGCCATCGGCCCGGCGGGTGAGGCTGTAGCCGGTGCCCGGATCCGGGCCCGCGGCCGGATCCGCCAGCAGAGGTGGCCACACGGCAGCGCAAGCGCCGCTGCAATGACTGATGCCTGAGCGGCCGTCAGGATCGTAGCGATACAAGGTGTGTCCGGCACGATCCGCCAGTAGACCTTGTGCGTTGCGCCGTGGCAGCGAAGAGGCGCTGGCCGTACCCGCCAGCAGCAACAAAGCGGCGGCACATCGAAAAGCGATCATGGCAAGCCCCCTGAAGAAAGTCAGGCGGCATGCCTGCCCCGATGAATACGTCCGGGCAAGGCTCACGGATGCACGGCGCGGCGTTGCGCTTGCCAGCGGCCGACACTTGCCCCCATGCTGAAGGGCACTTTCGCCGTGCGTGAACCGGCGTCGGCAATTCGTGACTACAGGATGGTTCGATCATGAGTGTCAGCAGCCCCGCCGAACGAGACGAGCTGAATCGGTTGTTGCAGCAATCCGGACGCAACGACCAGAGGGCCTTCGCCGAGTTGTACAAGCGCACCTCGTCCAAGCTGTTCGGCGTGTGCCTGCGCATGCTGCGCGATCGCGGCGAGGCCGAAGAGGTGCTGCAGGAAACCTATGCCACGGTGTGGCGGCGCGCATCCAGCTTCGATGCCTCCAAGGCCAGCGCCATCACCTGGCTGGTGACGCTGTCGCGCAACAAGGCGATCGACCGCCTGCGCCAGCATCGAGAGGAGTTGCTGGACGATCCGTCCCGACTCGAAGAGACCGTCGACGAACAGCCCACACCGGCCGCCGATGCCGAGACCAGCCAGGAGCACCAGCGCCTGCAGCACTGCCTCGATGAACTGGAGCCGCAACAACAGAGTTCGGTGCGTGAAGCCTTTTTCACCGGCGCTACGTATAACGAATTGGCGACACGTTGCAAGGTTCCCCTGGGAACCATGAAAAGCTGGATCCGCCGCAGCCTGATGCAATTGCGCACCTGCCTGGACTCATGAGGCGTTGAACGATGAATACACCGATTGACGATGGCAACCACAACCTGCGCTACGCCGAATACGTACTCGGTGTACTGGATGCCGATACCCGCGCGGAAGTGGCGCGGGAGGTGATGATCTCGGACGAGGCCGCCACCGCCGTGGCCATGTGGCAGCGTCGGCTGATTCCGCTGGCCGACAGCATCGCGGATGTCACCCCGGCACCCTACGTGTGGGTGCGCATCCGCGATGCGTTGCAACTGGATCCGCCCGCCCGGACCGAGGCGCCATCACGCGGGGGGCTGTGGAACAACCTGCCGCTGTGGCACTGGCTCGGCCTTGGCGCCAGCGCGCTCGCCGTGGCACTGCTGGTGGTGGTGTCGCTGCCGCGCAGCGTGCCAGCACCCACCGCAGTCAACGCCAGCTACATGGCGGCCACCATCCAGCAGGACAACGGCAGCACCGGCTGGACCGCGACGATGGATCTGCAACACGCCCGCATGGTGGTGGTGCCGGCCACACCGGTCGCCTTCGAGCAAGGCCGCGCACCCGAACTGTGGCTGATTCCAGCCGGCGGCAAACCGATCTCGGTGGGCATGATCGCGCGCGACAAGCCCACCACACTCGCACTTGATCCGGCACTATTGGCGCAACTCGGCCCCGCCGCCGCGCTCGCCGTTTCCGTTGAGCCGCTCGGCGGCTCGCCGACCGGTCAACCGACCGGCGCCGTGATCGGCAAGGGTGCCATCGGCAGTGCACCCGAGGCGACTCGCAAGGTCAGCCTGCGGGTGGATCCGCAGGCAAATCGCGACGCGGTGTGAAGGTCGCCTGGTGCCGGCATCCGCCCGGCGCCCGGCGAGCGTTGCAGGGGATAGCGCTATCAGCCCGCCAACATGCGTTCGCAGATGGCCAGGTAGATGGCCGGAAGCGCCTCCAGCTCCTGCACCAGAATGCATTCGTCGACCTGGTGAATGGTGGCGTTGACCGGGCCGATCTCCACCACTTCAACGCCCAGCGGGGCGATGAAACGACCGTCCGAGGTGCCACCGCCGGTGCTTTGCTCCGGCTCGACCCCACATAGTTCCCGACACACTGCCACCACGGCATCGCGCAGCTTGCCACCCGGCGGCGTAAGAAACGGCTCGCCCGACAGTTGCCAGTCGATGTGGAAATCCAGCCCGTGCCGATGCAGGATCGCCTCGCTGCGCGTGCGCAGGTCCCCGGCGCGACTGGCGGTGCTGTAGCGGAAATTGAACAGCGCCGTAAGCGTGCCGGGAATCACGTTGTTGGCGCCGGTGCCGGCCTGGATGTTGGACACCTGCATCGAGGTTGGCGGGAAGTCGGCGTTGCCTTCGTCCCAGCGCTCGACGGCCAGCTCGGCCAGCGCCGGGGCGAACGCGTGGATCGGGTTGAGCGCCTTTTCCGGATAGGCCACGTGACCCTGCACGCCACGCACGGTGAGCGTGGCGGACAGCGAGCCGCGCCGACCGACGCGAATCAGGTCGCCCAGCCGGGCCCTGGCCGATGGCTCGCCGACCACGCACCAGTCGAGCGACTCACCCTGTTCGCGAAAATGCGCGGCCACCTTGCGCACACCGTCGATCGCCACGCCCTCCTCGTCCGCGGTCAGCAGCAGGCCGACCCGACCGGGATGATCCGGATGGGTTGCGACAAACTGTTCCAGCGCCACCACCATCGCCGCCACCGCGCCTTTCATGTCGGCCGCGCCACGGCCGTATAGACGGCCATCGCGGATGGTCGGCTCGAACGGCGGGCTGGACCACGATGCTTCCGGGCCACTCGGTACCACGTCAGTGTGGCCGAGATACATCAGCGTCGGACCGGCGGCGCCATGCGTGATCCACAGATTCTCGACCTCGCCATGGCGCAGGGAAGTCACGGCAAAACCCGCGCGGGCCAGTCGGTCGGCGATCAACGGCAGGCAACCGGCGTCTTCCGGGGTCACCGAGCGACGGCGAATCAGGTCACAACTGAGGTCGAGAACGGCGGACATGGTGACTCGCAGGATGCATGAATGGTCAGGAACGGAGCATACCAAGCGTCGCCGTCCCGGCCCCACCTCAGCCTGTCAGCACCACGCCCAGCAAATGGCCGACGCCGTAGGTGATCGCGGCCGCGGCCGCGGTGATGCCGAATTGGCGCGCGATCGAGAACAGCATGCTGCGGCCGGTGAACAGCGAGGTGCCGATGCCGATCAGGGCAAGCCCGACTGCAGTGCATAGTGCGCTGGCAAACAGTGCCCGGCCGCCGCCCAGGAAAAAATACGGTGCCACCGGAAACAGCGCGCCACAGGCAAACAGGCAGAACGAGGAGATCGCCGCGCTCCACGCCGAGCCACCGAGTTCAGCGGGGTCAATGCCAAGATCCTCACGCACCAGCATGTCCAGCGCGGCGCGGGGCGTCTCGGCGATATGGCCGGCAAGATGGTCGGCGGCCTCGGACTCCAGTCCTTTCTCGCGGTAGATATCGGCAATGTGTTCCAGCCCATCCTCCGGCGCCACCGCCAGGCGTTCAGCGCGCTCGGTGATCTGCGCCTGGTAGAACTCGCGCGAGCTGTTCACCGACAGCCATTCACCCAGCGCCATCGAGCACGCGCCCGCCACCAGTCCGGCCAGTCCTGCCAGCAAGACCGCACGGTCGCCGGTCGCGGCGCCGGCCATGCCCATCACCAGACTGACGTTGGATACCAGTCCGTCGTTCGCGCCCAGCACCGCCGCGCGCAGGGTATTGCCACTCTCGGTACGGTGCCGGTGGTCACGCAGACCGACCTCATGCGGCGCGACGAAATGATCACGATGACCGCTGCGATCCACCGGCGTGGCGGCATGGTCGGCATGTTCCATGCGCACCACCGTCGGCATCACGAAGCCGGTACCGAAGTGCTGCGCAAACCAGCCCAGTGCCCGCACGCGCAGGCCGATGCGCGGTGGCGGAACGATCTCGCCCATTTCGCGCAGACGCGACTCCCAGAATTGGGCATTGGCCTGCTCGCCTTGGGCGATACGTCGGTAGACCTGGCTGATCCGGGCATCGGTCGCCAGTTCCGCCAGCCGGCCGTAAAGCGCCGCGTTGTCTCGTTCAATCCGCAGGTTGCCGCGGAAGCGGCGTGCTCGATGGCTGCCCATGTCAGCGCCCGAACAGTTTCTTGAAGCCGTTGTCACTGAAGCCGACGCTCACCGGGCCATCGGCAGGCACCACCACCGGTCGACGGATCAGGGCAGGATATTCCTTCAGCAACAACGTCCACTCCGGATCGCTGCCGGGGTTCTTGCGCTGCGGCAGCAGGGTGCGCCAGGTGGTGGAGGACTTGTTGACCAGCTTCTCCCAGCCGCCGAGTTGCGCCGCCCATTCCTTCAGCGTCGCCCCCGGCACCGGGTGGGCGCGGTAGTCGACAAAGTCATGCGCGATCTCGAACCGGGCCAGCCAGTTGCGCGCCTTGCGGCAAGTGTCGCAGTTCGGAAGTCCATACAGCACCGGATTCATTCGCCACTCCGCAACAGCTCGTTGATGCTGGTCTTGCTGCGCGTCTTCGCGTCGACCTGCTTGACGATGATCGCCGCGTACAGGCTGTGGCTACCGTCCTTGGCCGGGAGATTGCCGGCCACCACCACGCTGCCAGCCGGCACGCGGCCGTAGCTCACTTCGCCGGTGGCACGGTTGTAGATACGCGTGGACTGGCCCAGGAACACGCCCATGCCGATCACGCTGCCCTTCTCCACCACCACGCCCTCCACCACTTCGGAGCGGGCGCCGATGAAACAGTTGTCCTCGATGATGGTCGGGTTGGCCTGCAGCGGTTCGAGCACGCCACCGATGCCCACGCCACCGGACAAATGCACGCCGGCCCCGATCTGGGCGCACGAGCCGACCGTGGCCCAGGTATCCACCATGCTGCCGGCACCCACGAAGGCGCCGATGTTGACGTAGCTCGGCATCAGCACCGCGTCTTTCGCGATGTGCGCGCCGCGACGCACCAGCGCACCGGGCACCACGCGCGCGCCCAGCTGCCGCAGCTCCGCATCGTTGCCATGGGCGAAACGCAACGGCACCTTGTCGAACGCCTGTGCCGGACCGCCATCAACCACCCCGTTGTCGTTGATGCGGAAGTAAAGCAGCACGGCCTTCTTCAGCCACTGGTTCACCGTCCAGCCGCCATTGCCGTCCGGCTCCGCGACGCGGCGCTCGCCGGACTCCAGCAGGTCCAGTACCTGACCGATGGCCGGGCGCAGGTGGGTTTCGATTTCGGCCTGGGTCAACGCGTCGCGACGCTCAAAGGCCTGGTCGATCAGAGTTTCGATGGTTTCCATGGAAAGGATTCGCTGGTGACGGTCGGTCATTCGGGTCAAGGCCCGGGCAGACCGCAAAGAATACAGGCTGGGCGCGGCGATACCGCCTCAGGGTTCATCCGCATTTGACGGCGGCCCGCCCATTGTTTCACAGCCTTCACGAGGACTCGGAAATGAATCAGATCAAGATCGGTGTCATGGTCGGAAGCCTGCGCAAGGGGTCCTTCAACCGGCTGCTTGCCAAGGCAGTGGAGAAACTCGCCCCGGAGGAGTTCGCGTTCTCGCCCATCCGCATCGACGACCTCCCGCTTTATTCGCAGGATTTCGACCCCTCCTACCCGGCGGTGGCAACCCGGCTGAAGCAGGACATCGAATCCGTCGATGCACTGCTGTTCGTCACCCCGGAATACAACCGATCGATTCCCGGCGTGCTGAAGAACGCCATTGATATCGCTTCCCGCCCGTGGGGCACCAATTCGTTCGCGGGAAAGCCGGCTGCCGTGATCGGCACCTCAATCGGCGCCACCGGCACGGCGTTGGCGCAACAACACCTGCGCAATGTGCTCACTTACCTGGACATGCCGCTGCTGGCCCAGCCCGAAGTGTTCATCCAGTTCAAGGAGGGCCTCATCGCCGAAGACGGCAGCATCGAAAACGACGGCACGAGAAAATTCCTGCAAGGCTTCGTCGACAAATACGTCGTCTGGACCAGACGTTTTGCGGACCCGGCTGCCGTGCGCTCGACCTGAAGGCATGAATGGAACCGGCCCGTCCGAGCTGCCTCACCGGTCCCGCTTCACGTGACGATTCGCCATGCCGTCGATCCGGCTTGTCAGCGTCATGCAACCCGACCTTCAGGTCGCCAGTTTTCCTTCACCGCAGCCAGACGCGACACGTGTCCATGATGCACACGAACGCGCGACCCGAATCGGAAAAGAAGGCGCCAGGCCATGGTTCATCCGGTCGCGACCGCCCAGCGGAGGAATGACGCATGCGCGAACAGATCGCTGAAGGTTTCATGGTTTTCACGGCAGACGGCGCGGAGGGCATTGGCTCCGTCAGGGAACTCAGGCATGGCCTGCCCGAACTGGTGGTTTACGTCGAAAATTCGGGCGATTTCGTGGTGCCCTTGTCGGCGGTGAAAGCGGTCCACTCCGGCAAGGTGGTGCTCGATTTCGACCAGCTGGATCTGCGTTTGCGCAACGCCATCCGGCACGCACGTGATTCGGAAGACCGCCATTTCGCGGCACCGCCCTCCGACGATGACGACGAGGAATAGCACGCACGCGCCAGCCGAGCCGATGACCAGCCCTCCCGTTTCCCGGCACAATGGTCTGTCTGCGGATGGCGCTGACCGAAAAGCATGACTGACAGAGACGAAGAACGGCTCAACCGCCAACTGGACCGGATCGAGCGCGAATTGCCCACCCCGGTGAGCCGGGCCATTCGCTGGTTGCGCGAGCCGTCTTCGCGATGGATCCGCATTCCCGCCGGCATCCTGCTCATCGTCGGTGGCATCTTCAGCATCCTGCCCTTGCTGGGCCTGTGGATGCTTCCGCTGGGTCTTCTGCTGCTGGCGCAGGACCTGCCGTTTCTGCGGCGGCCCACCCGCCGCGCCCTGCTATGGGTGGAACGCCACTGGGTGCGCTGGAAGCGGCGACGCCGGCAGGCTGAACGCACCGAATGACCGCCGGCTGGCGAGTGCACCGGAACGCCGCAAGCCGCCCTGCGCAACGGTTTCGATGCGCTACCCGCCGCCAAAACAGAAGCGGCGCGAACCCTGAAGGCCGCGCCGCTGCTGAATTTCAATTGGTGGGCGGTACAAGGATCGAACTTGTGACCCCTACCATGTCAAGGTAGTGCTCTACCGCTGAGCTAACCGCCCGTCTCACGCCTTAACCGCTACGCGAGCCGCGCAGTATACGGGAGCCGGGCACGCTCGACAATATCCCGCCGCCAATCCGTTTGGAGACCTCAGCGCAGGGCCTGTTCGCGCAACTGATGGATCTGGTCACGCAGCCGCGCCGCGTCCTCGAACTCCAGGTTCTGCGCGTGCTTGTACATCTGCGACTCCAGCTTCTTGAGCAGGGCTGAAGCCTGCTGCGAGCTCATTCCGGCGTAATCGGCGCCCTGCTCGGCGACCGCGGCGCGGCCGCGGGCAGCTGATTTGCTGCCACGCCGGTTGCCGGCATCACTGCGTGCTCCCTCCATGATATCGGCGATGCGCCGCACCACGGTGGTGGGGGTGATGCCGTTGGCTTCGTTCCAGGCCAACTGCTTCTCGCGACGGCGCGCCGTTTCGTCCATGGCCGCCTGCATCGAGCGGGTGACATGGTCGGCATACAGGATCGCCTTGCCCCGCACGTTGCGGGCGGCACGGCCGATGGTCTGGATCAGCGAGCCGGTGGAGCGCAGGAAGCCTTCCTTGTCGGCGTCCAGGATCGCCACCAGCGACACCTCGGGCATGTCCAGGCCTTCGCGCAGCAGGTTGATGCCCACCAGCACGTCGAACTCGCCCAGGCGCAGGTCGCGGATGATCTCGCTGCGCTCGACCGTCTCGATGTCCGAATGCAGGTAGCGCACCTTGATGTCGTGTTCCGCCAGATATTCGGTGAGGTTTTCAGCCATCCGCTTGGTCAGGGTGGTGACCAGCACGCGATCACCCATCGCGATGCGCTTGTGAGCTTCGCTGAGCAGGTCGTCGACCTGGGTACGCACCGGGCGAACCTCCACCTCGGGATCCACCAGGCCGGTCGGACGCACCACCAGCTCGGTCACTGCATCACCGGACTTGTCCAGCTCGTACGCGCGCGGCGTGGCGGACACGTAGATCGCACGCGGCACGCGCTCTTCCCATTCCTCGAAGCGCAAGGGCCGGTTGTCCATCGCCGACGGCATGCGGAAACCGAATTCCACCAGGGTTTCCTTGCGCGAGCGGTCGCCTTTGTACATCGCGCCCAGCTGCGGCACGGTGACGTGCGACTCGTCCACCACCAGCAGACCGTCGGCGGGCAGGTAGTCAAACAGCGTCGGCGGCGGCTCGCCCGGCGCGCGCCGGGTCAAATGGCGCGAATAGTTCTCGATGCCCTGGCAATAGCCGACCTCGGCCATCATCTCCAGGTCGAAGCGCGTCCGCTGTTCCAGCCGCTGCGCCTCGACCAGCTTGTTCTCCTTGTAGAGGTATTCCAGCCGATCCTTCAGCTCGATCTTGATCGTCTCGATCGCGTTGAGCACGCTTTCGCGGGTGCTGGCGTAATGGGTACGCGGATAGACGGTATAGCGCTGCACCTTGCGAATGGCCTCGCCGGTAAGCGGATCGAACAGCGACATTTTCTCCACTTCGCCATCGAACAACTCGATCCGCAACGCCTCGGTTTCCGATTCGGCCGGGAACACGTCGATGATCTCGCCGCGCACGCGGTACGTACCGCGGCGCAGTTCCATCTCGTTGCGGGTGTACTGCAGTTCGGTCAACTGGTGGATCAGCTTGCGCTGGTCGATTCGCTCGCCCGTGGCCAGGATCAACCGCAGCGACAGGTAGTCCTCCGGATTGCCCAGGCCGTAGATCGCCGACACGGTGGCCACGATGATCGAGTCGCGGCGCGACAACAGCGCCTTGGTCGCCGACAGCCGCATCTGCTCGATGTGTTCGTTGATCGACGAATCCTTCTCGATGAAGGTGTCCGATGCCACGACGTAGGCTTCCGGCTGGTAGTAGTCGTAGTAACTGACGAAGTACTCCACCGCATTGTTCGGGAAGAATTCCCTGAACTCCCCGTACAACTGGGCCGCCAGCGTCTTGTTCGGCGCCATCACGATGGTCGGGCGCTGCACCTGCTCGATCACGTTGGCAATGGTGTAGGTCTTGCCCGAGCCGGTGACCCCAAGCAGGGTTTGCGCGGCCAACCCGGCCTCGAATCCCTTGCTCAGGCGCGTGATGGCCTGCGGCTGGTCGCCGGCGGGCTGATAGGGGGCGACAAGCTGGAATCGATCAGTCATGGGCTACAGATGTGGGCGCGATGCGCCATTTTAAATCGGGCCTGCTGACAAGGCGTGTCACCAGAGGCCCACAGGCGGGGAGTCAACAGGCCGCTGGAGCGGAGAGATCGGCTCCCTAGCATGAAGGTCTCGACCCCACGCAGGGAGCAGCGTCGTGAAGACAGCAAGGCACGGAAGCCCATGGCGCCAACAGGCCGGCGTCACCTTGATCGAGCAGATCATGGTGCTGGCCATCATCGCCATCATGGCGGGTATCGCCACGCCATCATTGCGGCGCCTGGCCAGCCACAACCAGCTGCGGGTTGCCCAGATGGACTTCATCGGCGCGTTGCAGCGGGCTCGTGCCGCCGCCGTCATGAGCGGCAAACGCTCGCTGTTCTGCCCTAGCCTGGATGGCAACAACTGCAGTGGCGGAACACGATGGGAGAGCGGCTGGCTGGTCGCCCATGACATCAATGGCGACAGTCAGCCCGACCACGGCCCGTTGCACGTGGGTGCGACCCAGCGCGGAAAACTGATCATCCAGAGCAGCAATGGCCGGCACAACGTGCGCTTTCGTCCGGACGGCTCGGCTGGCGGAAGCAATCTCACCCTGCTGTTCTGCCAGCCCTCCCAGCCCGCCGATGCGCTGCTGGTCGTGGTCTCCAATGCTGGCCGCATCCGCGGCGCCCACGCCGATGCCAGTCAGATCGCCAGTTGCGGACAATTGAACTGAGTGCACCCGTGCGTCATTGACGCAGGCACCGCCGTGCTTGATCTCGATCAATAGCCGGTGTTGCCGGTTCACCCATCCTTGGTCCGTTGCTGCGCGCGACAAGCGCGAGGCCTGCATCGAAGGGACGCGAATCCCGTCCCGAAAACGCCGAGGAGTTGAGCATGTTCCAGCATATTCTTGTTCCCACCGACGGCTCCGACCTGGCGTCGCGAGCACTGGACACCGCGATCGAGCTGGCCACCAAATTGGGCGCCCGCATTCACGCCTTTCACGTGATCGCACCGTTTCCGGCATCCACCTATTTCGCCGAGTTCGTGCTGGCCAACGAGCCCACCTATATCGAGGAAGCCACCACCCATGCCGAACGTTACCTGGCCGATGCGCGCCAGCGCGCGGCGGTGGCGGGCGTCCCGTGCGAAACCAGTTTCGAAACCGATGCGCGCCCGTACTCCGCCATTGTCGGTGCCACGCGCAAGCAGCAATGCGACCTGATCGTGATGGCCTCGCATGGCTGGCGTGGTTTCGACCGCCTGTTGCTGGGCAGCGAGACCCACAAAGTCATATTGAACGGCGACGTCCCGGTGCTCGTCTGCCGATAGACACCGCGTGCAAGCCACTCCGAATGCTGGTGAGGCAAACATGACCCGGCCGCCCCTGCCCGCTTCCACGTCGGGCGGCCTTCTGCAGAGGCGACCAGCAGGTTCGACCACCGCGGGCTTCAACATCCTGCCGGCGAAGGCCGCACGCTCGCCTGACACTTCGGGGATTTTTCGGCCTTCTATTCAACGCCACCCGCGAACTGTATGGCTTGCGGCAAGGTCAGTCGAACACGCGCGCCACCCAGCGACGAGCGATCAAACGTGAGCTGCCCATGATGCAGTTTGGCAATCGCCTGGGCGATCGACAGACCCAGCCCACTGCCCTCGCCCACGCTGCCATCGGGGCGATGGAAGCGCTCGATCAGGACGCCGGCATCGGCAACCGGGAAGCCGCTGCCGCTGTCGTTTACCTCCAGCACCACCTGCTCCGCGGTGCCACCCACGCGCACGTTCACCTGGCCACGCACGGGCGTGTGCCGCAGCGCGTTGTCGAGCAGGTTCTGCACCAGGATGCCGAGCAGGCCTTCGCTGCCCAGCACGAAGTCGTTGCCATCGTGATCAAGTGACAGCTCGACCAAACGCGCCGCAGCACGCTCGCTGATATCGCGCATGGCGGCCTCGGCCACGGTCACCAGGCGCATGGAGCCGGCGTCTTCCAGCTCGCTCAACTGCTCCACCCGCGCCAGCAGCAACAGTTGCGTCACCAACCGTTGCATGCGATCCAGCGCATCCTGCGAGCGTTGCAGGTGCAACTCCCGCACCGCAGCGTCATCGCTGCGACCGGTGAGATCCAGCTCCAGGCGCAAGGCCGCGAGCGGATGACGCAGCTCGTGCGCGGCGTCGGCGGTAAAACGGCGCTCGTGTTCCAGCCCCACCTTGAGCCGCTCGACCATGCGGTCAACGGCCTGCGTGAAAGGCACCAGCTCCACCGGCACCTGCGCATCGGTGAGCGCGGGGATCAACGGCACTGCACTGGCCGACAGGTTGCGGGTCAGTCGGCGCAACGGGCGCAGCCCGCCACGCAAGCCGACAAACACCGTCGGTGGCACCAGCACGAGCAACGCCAGCAAGGCCAACAGTGCGGGGGCCAGCAACTTGCGCAGCATCTCATCGCGCTCGTCCAACGGCGCCGCCACCTGGATCCAGTAGTGCCGCTCGCTGTCCCAGCCCTGGAATACCCGCCAGCGCCGCTTGCCGTGCGTCACGGTATGAAAGTGCGGATCGCCCGGATCAAAGGTCAGCGCCGGAAATTGTTCGTTCTGGATCAAGAGCCGCCCCTGCGCGTCACGCAGCACGATGGCTGGACGTTGGGCCGTGGCGTCCGAACCGATCACCTTTTTGCGGGACAGCCGCACGATGCCCGCCTGGGTCGGCGCATCCGGCATCACGGCAAAAACGCTGGCCGTGGTGCGCACCAGCATCTGGTCGAAGATCTCGTCCACCTCGTGCAGGCTGCGCCAGCCGATCCAGCCGACGGCCACGACCCAGACCAGCACGATGCCGGCCACCAGCCGTACCACCAGGCGCCGATTGAGGGAGGGGCGCATCAGGCTTCCTCCCGCACCGGAGCACTGATCGCATAGCCGATGCCGCGCAAGGTGCGGATCCAGCCCGGCCCCAGCTTGTTGCGCAGATGGTGGATGTGCACTTCCACCGCATTGCTGGCCACTTCCTGGTCCCAGCCGTACAAGGCCTCTTCGAGCTGGTCGCGTGAGTAGGCGCGACCGGGATGGCGCACCAGCGTTTCCAGCAGGGCGTACTCACGCGCCGTCAATTCCAGCGGCGTACCGTCCAGCGTAGCGCTGCGTGCGGCCGGCGTGACTTCCAGTGCACCCAGCCGGATGGCCGGTTCCAGCTGGCCGTCTGCACGACGCAGCAAGGCCCGCAGCCTTGCCGCCAATTCCTCCAGATGCACCGGCTTGACCACGTAATCGTCGGCACCGGCATCGAGTCCTGCCACCCGGTCGGACAAGCCGTCGCGAGCGGTGAGCAACAGCACTGGGGTGGTGTCCTTGCGCCGACGCATCTCGGCAATGATGGCGGGGCCGCTGCTGCGCGGCAGGTTCCAGTCGAGGATGGCCGCGGCGTAGTCGGTGTCGCTCAGTGCGGCAGCCGCCTGCGTACCGTCGGCAATCCAGTCCACGGCATAGCCGATCAGGCGCAGGCCGGCGGCCAGCGCCTGCCCCAGTGACTTGTCGTCCTCGGCGAGCAGGATGCGCATGACCTCATTCTTGTGGCGAGACTGGCCGGTCGACTTGACTTGGCGCAAGTCGCGATGCTTTTCCGGGGACTGCGGCATTCTGTCCAAGCGCGCGCTTGCGACCGTGAACCATCGAGGCGATCAGGTTCTCGCCGTAATGCACGCTCTCGCCAACGGCGGCCAGCACGTGCAACACGACCAGCCCCAGCACGCCATACGCCAGCGCTTCATGCAGCGCCTCCAGCCAGCCATCACCAAAGAACGCATCGGTGGTCTGCAGCCAGCCGGTGAGGGCGACCAGCAACACGCCGCCGAGCAGCGTGATAATCATCACCGCCGCAGCGGGGTTGTGCCCCAATTGCCTTCGCGAGCGCCCGGCAAGGCGTTCGCGAAGGTAGTGGCGGACGCGAGTCGGTCCCGCCACCCAATCACTGAAGCGGGCGTGACGCGTACCGATCAAGCCCCAGACAAAGCGCACGGCAATCAGTACCAGGATGGCGTAGCCAAAGCCGCGGTGAACCAGCTCGCCCTCCTCGGTGAAAAAGTTGGCGAGGAACAAGCCTGCCAGCGACCAGTGAAACAGGCGAACCAACGGGTCCCATACCTTGACGGTGGCGTTCATGGGCTTGTCCTCGCGCAGCCAGATGATCAGATGGAACCTCAGCCGCCCTTCTTCTTGACGATGCGGCCATCGGTCGGATCGAAATAGATCTCCACGTTCTTGCCGGCCTTGTCCTTGCCGTAGATTTCGTAGCAGTTGCCGGTGACCTGGAACACCTTGAAGGTGTAGCCCTGATCGAGGACCTTCTGCTTCATCGCCGCTTCGGTCAGCCACTGCGAGCGGGGCGCACTGGTGCATTGCGGTGAAGCGAACGCGGAGGCCGAGAGAGCCGCCGCGGCGAGAAAAAGCGGTGCGATGAGTGTGAGTTTCATGGTGCTTCTCCGGTATCGGCATGATTGCCTTGGAGGCGATTGAAGCGGCGATCGCTTATGCCAGTCTTAAGGCGGCAGGCCATCCGGATTGACTCCAGTCAGTACGGCGCCACGGACCTCATGCGAGAGTCCGCGCATATTTCTTGATTCGCCGATGGCCATCTCCGCCACCGAAGTCTTCCGACGCCATCCGGAATGCTTCGACGCCGGCTTTCTGGACGAACTGCAGCACGGCGATCCCTTCGCGATGCCGGACCTGCATTTCATCCGCGAGACGGCTGAATCGATGGCAATCAACAGCATCGACGGCGGCGCGATCATCCTGGCCGGCTCGGGCATGTGCAACGGCGGACGCGTTCGCCACCACCTCAAGCACAACCTGTGGCGTGAACGCGGCAGCGTGGTCTTTGTCGGCTACGCCGCTGAAGGCACGTTGGCGCGACGGATCGTCGACGGGGCCGCCAGCGTGCGCATCTTCAACGAAGAGATTCCGGTGCGTGCGCAGATATGGACGATCAATGGCTTCTCGGCGCACGCCGACCAGCCATCGCTGCTGGCTTGGCTCGGCGATGCCCCGCGACGCAAGGTGTTTCTGGTGCACGGCGAATACGAACGGGGCATGCACGCCTTGCAGGAAGTGCTGGAACAACGTGGCGTGGCGTGCGAGCTGCCCGGCTTGCACCAGCCGATCAAGATCGACTGATCGGGCCCATCCGGCGCCGCACGAGCCGCCCGGAAAAGCGCATCGCCCGGCTCGGTGTCGGGTTCGCGACAAACGCGGCGCCCAAGTCGGCAGGCTCCGCACAGGATTTCACCGGCGCATCAGTGCACCGGCGTGCTCTTGGCCACATTCGGGCATCTCCAAAAACGGTCGCGGCCCGCGCCATGTTATCTTCCGCGGCGTTCCCTACTCCTGCGTATGTAGTCTGACCGCACCAGCTTCCCTGAGGAAAAGATGGCCAACGATCCCGCCGTACTCGACCTGAACCAGCTGCGCCGCAGTTGTTCGTCCTGTGCCTTGAGTGAGTTGTGCCTGCCTGCGGGCGTAGGTGCCGAGGACCTGGAAAAACTGGACATCGCGATCCGCGACAAGCGCACGCTTGATCGCGGCAATGCGCTGTATCGTGATGGCGACGCGTTCCACGCGCTATACGTGGTGCGCTCCGGCTCGCTGAAGACTTTCGTTCAGGATGAAACCGGCGCGATGCAGATTCTCGGCTTTCATCTGCCCGGCGACATCATCGGCTTCGACGCCTTGGCGGCAGACAAACATGTCAGCCAGGCCGAGGCATTGGAGCGCAGCAGCATTTGCGAAGTGCCTTATGACCGCCTGCAGCAGGTCACCAGCGAAGTGCCGGCATTGCACCGCCAGCTGATGCGCGTGGTCAGTCGGGAGGTCATCGAGGAACACCGACACATGGTCGTGATGGGTCGGCAACAGGCGCTGGAGCAACTGGCGATCTTCCTGAAGAGCCTGTCCGATCGTTACCAGCGCCTGCATCGCGACGGTACCGAGCTGACCTTGTCCATGTCGCGCTATGACATAGCCAATTACCTGGGCTTGGTGGTCGAAACAGTGAGCCGGCTGTTTTCGCGCCTGGAGGAAATGGGCGTTCTCGAGGTCAACCGCAAATCAGTGATCATCCGTCGCACCGATCTGCTCGCCGAACTGTGCCGCAGCAATTCCGCCCCAACGTCCAGACAGCGCGGCGCCGGCTGACGCGGGTCGGAGCAGCTTCGATCCGGCCTGACCGATCGTCCGACCGTCCGCTTGTCGCACACGCAGGCCAAAACCACCGCGACAATTTGCGCACGCGCGGCAAACCATCCGCTTGACCTGAATCAACGCCGATCAGGCCGGTGTCGACCAGCATGCGCGCATCTTCCAGGGAGATGCACCATGAGTACCACCCGTAAACTCTGGCTTGGGCTGGCGGCGTTGCTCGTCACGTCGTTTGCCGTCTTGCTGTGGGTCGGCAAGGAAGTCCACCAACAGGCGCCACCGTTGCCTACTGCGGTGCTGACCACCGACGGCCAGACGCTGTATACCAAAGCCGACATGGAAGAAGGCCGCCAGGTGTGGCAAAGCATTGGCGGGCAGCAATTGGGCTCCATCTGGGGCCACGGTGCCCTGCTGGCACCGGACTGGAGCGCGGACTGGCTGCATCGCGAGAGCATGGCCATGCTCGACCTGCTTTCCCGCGATGCGGGGCTGGGTCCGTACGACACGCTGACGGCGCAGCAACAGGCGCCGTTCAAGGCCCGCGTGCAGGAAGAGTTGCGCACGAACACCTACGATGCGGCGACGAACACGATCACCGTGTCCTCGCTGCGTGCGCATGCAATGGAAGCCGTAGCGGCGCATTACATGAGCCTGTTCGGCAACGACCCGGCCACGCACAAGCTGCGCGAAGACTACGCCATGCGTGAGAACACGGTGGCCGAGATGGAGCATCGGCGCATGGTCACCGCGTTCTTCTGGTGGACCAGCTGGGCGGCCGCCACCGAGCGTCCCAACGAATCGATGAGCTATACGCAGAACTGGCCGTACGAGCCGCTCGCCGGCAACGCGCCAACCTCGACCAGTTTCCTGTGGTCGGTCTTCAGCATCCTGTTCATGATCTTCGGCATCGGTCTGCTTGGCTGGCATCATGCGCGCCAGGTCAATCACGAACCGCTGCCCACCATCCCGACGCGCGATCCGCTGACCGAGTTCAAGGCCACGCCCTCGATGAAGGCCACCGGCAAATATTTCTGGACCGTGCTGGGCCTGTTCCTGGCGCAAATCCTGCTCGGCGCCACCACGGCGCACTACCAGGTGGAAGGTCAGGAAGCCTACGGCTTCGCGCTGGCCAACTACCTGCCGTACAGCCTCACCCGTACCTGGCATACCGAGCTGGCGGTGCTGTGGATTGCCACGGCGTGGCTGGCCACCGGCTTGTACATCGCACCGCTGATCTCCGGGCATGAGCCGAAATTCCAGCGCCTCGGAGTGAACTTCCTGTGGGTCTGCCTGCTGGTCATCGTGGTCGGTTCGTTCGCCGGCCAGTGGTTCGCGGTGATGGACAAGATGGGCCTGCAGTACAACTTCTGGTTCGGTCACCAGGGCTGGGAATATACCGACCTCGGTCGTTTCTGGCAGATCTTCCTGTTCATCGGCCTGATGCTGTGGCTGTTCCTGGTGGGCCGTGCGCTGTGGCCGGCGATGAACCGCAACAAGGAAGGGGCGTCGATCGTCGGCTTGCTGTTCCTGTCCACGGTGGCGATCGGCCTGCTTTACGGCGCCGGCCTGATGTGGGGCGAGCACACCCATATCGCGATGGTCGAGTACTGGCGCTGGTGGGTGGTGCATCTGTGGGTGGAAGGCTTCTTCGAAGTGTTCGCCACGGCAGTGATCAGCTACCTGTTCGTTCGCCTTGGTCTGCTGCGCGTCACCACGGCCACCACCAACGTGTTGTTTGCCACCATCGTGTTCATGGCCGGCGGCGTGCTCGGCACCCTGCATCACCTGTACTTCAGCGGCACGACCACCGCGGTGATCGCCCTCGGCGCCAGCTTCTCGGCGCTGGAAGTGGTGCCGCTGGCGCTGATCGGCCTGGAAGCCTACGACACCTGGAAGAAACAGCACGAGGCACCGTGGATGGCGCGCTACCGCTGGCCGATCATGTTCTTCGTGGCGGTGAGCTTCTGGAACCTGGTGGGCGCGGGCCTGCTCGGCTTCCTGGTCAACACGCCGATCGCGCTGTACTACATGCAGGGCCTGAACCTCACCGCCACGCACGGCCACACCGCCCTGTTCGGCGTGTACGGCATGCTCGGCCTGGGTCTGATGCTGTTCTGCCTGCGTGGCATCAAGCCACACGCGGAATGGCGCGAAGGCCTGCTGCAGAGTGCGTTCTGGCTGCTCAACATCGGCCTGTCGATGATGGCGGCGCTGACCTTGCTGCCTCTGGGCATCCTCCAGTTGAAGGCGGTGCTGGAACATGGCTACTGGTTTGCCCGATCGGCCGAGTTCATGGATCGCCCGCTGATCCACATGCTGGTGTGGATGCGCGTACCGGGCGACACCTTGTTCGCGATCGGCGCGCTGCTGATCTCGGTGTTCGTCGCGGCGCTGTGGCTTGCGCCAAAACGTCGCAGCGCCACGCTTCCTCTGGGAAAAGGCCAGACCGAAGGCGCCTGACACGCCCCAAGCTGACCCACATCAGGGCGCGCCACATGGCGCGCCCTGATGCTTGCAGCCACGTACAAATCTTCTGGAACGCCGGTGTTCGAGTTCTATCCACAGATCAAATGGGTGCACGTCGCCTGCGTGCTGGCCAGCGGTTCGCTGTTCGCGCTGCGCGGACTGCTCGTCCAGTTGGGCCATGCCGGCGCGGCCCAGTGGATGCCGGTGCGCTGGCTGAGCTACGCGATCGACACCACCCTGCTCACCGCCGCGCTGATGCTGGTCAGCATCCTGCCTGGCGCCATGTTCGCCAACGGCTGGCTCACCACCAAACTGGTGTTGCTGGTGGTTTACGTGGCATTGGCCACGCTGGCCTTGAAGCGCGCGCGCACGCCGCGCGCCCGACGAATCTTCTTCATTGCCGCACTGGTCACCTACCTCTACATGCTTGGAGTGGCACGCATGCATCACCCGCTGGGATGGCTGCACGGATGGATCGCATGAGCGCCGCACAACCCTTCAACAACGGCGAACCACGTGACCACACGCTGGACGCCTGCTTCCTCGGCCCCTACGGCGAGAACGACGCGCTGCTTGAGAAGATGATGGTCGAGTTCCTGCGCGACCACGTTTACTGGAGACGCAATTTCCATCCGGAAGATCCACCGGCCATCGCTACCGGCGCGGCGCACCACCCGGACTATCTCGCGTTCGAGGCGCGCATGCGCCGGGAATTGCATCAGTTGTCGGCCGCGCTGAAGAAATCAGTGCCTTTTCACAGCCCGCGCTATATCGGCCACATGGCCTCGGACCTGCTGCTGCCCGGACTGGCCGCGCAGATGCTGACCCTGCCCTACAACCCCAACAACGTCAGCGAGGATGCCGCGCCGGTCACCGTCGACATGGAAGTGCAGGTCGGCCTGCAGCTGGCGCGCATGCTCGGCTATCCGCACGATCCGGCGCAGGACGCCTGTGCCTTCGGCCACCTCACCTCCGGCGGCACCCTGGCCAACTACCAGGCGTTGCGCCTGGCGCTGGCGCTGAAGGCGTTTCCGGTGGCGCTGCGCACCGCGCGGGTCCCCGGGTTGACGCTGCCGGAGGATGACTGGAGCGCGTTCAACCTCGCGCAGGCGGACTGCATTGCGCTGCTGACGAACTGGCAAACCTGGCTTGCGGCGCAACCCGCGGCCGAGCGCAGCTGCTGGCTGCATCGCGTCGAACGCGAGCGGATCGAGCAGCGTGGCCTGGTCGACTTCTTCGCCACCCATCCCACGCTGAAGCTGCCGCGGGTGCTGGCACCGGTGACCGCGCACTACTCCTGGAGCAAGGGCGTGAAGCTGCTCGGCCTGGGTCGCGACCAGCTGGAACTGCTGCCCACCGAAGGCATGCGGCTGGACCCGGCCGCCCTGCGCGACACGCTGGAGCGCTGCGCCCGCGAGCAACAGCCCGTGCTGATGTGCGTCGCGGTGCTGGGCGGCACCGAGTACGGCACCATCGATCCGATCGACCAGGTGCTCGCCGCCCGCGCAGCATCGCGCCAGCGGGGGCTGGATTTCGCCGTGCACGTCGACGCCGCCTGGGGCGGCTACCTGGCCACCCTGTTCCGCAACGAAGACGGCTCGCTGCGTCCGCGCGACGAAGTCGGCGCCGACTACGTGCAGTTCCCCACGCCCGCCGTGCATGCCGCGTTCGCCGCGCTGGGCGCCACCGACTCGGTCACCGTCGATCCGCACAAACTCGGCTACCTTCCGTACGGAAGCGGCGCCTTCATCTGCCGCGACCATCGGGCGATGGCACTGCTGGCCGAGCGCGCCGACTATGTCTTCCACAGCGGCTCGCCGAAGGACTATCTCGCCCGCTACCGCAGCATGGGCCAGTTCATTCCGGAAGGCTCCAAGTCCGGCGCCGCGGCGGCAGCGGTATACGTCACCCACAAGGTCTTGCCGCTGGATCACGCTCACTTCGGCCGCCTGCCCTGCGCCACCGTGCGCGCCGCCGAAACCTTTCACGCTCGCGCGCAGCGTTTCGCGCTGGAACTGGCCGACTGCGTCCACGCGCTGGTGCCGTTCGCTCCGGACAGCAACCTGGTCTGCCTGGCGCTCAACCCGCGCGGCAACCGCTCGATCACCGCCGCCAACGCTTTCGTGCGTGAACTGCACGACACCTTGCGCTGCGATCCGCGCCAGCCACTGCAGACCAGGGAGTTCTTCGGCTCGGTGACCACGCTGCGCCCGGACATGCTGGGCCACGCGCAGACCACGCGCATCTTCCAGGCGCTGGGGCTGGACGCGAACTCGCTCGATCCGGACGAGGACCGGCTGATGATCCTGCGCCACACGCTGATGAATCCGTACCTGATCGATCACGAGAACGGCATCAGCTACATCGATCGCTATTTCGAATTTCTCGGCCGCCGCATGCGCGCGATGCAACGGGCCGCGAGCCACGCGACATGAATCCGGAGTCTGAGATGGACAGCGTCCTGCACCTGGTCAACCTGCAACAGGA
Organism: Rhodanobacter sp. TND4EL1; assembly: GCF_054061035.1. Taxonomy (NCBI): domain Bacteria; kingdom Pseudomonadati; phylum Pseudomonadota; class Gammaproteobacteria; order Lysobacterales; family Rhodanobacteraceae; genus Rhodanobacter; species Rhodanobacter sp. TND4EL1. The sequence goes on from NZ_JBSSDT010000001.1 coordinate 1,098,158, forward strand.
TCACGATCGCCGCTGGGTGCACGACGCCCTGGCCAGGCTGGCACAGGAGGCCGCACGCTCCGCCGACACCCATCTGCTGAAGCTGAATTTTCCCGGCTTCCACGGCATCGACTTCTACTTCAAGGATGAGGCCGCCCACCCCAGCGGCAGCCTGAAACACCGGCTGGCCCGCTCATTGTTCCTCTACGCGCTGTGCAACGGCCGGCTGCGTGGCGGTCAGGCGGTGGTGGACGCATCTTCGGGCAGCACGGCGATTTCGGAAGCCTGGTTCGCGCGCCTGCTTGGCCTGTCGTTCACCGCGGTGATGCCGGCCTGCACCGCGCCCGGCAAGATCCGCGACGTGCAGGCGCTGGGCGGCATCTGCGACCTGGTCGACGATCCGGCCCAGGTGCATGCGCGCGCCGCCGAACATGCCGCGCGCGGTGCCTGTCACCTCGACCAGTTCGGCCTGGCCGAACGCGCCACCGACTGGCGCGGCAACAACAACATCGCCGAGTCGATCATCGGCCAGCTGGCACTGGAAGCCGAACCCGAACCGGCGTGGATCGTCTGCGGCGCCGGCACCGGCGGCACCTCGGCCACCATCGGCCGCTACCTGCGCTACCGCCGGCTGCACACGAAACTGTGCGTGGCCGAGCCCAGCGGCAGCGGCTATGTGCACGGCTGGCGCCATCGCGACGCAAAGGCAGTGGCCAGCCAGCCCACCCTGATCGAGGGCATCGGCCGACCGCGCGTGGAGCCCGGCTTCATCTTTGACGTGGTCGACCGCGTCAACGAGATTCCCGACGCCGCCTCGATCGCCGCCGCCTGGTTGCTGGAAGACCTGCTCGGCCATCGCTACGGCGGCTCGTCCGGCACCAACCTGGTCGCCTGCCTGCAGCTGGCCGCATCGATGCGCGCGCGCGGCCAGCGCGGCAGCATCGTGAGCCTGCTGTGCGACCGTGGCGAGCGCTACGCGCAGACCCTGTTCGACCGCGACTGGCTGGCCGCGCGCGCGATCGACCTTGCGCCGTGGGGTGCCGCGCTGCGTAACAGCCTGGCCACCGGCCGCGCACCCGCGCTGACATGAGCACCGCTGCACCGCCGACCCCGGGCATGCGATTTGCGCTGCTGGGCCATGGCCGTTTCGGCGCCGCATTTGCGCAGCTGTTGCTGCAGGCGGGGCACCACCTACGCGTGTTCGATCCGCACGCACGGGTTCCCGCCGCGCTGGCCGCGCCATCCTTGCGTGTCGCGCTCGATGGGGCGCAATGGATCGTGCTGGCGATGCCGGTGCCGCAACTGCGCGACGCGGTGCTCGCGTTGCGCCCGCTGCTGCATGCCGATCAGATCGTGTTCGACGTGAGCAGTGTGAAGATGCATCCCTGCGCGACGATGAACGAGTTGCTGGGCAACGCGATTCCCCACGTCGGCACGCACCCGCTGTTCGGACCGCTCAGCCTGGCTCGCGATGAGCGCCCGCGGCGCACGGTGATCTGCGCCTCCGCCTGGCATCCGCAGGCCGCCACACGCGCGCGGGATTTGTTCGCCGCACTCGGCTGCGAAGTCATCGAACAGAACCCGGAAAGCCACGACCGCGCGATGGCGCGCACCCACGCGCTGGCCTTCTTCATCGCGAAGGGGCTGATCGACATCGGCGTGGACGACGGCATGCCAATCGCGCCGCCCTCGTTCCAGGGCATGAAGCACATGCTGGCCGCGGTGCGCGGCGACGCCGGCCACCTGTTCGGCGCGATCCAGCGCGAGAACCCGTTCGCCGCCGAGGCGCGCGCCGAACTGCTGGCCGAACTGCAACGCGTGCATCGGCGCCTGCTGGCCGCGACGGATGACGACGAGCTGGTCATTCCAACCTCGGGCGAACCATCCGCATGAGTTTCCACGACCTGCGCAGCTTCCTGCAGCGGCTGGAGCGGGAACAGCAATTGCAGCGCGTCAGCGCGCCCGTGGACACACATCTGGAATCCACCGCGCTGAGCCTGCGCGCACTGCGCGAGGCGGGCCCCGCGTTGCTGATGGAACATCCTGGCAACAGTCGCCACGCGTTGCTGGGCAACCTGTTCGGCCATCGTCGCCGCATCGAGCTGGCGCTGGCCGGACGGCCACTGGCCTCACTGCGCGAACTGGGCCAGCTGCTTGCCGCGATCAAGGAACCACGCTGGCCATCCAGCCTGCGCCAGGCGCTGGCCACCTGGCCGGAGCTGGCGCAACTGGCCCATGTCGCGCCGCAACGCGTGCGCGAAGCGGCGTTCGAACACGAAACCCTGCGCGGCGACGAGATCGACCTGTCCCGCCTGCCGATCCAGCACTGCTGGCCCGACGACGCCGGCAAGCTGATCACCTTCGGCCTGGTGGTGACCCGCGGCACCGACAAGCCACGGCAAAACGTGGCGATCTACCGCCAGCAGGTGATCGGTCCGAACCGGGTGATCATGCGCTGGCTGCCACATCGCGGCGGCGCGCTGGACTACGTCGACTGGCGCGCCGCGCATCCACGGCAACCGTTTCCGGTACTGGTCGCCATCGGCACCGATCCGGCAACCATGCTGGCCGCCGTCGCGCCCGTGCCGGACAGCTTGTCCGAGTACGAATTCGCCGGCCTGCTGCGCGGCCAGCGCACCCGCGTGTGGCACAGCGAGCTGACCGGACTGGATGCGCCGGCCGGCGCGGAAATCCTGCTGGAAGGCTTCATCCACCCCGACGACACCGCGCTCGAAGGTCCGTTCGGCGACCACACCGGCTACTACAACGCGCAGGATCACTTTCCCGTCTTCACCATCGAACGCCTGCGCCTGCGCCGCGATGCAATCTACCAAGGCAGCTACATGGGCCGCGCGCCGCACGACGAACCCTCGGTGCTGTCGATGGCGCTGAACGACATCTTCGTGCCGATTCTGCAGAAGGTGTTTCCGGAAATCGTCGACTTCTTCCTGCCACCGGAAGCGTGCTCGTACCGCATCGCCGTGGTCAGCATCCGCAAGCAGTACGCCGGTCATGCGCGACGCATCATGATGGCGGTGTGGTCGTACCTGCGTCAGTTCACCTATACCAAGTTCGTCATCGTCACCGACGACGACATTGACGTGCGTGACTGGTCAGCGGTGATCTGGGCGGTGTCGACAAGGGTCGATCCGGCGCGCGACACCATGCTCGTGGAAAACACCCCGATCGACTACCTGGACTTCGCCAGTCCGGTCGCCGGCATCGGCTCCAAACTGGGCATCGATGCCACCCGCAAATGGCCGTCTGAAACCACGCGTACCTGGAGCCGCCCCATTATTCCCGACGACGCGGTGGAGCGGCGGATCGATAAATTGTGGAGCGAGCTGAAGCGTTCGCGCTGAGCACGTTCCACGTCCGCTCGCGGGCGCAGCTCAAACTTCTCGCGGCGACAACCTAGCCCGCGGCTTCCGCGGTGTCTGGTGTCACCAGCCATCGCACGGCCAGCATGCCCAACTCGTAAAGCAGATACATCGGCACGGCCAGCATGATCATCGAGGCGATATCCGGCGGGGTGATGACGGCGGAAATGGCGAACGCGCCGACGATGGCGTAGCGCCGACTCTTGCGCAGATTGGCCAGACTCACCAACCCGGTGGCCGCCAGAACGACGACCGCCACGGGCACCTCGAAACACAGGCCGAAGGCAAAGAAAACCAGCATCACGAAGTCGAGGTAATGACTGATGTCGGTCATCATCTCGACGCCGCCGGGCGTCATTGCCGTGAGAAAGCGAAAGGCCGCCGGCAGCACCAGCAGATAAGCGAACACGCAGCCCAGGTAGAACAACAGCAAGGCCGCTATCAGAAGGGGGCGAGCCAGGCGCTTTTCCTTTTTGTACAGACCCGGACTGACGAATGCCCAGAGCTGATACAGGATCACCGGCATGCTGATCAGCAGTGCCACATAGAAAGCCAGCTTCAACGGGGTCAGAAACGGACTGGTCACCTCGGTAGCTATCAGGTGTGCGCCGTGGGGCAAGCGGGCAACCAGCGGCTCCGCCAGCAGCGAGTACAGGCGATTGGCCACCGGCACCAACGCCAGCAGCAGAAGCAGGACCGAGGCGACAGCCTTGATCAGGCGCGAGCGCAACTCCAGAAGATGCGGGAATACGCCGGACTGAAGGCCCTCCGCGATTCCGCCAACGTCGGGACTAGTCACGACAGCACCTCCTCGTGCACGGCTTCGCGCATGACCGCCGTGTGGGATGGGAGAGCCGCGACCACCGGTGCGGATATCGCAGGCTCCAGCGAAACCGCCTCAGGCGGCACCGATTGTTCCAGTCCGGCCAGCGCTGTTTGCACAGGCTTCTGCATGTCACGCATGGCGGCGTCCAGGGCATCCTTCGCTACATCACCCTGCTTCGCGACTTCACGCGCGGCGCGCCTGATCTCTTCCAACTGCAACTCGCGCTCCACTTCGGCGCGCACGCTGTCCCAACTACCACGCACGCGACGGAGCACGGCGCCGGCGGTTCGGGCAGCGCCGGGCAGTTTCTCCGGCCCGAGCACGATCAGCGCGATCAAGGCGATGAACAGGAGTTTTCCCAGACTGAAATCAATCACCGACTGGGCCTACCTGGATTTCACGTCGACAGTTTCCGGCGTCCGCTGGGTGGGGCGGCTGTCGGCGGACTGAGGATCGGCGCGCAACAACGCGGCGTCATCGGGCGTGGCATCGTCGTCGCCATTCAGGCTTTTCTTGAAACCCCGGATGGCCGAGCCAAGATCCGGACCAATCTTGCTCAGCTTGCCCGTACCAAAAATCAGCACGGCCACGACGGCGAGGATGAGTAGATGCCAAATGCTCATGGGTATTCCTGATTCAATGGGGGATGGAAGAAAGACACGGACGTCCGGAAAGTCGACAACGAAAACCTGTCGACCCGTTTCATTTCAGTGCGCCCCGCCGTCAAGTACAGCGTGTTGATGCGCCGGGACAGCCGGATCAGTTTCAAGCGAAGCCGCACGCACGCCGTGCAACAGGTCGAGATGTTCATCCTGTGCCGCCAGGGGCGAGCCAGAAGCAGCATGAGGTGCCGCGACACATGCCTTGGCCAGGGGGGCGGCCGGCGAGCCGGGGGCCGGACAGGCGCTCCCGAGCAACGAGGTCAGCTGCGGCGTCACGTCGGAAAAACTTAGCAGCTCGCCACCATGCTCGTGAATGAAGGCATCCGCGTCCTGACGGGCGGCGAACGACGCGAACGTTGGCCCCATCAAGCCGGTCAGCGGCTGCCACGCCACGTACCAAGCCGAACGCGCATCGACGAAGGTCGCCGCCGCGTTCGAGGGATGCTGCCAGTTGATTTGCGCACTGTCCTGCACCAGCAGTTGCTGCAGTCGGGTCTTGTTTTCGGGGTCCAGCACGTACGCAAAGAAGTCACGGGTCGAGCCGAATTTCAGGGGCGCCTTGTATCCCTGCACCCACGCCTCCCCGCGCGGGCCCGGCCCGGCATCGATATACATCCCGCAAACTGCACAGGCATCGCCCTTGTGGATGTCCAGTGCGGCCTGTTGCGGCGGCGGCTGGTTGCTGCCGCAGGCGGCGAGCAGCAGGGTGACAAGGACCGTCAGCAAGCCATCACGGGCAGCGAAGCGGGAAGGCTTGCGATGCCGATATGCGTTGTACATTTTCATACTTCCTTCCGGCGAAACAGGAACTGCGCCAGCGCAAACGGCGTGACCACCCATAGCAGCAAAGCCAAGTAAAGCGCCCATAGCTGATACACGTGGGTCGCCGTCATGCCCATGAACAGCTCGTTGCCGCTACCCGAACCCAGGGTGGTGAGATTGATCAGGCGGAATATGTCGATCGGGTTGAGGTAGAGCAGGCGCGGAAACACCGACTGCTCCCACGTGCTGCCGCCACTCAATACCAGCACGGCGAGCAGACACAGATCGAAGATGATCACCGTGAGCAGCCAGGTCACCAGCGCCAGACCCGCGGCCCGCGCCTTGTCGGCGGTGGTGACGCTGATCACGCTGGCCAGCGCCACGAAACTTGCACCGAGCATGGACGCGCTCAGCACGAAGTTTCCGATACTCAGCCAGGCGGCTACCGAACGCGCCTCCGGCTGCATGATCTGGATGATCGCCACGGCGACGCCGAATCCCACCAGGGTGGCCGTGGCCAGCGCGGCGCAATGGCCGACAAACTTGCCGGCCACCAGTTCGGTTCGGGAAATCGGGTAACTGAGTACCAGCAACAAGGTGCCGTTGTCCTGTTCGCCAACCACCATATCGTGGGCAATCAGCAGTCCGATCAGCGGCACCACGAAGGCGGCCAGCGTGGTCAAACTGGCCAGGGTTGCATCGAACGACGTGAAACCGACCTTGCCTGCCGCCGCTCCGCCGAAGTAGGAGATGCTCAAGGCCAGCACGGCGAACAGCACGGCGACGGCAATCGTCCAGCGACTGCGGAAGTCGTCGCGGAATTCCTTTCCGGCAATGATCGCAATGCTGTTCATGATGTTTGTCCCGCGTCCCGTTTCGTGCCCGCACCAAGGTGGTCATACAGACGTGCCAGCGAAGCCTCCTGCACCACGATGTCCGCAATCGCCGGGTCGGCAGCGAGCCGTTGCAGCAGCGCCAGCTTGCCTCCTTCGGCAAGCTGGATCTCGAAGCGGCCATCGGGTCTGGCCAACTGGCCGAGACCGAGCTCGTCGATCTGCCGCGCGAACGCCGCGGGATCGGCAGCTTCCTTCAGCTGCACCACCACCACGCCAGGAAGCCCCGACTGCTTGCGCAACTCGCTGATACTTCCCGCCGCCAGCAGCTCGCCCTGGCGCAGTATCAGCGCGCTGTCAATGTGTGGCTCAAGCTCGGCCAGCACGTGGGAAGAAACCAGCACGCTGTGTCCTGCGGCGCGCAGCTTGCCCACGATGTCGTAGAGCTCGCGCGTGGCCTGGGGGTCGAGACCGGCGGTGGGTTCGTCCAGCACGATCAGCTCCGGTGAGGCCAGCAAGGCCTGGGCAAAACCAAGGCGTTGCCGCATGCCCTTGGAGTACGTGGAAACACGACGGTCCTTCGCGTAGTCCAGACCCACCAGCTGCAGCAGTTCACTGGTCTGTTGCCGTGGTGCACGCTTCAGGTTGGCCAGGTAACGAATCACTTCGCTGCCGGTGAGGTTGCCGTAGAACGCCACGCTCTCGGGCAGATAACCGATACGCCGACGCAGCGCCACCGCCTGGCTGCCCCACGGCGATTGCCCCAGCACCTCGACGTGGCCACTGGTCGGCTTGATCAACCCGAGGATCAATTTGATCAGGGTGGATTTGCCAGCACCGTTATGGCCCAGCAATCCGACGACCTTGCCCATCGGCACGGACGTCGATAAGCCGGCCAGGGCAGCCACGCCCTTGTAGTGCTTGGCCAGCGAGGAGATTTCAACGGCGTGGGTCATCGGCGCTCGCTCGCAGTTTTTCGGGAATGCGCATCAAGGGGTGACTGTCCTGCACGGCGGGCGGGGTGAATACCGGGAATGCCCTCTGCACGTAGCGCATCAGCAGCACGGACGGACTGGACATCAACACGCGCGCGCTCGGGTACTTCCACAGCAACACATCGACGCCGTCGTTCGGTCGATAAGGCACATCACCGATGCCGTCGCCGTCGAGATCCCAGCCGAGGTAATTGCTCCAGTAGTTGCCCTTGCCATCGAACGACCATTCGTCCGCCACGTTCTGCACGTACTTCACCTGCGTGCGATTGTTGACGAAGGCGTTGCCGTACACGTGGTTGTCCTGCGAGCCAGCGGTAATGTGAATGCCGATCGGCGAGTCGGCCAGCAAATTGTCGTGAATGCGGTTGAACTCGGAGTTGTAGACGAACAGCGCCTTGCCTTCGGCACCCTCCATCACTTGCCCATCCCCGGTGAAATCGCCGGTGATGTCGCGGATCTCGTTATGACTGATGTCACTGTAAGTGACGTAGTTGAAAAGGATGCCGTAGGTGGAATCATTCATCAGATGGTTGTCGACCACGCGCATGTGATTGGAACTCATCAAGGCCATGCCACCGACGTTGTTCGAACTGATATTGCCTTGCAGCGTTTCCTGCTTGGTATACATCTGGTGCACGCCGTACCTGACCTCATGGATGTTGTTATTGACGATCAGGTCGTCGTGGCTCACGTAGTCATAAATGCCATCGCGCGTTCCGGACACATCGTTATCCCTGATCTCGCACCAGGCGTCGTTCCACAGATGGATGCCGTCGCCGCGATCAGGCATGCGCAGTTCGGCGATACCGGTGATGACGTTGCCGATCACCCGCACGTGCTGCGGGCCGTCCAGGTACACGCCGAAAAGGATGTCCTTGATCCGGTTGTTCTCGATGATCGCGCCGTCCACATCTTTTTCGATATAGACACCCGCATTCATCGCCGTGAGGTCACGACCGGAATTGCGAATGGTCAGGTTGCGCAGGGTGACCCCGGCGACGCGGATTCGCACCACGTCGCCCTGACCATCACCATCGAGAATGGCGCCAGCCTGCCCCTTCAGAGTGACCGCCCGATCAAGCACAAGGTGTACATGATGCACCCCGGGGGCGACCTGGATGACGGTGCCAGGTGCCGCCGCGGCAACGAGATGTTGCAGATCATCTTCAGCGTGAACCGCTGATGTCATGACCAGCGCCACCATGGCAAGCATCCACACGTACCAGCAAGACAGTTGTCTTTTCAAAGCCTGGCTCGAATCGTCCCGACAAGGTGCGCCTTCCGCCGCAGCCGAGGATCCGGCGGAAAGCGCACGATTCATCAGGCCTCCACCAGCATCCGGCCGCGCATCTCCAGATGCAGTGCGTGGCAGAAGAAGGTGCAGTAGTACCAGTGCACGCCGGGTTTGTCGGCGATGAAGGTCACCGACGAGGTCTCCTGCGGGCTGATCTCCATGTTGAGGTCGTAGTCGGTGAGGCAGAAGCCGTGGCTCAGGTCCTCAATGGTGTCTACGTTGGTGACCACGATGGTGACTTCATCGCCCTTTTTCACCTTGAAACTGTCCAGGCCGTACTTCGGCGCGGAACTGGTCATGTAGACGAAGACCTTGTTGCCCTCGCGGATGACCTTGCTGTCGCTCTCCAGGGTGATGCCGTGCTTTTTGGCCTGATCAATTGTTTCGGCGAAGAACGGATCGTTGCGCTCCCACTTCCGCTTGATTTTCCCCGCCAGCATCTTGGCCGGGATGATCACCGCGTCATGCGGCTCGGAATACACCGGCTCATCCGCCACCAGCACCATCTGATCACCGGAAATGTCGATCAGCTGATCAAGGTCGGGATGCAACGGGCCAGTCGCCAGGAAACGATCCTTGGAGAACTTGTTCAGCGACACCAGCCACTTGCCATCGGCGTCCCGTGTCTCGCCCAGCGAGGTGTGGTTATGACCCGGCTGATAGGCGACATCGAGCTTCTGCCGCAGGTAGTTGGTCTTCTTGCCCGCATAGTCGTCGATCGCATCCTGGATGTTCCACTTCGCCATCTGGCTGTCGATGAACAACGTGGTGTACCCATTGCCACGCCCGTCGTAGGCGGTGTGCAACGGCCCTAAGCCCAATTGCGGCTCGGCCACCACCGCATCGCGCGGGTCCTTGAGCTTGCCGGCGAAGTAGTCGTCGACCTTGCTCCACGCCATCAGGCTCACCGTGGGCGACAACTTGCCGTTGGCGGCGAAGTACTTGCCATCCGGGCTGGCGTTGAGCCCATGCGGACTCTTCGGCACCGGGATGTACATGGTCAGGTCCGAACCATGGCGACCATCTACCACCGGCACCTTGGACGTGCCGATCGTCTTGAACTTGCCTGCTTTCACCGCGGCCTCAATGCGCGCGATGTTGAACACCACCACCCAGTCGCGCTCGCTCTGCATCATGCCGGCCAGATCCACCGCGCCTTCGCTGTTGTAGCAGGTGGAGGCAGCGTACTTGCCCTCGTAATCGCAATCGGTATTGTCCAGGTTGCCGTCGACAATGACCTGCCATGCCATCTCCATAGTGTCGCCGTCGATAGCCGAGAACATGGTCTGGTATTTCTTCGGATCGTCCAGGTCGCGCCCGTCATTCGGACTGGGAATCCGGAATTCCGCGTTGGCGAAGACATAACCGGTACGCGGTTCACGCTGCACGCGCATGCCGTGGATGGCCTGCACGTTCGGGATCTTGGTGATCTTGTCGCATCGCATGACATCGCAGCGGATGCGCGCCACACGGGTGCCCGCCTTGTCGTTCATGAACAGGTAGCGGCCATCGTAGTGACCACCGGTCTGGCTCATGTGCGGGTGATGCAGATCGCCACCACGCGGGAACTTCTCGCCCAGCACGCGCTTGCTCTCGTTGGTGATGCCCCAGCCGACCGCGAAGTCTGTGTTGAACACCGGGATCCGCATCAGCTCGCGGAACGATGGCAGACCCACGATGCGCATCTCGCCGGATTGGCCGCCGCTCCAGAAGCCGTAGTACTCATCCAGCTTGCCGGGAGCTACCTCGTGGCTTTCCAACTTCTTTTCGTGTTCATCCCCATGTTTTTTTTCGTGTTCGTCCGCATGGGCTTTGCCCGCCAGCGCCTGCTCGCCCGGCGCAGCCCGACCACAACCGGCCAGCAACACACTGCCCGCCCCGGCCAGCCCCGCCAGCGCGCTGACTTTCATGAAATTGCGTCGCGACGCGCTTCCCGGCTGGCCGGGCAAGGACGCGATCTCGTCCTCGGTCAGTGCCCTGATCTGACCGGCATGTTGTTCCGGGTTCTGGTCGTTGGTCTTATCGCTCATGGCTGTCGCTCCTCAAAAGTTGATGGAACCCCAAACTGATCGCCGCCCTGTTGGTGTACTTGCGCCGGCGTATCGGCATCTTCCGCACCCACCACGAATACCGGCGTCGGTAGCGGGCGCGACGCGCCCTCACGCTTCTCGCGCTTTTTGCGACGCTCGACCAGTGGTGGACATTTGCGATCGTTGTTGTAGGTGACCTGGCAATCCAGGCAGTAGTGACACTCGTTGTAGTTGATCGAGCCCAGCGGGCTGATCGCCCTGACCTCGCACTCGACCGCACAGACCTGGCAGGGATGCCCGCACTCCTTGCGCCGACGCAGCCATTCGAACAGGCGCCAGCGGCCCGATACCGCCAGACCGGCACCCAGCGGGCAGACGTAGCGGCAATAGATCTTGTTGGTAAAGGCCGCCGCGACCAGCAGGCCCACGGCGAACAGCACGTAGCCCCACGAACGCATGAAGTGCAACGTGACTGCGGTCTTGAACGGTTCGATCTCCGCAAAGCGCTCGGCCAGGCCCACCGACTGCAGCGACAGGCCGAACAGGAACAGCAGGATCACGTACTTGATCGCCCACAGCCGCTCATGGACATACGACGGCGGCTCCAGCTGCGGCACCTTGAACTTCACCGCCAGCTTGTTGATCAGCACCTGCATCGCGCCGAAAGGACACAGCCAGCCGCAGTACACCCCGCGCCCGACCAGCAGCAGCGACACCGCCACGAACACCCACAGGATAAAGATCAGCGGGTCCATCAGGAACGTTGTCCAGTGGAAGCCGTGCATCACCGAATTGACGAAGGTGAGGATGTTGACCACGGACAATTGCGCAAGGCCATACCAGCCGATGAACACCACGGTGTAGATCAGGAAGCCGATGCGGATGCGCTCCAGCAGCCTTGGCCGCTTGACCACCCAATCCTGGAAAACCAGGATCAGCGACAGGAAGAACAGTCCGGCCACCAGCACGGCGATCTGGAAGCGCTTGGCGTACCAGATTTTCACCCACAGCGGTGCGTCATCGGGGATCGGACTGACCGTGGGCTGGGTGACGTAATCGGCCGGCATCTGATAGCTGCCCGAAAACGTGTTGTAGATGCTCTTCAGCGGACCCACCTGCCGGTTCACCAGCAACTGCAGCGTCCACGGCGCACCGGGATTGAAGCCTTGCCCGTGGCGCAGGATGAAGATGCCCTTCTCGTTGAACGACGGCATCCCCGCCAGATCCGGCTGGTCCAGCACCACGAAATCGCTGTCCTTGAACAGGAACAGCTTGCCCGCCTGCATCAAGTGCAAACGGTCGAACACGCCGCCGCGCACATAGCCGACGCCCTTGAACGAGTACAGCCCGTTGGCGACCACCGCGACGGCCTCGTCACCCGGCTTGAGGCCCTGCATCATGGTGGCGTAACCGGAAGCACCTAGCAGGTTGCGGCCCACCATGGGCGGCGTGATGTCCGCGTAATAGAGATCGATGAACTCATCTTTCTCGCGACCAGCTACCGGCGCGGTGGGGTCATCGATCAGGCCACTCTCCGGCTGGCCCTTGAACGCATCAGCGACCATGCCGCGATCAAGGCGCAGTCGTCGAAACGCGCCATTGCCGGTCAGCTGCGTCCAGTCCGACGGTTTGAAGTAGTCGGTCTTGATCGTCGCCGGAGCGCTGGCAGTGGGCTTGCGCCCGCTGACGAGATTCCGCGACACGGCCACTTCCAGCGATGCGTTCATGATCGTTTCGTTGACCACCATCGAGGTCACGGTGGCACTGCTGATCGCATCGATCTTGATCGAGCCCGGCGCACTGCTGCCACCGACGACGATCTGGTCCTTCACGTTGTGGCCGATGTAGCGCGCCACAAAGTCGTACAACCTTTGCACCGGAATGCCGACCAGAAGGATGGGCTCATTCTGCTGGAGCACCCTAGTGCCGAGAATCTTTCCGTTCTGATCGATGGCCACCAGGATGTTCACCGGATCGCCCGAGTACGCCGGCACCGGTGCCACCATCACCGACTCGAAGACGTAACCGATAACCTCGTCGCCGTCGTACACCGCGGCGGCCGGCGGCTTGCCGCTGATGTCATCAAACCGCGTGGCGCTGGGGAAATAGCCCTTCACCTCGGGATACTTCTGGTCGATGCCGGCCATGGCATCCATCGACACCAGCATCAACAGGCAGGCTATGCACAGCGTCAACAGGCGACTGGCAACAAGACCGGAGTTCTTCAACGACAGTGCACGCATGTCAGACCACCTCTGCCTGACCGGAAAGCTGCGGCAAGTCGCGCGAACGCCAGCTGCTGCGAGCGTCTCTGGAAAAAACCAGCCATTGGTCGTTCTGCGCCGCCATCACTTCGCGCAAGCGCGGCAGCGGCATCGAGGCAGCGGCGACGCTCATCGCGTCCGCATCCACCGACGTTTCGGCCATCACCGTGACGCTGGAATAATTCAGTGGCGAATAGCCGGTATGCGGGTTGATCACATGGAACAGCTTCTTGTCGGACGAATAGAAAATCCGGTAGTTGCCCGAGGTGCCCAGCGCGGCATTGCGCAGTGACACGATGGACGCAACCTGATTGATCCTGCCCGGATCGACGATGCCGACATGCCACTGCCGCTTCAGGCTGGTGCCCGAGATCGCGCGGACGTCGCCGCCGGCATCCACTAGCGCGTACTCGAGGCCTGCCGCCCCCAGCGCAGCAATACCCTGATCGATGACGTAGCCCTTGGCCAGACCATCCAGCGTCACGGCCATGCCGGGCTGACTGAAACGCACACCGTGTGCGTCCAGCACGATGCCGCGGTAGTTGATCAACTGATCGCGCTGAGCGATCTGCTCGCGAGCATGCGCATCGAGTACCGCAGGCTGTCGCATCGATTCGAAATACCGCAACACCGGCAACACGCTGATATCGAAGTCGCCCTCGGTCACCGCCGAGATCGCCAGCGACCGCTGCAGGACATCCCTCAACTCGGACGGCAGCTGATCCAGGTGTCCTTCGCGATTCAATCGCGCCACCGGGCTGGCCGGATCAAACCGGGTCAGCACCGCCACGCTTTCTGCCATGCGGCGGAATGCTGCATCGATCGCAACGCCCGCCTTGTCGACGTCGTCCGACAGACAAGTGATAGCCACCGACGTCTGCATCAGCGTCTGTTCCCGGCGCACCTCAAACAGATTGTGTTCGCGCCGAAGCACGAACCAACCTGCCCCGCTGACCAGCCCGGCCGCTGCCGCCACACCGGCAACGGCCTTCAGGAGTTTTCGACGCGAAGGCGAACCCAAGCCTTCCGCTGCTACCGGAACATGCATGACATCAGCCTCCAACGGCTGCAAATGAACCCGCCCAACCTTATGCAGGCAAGGCAGGTGTCGCCCTGGTCTCAGGCTTTACGTGCGTACATCACGCACCAGCCATCCGGCGCAATGTCACCTTCGACGACCTTGCAGGTCCCCTTGTCCTTCGGCGTCTTGCCGGGGATAAAGTGGATGCAGTTGTCGCACTGGTCGGCACCATGTGGCTTGGGCTGATACATCGCCACCATTTGTGAGGCCTTGCCAGCCTGCGCCCGCGCGGTCCCGGGCTTCAGCAAGCCGGTAGCTGCCACAGCACCCACCGCAGCGATGGTGATGCCGCTGCGGATCAACGAGCGGCGGCTGGCATCGAATTCAACATCGTTTTTCTTCATGGTTCTTCCTGATGGCTTGGGTTGCATCGCTTCTGACATGACGCGGTTGAACATGCCTCTAGCGGGCACTGACCGCAGTTGCCGGCTCCCGCACTGTGGCGCCGGCCACGGCAGGCGCTACGGGATCGCCGTCCTCATCCATCACGACACCCAGACGGCGGTGCATGATCGGGCTGGTGGTCGTGTATTGCAGATTCACCTTCTGATCCGGATTGAGGTGTTCCTTCGCGGCGAAGGCGCACAAGGCTGCCTCATGAAAGCCGGACAGGATCAGCTTCTTCTTGCCTGGATAGGTGTTGACGTCACCTACCGCAAAAATGCCGGGCGTCGAGGTCTGGAACGTGCCGGTGTCAACGGCCAGTTGGTGGTATTGGAGCGCCAGTCCCCATTCGGCGATCGGTCCCAATGCCGGATGCAGGCCCCAGAACACCAGCAACTGCTCGGCTTCGATACGCTGCACCATCCCGCTTCGTGCGCGCACGCGAACCGACGTGAGCCGGTCTCCTTGCGCCTCCAGCCCCACGATGTCGCCTTCCATGAATTGCATGCGCTGCTGGTCACACAGCTCCCGCATGTGCGCGACATGGGCGGGAGCCGCACGAAACTTCGGTGAACGGTTGACCAGGACAATGCTGCGTGCGCGGTCGATCAGAGCCATCGTCCAGTCGAGTGCCGCATCGCCGCCGCCGGCGATGACAATGTCCTTGCCGTCGAAAAGCTCCGGACGAATGACCTTGTAGTGAACTGATTTGCCCACCAGCGGAGCCGCTTCGGGTACGTCGAGAAGGCGCGGCGAGAACGCGCCAAGACCACCGGCAATGATCACCACGCCCGCATCGAAATGCGTACCCGCGCTGGTGACCACCTCGAAGCGCCCGCTTTCAAGGCGACGCACGACGGAAACCGTTTCCTCAAGATGGAACTGTGGCGAGAACGGCCGGATCTGTTGCTCCAGACGATCCACCAGCTCACGCGCATTGCATACCGGTATGGCCGGAATGTCGTAGATGGGCTTGTCCGGATACAGCTCGATGCACTGGCCGCCGATTTGCGGCATGGAATCGACCACATGCGCACTCAGACCCAGCAAGCCAAGCTCGAATACCTGAAACAGACCGACCGGACCTGCACCAACGATAATCGCATCTGTACGAATGACTTCGGGATTCATTAGAACGGTTTGCTCCACACGTATTCGCCGTGTGGAAGAATTCTGCGCCCTGGGATAAGCCGTCCAATTGACATCGATCAAATTAGACGAGCGCAGACATGTGGCGCGGTGCCGCACGAAGTAATGCGATTCAATCGCAACGACAATGTATCGTGTGCAATGGAAGTGTGCACAAGACAGTTAAAGCCACGTGTTTATTGGTGATTTTTCCTGGCGTGGTGGATCGGCATGGCAATCTGCAGACGCCACGATGTAGAGATCCCGCGCTTTG
Source organism: Rhodanobacter sp. TND4EL1 (assembly GCF_054061035.1). NCBI lineage: Bacteria > Pseudomonadati > Pseudomonadota > Gammaproteobacteria > Lysobacterales > Rhodanobacteraceae > Rhodanobacter > Rhodanobacter sp. TND4EL1. The sequence goes on from NZ_JBSSDT010000001.1 coordinate 1,114,050, forward strand.
TCAACTCGAGACAATCAAATCGCAATATATTGCGATTGCATTCAAATCCAGTTCGCCTGTCGCATTTGGCAATTTGGATGGATCCACGCCTCGCGACGACCGTCAGATAATCCTTGACAGCAATGTCAGTCAGCTATATTCGGCACGCGGTCTTTCTCCCCCAAGGCATCGGTCAAACATACGCATGAGTGACTGCTGCGGCGCCGTGCCACAGCATCTGTCGAATCAGGATATGACACGATGTTGCCGCATCATTCCTTCTTCGCTCTCAGGAAAGCCACGTGCGCCGCACGCGCAAAATCCGCGTCTTGTTTGCCTGGCTGGCGTTGATCGCGCTGAGCCTGACCATTGTTGCCCCGGTGGTTTCGCGTAGCTTGGCAGGTGTCACCACAAACGGCGCGCACGGTGCTCACCATGGCACGAACATGTCGGCGCAGATGGGTGCCGATGATGCGCACGCGCAGTCCGCGCACACCCACGTCGACACCTACAGCGACCACGACGGCACGCTGATGGAGCAGTGCGGCTACTGCGGCCTGCTTGGTCACAACCCGCTGTTGATTGTCATCGCCTGGCTACCCGGCCTGTTGCCGCAAACCCCGCCGCGCCAGCTGACCCGTCCATCATCGCAACGCGGTCCCGAGCACTCCACGCTGACCGCGGTTCCACGCGGCCCACCCGCATTCCTGCACAGCTGATCTGTACTGATTCCCGGCCGAACGGACTATCCGCACGCGCCGCACTGCCAGAACTTCAAGGAATGCCATGTCTTCCCGTAATCTTTGCGAGCGCGCCCCTGCGGCTGCGCCATCGCCGCTGCACGTCTCCTCTACGCAACCGCCTGTCCGTCATGCACTGGCCCGGATGATCGGGCTGGCCCTGCTGATCGGTACGCCGCTGGTCTCGACCGCTACCGAACCAACCACCCAGACCTTCCCGCCAATCGTGGTCACCGCGGTGATGCAGACCAGTCCGCTCACCGTCATCACCAATCCCAAGGCGCCGCGCCAGCCAGTACCCGCCAGCGATGGCGCAGATTTCCTGAAAACCATTCCCGGCTTTGCTGTCATTCGAAAGGGCGGCAGCAATGGCGATCCGGTACTGCGCGGCATGACCGGTTCACGTTTGAACATCCTGATCGACGGCGGCCAGATCGGCGGCGGCTGTCCGTCGCGGATGGATCCGCCCACCGCGTACATCTCACCCCAGCTGTATGACCGCGTCACCGTGATCAAGGGACCGGAAACCGTGCTCTATGGCCCGGGAAATTCGACCGGCACGGTGTTGTTCGAGCGCGACTTCAAACGCTACACCGCACCGAGTCAGACGTTCGAGGGCAGCCTGCTCGGCGGCTCCAACGGCCGCAACGACCAGATGGCGGATCTGCGCGCCGGTACGCCGGACTTCTACCTGGGTATCAGCGCCAACCACACCCATGCGCAGGATTACGACGACGGTGATGGCAACCGCGTGCACTCCTACTACGACCGATGGAACACCGACCTCACCCTGGGCTGGACGCCGAACGACGACACCCGCGTCGAACTCACCGCCGGCAAGGGCAACGGCAAGGCCGCCTATGCGTTCAGCAGCATGGATGGCGCCCAGTTCCTGCGCGAAAGCGTGGGCCTGAAGTTCGAGCAGCACTACCAGGACAGTGCGCTGGAAAAAATCGAGGCGCAGGTTTATTACAACTACGCCGACCACGTAATGGACAACTACACCCTGCGCGATCCCGACCCCACCGGCATGATGCCGATGGCGATGGCCGCCGACGTGGCCCGCACAACCGTGGGTGGCCGCCTCGCGGCGACCTTCCTGTGGGGTGAGTCGCTGCAGCTGGTCACCGGTGTCGACGGTTCCGCCAACACGCATACCTCTCGCTCGGGCGGACCGGCCGGCGGCATGCTGCCGGACTATCACGATCAGCCACGCGACCGCGATGCGCGCATCGGCAGCATCGGCACCTTCGGCGAACTGGAATGGACCCTCGCCGAGGGTGATCGCCTGATCAGCGGTGCGCGACTGGATCGCGCACACGCACGCGGCTACAGCCTGTCCACGCCCGCCAGCAGCGGCGGCATGGGCGGAGGCATGGGCATGGGCAGCACCGCGACGCTTGCGGCCAGCCGCTCAACCACCCTGCCCGCCGGCTTCGTGCGTTTCGAGCACGACCTGGTTTCCTTGCCCGCCACGTTCTACGCCGGCATCGGCCATGTCGAGCGCTTCCCCGACTACTGGGAGCTGTTCGGTCAGCATGCCGACAAGAGTGTTGCCGCCTTCCGTGGACTGGCACCGGAAAAGACCGCCCAGCTGGATGTCGGCCTGCAGTACAACGACGGCAAGCGCGTGAAGGCCTGGGTGTCCGGCTATGTCGGCGTGGTCAACGACTTCATCCTGCTCGACTACGGCAGCGGCATGATGGCCACCAGCCAGGCGCGTAATGTACAGGCGCGCATCGGCGGCACCGAGGCCGGTCTGGTGTATGCGTTCGACAACCACTGGAAGGGTGACGCCACGCTGGCCTGGGCCTGGGGCGAGAACCGCAGCGATCATCGACCACTGCCGCAAATGCCGCCGCTGGAAGCCCGCTTCGGCCTCACCTACGACAGCGGCACCTGGTCGGTGGGCGCGCTGTGGCGGCTGGCGATGGCGCAGGATCGGGTGGCACCAGGCAGCGGCAATATCATTGGCCAGGATCTTGGGCCCAGTGCCGGCTTCGGTGTGTTCTCGCTCAATGGCGGCTATCGACTCAGCCGCACGCTGACGCTCAGCGCAGGCCTCGACAACCTGTTCAACAAGACCTATGCCGAACACGTCAATGCGGCAAACCCCGGCCTGGTCGGATACGTCAACACGCTGCGGGTAAATGAGCCGGGTCGTACCGGCTGGCTGAAACTCGACGTGAAATTCTAATCGCGAACGGCATCGGTTCCGAACGGCGCGTCACGCGCCGTTCGGAGATCGACGAATCATGGCTCGTCGTGCATTTCATGCATCATCGGTGTCGGCTTGTTCCAGCCCGGATCATTGAAGTAGTGCGGATAGTGCGCGATCGCCTCGCGCATCGCGGCCACCGCCTTGACGTTGCCCGGGTTGGCCTGCAAGGCCTGCGCCGCACCGAGCAGCGGTGCCAGGATGCCGTGCAGGGCCGCGTCCGGTTCGGCGGCCAGCTTGCAGTTGGCGAACATGAAGCCCACCGCATCCTCCACTTCGGCCGCGCGATCGACCGCCATCGGTGCACTCATGTGGCCCATCTCGTAGTGACGCAGCTGTTCCACCGTGACGCGCACGCGACGCATGCCCTCACGCAGCGATGCGTCCGGCTCCCAGCGCTGCGCGGGTACGTTCATCGCGGCGGCGTGGTGGCTGGCGTGCTCCGCATGCGTCTGTGGTGGTGCAGCCTGCACCGAAACGGCCAGCCCCAGGCCGCAGGCCAGGACGACAAGAGTGGGGACGGATGTCATGGGAAGGGCTCCAGCAGGCGGCGCGTATGCCGCGGATGGAATGATGCTAGCGCGGGTTCCCCGCGGCGCGACTGACCCACGTCAACCGCGCGACCGTCTGCACTGCGACCGGCTGCCGCAGCTCAGTTGCCGTTGCCGCGGCGCGGCAGCATCCGGCGCAAGGTGTCGTCGTGCATGAAGTAGTGGTGATACAACGCCGCGGCCGCGTGCAGGCCCACCAGGTAATAGCCGATGGTGCCAAGGGTGCCGTGGATATCCTCGATCCGCTCGGCCAGGGCTTTGTCCGGCGAGACCAGCGGCGGCAGCTCCAGTCCGAACAACGGTATGACCTTGCCACCCGCACTCAAGGTCAGCCAGCCCAGCAAAGGCATCACGATCAAAAAGGCATAGAGCAGCGCATGCATGGTCTCGCCCAGCTGGTATTGCCACGCGGCAACCTGTGGATCCCTGCACGGCGAAGGCGTGAGTATGCGAATCGCAAGACGCAGGAATACCAGTGCGAAGACGCTCAACCCCAGCATAAAATGCCAAGTCTTCAGACCGGCGCGGAGATCGCTGCCGCGCGGCGCCAGTTCGTGCAGTTCGATGCAGGCATAGACGGCGATCAGTAGCGCCAGCATCAACCAGTGCATCCCAATCGACAGCGAACCGTAACGGATGGTGGTGCTCTTCGAGCTCATCAAATCTCTCCCCGACAGAAGAAGAAGCGCAGATATCCCATCAGACATCTGGCAGTCCGTGATAGCGCCAGCTTAAGCGTGCACAGCCACCCAACGATTGACCACGGTCAACTACCTCTTCGATGACCACGCCCAGCCAGCAAAGGCCGGTCTGCGCAAAGAGACCGCACCTGATCTGACCCAAGTCAACGCAGGCGGCCCGCCCAGCCGCCACGATGCGCCGCGACCTTCCCGCTTCGAGGTGCTCATGCAACTGGTCTGTCCTGCCGGCAACCTGCCGGCGCTGCAAGCGGCGATCGACGCCGGCGCCGATGCGGTCTACGCGGGCTTCCGCGACCAGACCAACGCGCGCGCGTTTCCCGGACTGAACTTCAGCGACGCGGAATTGCGTGCGGGGATTGCGTATGCGCATCAGCGTAAGCGCAAGGTCTATCTGGCGCTGAACACCTATCCGGACAGCGCGCGGCTGGCGCAGTGGTACAGCGCCGTGGACAAGGCGGCCGAGTTTGGCTGCGACGCCATTATCGCCGCAGAAATGGCGGTGCTCGACTACGCCACGCGCACCCATCCATCGATGGCACGGCACCTGTCCGTGCAGGGATCAGCCACTACCGCGCCGGCGCTGCGTTATGCGCACGAGCGCTTCGGCATCAGCCGCGCGGTGCTGCCGCGGGTGTTGTCGATCCAGCAGGTCGAACGCCTGTGCGAAGGCTCGCCGGTACCCATCGAAGTTTTTGCATTTGGCAGTCTGTGCATCATGGTCGAAGGCCGCTGCCAGCTTTCCAGCTATGTCACCGGCGCCTCGCCAAATCGCCACGGTGTGTGCTCGCCGGCCAGCTTCGTGCGCTGGGAGGAACACGGCGACGGTCGCCGCAGCGTACGCCTGAACCAGGTGCTGATGGACAAGTTCGAGCCCGCCGAACCGGCCGGCTATCCTACTGTGTGCAAGGGCCGCTTCGAGGTCGGCGGCGAGACCTTCCATGCGCTGGAAGAGCCGACCAGCCTCAACACGCTGGAACTGCTGCCCCGCCTGGCCAGGGCTGGCGTGGCCGCGTTGAAGATCGAAGGCCGCCAGCGCGGCGTGGCCTACGTCGCCTCGGTGACCCGCACCTGGCGCGACGCACTGGACCTCTACCGCAATGCGCCGGCGTCGTGGCAGTTGCAGCCGGGCTGGCAGTCGTCGCTGTCGAAACACGCCGAGGGCCACCAGACGACGCTCGGACCCTACCACCGTTCCTGGCATTGAAACGATGAGCACGATGAAATTGAGCCTCGGGCCACTGCAGTATTTCTGGCCCCGCGAACAGACTCTGGCGTTCTACCGCGAGGCGATGGAGTGGCCGCTGGACATCATCTACCTGGGCGAAACGGTGTGCAGCAAGCGCCGCGAACTGGGCACGCGCGACTGGATCGCGCTGGCCGCCGAACTGGCCCGCAGCGGCAAGCAGGTGGTGTTGTCGTCGCTGGCGCTGATCGAGGCCGAATCCGAGCTGGGCGTGCTGCAGCGACTGGTCGACCACGGCGACTGCTGGATCGAGGCGAACGACCTTTCCGCCGTGCAGTTGTGCCGCGAACGCGGCGTGCCCTTCGTCGCCGGCCCCACCCTCAACATCTACAACCACCAAGCCCTGGCGATGCTGATGGACGACGGCCTGCGCCGCTGGGTGCCTGGCGTCGAGCAGGGCCACCAGTTGCTGCGCGAGTTGCGCGAGGCGATGCAGGCCGAAAACCGGCCCATGCCCGAGCTGGAAGTGATCGCCTTCGGCCGCCTGCCGCTGGCCTTCTCCGCCCGCTGCTTCACCGCGCGCGCGCTGGACGTGGCCAAGGACCAGTGCGGCTTCCGCTGCATCGACTACCCCGACGGCATGCCATTGGCCACCCGCGAAGGCCGCCCCTTCCTGCGCATCAACGGCATCCAGATCCAGGGCGAGGAAGTCACCGACCTCGGCCCCGAAATGCCCGCCTTGCGCGAACTCGGCGTCGACGTGCTGCGCCTGTATCCGCAGGTCGACGGCATGGCCGAAGTGATGGCGCACTTCGACCTGGCCCGCCACTCACCGGTAGCACCGCCGCGGATCGGCGCACGCAACGGCTACTGGCACGGCGAGCCGGGCATGCGACCGGTGGCAGAGGCGTAAGCGCGGCGACGCCGATGCGTGCCATGGAAAACTGCCTCAAGGAATACGGCGATCGACATGGCTCGTCGCCCATCCTGGCCATGCGCCCAATGCAGTCGGAATGAGCGGGACGTTCCAAGCGGAGCACCAATCCGGGTGCGGGTTACGCGATAGCGCGTCCGATATCTCGTCTGGAGCGGAATGCATGAAATCTTCCGGCGGCATCGGCATGCGTACGGCAAGGTGGGCCGACCGCACCACGCTCAGAACGTATAACGCAACACCGTGAAATAGTGGCAGCCCGTACCGGTGAGCACGAACAGGTGCCACACGAAGTGGCTGTAGCGCAGCCGTTCGTGCAGCAGGAAGAACACCACGCCCAGCGAATAGGCCAGTCCTCCGGCCAGCAACCAGGCCAGGCCGCCCGGTGCCATGTTCAGCCACAGCGGACGGATCGCGATCAGCGCCGCCCAGCCCATCGCGACGTACAGCGCGGTGGACAACCGATGGAAACGCGCGCCCACGGTGAGCTTGAAGATCGCGCCCAGCAGAGCCAGTCCCCAGATCACGCCCAGCATCGACCAGCCCCAACCGCCACGCAGCACGCCCAGCGCGATCGGCGTGTAGGTGCCCGCGATCAGCAGGTAGATCGCCGCGTAGTCGAAACGCTGCAGCAGTTCCTTGATCCGCAGATGCGGGATCGCGTGGTACAGCGTGGACGCGAGGTACAGCAGGATCGCGCTGGCGCCGAACACCGTCGACGCCACCACCGCGGTGGTGCTGCCGCTGCGCAGCGCGGCGATGATCAGGATCGGCAGGCCGGCGACGGCAAGCAGCAGGCCGAGGCCGTGGCTGATGCTGTTGGCGATTTCCTCACCGAGGGTGGAATCACGCGAGAGCGCGGACGCGGTCGGGGAATGCATGCGGGGAAAAGCTCGGGAGGGTTGTGCGGCTGCCGAAATGGCAGCCGCAGGTCGTGCCGGCTCAGACCCTGGCGAACACCAGGGTGCCGTTGGTGCCGCCGAAGCCGAAGCTGTTGGACATCACCGTGGCCAGTGGCGCCGAACGGCTTTCGCGCACGATGGGGAAGCTTGCGGCCGCCGGATCGAGGTCGCTGATGTGGGCGGAGCCAGCCATGAAACCGCCGTTGAGCATCAGCAGGCTGTAGATCGCCTCGTGCACGCTGGCGGCGCCCAGCGAGTGGCCGGTCAGCGCCTTGGTCGAGGAAAGCGGCGGTACCGCGTCACCGAACACTTTGCGCACGGCGTTCAACTCGACGATGTCGCCCAGTGGCGTGGCAGTGCCGTGAGTGTTGAGGTAATCGACTGGCGCGTTGACGTTGGCCAGCGCCATCTGCATGCAGCGCACAGCGCCCTCGCCCGACGGCGCGACCATCTCGGCACCGTCGGAGGTGACGCCGTAGCCCACCAGCTCGGCATGGATGCGCGCGCCACGCGCCCTGGCGTGTTCGTATTCCTCCAGCACCAGCATGCCGCCGCCGCTGGCGATGACGAAGCCGTCGCGACTGCTGTCGTAAGGACGCGAGGCACTGACCGGCGTGTCGTTGTGATGGCTGGACAACGCACCCATCGCATCAAACTGCGAGCTCATGCCCCAGTGTTCTTCCTCGCCGCCACCGGCGAACATCACGTCCTGCGCGCCGTGGCGAATCAGGTCGGCGGCCGCGCCGATGCAGTGCGCCGAGGTGGCGCAGGCGGCGGAGATCGAGTAGCTCAGGCCCTGGATGCCGAAGGTGGTGGCCAGCGTGGCCGACACCGTCGAACACATCGTGCGCGGCACCATGTACGGGCCGATCTTGCGCACGCCCTTGTTGCGCAGCAGGTCGGCGGTTTCGATCTGCCAGCGCGGCGAGCCGCCGCCGGAACCGGCGATCGCGCCGATGCGCGGGTGGCGAATCTGTTCGGCGTCCAGCCCGGCGTCTTCCATCGCCGAACGCATCGACACATAGGCATACGCCGCAGCGTCACCCATGAAGCGCTTCAGCTTGCGATCGATCACCGCTTCCAGGTCGATGTTCGGCACGCCGGCGACATGGCTGCGCAAACCCAGCTCGGCATATTCGGGCATCGCGCGGATGCCGCTGCGACCGTCGCGCAAGGCGCCGGTCACGGTTTCCAGATCATTGCCCAGGCAGGACACGATGCCCATGCCGGTCACTACGACGCGACGCATCTCAAAAACCCTCGGTGGACTGGAACAGGCCCACGCGCATGTCGCTGGCCTCGTAGATCAGGCGGTCGTCGACGAAAGTCTTGCCGTCGGCGATCACAAGCCGCAGCTTGCCGCGCATCACGCGGCGGATATCGATCTCGTAGCGCACCAGCTTCGCCGTCGGCATCACCTGGCCGGAAAATTTCACGTTGCCCACGCCCAGCGCACGGCCACGACCGGGTTCGCCCAGCCACGGCAGGAAGAAGCCGCTGAGCTGCCACATCGCGTCCAGGCCCAGGCAGCCGGGCATCACCGGGTCGCCGATGAAGTGGCAACCGAAAAACCACAGATCCGGATGGATGTCCATTTCGGCATGGATCAAGCCCTTGCCGTAGGCACCACCTTCCTCGGAAATCCGCGTGATGCGATCGAACATCAGCATCGGCGGCGAAGGCAGGCGGGCGTTGTCGTCACCGAACAACTCGCCGCGGCCGCAGGCGCGCAGCTGTTCGTAGTCGAAGGAGGAAGGACGTGTCATGAAATACTCGCGGGCTGAGGAACTCCCAGTGTGCCAGCTGAGCGCCTTCCTGTCTTGACGCGCATCAACGTGATGCCGTACGCGTGCGCACTGAAAAGCGGTCGTGGTAGAGGGCAACGGGTCAGGACGAACAGCCGCGGTCTTCGCGCCAGTGTGCGCCCAGCGACTGTCTGCGCGTGCGCATTGCACGCAACAGCGCCTTGCCAAGGCCGGCCTGCCAGCCGATGTCGGCCAGCAGCGCACAGGTGCGCCACGCCTCGCGCAGCGAGCGGGCTTCACGGATCGGGCCGCCCGCACGCCACAGCAGTTCGCGCAGCAAGGCCAGCTCGGCCGGCGGCAGACTCGGGCCGCGCTCGACCACGCGCAGGTTTCCCGTCACGACCGGCTGCAGCGCGTGGCTCAGCGCCTCACCCAGACGGCGACCGCACACCACGCCCTCCAGCAGCGAATTGCTGGCCAGGCGATTGGCGCCGTGCACGCCGTTGCAGGCCACCTCGCCCACCGCGTAAAGGCCCGGGATGCTGGTACGTCCGTCCTCGTCGGCAGCCAGTCCGCCCATGTGGAAATGGGCCACCGGCGTCACTGGCAGCGGGGTCTGGCGGGGATCGAGGCAATGCGCCCGGCACGCCGTCAGCACGGTGGGAAAACGCCGTTCCCACTCGCCATCGACACCGGTTGCATCGAGCCAGACGCGTCCGCCGGCGGCCTGCACCGCGGCAACGCGCCGCGACACCACGTCACGCGGCGCCAGATCGCCCAGCGGATGCACGCCGGCCATCAGCGCGTTGCCGTCGGCGTCAAGCAGGCGGGCGCCGGCACCACGCAGCGCCTCGGTGATCAAGGGCAAGTGATGCCCCGGCACATCCAGTGCGGTGGGATGGAACTGCACGAACTCCAGATCGCGCGTCGCGGCGCCGACCGTCAGGCCCAACGCCAGGCCCGCACCATCGGCGCCGGCCGGGTTGCTGCTGCGGGCGTACAACGCGCCGATACCGCCGGTGGCCAGCACCACGGCGGACGCCTCCACCTGCTCATGCCGGCCGCGCTCGTCGCAGGTGCGCACACCGACCACGCGTCCTTCACGCATCAACAGCGCATCGACGTCGACGCCACCGCGCCATTGCACATGCACGGCTGCCTGCGCCCGTGCGCGCAAGGCTTGCACCAGGGCTGCACCGCTGGCATCACCGCCAGCGTGGACGATGCGGGCGACGCGGTGACCTCCTTCACGCCCCAGCTGGAGATCGCCCCGCGCATCGCGATCGAACGCCACGCCCTGCCCCTGCAGCCACGTGATCGCCGCAGGCGCCTGCGCCGTCAGCCACTGCACCATCGCCGCGTCGTTGTGCTGCGCCCCGGCCACCAGCGTATCGGCGGCATGCGCGGCGGGACTGTCGTGCGGATCGAGCGCCGCGGCGATGCCGCCTTGCGCCAGCGCACTGGCGCTGCCGCAGCCGTCGTGGGCGCGACACAGCAGGCGCACAGTTGCGGGGGCCGCGGCCAGCGCCGTTGCCAGCCCGGCGACGCCGCTGCCCACCACCACGATCGGCAGCCGTGCGTGCCTCACACGCGCTCGCGCCGGCCGACGGCGAGCATGCGTTCCAGCGCCGCGCGAGCGCGCTGGCCGACATCGGCTGGAATCTCGATCGCGTGGCGCAGGTCGCGCAGGCAGGCGTAGATGTTCTGCAAGGTGATCCGCTGCATGTGCGGACACAGGTTGCACGGCTTGATGAACTCGGTCTGCGGGAACTGTGACTTCAGGTTGTCGGCCATCGAGCACTCGGTGACCATCGCCACCCGCGCCGGCTTCTCGCGCGCCAGCCACTTCCCCATAGCGGTGGTGGAACCGACGAAATCGGCCTCGGCCAGCACTTCGGGCGAGCACTCCGGGTGTGCCACCACCCGGGTGCCGAACTGTTCGCGCACGTGCCGAACTTCCTGCGCGGTGAAGCGCTCGTGCACTTCGCAGCGACCGTGCCACAGGATGATTTCCACCGGCGTCTGTCTGGCCACGTGACGACCAAGGAATTCGTCGGGCAGGAAGATCACCTTGTCCGTGCCCATCGACTCGACCACCTGCACCGCATTGGCCGAGGTGCAGATCGCGTCGGACTCCGCCTTCACCGCGGCGGAAGTATTGGCGTAGCTCACCACCGGCACACCCGGATGCTGGGCGCGCAGCGCCAGCACATCGGCGGCGGTGATCGAGGAGGCCAGCGAGCAGCCGGCTTCGAGGTCGGGCAACAGGACGGTCTTTTGCGGCGCCAGGATCTTCGCGGTCTCGGCCATGAAATGCACGCCGCACAGCACGATCAGCGCGGCGTCGCAGTCGGCCGCGGCCTGGGCCAGCCCCAGCGAATCGCCGGTGATGTCGGCCACGCCGTGGAAGATCTCCGGCGACTGGTAGCTGTGCGCCATGATCACCGCGCCGCGCTGCTTCTTGAGCTGGTTGATCGCCTCGATCCACGGCAGGTGCAGTGGAATTTCCAGGCAAGGCACCAGCGGCTCCAGCCGTTCGGCCAGCACCGCGTAGTCGTGTTCGAGTTCATCGCGCCAGACCGGCACGGGCAGGTTTTCAAGATCAGTCATGGTGATCGCCGAAAAAAGGAACGACGCGTCAGGCGTACTCGCCACGATGCGCCGCACGTGCTTCGCGGGCGAACCGGGCGCCCCGATTGAGCGCGATGCGCAGGCCCAGCGGTACCGATTCCCACGGCAGCCGCTCCAGCAGATTGCGTGCGGTGAGGCCGAGTTCGGTATCGCCGGTGAGGTCCAGCGCGCGCTGGAAGAACAGCGTATCGGCATCTTCCAGCCGGCCGGCCAGCAACAGCAGGTTGGTGGCGCTGCCGCGCACGCTGGCCTCGGGTTCGCCGTCGACGACCTGCAGGCGATCACCTTGCAGCGCCAGCACCCAGCGCAGACGCAGGTCGCTGACCTCGATGGCCAGCCGACGGCCGCGCATGAACTCCAGCGAGCCGTCGCGGATCGGCGTGGCCAGCACGCGCTGCATCGCCGCTTCCAGCAGACGCTGCTGCCAGCGCAGCGGCAGGACGCGCAGCAGTGGCGCCACGCGTTGCGGCGGCGGCAGCGCGCGCAACAGCCGCGGCGTGATGGAAGCAGGAACTGAGGGCATGCGCATGGTGGGCGGCATCATGCGTGGATCGACGGCGTGGACGCCTTGACCCAGGTCAACGACGAGGCCTTGCCGCGCGCAGGCATCGGCGATCGCCAGGTTCATCACCCGCGCCGCGGTGTCCGCCGGCAGTTGCAATCGACGCGCCAGCGCCTGTGTGCGACGACGAACCTGTTGCTCGCGCAACAGGTCACGCGACGGCACACCGCTGCGTGGTTTCAACCGGCCAGCCATGGCGGCGAGCCGCCGACGCGTGGCCAGCAACACGATCAGGCCGTCGTCGACGCGATCGATCGCCGCACGTATGCGGGCAAGCGTGAAACGTCCGGGGCCGTACATCACGGTTACCTCACCTGTCGAAACACTCATCGCGACTTCTCCACCGAGCGCAGAAAATGCCTGGCGCGACGGCCCGCGCCGAAGAGAATCCAGCCCGTCAACGACCACACCAGCACCAGCGCCACGCCGGCTACGCGCGCCAGCGATGCGGACGGCCAGACGATCGCGAGCGGCAACGACAACAGCAGCGGCTGGGCCAGCAGGACGCGACGTTTGTCCGCCTCGGGCAGCAGGCGCTGCACGCCGGGCAACTGGATGCCGCGACCGCAATAGCGATGCAACGCGATCCACCCGATGAAGGGAACGATCTCCAGCATCATCGCGGTCACCAGCAAGGGCAGCGCCAGGCCCAGCCCCGCGCTGACGGCGAACATGCCGCCGGGTACGATCGGCAAGGCCAGGGCGGCGCAAGCCAGCACGATCAGCCCCGCACGCCAGCTGTCCACCAGCGGTCCCCGGCGCAAACGCGGCGCGCGCCACTGCAGCCACAGGCCGGCGCCGGCGAAGATCAGCGCGGGCGCGGCAACGACGCCGGCCACCGGGCCGCCTGGGCGCAGGCCGGCAACAATCAGGAGCACCGCGACCACGCCTGCCAGCCACGTCGCCTGCGCCGCTTCGGGCACGCTGCCGGTGCCCTGGAACATCGGCATCACCACGCGCGCCACGGTGGCCAGCAGCACCACGATCCAGCCCAGCACACCCCAGCTGGCATGCACGTCGGTCCACGCCGTGAGCGGAACAGCGAGGCGCCCTGCCAAGCCCAGTGCAAGCACGGCACCGAGCACGGCGGTGGCGAGCGCGGACGCAAGCGCCACCCCGAAGCCCGCACGCAGCAGGCGTTGTCCGGCCGCCGCCAGCAGTCCGGGCACGACCATCAGCGCCAGCATGACGAAGGCCAGCGGCAGGACCATCGCCGCGGTCATCAGGCCGAAAGGCCAGCGCTGGTGCATGCCGGACACCAGCAGCAGCACGCCGACGTTGAACAGGCCATGCAGCCACCGGCCGGATCGCTCGCCACCGCGCAGCGTCACGCCACCGGCCGCAGGAAGAAACTGCAGGATGCTGCCGAACATCGCATTGCCCAGCACGCCCAGAGTGAACACGTGCACCAGTGCCAGGGTGACCGGACTCCAGCGCGTCCGCAGGGCGACATCGCCGTCGACGATCAGCAGCACGCCGGCCAGCACGCCCCACAACGGCACCGTGAGCAGGAACCGTAGCGGCAGCGACGCGGCCGGCGCCTGGTCAAGCCGCAGCTTCGTCATCGCCGAGCGGACAGCGGATCACCACGCGTGCACCGCCGCCGGCAAGCAGCGTTGCGGTTACCGGCCATCCGCGCGCCTGCAACAGGTCGAGCAGCGGTACGGGCAGCAAGGGCGTCAGCACCTGCACGGCCTGCCCGGGACGCAACGCGTCGGCGACGGCCAATGCGCGCATCATCGGTTGCGGCGACGGCAGGTCGCGCAGATCGAGTTCGAGCAGCGGCGCGTCAGCGACACCGCCCACGACGAAAGGGTTGTTCTGCATGTCGCCATCTGACCCTGGATGCGCTGCGGACGCGCTGACCTGGGTCAACCCATCCGCAGCTCACAGCCAGCCGTCTCAGCGTGCGCCGGACAAACCATGCTGGCCACGCCACTCCAGTTGCAACCACACCTTGGCACTGTCGCGACCGAAACCGTCCGCCTGGTAGTTGCCCAACTTGACCAGGCCACTGAGTCCGCTCGCCAGCGGAAACGCCAGCGACGCATCCCACTCGCTGCCATAACGGCCGCCACGATCGGCGCGATAGTCGTGCCACACCACGGTCCACGCCAGTTTGCTCGCAAGGCCGGCGCGACCGAAGTTGCCGTTGACGCCCACGTAGCGATCGTCGAGCCCACCGGCCGGCGTCACATTGAACTGGTCGTTCCAGCCATTGAACGCATGCAGCGTGGCCAGGGGTGTCTGCAGCGCATGCAGGCCGTTGCCACCCAGATGCTCCCAGCCCACCTTCGTGGTGATGCCGGACTGCGTCCAGCTGGGTTCGAGCAGCCAGTAGCTGTGCGCGAAGTGCAGAGGATTGTTGGCATGGTCATATTGCCGCGCGCCTTCCACCGTCCAGCCCAAGCCATTTCCTTCGCGCAGGGCCTTGCCGGTCCAGCGCAGGCCGTAGGTCGCACTGGAAGCGCTGGCCACGTCACGGTCCTCGTGCAGGTAGGCGTAACCGGTCCACTGCTGCGCACCCTGGATCCACGCTGCATTGAGCAGATGGGTATTCAGCTTGCGCTCGCGCGCCAGCGGATTCAGCGCATCATCACCGGCGACCCGATGCACGCGATCGAGCCAGGCATAGCTCACCGTCAATGCGGACAACGGCTGCCATTGCAGCGCGACGGCATCGAAGGTCTGCTCGTGCTGGCGCCAGCCGCTGTTGCCAACCCAGCGCTGGTTGTCGAGCAGCAGCCGCTGGCGGCCGACCGTCGCACCGAACTGGCTGCCTTGCCAGCGCACCCAGTACTGGTTGAATTCGCTGCCCTTCGGATCGGTCACCACAGGGTACTGGCCGCGCCCGTTCGCGCCGCTGTTGTAGCGATCACCGGCGCTGGCCACGCCGGCGCCTTCCAGCAGGCCACTCCAGCCATGGCCGAACTCCGCGTGCAGCCCAAGCCGCAGTCGCAAGGTATCGGCACTGGCGTTGCGGGCGAACGCATCGTCGTCGACTCCCTCGTGACGCAGGCGCGCATCCCATTCCAGTTGCAGCGAAGGCGTGGCCGAGGTGGATGGTGACGTGATGCTGGCGGGCTCACCCGCAGCCCAGGCCGGGATGGCCACGACAGCCAGCAGGCAGGCCATGGAAAGACGGTTTCCGGTGTACTTCATCGCGTTGCTCCCTTGTAGTTGGCGGGAGTCTCTTCCGGCGGCAGTACGGTCGACCTGACTTCGATCAAGCCGCCCGAAAACAGGCGGCCACTGTGACAATGCGCCACGCGGCCACACAAACGACGACGCCGCCCGAGGGGCGGCGTCGCTTCACCACTCTCCCGCATGGCCGCATGGACGGCCATACGGATTCCTGCAACGACGGCGATCAGTGCCCGGCAGGCGCTGGTGGAACTGCCTCGGCGCGCGCCTTGGCCACCTCTTCCTTGGTGATCTGGCCACCCGGGTTGTCCCAGCTGTTCAACACGTAGGTCAGGATGTTCGCCACCTCGTCGTCATTGAGCTGACTCATCGGCGGCATCACCGAATCGTACTCGTGGCCGTTGACCGTGATCTTGCCGGTCAGGCCGTGGGTCACGATGGTCATCGCCCGCTTCGGATCGGCCGCCAGGAAGTCCGACTTGGCCAGCGGCGGGAACACGTTGGCCAGGCCCTCACCATTCGCCTGATGGCAGACCGAACAGGTGCCGGTGAACAGCTGCTTGCCCGCGGCGATCTGCTCGGCCTTGGTCAGCGTGCCGGCGGCATGCGCCGTCGCCGCCGTGGTGACGGCTTTCAGATTGGGTTCCGAGCGATCACCCAGATACACCGCGTCCACTTCCTTGCCCGAGTAGATCGACTTGTCTTCCGGACCGTCCACCTTGAGGATGCCCAGCGCACCCTTGTTGAACGCGCGGAAGATCGAGTGATCCACCAGCACGTAGCTGCCCGGCACGTCGGTGTGGAATTCCACCGTCGCCGCGCCGCCGGACGGGATCAGCGTGGTCTGCACGTTGTGCTGGGCCACCGTGCCGCCTTCGGGCTGCACCTTGTCGAAGATCTCGCCGATCACGTGGAAGCTCGAGACCAGGTTCGGGCCGCCGTTGCCGACGAACATCCGCACCGTCTCGTTGGTCTTGGCGGTCAGGGCATTGTCACCGGTGAGTGCGCCTTCCTTGCCGTTGAACAGCACATAGGTCGGGTGCTCGTCGATCGCCTTTTCCATGTCGAACGGCTGCAGGCCTTTCTGGCGGTACTTGCCGGTGGTGTAGAAGTCGCCCTGCATCACGTAATACTCGTGGTCGACCGGGGAGAGGCCCTCCGGTGGCTCGACCAGGATCAGCCCATACATGCCGTTGGCGATGTGCATGCCCACCGGTGCGGTGGCGCAGTGATAGACGAAGATGCCCTGATTGAGCGCCTTGAAGGTGAACTGCGACTCGTGTCCCGGCGCGGTGAAGCTGGACGCCGCGCCGCCGCCCGGACCGGTCACGCCGTGCAGGTCGATGTTGTGCGGCATCTTGCTGTCCGGCGCGTTCTTCAGGTGGAACTCCACCGTGTCGCCCTGGCGCACGCGGATGAAGCTGCCCGGCACGGTGCCGCCGAAGGTCCAGAAGGTGTAGCTGACGCCCTCGGAGATCGGCATCTCCTTCTCGATCACTTCCAGCTCGACGATCACCTTCGCCGGATGATTGCGATGGATCGGTGGCGGTACGTGCGGCGGACTGGTCAACACGGCGTGGATCGGCTCGCCCTGGGGCGGACCGAAGTCGCCGTGGGTGGCGGCGATGGCGGCCGGGCTGGCCGCAGCATCCCCTACCGGCGAGACCGAAGACGACTTGCCCGAACACCCGGCAAGCGTCAACGCACTCGCCGCAGCAAGAACGAACAACAACGAACGTGACATGGGTTTCTCCCTGTGGTTTCTGGATGAAATCGTAGGGAGGCGCGGCGAGCCGCGCTTGACGCAAGTCATCTTTGCCGCTGGAAAACGATCGCTGCGTCAAGCCGCCACAGTTGCCGCCAAAACAGTCAGCGCGGAAGCAGATTCCTGCCGAGCTGACGCAGGCGTTCGGGGTCGCGCAACAGCAATTCGCGACCTTCCAGCTCGATCAATGCCTGCTGGCGGAAACGGCTGAGCACGCGACTCACCGTCTCGGCCGCCAATCGCAGGTAGTTCGCGATGTCGCCGCGCGACATGCTCAGGTGGAAGCGCGTCCCGGAAAAGCCTCGCTCCTCGTAGCGCGCGGCAAGGTCAATCAGAAACGCGGCCATGCGCATGTCGGCGTTGTGATCACCCGCCAGCAGCGTGGCCATGCCCAGCTCCTTGCTGATCAGGCTGAACAGGCGCTGCTGCACCGCCGGCATGCGCGTGGCCAGCGCGCTCATCGCGGGGAACGAGAAGCGGCAGAAATACGCGGTGTCCAGCGCCACCGCATCGCAGGGAAACTGGTCCGGGTAGATCGCATTGAGGCCGATCACTTCGCCGGGCAGATAGAAGCCCAGCACCTGTTCGTGCCCATCGGCGTCGACCATGCTGGTCTTCACCGTGCCAGCGCGCACTGCGAAGATCGAACGAAACGGATCACCGGTACGGAAGACGTGCTCACCGGCGTGGAATGGTCCGACGTGCTCCACCAGGCAGTGCAATTCAAGCAACTCGGGCTTGCCGTAGCCTTCGGCGATGCAGGCGCCGGAAAACGCACAGGTGCGACAGAAATGGGTCTCGTCGCCATCGTCGGAAATCGGATTGGGTGGCTCGGGCAGGCGGCCTGCCGGATTGTTGCGGCGCATGGGAGACCCTGGAAGTCGCGCGAATCAGACCGGGCGGCACAGACGCCGGATGCAGCCGGCACGTCACCCCTCGGTGGTGTACCGCGATGATACGCAATGACAACGAACCCGGTGGCGACGTGAACGAGTCATGTCGTCGCACCACCATCCTGGCCGCCGCCTTTTCCGCCACAAAAAAAACAAGGGTCGGCATGTCTGCCGACCCTTGTTTGCATTTGGCGCCCGAAGTTGGACTCGAACCAACGACCCCCTGATTAACAGTCAAGTGCTCTAACCAGCTGAGCTATTCGGGCGTGAGCTGCGTAGTTTGCTGAGCAGGTGGCGACCTGTCAAGCCGTCAGGCCGGTTCGCCACCGATTTTTTTACGCGCCGAGCACTCGATAGCATGGCTCGTAGGCGGTACCGCCGGGAAGCTTCATTCGATGCTGCGCCACAAAAGCCTGCAACAGCTTGTCCAGGGCCTTCATGATGTCGGCATCTCCGTCGATATCGAAAGGTCCATTCTTCTCGATCGCCTGCACGCCCTCCTCCTTCACGTTACCGGCGACGATGCCGGAAAACGCTCGCCGCAAGTCCGCCGCCAGCTCGTGCAGCGGGCGTCCGTGACGGATCTGCAACGCACGCATGGCCTCGTGAGTGGGCCGGAACGGCTGCTGGAATTCCAGCGGAATCTGCAGCGCCCAGTTGAAGAAGAACGCGTCCTTGGTATCGAGCCGGTTGTGGCGGACCTTGTCCAGACCCTTGATCATGGTGCGCGCCACGGCCTGGGGATCATCCACGATGATCTGGTAGTGCTGCGCCACCTCGTCGCCCAGGCTGAGCCGCAGGAAGCGGTCAATCTGCTCGAAATAGGCGGCGGATTGGCGCGGTCCGGTGAAGATCAGCGGGAACGGCGTGCCGGCGTTGTCCGGATGCAGCAGGATGCCGAGCAGGTACAGGATTTCCTCGGCCGTACCGACACCGCCGGGGAACACGATGATGCCGTGGCCCAGGCGAACGAAGGCCTCCAGCCGCTTCTCGATGTCCGGCATGATCACCAGGTGGTTGACGATCGGGTTCGGGGATTCGGCCGCGATGATGCCCGGCTCGGTGATGCCGATGTAGCGATTGTGCCGGCGCCGCTGTTTGGCATGGGAGATGGTGGCGCCCTTCATCGGCCCCTTCATCGCGCCCGGACCGCAGCCGGTGCAGATGTCCAACCCGCGCAGGCCGAGCTGGTAACCCACATCCTTGGTGTAGTCGTATTCCTCGCGCGAGATCGAGTGTCCGCCCCAGCACACCACCAGATTGGGATCCACCTGCGGCTTGAGGATACGCGCATTGCGCAGGATCTCGAACACGCCCTGGGTCAGCCCCGCGGACTCCTCCAGATCGAAGCCGACCTGCTCCAGCTGGGTCGACACGTAGACGATGTCGCGCACCACGGCCACCAGCAGCTCGTTGATGCCGCGGATGATCTGGCCATCCACGAAGGCCTGCGCCGGCGCATTGGTCAGCTCGATTTTCATGCCGCGATCCTGTTGCAGCACCTGGATGTCGAAATCCGGATACTGCTCGAGAATCGCCCGCGGATCATCGCTGATGTTGCCGGACGTCAGCACCGCCAGCGCGCAGCGCCGCAGCAACGCGTGCAGTCCGGAACCACTGGCGCCGCGCAGGCGCGCCACTTCATTGCGCGACAGCACGTCCAGCCCGCCGATCGGCGAAATGCGAGCGCTCACGACGCCGGTTCTGGCGGGCGCGCCGTTGTAAGTGTCATTCATTCAATCATTTCTCCTGACCGCTTCATCGCGGCCGACCCGTAAGCTTCCTGCTCAAACCACGATATGGTCAAGCATAAAAAAACCGGCGCCCTCGCGGGCGCCGGTTGTGTTTCAGACCACATTCCGCATCAGAACGTGTACTTCACCGTCAACTGCACCGCCCAACGCTGAGCCAGATCGCTCGGATAGGTCGAGGTCGGGATCTGCTGCGGGTCGTAGTGACCGTTCTTGTCGATGTAGTTGCTGCAGCTCGCGGCACCACCGCAGCTGATGTCGTAGATGTACTTGCCGTCCGCATCCACACCGTAGAAGTCAGCCAGGTTGCGGTAGCCCGGGAAGTTGGCGCGCTTCTCGATACCCCAATGCTTGTTCAGCAGGTTGGTGAAGTTGTAGACGTCGAGCTTGACCAGACCCTTGTTGCCCTTGAACAAGCCAGGAATTTCCTGACTGAAGCTCAGGTCAATCTGGTTGAGCCAGCCTGCACGATCACCGTTGCGCCCGGCGACACCGCCCTGATGATCCTTCAGGTAGTCATTCGACTTGATGTAATCGTAGAACTGCTGGATCAGCGCCGGATCGGTCCCCTGACGGAACGACACCTGGCCCGGCTTCGGAATGAAGACGAGGTCGTTGCTGATGCCGTCACCATTGGCGTCGTTGCCGAAGGTCCAGCTGTACGGCGATGCATTGTGGCCGTCATAGAACAAGCTGGCGCTGGTCGCGTAATCGCCGAAGAAGCGATGCTGCCAATTGAGGCCCGCGATCACGCGGCGCGGAATCGAGTAGTTCGACGTGCTCGCCTCGTTCTCGTTCGGGTTGTAGACGTAATTGTTGACGTAGTTGGAACGGGCAACGCTGCTGGTACCCGGATTCACTTCCGTCGCGCGACTCCAGGTGAAGCCCACCATGCCCGACCACTCGGTCGAGAACGGCTTCTTCAACGACAACGACAAGCTATCGGCGCTGCCACGGCTGGTGTTGGCCAGGTTGATGGTGCCGTCAGAGAATCCGCCGTTCGCAAGATAGCGTGCCGTTTGACCCTTGGCGCGCGGATCCAGATTGGGGTTCTTGTAATAGGTGAAACGGCCATCCGGCAGCACACCGGTCGGCGCGCCAACGTTGAGGTTCTGATACCAGATACCGTCACGCACCTTGATGTGCTGATAGTCGGCCGTGGCGATCAGGCCCCACCACGGCAGCTCCTTGTCCATGCCCACACTGAACTTCCACACACTTGGAATGCGGAAACCCGGCGAAATGGTGTTGACCGTCTGCTGACCGGATCCGACCACGCCGTCCTGCTGGTTGTGCGCATCGGTACTGAACGGCGGCAGGTTGACGTTGCACGGGGCCTTCTGCGTCGGGCCGCAGTTGAACTGCGTCTGCGTCGCACCGGAGTTGGAGAAGATATTGCCGATCCACACGCCGGGCGGATTGGAGATGAACAGGCCCGCGCCGCCGCGCAACTGGGTCAAATGTTCGGTATCGAAATTGTAGTTGAACGACAAGCGCGGCTGGACCACGCGGTTGCCGTTGATGGTGGTCTGATTGGTACGACCGAAGCCACCTTTCGCCGCCGTGCCGGTATGCGCGGCCGGGTCATAGGTAGCAGCAATCGGCGCCGCCGCAAACAGCGGATTGTAGGCGGGCTGGTCACTCATCAACGGGATGTCCACGCGGACGCCGTACTGCACCGACAGGTTGTTGGTGACCTGCCAGGTATCCTGCAGGAAGATGCCCCACTGCTTGAGCTGGAAATTGGCTGCGGCATCGGCCAGGTTGCCGCTGGTCGGGCGGCTGTAGCGATACTGGTAGTAGTCACCCTTCGCAAAGTTCTCCAGGCCGCTCAGACCGTTCAGATCCTCAAACGTGTAGCTGCCGAAATAGTTCTGCAGAAACAGGTTGTAGGCGGTATCCCGCTCGTAGTCGAAGCCACCCTTGATGGTGTGGTCCCCGGCGTAATAGGTGCCCGCCCAAGCCGCATTCAGCGTCTTCACGTCCAGGATGTTGGCCTGGTAGGAATAGTTGGTACCGAACTCCACCTGCGCACCGTTGGCGTAACCGACGGGATACACGGTGATATCCGGCAGGTCACCACCGGCCACCGGGTTGCTGCCCTTGTGGAACTTCGCGTACGAAATGGTCGTGTCGGTCGAGAACGAATCGGACCAGTCATCGTAGAAATGCAGCGCGTAGCTGGTGTTCTTGGTGTCCGAGTTGTACCAGCCACTGGAAAGCACCAGCTTGCTGCTGCTGCCGCCGATGGTCGGCTTGCTTTCCTTGGTCTGGGCGAAGGTGAAGCTGGCACGATGGCTGTCGCTGATGTTCCAGTCGATCTTGCCCAGGTAGCGCTTGTCTTCCAGATCGGTGTTGCCACCACCGACGGAGCCGATGTCGGTGATGCCGTATTTGCTGGCGGCAATATCGCGCACCTGCTGGACCATGTCCGGGGTGAGCCCGTTCACGATCACGCTGGCGCCGCTGCCTTCCGGACCATACGGGCTGCCCGAACCGATCTGCTTGCTCTTTTCGGCCGAAACGAAGAAGAACAACTTGTCCTTGATGATCGGGCCACCCACGGTGGCGCCGCCGGTCCACTGGCGATCGAAGCCGGTGAATTCCGCGTCATTCTCGTTCTTGCCGATCATGTTCTGGTTCTGGAACACGTAGTAGACCGAACCGTGGAAATCGTTGGTACCGCTCTTGGTCACCGCATTGACCGTGGCACCCACGCCGCGGCGAACAGCCACGTCGTAGTTTGCGGTGGAAATGTTGTATTCCTCGATCGTGTCCTGCGAAATCGGCGTACCGAGAGTCGGCAGGCCGTTCGCATTCAGGCCGAACGGGTCATTGGCGCTGACCGAGTCCACCGTGATGTTGTTGTAGCGACTGTTCTGGCCAATGGCCGAGAACGAACCGGCGGCGCGGTCGGTGACCACGATGCGCGGATCCAGACGCACGATGTTCTGGATCGAACGATCAGGCGTCGGCGTGGCTTCGATTTCACGGGCCGACACGTTGGTCGAGATGCCCTTGTTGTCAGCGGAAAAAGTCTGAGCCAGCGAGCTGGCCGAGACCGTCACGCCACCGAGGTTGGTGGCCGTCTTTTCACTGGCGCCACCCATGGTGAGGTTGATCGCCGACTCTTGAGCCAGCTGCAGGTAGACATTGTCCTGCTCCGCCTGAGCCATGCCGGCCTTGGAGACCGTCACGTCGAACGGGCCGCCCACGCGCAGACCCTGCGACGAATAGCGACCATCAGGACCCGTGGTGGTGATCTTGGTGGTACCCGACGGCTCATGCACGATCTGGACGGTGGCGCCTGCCACGGGCTGACCACTGGCGTCGACCACGCGACCACTGATCGCGGAGGAGGTGTCTTGCGCAACGGCAGGCACCGATGCCGCCAGCAGCGAAGCAATGGCAAACGGCAGGAGTTTGGTGCGAATTCGGCTATTCATTCTTGATCGACCCTCAGGCTCGCAACGAAAAGAAACTTTGGTTTGAAGGTCAAAAACGTGACTTTGCCCGACGAATGCCAGGCAACCGCGACACATCTGCAACCCCGATTTGATTTTTTTGGCGGCCCCAACCACACCCTGGACCGCAAGAACTACGACACGCCACGGAACTCATCGCTCGCGGCTTTGTTAAATGATTGTAACGGCATTGTATGACATTTTTGTAACATTTACACGTCACCAACACTCAACCATCACTTCCAAAAACCCCAAGCGAATCTTTGTGAATCAGTCAGTTGCAAGACGCCCCCGCGTCGGCAACCATGCCATGGTGCACTACATTCCCATTCCTGCCTATACCGAATGGCATCTGCATATCGGGGCGCTGCGCACACTTGACGGACCCGGGTCACCGCAAGATTCGGCGCCGCAAGCTTTCACGGGCAGCCTTGCGGGGCCTTCAGGACTTGGGCGCTACCGAGCCTGACGAGGGGACATGCACCTGCACGACCGCGGCGGAACCGCCGACAAAGCGCGACGGCAACTATCTCTGGCACAGCAGCCAACACCGGGAAGTGCGCGGGATGAGGTGTGGCTGGCTCAGCTGGCTGCGCGCAGGAACGACGCCACGCCCGCCATGAACATCTGCACCGAAAGTGCGATCAGCAGCATGCCCATCACCCGCTCCAACGCGGTGAGCACGCTTTCGCCCAGCCAGCGGAACAGATAGGTGGCGCTGAGCAGGATCAGCGAACTGGCCAGCCACGCCAGCAGCAGCGCGATGGTCCAGTCAGCGGTGCGGCCAGGCTGGGTATTGGTCAACAGCAGCAACGCAGCCATTGCCGAGGGACCGGCCACACCGGGTATCGCCATCGGCACGATGAATGGCTCGCCGCCACCGGATTTGCCGAAGATGCCGCTGCCATCGGCCGGCGGGAACACCATGCGGATGCCGATCAGGAACAGCACGATACCGCCAGCGATGCTGATGGATTCCTGCTTGAGCTGCAGCAAGTGCAGGATGTACTGGCCGCCGAACAGGAATGCCAGCAGCACGCCCAGCGCGATCAGCAGCTCGCGCACCATGACGTGGCGACGACGCTTCGGCGGCACATCCTTCAGCAGGCTGAGGAACAACGGGATATTGCCCAGCGGATCCATGATCAGGAAAAGCAGGATGCCCGCGGACAAGGTGGTCATCTGCGCTTCCATTTCAACTCCATGCTTGATGGACGCTTGCCGCGCCCAGGGTCAGCCCGGCCCGCAGGCCGACCATGTCTTGTGCCGGTCAGTCGACCCGCAAATCCAGTATCGCGCCACGCGCCGCCGATCCCTGCGCACTGAGCAGGTGGATCGCGGCAGCCGCTGCGGCGTCCGGCAACGGCCGCTGCAGGACATCTTCACCAAAGTACGCCAACTGGCGCAGCGCCGTGCGCATCGGCGCCGGCAGCAGCGCGTGGACACGCAGCGGACTGGTGTCGGTTTCCTCGTGCAGGATCGCCACAAAGCGCTCCAATGCTGCCTTCGATGCCCCATAGCCGCCCCAATGGGCGCGTTGCAGCAACTCGGGATTGTCCAGAACGAACACCACCGCACTGTCTTCCGACTGGGTGAGCAGCGGCAGGCAGGCCTGGGTCAGCGCGAATGGCGCATTGACGTTGACATGCATCGCGCGCAGCCAGGCATCGGGCTTGTGCATCGTGATCGGCGTGAGCCCGCCAAAGCTGACGGCCGCATGCACGATGCCGTCGAGGCGTCCGAAGTCGCGCTCCAGCCCGTCGGCCAGCGCGGCATAATCCTTCGGCGTGGCCACTTCCATGTCCAGCGGATGGATCACCGGTTCGGCAAGCCCTTCAGCGAGCATAGCATCGTAAAGCTGTTCGAGCTGGCGCTTGCGCTTGCCGGTGATGACCACGGTGGCGCCGGCACGAGAAGCCGCCCGCGACACCGCGCCGCCCAGGCCGCCATAGGCACCGGTGACCAGCACCACGCGACCGGCCAAAGTGTCGTTGGCCGGTTGCCATTCGTCGGGCAGACGCGCGAAAGGCAGCGCGGTCACGGTGCGACCCCGGCCACATCACTGGCCATGCGCGAGAGTTCACCGGCCGCCTTCAATTCTTCAATGATGTCGCATCCGCCGATCAACTCGCCCTGGATGAACAACTGGGGAAACGTGGGCCAGTTGGAAAAATGCGGCAAGGCGGCGCGGATGCGCGGATCCTCCAGCACGTTGACCGTCTTGAACACGGCGCCCGCTTCAGTCAACGCCTGGGCGGCACGGGCGGAGAACCCGCACATCGGATACTCCGGCGTGCCCTTCATGAAAAGCACGATGGGATGCGTGGCCAGTAGCGCCCTGATTTGCTCGTTGATGTCCATAGCGTGGTGATTCATCTTTACAATGCAGGCAGAGCGCTATTGTATCAGTCGGCCGTCGGCTGCCGTCTGCCGCGCCGACCATTTTCCCCAGCCAACGCAAAGGAGCCTCACCATGGCGATTGAACTTCCCCCGCTTCCGTACGAAAAGAACGCACTGGAACCGCACATCTCTGCCGAAACGCTGGACTTCCATTACGGCAAGCATCATCAGGCCTATGTGACGAATCTCAACAAGATGATCGAGGGCACCGAGTTTGCCGATGCCCCGCTGGAAGACATCATCCGCAAGTCCTCTGGTGGCGTGTTCAACAACGCCGCGCAGGTCTGGAACCACACGTTCTACTGGAACTCGATGAGCCCGAAGGGCGGCGGCGAACCGAGCGGCAAGCTCGCCGACGCGATCAACAAGGCATTCGGCTCGGTCGACAAGTTCAAGGAAGAATTCAGCAAGTCGGCCGCCGGCAATTTCGGCTCGGGCTGGACCTGGCTGGTGCAGCGTCAGGATGGCTCGCTCGGCATCGTCAACACCTCCAACGCCGCCACTCCGATCACCGGCAGCGACAAGCCGCTGTTCACCGCCGATGTGTGGGAACACGCGTATTACATCGACTACCGCAACGCCCGTCCGAAATATCTGGAGGCGTTCTGGAATCTGGTGAACTGGGAATTCGCGGCGAAGAATCTCGCCTGAATCCACGGCATCTGAAAATGAAAAGCGGAGCCCTCGCCGGCTCCGCTTTTTTATGTCTGCTCAAGTCGGCCAAAGAGGTCGTCAGCCGAGCCGATCATCCGCCAGGTGATAGTGCGGGTCCTCGGCCGCGTTCGATTCGACCATGCCTCCAGCCTTCCGCAGCAACTCGGCGCAATCGGGGCTCAAATGGCGAAGATGCAGCCGCTTGCCCAGTTTCTGGTAGCGCTCGACCAGAGTATCGATGGCCTCGATGGCCGAGTGATCCATGACTTTGGCCTGGCCGAAATCCACGATCACCTGCCCCGGGTCATCCTTGGGATGGAACAGGTTCTGGAAATTGCGGGTCGAGGCGAAAAACAACGAGCCCTTCAACGCGTAGATGCGCCTGCCCTGGGCATCGACGCGCGCGTCCACCTCGATCTGGCTGGCGTGCTGCCAGGCAAACACCAGCGCCGAGATCACCACACCCAATACCACCGCCACCGCCAGGTCGGTGAAGATGGTCACCACCGTGACGGCCACGATCACCAGCGCGTCGGCACGCGGCACCTTGCCCAGCACGCGCACGCTGCCCCAGGCGAAGGTCTTGGCCGAGACCACGAACATCACCCCCACCAGCGCCGCCAGCGGAATCCGCTCGATCAGCGCCGAGCCGAACAGGATGAAACTGAGCAGGCCCAGACCGGCGACGACGCCGGACAAGCGATGCGTGGCGCCGGCGCCAACGTTGATCATGCTTTGCCCGATCATCGCGCAGCCGCCCATGCCGCCGAACAGCCCGGTCACCACGTTCGCGGTGCCCTGCGCCAGGCATTCGCGATTGGGTTTGCCGCGGGTATCGGTCATCTCGTCGATCAGGTTCAGCGTCAGCAACGACTCGATCAGGCCGACCATGGCCATGATCAGCGCATACGGAAACACGACGCGCAGCGTGTCGAAATTCCACGGTACATCGGGAAGATGAAAGCTGGGCAAGCCGCCCTTGATCGACGCCAGGTCGCCAACCGTGCGGGTATCGATGCCGAAGATGTTGGTCAGCAAGGCCACCGCCAGAATCGCCATCAGCGCCGATGGCACGGCCCTGGTCAGGCGCGGCAGCAGGTAGATGATGGCGATGGCCAGCGCGACCAGGCCCAGCATGACCCACAGCGCGCGGCCGGCAATCCATGCGCCGTGTTGCTGGAAATGTGGCATCTGGGCCAGAAAGATCACGATTGCCAGACCATTGACGAAGCCCAGCATCACCGGGTGGGGCACCATGCGGATGAACTTGCCCAGCCGCAGCACGCCGAACAGCAACTGCAGCAAGCCCATCAGCACCACGGCGGCGAACAGGTATTGCACGCCGTGCTGCACCACCAGCGCCACGATCACCACCGCGATCGCGCCGGTGGCACCGGAGATCATGCCGGGCCGGCCACCGAGCACGGCCGTGATCAGACACATCATGAAGGCCGCATACAAGCCCGTCAGCGGATTGACGTGGGCGATCACCGCAAAGGCAATCGCCTCAGGCACCAGCGCGAACGCCACGGTGAGACCAGACAACGTGTTGTTCTTCGCCTGGGCGAGCGACAGAGACATCGGAATTTCCCGGAATGGTGGATGGACCGCGACGGAGGTTGCCCAAGGCCGCAGCACAAGTATTGGCTCGCGCTGCGCACGACATCGGGTGGCGGAAACGCCACCGACGAGACCGGCAGACAGGTGTCAGCCGGCAGCAGATGACTGGGCCGGGTTATGCCGCGCGAATGATGTAACCGGGGCTTATGACAACGCGTCGACGGTCGGTTGCACCTGGGTTTGACGAGCCAGCGTGCCCGCGAGGTCAGTCAGCCGCGTAGCCAGCATGGCCGGCGTGGCGGCGCACACGGTGGCGTGGCCGACCTTGCGTCCCGGACGCGACTGCTTGCCGTAGTCGTGCCAATGCGCGTCGGGCGTCATCAACACGCCGTTCGGTTCGGGCAGCTCGCCGATCCAGTTCAGCATCGCCGACAACCCGCGTGCACCGGTATCGCCCAATGGCAGACCAAGCACCGCGCGCACATGGTTCTCGAACTGGCTGGCGTAGGAGCCCTCGATGGTCCAGTGACCGGAGTTGTGCACCCGTGGCGCCATTTCGTTGCCAAGCAACTCACCATCCTTGACGAACAGTTCCAGCGCGAACACGCCGACGTAATCCAGCCGTTCGGCCAGTGTCCGGGCCAACGCAGTGGCGCGCCCCTGCAGCTGATCGATAGCCGGCGCCGGCGCCAGACTCATCGACAACACGCCATCGACATGCCAGTTGCGGGTCAGCGGCCAGGTACGGAATTCGCCATCGCGACCGCGCACCGCGATCACCGACAACTCGCGTTCGAACGGCACGAAGGCCTCCAGAATCAGCCCATGGGCGGAGGCCTGGGCGCCAAGCGCAGCCCATGCCGCGTCCGCATCGGCGGCATCGCGCAAGCGGAACTGGCCCTTGCCGTCATAGCCGAGCCGACGGGTTTTCAGGATCGCCGGCACGCCGACCTTGAGCAGTGCGTGATCGAGCTGCTCGCGCGTGTCCACCGTCTCGAAGTCCGGCGTGGCCAAGCCGCATTCACGGAACAAGGTCTTCTCCGCCAGCCGATCCTGCGCCACGGCCAAGGCCTGCGGCGCCGGAAATACCGCGACGCGTTCGGCCAGCCAGCGCGCAGTTGCCGCCGGGACGTTCTCGAAATCGAAGGTCACCACGTCGACCTGCGCAGCGAATTTTTCCAGCGCGGCGTAATCGGTCCAATCGGACACCACCAGCGGCGCGACCTGCCCGGCGCACGCATCGGCCGAACTGTCGACCACCAGTGATTTCACGCCCAGCGGCGCTGCCGCCAACGCCAGCATGCGCGCCAGCTGGCCACCACCGAGTATGCCCAGTACGGGCTGCTGTCGTTCGCTCATTGGCGTGGATCCGGCTGTTCCAGTACGGCATCGGTCTGGCGCTGCCGCCAGCCTTCCAGCGCCGTCGCCAGCGCAGGGTCATGCAAGGCGAGCACCGCGGCAGCCAGCAAGGCGGCATTCACGGCGCCAGCGCGACCAATCGCCAGCGTGCCTACCGGGATGCCTGCGGGCATCTGCGCGATCGACAGCAGTGAATCCATGCCATTGAGCGCCTTAGACTGCACCGGCACGCCGAACACCGGCAGGCGGGTCTTGGCCGCCAGCATGCCGGGCAGATGCGCAGCGCCGCCCGCGCCGGCGATAACCACCTGGATGCCGCGCTCGGTCGCCTGTTCCGCGTAGCTGAACAAGAGGTCAGGCGTACGATGCGCGGAGACCACCTTGACCTCGTGGGCCACGCCCAACTCGGTCAGCACATCGACCGCGTGCTGCATGGTTTCCCAGTCCGAACGCGAGCCCATCACGACGCCAACGCGTGGCTGCATGCTTGTTCCTGTCATGGCCGGAATGCCCAAAAACGGCTATTGTACGGGCTTTCCCCAGCCCGGCACACCCAAGTCACTCATGGACAAGCGCCTGCTAGATATTCTGTGCTGCCCGGTCAGCAAAACCCCTGTGCGCCCGCTGACGAAGCGTGAACTCGACGCGCTCAACGACGGCATCGGTGCCGGCAAGGTCGACACGGTCGCTGGCGTGGCCGTGCGCGAACGAGTCGGCGAAGGCCTGATCACCACGGACAGCAAGGTGATCTATCGTGTCGAGGACGGTATCCCGGTGATGCTGCCGGAGGAAGGCATCGGCACGCTCCAACTGCCGGACTTTCCCGCAGCCTGAGATCCGCGGGCCTGAAACACGCGTCCGCGCATGACACGGAGGCGTCGTATGGCTTATCGTCAACACCTGCGCGGCCCGTTGTGGGTCAGGGCGCACGCCATGTTCCAGGGGGTTGGCGATGAATGAAGCCACCGATCCGTCACGAGTCGTCAGCCTGAGCCAGCGCATGGATCCGGCCAGCGAGCGCGTGGGCGAATTGCTGAGCGCGGTAAGGGACATCGCCAACAAGCGTTTGCAGCAATGGGTCGGCAATGCCTTCGAACACGTCGATGATGCCCTGTTCGACCTGGCCGAGAAGGCAGAGAACAACGCCACCCAGATGCACTACTTTGACGGCATGCGCGAAGTACGCAAGCGCCGACCGACGGTCGAGCGCAATTTTCTGGGCGCCGTGAGTCGCAGCATCGTCGAGCTGGCACATCCGCCGAAGACGCCGACCGCCGCCATCCCGAGCTCGCTGGGTGGCGTCGAACTCTCGCTGGTGGCGGACAACGAACTCGAGGAATCGCTGGCCATCACAAGCATGATCGGCAAGAACGAATCACGCCTCTCGCGCGACCTGTTCTCGGTCAACCAGCGCTTGTCGGTGATCTGCGGCGGCCACAAGGTCGATGACGCGGCCAACCCGGTGGGTCCGGCGATCCTGGCGCAGTCCTTCCGCCAGGCATTGCACGAACTCAGCGCAGACATGCGCGTCAAGCTGATCATCTACAAGCTGTTTGATCGCTACGTGCTGTCCGCTCTGGAAGAGTTGTATCAGGACATCAACACCGAGCTGGTTAGAGCCGGGGTTTTGCCGCAGCTTCGACACGAGATTCTGCGTACCGGCGGAGCCCGGTCGAGCGGAGTTGCCGGTCAGGCCGGGGCGGACCCCGCCACGGGCGCCGCCGGCGCGGCCGGCGAAGAGGGAGGCGAGATACCCAGCGACCTGTTGCAGACCTTGCACGCCTTGTTCAGCGCGCGGCGTCCGCACGCCCGCGGCGGCATCGGCGGGGCAAATCTGCCCGCCTCGAACGGTCCGCTGCCTTCGGCAAACGAATTGCTTGGCGCACTGAGCGTCCTGCAGAGCCAGATCGCCAGCGCCGGTCCGCTGCCACATGCGCAGCCGGACGACGCCGCTGAACTGAGCCGCGAAGTGGTGCAGCTGAAAAGCCATCTGATGACCCAGCTTGGTGCGCTGCGTGGCGAAAAGCCCAGCCACGTCGCCACGATCGATGAGGACACCATCGACCTGGTCGGCATGCTGTTCGAATTCATCCTCGAAGACCGCAACCTGCCCGCCGCGATGCAGGTGATGCTGGCGCGGCTGCAGATTCCCTACCTCAAGGCGGCGATCCTGGACCGCAAACTGTTCGCGCATCGCCAGCATCCGGCGCGGCGACTGCTGGATTGCCTCGCCGAACAGGCCAAGGGCTGGTCCGAAGAGTCCGACCGCGATCAGCGCCTGCACGACAAGGTGAAGTGGATCGTCGACCAGTTGCTGCATGACTTCGACGACGACATGGGCATCTTCGAGCGGCTGCTGATCGATTTGCAGCAGTTCCAGGACGTGAACAAGCGGCGCTCCGAACTGGCCGAGCAACGCGTGGCCGAATCCACCCGCGGTCGCGAAAAACTCGAGCAGGCACGCCACCGCGCCGCCCGAGAAATCCTTGATCGCATCGGCCCGAACAAGCTGCCGCCGCTGGTACATGGCGTGCTGGCACGCGCGTGGGCCAATCATCTCGTGCTGACGCTGTTGCGCGAGGGTGAAGAGTCCCCGGCATTCAGGAGCGCCCTGCGCTTCGTCGACGAGTTCATCGCCAGCACCCGCACACCCGATGACGCCGACGGTCGCCAGCTGTTGCGGGACATGTTGCCCGGCATCGAGCGATCGCTGCGCCTTGGCCTGGCCAACGTGGCCTTCCAGGAGCAGGACGTGGAGCGGCTGCTGGCGCAACTGCATACTTATTATCGCCAGCGACTGGGTGAAACCCTCGGGCCGTCCGAGGTCGTCACCATCGAGGAAGACGCCGCGATGCTGGCCATTCCCGACAGCATCCAGCCGGTCGTCGAAAGCAAGATTCCGCAGGAAGAAGATCCTGAGGAAGAAGTTGCCGAAGTTCCGATGGACAGCCCGGAATGGAATCAGGTACTGGCACTCCAGCCCGGTACCTGGCTCGAGTTCTGCCTGTCCGACGAAGCGATGACGCGCGCGAAACTTTCCTGGATCAGCCCGATGAGCGGTCGTTACCTGTTCGTCAATCGGCGCGGACTGAAGGTCGCCGACTATTCGCCGCAGGAGTTGACCATCTTGATGACGGAAGGTCAGGCCCGCGTCCTGGCGGCCAACGCGCTGTTCGACCGCGCGATGAGTGCGATCGTCGGCAAACTGAGCCAGCCCGGCAAACCAACCTCTGCAGAAACGCCCAGCGAATGACACTCACCGCATCACTGACACCGCCCTCCTCCAATCAGATCTCCCTGGATGTTGAACGCGCCCTCGCCGAAGACCTCGGCTCGGGCGACGCGACGGCGGACCTGCTTCCCGTCGACGCCCGGGCCCATGCGGAACTGACTTGTCGCGACGCGGCGGTGCTCGCTGGCACGGCATGGTTCGACGACTGCTTTCGACGAATGGATCCCGCAGTGCGGATCGACTGGCAGGCACGCGACGGAGATCGCGTGGCGCCGGGCAGCGTGATCTGCCGGTTGTCCGGAGATGCCCGGTCGCTGGTCACCGCCGAGCGTTCAGCGCTGAATTTCCTCCAACTCCTTTCCGCCACCGCCACGCTGACCGCACGCTACGTTGAAGCGGTGGCTGGCACCCGCGCGCGGGTGCTGGACACCCGCAAGACGATTCCCGGTTTGCGCGTCGCGCAGAAGTACGCGGTGACCTGCGGCGGTGGCCACAACCATCGCATGGGCCTGTTCGACGCCATCCTGATCAAGGAAAATCACATCATCGCCGCTGGCAGCATTGCTGCCGCCGTCGCCGCGGCCCGGCAGTCGCATCCCAAGCTGCTGCTCGAGATCGAGGTGGAGAATCTCGCGGAGCTGGAGCAAGCGTTTCTGGCCGGCGTGGACCGCGTCATGCTGGACAATTTCACGCTGGCGGACATGCAGGAGGCCGTGCGTCGCAATGCCGGCCGGGTGGCGCTGGAAGTATCGGGCAATGTCGACCTCGACACGATCGGCGAGTTCGCTCGTACCGGCGTTGATTTCATCTCGGTCGGCGCCCTGACCAAACACGTGCACGCGGTCGACCTCTCCCTGCGTCTGCGGCTGAGCTGATCCGACCCGCCCGGCTCGCTTTCCTCCGGGCATCGTCGATCGCCAGCGCCTTGCACAACGTGGGTTGCACCCACACACTGCACGGATGAGCGACGTCTTCAATCTCCTGTTTTTGCTGGGCCTTGTCGCCGTGGTGACATCGTGGCTGAAACTCAGCGCTGCGCGCGAGCGTGCCGTGCTGGAGGCGCGCAGGCAGTGTCAGCAACATGGCCTGCAATTGCTCGACGAGACGGTCGGGTTGCGCGCCCTGCGCTTGCGCCGCCACAACGGATTGCGCCGTATAGAACGCTGTTACGGCTTCGAGGTCAGCGTCGACGGCCATGATCGCGAGTCGTGCCGGCTGTGGGTGCTTGGAAACACCGTCATCGGAGTCAGCCTGCCAGTCATCGCGTCGTTGCCGCATGAGGAAACGGCCAGCCGGACATTGACGTCAGTCCAGGTCGACAACGTGGTGCCGTTGCGACCACGTTCGAACAATCGCCTGAACTGACCCCGCGTGGCCGTGGGCTACTTCACCACGCGCAGGTGCGATCCGCTGCGCTTCGGCTTGGATCCCGCATCCTCCGCGCCGCTCGTCGTCGACGGGGTTCGGTCGTCCGGCGCGGGTGAGGACGGCGGCGTATCGCCACCCTCCTCTTCGGCGGGAAACATCATGCCCTGGCCATTTTCCTGGGCGTAAAGCGCCAGTACGGCCTGTACCGGGATCTGGATGGACTGACTGACACCGGAAAACCTCGCCTGAAAGCTGATCCAGTCGTTGCCGAGGTCCAGGTTCGCCACCGCTCGCATCGCCAGGTTCAGGACGACCTGACCGTTCTTGACCACCTGCTGTGGCACGCGCACGCCGGAAAACGCCGCGTCCACCAGGATGTAGGGCGTCAGTTCGTTGTCGCTGATCCAGTCATAGATCGCCCGCAACAGGTACGGCCGATTGGAACTCATTGGCACAACGTCATTATTGCTCATGGATTTGCCGCATCGCCTTTTCCTGATCGGTCATGCTGCGCGCAAAACCCTGACTGTGAAACAAACGCTCGCCGTAATCGATCAACGACTTGCCTTGCTTGCCCAAATCCACGCCCAGCCAGGACAGTCGCCAGATCACCGGCGCCACGAGGCAATCGACCAGACTCATCTCGGGATTGAGGAAAAACTTCGCCGCCTTGAACAACGGCACGGAGGCCAGCAGATGCTCGCGCAGACGTTTGCGCGCCGCGTCGGCCGGCCGGCCGCCAGCGCGAATGATGTCGATCTCGGTGAGCCAGTCCTTCTCGATGCGCACTGCGGCGACCCGCAGGCGCGCCCGCGAGAGCGGGTCAATCGGCATCAGCGGCGGATGCGGATAACGCTCGTCGAGATATTCGCAAACCACGGAGGTATCAAACAGAGTCAGGTCACGATCGACCAGGGTCGGCGTGCTGGCGTAGGGGTTGAGGTCGATCAGGTCTTCCGGCGGGCGCGCCGGGTCAACCAGGACGCGTTCGTAGCTGACCGCCTTGGCAGCCAGCACCAATCTGGCACGATGACATTGCACGTCATCGGCAGTGGTGTACAGCGTCAGTACGGTACGCGAGCGAGCGCTTGGGACCATGCGCGATTCCCCCTCGATAAGACGATTGCGG
The DNA here is from genome assembly GCF_054061035.1 of Rhodanobacter sp. TND4EL1. NCBI lineage: Bacteria > Pseudomonadati > Pseudomonadota > Gammaproteobacteria > Lysobacterales > Rhodanobacteraceae > Rhodanobacter > Rhodanobacter sp. TND4EL1. The sequence goes on from NZ_JBSSDT010000001.1 coordinate 1,148,916, forward strand.
CGGCTCGTGGCCGCCGCAATCAGTTGATGCCATCCTGATTCAGTGAACGTCCTTCCAGTATTCCTTCTTCAACATCGCTGCCAGCAAGGTGAAGAACGCCAGGAACAACAGCACCCAGATGCCGTAATGGTGACGTTCCAGCGCCGCCGGCTCGGAGGCGTACTGGAGGAACGAGGTCAGGTCACGCGTGGCCTGCTGGAACTGCGCGGGGGTCATCTTGCCCGGCTGCGACAGCACCAGCTTCTCGACCTTGGCATCCTCACCCGGCTTGGGCTCGGATTTCACGGCCGTCTGCAGACCCTGCAACTCCCACAGCGGGAACGGCATGGACGCATTCGGGAACACCGTGTTGTTCCAGCCTACCGGACGGCTCGGGTCCAGATAGAACGAATTGAGGTAGGCGTTGACCCAGTCCGCGCCCTTGGCGCGCACTTCCAGCGACAGGTCCGGCGGAGCCTTGCCGAACCACTTGGCTGCCGAATCCGCCGGCATGTGGGAAACCACGGTTTCACCGAACTTGGCGCCGGTGAAATTGAGGTTCTCCATCACTTCCTTTTCGGTCAACCCCAAGTCGCTGGCGATCCGCTCGTAGCGCATGTACTTGAGCGAATGGCAGCCGACACAATAGTTGAAGAACAACTTGGCGCCGCGCTGCAGCGAAGCCTGGTCATGCACGCTGGTACCGGCGGGCGGCAAGCCACCCTCTTCCGACGCCTGCACCGACGCGCTGCCGACGATCAGACTGAACGCCAACGCCACCGGGAAGATGTATCGCTTCATTAGCAGCTGCCGCTTAGTCATGCGTCGTCACCCGTTCCGGAACCGGCTTGGTCTTTTCCCAGCCGAAATATGTATAGGCCCAAAGGAATGCGAAGAACCCGAAGTAGATCAGCGTCATCAGGCGACCGAACAGGTTCTCCCAGAACGTCACGTCGATATCGCCAAACCAGACCGGCATCACCTCGGCGGTGACACCCGCGCCCACCGCACCCAGCGAAATGAACGACACGACGAACAGGCCCAGTGCAACCTTGAAGCCGGTGCCGCGATAGCGGATCGACTTGACCTTGCCGCGATCGAACCAGGGCAGGGCGAACAGCACCGCGATGGCGCCGAACATGGCGATCACGCCCCACACGGCCGAGCCGAGGAAGGACGGAATCATGCGCACGATCGCGTAGAACGGGGTGAAGTACCACACCGGCTTGATGTGCGACGGGGTCGCCAGGTTGTTCGCCGGAATGAAGTTGTCGTGTTCCAGGAACCAGCCACCGAAGGTCGGCGCGAAGAAGATGATGAACGCGGCGATCATCAGGAAGAAGCCCACGCCGACCAGATCCTTCACCGTGTAGTACGGGTGGAACGGAATGCCGTCAGCCGGCTTCAGCGCATCCCAGCGATTGCCCTTGGGACCTTTCTTGATCTCCACGCCATCGGGGTTGTTCGAGCCCACTTCGTGCAGCGCGGCGATGTGCAGCACCACCAGCAGCAGCAACACGATCGGCAGCGCGATCACATGCAGCGCGAAGAAGCGGTTCAAGGTGGCATCGGCCGGCAGGAAGTCGCCCATGATCCATTCCACCAGCGTGCCGCCGATGTAGGGAATCGTGCCGAACAGCGAGATGATCACCTTGGCGCCCCAGAACGACATGTTGCCCCATGGCAGCACGTAGCCCATGAACGCTTCGGCCATCAGCACCAGGAAGATCAGCATGCCGAGCAGCCACACCAGCTCGCGTGGCCTCTTGTACGAGCCGTACATGATGCCGCGGAACATGTGCAGGAACACCACCACGAAGAACAGCGAAGCGCCGGTGGAGTGCATGTAGCGGATCAGCCAGCCCCACTCCACGTCACGCATGATGTACTCGACCGAGTCGAAGGCACCCGCCGCACTCGGGTTGTAATTCATGGTGAGGAAGATGCCGGTGACGATCTGGTTGATCAGCACCAACAGCGCCAGCGACCCGAAGTAGTACCAGAGATTGAAGTTCTTCGGTGCGTAGTACTCGGTCATGTGCGCGCGATACATCGGCGCCATGCCGGGTGCGCGTTCGTTGACCCAGTCACCGATATTCGTGAATACGTTGGCCATTAGCCAGCCTCCTTCGGATCCACGCCAATCTGGATGGTGCTGTCATCGATGAAATGGTACGGCGGCACCGGCAGGTTCTTCGGCGCGGGTACGCCCTGGAACACGCGGCCGGCCAGGTCGTAGCGCGACTTGTGGCAGGGGCAGTAGAAGCCACCCTTCCATTCCGGGTCGAACGGCTCGGGCTTGATCTCCGGCACGAAGTCCGGGACGCAGCCCAGATGCGTGCAGATGCCGATCACGACCAGCCACTCGGGCTTGATCGAGCGCGCTTCGTTCTGCGCGTACTTCGGCTGCTGGTCGGCGGAGGCGCCATCGGACTTGGGGTCCACCAGGCGCGAGTCCACCATCGGCAACGTGGCCAACTGGGCCTTCGTGCGGTTCAGCACGAACACCGGCAGGCTGCGCCAGGACACGGTGAGCAATTGCCCCGCCTCGATCTTGGCCAGCGACTGCGTAACCGGAGCGCCAGCGGCCTTGGCACGCGCGCTGGGTTCCCACGACTTGATGAAGGGCACAGCTGCCGACACGATTCCAATACCACCAACCACCGCAGTGGTTGCTGTCAGGAAACGGCGGCGGCCGTGATCGACGACTTCGTTCGCCATCAGGCTCTCCGGATTACATTGCTTGGCATTGGGCACAGGCATTTTAGTGCCCGCACAAATCGCGTTAGTGTAGCGTCAGGCCCCGCCCCGTACAATAAACGGCATCACGCTGAAGTCCAGCCGCCGCCACACTCGCCACGATCGCCGGAACCCCCCCTCCGACATGAAACATGCCGCCGGCACGCTCCTGTTTATTGCCCGCTTTGCCATTCTCGGCTTGGCCATGGCCTTCGTGGTCGGCCTGTTCTGGCCCGGCAGCGGTGAGCGGCTGCGCGCCCGCTTCGGCCTCGCCGCCGCGCCAGCGCCAACGGCCAGCCAGCCGCACGTGGGCAACGGCCCTGTTTCATACGCCGATGCCGTCGCCGCCGCGGCGCCTTCGGTGGTCAATATCTACGCCAACAAGATCGTTACCGAACAAGCCGTGCGGATGTACGACAACCCGGTGCTGCAGCAGTTGTTCGGCGGCCAGCCCACCACGTACCAGCACAAGGAACAGACCCTGGGCTCGGGCGTGATCGTCAGCCCACAAGGTTATGTGTTGACCAACAACCATGTAATCGCCCATGCGGCCGACATCCAGGTGCTGCTGTACGACGGTCGCATCGCCAAGGCCAGCCTGGTCGGCGCCGACGAGGAATCCGACCTTGCGGTGCTGAAGATCGACGCCAGCAATCCGCCGGTGATCCCGATCGCCACCGGCACGCTGCGTCCGGGCGACGTGGTGCTGGCGATCGGCAATCCACTCGGGCTCAACCAGACCGTGACCATGGGCATCGTCAGTGCCATCGGCCGACAGTTGAACAGCTCCAGCGCCGAAGACTTCATCCAGACCGATGCCGCCATCAACCTGGGCAACTCCGGCGGCGCGCTGGTCAATGCCGAGGGCCAACTGGTCGGCATTAACACCTTGTTGATCGGCAAGGCCGCTGGCGCCGAAGGCATCGGTTTTGCCATTCCGATCACCACCGCCAAGAAAGTGCTGGACCAGATCATCGCCACCGGCCACGTGGTGCGCGGCTGGCTCGGAGCCGATTACGCGTTCGTGCCGGTGGCGGCCAACAGCGGCTTGCCGGCAGCTGCACGCGGGGCCTTGGTGACCACGGTTTACCCCGGCAGCCCGGCCGCGGTGGCGGGCATCAAGCCGCGCGACATCCTGCTGCGCCTTGGCCAGGACGACGTCCTTGACCCGGCCGATCTGCGCCGCTACGAGGCCGCGCTCAAACCCGGCAGCAAGGTGGAGGTCTCGGGCCTGCGCAACGGCAGTCCGTTTCATCTCGAGGTCAACGTGGCGCAGCGTCCCGACATGGGCTCGAGCAGCCTGCCCGCCAACTGACGGCCAGGCATTGCACGCGGTCAGCCCGGGCCGCGCGAGGCCAGCGGCGGATGGATCGCGGCACCGTATCGTTTGCGCAGGGTACCGACCCGCTCCACGTAGACCTGGGTCTCGGCATACGGCGGCACGCCCTTGTAACGCTGCACCGCGCCGGGCCCGGCATTGTAGGCAGCGGCGGCCAGCCGCTCGTCGCCATTGAAGTTGTGCAGCAGCAGACCGAGGTAGCGTGCGCCGCCGCGAATGTTCTGGTCGCTGTTGAACGCATCCAGCACGCCCATGTCACCGGCCGTGCCGGGCATCAGCTGCATCAGACCCTGCGCGCCCTTGAGCGACAGCGCCCGCGGATTGAAGGCGCTCTCGGCATGGATGATCGCCCGCAGAAACGCCTCGTCGACGCCGTACTCCATGCTGGCGGAACGGATGGAGTCCGCGTACGCGGTGAGATTCAGCGACACGCTGCCCCAACGCACCGTCGAATGCAGGTTGCACGCGGCGCAGGTGGCTATGTAGGTGAACAGCATCGTCACCGCATTGCCTTGACGGCCACCCGCTTGCGGCAGATTCGTGTATTCCACGCTGCCATCCGTTCGCACGATCCGATACACCGCCCCGCGCAGCACCTTGTCGGCAGGCTGTTCGGGGGTAGGCAGTCGGGCGACCGGAGCGGCCGATTCGCGATAGGTCCACTGGCCGGGAACGGCGGGCGGCGCCACCCGTTTCGGGGTAGCGGGGTCGGTAACCACCGAACCCTGCACGGCAGCCAGTGAGACATTGCCGGCCGGCGCCTGGCCGATCGGAGTCGCGCCGGTTTCGACCGTTCCGCGCACATTGGCCAGCGAGGTCGTCTCCACTCCAGTCGTTGTCAGCTGGCGAGCCGAGGTGAGTACCGTGCCGGACACGCCGGTCAGCGATACCCGGGAAGGCGGAGCCGCCCGACGCCGTGACGCGACGGGCGCCGCGTAACTGCTGATTGCCCGACACCCGTGATAACCGGCCTTGCTGCTGCTGTAGACCGTTTCACCGTTGCCGCCGGTGCACTGATAAAGCACGCCGGCTCTCGCCGCCGGCCACCACAGCAAGCCACAGACGAGCGCGACCCCGTAAAGGATCGTGCGTAATGGGAAGCCCCGCAGCGGTTGATCGACGCTTCCCCCATGACATGCGACGTCGAGCATGGACGCAGTGTGCCGCCATGTGTTGCCAGCGCCAAGTGCGCGCAGGCGATTTCGTGCGCCATGCAGCGTTCCCGGCAGCCATCCAGCGGTTGCCGGCGCGGCACACATGGCCGACACATCACCGGCCAGAGAGCTGCAAGTGCTTGATCCATCATGGCCAATTACTGGCGAGGCGGCGTCAGCACGGGTAAACTGCACGGTTCACACGATGGCACGTCGTGCCTCACGAACCACGGTATCTACAGCCATGAGCGGCAACCCAACGCCTTCCAAACTCTTCATCAAGACCCACGGTTGCCAGATGAACGAGTACGACTCGGCCAAGATGGCCGACGTACTGAAGGCGTCGCACGGCATGGAGCTGACCCTGGACGAGTCCGAAGCGGACGTGATCCTGATCAACACCTGCTCGATCCGCGAAAAGGCCCAAGAGAAAGTGTTCAGCCAGCTCGGCCGCTGGAAGCAGCACAAGAAGGATGGCAAGCCGGTGCTGATCGGCGTCGGCGGCTGCGTGGCGTCGCAGGAAGGCGCGGCGATCGTCAAACGTGCACCGTATGTCGATCTGGTGTTCGGCCCGCAGACCCTGCATCGGCTGCCCGAACTGATCGAGAAGCAGCGCGCCAGCGGTTTGCCGCAGGTCGACATCAGCTTCCCCGAGATCGAGAAATTCGACCGCCTGCCGGAACCTCGTGCCGAAGGCCCGACCGCCTTCGTATCGATCATGGAAGGCTGCTCCAAGTACTGCAGCTACTGCGTGGTGCCCTACACCCGTGGCGAGGAACTCAGCCGCCCGTTCGACGACGTGATCGTCGAAGTGGCCAAGCTTGCCGCGCAAGGCGTGCGCGAGGTGAACCTGCTGGGCCAGAACGTCAACGCGTATCGCGGGCCGACTTTCGATGGCGGCATCGCCGACCTCGCCGTGCTGATCCATGCCATCGCGCAGATCGACGGCATCGGCCGGATCCGCTTCACCACCTCGCATCCGCTGGAGTTCTCCGACTCGCTGATCGAGGCCTACGCCAACGTGCCGCAGCTGGCCAATTACCTGCATTTGCCGGTGCAAGCCGGTTCGGACCGCATCCTGAGCGCGATGAAGCGCGGCTACACGGCGCTGGAATTCAAGCAGAAGATCCGCAAGCTGCGCGCGGTGCGACCGGACATCTGCGTGTCGTCCGACTTCATCGTGGGCTTCCCCGGCGAGACAGACGCCGACTTCGAGAAGACCATGAAACTGATCGAGGACATCGGCTTCGACCAGAGCTTCTCCTTCATCTTCTCCTCGCGCCCCGGCACGCCTGCGGCGAGTCTTGCCGACGACACGCCGGCAACGGAGAAGCACGCGCGACTGAGCCGTCTTCAAGCCGCCATCAATGCGAACGCCAAGGCCATCAGCCAGGCGATGATCGGCAGCGTTCAACGCGTGCTGGTGGAAAAGCCCAGCACCCGCGACCCGAATGAGCTCACCGGGCGTACCGAGAACATGCGCTTCGTCAATTTCCCGGGCCACCCGCGGCTGATCGGCCAATTCGTGGACGTGGAGATCACCGAGGCGATGAGCAATTCGCTGCGCGGCCGGGTGAAAACCACGGACGATATCGCCGCGTAACGGAACGACAGAAGCGGCGCTGCCGCTTTCAGACCATTCGCCCAACACACTCTTCGCAACCGGCTCGCTTCCCATGACCAACGGCATCAACCAGCGCGACTTCACTCTCGACCCCGAAGACAACGCCCGACTGGCCAACCTGTGCGGACCGTTCGACGAGCACGTGCGGCAGGTCGAACTGCGTCTGGGCGTGGAGATCAACCATCGCGGCAGCATCTTCCAGGTCATTGGTGAAGATGCCGCGGCCCGCGCCACGGAAAAAGTGTTGCGCGCGCTGTACGCCAACACCGCGGACGAGGCGTTGACCGGAGCCAGGGTCAACCTGCATCTGGCCGAGTCGGGTGTTGATGCCATGGTGGGTGCCGATGCCGACGCGGCGGCCGAAGGCGCCCAGGAAGTGGTGATCAAGGTCAAGCGCGGGGTGATCAAGGGTCGCGGGCCGAACCAGGCGCGTTACCTGCACGCCATTGCCAGCCACGACATCAACTTCGGCGTGGGCCCGGCCGGCACCGGCAAGACCTATCTCGCCGTGGCCAGCGCAGTCGAGGCGCTGGAGGCCAACCGGGTGCAGCGACTGATCCTGGTGCGGCCTGCGGTCGAGGCCGGCGAAAAGCTGGGCTTCCTGCCTGGCGATTTGAGCCAGAAGGTCGATCCCTACCTGCGACCGCTGTACGACGCGCTTTACGAAATGCTGGGCTTCGAGAAAGTCGCCAAGCTGATCGAGCGCAATGTGATCGAGATCGCGCCGCTGGCCTACATGCGCGGACGCACCTTGAACGACTGCTACGTGATTCTCGACGAGGCCCAGAACACCACGGTCGAGCAAATGAAAATGTTCCTGACCCGGATCGGCTTCGGCACGGTCGCGGTGATCACCGGCGACGTGACCCAGGTCGACCTGCCTCGCCATATCAGCTCGGGCCTGCGCCAGGCGGTCGAAGTGCTGCGCGGCGTGGACGGCATCAGTTTCACCTTCTTCACCTCGCGTGACGTGGTCCGCCACCCGCTGGTCGCCAAGATCGTGCGCGCCTACGAGGCGTTCGAGCTGACCGACGGAAACGGCGAATGAGCACTCCGCTGGTCCTCGCCGTCGGCTATGCCGTGCCACGCGCCGGCTTGCCCGCAACGCCCAGCTTCCGGCGCTGGACCGAAGCCGCGCTGCGCGGCGCGAAGCGACGCAAAAGCGCCGAACTGGCGATCCGCATCATCGACACCGGCGAAGGCCGTGCACTCAATCGCGACTATCGTGGCAAGGACTACGCCACCAATGTGTTGTCTTTTCCCGCCGAACTGCCGCCCGGGCTGAACCTGCCGCTGATCGGCGATTTGGCGATCTGCGCACCGGTCGTCCTGCGCGAGGCCGCCGAACAGGGCAAGGCACCACGCGACCACTGGGCTCACCTGACCATTCATGGTGTGCTGCACCTGCTCGGTTACGACCACATCGAGGACGCGGATGCCGAGGTCATGGAAGCACTGGAAACCCGCATTCTGGCAGGCCTCGGGATCGCCGATCCTTACGCATGATCCATGCGCCACCTCGCTTTGGTGCAGCGACTCGGGCCGCCCCACGACGCTTGTGCCCTGAAGCGTCTCGTTTTTTCCGCTAGAATCGGCCTTCCGCCCACTGGGCTGAATTCCAAAGAGTAATGAGCGACGACCCTGGCAGTACCAGCGGCCCGGCCCACCGAACCTGGTGGGATCGACTGGGCCACATGTTTTCCGGCGAGCCACGCAACCGCGACGAATTGATCGAGGAACTGCGTTCCGCCCAGACCAACGGGCTGCTGTCCGTGAACACCCTCACCATGGTCGAGGGTGCGATCAAGGTCACCGAACTGAGCGTGGACGATGTGATGGTGCCGCGCGCACAGATCGTCATGCTGGCCGCCGAATCGCCGCTGCCGGACATTCTCGCCGCGGTTGTCGAATCCGGCCACTCGCGCTTCCCGGTTCACGGCGAAGACAAGGACGAAATCCTCGGTGTGCTGCTGGCCAAGGACCTGTTGAAGTATTTCGGCGCCGCCGAACATTTCGACATTCGCTCCATCATGCGCCCGGCCGTGCTGATTCCCGAGTCGATGCGACTGAACGTGTTGCTGGAAGAGTTCCGCCTGACGCGCAATCACATGGCCCTGGTGGTCAACGAATATGGTGGCGTCGCCGGATTGATCACGATCGAGGACGTGCTCGAGGAAATCGTCGGCGAGATCGACGACGAACACGATGACGAGGAAGAGCCCGAGCTGATGCACGAGCAGCCCGACGGCAACTGGCTGGTCAGCGCACTGACCCCGATCGAGGACTTCAACGAACACACCGGCGCCGAATTCCCCGACGAGGAATACGACACCGTGGGCGGCATGGTCACCTCCGAATTCGGCCATCTGCCTGAGGTCGGCGAGGAAGTCGCCATCGGTGACTTCCTGTTCCATGTCACCCATGCCGACGACCGTCGCGTGCAAGGCTTCCGCGTGGTGCGCCAGCCCACATGACGACTGCCCACTGGCCAATGGGCCGCGTTCGCCTGTACGCCCTGGTCTTGCTGGCGGGACTGTGTGCCCTGCTCGCGCCGGCGCACGCCAGCGTTGCCAATGCGCCGGGTGCCAACCTTGAGGTGTCGCTGATCACCTACGGCCCGGGCGAGACCTATTGGGAGCGTTTCGGTCACGACGCCATCGAGGTGCGCGACACGGTGTCCGGTGAGGCGATCAGCTTCAACTATGGCGTGTTCGACTTCAACGAGGCGAACTTCTTCGTCAATTTCGCCCGCGGCCGCATGCACTATCTGATGGATGCGGCACCGACCAGCCTGGACGAAAGCTATTACGTCGAAGCCGGCCGCTCGATCACCCGCCAGCCGCTGGCGCTCAATGCCGATCAGGCCACCGCGCTGCGCGACTTCCTGCTGTGGAACCTGCGCCCGGAAAACGCCGGTTACAACTACGACTACTACGCGGACAACTGCACCACGCGCGTGCGCGATGCGCTGAACCAGGCGCTGGGCGGCGTGCTGTCCACGCAAATGACATCCCGCGCCGGGGGCATGACCTATCGCCAACAAACCGATCGCCTGATGAGTGCCCAGCCCTGGCTGATGCTGGTGCTGGACCTTGGGCTGGGTCCGTATGCCGACCAGCCACTGAATGCCTGGCAGGAAAGCTTCCTGCCCGAAGTGCTGCAGACGCAACTGCGCCAGGTTCAACTGGCCGATGGCCACGGCGGCATGCGCCCGCTGGTGCTCAGCGAACAGCTGGTGTCCGCGAACCGGCTGGAAGTACCGCCGCCCACAGCGCCCGATCTGCGCCTGCCACTCGCGTTTTCAGGATTGCTGTTTGCCGCGCTGATCCTGCTGGCACGCCGTCATTGGCCGACCGGTTACGCACTGCTCGGCACGGTTTATCTTGTTGCCGCGGGTCTGGTCGGCATCGTCCTGCTGGCGCTGTGGACGCTGACCACCCATCACTCGGCGTGGGCCAATGCCAACCTGTTGCTGTTCAATCCGCTGGCGTGGCTGCTGCTGCCGACGCTATGGCGCGCCCGCCGTGGCCTTGCCGCCTCGCGCTTCATCGACGGCGTGATCGCCATCCAGCTGCTGGCTTGCATGATCGCGCTGCTGCTGCATCTGCTGCCCGGTACCGTGCAGCAGAACCAGCCGTGGCTGCTGTTCGCGCTGCCGATCTGGCTGGTGCTGGCATGGAGCCTGCGCCGCGCGCGCTGATTCGCGTTGCCCCGCCCGCGGGCGCGGGGCATCATGCGTTGCATGAACCCCATTTTGTCCGCACCAGACTCCACCTTGCCCGGTGACCAGCCGATGGTGGTCAACTGCATCGCCTATCGGAAGGATGGCAGTCGCGTCGGCGATATCACGCTTGATGCCATCAGCGACGTGCTGGCCGAACCGGACACTTTCGTCTGGGTCGGCCTGCACGAACCGGACGAAGCCACGCTGCAGAAGATCCAGCAGGAATTCGGCCTGCACGACCTGGCCATCGAAGACGCGCACGCCGCGCATCAGCGCACCAAGATCGAGGCCTACGGCGACTCGCTGTTCCTGGTGGTGCAGACCGCCCAGTTGATCGATGGCCAGCTGGCCTTCGGCGAGACACACATCTTCTTCGGCCCGCGTTACCTGGTCACCGTGCGGCATGGCGCTTCGCTGTCATACGCACCGGCGCGACGCACCTGCGAACACACTCCGAATCTTCTGGCAAACGGGCCCAGCTACGCGCTTTACGGCGTGCTCGACTTCATCGTCGACAACTTGTTGCCGATCGTGCGTGACTTCCGGGAAGAGGTGCAGAAACTCGAACACGATATCTTCGGCGAGACCTTCAAGAGCAGCACCATCCGCCGGTTGTACGACATGCAGCGCGACCTGATGACCCTCCGGCTGGCCGTGGCTCCTCTGCAGGACATCGTCCAGCAGCTTGTCCGGCTTCACCCGAACCTGATCCCGGAAGAACTGCGTGCCTACTTCCGCGACGTCTACGACCATGCGTTCCGTGTCAACGAGGCGATCAGCGCCATGCGCGAGATGCTCACCGCCGCGATCAACGTCAACCTGTCGCTGGTCAGCCTGCGCCAGAACGAAGTGATGAAGAAACTGGCCGGCTGGGCCGCGATGCTGGCCGCCCCCACCCTGCTCACCAGCTGGTACGGCATGAACTTCACCCACATGCCCGAACTCAGCCAGCCCTGGGCCTACCCGGTGATGATCGTGGTGATGGCCAGCATCGTCGGCGGCATCTTCATCGGGCTGAAGCGCGCGCGCTGGTTGTAGTGCCGCGCTCCGACAGGCGGTTGTCGACACGGTAAGGAACCGTCAACATGACGACTGCTTCCATCCTGCCTGCCGTGACCGAATGAACGACGCCGCCAGCCGCATTCCCGCCGACGCCAGCGCCCCGGTGGAAACCCTTTACGAAGGCCGCTGGCTGAGTCTGCGCAAACGCGGCCGCTGGGAGTACGCCGAGCGCAACAACCCCGGCGGCGCGGTGATCATCGTGGCGGTGACGCCCGAAGACAAGGTGCTCTTCGTCGAGCAATACCGCGTGTCGATCTTGCAGAACACCATCGAGATGCCTGCAGGTCTGGTCGGCGATCTGCCCGGGCAGCTCGACGAAAGCGTCCTGCTGGCGGCACAACGCGAACTGGAAGAAGAAACCGGCTACCGCTGCGAGCGGGTCGAATTCATCCACCAGGGGCCATCCTCGTCCGGCATGAGTACCGAAATGATCGCTTTCGCACGGGCCTGGGATCTGCAGAAAACAGGGCCCGGCGGCGGCGACGAAAGCGAGAACATCGTGGTGCACGAAGTCCCGCGCAGCGAAGCCGGCGCGTGGCTGTTCGCCCGCGCGGCGGAAGGCTATTCGATCGACCCCAAACTGTTCGCGGGACTCTGGTTCATCGAGCACGCACGGCCATAGTCGTCCGCGCGGGTTGTCGTCCAGCCCCCGGTTGAAGGGCCGCTGACCCGGGACGGTTCGCAAGGCGGCGTCCGAAACGCCATAGGGTGGGCGTCCGCACCGACAGGCATTCGCATCCGGTAGCCGAACGGTGCGGGTACGGCATTTTGGCGGGCCAACCCTAAAGTTCCTGCCCTGCCGGCCGATCAGAGTCGTACCCACATCAAAACATCCGGGACGACTTCGACCTATGAAAACCATGCTTCTAGCCTCTCTCCTGCTGCTGGCACCCGTTGCCGTGCACGCCGAATGCAACGTCAAGGATTTTGCGATCACCGATTTCAAGCCGGGCGTGGGGAACGGTGCAGGCAGCCGCCTCGTCCTGCGTGGTGAACTGGTGAACAACTGCGCCGCCGCTTCGGCAGCCCAGATCCGCATCGAGATCAAGGACGACGCCGGCAAAGTCATCCAGACCAAGCAGGCCTGGCCTGCAGGCACCTCCAACATCACTCCGGGAGAGACCGTTCACTTCGATCTGGGCCGGCTTTTCCGCTACCAGGCGGGCATGGCGAGCTTCACTGCCAGCGTGGTGGACGTTCGGTCCTGGTGAGGCGAGCAAACCCAGACAGCAAAAAGGCTCCGAAAGGAGCCTTTTTGCTGTCTGGCTGAACCAGCGTGGAGATATTGCCGGACTCCCCTGTCCGCCTCCACTGCGCGACGCGTCCCGTGCGAAACCGCTCGCTCAGTGCAGCACGAACAACTTGTCGAAACCGGCTACCCGCAGCGTGCCACGCAACGCGCTTCCCGCGTTGACAATGCGGATGTCGGCACGATCCGCACCGGCGTGCTCACGCAACAGCAACAACATGCCGAGCGCCGAGCTGTCCATGCTCGTGACCTCCCCCAAGTCAATGAGATAACTCCGCGCCGCCGTACCCTCGCCCAGACAGGCCTCGTGGAAGTCCCGATGGACGCTGAAGTCGAACCGTTCGCCCAGTTGAAGGGTCAGGCAATCTTGTTCGCTGTCGTGATGAACGATCATGGTGTGTTCCTTCAAAAAAGTTCGATTTCGCCGGCATCCATCGTGCTTTGCAACGCCGGGCCGCGTGAGCGCAATCGCGCCTTCTCGCGCTGGACGGCGAGGCGACTGCGCACGCGCTGGGCGTGCATTTCCAGCGCCTCGGCCTCCAGCGGGGCGCAGGCCAGTTCCTCGATGTCACGGGTACATTCCGCTGTCACTTCCTGAAGCTCGACCAGTCGCGTCCGCGTCTGGGTGATCAACTGACTCAGGATGTCCTCGAACTGCAGCGAACGGATGGTGGTGGATACATCGCTGCCCAGGCCGCGATTGATCTCCACCACCTGATCGGCGACCGCGCTGGTACGGGCGTCGCTCTCGGTCACGTGGGCCATCATCGCGTCGATGCCGCCCTTGGCCGAGAGCGCCACGTTGAGATCCTGTGAGGCCATCGCACCCACCAGACCACGCAACTGCCCCATCGCGGTACGGGCACGCTCGACATGGCTGCCGATCTGTTCGTTGAACTGATTGGAATGGCTGGCCAGGTTGCGGATTTCGCCCGCCACCACGGCAAATCCGCGACCGGACTCGCCCGCGCGCGCGGCCTCGATGGCGGCATTCAACGCCAGCAGATTGGTTTCCTCGGCAATCGTGTTGACGTTTTTCAACAGTCCGAATACCGCATCCATTTCCTTCGCCATGCCGTCAATCCGGTAGACGATGCGCAGGCTCTCGCGCGACATCTGCACGATCATACCGACGAAGTGTTCCAGCAGGTCGCCGGTACGGGCAGCGAAGTCCTGAATCGAGACGTCACCATCTTTGACCTCGATGATCTGCTTCAGCAGCGATTGCTGCATCGCGGTTTTGCTGGAAAGCCCGTCGAACCCCCCGCCGAGTTCCAGCACCGCGTCACGCAGCAGATCCAGACCCTGATGCAGTTCGCGGGTGGCGTGGCCGAGCTCATCCACCAGCGCGCCCCGGACATCTTCCAGCGCCTCACGCACGGGCACGACGTGGCCGGGCACGACCGATGGCGCAACCGGCACGGCACGTTGCCGCGTCTCGACCAACCACGCCACGGTCAGCGCCAGCACGAGCAAGGGTGTCATCCACGAGGGATGCCACAGCAGCGACACCAGCAAGGCCAGCACGCTGGCCACGCCACCAACGACGGGAAGCCGGGCCGGGAACAAGGAAGTGAAAGTCATGACGTGATACCTGGGCTCAGCCGCTTGCAGCGACGGCGTGGGGTTGACGCGCCAACGCGAGCAGGCGCGAAGCGATATGGTCGAGCGGGTGCATTTCATTGGCCGCGCCAAGTTTCCATGCGGAACCCGGCATGCCCCAGACCACCGAGCTCGACTCGTCCTGGACCAGTGTCGCGGCGCCAGACTGTCGCAACTCAAGCAGGCCACGGGCGCCATCGTCGCCCATGCCGGTCAGCAGCACGCCGATGGTCGACGCGCCGGCGCTCGCGGCCATGGAGCGAAAAAGCACATCGACGCTGGGCTTGTGCCGATTCACCGGCGGACCGTCGTGCAGACGGCAGACATACCTGGCGCCATCCCACATCACCAGCAGATGGTGACTGCCCGGAGCGATGTAGACGTGCCCGGACTGGATCGGCTGTCCGTCGCGCGCCTCACACACTCGCATCGCCGAGCAGCGATCCATCCGTGCGGCAAACGGGCCACTGAAAGCGGCGGGAATATGCTGTGCCACCAGGATCGGCGGCGCATCGGGCGGCATGGACTCCAGCACCACACGCACCGCTTCCGTGCCACCGGTGGAAGCACCCATGACGATGATCGGGCTGCCGCCCCGGCTGCCGGCCGCTTGTGCGCGCGGCAGGACGGCGTCGGCGGAAAGCCGCGGCGCCACGTCCAGTTTTCGTACCGTGGTTCGGGCGCGTGGCTTCGTGCGCGCGGCCAGCTTCACCTTCTCGCAGATTTCCATCGCGCTTTCGGAGAAGCTGGTGGCCAGGTCGTGTTCGGGCTTGGCAAAGAAATCCACGGCGCCCATTTCCAGCGCGCGCAAAGTCACTTCGGCTCCCTCGACGGTCAGCGACGAGACCATCACCACCGGAATCGGCCGCAGCCGCATCAGGTTTTCCAGGAACGTGATGCCGTCCATGCGGGGCATCTCGACATCCAGGGTCAGGACATCCGGGTTGAGCTGCTTGATCTTCTCGCGCGCGATGAAGGGATCGGCCGCGGTGCCGACGACTTCGATGGCCGGATCGCAGGCAAGCATCGTCGACATCAGCTTGCGCACCAATGCGGAATCATCGACCACCAGAACGCGCACTCTTTCCATTGCTGCTCAACTCACCTTGGCATGACGCGGGAAGCCCGCTTGTACGGGATGCTGCCGATCGAGCTAGAAAAGCTCGACCTCACCTGTTATCGGATCATTTGCCAATCGCTTGAGGTAAACGCGCTCCTCGGCCACCAGCTTCAGGTCGTCGTTGCGATGCAGCAGCCGCACGCGGGCGCGACCGCTGTGCGGAAAGAACTGGACCTGGCGCGGATAGACATCGCCCAGATCAGAGGCCACCAGCGCGAGATTCTCGGTGGCCAGATAGCGCTTCACGAATTCGATGTTGCGCTGACCGACATCGCTCATCTGCTTGAGCACGCGGCCACCGCCAAACACCTTCACGCGCATGTCGCTCCGCTGGCCGCCGGCCTTGAGGATCGCGTTGATCAGTTGTTCCATGGCGTCGCTGCCGTAGCGCGCGGCGCGGCCTGCCGTGGCCGACCAGCCGTCGCGCTCACCCATCGGCTCGGGCAGCATGAAGTGGTTCATGCCACCGATACCGCAACGCACATCATGGATGCACGCCGACACGCAGGAGCCCAGTACCGTGCTGATCATTTCCTCGCGGTCGCTGACGTAGAACTCACCCGGCAGGACCTTGACCGTCATGCAGGCATGAGCGGGATCCCAGAACCGGCGCAGATGCTCGAAACCCGGTGGCGACGGCGTGACCGCGGGCGTCACCCGGCGTTCGAGAATGCGGCCATCCATCAACGGCGCTTCCGGTAGACGGTACGTCCGATAAGCTCAAAATCGTCATTGATGCCGTGCAATGACTCGCTGTGCCCCAGAAACAGGTAGCCGCCTGCCGGCAGCAGGCGCGCGTACCGGGCGAACAATCGATGCTTGGTCGGCTGGTCGAAATAGATCACCACGTTGCGGCAGAAAATCGCGTCGAACGACCCGGTCATGGGCCAGTCGTGCAGAAGGTTCAGCGGCTGGATGGTGACGCGCTCGCGCAGATCAGGGTGCACGCTGGCCAGGCCCTGGTAGTCACCCTCCCCGCGCAACAGCCAGCGTCGACGGCGCCCTTCGCTGATGCCGCCAAGTCGGTCCAGTGCATAAACGCCCCGGCGCGCGACTTCCAGCGCCTGCGGCGAAAGGTCGGTGGCCAGGATTTTCGCATCCAGACCGTCAGCGCCGTGGGCCTGCAGGGCTTCCGCAAGCACCATCGCCAGCGCATAGGGTTCCTCGCCCGTCGAACAACCCGCCGACCACAGACGCAGCCGGCCGCCGGCGGCCTTTTTCTCGGCGATCCAGCGCGGCAGCAGTTCCTCCTCGAGCAGATCGTAGTGATGCACCTCGCGGAAGAACGAGGTGACATTGGTACTGATGACGCTGGCCAGCTCACCCAACTCGCCTTGCGGGTCGCGACGCAACAACTCGCAATAGCTGCTGAACTGCTTCATACCCAGGGCGCGCAGGCGGCGCAACAATCGACCCTGGACCAGCTGTCGTTTGTGCTCACCCAGCGAGATCCCGCAATGCTCAAGCACGAAGCTGCGCAGAAACTGGAACTCGGCATCACCCAAGCGTGGTCCATGGCCTGCCACCAGACCGGCATCCGCCACCAGCGCGTTGGGCGACGCATTCATCTCAGAACTCCTTCCAGACACCCGACACGGCCGCCTGCACCTCGGCGACCGGACGCGGCTGCGGCGCATTGCGCACAGCGGCGAACACTGCCTCGGTCTCGACCGCCACGCTGCGTGCGCGGCCGGCCACCGGTGCCGGCTCGGCGGTCGCATCATCAGACTGACGGAAGAAGCCCACCTGATGAGTCAGCTCACGCGCCTGTTCCTGCATCGCGCGAGCCGCGGCCGAAGCCTCTTCCACCAGGGCAGCGTTCTGCTGGGTCATTTCATCCATCTGCATCACGGCGTTGTTGACCTGGTCGATGCCGGCGGACTGTTCCTGACTGGCCGCCGCGATCTCCGCCACGATGTCGGTGACCTTCTTGACGCTTTCGACGATCTCCGACAGCGCCTTGCCTGACTCGCTGACCAGCAGCGAACCGTTGCGCACCTTCTCCTCGCTGTTGGCGATCAGATCCTTGATCTCCTTGGCTGCCCCTGCGCTGCGCTGGGCCAGGCTGCGCACCTCGGTGGCCACCACTGCAAACCCGCGACCCTGTTCACCGGCTCGGGCCGCTTCGACGGCGGCGTTCAGCGCCAGCAGGTTGGTCTGGAAGGCGATCTCCTGGATCAGGCCCACGATGTCACCGATCTTGCGGCTGGAGGCATCGATTTCATGCATGGCCAGCACGGCCCGACCAGCCACTTCACCACCGCGTTCGGCCTGTTCGCGGGCACCGCGAGCGAGCTGGTTGGCGTGGCTGGCATTCTCCGCATTCTGCTTGACGGTGGAGGTCATTTCTTCCATCGAGGAAGCGGTTTCCTCCAGGCTGGAAGCCTGTTCCTGGGTACGCTGGCTGAGGTCGTCATTGCCGCGGGCAATCTGCTGTGCCGCCGTGCTCACCGCATCCGAACCCTGGCGCACTTCTCCCACGATGGCGCTCAGGCGCTCGTCCATCTGGCGGAAGGCATGCAGCAACCGGCCCAGTTCGTCCTTGCTCTTCACCTTGATGTCGTGCCCCAGACGGCCGTCGGCAATTTCATTGGCGATATTCACCGCAAGGCGCAGCGTGCCGGTCACCGAACGGATAAGCAGGGCTGCCACGGTCAGGGCCAGCAACAGACCGACAAGCAAGGAAACCAGAGTCAGCACCCGCACGAAGTTGTAGCGCTTCACCTGGGCGTCGTAGATCTGCCGCGCATTGTCGCGTTGCGCCTGCATGATCTTCTGCATCACCGACTGGCGTTCCAGCATCAACGGGCGCACCTGCATTTCCAGCAGGTCGGGCGCGCTCTCATCCTTTTCGTTGAGCGCCTGGAACAATTCGTCACTGCCCTCGGTCAGGTCTTTTTCGGTCGACGTCCATTGTCCATAGAGCTTGCTGATCTCCGGGCTCTTCCTGGCCGCCGCCAGCTCCTTGGCCAGACCGGCAATCGTGGTTTGCGAGTCCTGGAAGTCCTTCACCTTCTGCTTCATCTTGTCCGGCTCGGTCATCAGCGCGGACGCCTCGCCGAGCGCGATGTAGGACAGCAGCGATTGCTGCATCAGCCTTGCCTCGATGGTGGCTGGCACCATCTGGTCCTCGTAGATGTGCTCAGTGCCCTTGTTCTGCATCTGCATGCTGCCAAGGCCAAGCGCCGCACCGGCGATCAGCATGATGCAGAGCAGACCCAGTACGCCGATCAGGCGAACCTTCACGCTCAAGCTCGGCAAGGTGGTGATACGCGACATGAATTTCTCGATTTTCATCAGTGATCCCCTGGTTCAGGCAGCAACTTCGACGTCCTGAACGTCCGTCAGAGCGGCATCCAGTGTTTCCACATCCTCTGGGCGCATCAGCTTCTCGACATCGAGAAGCATGACCATGCGTTCGACATGGGTGGCCAGCCCTTTCAGATATCGCGTATCCACGATCGCGCCCATGTCCGGCACGGGCTTCACCGCCGCCGGGTCGATGTCCACGACATCCGATACCGCGTCCACCACGATTCCGAACAGCCGCTCGGCCACGGCGACGATGATGACCACCGTGCTCTCGGCGTAGGTCTCGCGCTCCAGGCCGAAGCGCAGTCGCAAATCCATGATCGGCACGATCGCGCCGCGCAGGTTCAGCACACCCAGCACATACGCCGGCGTCTGCGGGATGCGGGTGACCCGCGACCAGCCGCGGATCTCGCGCACTGACAGGATATCGACGCCGTATTCCTCGCCCGCCAGATTGAACGTCAGTTGCTGCGTGGTCGGTGCCGCGCCATCGGTGTTTTCGTGCATGAGCTTGCTACCTTGTGATGGGCGATTGCGGTCGCCCTGCCGCCATCACTTGTGTCGGCACGGCGACAGGAAACTTGAGCGGAATGCGGACGCCGCCGCTGCTGCCGTGCCGTGCGAAAGACAGGCGCGCCCCCATCGGGCCTGGCAGACGAGCGCCCGGCGGGGACCGCGAAATGGAGAATCAGAACTCGGTCCAGGCGCCGGCGGCCACCGCGCGTCGCGGTGCCGGTTCGGCGGCACGAGCCACCGTCTTGCGCGGCAGCTCCACCACGCGTGCCAATTCCGGCGCCGCGACGGGCGCTTGCGTATCGGATGGCGCGTCGCCCATCTGGAAGAACTTCATCTGTCGCTGCAGTTCAAGCGCCTGCTCCTGCATCGCCCGCGCGGCGGCGGCGGCTTCCTCGACCAGCGCCGCGTTCTGCTGGGTGACCTCGTCCATCTGCATCACGGCGCGGTTGACCTGGTCGATGCCGGCGGACTGCTCGTGGCTGGCCGCGGCGATCTCGGCCACGATGTCGGTGACTTTCTTGACGCTCTCCACGATGCCGGTCAGCGCCGCACCGGACTGGTCCACCAGCGCGCTGCCGGCCTGCACCCGCCGCACGCTCTCGTTGATCAACCCCTTGATCTCCTTCGCCGCCGCCGCGCTGCGCTGGGACAGGCTGCGCACCTCGCCGGCCACGACGGCGAAGCCGCGGCCCTGCTCGCCGGCACGCGCAGCTTCCACCGCGGCATTGAGCGACAACAGGTTGGTCTGGAATGCGATCTCGTCGATCAGCCCCACGATGTCGGCGATCTTGCGGCTGGAAGCGTTGATCTCGCCCATCGCCGCCACCGCCTGCGCGGCCACCTCGCCACCCCGCTCGGCCTGCTCTCGCGCGCCGCTGGCAAGCTTATTGGCGTGGCTGGCGTTCTCCGCGTTCTGCTTCACGGTGGAGGTCATCTCCTCCATTGAGGCGGCGGTTTCCTCCAGGCTGGATGCCTGCTCCTGCGTGCGCTGGCTGAGGTCGTCGTTGCCCTTGGCGATTTGCTGCGCTGCGCTGCTCACCCCTTGCGACCCGTGCTGCACCTCGCCGACGATGTCGATCAGCCGGTCGCGCATGCGCACCAACTCGGCCAGCAGGCTGCCGGTGGCAAACGCCTTGCCATCGGCAACCTTGCTCAGGTCGCCGTTGGCGATGCGCGTGGCCATGGCTACCGCGAAACCCGGCTCGCCGCCGATGCTGCGGCGGATGCTGCGCATCGACAACCACACCAGCGCGATCACCAGCAACGCCAGCAATCCCGCCTTGCCCAGGTTCAGCGCCAGGCTCTGACGGAACTGCGCATCGATATCGTCGAAATAGGCGCCGGCGCCGAAGTGCATGTCCCACGGCTGGAAGCGCTCGGAGTAGGTCACCTTGCCCACGATCTTCTTGCTGCTGGGCTTGAGCCAGTCGTAATAGGTCAGCCCGCCGCCGTCCTTCGTGTCGATGGCATGCATCGCCTGGAAGATCGGCTTGCCGTTCTGGTCGGTCATGTCACGCACGCTGGTCCCGAGCTTGTCCCGCATCACCGGATGCAAGGCCAACGTGTACTTGTCGTCGAATGCGAAGACGTAGCCGGCACCCTTGTTCCACTGCATGTCGTGGATCTGGGCGAGCGCGCGCTTCTGTGCCTCCGCCTCGCTGAACTCGCCCTTGCCCGCGCGCTCGTGGAAAGCGGCGGCCACCGACACGGCCGACTCGATCTGGCTGCGCAACAGGCTTTGGAGTCCGTCCATCTGATCGGCGCGATCTTGCAGCGCATTCATTACGGTGAGGCCGAACAGACCCAACACGACCACCGACACGACCAGCACCAGCCTTGCGTTCAGGCTGAGCCGATCAAAGAAACCGCGTATCGCCGACAACATCTCGAATACCTCGAAGAGAAGGCCCGCCGGCCACCATGACCGCGCGGGGCGGCGCGCACAGGCGCCGTAACGCTCGCCGGCGAACACATCCCGGTTCGTCGACACTTTTCAAGAAGCACGCGGGGCCTTCGCCGCGGCTGCAACGTTCATGCTGCCTTGTTGCGCTGCTGGCCCAGTCGAACCACCCCGCTCACGTCGACGATGAGCGCTACCGAGCCATCGCTGAGAATGGTCGCGCCGGAAATTCCCTGCACGCGCTGGTAATGCGCTTCCAGTGATTTGACGACGGCCTGCTGCTGGCCGAGCAGGTCGTCCACCAGCAGGCCCACGCGTCGTCCTTCCTCCTCGACCACGACCACGATGCCGCGCTCGACGTCGGTAATGGCATCGCTGCAGCCAAACGAACGGTGCAGGCGCATGATCGGCAGGTAAGCGTCGCGGAAGTGGAACACCTCTCCGCCGCCGGCAATCTTGCGCACCATCTCCGGCCGCAGTCGCAACGACTCGATGATGGAGATCAGGGGCACGATGTAACGCTCGCCACCGACCACCGTGACCAGGCCGTCAATGATCGCCAGAGTCAGCGGCAACGCGATGGTGAACACGCTGCCCTTGCCGGCCTGGCTGCGCACGCCGACGCTGCCACCCAGATCGCGCACATTGCGACGCACCACATCCATGCCCACGCCTCGGCCGGACAGATCGGTGGCCTGGGCCGCGGTTGAAAAGCCCGGTTGGAAGATCAGCTCGGCGACTTCGGCGTCGTCGAGTTCCTGGCCGGCACGGATCAGACCGCGCTGCTCCGCCTTGTTGACGATGGCGGCGCGGTTGAGGCCGGCGCCGTCGTCGCTGATCTGCACCACGATGTTGCCACCCTCGTGATACGCGTCCAGCCGCAGTGTGCCGGCTTCCGGTTTGCCTGCCGCACGGCGCGTTTCGGGCGTTTCCAGTCCGTGATCGATGGCGTTGCGCACCAGATGCACCAGCGGATCGCCGATTTTTTCCAGCACTGTCTTGTCCAGTTCGGTCTGCTCGCCGTGCAGTTCCAGCCTGACCTGCTTTCCCAGCTTGTGCTCCAGATCGCGGACCAGCCGTGGAAAGCGGTTGAAGACCGAGCCGATCGGCAGCATGCGAATGCGCATCACCGCTTCCTGCAGCTCCCGCGTATTGCGCTCCAGTTGCACCAGTCCGTCGCGCAACCGCTCCAGTTGCGAAGGTTCGAAGTGCTCGCCGATGTCACTGAGCATCGATTGGGTGATCACCAACTCACCCAGCATGTTGATCAGGGCATCGACCTTGTCGATGCCCACGCGAATCGAGCCGCCTTCGCCGGGCGACACGGCCGCCTCACGCGGAGCGCGCGGACTCGGCGCTGGCACGAAGCCGGCGGCATTGGCCGGCGCGACGACAGCCGCGGGTGTTTCGGCCGACTTCGCGGGCGTTGTGGCAACCACCGCGATGGGCTCGATCGACAGCTCGCAATCACCGTCCAGCCAATCGAATACGCCGTCGACGTCCGGTCGGGCAATCGCGCCGTGCAGGCTCAATTCCCAGCCCAGGTGGCATTGACCGGGATCCAGTTCGGCCAACCGCGCGGGGGCCGCCTCCACCACGAAAGCGCGCACGACCTCCAGCCGGCCAAGCTGCTGCAGTTCGCGAAACACCCGCAGCGGGTCGTTGCCGGTCTGCAGCAGGTGCGGCAAGGCCACGAAGCGGATATGCCATCCCGCCACCCCATCCGTCTGCGCTTGCCCGGCGCCGGGCGCGGCGGCCGCCCTGCCGCTGACCAGACGCTCCAGTTCCACGCGCAAGGCCTCGGTATCCGCATCGGCCACCGGCTGCCCCCGGGCGGACCGGGCAAGCATGGCGCGCAACCCGTCCACCGAGCGCAACAGCACGTCGATCAAGGTATCGTCCACCGCGCGACGCTCGCTGCGCACCTCTTCCAGCAGGGACTCCGCCACATGGGTGAATGCCGCGACATCGGCAAAGCCGAAGGTCGCCGCGCCGCCCTTGATGGAGTGCGCGGCGCGGAAGATGGTGTGCACCAGCTCGGCATCGGTCGAGCCCGAATCCAGCGCCAGCAAAGCGGCTTCCATCGCATCAAGCCCCTCCAGGCTTTCCTCGAAGAAGGTCTTGTGGAATTGAGTCAGGTCGACGGTGCTCATCGGTGCTTGCCTCAGCTCAGCACGCGCTTGACGGTTGCCAGCAGCTGCTCCGGATCAAAGGGCTTCACCAGCCAGCCGGTGGCTCCGGCCGCCTTGCCTTCCATTTTCCTTTCGGTGTGCGACTCGGTGGTCAGCATCAGGATCGGCACGCCCTTGTAGGCGTCCATCGCGCGCAGTTCGCGCACCATCGCAATGCCGTCCATCACCGGCATGTTGACGTCGGCCAGCACCATCTCGAACGAGCCGGCACGCGCAGCGTCCAGCGCAAGCTGGCCGTTCTCCGCTTCCGTCACTTCATGGCCTGCACCACGCAGGGTGAAAGCCACCATGCCACGCATCGAAGCCGAATCGTCTACTGCAAGAATCTTTGCCATGCTGCCACCTCTTGTTTCAGGCCAGCGTTGCCGCTGGCAGGTTCAATAGTCGTTCCAGACCGAGCACGCCGGCCGCTTCGGCCAGGACCTGGTTGGCGCCGCTCCAGCGGAATGTTCCGCCCGAGCACTCGAGTTCACGGCGGAACAGCACCAGCAACTGGAGTGCGGCGGTATCCACGCGCTCCAGTGCGGATACATCCAGCACGATTTCGCTTTTGCAAAGCACGTCCAGCAACTGCGCTTTCAGCGCCGCCTGCGCGGCCATTCGGCAATCCGCTGGCAGGTGCACCACGGCCGTGGCTGCCGGCATGATGTCCGTCGACGCCACGGCCTCTTCCGTCGTGGTTTTTGTTGCCGTCCGTTTGCCGCCCATCGGTCCGCTCCGCTTGCGCTGTATGCGCTGACAATCGCTCTATCGGCCAACCCGGGCGACGCTTTAGCCCGGGTTGGCCAATCTCGTGCATGCTGCGCCGGGCGGTTCGCGGGGTGACATTCAAGTATTCCCGGGAATGGCCGATGCACTGCATGACCCTCCTCGTCCATGCCCACGCCAGTCGCAGGAATCCCGATTGAACATTCCACCGATCAGCCTCGCCGCGCTTACCTGGGCAGGTGCCGCTTCCGGCACCACCGCCCAGAGTTGGCGTATCGGCGCCGTGCTGTCGGCGCGGCCGCTCGGGGTCAATCCGCAGGGGCTGCTGGTATTGCAGATCGGGGCCATGACCGTCGAAGCCGAGGTGGGACAGAACCCGCTGCCGGCGCAATTCCAGGTGCGCGTGCTCAGCCTGGGCACGCAACCGCTACTGGAAGTGCTTGCGCATACGGTCGACCCGACGTTCCAGCGCATGCTGCGTGAACGCCTGCCCCAGCAGAACGGATATGCGCCACTGTTGGCGACTTTGTCCGCGTTGTCCCAGCGCCCGGCGCTGCGCCAGCTGCCACCCGAGGTGCGCACGGCGTTGGCTCTGCTGGAGCAGGCATTGCGCACGCCGGCGGAAGTGACTCAGGGCGATGGTTTGCGCGAGGCGATCCAGCGCAGCGGCTTGTTTTTCGAGTCGCATCTGCTCGGCCCTCACGGTGCGCCGGCAGCTCCGCCCACGGATGACTGGAAGGCGGCCCTGCTGCGCCTTGCCGGCCTGCTGGGCAAGCGCGCGAATACCGCGTCAGCCGCGCACCGCGGCGACACCGACCCGCCGCTGCTGCAGCGGGGATTGCAACCCCAATCGCGCCTGCCCTTGCCGGTCATGCCGGAGGACGACGACGTCGGGACGCTGCTCAACCGGCTGCATGGCGACGTCAGGGCCGCGTTGGCGCGGATCGAGGTGGCACAACTGGATGCCGGCGCCCACCCCGCCTCGGCCTGGATCATCGAGATTCCCTTGCTGGGCAAGGACGGCCACGACGTCCTGCAGATAAAGCTGGAACAGCTGGTCGATACCATCGAGGGCGGCCAGGGTTGGACCTTGGGTTTTGCACTTGACCTGCCTCGACTGGGTCCGGTCCAGGGTGAGCTGCAATTGCGCGAACCGCGCTTGTCAGTGCGACTGTGGGCGGAGCGGATCGAAACCGTGCAGCGGCTGGAGCGCCAGTTCACGCCACTGCGCCAGCGGCTGGCCGCCTGTGGCGTGTTGCTCGACCAGTTGAGTTGTCAGTTGGGCGTACCGCAACCGGTGGGCAACAGCAGCTCGCTCTTGCTGAAGGCCACGGCATGAACGGCCAGCCGCCACCGCGTCGGGTCAGCCTTCGACTGGCCAACGATGCCGATCAGGTCAAGCCGATGCCTGAGCAATCGCTGGAGCTTCTGCTGGCACGCGCCAGAGACCAGGGCGTCCCCTTGCATCACGACGCGCAGATCGCCGCGTTGCTGGCCGCCTTGCGCCTGCGCGATGACATTCCCGTACAACTTTACGCATCGGCGGCATCTGTGCTCGCCACGATTTACGACGCCGCCGAAGAGTAACCGGCGCCGCACTCAGGCGTTGACCGGATGCATCTGCATGACCAGTCGGGCCTCGTCGCGTGAGAGTCCGCAGCGGCTTACCAGCTGGTCGAGATCCGCGCCCTCGCGCGCCATGCGCTGCGCCAGTTCGTAGGCCTGGCGTGTCGGTGGTGCCTGCTGCTCCATCAGCCGCAACTGGCGTTCGACCCTGCCCAGTGCGGTGACCAGCATGGACGTGGGCACGTCGGTGATGGCGTGCGCAGGGATGGCAGATGCTCTGTCCAGACGTCCCCGCAGCAACACCGACTCTCGCCACAGGTGGAACAGGAAGGCCGACTGTCCGAGCGCAAGTAACAGCAGAAGGCCGATGGCGACGTCAGACCACATCAGCCGGCTCCCCGCTCAACCGGCACAGCCGGCGCACATCAAGCAGTGCCACGAACCCACCTGACAGGGACAACACCCCGGTCACCGGATCATCGGTTCTGCAGGCGCGGCCCGGCGGCGGCGGCTCGATCTCCCGACCGTCCGTGCAGAGCAACTCGCCCATCGCATCCACACGGATCCCGACCAGATGCCCGGCATGCGTCAGCAAGACAATGCGCACCTGATCGCGGTCCGTCGAGGAATGCGGCACGCCCATCCGCCGACAGCCATCCAGCACCGGCACGATGCGCCCCCGCAGATGCCGCACGCCCAGCACCTCCGCCGCTGAGCCCGGAACGGGCGTGATGTCCCCATCCCGGATCACTTCGTTCACGGCCACCAGCGGAGCTGCGTAGAGCTGCTCCCCGATTCGGAACGACAGCCAGTGTCGACCACTTGGATCAGACGAGGATTCGATGGTGCTCATCGGGCATTCCAGGATCAATTGAAAGAGTCATCCAAGCTACCGATCCGGACTCACCGGCCGGGCGCTTGAACGGGAAGGCTTGGCGACCGCCGGTGCAGTCGGTTCCACCGGCACCGCGTCTGCCGCGACGATGATGGGGACACTGGGCAACTCCGGCTGGCCGCTGGCCGGAGGCGTTGGCGCGCGAACCGATACCGTCGGCAGATCGTCCGTGGCGGAAGGCGGTGTGGCGGCATCGGCGATATCGCGCACATGCGCGGCATCGCTCTGCGCGCGCGGCGCGCCCGGCTGCTCGTTCATCACCACCACCAGCACCCGCCGGTTCTGGTTGCGCCCTTCGGCCGTTGCGTTGTCGGTCAATGGGCGAACCTCGCCCCACCCGATGATGCCCAGCCGAGCCGGCGTCACGCCGCTCGACGCGAACAGGCGCGCCACACTTGCCGCCCGCGCGGCCGACAGCTCCCAGTTCGAGGGGTATTGCGGGGTGCTGATCGGCACGTTGTCGGTAAAACCTTCGACTCGCAACGGGTTCGGGAACGGCGCCAGAATGTCGGCAAGGCTGTGCAGCACCGTATCCGCGGAAGTCGACAGCTGCGCCACGCCACTGGGGAACAGGATGTCGGTGCGAATTTCCACTTCCAGCCAGTCCGGCTTGTGCCGCACGACCACCAGCTTTCGATCGATCAACGGTTGCAAGGCACGACGCACCTGGTCCTCGATCTGGTCCAGGCTTCGGCGCGCGCCATCCACCTGACTGGACAGACCGGCGGCAGCCTGCGCGCGCGCCGGCATGGGCAACTTGATGTGACTGTTGGCCGGGCGAGTGGACGATACCGGCGCAATCCGTGCGTTCGCGCTTTTCGTGAGTTCGGGCGTCGGAGCCGGCACCGGGACCACGGTGGAACTGGATCCGTTGAACGCCTGGATGAGGGATTCGGACATCACCCGATACTTGCCTTCGTTGACCACCGACACGGCATACATCACCACGAAGAAGGCCAGCAGCAGGGTCATCAGGTCCGCATAAGGGATCGCCCACGCTTCATGATTCAAGTGCTCTTCGGGTTTGTGACGCCTCATTCGACGTAGCCTTGCAGGCGTGTCTCGATCTGGCGCGGATTGTCACCCTGCGCGATCGACACCAGCCCTTCAATCAGGATTTCGCGCATCCGCGACTGCTTGCCCACCAGCGTCTTCAACCGCGCGGCCATCGGCAGCATGAACATGTTGGCCAGCGCCACGCCATAGATGGTGGCCACGAAGGCCGCGGCAATGCCGTGGCCAAGTTTGCTGGGGTCGGACAGATTCTGCATGACGGCCATCAGGCCCATCACGGCACCAATGATGCCGAGCGTCGGCGAATAGATCCCGGCGTTCTCGTAGACCTTCGCGCCGGCCAGGTCGATGGCCTCGCGCGTTCCCAGATCCACTTCCAGGATGCTGCGGATGGTTTCCGGCTCGCCACCATCAACCAGCATCTGCAGACCCTTGCTGATGAACGGGTCATGCTCCACTTCGATCTGCGGTTCCAGACCCAGCAGGCCCTGGCGACGGGTGATCTCGCTCCAGCCGACGACCCGACTGATCAGGTCATGCGGATGGTGCTGTGGTGGCCGGTAGATCATCTTCATCATCGACATCGCGTGCTTGATCACCTTGCCCTGGTTCTGCACGAGCAGGGCGGCGAGCGTGCCGAAGAACACGATGACAAACGCGGCGGGATTCCACAGCGCCTCGACCGTCGACCCCTTGAGGATCGTGCCGAGGATGATGACCACGAAGCCCAGTATCGTGCCCGCCGTGCTGATTCTGTCCATGCGCATCAGCCTTCGATCTGCAGTGAGGTGAACAGGCCGCCGCGACCGTCGACCAGCCCGGCCAGATCCATCACCAGGGCCAGTCGACCGTCACCGGTCACCGTGGCACCCGCGATGCCTGAAAGGTCGGCGAACAGCGGTCCCAGTGGTTTGACGATGACGTCCTCGCGGCCCAGCACTTCATGCACCAGGCAACCCACGCGTTGATGGCCGATGTGCAGCACCACCACATGGCGCGCGGTGCCCGTGGCCACCCCGACCCACGCCGAAAGGTCGGCCAGCGGCAGCGCGCGGCCCCGGTGATCTGCCACCAGTCGCCCATCCAGCGGTCGGTCCTGGCCCTCGCTCAACTCGAATACCTCGGCCACGTTGCCCAGCGGCATTGCCAGCAGGCGACTTTCCACGCGCACCATCAACACGCGCAGCACGGCG
Organism: Rhodanobacter sp. TND4EL1; assembly: GCF_054061035.1. NCBI lineage: Bacteria > Pseudomonadati > Pseudomonadota > Gammaproteobacteria > Lysobacterales > Rhodanobacteraceae > Rhodanobacter > Rhodanobacter sp. TND4EL1. The sequence continues at coordinate 1,177,804 of NZ_JBSSDT010000001.1, forward strand.
AGCGTCAACGGCACGGTCAGTTCCAGCTCACTGCCGTGGCCGAGCCCGGACTGCACGCGCAAGGTGCCACCCAGTTCGGCCACGCGCGTTTTCACCACGTCCATGCCCACGCCGCGACCGGAAATGTCCGACACCGCCGCCGCCGTACTGAAGCCGGGACGAAAGATCAGTTCATAGCATTCCATCTCGCTGAGACGCGACGCCTGGGCCTCGTCGATCACACCCTTCTCGACGGCCTTGCGGCGCAGTACCTCCGGATCCATGCCACGACCGTCGTCGCTGACCGAAATGACAATGCGCTCGCCGCGTTGGCTGGCTGACAGGCAGATGCGTCCCTTGCGTGACTTGCCGGCCTGTTCGCGATCAACCGGCATTTCCACGCCATGGTCGAGCGCGTTGCGAAGCAGGTGGATCAGCGGATCGGCCAGGGCCTCGACCAGACCACGGTCAAGGTCGGTGCCCTCGCCTTCCAGCACCAGCTCCACGTCCTTGCCCAGCTGCCGGGCGAGGTCGCGCACGATGCGCGGGAAGCGCTGGAACAGCCTGCCCACGGGCTGCATGCGCATGCCCATCGCGGCACCCTGCAGGTCATCCGTTACCCGGTCCAGTTCGGCGGCGGTGGCCGCCAGCGCCTCATCGCCAAGACGTGCGGCGAGGCTGAGCAAACGGTTGCGCAGCAGCACCAGTTCGCCGGCGTGGTTGACCAGCAAGTCCAGCCGCGCGGTGTCGACGCGTACCGAGTTTTCCGCCGCCACGGCGTGCCGCGTCGCGGGGGTGGCGATCGCCTCCGGTTGCGCGGGCGCGACAGCGGTGGCGACGGGCGGAACCGCCGTGACAGCGGCCGAGGCCGGCTTGCCATGCAGCGCATCCAGCAATGCCTCGAACTCGTCATCGTCGATGGTGGTGCTGGCCGCTGGCGGTGCGGACACGATGACCGGCTCGATGGAGCCGGGCACGGCATTGCCGTACATGCTGTCCAGCAGGGCTTCGAATTCGTCGTCGTTGATCGACGTGGCGTCGGCGGCAGCGGCCACCGGCTCCGGCGCGATCACGACCGCCGCCACCCGCGGCAGCAACGATTGCAGCAAGGCGGGCGGTGGCAGCGGCAGCGGCGTGCCGGCGCTGAGGCCGGCCATCATCTCATTCAGCAGATCAAGTGCCTGCAACAACGCATCCATGTGGCTGGCATCCAGCGACACCTTGCCGTTGCGCGCCTCGTTGAGCAGATCCTCGGCATGGTGGCAAAGCACCACCATCGGCTCCAGCGCCAGAAATCCGGCGCCGCCCTTGACCGTGTGGAATGCGCGGAACACCGCGTTCAACAGTTCGCTGTCGCGTGGCGAGGTTTCCAGTGCGACCAGTTGTTCACCCAGCCGCTCCAGCAGCTCGCCGGCCTCGACCAGAAAATCCTGCCGCAGCTCGAGGTCGAATGACGGGGTCATCGTCACGCCGGCCTCAAAACCCGAATTCGCTGAGCAGACGGTCGGCCTCTTCCTGGCTGGATACCTTGGCCACGCTTTCCGCCATGTCGCTGGCCGCCAGCGCACCGGTCAGGCGTACCAGCTCCAGCAAGGTCGACTCGACCGTGCCGATGAAGTTGTCCACCTTCTTGATGCGCTGACCGGTCAGGTCCTGCCAGGACTGCGCCACCACCATGTCCGCCAGACCATCGCGACAGGTCGTGGCAAATGCGGCGGATTCTCGCGCCAGTGCGCCGGTGACGTCGTCCGGGGCGTGTTCCAGCACGCCAGCGGCACGCTGCTGCAAGGCATCGGCCTGCGGCTGGATGCGCTCGGCAAAATCGATCGTGCGGTGCGCGGCCTTGTCGCTCATCTCCAGCGCGTCCTGCAGGTACTGACGCGCGTCGGCCACGCTGCCGGGAAAGCCCTCATGCGCCAGATCACTGCCCAACCGGCGCACCGCGTCGTGCAGGTCTCGCGCCAGTTGGCCGAGCGCACGGAACATGTGCTGTTCGCGCTGGCGCACCATCACATCCAGCGCCTGTTCGAACGCCGGACCCTCGGGACTGTTCAGCAGATCGCGCAGTTCGGCCGGAAGGGTTTCGCTGATGGCCATGGCGTTCATGCGGCGGCTCCGCTGGCGGCAATCCGCTCGAAGATCTTGGTCAGTTTTTCCTTGAGCGTGTCGGCGGTGAACGGCTTGACGACATAGCCGTTCACCCCGGCCTGGGCCGCGGCAATGATCTGGTCGCGGTTGTTCTCCGCGGTGACCATCAGCACCGGCATGCCTTTCAGCGACGCTTCGGCGCGAATCGCCCGCAGCAGTTCGATCCCGGTCATGTTGGGCATGTTCCAGTCGGTCACCACCAGGTCGAACGGGGCGCTGCGCAACATCACCATCGCGCTCTCACCATCGTCGGCTTCCTGGATCAGCGGATTGCTGAAACCAAGTTCGACCAGCAGGTTGCGAACGATTCGCCGCATGGTGGAAAAATCGTCCACCACCAGGATTTTCATGTTCTTGTCCAACGCTCTCTCCACATGCGGTACAGGCCGTAATGCGGCCTTTGAAATGTTCGAATGACACTGGCGATCAGGCACGCCACCCGGCAAGTCGCGAGCGCAGCCGGAGCACGGCCTGTCCATGGATCTGACAGATCCGCGATTCGCTGACTCCCAACACCGCGCCAATTTCCTTCAGGTTCAATTCCTGCTCGTAATACAGCGACATCACCAGTTGTTCGCGCTCGGGCAATCCCGTGATGGCCTCGACCAGGGCCTCGCGCATGCCGTCCTGCTCGATGTTTTCCTGCGGTCCGAGGCTGGCCTCGTCCGCCACATCCATGAAACCGCCCTCTTCGCCACCGTCGTCCGAGGCCGTCAGACTCAGCAGACGCACGCACGCTGCGTCGGCCAGTACCTGGTGGTACTCCTCCGCGCTCATGCCAAGGCGGCGGATCACCTCTTTCTCGTCCGCTTCGGCACCGGTCTCGGTCTCCACCTGGCGAATCATTTCGGCCACTTCGCGGGTCTTGCGGTGCACGGATCGTGGCGCCCAGTCGGTACGCCGCAGTTCGTCCAGCATCGCGCCCCGGATGCGGATACCCGCATAGGTCTCGAAGCTGGCGCCGCGGTCCTGGGAGAAATTGCGCGCCGATTCCAGCAAACCGATCATTCCCGACTGAATCAGGTCGCCCACGTCGACACTGGCGGGCAGCCGGCCCATCAGGTGATAGGCAATCCGACGCACCAGTGGCGCATGCCGTCGAACCAGCTCGTCGGCACTTTCGCGGCAAACCTGCAGATATTCCGAAGCCACACTCATCCCGGCACCCCGTCAGCCAACACGTTCCGACCGCCAAAGAAGGCGATCCGGTCGAGCGCTGCGCGATCCGGTTCCGCCCATTTATCGACCAGGTCCGCCAATTTCTTGAATGCCTGCGACGAATGGCTCGATGGCCACAGGTCAACCACGGCACATTGCCGGCGGATGGCCTGACGCAAACGCTCGTCATGCGGCACCCAGCCGGCGAAATCGATCACCACATCAAGGAAGCGGTCGCTGACCCGCGCCAGCTTGTGATGCAGCATTCGTGCATCACCCTCGTTGCGCACCATGTTGGCCACCATGCGCACCCGACGAACGCCGTAGTCGCGACTGAGCACCTTGGTCAGCCCGTACGCATCGGTCAGCGAGGCAGGCTCGTCACAGACCACCAGGATGACCTCCGACGCGGCGGCGGCGAACATCGTGACGTTGTCGGAAAGGCCGGCCGCAGTATCGACCAGCAGAAACTCGGGTGGCTGCGCCAATTCATCAAACGCACGGATGATGGCGGCATGCTCGCCATTGTTGAGCTGCGCCAGACGCCGCGTACCGGAGCCGGCCGGAACCACTTGCAGGCCGCGCGCCGCTGGCAGCAGCAACTCCTCCAGCGTGCACTCGCCATCCAGCAGGTGGCCGATATGGCGCGACGGCGTCAATCCCAGCATCACGTCGACGTTGGCCAGGCCCATGTCCGCATCCAGCAGCATGACGTCCCGGCCGGCCATCGACAGCGACATCGCCAGATTCACCGCGACGGTGCTTTTGCCGACGCCGCCCTTGCCGCCCGCCACGGCGATCGCCCGGCACGGCGGTCGCGCAGACTTGCGCGCAGCCAGCAGGCTGCTGGCCTGATGGCTGCCCGGAAGCTTCACCGAGGTGGCCGGCTCGTGCGGTGGCTGCGCCAGCATCTGCTGCAGTCCTGCCGCCTGGTCGTTGGATATCACGGTGTTCATGCGCCGGCCACCGCGAAGCCGAAGCGCTCGGCCATCAGCCCGTCATCGGGCGGGTTGCCCTTCAGCGACTGCGCAGCACGGCAGACCAGCACGCGCGCATCGGCGGCGGCAATGTCCTCGGGCACGCGTTGTCCGTCGGTGGTGTAGTCCAGTGGCAGGCGATGCCGGATCAACACCGACAAGGCGCCACCGAGGTTCGGCGCTTCGTCGAGCTTGGTCAGGATCACCGAATGCGGCTTCAGCGGAAGATAGGCGCGCACCGAGTCGTCCAGTGATTGCGCGTGGGTGTTGGCGGCCAGCACCAGCGTCGCACGCAATTCGTTCGCGTCAGCGAGGATGTCCAATTGCTGGTTGAGTCGCGGATCGTTGCCGGCCACACCGGCGGTATCAATCAGCACAGTGTGCTGGCCGCGCAACATGTCCAGCACCTTGCGCAGGCTCTCGCCATCGTAGGCGGGGTAGACGCGCACGCCCAGCAAACGCCCATAGTGTTCCAGCTGCGCGGCGGCCCCGATGCGATAGTGATCGGTACTGACCAGGGCGACCTGGTCGGCGCCATGACGCATCACGGCCCGCGCGGCCAGCTTGGCGATGGTGGTGGTCTTGCCCACGCCGGTCGGGCCCACCAGCGCGGTCACCGTCGGCGCGTTGTCTTCCAGCCCGCGACCGCTGACGGCCAGCCGGCGGCTGAGCATGCCCAGCGGCAGATAGCGCGCCTGCTCGGCATTGATCTGTTCGGGAAGCTCGTCCACCAGACCCCGCGCCACGTCGGATTCAATGCCGATGCGGGTCATTTCGCGCAGTATCCGCGCGCGCAGTGGCTGGCGGCGCTCCAGGTCATTCCACGCCAGGCTGGACAGCTGTACTTCCAGCATCTGCCGCATGCTGCCCAGCTCACGACGCAGTTGCGCGGTTTCTCGCGAAGCCTGGTCCACCGGGTGAGCCGCAAGGGTTGGCGCGGCAACGGGTGTCTCCACCACTGCGCCGGCAACTGACGCAGCGGCAACTTCGGGCGCAACCCGCTCGACCACGCGCGGAGGCGGAGGCGGAAGCGGTCTCTGTGCAGCCGGCGGTGGCGGCATCCGGGGTGCCGCGACCGCGGCCACGACCGGCGCTGTCGGAACATGCGCGGCGGGCGCCGGCTCGGTCGGCGCTCCCTGGCGGGTCGCTTCGCGCATCAGCGCCTCGTCGTAATCCAGCGCGGCAATGACCTCGATGCCATCGGCAATGCGGCGGGTCGACAGGATCACTGCCTCAGGCCCCTGGTCCTCGCGCACTTCGCGCATGGCCTGGCGCATGTCGGCCGCCACGAATCGCTTGATCTTCATGCGTCATGGCTCCGCTGGTTTCTGGTCGCCGCCGGGAAGCCGGCGCGGCAGGGAAAAGCAGCCGTTGCGTTGTGTCTGGCAGTAACCATGTCATCCGTCCTGTTCATCGCCCCAATGCCTGCACCAGTCGCACGCGACGGTTGTCGGGCACCTCGTTGTAAGCCAGTACGTGCAGGTTTTGTGCCACATGCCGAGTGAACCTTGCGAGCCACGGTCGAAGCGCCGGCGCCACCAGCAAAACCGCAGGTTCTCCGCCCATTTCCTGACGGCGTGCCGCGTCTGCCACGCTCTGCTGCAAACGATCGGCCAGGCCAGGTTCCACCGCGGCGCCAGCCAGTCCGGCGGGCCCGGACAAGGAGCCCAGCAGGATCTGTTCGAGTTCCGGGGCCAGCGTGATTACCGGCACCTCCGTGCCGAGCCCGGTGATCTCCTGCACGATCTGGCGACCCAGCGCGACGCGCACTGCGGCGGTCAGAACGCCGGGATCCTGACTCTGCCCGGCGTGCTCCGCCAAGGATTCGACGATGCTGCGCATGTTGCGGATCGGCACGCGCTCCGCCAGCAGGTTCTGCAACACCTTGACCACCACGCCCAGCGACAGCCGCTTCGGCACCAGGTCTTCGATCAGCTTCGGCGCCGACGCGGCAAGACGATCGAGCAACTGCTGCACGTCCTGATGACTGAGCAGCTCGTGCGCGTGTCCCTGGAGAATGTGCGAAAGATGCGTGGCGATCACGGTGGCCGGATCAACCACGGTATAGCCGTAGCTCTGGGCCAGCTCGCGCTGGCCGCTCTCGATCCACACCGCCTCCAGCCCGAAGGCCGGATCCTGCGTGGCAATGCCTTGCAGCGTGCCGTGCACCTGGCCCGGGTTGATCGCCATCAGCCGTTCGTTGTGCACTTCGGCCTCGCCCATCGGAACGCCCATCAGGGTGATCCGATACGTGTTCGGGCCCAGGTCCAGGTTGTCGCGGATATGCACGGCCGGCACCAGAAAGCCGAGTTCCTGCGACAGCTTGCGGCGCACCGACTTGATCCGTCCCATCAATTCGCCGCCCTGGTGAACGTCCACCAGCGGAATCAGCCGATAGCCCACCTCCAGTCCCAGCGGATCGACACTGGCCACGTCTTCCCAGCCCAGCTCGACGCGTTCGGCCGGTGCACTGGCCACCGGCGTTTCGGTGACTGCTTCGGCCAGCCGTGCCTGCGTGTCGCGCTCGCGCTTGTGCAGCATCCACGCCATGCCACCACAGACGGCACCCAGCAACAGGAAGGCCACGTTCGGCATGCCGGGAATGATGCCCATCACGCCCAGCACCACGGCCGCAACGCCGAGTGCGCGGGGCTGGCCGAACAACTGGCCAATCACGTGGCGGCCCATGTCCTGCGACTTGGAAACCCGGGTGACGATGATCGCCGCCGCGATCGACAGCATCAGCGCCGGCACCTGCGCGACCAGGCCATCGCCGATGGTCAGCAAGGTGTAGGTACGGGCCGATTCGCTGGCGGACAGGCCATGCTGCATCACGCCGACAAAGAAGCCGCCGATGATGTTGATGAACAGGATCAGGATGCCCGCCGTGGCATCGCCACGCACGAATTTCGAGGCACCGTCCATCGAACCGTAGAAGTCGGCCTCCTCGCGTACCTCCTGTCGACGCTCACGCGCCTGCTCCTGGGTCAGCAGGCCGGCGTTGAGGTCGGCGTCAATCGCCATCTGCTTGCCCGGCATGGCATCCAGGGTGAATCGGGCCGTCACTTCGGACACGCGGGTGGCGCCCTTGGTGATCACCACGAAGTTGATCACCACGATGATCGCGAACACCACCAGACCCACCGCGAAGTTGCCGCCGATCACGAAGGCGCCGAACGCCTCGATCACCTTGCCGGCCGCGCCGGGGCCGTCATGACCGTGCAGCAGCACCACGCGGGTGGAGGCGATGTTGAGCGCCAGTCGCAGCAAGGTCGACATCAGCACCACGGTCGGGAACGACGCGAATTCCAGCGGCCGCATCACGTAGACCACGGCCAGCAGAATCACCAGCGACAGCGCGATGTTGAAACTGAAAAGTATGTCCAGAATGAACGGCGGCATCGGCAGCATCAGCATGCCGAGCATCGCCAGCATCGCTATCGGTGCGCCAACGCCTCGTCGCGCGAGGTCCCTGAAATTGCCTAGTACATCCGCACCCGTCATGGTTTTGACTCGTCATGCATCGCGATAAGGGCCCATCAGGTCAGGATCGATCTCCGGACTGGGCACGTTCGGTGGCGCCTCACCCTGCGCCACCGCTTGCTTCAGCTGGTACACGTAGGCAAGCACCTGGGCCACCGCCACATACAGCGAAGCGGGGATTTCCCGACCCAGTTCGGTAGTTGCATACAAGGCGCGTGCCAAAGGCGGCGCTTCGACCATCGGAATGCGATGGGAGGTCGCCACCAGCCGGATTTGCTGCGCCAGCACGTCAACGCCCTTGGCGATTACCCGCGGCGCACCCATGCGTCCGTCGTCGTAGCGCAAGGCCACGGCGAAGTGGGTGGGATTGACCACCAGCACGTCCGCCTGGGGCAGCTCTTCCATCATGCGACGGCGTGACTGGGCCTGTTGTACCTGGCGAATGCGCCCCTTCATTTCGGGGTTGCCTTCGCTTTCCTTCATCTCGTCACGGATCTCCTGCTTGCTCATGCGCAGGTTCTTCGCGTGATCGAACTTCTGGTACAGCGCGTCGATGGCGCCAATCAGTGCCAGCATCGAGCCGAACCACAACGCCGCCCTGCCCAGCAAGCCGATCGACTGGGCAATGCCGGCCATCACCGGGCCGCGGCCCGTGGCCTGCAGCTCACCCTGCCAGTGTCGCAACAGCAGCCCCAATACGGCACCGATGAACAGCAGCTTCAACAGCGCCTTGCCCAATTCCACCAGCCCGCGCAATGCGAAGATCTTTCCCAGGCCCTTGATCGGGTCGAGTCGCTCGAATTTCGGCTGCAGCGCCTGGGCGCTGAAATTCAGCCCACCCAGCAACAGCGGCGCGGCCAGCGTGGCGAGCAAGGTGGCCAAGGCCACCGGCGTGAACAGTTGCAGGGCTTCGGCCAAGGCCGCATGCAAGGTGCGCCCCGGCAGCGCATCGGAAAAAAGCGATTCGCGCGAATAGCCCAGACCCAGTTCGAAAATCCGGCGGGCGTGGCGCAGACCGCTCTGTCCGCTGTTCATCAGCGCGACCACGCCGGCGAGTACCACGATGGCACCGGACAGATCGCGCGATCGGGGAACCTCGCCCTTCTCGCGGGATTCGCGCAGGCGTTTTTCGGTAGGTTGTTCGGTCTTCTCCTGGTCGCTGTCGTCAGACACGGCGTCAGCTCCCCAGCAGGTGGCGCATCAGCGACCAGGCATCGCCCTGCAATGCCTCGAACGCGCCAGGCAGGCTGCGCAAGGCCAGCCACAAGGCAATGAAACCGAGCGAAATGGTGATCGGAAAACCCACCGCGAACAGATTCATCGAAGGCGCAGCACGACTGATCGCGGCAAAGCCGATATTCACCACCAACAGCGATGTCATCGCCGGAAGCGCAACGCGCACCGCGCCGGCAAACAGCTCGCCGCCAAACGCCACCACCGCATGCAGCACATTCGCGCTGATCGTGGGCGAACCGGGTGGCAGGCTGCGGAAGCTGTCGGCCAGCAACGCGATCAGCTGCAGGTGACCATCCATCACCAGGAACAGCAAAGTCACCAGCAACAGATAGAACTGGCTCAGCACGGTGGAGCTGCCGCCGGCTTGCGGATTGACCACCTCGGCAAAACCCAGACTCATGCTCTGCGCCACCAGCTCACCGCCGAACGACACTGCTTCAAACACCAGCTTCAGCACGAATCCGACCGCCGCGCCGATCAGCACCTGACCGGCCAATGTAGCCACGCCCGCGCCGCTGCCCGGATCGATGGTTGCCGGTGCCAGCGGCGCCAGCACCATGGTCACCACCACGACCAGACCCACACGAACCCGCGCGGGGATCACCGTCGCGCTGAAGATCGGCGCAATCAGGAACAGCCCGCTGACCCGGCCCAACGCCCAGAACAGGCTGCCCAGCCAAGTCTGCAGTTGTGCCAGATCCAGCGCTGTCATCTGACCGCGCCGGGAAGACTTTCAATCAGCTGGGTGGTGTATTGCACCAGCATGCGCAACATCCACGGACCGGCGATCAGGCCCACCAGCGCCATCGAGATCAGCTTGGGAATGAAGCTCAGCGTCATCTCGTTGATTTGCGTCGCCGCCTGGATCACGCCCACCAGCAAACCCACCGCCAGCGCGGTGAGTAGCAACGGGGCGGCCACCATCATCGCCACGTACAGCGCGTGCTGGCCGATCTCCATGATGGATTCGGGGGTCATGCGAAGTCTCCCGCGCGGTGAGCAACGGAGAGGTTCCGTCCCCTTGGGTCCGCGGGAGCGCACCCTGTGCGCGATGCTCCGGCACTTGCCGCATGCAAGGCGAAAACGGCATGGCGCACAGGAAGCGTTCCCAGGGGCGCAAGAAGGCAAAAGGCCTTGGTCTTCAGGTCCGCAGGAGGAAAACCCGAGATGGCGCGCGAGAGCGTATTCACAAGTAGAAGCTCCCGGCCAGGGTGCCCAGCAGCAACGTCCACCCGTCCACCAGCACGAACAGCATGATCTTGAACGGCAGCGAGATGATCATCGGCGACACCATCATCATGCCCATCGACATCAGCACGCTGGCCACGACCAGATCAATGATGAGAAACGGGATGAACAGCAGGAAGCCCATCTGGAAGGCCGTTTTCAGCTCGCTGGTGAGAAACGCCGGCATCGCCACCTTGAACGGCACGTCCGCCTTGCCGGCATACGGCTTTTCCTTGGCCAGACGCGTGAACAACTGCAGATCGGCCTCGCGCGTCTGGTCCAGCATGAACTGCTTGAACGGGTCCGAGGCCGCGGGCAATGCCTGCTCGGCGGTGATCTGGCCATCCATGTACGGTTTCACGCCGTCCTGGTAGGAGCGAGTGAGCACTGGCGACATCACGAACAGGGTGAGGAACAGGGCCAGCCCCAGCAACACCTGGTTCGGCGGGGTGGACTGGGTGCCCAGCGCCTGGCGCAGAAAACCCAGCACGATGATGATGCGGGTGAACGAGGTCATCATCAGGACGACTGCCGGCAGCAGGGTCAACGCCGTCATCAACGCCAGCATCTGCAGCGACAACGTCCAGCTCTGTCCGCCGCCGGGCGCGGATTGCACGTTCACCAGTGGAATGCCCGGCGGTCCGGCCAGCGCCGCCAACGGCAAGACAAGCAACAGCAAGGCAATGATCCAGCGCCAGGTCTTCATGCGCGTGACGTCCAGCGGGCCAGCAGCTCGGCGAAGGCCGGCTTGGCCGGTTCGGCCTCGGGCGTCGTGGCAAATTCTTCAGGGACGGCACCTTCGTACACGTGCAGGGTACGCATGCCGCCAGGACCAAGGCCGATCAACAGACGCTTGCCGTCGGCATCCAGCAGCAACAGGCGTTCGCGCGTACCCAACGCGAACGATTCCACGCAACGGATCTTTCGGCCACCCGCGCCCGGCCGGCGCTGCATGCGGCGGGTCAGCCAGCCGGCGGCCACGATCATCGCGATGATGCCGACCAGGCTGAGGACCACGCGCAGCAGTTCACCGGCGGCATTGAATTCGGGCGCGGCCATTGGCGCGACGGCGAACATGAGGGCAACGGTAGTCATCAGCGCAGCTTTCGCACCCGTTCGGCCGGACTGATCACGTCAGTCAGACGGATGCCGAATTTTTCATTGATGACCACCACCTCACCGTGGGCCACCAGGGTGCCGTTGACGAAGACGTCCAGCGGTTCACCGGCGGCGCGGTCCAGCTCGACCACCGAACCCTGGTTCAGTTGCAGCAGGTTGCGGATGCTGATGCGGGTGCGCCCGACTTCCATCGCCAGGGTCACCGGCACGTCGAGAATCATGTCGAGATTGACGTCGCCGCCATCGACCGGCGCGCCACGCAGGGCGTCGAACTGAACGCGTTCGCCTTCGGCGACCGCACTGTCTGAGGGCTGGTTCATGCTGGGATCTTCTCTCTGGAGTGGTCGCTGGCCGGCGCGTTGTCGCGACGTCCGGTCTGGGCAAGAAAGCGCACCGCATTGCGACCGTTGGACTGGCCATAGCGCGCGCGGAAAACAGGTACGTCCTCGGCATAGACCACCGCCGACTCGGGCAACTGCACCGGAATCACGTCACCCGGACGCAGGTGCAGGAATTCGCCAAGGCTGAGTCGCGCTTCGAGCAGCAAGGTGCTCAGGTCAACCTCGGCATCGAGCACTTCGTCGCGCAGCAATTCGGCGAAACGGTCGTCGCCATCCATGCGGTCACTTTGCACACCGGCATCGAGCAGGGTGCGAATCGGTTCCACCATGGCGTACGGCATGGTCAGGTGGATTTCGCCGCCACCGCCATCGAGTTCGACGTTGAAACGCGACACCACCACCGTTTCGGTGGGGCTGACGATATTGGCGAACTGGGGATTGATCTCGGAGTTGAGGTATTCGAACTGCAGTGCGAGCACCGGTGCCCAGGCTTCCGCCATCGAGGCGAACAACTCGGCCAGCATGATCTGGATGACGCGATTCTCGGTGGCGCTGAAATCACGCCCTTCGATGCGTGCGTGATAGCGACCATCGCCGCCGAAGAAGTTGTCGATCACGGTGAACACCAGGCGGGGCTCGAACACCGCCAGCGCCGTGCCGCGCAACGGCTTGATGCGCACCAGGTTCAGGTTGCTGGGAAGCGCCAGGCCGTGCACGTACTCGGCGAACTTCACCATTTTCACGCCCAGCACCGAGACTTCGCAGGTCTTGCGCAGCACTCCGAACAACGCGCTGCGAAAGAACCGGGCAAACCGGTCGTTGACCATCTCCAGCGTGGGCAGCCGGCCACGCACGATGCGATCCTGCTGAGTGAAGTCAAAAGTGATCACCGAGCCGGGCGGCAACGGCTCATCGCTGCCGGTGGCCACGGCGCCGCCGGTGACGCCGTCCATCAGCGCATCGATTTCATCCTGGGAAAGCAGGTCGCTCATGCGTGTGGCCTCGGTTACTGGATCACGAAGCTGGTGAAATACAACGCGTCGATGCCGGGGCGACCGAGGCGTTTCCGGACGATCTTGCGCACCGCATCCAGAGCGTCCGCCTGCAGCTTTTCGCGACCAGCCGTCTGGGTGACCACGTCAAATTTCTGGCTGCTGAGCAGCGAAACCAGACCGTCACGCAGAACCGGATCGGCACCCTTGGCGATGTTGATGGCCGCCTGGTCGTGAGCCATCAGGGTGATGCCCACCTGCAGGTAGCGCAGTGCATCGGAATCACCCTCGCGAAACGTCACCACGAAGGCCGGCTCCAGGGCCAGATAGATCTCCGGCTTGGCGTCTTCGATCGCGACGGACTTTCCGTCCCTGGCATGGGTGGCCATACGGGACTGCCAGACATAGCCGCCACCCGCGAGGCCCAGCACCAGCAGCACGGCTCCGATCAGCAGCGGCGCGCGACTGCGCTTTGCTGTAGCGGCGGCTTCGTCTGGCTGCACATCGTTGTCCATGAAAACCTCTTGTCGCGTTGAGCCGAATAGGAACGCCAGTACTGGCACAAGCGATCAATGCAATCCGCGTGCCACAAGAAAATAATGTTTTTCATCAGACGTTTGGGCCGCGATCAACGAGGCAACGTACACGCGGCGGCGCTTTCTTGACGCGCGTCGGTTTGCCGTTGCCGGCGTTCCCGCGGCGTCTTTCCGGTCGCCCGGGCGGCAACGGCACGGGTGGTTCAATCGCGGTCAGGCAAACGCGTCGAGCAGACCCATGGGCGTGAGCGCGATGACCGCCTGCGCCGGACCTTCCACCCCGTCGGGCGCAGCGGACTCCTGTCCGGCCTGACCCGACGGATCGCCGCGACCATGCTGACCCACCTCGGCATGGCCCAGCGACAGTCCGTGCTGGGCCAGCATGTGTTCGAGTTGCGGCAAGCTCTGCTGCACCGCATTGACGGCGCCGGGGTGCTGGACGTGAAACACCACGTCGACCCGTCCGTGATTCACGCTGATCTTCAGGTCCAGCGAACCGAGTTCCTCGGGATGCAGGCGGATGCGCGCCTGTTTCACGTCGTGACTGACAAACCACGCCACTTGCTGGCCGAGCTCCTGCGAAAACGCATGGCTTCCCACCGGCGACGTTGTCGTCACGACCAACGGTGCCTGCGGCGAGGCCGCGACCGGCAGCGTCACGCCGGTCGCCACGGCCGCATCGGCGTCAGCCAGGTGTCGCGCGGCTTTTCCGGACAGCGGCAAATCGAGCACGGTGGCCGCCAGCTCAGGTGACGCAAGCGCGTCGGTTGCCAACAGTGTGACGGTCTCGACGCCCGCACCTCCGCTGGCCATCAACCCGGCCGGATCCAACGGCGCCGCACGCGACGCGGGCATGCTCGACGAAGACACTTTGGCTGCCGCCGGATCGAGCATGGCGAACAACGCACCGACCAGGGCGGAAGCTGCCACATCACCGTCGTCATCGATTTTTTCACCGGCGGCGAGTTCGCTGCCGGCGGCACCGGCCAGCATGTCCGCGGCGGGTGCGGCGACCGTGACGACGTCGGCCGCGTTCGGCGCGCGATCGGCTGGCAGGCAAATGGGGGCGCTGGCCGGTGTTGTCTCCATGTAGCGCATCTTCGGGCGAGTGGAGCCGTCATCCGGCTGAGGTGCATCGCGCCCCATGGACGTCCGATCGTGGGGCGGCTCGCTGCCGTGTACCGCATTGTGTCGCGGGCGTGCGGCATGGGTGGCGCCTGCGTCGTGCGTACCTTCGCCCTGCTGCTGGCGCGCGGCGTGCAACTGGTGTCCGAACGGCAACGCCGCGGAGGTGGCATGAGGGCTCGCCGCGGTGGATCCGGCGCGGGGCGGCGGTGGCAGTGTGGACGGCGACGCACCGACGACATGCGTGGTCATGGGATGGTGACTCCGGCAAATGACGACCGCACGCCGCGGTGAACACGCGTTTCGGAAGCGGCGTGGCGGCACAATGGGGGTCCGATGCGCGCCTGCATCAGGACCGCCGGTACTGGGAGCGCTCGTCGAGTTCGGCCTGCTCTCGCCGTTCCTCCGCGCGACGCTCCCGTTCGAGATGTTGGGCCACCACACTGTCGAGCGCGCTCTCGCGCGCGTGGCTGTGCTTCCAGTGATCCCGCACATGCTCGAGCTGGCGTTGGTGGCGTGCAATCTCGGCGAGCTGCTGGGTGATCGCCTGATCGATCCGCTGGACAAAACTCTGCCGGTTCAGCATGGCGTTCACACTCAGTGTCGCCTCACCGCTGGCGGCATATTCCGCGCGATAACGCCGCAATTCGCTCAACTGATGTTCGGCCCGTGCCAGCGCCTGTTGCTGCGTCGCCAGCTGGCTCAACGCATCCTCGCTACGCTGCCGGGCCTGGTCGACGGCCGGTTGCAGCTGGCTGGCGCGGGAATTCATGCAGTCACCTGTTCGGCCAGTTGCGCCAGCGCGCTGATGGCTTCATCGATGGTCATCGGCTCATCAACCTCCTGCTGCAGGAAGGCGCGCAATTGCGGCCACATGTCGATCGCCAGATCCACCTGCGGGTCGGAGCCCTTCTGATACGCACCTACCGCGATCAGGTCGCGTTGCTGGCGATACGCCGAATAGATCTGGCGGAAGCGTTGCGCGGACCGCATGTGCTCGCGCGTCACCACGGCCGGCATCACGCGACTGATCGACGCCTCGATATCGATCGCCGGGTAGTGACCGGCCTCGGCCATGTCCCGCGACAACACGATATGGCCGTCCAGGATCGCGCGCGCCGCATCGGCGATCGGATCGTGGCGATAGTCGTCGCCTTCGGTCAGCACGGTGTAGAAGGCCGTGATCGATCCACGGCCGTCCGCATCGTTGCCGGCACGTTCGACCAGCGCCGGCATCATGGCGAAGACGGACGGTGGATAACCTTTGGTTGCCGGTGGTTCGCCGATGGCCAGGGCGATTTCACGCTGCGCCTGGGCGTAGCGCGTCAACGAATCCATCAGCAACAGCACGCGCTGGCCGCGGTCGCGGAACCACTCGGCGATGGCGGTGGCGTACTGGGCACCACGCAGGCGTTTGAGCGGTGGCGCATCGGCGGGGGCCGCCACGATTACCGCGCGACGGCGACCTTCTTCGCCCAGCGTGTGCTCGACGAATTCCTTCACCTCGCGGCCGCGCTCGCCGATCAGGCCGACGACGACCACGTCGGCGTTGGTGTAACGGGTCATCATGCCCAGCAGCGTGGATTTGCCCACGCCGGACCCGGCGAACAGGCCCAGCCGCTGTCCGCGACCGACCGTCAACAATGCGTTGATCGCGCGCACGCCCACGTCCAGCGGCGCATCGATCGGTTTGCGCGCCATCGGGTTGATCGGCTCGCGCTTGAGTGACGCGTGCTCATTCGAGTCCAGCGGGCCCATCCCATCCAGCGGCACGCCGTCGGCACCAATCACGCGGCCCAGCAGACCGGCACCCACCGGCAATCCACCGGTGTGCGCGCAAGGGCGTACCCGGGCATTGGGCAGCACGCCATGCATGTCACCCACCGGCATCAACAACAGGCGCTCGTCGGCAAAGCCGACCACTTCGCTATCCAGCGTGGCGCCATCGGCGGTGTCGACCAGGCAGCGTGCACCCAGGGCCGCTTCACAACCTTCGGCCTCCAGCGTGAGCCCGACCACGCGGCGCAAGCTGCCTTCGACCGACAGCAGACGTGCCCGCTCCACGCGTTCGCGGCGGGCCGCGAACCGGGCCTGCATGCGCGTTCGCCGGGCCTGCGCAGTCACTTCGGCACTCATGCGTGGTCCCCGGACGGTGCAGGCTCGTCATCCAGCGCCGCATCAATCAGCGCCGCCAGCCGTGTTTCCACGCGCGCGTCCAGACGCGAACGCTCGCTCTCGAGGCGGCAATCCCCGCGGGCCAGCGTGGCATCGCCGTGCAGTTGCCAATGCCGTTCGGCGCTGCCCAGCTCCTCCAGCAACACGAGGTCCTCCGGGTGCAGGTAAACGCGCAACTCACGAGTGGCCAGCGGCAAGGCCGCCGCCGCTTGACGCACGATGTCGGTGATCAGCCCGGGTGAAACACGCAGTTCATGCATGATCACCCGGCGCGCCACGACCATCGACAGCTGCGCCAGTTCCTCGGCGGCCTGGTCATCAAACAGCTGCAAAGGCCGCGCGGCAGACATGCAAAGCGCATCGAGTTCGGCCATGCGCTGGCGCAGCTGCTGCTGTGCTGCCGCCCTGCCCTCGGCCAGACCGGCGGCGTAACCTTCATCGCGGGCCTGCTGGTGCAGCGCTTCCAGCTCGTGCACCGTGGGCTGTGGTGGCGCATTGGCCGCCTCCACCACCACCGGCTGGGGGCCCACATGGGGCAGCTCCCAGCGCTGGAAGTTTTCGGCGGCGGAGTGGAAAACGCCGGTCATCAGACGAACTCATCCCCGCCGCCGGCCAGACTGAGCTGACCGGCGTCGGACAGTTTGCGGGCGATGCCCAGCACTTCCTTCTGGGCCGCGTCGACCTCGCTGAGCCGCACCGGCCCCTTCACCTCCAGATCGTCGCGCATCATGTCCGCGGCCCGCTTGGACATGTTGGCGAAAATCTTCTCGCGGATCTCGGGCTCCGCGCCCTTGAGCGCGGTGACCAGCGTCGCGGAGGAAACTTCGCGCAGCAGGGTTTGCATGCCGCGGTCGTCCAGGCCCACCAGATCGTCGAAGACGAACATCAGGTCTTCGATCTTTTCTCCCAGCACTTCGTCCTGACTGCGGATCGCCGTCATCAGCTCGGTCTCGCGCGCGCCTTCCATCGCGTTGAGAATGTCGGCGGCCGCCTTGAGTCCACCCACATTGGCCGACTTCAGTTTCTTGTTGTTGCCGGAGAACTGGCGCTCCATGATTTCATCCAGCTCGTTGAGTGCGTGTGGCTGCACTCCGTCCAGCGTGGCAATGCGCATCACCGCGTCCGAACGCACGCGAGCTGGCAGGTAACCGAGCACTTCGGCCGCCTGATCGGGCTCCAGGTGGGCCAGCACCAGCGCGATGATCTGCGGGTGTTCCTGGTTGATCATTTCGGCGATGGCCCGGCTCTCCATCCACTTGAGCGATTCCAGGCCCTTGCTGCTGCGCCCGAGCAGGATCCGGTCGATCAGGCCACCGGCCTTGTTCTCGCCCAATGCGTTGACCAGGATCTTGCGAATGTAATCCTCGGTACCGACACCCAGGGAGGTCTGGCGACCCATGTCTTCGCTGAGTCGCTCCAGCACTTGCTGGACATGCTCGCGCGAAACGCTGGCCAGCGCCGCCATGGCGGTACCGATGGTCTGCACGTCGCGAGCACTGAGGTGCTTGAGCACTTCGGCCGCATCCTGCTCACCCAGGGTGAGCAGCAGGATCGCCGCGCGCTGCGCGCCGCTGATCGGTGCCTCGTGATGATTAATTGCCATCTTCGCTCACCCAGTTTTTCACGACCTGTGCCACCTGTTTGGAGTTCTCGCCCACCATCCGGCGTGCCTGGCCGATGCGCTGTTCGTATTCGAGTGCGGGGCTGGCACCGGAAAGTCGCGCCGGCTCGTCCATGTCAGGCGTGTCGTCGACCTTCACCGAGATCTTGGGCAGCGGCGCCGGCAACGCGCGCGCCGCGTTGTCACCGCGGGTCACGCCCTTGAGCAAGGGTCGCAGCAAACCGAATGCCACCAGCAACGCAATCAGCACGCCGATGGCTTGCTTGATCAGATCCATCGCCCCTGGACGTTCCCACAACGGCGGACTGGCCGGCGCGTCGAGTGCCGTGGGTCGGTGGAAGGGCTGGTTCACCACGCTGACGCTGTCGCCACGCGCCGCGTCGAAACCGACCGCATTCTTGGTCAGCTCGGTCAGGCGCTGCAGTTCCTGGGCACTGAACGCGACACTGTCGCCAGCGGCCGCAACACCCGCGCTTCCTGCCGGCGCAGGGCCTTTTTCGATCAGTTTGTTGTCCAGCACCACCGCCACCGTCAGGCGCGCCAGCCGGCCGGCGGGGTCACTGACATGGCTGATGGTGCGATCCAGCTCGTAATTTCGCGTGGCGCTGCTTGACGTGTCACCGCTGGCGTTTGCCGTGCTGGTGCTGGCGGCGGCCGCATTGGCCTTGCCGGCAGCCTGGCCTGCATCCGGCTTTGCGGCGGTGGGCTGGGCGACCAGCGAAGGGGGCTGGTTGCTCAGCGCACCGGGAACACCCCCGGCGGACGAACCGGCACCACGCTGCTCGCTGCTGGTCTGTTCGCTGCGCAAGGCAGGATGATCATGGCCAAAGCTTTCGGTCGCCTTTTCGGTCTGGCTGAAATCCAGATCGGCATAGACCTGTGCACGCACCCGCCCCGGCCCGACCAGCGGTGTCAGCAATTCCTCGATACGCTGGGCGTAGGTATTCTCGATGCGCGTGGCCATGCGCAAGCGATCGTCGCCCACGGCGGCGGGGTTGTTGGGATCGGCCGTCAGCAATTGGCCCTGCTGATCGATCACCGACACCTGACGCGCATCCAGCCCCGGCACGCTCGACGCCACCAGGTGCACGATCGCGGCAACCTGGCCGGCATCCAGCTGACGACCGGAATAAAGCGTGACCAGCACCGAGGCGCTCGCTTCGCGATTGTCGCGAATGAACGCGGAAGGTTTCGGCAGTGCCAGATGCACGCGGGCCGCGCGTACCGATTGCAGGCCGCCGATGGTGTTGCTGAGGTCGGACTCCAGCATCTGCTGATAGCGGGTGCGCTCGGCCAGATCGCTCATGCCGAACGGGGAGTCCGTCGCAGGCATGACGCTGCCGGCGGTATTGCCCTGTGGCAGTCCCTTGCCGGCCAGCCTCAGGCGCAGCGCGGGCAGATCGGCGGCGGGCGCCATGATCGACGAACCGTCGCTGCTCAGCTGGAACGGTGTATTGGTGGTCTGCAATTCCTGCGCGACCGCTGCGGCATCCTTCTGATCCAGGCCTGCATACAGCAAGCCATAGTTCGGGCCACGCGACCACAGCACCACCGCCACACCGAAGGCCACGGCTGCAGCGATCGCGACCAGCAACAAGGCCTGGCGCGTGGCCGGGCTGCGGGCGATCTGCTTGAAGGGGTCCGGTCGCGTACCGTTGTTGTCGCTGGTCGCGATGGCGTTTTCTGCCATGGTGTGGCTCGTCTGGTGAAGGCGGAAGAGGACTGACGCGTTGGCGTCAGACCGGCATGTTCATGATGTCCTTGTAGGCGTCGACCAGCTTGTTGCGCACCTCGACCATGGTGCGCAGCGAAAGGTCGGCCTTTTGCACCGCGATCATGGTGCGACCGAGGTCGGCGCCCGGATCACCGCGCTCGAAACTGGCGGCCATTCGCCCCGCTTCCATCTGGCTGCGGCCTACGGCGGAAATGGACTGCTTGAGCACGGACGAGAAATCCGCGGCACCGCTGGCAGCCTGTGCCCCGATCGGCGCTGCCTTGAAGGCGGTTTCGGCGGGTCGCACCTGCGCCGTCATCTGGCGCATCTGGGAAAGCAGGTTGTTGACATCGATCGTGCTCATCGGGAGAGCCTCCTCATGACGGATTCCCGACACATGACGGGTTCTGGATCTGTGACTGCACGAGCCGTGCCATGGACGTGACTACGCCGTCAAAACACGCTGGAAGACTGGCGCAGGCGACGAACAACGGAATGGCCGGATTACGCCGCGAGACTGCTCTGCAGTCCGTATTTGCGCAGCTTTTCCACCAGGGTGGTGCGCTGCATGTGCAGCAACCGGGCGGCATGGGCCACCACGCCACCGGTGGCATCCAGCGCCTGGCGGATCATGCCCACCTCGATGTCGGCCAGGTGATCCTTGAGATCCAGCCCGTGCTCGGGCAGCAGTCGCTCCGATCCACAAGCCGCGCCGGCCGTGACTTCGTTCACCACCACGTCGTCGTCCATCATCGCCAGCAGGGCAGCTCCGTGGACTTCATCGGTCTCCGCCGCGACGCGATATTTTTCCGGCAGATCACTGCTGCGCACTTCGCCATGGGGAAACAGAATCGCCATGCGTTCGACCAGGTTGGAAAGCTCGCGCACGTTGCCCGGCCATGCGTGTGCCCGCAGCGACTGCATGGCGCCGGCGCTGAAACGCACCACGCTGAGCCCGCGCCGCGCCAGGCGCATGTTGAATTCGGTGATCAGGGTGGGCAGATCTTCCAGACGCTCGCGCAGGGAAGGAAGTTCCAGCGGGAAAACGCTCAGGCGGTAGTACAGGTCTTCACGGAAGCGATCCCTGGCAATCGACTCTTCCAGGTTCCGATGGGTGGCGGCGATGATACGAACGTCGCAACGCTGGGTCTTGTTGCCACCCACGCGTTCAAACGCACGCTCCTGCAGTACACGCAGCAATTTCACCTGCATCGGCAGACTCATGTCACCGATCTCGTCCAGGAACAGGGTGCCGCCCTCGGCCATCTCGAAACGGCCCTTGCGCGCACTGATGGCGCCGGTGAAAGCGCCCTTTTCGTGACCGAACAGCTCGCTTTCCAGCAATTCGGCCGGAATCGCGCCGCAATTGATGGCGACGAACGGCTTGTGCTTGCGCGGAGAATGTTCATGGATGGCGCGGGCCACCATCTCCTTGCCGGTGCCGGACTCTCCCAGCACCAGCACGCTGGAATCGAAGGGCGCGACCTGGCGGATCAGGGCGTTGACGCGGACCATGGGCCTGGAATTGCCGACGAAACGGGGAACGCCATCCTGTTCACCCAGCAGGCGTGCGTAGACGTTGCGCATCGCCTCGGTCAGCTTTTCGTAGCTCAGCGGAAAGCTCACCATCGCCACGCGTTCGGCAAACGTCGAGCGGCTCGAGCCCAACCGCTCGGCCCACGGCGAACCTTCAGCCAGCAGCACGGGCACATGGGCTGCATGGGCACCAAGCAGGGAAAACTGGTGCTCGGCCTCGGCCGCATCATCGACACCTCCCACGTAGACCGCTCGCCATGCGTGGGTGGAATCGCTGATTTCGTCGCAGGCGGCGCCGTGTTGCGGGTGGTATCCCAGGAACTGCAACGCCGACATCACCGCATGGACGCGGGTCTCGTCGGATTCAATTACCAGGAAGTCGAACTTCTGCATACCCTTCTCCGTATTTCACTCATGGCTCGGACCGCTGCTTCCCGCAGTGCCGCTTTTCCCCGTCAGCGCCAGCGATCCCTCGGAGGCGTGATGAACCATGAGCAACAACGAGGCCAAATTTTGGCGCAGGGGCGACGTCAAAACGTCACATGTCGGGCCGGTGACGGAAGGTCAGGTCGGGAAGGCACGCGAAGTTTCGCGCGTGATCGCCTGTAACTGACTGATGGAACAGGCGACAAAAAAACAGCGTCGGCGAAAACGCGCTGCCGCTGCCGGCTGGCGGGGCCATGCCAGGGAGAAAAACGCAGGTGCAAGAATTTTCATTTGTGCGAACTGCATCACACGGGAGCGGACCATACCGTCACGAATTCACACGGCCGGCTGGCGCAGATCTGCCACTTTGCGTCGGTGATGGCGGAAAACGAGACGCTCGATTGCGTCACATGACGCGTCACCCAGCGTGGTGAAAGACACGAACGTACGACCATCGTCGAATGGACTTTCCACTTGGGCGGGAAGTTCCAGTGCCAGGCTCCGACAATGGTCAAAACGCAGGCTCAACAACATCGCATCGCCGCCGGGCACCAGGTCGGTCGGGATCACTGCACCCCGCGCGTTGAAGCGCACCAGCCGCTGCGTGGGCAAGGTGCTCTCCGGTGCCAGCAGCCGGTTGACGATATCCACCAGGGCGGTGAGCTTGGCATCCATCCGGCGCATTTCCTGAAGCAGCGGAATGTCGTCGTCCGTCACCTCCACCCGACGTTCCTCCAGCGCGGCAATCGCGGCCAAGGCATTGGCATTGCGTTCTGCCAGCCACAGGGCTTGCGCCTGCGGCACGGGCCAGGCCAGCGGTTCGGCGGCGACGTGAAGCAGTTCTTCGACGCTGACCCTTTGCTCGAACTCTTCCAGCCTGATCTTGCTCATGGTGCCGCTCCCGACCCGAGGTTCAATGTGCCCGAAAATGCGTGCGCAGAGTCAGGTCGCAGGGTGAAGCATCCTTGACGCCGGTGCTTCGGACAACCTCGCGCGGAGGAACCGGCGCAGAAATCAGGATTGTGCGTAGGCAGCGATGGCATGGACGCGGCCACGCTCGCCCTGCCACTCCCGGGCAACCGCATCACGCGCGGCCACCACCAAAGCCTGCACCTGACGATCGTACGTCAGCACCTGTCCCACCTGCGCCCGGCTTTCCTCGTCAGCCGGATGTTGCTGGTGCAACAACGGCCGGCGGATTTCTTCCAGACGCTGCAATTCGGTCCAGTCGGCGCCCTGCGCAGCGACCAGCATGGCGTACGTGATCACCAATGCACGGGTCAACGGTGTGCCGCTCGACGTGGTCGGCGACATCAGCGCCCGGCTCCGACCGCAAGGTTTGCCGGCGCCGGGGCAATCTGCACCCAGCTGTCGCGCACCTGCTGCAACAGCCGGCTGACTTCGTCGATGATGCCGGGGTCGTTGCGCAGGTTGGCCTGCAGCAAACGACGGCTCATGTATTCGTAGAGCGAATCCAGCCGTCCGACCATGGCCGGCTCGACTTTCGGGTCAAGGCTGTCGCGCAAGCCGCCCACGATCTCGATGCAGCGACTGATGGTTTCGCCCTTGGGGCCCACTTCGCCGCGCAGCATGTGACCGCGAGCCTTCACCATGCGCTCCAGCGCGCCATCCATCAGCAGCGTGATCAGGCCGTGCGGATCGGCCGACTCCACGCCACCGTGGGAACGGACCTGTTGATAAGCGCCTGCGCCGTAGCCGAATGCCATGATCGTGTCCCCTTACTTCTTGTTGCTGTTGTTGAGCGCGTCGAACTGCTGGGTCAAATAGCTGCTGGTGCTGTCCAGCTTGGACATCAGTGTGTCGAGCGCGGTGAACTGCTTCTGGTAACGCGCGGTAAGACTGGCCATGCGTGCATCCAGCGCGGCCTGGCGGTCATCGAGGTCGCTGAGCTGGCTGGTCAGATTTCCAGTGCGCGTGGCCAGGATGCCGGTGGAGCTGTTCCAGCTGTCGATGCGGCTGCCGAGTTTGGTCGCAAAACCGTCGTCGCCGGTGAACATCGCCTTGACCTTGGCGCCACCGTCGGACAGCGACGCGGTGAGCTTGTCGTTGTCCAGCGCCAACGTGCCGTCGACCTGCAGGGTCACGCCGATGGCACTGAGCGTATTGCCGTCCCCGCCTGGCCCACCGACGATGCCGGCCAGAGTGCTCTTGATGCTGTTGAGGGTCGCGTCACCGATCAGCGCACCGGCGGTTTTCGCCGTGGGATCGTATTTGGTCAGGTTCTTGTAGATGCTGACGAAGCTGTTGTACGTGTTGACCAGGTTGGTGATCGCACTGGTTGCGGTGGAACCGTCGTTGGTCACGCTGAGTGTGCTGGTGCCGATCTTCGACAGATTGAGGCTGACTCCGTCAATCGCGTTGGCCACCGTGTTGCCGGCGCTGGTGGCAGGCATGCCATCGATAGTGAACGTGGCGTCCTGCGCGGCGGTGATCAGCCTGGCGCCGCTGCCGCCGGGGACGTCCGGACCGTAGTCGAGCGCCGCCAGGCCGCCGTCGCCGGTGCTGCTGACGGTAAATCCATTGGCGGCGCCCGTGCGGCTGCCACTCATCACCAGATGCGCGCCGTCGGTGCCGGTGACGATGGTGGCGGTGACGCCGGGGTTGTTCTTGGCGTTGTTGATGGCGTCGCGGATGGAAGCGAGCGAGGAGTGGGCCTCGTCGATATCCAGCTGCATCTGCTGGCCACCCACCGCAATGGTGAGCGTACCGGTGCCGACCTTGGCGGCATCGGCGACCGGCGCCGACGACACTTTGAGAGCACTCGCCAACGCGGTGACGTCGATGTTGTAACTGCCCGGTACCGAACTTGGACTGGCCGTGGCAGAAAAAATGGTGTTGTCGCTGCTGTTGACCTTGCGACCGGCGAACGCACTGCCGTCCTTCAACGAGGCGAGTGCGGACTGCAGGGCCGAAAGGCTCGATCCGACCACGCCCAGTGCGGACAACTGGGTCTGCGCGGTGTTTTGCTGGTTGGTGATTTGCTTCTGCGGTGCGTCTTTCTTGGCATTGACCAGGCTGGTCACCAGCGAGTCCACGTCCAGGCCCGAACCCACACCCGTTGCGGTGAGAACGCCGGTGGATGGAGCGGTACTGCCTACGGTGATCGCCATGGTCAAGCTTCCTCAAAAAAAGGGGAACGGCCGCGGCTGTCCGCGACCGTCCCCAGGGCTGTTACTGCAGCAGCTTCAACACGCTCTGGGTGCTGGAGTTGGCCTGTGCCAGCACCGAGACACCGGCCTGTTGCAGGATGTTGGCGCTGGACATGTTCGCGGTTTCCGAAGCGAAGTCGGCGTCCTGGATCTGGCTGCGCGACGAGCTGAGGTTCTGCGAGATGGTCTGCAGGTTGGAGATGGTGGAATCGAAACGGTTCTGCACCGCGCCGAGGTTGCTGCGCAGGTCGCTGACGGTCTGCAGCGCCGCGTCGATACGATTCATCGTTTCGTTGGCGCCGTTCATCGTGCTGATGTCGACGTTGTCGAGCGAGCCACCGGCTGACGCCAAACCTGCGGTAAAGCCGAGAGTCGAATTGGCCTTGCTGCCGCCAATAGTCATGTCGGATTGCGACGCCAGCTGGATCTTGCCGTCCTTGTCCACCGAAGCGGACAGCCCCTGCACGCCCTTGCTGTTGATCGCGTCAACCAGCGAGGCGGCGTCCTTGTAGCTGCCAGCCATATCGACCGTGGTCGATCCAACCGTCAACGTGAACTCGCCGTTATCAAGCTTCAGGTTGCTCTGGGCCGGAACGGCAGCCTTGGCAGCGACGCCTGTCGTCGCTGCCCCGGGGGTTCCAAGGGCACCGGCCGTATCGGTGACGTTGATAGCGCCATCTTCGCCGGTCGTCTGATTGAACGTGATGGTGCCGTCGGCGTTGCCGGTTGCCACGATGTTCTTGTCGCCGTTGGTGGACGCCTGAAGTGCGGTGTTGATCTCACCGGCTGCGGCGGTTGCGGCGGCGGCGGCATCCGAAGAACCCGTGAGATCCGTGAACGTCACTTCCGTAGCGCCTACGGTGATCTTTGCACCTGCGGTGAGTTTGGACTTGTCCACCGTGCCAGTGGTGGACGAGCCTTTGACCTCGGCAACCGCATCCGAACCGGCCGACGCGAAGACGCCGCTCACGTCGCCGCTGCCCGCGGTCGCCAGCTTGCCCATGTCCTGGGTGCGGGTACCCTGGCTCAGATCGATGCTGATGGACTCGCCCACGTTGGCGCCGACCTGGAAGCTGGTGCTGCCGGCGGTGCCGTTCAGGACATGCTTCCCGTTGAAGTTGGTCTGGCTGGAAATGCGGGTGACTTCAGCCAGGCGCTGCTGCACTTCCTTGTTGAGTGCGGCGCGGTCGGTGTCGGAGTTGGATCCGTTGGCCGACTGCACCGCCAGCTCGCGAATGCGCTGCAGGTTGTTGGTCACTTCGTCCAGCGCGGACTCGGTGGTCTGCGCCATCGAGATGCCGTCGTTGGCATTGCGCACAGCCTGGTTCAGGCCGTTGATCTGGGTGGTGAAGCGGGTGGAAATGGCGAGGCCGGCGGCATCGTCTTTCGCGCTGTTGATGCGCATGCCCGAGGACAGGCGCTCGATCGCGGTGGACAGCTTGCTCTGCGACTTGGCCAGGTTGTGCTGGGCATTCAGCGAGCTGATGTTGGTGTTGACGCTCATGACCATGGGAATTCTCCGAATCGGGGTGATGTGCCGGCGTGGGCCAGCTCAGACAATCCGGCGGGGATTCACCATTGAATGCATCCGCCTTGTGTACTGTTTCGTCCCGACATATCAAAACTTGAGCATTGTCAACGCAAATAATCGAACAATTTTGAGCCCTGGATCTTGGTGAAGACTTGCTGCGCGGCCTGCAGTGCCGTGGTCTGCGTACTGAGTTGGCTGAGCGCGTCGTAGTAGTTCAGATCCTGCACATCGGAAAGCGACGACTTGTACTGCAGGGTCAGGTCATCGTTGAGCCCGCCCTGCTGATCGAGCGCATTCATCCGTGCGCCCACCATGCCGCGCGTACGCGTGATGGAGTCGATCGCCTGGTCGAGATTGGCGAACTGGGTATTGATGTCGTTCTGCATCTGCGCGTTCCCACCGTTGGGCGTGCGCAGTGTCTTGATGATGTTGTCCAGCGTGGTGAACACGTCCTGCCGCGCGGAAGCACCCAGCGTAAAGGCATCACCTGCAGCGGGCGTGCCACTGAAGGCGACCTGTGCGCCACGGAACGTCACGCCGCCGCCTTTGTCGGCGTCGTAACTGCCGCTGTCGAGCACGGCACCGGAACCGTCGCGCACTTCGTAGGCATTGGACGCGGTAAACACGATGCTGTAGTCGCCGCCATCCCATGCCGATGGCTTGGCGGAGTGATCACTGACGCTGGTTGCGCCGGCGACGGCCGAACCGGTGTTGGTGCCGGCGGCACTGACTGCGAAGGTCCCGTTGCCGGTGGCAATGTCCATGAATACCGCACTGCCTGCATCCCCGGTGGCGACCTGCAGGCCGGCACCGGCCGCCACCATGCGCTGTCCACCGTCGCCCAGGTAAGTCACGCCACCCTGCGATGCAAACGGCTGGGTGCCGGTGCGATTGCCGGCGAAGATGTATTCGCCTTGCCCATCGGTGCTGTTGGCCTGGCCCAGCAGCTGCTGGCGCAACTGCACGATCTCGGCCGCCATGTCGCCGCGCGTTTCGTCGGTCTGGCTGCCGTTGGCAGCCTGCAGCAGCAGGGTGCGAACACGACCGAGCACGTCGCTGGTGTTGGACAGGGACTGATCCTCCAGCCCCAGTCGCGCATTGGCCGAGGTGATGTTGCGCTGGTACTGCGCCGCGTCCGCAACCAGATGGGTCAAGTCCAGCGCACGCGCCGCGCCCACCGGATCGTCGGATGGCTGATTGATCCGTTTCCCGCTGCTGAACTGGGTATTGAGATCGGACAGGTCACCTTGTCGGCTCATCATGCTGCCGACGGATTGCTGCTGCATCCAGCTGGTGGAAACGCGCATGGCTTATCCCCGTACCGCGCCCAACAGGGCGCTGAAAATGCTGTTGGCCGTACTGATGATCTGGGCGGAAGCCTGGTAGGCCTGCTGGTAACGCACCAGATTGGCTGCCTCTTCGTCCAGGTTCACGCCGGAGACGCTTTGCTGCGAACTCATTGCCTGGTTGTACACGGCCGTTTGCGTGGTCATGTCGCTCTTGGCCAGTTCACCGGCGCTGCCGACCTGGCTGACCAGCTGGCTGTAGGCGCGGCCGGCGCTGGTGACGCCACCGTCAAGCACGCCCAGGCTGGCCACCTGGCCCAGCTTCAATGCATTGGCGTTGTCGCCCTGCGCATTGCTGTTCGGCTGCACGCCAAAGCTGTCACCTGCCTGCGGCGCACCACTCAGCTGCATGCTCCAGCCGTTGTGCACGATCGGCTGCCCGGCGGTGAAGGTTTGTGGCGCACCACCGTCGATGCTGTAGCTGGTCGACGAGATGAACACGATCGAGCTGGCCGTCTGCATTGCGGGATTGCCGCCATCGACGACGTTGACCCTGGGCGATGCCGCGCCGGTATTGGCGTCGCCGGCGCTCACCGACAGCGCAGCCGCCGCCGCGATCTTGTCGGGATCATCGATGGCCAGCGAAAAACCGTCTGCCGCTGCGCGGCTGGGCTGCACCCGGAAGCTGTCGCCGGCACTGGCACTGCCGCCGACCACCAGGCTCAAGCCGGCCGCCGTGAACGGGTCGTCCGCCGTGCCGCTGCCGCTCAGCGGCACCGCCGTGCCATGGGTGTCACGCATGCTCCAGCTGCTGCCGTCGTAGCTCAGCACATAGTCCTTGCCGCTGAGTGCACCCAGATCGCTGATTTGGGCATCGAGGCTGCCGCTGCCGCTGTTGGTGGAGGCACCCTGCACCAGCGGGCCGCCGACATTGAAGAACGTGCCGCCGACATCGCCCTTGAGGTCCACGCCTTGCGCATGTTGCGCGTTGAACGAGCTGGCCAGCGCCTGCGCCGAGCGACCCAGCTGGGTTTGTGCCGGATCGAGCACATTGCTGCGGAAATCCAGCAGCGCGCCCAGTGCGCCGCCGCCGATACGACCACTGATCACGCTGCCGGAACCCGCTCCGGTCACTTCCACCCGGCTGGCATCATAGATATTGCTGGTCGTGCCCAGGGCGTACGCCTCGGTACCGGTGACCAGCGCCTGTCCGTTGCCGACAAACACGCTGATCGTGTTGTCCTTCTGTGGCACCACCGTGACGCCCACCTGACCGGCCAGCTTGTTGACCAGTGCGTCGCGCTGGTCAAGCAGGTCCGACGGCGCGCTGCCATCGGTGGCGGAGCGAGCCTGGATCAACTGGTTCAGCTTCGCGATCGACTGGCTGTCGCTGTTGATCGAATTCACGGTGTCGCCGATCTGCTGCTGGACCTGACTGGAAAGCTGGTTGAACTGACCGGACAGCGCACGAAACGTACTGGCCAGGCCACCGGCGCGCGCCAGCAGCACCTGACGCGAGGCGGTGTCGGACGGCGCATTGGCCATGTCCTGCACGGCGCCGTAGAAGCTGTCCAGCGAGGTCTGCAGGTTGCTGCTGCCAGCAAGCTGGTTGTTGAGCTGGCCGGTAAGACTGGCCATGGTGCCCGCCCGGCCCTGCCCGGAACTGGCCGACCACAACGAGCTGTTGAGGAACTGGCTGTAGGCACGCTGCACCGCCACCGTATTGACGCCGGTGCCGATGTAAAAGCCGGCCTGCCCTTCGGGTTGCCGGGTGCCGAACGAGACCTGCTGGCGGCTGTAGCCATCGGTGTTCACATTGGCCACGTTGTGGCCGACCGTGCTCAGCCCGATCTGCGAGGCAAGCAGGCCGGATACGCCGGTCGAAAGCAGGTCAGCCATGGGACATCCTCAACAACGGGGGCGCCGCGGAGTGCACGGCGCACGTGATGACGGTAACGGCGGGAAAGCCGATCTCTTGAAACGTTGCCCGCAAGGCATGGAGTGGCATGCGTCCGCTCATTCGGAAACGCCGCCTGCATGAAGACTGGCCAGCGCCTCGCGCATCTGCGCGCTGTTGGCAATGGCGGTGATCTTGGCCACATAGGCGGGATCAGTGGCGTAGCCACCCTGCACCAGACCACGGGCAAACCCGGCGATGTTCTCGCCCTTGCCCAGCGCCTGCGCGTACCGCGGGCTCTCCGCGATCAGCCGCGCGTAATCGGCGAACGAATCGGACGGCGAGTCATACGCGCGGAATGCGTCGCGCTTGCGTACCGCCACGCCGTTCTCGTATTCGACCGTGGGCACGCTGACCTTGTCGCCATTCCAGCTGCTGCCCGCCTTGATGCCGAACAGGTTGAAACTGGTGCTGCCGTCGCCGTGGCTGGGCAAATGTTTGCCCCAACCGGTCTCCAGCGCCGCCTGCGCCAGCAACGCACGCACCGAGACACCCAGCTTTTTTGCTGCTGCCGCCGCGTGCGGTGCCAGTGCCCGCACGAAACCCACCGGATCACCACCGGGAAGCACGTTCGCCGCCGCTCCGGCCACATCAAGCGCGCCGTGCGCCATGCGATCCAGCGTCTGATGCCACGGCGAGCCCACGTCGGCGGTGGATGGCATGCCGGCCAGATCCAGCCCGGAGCGCGAAGCGCCATCATCACCAGACTCATCGGCACCCAGTTGCAACAAGGCACGCACATTGGCGTTGAACACGCTGGCGCCGGGCGGCGTTGGCTGTGGGGAAGCGGCGGCGGCATCGACGTCCGGCTTGCCGCCGAGCTGGCGCACCAGCAATCTGGCAATGCCCAATCCATTGTGACCGTTGGCGAGGCTCAACGAGAGTTGCTGATCGAACATGTCCCGGTAGGAATTGACCTGCTCGCTGCCGGCGATGTCGCTGCCCATGCTGGCATTCGCGTCGCGCATGGATTTCAGCATCATCTGGGTGAAGATCGCCTCGAACTGCTTCGCCACCGCCGGCAACGCGCTCTTGCCGCCATCATCACGCGCCTGCGCCCGCAGCTGATGAAACCCGGACAGTTCAGTCCAGGTATCCAGTGCGGGTGAAGTGCTGTTGATGGGCGTCATGATTTTGTCACCGGCTCAGATCACGACCAGGTCTGCATGAAGCGCGCCAGCCTGCTTCAGCGCCTGCAGAATCGAGATCAGATCGCTCGGCGTGGCGCCCACCTGGTTCACCGCGCGCACGATGGCATCCAGGCTCACGCCCGGACCGAACTTGAACATGTGTGCACCGTCCTCGCTGACCTGAACGCTGCTGTTCGGCACGATGGCCGTCTGGCCCTTGCTGAACGCGGCGGGCTGGCTGACCTGCGGCTGTTCGGAAATCGTCACCTGGATCGCGCCGTGCGCCACCGCGGCCGCGGTTACCCGCACGTCCGATCCGATCACCACGGTGCCGGTGCGCGAATTGACCACGATGCGTGCTGGTGCGTCGCCCGGCTGGACGTCGAGATTCTGGATGGCGCCAAGCCAGGCCACTTTCTGCGCCGGGTCCTGCGGGCCGCGCACCGTGACCGTGCCGCCGTCCAGCGGCTGCGCGGTACCGGCGCCATAAGCCTGGTTGATCGCGGTGGCGATGCGCGTGGCCGTGGTGAAATCGGCGGTGTTGAGGTTCAACATGAGGTCGCCGCCGC
This sequence comes from Rhodanobacter sp. TND4EL1, assembly GCF_054061035.1. NCBI lineage: Bacteria > Pseudomonadati > Pseudomonadota > Gammaproteobacteria > Lysobacterales > Rhodanobacteraceae > Rhodanobacter > Rhodanobacter sp. TND4EL1. The sequence goes on from NZ_JBSSDT010000001.1 coordinate 1,209,240, forward strand.
TGGCGAAGGACGACGCCACCACTCGCTCGACCGAGGCCCCGTTGGGAATGCGTCCGCTGGCGGAAATGTTGACCTGCACACTGGAGCCGCTCTTGCCCTGCGCGCTGATGCCGCCCACCACCACGCTGCCTTGCGCCACTGCATACACGTTGCCGTCCGCACCGCGCAGCGGTGCCATCAGCAACTGGCCGCCACGGATGCTCTTGGCATTGCCGATCGATGCCACCGTGACGTCGATGGTCTGGCCGGGCTTGGCGAACGGTGGCAAGTCGGCCGTGACCATCACCGCCGCGGCGTTCTTCAGCTGCGGCCGCGCGTTGGCCGGCACCGTGATGCCGAATTGCTGCAGCATGTTCTCCAGGCTCTGGGTGGTGAACGGCGCCTGCGTGGTCTGGTCACCCGAACCGTCCAGACCCACCACCAGGCCGTAGCCGATCAGCTGATTGCTGCGGACGCCGGCGACCTGGACCAGGTCACGAACCTTGTCGGCATGCGCGAACATCGAGATCAACAGCAACGCAAGGAAGCAGAGCGCGCGCGTGGCGGGCTGACTGTGGCGGGGGCTCATCAGAACGGCATCCATCTGGAATTGAAGAAGCGTGACAACCAGCCGCGCGTGTTCGCGTCGGCGAGCGTGCCGCGACCGGTGTAGCTGATGCGTGCGTCGGCCACGCGGGTGGATGGCACCACGTTGTCCTGGCCGATGTCCTGCGGGCGCACGATGCCGGAGATGCGCACCAGTTCCTGACCCTGGTTGATGGTCAGCCACTTTTCGCCGCGTACCATCAGGTTGCCGTTGCTCAGGCGCTGCGCCACGGTGACGGTGATCTGGCCGGTGAGCTGGTTGCTCTGGCTGCTGGATCCGGTGCCGTCGAAACTGCGCTCGCCATCGAGGCCGGTGTCGGCGGTTCGACCGGCGATCGAGAGCCCCTGCCCCAGGATCGTGGGCGCGGCGATCTTGGCCTTGTCGGTCTTGCTGGTGCTGGTGGTCGCCTTCTTGGTTGCCTGCGTGCTTTCGACCAGTGCCACGGTGAGAATGTCGCCCACGCGATGCGCGCGTGGATCGGCGAACAATTCCATGTTTTGCGCGTCGTGGTAAATCGAGCCGTCGGCCTGCACCGGAGCGACTTGCTGCACCACTGGCGGAGTGGCCGCCCACTCGGCGTCCTCGTGTGCACGCGGCACGCTGGCACAGGCGGCCAACAGGGCAAGTGCGCCGAACAGCAGCGGCAAGCGCAGGCAATTCTTCATCGCGGCGAGTCTCAGGTCTTGTTGGTGAGGAACTGCAACATCGAGTCCGCAGCGGACACGGCCTTCGAGTTCATTTCGTAGGTGCGCTGGGTTTCGATCATGTCGACCATCTGCTCGACCACGTTGACGTTGGAGCTTTCCAGTGCCCCCTGCGACAAGGTGCCCAAGCCGTTGAGGCCGGGCTGACCGATCTGCGGCGAGCCGCTGGAGGCGGTTTCCAGATACAGGTTGTCGCCGTTGGGCTGCAGGCCGGCGGGGTTGATGAAATCGGCCAGCTGCACGGTGCCGATCTGCTGCGTGGCCGCCTGGCCGGGAAGGCTCACGCTCACCGTACCGTCGCTGCCAATGGTGATGCTCTGCGCATTGGCCGGCACGCTCAGCGCCGGATCCAGCGCGTAGCCGTTGGCGGTCACGACCTGCCCGTTCTGATCCATGTGCAGCGAACCGTCACGGGTGTAGGCCAGCGTGCCGTCGGGCATGGTCACCTGCAGAAAGCCGCGGCCCTGGACGGCCACGTCCAGCGAGTTGCCGGTCTGCTCGATGTTGCCCTGGGTGAACAGCTTCTCGCTGCCGACCACGCGAACACCGGTGCCAAGCATCAGGCCCGAAGGCGACTGTGTCTGCTCGGTCGTCTGGCCGCCGGGCTGGCGCAGGTTCTGGTAGACCAGGTCCTGAAACGCCGCGCGCGCGCTCTTGAAACCGGTGGTGTTGGCGTTGGCGAGGTTGTTCGAGATCACGTCCATGCGCGTCTGCTGCGCATCGAGACCGGTCTTGGCTACCCACAGGGATGAAAACATGTTGATGGACTCCGTCTGGACGTCTGGATGTCTTTGCTTGAAGTGCGTGCGAGTCGACTGACCGTGATCAGGTCATCTGCAGCAGGCGCGAGGCCGACTGCGCGTTTTCGTCGGCGCTGTGGATGGAACGGATCTGCAACTCGTACTGACGCGACAACTGGATCATCTGCACCAGCGTCTGCGACGGGTTGACGTTGCTGGACTCCAGCACGCCGGATTTCAGCGTGACCGAGGGATCCGCATCGGCGCTGGCTGCCCCGTTGAGATGCATCAGCCCGTCGCTGCCCAGCGAAAGCTGGTCCATCGCCGGATTGACCAACTTGATGCGACCCACCGCGGCAATGGTTTCCGGGGATTGGCCCATCGGCACCACGGACACGGTGCCATCCGCGCCGATGTTCATCTGACTGCTCTGCGGCACGCTGATCGGGCCACCATCACCCAGTACCAGGTTGCCGCGCGAATCCGTGAGCAGGCCATCCGAAGTGAGCCGCAACTCGCCGGCACGGGTATAACCCTCACTGCCGTCAGCGCCTTGCACCGCGATCCAGCCGCTGCCCTGCACTGCCACGTCGAGTTCGCGACCGGTCTCGATCTGGCCGCCCGCGCGCATGTCCACGCCCAGGCCCTGCGCCACGCCATTGACCCGCGTGGCCAGCCCGGGTCCCTGCACCGCCAGCGGCTGGAAGGCCGACAGCTGCGCCTTGAAGCCGACGGTGTCGGCGTTGGCCAGGTTGTGCGCCACTTCGGACTGCTCGCGCATCATCTGCGTGGCACCGGTCATGGCTACATACAGCGATCTGTCCACGGATTACACCTCGGTTGTTCGGCTTCACGGGGCACCGGCGCAAACCGGCACCCCTTGTCCACGCGCACGCGGATCAGTTGCGGATGTTGATGATGGTCTGGGTCAGCTGGTTGTCGGTGGAGATCACCTGCGCATTCGCCTGGTAGTTGCGCTGCGCCTTGATCATGTTGACCAGCTGCGCGGTGAGATCCGCGGTATTGGAAGCTTCCAGCGCACCGGCCTGGACGCTGCCAAACGTGCCGTTGCCCGCCGCACCCATCACGGCGGTGCCCGAGTCGTAGGACGCCGCCCAATTGGTGTTGTCGAGCTGGCGCAGACCTTGCTGGTTGGAAAACTGCGCCATCGCCAACTGGCCAATCGAAGTGGTCTGACCGTTGGAATACTTGGCCTGCACCACGCCCTCACCGGAAACGTCGATGCTTGACAGGGTGCCGGTGGGGTAACCGTCCTGGTTGATGGCGGTGACGGCGTAGCTGTTGCCGAACTGGGTGGCCTTGCCCATGTCCAGCGTCAACTGGATCGGCTCGGAGCCGGGACTGACGGTCACCGCGGGAAAATTGAGCTTGCCGTTGGCCGGAGCCACCAAGGCACCACTGCTGCTGAAGGTGAGCTGCTGCGGAGCGCCGACCGAGGCCCCGTCCACATACAAGTTGGCGTTCCAGGTATTCGCAGCCGCGTCCTTGACGTAGTAGACCGTTCCGCTGTGGGTCGCTCCCAGCGAGTCGTACAGGGTGAATGGCGTGGACTGGTTATAACTGTCCGGATCCGTGGTCGGATCAAACGCGGTGGCCGGCACCGTCGCATCCGACGGCAAGTTGACCGACATCTTCACCGTACCGGTGGCCTTGGCCGCATTCTGTGCGGTGAGCAGTTGCAGATCGACCATGGTGCTGTTGTCGAAACCGTTGGCGGTGGGCGGATACACCTGCAGGCGCTGCTTGGCGGCGTTGGTCACGTAGCCATCGGGATCTTTCTGGAACGCACCGGCACGGGTGTAGGAATAACCCTTGCCGTCGCGCAAGGTGAAGAAGCCGTCGCCGCTGATGGCAAAGTCCAGGCTGTTGTTGGTGGTCTCGACGCTGCCGGCGGTGAACTGCTGCGCGACATTGGTCAGCCGAACGCCGCTGCCGGTCTGACTGGAACTCAAGTTGGGTCCCGCGGCGCTGAACAGCTCGGCAAACTCGGCGCGCGAACCCTTGAAGCCGGTCGTGGCCGTGTTGGCGATGTTGTTGGCAGTGACCTCGAGGTCCTTGGATGCGGCGTTGAGTCCGCTCAGTGCGATATTGAATGCCATCTGGATAATTCCCGTATGTTGGGGCCGACCGGCCCGTCAATTGACCTGCGCGACCTGACTCAGCAGGACCCCACCAAAACCATCCACATCGAGATAGGCACCGTCGGCTCCCGTCATCCCCACGCCGCTGACCTTGCCGCTGACATACGTCGCCACCGCGGTGTTGCCGGCCTGTGCCTTCAGGCCGTAGGTGCCATTGGGCAGCACCGCACCGTCCTCGCCCTTGCCATCCCAGTGGAACGGCACCAGCCCGGACATCGGCGTACCCAGATTCAAGGTGCGCAGCACGTTGCCGTCCGTGTCAGTGATCTGCACGAGGACCGCGTTGCCGCCGTCGGGTACGTTGACCGCGCCATCCAGGCCGGTGTCCTGCAATTGCCCGGCCGCTGAAGGCACCGTCACCTTGTGCCCGACCATGCTGCTCGCCTGCAGCAGCTGATTGCCCTGCAGGGACTGGCTCAGGCTGTCGAACGACACCTGCAGCGACTGCGTGGCCGAGACCTGGCTGATCTGCGCCAGCTGGCTGACCATCTGCGATGAATCCATCGGCTTGGTCGGATCCTGATTTCGCATCTGCTGCGTCAGCAGGCTCAGAAAGTCCGCCTGGTTGAGGGTCTGGCTCTTGCCCGCGCTGACGGCCTTGGCCGCGCTCGAACCCACGCCCTGGATACCCATGTCACTCATGTTGCGCTCCTGGTCTGCCGGGAAATCATTCGGGTAGGCCTCACTTGCCCAGATCCAGCGTTTTCTGCATCAGCTGGCGCGTCGAATTCATCACTTCGACGTTGTTCTGATACGAGCGGGAGGCAGAAATCATGTTGACCAGTTCATCAACCGGATTGACGTTGCTGGCATAGACGTAGCCGTCGGCATCGGCCAGGGGGTTGCCCGGCTCGTAGCGGCTCGGGATGGCGGCCTGGCTTTCGGTGACACCCAGCACCTGCACACCTTCGCCGGAGGTCTGGCCGCTGGAGTCCAGCTGGCCCTTGACGGCGGCAAACAGCGGCTCGCGCGAGCGGTAGGCACCTTCGGCGGTGCTGGCGACGCTGTCGGCGTTGGCCAGGTTGCTGGCCACCGTGTTCAGGCGCGTCGACTGCGCAGCCATGCCGGAACCGGCCACGTTGAATACGGAGAACAGTGACATCAGCCCTGCCCTCCGCTGATGGCCGTCCGCAGCATGCGGATCTGGGCAGTGATGAACGAAAGGCTGGCCTGGTAGTGCACGCCGTTGGCGGCAAACGCGGCCTGCTCCACCTGGGCATCGACGGTATTGCCGTCCATGCTGGGCTGGCTCGGCACGCGGTACGCCAGCGATTCACCGGGGGCACTGCCAGTGCCGATCTGACCCGGCATATCGGTGTTCAACGTCAGGCCGTCCGCCTGGCCGCTGGCCGCCGCCAGCGCCTTGCGAAAATCGACATCGCGCGCCAGATAGCCGGGGGTATCGGCGTTGGCAAGATTGTTGGCCAGCGCCTCGGTACGGCGCTGCCATACATCGAGTGCCGAGGTGTGGATGCCGAATAGATTGTCGGTACCTGGATTCATTGCTTCGCTCCGCGTGCGACTGCCGCACGGAGCAAAAGGCAAATTGCATGCCACCCATCACAAGCACTTGTTGTGCAAAGACTTTATGTCCTCGTCACGCCACTGCCTTCACCGCGAACGAAGCGGAAGACGGTTTGTTGACGCCGTCGCGACGGCCGCTCGTGCCGTCAGCACTCCGACGCGGTGACGGGGATCTCGCCCAACAGCTCCATCACCGCCTGCGCCAGCAGATCGGGCTGGAACTTGGCAATGAAACGATCGGCCTTGACCTCGGCCACCATCGCTTCGTTGAACATGCCGCTCAGTGAACTGTGCAGCAGCAGCTTGAGATGGCGCAGGCCCGGCGTCTCGCGAATCGCACGGACAAGGGCATAACCGTCCAGCCGTGGCATCTCGATGTCCGACACCACCAGTTCGATGGCTCTGCCGGAGTCGCCCCGAGCCAGCTCGAGCAGGCGATCCAGCGCTTCGCGACCGTCTCGGGCGACCTCGCATTCCATCCCCATCTGCCGAAACAGGCCGACCAGCCGTCGCCGCACGATGCCCGAATCATCCACCACCAGCACCCGACGTTGCGCCAGCGCACGGCTGGACGCCTCTTGCTGCAGCTGACCGGAAAGCTCCGCTGGCGTGGCATCGATGCTCGCCAGCACATGCTCCACGTCGACCACCGCCAGCAGCGCCCCGTCCACGCGGGTGACCGCATTGACCCGCGCGCCAAAGCCCAGCGAAGTTTGCGGAGCGGCCATCGCCTCGCCTTCGCAATGCACCATGCGCTGAAGGTCGGCGACGAGGAATCCCTGCACCGAGCGACTGAATTCGGTGACCATCAAATGCGCCGACTCCACGTCGCGCAACGGGGCGTAACCCATCGCTGCCGCAAGATCGATCACCGGAATGGTCTGCCCTCGGTAATCACAGCTGCCGGCGATCAGTTCATGGACACCGGGCATGCGCTCCATCGATGGGCGTCGCAAAACTTCGCGCACCTTGAAGACGTTGATGCCGAACAATTGCTCGTCGCCCAGCCGGAAAAGCAGCATGGCGATCCGGTTGTGACCGGCCAGCCGCGTATGCCGCTCCACCTTTTCCAGCAATGTGCCGCCCATGCGGCCTCCCGGGATGCCTTGTCGCGATCGCGACGCTCTGCCGGAGGTATCGACCATCTCGCCGGCGGCTTTAGTCAGGATGCTGGCACGTGACTTGCTTGCTCAAGTTTTGAAGATTTTCGACGATGCAGCTGTTGTACCCATCCTATTGAAGATGATGCCCGCCTCATGAGTTTGATCTGGAATCAGCACATCACCGCGCTGGTGGACGCCGCCGCGCGGGGCAACGATGCCGAGGTGGCCACCTTGCGGCGCAGGCATCCCCGCGCGGCACAACTGCTCGCCCCCTTGCTCGCCCGCGTGGCCAGCCGGCCGCCGGCGTCCGTCGCGCTGCAGACGCTGGAGCAGCAAAGTCTGGTGCTCGGAGCGGTACAACAGTTGTCACGCGAACAAGGTTCGCTGGAGAAGGCGGCCGGCGACAGCCGCAGCAGCGTCGATCGCTTGACGGATGGAAGCGCCGGAATCTCGACGGCCCTGCAGCAGGTAGGTGTCTATCTGGACCTTGCCAGCCAGGCCGGCACCGCCGGCAGCGACGGGGTGAAAGAACTGGATGGCCAGTTGCGACTGCTGCGGGCGGCATTGACGGCGATGAATCGCAATCAGAGCAAACTCGCCGAGCAAGTGGCGCAGATCCGCAAGCTGACCGGCAGCGTGCAGGAAATTGCCCACCAGACCAACCTGGTGGCATTGAACGCCGCGATCGAGGCCGCCCGCGCGGGCGATGCTGGTCGCGGCTTCGCCGTGGTCGCCGACGAGGTCAAGCAGCTGGCCGAGAAGACCGCACTGACCACCACCGAAATTGAAACCGTCACCGGCTCCATCGGTGACTTCTCCCTGCAACTGGATCGTGACGTCGGCCATGGCCTGCAGCAGCTTGAGCGCGCGCAGGCCAGTGCAAACCAGTCCGGCACCCTGTTGAACGAAGGCAGCACCACGTTGCGCCACGCCAGCGAGCGCATCCAGAGCCTGCAACAAGGTCATGACACCCAGCATGCGCGAGCCACCGCGACGCAGGCTGCGCTGGGCGCCTGGCAGCGCCGCTGCAGCGAGGCGCGACGACAATCCGAATCGCTGCGTCGGGCCGCCCTGCTGGCCCATCGGCTGGGCCTGGACTGGCTCGAGGGCGAAAGCGGAACTGATCCGGCCAGCCTGAGCCTGACCGCGCGGGAAGCGGCACTGAACTTGCGCCAGGCGATGGAATTGGCCTTGCTGGAGCCCGGCGCCGTCGACCGGCGCTGGTTCGACACCCGCACCCTGGTACGCAGCATCGACCGGCTTGCCGACGTGCGCCGCCATGCCGGCGACACCACGGCACTCAAGGACGCTGGCACGCAACTGGGCGAACAAGGCAGCCAGTTCATCGCCCTGCTTGGCGAAGGCCAGCTGGAGCAGGCCGGCGAACTGGCGCAGAAAGTCGAGTCCGGCCGCGAGGCCCTGCTGGCTCAACTCGGCGCCGCACTGGCCGACGCATGACGCTGCGCCTTTCCAAGGCAAGCCTCGGATGCGCGCTCCTGGCGGGGCTGGTCGTGCCGTGCAGCGCACGATCCATGAACGCCGACAACGCCACCCAATCGCTCGTCGCGGTGCGCGAAACCGCCGAACAGGCCGTGCGTGCCCACTATGCCCAACCGGGCAGCCGCATCGAGATTGCCAGCGGGCCGATGGACTTGCGCCTGCAGTTGTCCCGTTGCGAGGGGCCTTTGCGCGCCACCATCGCCGAACACGCCCCGCTCAGGTCCGTCATCAGCGTGCCTGTGCAATGCACCGGGCCTGGCGGCTGGACCGTACGCGTGCCGGTACGGCTGCATGTGTTCAGGCAGGTACTGATAACCAGCCGGGCCTTGTTGCGCGGTGATGGCATCAGTGCCGCCGACGTCCAGGCCGAGGAACGCGATGTCACGCGACTCGGTTACGGTTACATCGAAAATTTCGAACAGATTGCCGGCCGGTCGCTGTCCCGCGCGATGGCCCGCAATACGGTACTCAGCCCCGCCGCGCTCGGCGGGCGACGCATGGTCCGGGCCGGTGACCACGTCCAGATGCTCGCCCAACTGGAAGGAATCGAGGTGCGCGCGGACGGCATTGCGCTGGGCAGCGGCGACAATGGCGCCCGGTTGCGGGTTCGCAATGCGAACTCGGGCCGGATCGTCGACGCCATGGTCAGCGCACCAGGGGTCGTGGTGGCCTTGCCATGACCCTCGGCAGACCAGTCATCATCCGGGCATGCTTCAAAGGCCGCCCTAAAGCTTTCACAAAAGCGGTCGATAAACAGGTTACAGGGCACACTCCAGTGGGAATGGATCCATGAATACGACAATTACCAACAACGGTTTGCCAAAGTTTCCCCAGGCCAGCAACAGCACGAGCAGCGGTTCCGCCGCCACTTCGGGCACGCTGGCCGAGAAGGCCGTGGCGGCGCCCCGAAACGGCGACCAGCTGAAGCTGACCGATTCGGCGCGGGCATTGCAGGACGTGGCGCGCGCAAATGACGCTTCTCCGATCGACGCCAAGCGCGTGGAAGAAGTGCGTCGCGCGCTGGCCGATGGCAGCTACAAGGTCGACGCCGGCCGGATCGCTGATCGCATGATCGCCATGGACCAGCAGCTCGGCGGCACGGACAAGGCATGAACAGCGCGCTGCAGCACGAACTGAACGATGCGCTTGCGTCCGTTCTGGGCGACATGCAGCACGCCGCCGGTCAGTGGCTCCAGGTGCTGGAGGACGAGCGCGCCGCGCTGGGCAGCGCCAGCACCGAAGCGCTGGATCAGATCGGCGCACAGAAGCAGGGGCTCTTGCAGCAACTGGAACAGCTCGATGCCGAGCGCCTGATACTGTGCCGCGAGCATCCATCCCGAGAGGTCGCGCTGGCATCCGAGTGGAGTCGGGTGGCGCAGGCTCTGCGCCAGTGCCATGCGCTCAACCAGCGCAACGGAGCGATGGTCAATCAACGCCTGAATCAGGTACGTCAGGCGCTGGCGATCCTCACCGGGCACTCCGGCGAAAACGAACTTTACGGTCGCTCCGGCGAATTGCATGGCAGCCTGCGCTCGCAGGTGCTGGCGGCGGCCTGAGCTCCATGACGCATCACGTTGACTGTCCCCCCGGACGAATCCCCCACTGACAGCGAGGCAGCCCTGCTTGCTTTCGCGCCGACCGCGATGACCGATCATGAGCAACCTTCACGCCTCCCCCACGGCCTCTTCTGCCCGCTCAACCACCACCGATGCAGCGTCCGGCTCGGCTCCGGTCACCGGCTCGACGCCCTTGCCGGTGTTGCGTACTCCGATGCTGGACCGCGAGCGTGATCTGTTCGCCTACGAAATCGTTTTCCACCACGAACCCGGCGATGAGCAAAACCTGCTGCGCAGCGTGCTGTCGACGATCACCGATGGCGCACTGACCCGGCTGGCCCGCGGCAATCGTGCCTTTCTCAACCTGCCCTGCGAATTGCTGCCGGAAGACTCCGACGTCCTCCTGCACCAACCCCGTCTGGGTGTCGTGTTGTCGCCGATGGTGGCAAACGACCCGGCCTTGATGAAGCGCCTGCAACAGATGGCCGCCCGCGGCTGCCAGTTCCTGCTGGACGCCGGCGGCATCGATCTGGACAGCACGCTTTCATTGCAGGCCTTGTTGCAGATGGTCCAGCTGGTGCGACTGGATGCCACCGCGCTCAGCCCGGACGCCATGAAGGCCCGCACCGAATCCCTGTTCGCACGGGGAATCCGCGTGATCGCCGGCCGGGTCGACGATCATGCAACCTACGAGCGCTGCCTCGAGTTGCCGGTGCAGGCGATCCAGGGACGCTACCTGCTGATTCCGCAGCCGGTTGCCTTGCCCGTGCTGACCGCCAACCGCATGAGCATTCTTCGATTGATGGGAGCGCTGCAGGAGAACAATCCGGGACCGGTGGAACTGGGCAACATCATCCGCGACGACGCGGTGCTCAGCTACAAGTTGCTCAGCTGCGTCAATTCCGCCTACTTCGCCCTGCCACGCCAGCTGAAATCCGTCGAGCAGGCGGCGATCTTTTTCGGTGTGACGCGCATGCGCAACTGGATCGAGACGATGTCCCTGTGCAGCATGGACGATCATTCGCCTGAACTGCTGCGTGCTGCGTTGATCCGTGCGCACATGTGCGAAAAGCTGGCGGCGGGCATGCCCAACGGCGCACCCCAGACGGCATTCACGGTGGGGCTGTTTTCACTGCTCGACACCTTGATGTGCGCACCGATGGACTTCCTCCTGAGCCATCTGCGGCTGGTGCCGGAAATCAGCGATGCGCTCACCGATCGCAGCGGCCCGTTCGGCGCCTTGCTCAAGGACATCCTCAGCTGGGAAGCCGGTGAGATGACCAGTGCGCGCGCCACGCCACAGCGCATCCAGCGAATGGCCACGATCTATCTCGGCGCGACGCAGTGGGCTGACCAGGTGTTTGCCGCGGCCGGCGAGAAGCAGAAGGCCGCCTGACGGGAAGCCAGCTTCGCAGGAGCGGCACGGCAGATCGGCTTCGATGCCGCGCCGGAGCATGCGGCGACGAACCGATCCGCCATCGGGAAGCGACCACTCAGCGCGAGCGTTTCAACCGCCAGGCGACCAGAACGAGGCCGCCCAGCATGACCGCAAGCCAGCCGCTCATGTCGCTGCCACCGGCGTGAATCCACAACACGCTGGCCACCACGCCCACCACTGCCGCACCAAGACCGACGGCAAGCAGCGGATCACTGCGGCGCTGGGCTGAAATCAGGACGAAGGCGCCAAGCGAAGCCAGCAGCAGCGAAAGGACCCGCCAGCTCCATACGAACTCCGGCGGCTCGGGCAGGTCGGCGAAGATGTCCAGCACCGGCACGTCGCCCACCTGCACCACGTAGCCCTTGCCATCGGCAGCGTCGCCGGCAGCCTCCAGCCGGTCGCCATTGATCCGTCCCACCACGGTCAGTTCCTGCAGTGGCACTTCGTTCCAGCTCACCCGCACATCGCCCAGCCGCGGATCACCGGGCCGCGCGCTGGTGACCAGATAGTTCTGGTAACGAGAAAAACTGGCCGCCAGGTTTTCCGGCAGCACCGCGGCATCCGGCGCCACCTGTACCGACCCGGGCATGGCATGCAGCAGCACGCGATCCAGCTTGAATCCGCCCAGTTGCACCAGGCCGGCATCGAATTGTTTGCCGTCGACCGGGAAAGCGACCGGGTTGGCGTGTCCCTTGGAGTCGGCGAAATGGCCGGCGTCGAGCAGGTGATCGACCCAGTCCAGTTCATAGTGAACGCTGTCGCCCACCCGTATCTCGCGCCACTGGAACATCTCCACGTGACGCACCAGCACCGGCGTGTTCACGCGGAGATTGAAGTCCGGGTCACGCGGCGCCTCGACCACTCGGGGCGTGCCGGTCACGCGCGCCATGGTGCCGTGCTGGCCCGCTTCCGGGCGGGCGTTTTCGCCCAGATCCATCACCTCGCCACCGTGCTGGCTGGCAGCGTTTCGGTAATCCTGCAGACCACGCGCCGTGTTTGCCATCAAGCCGATGCCGGCCAGCACCAATACCGCGCCAATGACGTTCAACGCCAGTGCTCGCGCCGAGATCCCCTTGCCCAAATCCATCAAACTGCTCCGATCGCGTCCGGTGACGGCTTGCCGCTCGCCATGACCACATCATGCAGCATCTGAGGACCACAGCGAATCCGGCGCGCATGCATGCCGCGTTACTGCACTTTGCCCAGGCCGGATGGCCGGCGCGGATCGCTGGCGGCGTCGAGCTTGTTCAACTTGCGATCCCAGGTCACCACGTTCATGAACCCCCAGGATTCGCGCGGCTTCAGCGTGTAACCCATCTTCGTCAGGGCGTCGCTGGTGGACGCGTCGAACACGCCGTCTTCGACATCGACCACATCGGGCATGTACTGGTGATGGAAGCGCTTGTGGGCGGTGATCTGCTGCGCGCTTTCGCCATCGATGAAATGCAGGATGCCTTCGAGCACCTGGGTGATGATGGTCGAACCACCCGGCGAGCCGATGACCGCCGTGCGGTCGGCGCCGATCACGAGGCTCGGCGACATCGACGACAGCATCCGCTTGCCGCCCACCGGCGCATTGGCCTTGCTGCCCAGCAAGCCGTAGACGTTCGGCTTGTTCGGCACCAGCGCGAAATCATCCATCTCGTCATTCAGCAGCACGCCGGTGCCCTCGGCGACAAAGCTCGAGCCCATTGTGTAATTCACCGTGGAGGTCACCGCCGCCATGTTGCCGTCGGCATCGATGATCGAGAAATGCGTCGTGTGCATGCCCGGTTCGGCCGCTTCGGCACGCGGCAGCATCGACGAAGGCGTGGCCTTGTCCGGCAGAATGCTCTGACGCAGGCCGTCGGCGTAGAACGGCGACAGCAGCATGTCCAGCGGCATCTTCACGAAATCCGGGTCACCCAGGTAATCGTTGTGGTCGCGGAACGCGCGGCGCATCGCCTCGACGATGTAATGCACGCGCTGGGCCTGGCCCATCTTCGTCAGGTCGTAGCCGGAAAGGATGTTGAGGATCTCGGCAATCGCCACGCCGCCCGAGGAGGGCGGCGGCGCGGTGATGATCTGGTAGCCGCGGTAGTCGACCGTGATCGGCGTGCGTTCCTTCGCCTTGTAGTTCGCCAGGTCAGCCAGCGTCCAGTTGCCGCCGGCCGCCTTGACGGCAGCGACGAGCTTCTGCGCGGTCTCCCCGTGATAGAAACCCTGGTCGCCGTGGCTGGCGATCAGCTCCAGCGTGCGCGCCTGGGCCGGATCCTTCCAGATCACGCCTTCCGCCGGCGGCTTGCCACCGGGCAGGTATTTCGCGGCGGACGCGGGCCAACGCTGCAGATCCTTCTGCATGCCGGCGATCGCACCCCGCAGCCGCTCGTCCGGCTGGAAGCCCTCGCGCGCAATGCGAATGGCCGGAGCCAGCGATTGCGCCAGCGGCAGTCGGCCATAGCGCCTGGCGATCAGCACCAGTCCGGCCGGCTCGCCCGGAATGCCGGCCGATAGCGGCCCCTTCAACGCGGTGTCGCGATTCGGGCTGCCGTCGGGGTTGAGGTAGTCCTTGGCGTTGACCGCCGCCGGCGCGGTTTCGCGCGCGTCGATGAAAATGTTGCGGCCATCGCTGGCCCGATGCAGCACGGCCATGAAACCGCCGCCGATACCGGAGCTTTCCGGCTCCACGATCGACAGCGTGGACGCGACGGCCACCGCGGCATCGAATGCGTTGCCGCCCTTGGCCAGCACTTCAAGACCGGCTTCGGTGGCGTGGAAATTCGCACTGGCGATCGCTGCATGGCCTGGTCGCTGGCTCGAGGCGTGGGCGGCCGGGGCCGCTGTCTTCGCCGGGACCCCATCGGCCGCGAAGGCGCCGCCGGCAACCAGCAGCAGACTCAACGTCGCTGCCCGCCAGTTCATGGACATGCTCATGCCGCTGACTCCTTGGCCATCAGGTGGTGGTACTTCAGTTCAAGCTGTTCGTTGGATTCGGGATGTTCCGGGTCGCTGATGATGCATTCGACCGGACACACCACCACGCATTGCGGTTCGTCGTGATGGCCCACGCATTCGGTGCACAGCGCGGGGTCGATCACATAGAACTCCTCACCCAGCGAGATCGCCTTGTTCGGGCAGGCAGGTTCGCAGACGTCGCAATTGACGCAGGTGTCGAGAATTTTCAGGGACATGGATCGATACTACAGCCGGGTTGCGACGCCATGGCGGGCGTTCCGAGCCGCCGGGACATTCACGGCGGGCAGTCACCCGGCGCCCGCGCAACGCTGCGGGGCGACGGTACTTCTCGCCGCGCCGGAATGCCGGCGCGGCGATGTTGCTTACATGGCGACGAAACGCACCGTGGCGCCGGTCGGCTTCAGCACGTCGTCGACGCGCTGTTCGTCGGCCTTGTCACCGATGAACAGGACGATCACGTCCTTGAACGAGCCAGGCTTGGCATCCTTGAAGGCCGCGGCAATCAGGTCGGCGGTCTTGGCCGAATCCGGACCGGCGAACACCAGCATGTTGCCCGGCAGCACGCCGCGAGCCACGGTGTCTTCCACGTTTGACAGCTGACGACCACGACCGGCAACCGCCTCGTCGGAATCGCCCGCCGGCACCAGGTACGGGTACGGACGATCGGCCTTCATGCCCTGCATGTTGTTCTGCACGATCTGGCCAAGATAGGCATTCCACGCCTTGACGTCGTTCGGATCGGTCGGCTTGGTTGCCTGCTGGGTGGCCTGCGGACCGGCCTGCTGGGCATCTTCGTGCTTGCCGCAGGCGCTCAGGGCCAGGCTGGCGGTCAGTGCGAGGGCAGCAATGAGAGCGAACTTACGCATGGTTATCACCTTCTGTTTCGGGTTGTTTGTTGGAGCCGGTGCGGCTCTTCTGCCAGCGCTGCCGCATGGCCTGTTGTACTGCCGGATGCACGAAACCGGAAATGTCCCCGCCGAGGCGGCCGATCTCGCGTACCAGCGAGGAGGAAATGAAACTGTATTGCTCGGCCGGCGTCAGGAACAACGTTTCGGCCTGGGGAATCAGATGCCGGTTCATGCTGGCCAGCTGGAATTCGTATTCGAAATCCGACACGGCACGCAGCCCGCGGATGATCACGCCGGCTCCGACCTGTTCGATGAAGGTCGCCAGCAGGCAATCGAAGCCGCGCACTTCCACGTTCGGCAGATCGGCCAGCGCCATCCGTGCCAGCGAAATCCGCTCGCCGATGCTGAAGCCCGGCCCCTTGCTGGAACTGTCGGCCACGGCCACGATCACGCGGTCGAACAGCGGTGCGGCGCGAGTCACCAGGTCGGTATGACCGTTGGTGATCGGATCAAAAGTACCTGGATACACGGCCAGGCGCGGATTGCCCAAGGGTTTGCTCACAAGACGAAAGCGGCAGCGGAATTGACCCTAGCTTAACGGAAGCGCGCGCCGATAGAGCGCGAAATGCACCTCACCCGCCTGGCCTTCCCGCTGCAGCTGCCAGCTCGTCGGCAAGGCGGGTAGCCGACCGCGCGGCGATTCCACGTAGATCCACGCTCGCTCAGCCAGCCAGCCGCCTTGTTCCAGTCGCGCAGCCAGCACCGTCCAGAGCTCGAGCGCAAACGGCGGATCGAGGAAAACCAGCTCGTGGGGCTGCCCCGCCTGTTGCAGAAATCGGGACGCGTCCGCGGCAACCACCTGCCCCGCATCGACCTTCAGTCGCGCCAGATTCGCCCGCAGCGCCTGTGCCGCCGAAACGTCCCGCTCGATGAACTGCATCGCCGCGGCACCGCGCGACAAGGCCTCGATGCCCAGTGCGCCGGTACCTGCGCACAGATCCAGGCAACGCATGCCCTGGATGACCGGGGCCAGCCAGTTGAACAGGGTTTCGCGAACCCGCTCCGCGGTAGGTCGCAACCCCGGCAGATCCGGCACGTCCAGCCGCGAATTGCGCAGGTGGCCGCCGATGATCCGGACCCGCCCCGGGCGACTGGTGCGCGCCGTGTTCATGCGATCGCACCGGCGGCGTGCGGCCCCTCAGCGGCCAGTACAGGTTGGAGTGTTAGCATGCCGCCCATTGTCTTTGAATCACGCACGCAATGCTCAAGTTCTGGAAGAAAAAGCCCGCTGAAAAGGAAGCGGAGAAGCCGGCGCCCAGCCCGCCGCCCGAAACCATCGTGCCGGAAATCGAGGCACCGGCCCTGCGTGAGGCGCTGGCCGAGGTAACGTCGCCCGCCGACAATCCGGTGGATATCGAGCGGGTCGAGGTCCCTGCCGCGCCGGCTCCCCTGGAACATCCCGCGACACCGGTCAAGCGCAGCTGGCGCGACCGGCTTTCCGGCAACGTGTTCTCACGCAGCCTGAGCTCGCTGTTCGTACGTCATGCCAAGCTCGACGACGACCTGCTCGACGAGCTGGAAACCACCCTGATCACCGCCGACGTCGGCATCCAGGCCAGCACCGAGCTGGTCGAGAACCTGCGCAAGCGCATGCACAAACGCGAGTTCGCCGATGCGCCTGCGCTGCTGGCCGCGTTGCGCGAGGCGCTGGTCGCCATGCTGAAGCCGGTCGAGCGCCCGCTGGACGTGACCGGGCGCAATCCGTTCGTGGTGCTCGTCGTGGGCATCAACGGCGCTGGCAAGACCACCACCATCGGCAAGCTGGCGCGACGCTGGCGCGATGAAGGTCGCGCCGTGATGCTGGCCGCCGGCGACACCTTCCGCGCGGCTGCGGTCGAGCAGCTCAAGACCTGGGGTGAGCGCAACCAGGTACCGGTGATCTCGCAAGGTCAGGATGCCGATTCGGCCAGCGTGATCTTCGACGCCTTGCAGGCAGCACGTTCGCGCGGCGCCGGCGTGTTGATCGCCGACACCGCTGGCCGCCTGCATACCCAGGGCGGCCTGATGGACGAACTGGGCAAGATCGCCCGCGTGCTGAAGAAACTCGATGCCGACGCGCCACACGAAGTGCTGATGGTGATCGACGGCACCACCGGCCAGAACGCCGTCAACCAGGTCCGCCAGTTCCGCCAGATCGTCGGCGTCACCGGCCTGGTCGTGACCAAGCTCGACGGCACCGCCAAGGGTGGCGTGGTGTTTGCGCTGGCGCGCGAGTTCGGCTTGCCGATCCGCTATGTCGGCTTGGGCGAAACCGCCACCGACCTGCGCAGTTTTGACGCCGCGGCCTTCGTCGACGGCCTGCTCCCGGCCAGTCTGGGCATCGAGTCACAAGGCTCGTGACCGGGCCCCAACGACGGAGCTGAACGTATGTCGCGTCGATGGCGGTTGATCCTGATGGTGATCGGCGGACTGGCTCTGGCATTGGTGCTGGCGGCAATCATTGCGGTCTACCTGTTGCTGCAGCCGGACCGCTTCACCCGCATGCTGCAGGCCCAGGCACGTACGGCAGGACTGCAGTTGAGTCTGGCCAGCCCGGCCAGCCCCACGCTGTTTCCCCGCCCGGCCCTGCAACTGGACGGCATCACCCTGAGTGCCACCCAGGCCAGCGCACCCATCCTGCTGGCCGCGCACGGCCAGCTTGCCTTGCCGTGGCATACCCTGCTTGGTGGCCCCACCGTCATTTCGCAACTGGAAATCGACTCGCCAAGAGTTGATCTGAACGCCCTGCAGGACTGGCTGGGCTCGCTGCCGGCTCAACCGGCCGGAGCGCCGCCGAACATCCCGCGGATCGACACCGGCGTCAGCATCAGCCGCGGCAGCGTGGTGCGTGGCAATGAAGTGTTGCTGGGCAACGTGTCGCTCGAAGCCGGCAGTCTGGTGACCGGCCAGCCCTTTCCGCTCGATCTTTCCGCGGTTACCGCAGCCGGCACGCCGGTGCAATTGCACTTGTCGGCCACGCCCCGCATTGAGGGCAATGCGCTGCGCCTGCAGAACATCACCCTGAATCTGGCGCAAGGCAAATCCCTCAAACTGGCCCTCAGCGGCAGCGCGTACTGGCATGGCGCGGCCGACGCCGCAGCCAGTCTGGCCGGCAAACTCGAACGCGCCAACGCGGATCAGTACGACATCTCGCTGCGGCTGACTCCCGCCAACGAGGTCAATCCCCTGTTGCTGGCGCTGAAGCTCGACGGCCCCGCCAATCATGCCGACCTGCAACTGCCGCCGCTGGCTCTGGCTCACTGGTGGAGCGGACTGGGCGACCCGCAGGGACCGCAGCTGAGCGTGCCACCTGGCAGCGGCCACGCGGAAATCGCCAACCTGGAAACCGCGGGCATCAGCATCGATGGACTCACCATTGATGCCGGCGTCGACGCCCCCGCACCCGCCAGCACAGTCGCTGCGCCCACGGCAAAATCCGCGGCCAAAAAGAAACCATGAGCGCCCGGTTCGCCCAACGCCTGCTGCGCTGGTTCGACCAGCACGGCCGCAAGGACCTGCCGTGGCAGCAGACGCGTGCGGACGGTCGACGCGACGCGTACCGTGTCTGGCTTTCCGAAGTGATGCTGCAACAAACCCAGGTAGCCACCGTGGTCGGCTACTTCGAGCGTTTCGTCGGTGCACTGCCGGCGTTGCCTGCACTGGCTGCCGCCGAGGAAGACACGGTGTTGGCGTTGTGGTCGGGGCTCGGCTATTACCGTCGCGCCCGTTTCCTGCATCGCGCCGCGCAGCTCTGCGTGGAGCAGCATGGCGGCGAGCTGCCGCAGGACTTCACCGAACTGGTCGCCCTGCCCGGTATCGGCCGTTCCACCGCCGGCGCGATCCTGGCCCAGGCGCACGGCCTGCGTTTTGCCATTCTGGACGGCAACGTCAAGCGCGTACTGACCCGTTACCACGGCATCCATGGCCACCCCGGCGAGAGCGCGGTGGAACGGCAACTGTGGCAGCACGCGGAACAACACACACCGGCCCGTCGCGTAGCGGACTACACCCAAGCGATCATGGATCTGGGCGCGACGGTTTGCACCCGCACGCGCCCGCGCTGCGAGGCCTGCCCGCTGGCGTCCGATTGCGTGGCACGCCGCGACGACCTCACCGCGCAAATCCCCGGTCGCAAACCGCGCAAGACCGTTCCAACGCGAGCCACGATGATGCTGATCCTGCGCGACGCGAAGCGCCGCGTGCTGCTGGAGAAGCGTGGCCCGCAAGGCGTGTGGTCCGGCTTGTGGAGCCTGCCCGAGGCGCATGACCCTGACGACGCCTGGCGCGTGGCGAGGCAACATGCGCGGGTCGACGATGCACAGGCGCTGGCGCCTTTCACTCACGTGTTCAGCCACTATCGCCTGAACATCGAGCCGCTGCTGTTCGAACGCGCGACACCCGCCCGTGGCATCGCCGATAATCCGCAAAGTCGCTGGTGCAGCATCGACGAACTTGATGCGCTCGGGCTGCCCGCTCCCGTCCGTACCTTGCTGCAAAGCCTTCCGTAACAGCCGGTATCCGCAAGCCTCGAGGAAAACCATGAGTCGCACCATTCACTGCAGCAAACTCGATATCGACGCCGAAGGCCTCGACTTCGCACCATGGCCCGGTCCGCTCGGCCAGCGCATCTACGCCGAAATCTCCAAACCCGCATGGCAGCAGTGGCTGGCTCACCAGACCACGCTGATCAACGAATACCGGCTCAATCCACTCGACCCGAAAGCGCGCAAATACCTGGGCGAGGAGATGGAGAAATTCCTGTTCGGCGGTGAGTACGCCAAGGCTGCCGGCTTCACTGCCCCTGATGCGGGCTCCTGAGGAAACAAGCGCAACCGAAAACGGCTGCACGCCGCCCCGGGGATTCCAGCCGCGTCCGGCATGACCGCCGATGATCCCGGCAGGCACGCAATACCTAGCGCGATCAGCCGCGTGTCAGTGTTCGAAAGGCGATGAGCATTCGTGCGGGCAACGACGGCACGGACAGACTCGTCAGAACGTCCACTGCGCGCCCAGCATGAAGCTGCGATCCGGACCCGGCTCGTAGTAGCGGCCATTGCCGTCGTTGACGATCACCGAACCGATGTAGCGGCGATTGGCCATGTTGTCGACGCGCGCACTCAGCTGCAGCCGCGAGGTTTTGCCGAGCGCAAAAACGTAGCTCGCGTCGAGGTCCACCAACGCATAGCCCGCGGCGTGCTGCGTGCCCATGTCGTCGACGTTGACTGCGCCCACGCCGCTCAACGTGATGCCCTCGCGCCAACCCAGCTCGTCGCCATGTTCGATGCGCAACGACCCGTAGTTGTCCGGCACGCCGGGAATCGGGGTTCCGGCAGCCACCGGCGTGGTAGCCACCACACACGGCGCGTCGGTGCAGGTCTCGAAACCGCTGCGGAAACGTGCCTGCAGATGGGTGAAACCCGCCCGCATCCGCCAGCGCGGGACCAGTTCCCCGGCCAGCGAAAACTCGACACCCTGGCGACGAGTCTGGCCGACATTCCGGTAGGTGGCGCGACCGTCCTGGTTTGTCGCCACGACAAGCTCGTCGTCAGTGTCGGCGCGAAATGCGGCGGCGTCGAATTCCAGCCGGGGATTGATCTGCCACTTGGCCCCGGCCTCCAGGTTGCGGCTGCGCGCCGGCGTAAGGTTGAAGGCAAGCCCGGGCTGGCCATCACTGCGATAACCCAGCTCGTTGTAGCTGGGCGTCTCGAAGCCTTTGCCGTAGCTGGCGTACAGGCGCAGGTTGTCCGCGGGACGAAACTGCAGCCCGGCCACCGGCGTGGTGGCCTGATACTTGACGCTGCCGCTGTCGTCCGGATTCCGCGTGGTGATGTAGAAATCGTGCTCGTCGAAGCGCACCTCGTCGTGGCGCAGGCCCAGCAACAGCGCCCAGCGATCCGCGAAATGCCAATACCACTGGGCGTATTCGGCGACGTTGTTGACGTTGTCATCCTCATCACGGCGCAGGGCGCCCTTCACTCCGAGCCGGTCGCCGACGAAATTCTCGTAGCCGGTACGGTGCTGGCGCTGGTAGTCGCCGCTGGCGCCGAGCACGAATTCATAGGCCTGTCCGGCCAACTCGCCGCGATGGGTCCAGCGCGCATCCAGGCCGCCATAATCCGTGTCGGGAGAAACCACCGCGCCACCCTGCAGGGGATTCTTTTGCGCGGCGGGTGGAATCGACAGGATCTGTTCGATGCTGCGATGGCCGTAATAGGCCATCAGGCGTATCTGATCATCGGGATGGATCTGCTGCTCGTAGATCGCGCCAAGCTGATTCTGCTGCGAGCTCTTGCGCGTGTCGTACAGGCTGGCCACGGCGGTAGCCTGGCGCGGATCGGCGTCTGCCTGCGCACGGGTCAGGCCCAGTGGATCCTGCGCCTGCGGCTGGCGAAACCGGCTCAGTACCAGGGTCAGCTTGCGCTGCCGACCCAGGTCGATGCCCAATTTCGCATTGTCCGATTCGCGGCGCACGCGGCTGTGTTGGCGATAGCCGCCGGCGAGGAATTGCGATGCGGAAATGTTGTAATCAACCGGCCCCACCATGCCGCGGGTGTCGGCGCTGTACTTGAAGCTGTCGTGACTGCCGCCGTAGATCCCGATCGTGGTCCGCGGCACCGCTGTTCCGTCCGCACTCCACAGTTGCACGACTCCCCCGGCGGCATTGCCGTAGAGCACCGAGAACGGTCCGCGCAACACCTCGACGCGCTCGGCGCTGTCCAGGTTGAAATGCGAAACCTGTCCCTGCCCATCGGGCAAGGTGGCCGGCACGCCATCGACAAACAAACGGATGCTGCGCACCCCGAACGTCGCCCGCGCGCCGAAGCCGCGGATGGAAATCTGTTCGTCCTGTGCGTAATTCTGGCGATCCCGCGCGAGGATGCCCGGTACGCCCACCACCGCCTCGGAAAAGTTCACTCCCGGTTGCCCGGAGTTCGCCGGATCTACCGTCACCACACTGAGTGCGGCTGGCACATCGAACGGTGGAATATCCAGGCGGCTCGCGTTGACCTGCACCGCCGGCAAACTCGTTTGCTTCGCATCCGTCGGCACCACTTCGCCGGCTTCGCACCGCAAAAACGCTGGGCAACACCACCAGGCCACCATCAACCATGCCCACGTCAATCGCCTGTTCCTGCCCACGATCTGGGCTGACACCGCGATCACGGACACGCTTCCCGCACCCCGCGGATCGCCGACCAAGCATGCCTCCACATCATTCCATCTCCGCCCAAGGGTTTCGCAAGGTGATTCAGTCAGCCGCAACAGTTTGATCGCGCCTGCGCGCAGGCGGCAACCACAAACAGGCTGACCGGCTGCGCCATATCCTCCGCGCCGCGATGTGTCAGGAACGTCAGCGCAACCGGTTCCACGCAGCCATGAAAGCCGCCGACAGCACCGTCAAACCTCGAACTGGTCGCTCGAACCGAGCACGCGCTCTTGACGAAACAGCACACATTCGGTCTAATGCGCGGCTCCACGCAACATCAGCAGCCTTCGTGGTTGTGCAGATTCTGGCCGGGTAGCTCAGTTGGTAGAGCAGGGGATTGAAAATCCCCGTGTCGGCGGTTCGATTCCGTCCCCGGCCACCATGTTTTTCAGTACGTTACGAAAGCCGCACTCGTTGCGGCTTTTGTTTGTGCGTCGAATAAGGTCAAGCCTGCCCGGCCCATTCGCGTCGGAGTGGCCGCAACGGCCTCTGGCAACACCGCATCTGGTCGATTTGGGTCACTCAGCGACAAGTTTTGTGTCATCCAACCTGAGCGACGTGCGAGTATCCGTGTGCGCCTCCCCCTTGCCCGGGTGCTTGCTGCGGCCCGCAACTCGCTTTGCGGAAGGTGCTTACCGCAAACCAGCCAAGTCAAACTGTGACTCATCTCACAAATTCGTGAATTGGCACAAATGCTGCTTGCTCGTGATTGAACCTCTACGGTCAGATCGAGTAATCGCCATGGACGAACATTCCTCCAAACTCATTGCAGGCCTCACGCAACGATTGCTGGCCGAACGGCTGCGGCAGCGTTATGCGAGCTGTCGCGAGGCGCTGGAAAGCCGCGCCAGCGGATCGCGCGCGCAAGCTGAGCCAACGGCAGTGTCGCCCCCTCCGTTTGCCGTGAAAACCGCCGGGCATGAGGAATCCGTGGCGCTGCCCTCGCCCGCTTCGGCGGAGCGCTTTTCCACCCTGTTTTCCCAGGCTTACAGCGCCGCGCGCCATTCGCAGGACCAGGCGCTGGCGACCCTTCTTGATCTGGGCAGACGAAACCTGGCCGCCTGAAACAACGATGTCGGCGGCCGCAAAGGCCGCGGCAATCCGGGGTTGCCATGGATGGACATGACGCCATCGGGCCATCGATGAGCGCGGGCATGCGAAAATCGGCCAAACCGACGAAGAACTCCAGAATTCATGACTTCCCCGAAATACGATTTCCGCCAGTTCCAGGAGGAACTTGCCAAGCTCGAACAGAAAGTGGAAAAGCAGCAGGTCGCCAAGCCACCAGGCAAACCACTGGGCAAGAAAGCCTTGGCGGCACAGCGCATGGCGATGGCACGCGAGGAATTTCTCGCCCTGCGCAAGAGACACGAACTTACCGTGGCGGACGTGGTGGCCTTCTTCCCCGAAGAGGAAGGCATCGCCTACCTGGAGCAACTGATCGTCGCGGCACAGGCAAAGCCACGGCGCACGCGCAAGGTCTGAAGCGGAACGTGCGTGGGGGCGAAACCGTCGCCCCATTGCGGCAGCCTTGATGGACCGGTGCGTCGTTGCTGACTAGTATCGGAGCACTCTGCCCTCCGACAGGTGACTGCCCGTGAAGCGTCTACTCCTCAGCGTTCTGGTCATGGCCGCGTTTTCGACCGCCCAGGCCACCGATCAGCCGACCTTCAGTACCGAACGGCTGTCGGCCACCGTGAAGACGCTTTCCTCCGATGCGTTTGAAGGTCGCGGACCGGCCACGCCCGCTGAAGCCAGAACCATCGATTACGTGGTGGCGCAGATGCAGGCGGCCGGCTTGCAGCCCGGCGGCGACCTTGAGAACGGCAAGCGCGGCTGGACCCAGGCCGTGCCGTTGCGGCGCAGCCAGATCGTCGGCAGCCCCTCGCTGAAACTCACGCTTGGCACCCGGCAGGAAACGCTGACCCAGGGCGAACAGATCGCGCTGCGCGCACCGATGGACGGCTCGACCGAGGTCGCCGTCGCGAACGCCCCGCTGGTCTTCGTGGGCTACGGCGTAAAGGCGCCGGAGCGTCAATGGGATGACTTCAAGGGTGTCGACCTGCACGGCAAGATCGCCGTGGTGCTGATCAACGACCCCGACTTCGAGACGGGGCACGGCGACTTCGGCGGCAAGGCGATGACGTACTACGGTCGCTGGACCTACAAATACGAAGAGGCTGCACGCCAGGGCGCGCTGGGCCTGCTGGTGATCCATGAAACGGCACCGGCTTCCTATGGCTGGGCCACGGTGAAGAACTCCAACACCAACGCGATGTTCGACATCGTCCGCGACAAGCCCGCCGCCGTGCACCCGGAGCTGGAAGGCTGGATCCAGCGGGACCTCGCGGTACAGATGTTCAAGCACGCCGGGCTCGATTTCGACACGCTGAAGAAGCAGGCGCAGACACGCGACTTCAAGCCGGTGACGCTGAAGGGCGAGAGCCTTTCAGCGAACTTCAAGGTCGATACCCAGGTGATCACCTCGCACAACATCGTCGGTCGGATCGAGGGCAGCCAGCGCCCGGATGAAACCGTGATCTACAGCGCGCATTGGGATCATCTGGGCATCGGCGCACCGGATGCCAACGGCGATCGCATCTACAACGGTGCGGTCGACAACGCCACCGGCACGGCAGCCCTGATCGAAATGGGCCGGGCCTTCGCACACGGCCCGAAACCCGCACGCTCGGTGGTGTTCCTCAACGTCACCGCCGAGGAAAAGGGCTTGCTGGGTTCGGAGTACTACGCTGCCAATCCGCTCTATCCGCTGGCCACCACCGTGGGCGTGCTCAACATGGATGCACTCGACCCGCACGGGCCGGCGCGCAACTTCACCATCTCCGGCAGCGCGAAGCTGGGCTTGCTGGACGATCTTGTGGCCGAGGCGAAGAAGCACGGCATGACCTATACCGCCGACCCGAAGCCGGATGCAGGCTACTTCTTCCGTTCCGATCATTTTTCGTTCGCCAAACGCGGCGTGCCAGCCGTGTCCTTCGGCTCGGGCAACGACTGGGTCGACGGCGGGATCAAGGCGGGCCAGGCGGCCGAGGACGACTACACCGCGAAGCGTTACCACCAGCCTGCCGATGAGTGGCAGGCCAGTTGGACCTTCACCGGCATGGCGCGCGACCTGCAGGTGCTCTACAGCGTGGGCAACGATCTGGCCAATTCCGACCAGTGGCCGAACTGGAGCAAGGACTCGGAATTCCGCGGTATCCGCGACGCTAGCGCCGCCGAGCGAAAATAAGCTTCGGGGGCAGTCACCTGCACCGCAGGAGCCCGCTGGCGGGCGATGCTCTGTCAGAAGCATCGCCCGCCAGCGGGCTCCTACGGGGTTTGCAAGGGCTGGCCGTAGGCCCAGCGCAGGAACAGCGGAAGCATCTGTTTCCATGAGGCCTGGTTGTGCACGCCACCTTGCAGCAGGTAGAGCGTGGCGTCGGCACGGTGCGATGGGTGGCTGCCGTCACCCATGTCGATCGTATAGCCGAGTTGCTTCAGGCCGCGCAGTTGAAAGCCGTCGGCGCCTCGATAGCCCTGCAGCAAATCCTGGGTGTCGTCGACGGTGTCGTTGATGCCATCGCCGTCGCGATCCTTGGTTTCCTCTGCCGTGCCCACCGCGAACCACATGCGCAGGCCGGCTCGCCGATGGCTTCGATCGACCATCAGCTGCGCCAGCCGCGTGTGCTGGACCGCCGTGGCACTGCTGCGGTCGGCGGCCAGCCAGAACGACGGCGAGAACGCACCGAGCTGACCAAACACTTCCGGGTACTGCCAGCCCAGGTTGAAGGCATTCAACGCACCCAGTGACCAGCCCAGCACGGTGCGACCGCGTGCCGATCGGCGCGTGCGGTAGTGCGCATCGACATAGGGCACCAACACCGTGGCGACCCACGCGGAATAGTCCTGCGCGCGCGTGCCGATCGGACCGATCGGCGAACCGCCGACAAGGCTGCGTCCGCTGGCGCGATCGGAAAGTCCATAGCCGCTAGCGCGATCGGCCAGCATCCTGATCGCCACCACGATGACCGGCTCGATCGACCTGTCCCGATACAGTTGCGCCAAGGTCGATGTCAGGCCCACCGCCGCCATGTCCTGGCCGTCATTCGCATACAGCACCGGATAGCGCCGCAAGGTGCCGCGAGCGTAGCCCGGTGGCAGATAGATCGTGACGTCGATCTTCTCCGGCGCGAAGGCCGTCGCATCCAGCTGCTGATGCACGACGCCGATCTCCTCGGACGCCCGTGCGGGCGACAGGCTTCCCGCGAGCAGGCAGCCCGAACACAGCAGCAGGATGAGTCGCAGGCGTACCGTCATTGCGCACTGGCGAACCATGCGCCATAACCGGGCAGACTCAACAAGCCGCCCTCAAGCGATCCCTGCCGCAAGCCGTGACCATCCAGTGGCCGCGTGTCGCTGAAGGCTGGCAGGCGTACATCGATTGGTGCGCTGCCCAGGTTGAACACCACCAGCATGCTCTGTCCGTCCAGGCGACGAATGAACGCCAGCACCGGTTCGGGCACGTCGAAAAATTCGATGTCGCCCCAACGCAAGGCCGGCTGGGACTTGCGCCAGCGCATGAAGCGCCGGAAGCCATTCAATATCGAATCCGCATCGGCATCCTGGCGGCTCACCGCCAGCGCCTGGTGCTCGGGCGGCACCGGCAACCATGGCTTGCCATTCGTGAAGCCGGCTTGCGCCTCGGCGTCGCTCCACGGCATCGGCGTGCGGCAACCGTCGCGCCCCTTGAATTGCGGCCAGAAGGCGATGCCGTAGGGGTCCTGCAATGCTTCGAACGGCAGCTCCGCCTCGGTCAGGCCCAGCTCCTCGCCCTGGTAGACGCACACCGAACCGCGCAGCGAACAGACCATCGCGGTCAGCAGGTTGGCCAGCTCGGGCGCGGGCTCGTCCCCGCCCCACCGCGTCAGCACGCGCTCGACGTCATGATTGGAAATGGCCCAGCATGGCCAGCCTTCGGTCATCTGCGCTTCCAGCGTCTGCACCGTGCTGCGGATGTGCGCCGCACTGAAATCATCGGTCAGCAGTTCGAAGCTGTAGCCCATGTGCAGTCGACCGGCGCGGGTGTATTCGGCCATCGTCGCCAGCGAATCCTCCGACGAGATTTCGCCCAGCGCAGCCACGTCCGTATAGCCGTCCATCAACGCGCGAAGTTCTTCCAGAAAGGCAAGATTTTCCGGCTGGGTGTTGTTGTAGTAGTGGTATTGGAAGGCGTACGGGTTGTCCGGGCTGAAGCCGCGGCCCACGCGCTTTTCCTTCGGCTTGGGTGGATTGTCGCGAAGCTGCTGGTCATGGAAGCAGAAGTTGATCGCGTCCAGACGAAAGCCGTCCACGCCCTTGTCCAGCCAGAAGCGCACGCTGTCCAGAATCGCCGCGCGCACCTCGGCATGATGGAAATTCAGATCGGGCTGCGAAGTGAGGAAGTTGTGCAGGTAGTACTGGCCGCGACGCGGCTCCCACTGCCACGCCGAGCCGCCGAACAGTGACAGCCAGTTGTTGGGCGCGCTGCCGTCATTCTTCGCATCGGCCCACACGTACCAGTCCGCCTTCGGGTTGTCGCGGCTTTGGCGGCTCTCACGAAACCAGGCGTGTTCGGCCGAGGTATGGCTGAGCACCTGATCGATCATCACCTTCAGACCCAATCCATGCGCCTTCGCCAACAAGGCATCGAAGTCGGCCAGCGAGCCGAACAGCGGATCCACATCGCGGTAGTCGGCGATGTCGTAGCCGAAGTCCGCCATCGGCGATTTGAAGAACGGTGCGACCCAGATCGCATCCACGCCGAGGCTGGCGACATAGTCGAGCCGCGCGATGATGCCCGGCAGATCGCCCACGCCATCGCCATTGGTGTCGAGAAAACTGCGCGGGTAAATCTGGTAGGTAACGGCGCCGCGCCACCAGGGTGCATCACTCATCGGAACGTGTCCCCTGCAACATGAGGCGGGGGCGTTCGGCCGCCCGTCATTGAATGTCGAGCAGCTTAGCGGTGGCCCGGTGGCAACCGTCACCGGTGTGCATACGTATTCATTCGTGCTGCAGTTGCGAGATGTCGCCTGCGCGTCAGGGTCCGTCGCGGCTTTTCCCGGCAGGGTGAAATTCAAGCCACGCATCGGCCGGCCCCGCAACCACCAGCCTTTTTCCAGGGCGATATTGCATCGCACCAAGCAGGATCTTTCGACTCCCATGAATACGTATGCAGGAAGTGCCTGGCTGCAGAAACCCCGGCCTACTATGCGGCCACGCTGTCGAAAAGCTCGGCAGCGCACCCGCCAACGGTCGTCGCCGACGGAAGCGCGGGGAATCAAACAACCAAGATAGACGGCGACATTTTTGCGGGAGGGGATTTCATGGTTCTGAAACAGAAGTTGCTGGCGCTGGCGATCGCATCGGTGTGCTTTGGCGTGAGCGCCACGGCTTACGCCGGAGCCGCCCCGCAGGCTGATCAATCGCAGAGCGCGCAAGATCAATCACAGGCGCACGTGACCGACAAGAGCACCCAGGACGACGGCAAACGCAAGGCGAAGAAACTCAATGCCGTTGAAGTGAACGGGTTCGTCAGCAGCATCGAGAACTCCACGGCGCTCAAGCGCAACTCCAGCACCATCGTCGAGGCCGTGTCGGCCGAGCAGGTCGGCAAGCTTCCCGGCGTGAGCATCGCCGATACCCTCGGCCGCCTGCCCGGCCTCGCCGTGCAGACCGTCAGCGGCCGGCCGCAGGTGTTGACCATCCACGGCCTGGGTCCCGATTTCTCCACGGCACTTGTCAACGGCGGGCAGCAGGTCAGCACATCCAACAACCGGGATGTGCAGTTCGATCAGTACCCCTCCAGCTGGTTCAATGCCGTCGTCGTGCACCTGAGCCCGGAGGCCGACCTCGTTGGCCAGGGCCTGGCCGGCACGGTGGACATGCAGACCATTCGTCCGCTCGAGAAAGACAAGCCGGAAGCGGCGGTGAACGCCCACTACATCTGGGACGGCATGTCACAGCTCGCCAATGGTCCGGGCGTCAGCGACAAGGGCTACAACGTCAACGGCGTGTGGGTGAACCAGTTCGCCGATCACACGGTAGGCGTCACGCTGGGCGTGGACCTGGAGTCCAACCCGGCGCAGATCCAGCATCAGGCACCCTGGGGCTACCCGACCGATGCGGACGGCAATGCCGTGGTCGGCGGCTCGAAGAACTACGGCATTTCCGACACCATGAAGCGCAGGGGCGTGCTCGCCACCGTGCAGTGGCAGCCGAACGAGCACTACACCGGCACGGTCGACATGACGTATGACAACTTCAAGGAAGTGCAGCAGGCCAAGGGCATGGAGCTTCCGCTGTACTGGGGCTCGGCCACGCTGCAACCCGGCGGCACGGTGCAGAACGGCCTGGTGACCAGCGGCACCTACACCAACCTGTCGCCGGTCATCCGCAACGACTTCAACAGCACCAGCGCGCGCGTTTACAACTTCAACTTGGACAACAAGTTCCACATCAACGAGAACTGGTCGGTCGACCTGGTGGGCAACTACTCCCGCGCCACGCGTCGCGACATCAACCTCGAGAGCTACTCCGGCAGCGGCTACAACAAGAGCGGCCCGCTCGGCACGCTGAACTTCAACGAGCAGGGCAATGGCCTGTTGTATGTCAACAACTCGGTCGACTACGGCAGCGGTGCGGTACTGACCGATCCGCAGGGCTGGGGCTCGGGCAACAACGTGGTGCAAACCGGCTTCATCAATGCGCCGCGCACGGTCGACTCACTGGCCAACCTCAAGCTCAGCGCCGAGCGTGATTTCATGAGTGGCCCGTTCTCCAGCCTGGAGTTCGGCGTCGCGGAAAGCACGCGCCAAAAGACCTACAACATCGACCAGAACTTCCTCACCCTCGGTGGCGGCCTGCTGGACCAGGGCGCCGTGCAGTCGGTGCCTTACAGCGGCAGCAGCTGCTCGCCGCTGGCCTGGATGGGCCTTGGCGCCCAGCCTTGCTACGACCCGTTCTCGATGATTTCCAACGGCACCTACACCGAGATCCCGGTGTTCATGTCGAGCCTGCCGCTGCCGCCGAACTGGAAGGTACGCGAGCGTGACACGACGCCTTACTTCCAGTTCAATCTGGATACGCAGATCGGCAACGTCAGCCTGCGCGGCAACTTCGGCATGCAGGCAGCGCGTACTCACCAGACCTCGACCGGTGAGCGCGTGGTTCCGGGCAGCTCCGTCACGGGCGGCCAGACCGCGCTGATACCGGTGGTTGGCGGCACCACGTATACCCGTTACCTGCCAAGCGCCAACCTGATCTTCGGCCTGACCACCAATGACGACATCCGCGTCAGCGCGGCCCGCACCATGGCGCGTCCGCGCATGGATCAAATGAATGCGAGCCAATCGGTCAGCGGCAACATCACTCACTTGTCCTCGACCGATCCGAACCAGTCGTTCTTCAGCTCCAACGGTGGCAACGCCCAGTTGAAGCCGACGATGGCAGACAACTACAACGTCAGCTACGAGCACTACTTCGCGAACGACTCCTCCGGCTTCCAGTGCAACTCGTCCGATGCCAAGCAGTCGGATCTGTGCCGTGGCGGTGGCGGCGGCTACTTCGCGGTGTCGGGCTACTTCCTGAAGCTGAGCGACTACATCAACCCGAACTCGGCGTACCTGTATGACTTCGCCGCATTCGTTCCGTCCTATCTGACGCCGGCGCAACAGGCGCAGCTCGGCACCACCATGGGTATCGTCAGCGGCCCGACCAACGATGGCCACGGCTACGTGAAGGGCGCCCAGGTGACGCTGAACCTGCCTGCCAACCTGATCACCCCGGCGCTCGACGGTTTCGGCGTGATCCTGACCGGCAACCGCACCAAGAGCTCGCTGGTGTACTCCGGCAACAGCAGTCCGCTCACCGTGCCTGGCCTGTCGAAATGGGTGGCGAACGGCACGCTGTACTACCAGCACAGTGGCTTCGAGGCCCGCGTGAGCGACAGCTACCGTTCCAGCTTCCTGGGCGAGGTGTCAGGCATCAGTGCCTCGCGCATCGAACAGACCTTGAAGGGTGGCAGCAGCTTCGACGCGCAGGTCAGCTACACCTTCGAACAGGGTCCGCTGAATGGCCTGACGGTGATTGCGCAGGGCTCCAACCTGGGCAACAAGAAATTCGTCACCTATCAGAACAACGATCCGCGTCAGGTGCTGAACTGGGAGAGCTACGGCCGTCGCTTCGAGGTCGGCGTCTCCTACAAGTTCCAGTAAGTCGTATCGACGCACCTCCCCACGAAGCCCCGCTGCGAACTTTTCAGCGGGGTTTTTTTCATGACTCGCGCCTTTGCCGTGGCGCGCGTGCGATATCCAAGGCAGCCGACGCAGGAGCCCTGACATGAACCAGACCGCTATCCGCGATATCGTCATTGTCGGCGGCGGTACCGCCGGCTGGATGGCCGCCGCCTTGCTCGCCAAGGCGCTGGGCTCGCAGGTGAAGATCCGGCTGATCGAGTCCGACGAGATCGGCATCATCGGCGTGGGCGAGGCGACGATCCCGCAGATCCGCCACATCAACACCTTCCTCGGCATCGACGAAAACGACATGCTCCGGGCCACCCAGGGCACGTTCAAGCTGGGCGTCCAATTGAACGATTTTGGCCGCCTTGGCGATTCGTACCTGCATGCATTCAGCGATATCGGCCTGCCACTGGGCCTGATCGGCTTTCACCAATACTGGCTGCGCGCCGTGCAGGGACGCACAAGTGCCGCGGGCGCAGGATGCGCAGGAGAGGCCGAACGCCCGCGCCATCCCGACAGCGACCTGTGGTCGTATTCGCTCAACACGCAGGCTGCTCGCGCCCACCGCTTCGCCCCCATGGACAGGGTCGGCAGCAGTTCGCTCGGCGGAATCAAGTACGCTTACCACTTCGACGCGGGGCTCTACGGCCAATACCTGCGCCGCCATTGCGACCCCGACGTCGTGCGGCGCACGGAGGGCAAGGTGGTCGATGTGCAACTGCGCGCGCACGATGGCTTCATCGAATCGGTAAGACTGGAGAGCGGCGAGACCATCAACGGCGACCTGTTCATCGACTGCTCGGGCTTCCGCGGCCTGCTGATCGAAGGCACGCTGAAAACCGGTTACGAAAGCTGGCAGCACTGGCTGCCGTGCGACCGCGCGGTAGCCGTGGCCAGCGCACGCACCGAACCGCTGTGGCCCTACACGCGTGCCACCGCGCGCACCGCCGGCTGGCAGTGGCGGGTACCGCTGCAACATCGCACAGGCAACGGCCACGTCTACTCCAGCCAGTTCATCAGCGACGATGAAGCGAGCGCGATGTTGCTGGCCAACCTGGACGGCGAAGCGCTGGCCACGCCGCGTCCACTTCGATTCACCACCGGCATGCGGCGCAAGGCATGGCAGCGCAATTGCGTCGCGCTGGGACTTGCCGCGGGCTTCATGGAGCCGCTGGAATCGACCAGCATCCACCTGATCCAGTCCGGCATCAGTCGCCTGCTGGCGATGTTCCCCGACCGCCATTGCGAGCCGGTGCTGATGGACGAATACAACCGGCAGATCCGCTTCGAATACGAGAGCATCCGCGACTTCCTGATACTCCACTACAAGGCGACTGAACGCGACGACACGGCATTCTGGCGGCAATGCGCAGCCATGGACATTCCGCCCGGACTGGCCCGCAAGATCGCGCTGTTCCGTGGCAACGGCCACCTCTATCGCGAAGCCGACGAACTGTTCACCGAAATGGCCTGGCTGCAGGTGCTGATCGGTCAGCACATCGAACCTGCCGCGCATCATCCGCTGGCCGACAGCATCAGCGACGCACAGCTGGATGGCTTCCTCGGCGACATGCGCACGCTGATCGGGCGCGCCACCGCCAGCATGCCCGACCATGCCCGTTTCGTTGCCGATCACTGCCATGCGCCCGGCTGAGGCAGCGGCATGAGCGGCTGCCGTCGGTGCTCCACGGCGTGGCTTGGCATGCTGCTGGCGCTGGCCAGCCCGACGCACGCAGCGACGCCGGCCTCATCATCCGTCACCGCGGCGAAGGCGCCTTCCGGCGTGTGGTACGAGATCTTCGTGCGCAGTTGGTACGACACCGACGGCGACGGTATCGGCGACCTCAATGGCGTTACTGCCAAACTCGACTACCTGCAGTCACTCGGCGTCAGCGGCATCTGGCTGATGCCGATCAATCCCTCGCCGAGCTACCACGGCTACGACGTCACCGACTACTACGCGATCAATCCGCAGTACGGCACGATGGCCGACTTCACACGCCTGTTGCGCGAGGCGCACAAGCGCCACATCAAGGTGATCATCGATCTGGTGATCAACCACACCAGTGACCAGCACCCGTGGTTCAAGGCCGCCCGTGACCCCTCCAGCCGGTATCACCACTGGTACCAGTGGGCCGGCCCGCGGACGAATCTGCACGCCGAAGATGCCGCCGGATCACAGGGCTGGCACGCCCTTGGCACGGCGCACTATCTCGGCGATTTCTCGCGCGCGATGCCGGACCTCGACTACGACACGCCGGCGGTGCGCAAGGAGATGGTCAAGCTCGGCCAGTACTGGCTGAAAAAAGGCGTCGACGGCTTCCGCCTCGATGCCGCCCAGCACATCTACTACGACTTCAAGGCGGATGCCGACAATCCGCTGGTACTGCGGAAAAACCTGGACTGGTGGACCGAGTTCCGCCGCGGCCTGGATGCGGTGAATCCCGCGGCGTACGTCGTCGGCGAAGTGACACGGGATTCCGCCGACGCACTGGCGCCTTACTTCAAGCCACTGGATGCGGTGTTCGATTTTCCGCTGGCGACACGGCTGATCGACTGCGCGCGCAGCGAACGCGCCGGCGATCTTGGAGCGTTGCTCGCACGCACCGACGCAGCCTATCGCAAGGTTGCCGGCAAGTCGGGCGTGGATGCACCGTTTCTTTCCAACCACGACCAGAACCGGGTGATGAGCCAGCTGGCCGGCAACCCACGCCACGTGCGCATGGCCGCCGCGATGCTGCTGACCCTGCCCGGCCATCCATTTGTCTATTACGGCGAAGAGCTGGGCATGCGCGGCGAGAAGCCCGATCCCGATCTGCGCGAGCCGATGCGCTGGCACCGCCATCCCGGTGGCATCGGCCAGACATCCTGGAAGGCCTTCAGCGCGGGCGACGACGCCGATGTTTCGGTGGATGCCGAACAGAACAGGGGCGACTCGCTGTTGCATGACTACACGACGCTGATTGGCTGGCGCCGCGACATCAGCGCCCTGCGCGACGGCGCCATTCGCGCCTGGCCGTTGGCCAATCCGCAGATCGCTGCCTGGCAGCTCGACGATGCCGACAGTCACGTGCTGGTCCTGCACAACCTTTCCGGGCAGACCCAGAACGTGCCGCTGGCCAACAGCGCTTTCCGCCATCTTCTGCGGCAGAGCGAACCCGACACCACCCTGCAGTCGGGCGGGCTTTCCCTGCCACCGTATGCCAGCGCCATCCTGGATTGACACCGTGATCCACGAGGAAACCGATATGAAGTACCGCCCCCGTATCAGCAAACCGCGCCGACCCCCGGCTGCGTGGCTATGGCTTGGCCTGGCGCTGCCGTCGTTCGGTGCGCTGGCCGCCAGCCCGGCCACCGCGCCGACCGCGCCGACGGCTCACTCCGAAGTGCACGGACTGACGATCGATCTCGGCCACGACATGGTGCAGATCGATTTCGTCGCACCCGGCATCGTGCGCTTGCATCTGTTGCCCGCCAGTCATCCCGGCGCCCCGGCGTCGTTGGTACTCGATCCGGCGCGCAGCGCAACGATCTTCGCGGCGCAGTACGCAAAGGATGCGCAAGGCGCAAGCCTCAGCACGGCCATCGCCTCGGTCCACTGGGATGAAAGGCAGCGCGAGCTGCAGGTCGACGATGGAAGCCGACACTTGCTGCTGCGCATCGACCTCGGCGCCCTTCCCCACGGCCGACTGCAGGCACGGCACGCCGTGGGTGATTCGCTGTATGGCGTCGGCGGCTACAACGCGACCGAAAACGCCTCCGCCGGCTTGCTGCGCAGCGGCCGGCAAGTCGCCAAGTCCGGCGAGCAGGGCCACGCCGGCGCGCCGTTCGTCTGGAGTACGGCCGGTTACGGCGTGCTGCTGGACAGTGACGGCGCAACGTTCGGCTTGCAGCCGGGCACGATCACCGCTACGGGACCTGGCACGAGCAAGGATGTCGACGTCTATCTCCTCATCGGCACGCCGGCACAGATGTTCGATTCGCTGAGCCGGCTGAGCGGTCGCACCCCGTTGTTCCCGAAATGGGCGATGGGCTTCACCAACAGCCAGTGGGGCATCGATCAGAAAGAACTGCTGCAGATCGTCGACACGTATCGCGCAAAGCACATCCCGATCGACAACATCACGTTGGACTTCGACTGGAAGGCGTGGGGCGACGACAACGACGGCGAGTTCCGCTGGAATCCGGTGAAGTTCCCCGATGGGCCAAGCGGCGCATTGGCGAAGGAAATGGCTACGCGCGGCATGCACCTGACCGGCATCATGAAGCCGCGCATCCACGTCGACACCGTGGAAGGCCGCTACGCCAGTGCGCACCACTTCTGGCTACCCGGCGAGAAGGTCAGCGACGACTATTTTTCGCACAAGCCGGTGCGGGACGTCGACTTCGACCTTGCCGCCGCGCGCCAATGGTTTGGTGACCTCGCCGTCAAATACGGCTACCTGCACGGCATCGCAGGGTGGTGGAACGACGAAGCGGACACTGTCGGCAGCACCACCGAATTCATGAACATGCAGCGCGCGCTCTACGACAGCCAGCGCGCCGTCTCGAACCAGCGCGTGTGGTCGATCAATCGCAACTTCTGGTTGGGATCGCAGCGCTACGCCTATGGTCTGTGGTCGGGCGACATCCAGACCGGTTTCGCGAGCATGGCCGCCCAGCGCGCGCGCATGCTCAGCGCGATCAACGTGGGTGCAATGCAGTGGGGCATGGATGGCGGCGGCTTCCGCGGCGGCACGCCCACGCCGGAAAACTACGCGCGTTGGGTGCAGTTCGGCGCCTTCACGCCAATCTTCCGCGTGCATGGGGACTTTGGCCAGAAGCGGCAGCCATGGGTCTACGGGCCGGTGGCCGAGCAAGCGGCAACCGCCGCGATTCGCCTGCGCTATGCCTTGATTCCCTACATCTACAGTTACGAACACAGCCGTCGCACGGATGGCGTCGGCCTGGTCCGCCCGCTGCTGTTCGACTGGCCGCACGACGCCAACGTGCGCAACGATATCGACAGCTGGCTGTTCGGCGACTGGTTGCTGGTTTCGCCGGTGGTCGCACAGGGCCAGACGACGAAGGACCTCTACCTGCCTGCCGGGCATTGGCTCGACTGGTTCAGCGGCAAGCCGTACGACGGTGGCCGAACCATCCATCTCGCGGTCGACGCGAAGCAATGGAGCGACATCCCGCTGTTCGTCCGCGAAGGCGCGATCATCCCGACCCAGCCGCCGATGGACTACGTCGACCAGAAGCCGCTGACCCAGCTCGACGTCGACGTGTTCCCCGCCGCTCGGCGCAGCAGCTTCGACTACTACGATGACGATGGCGTCAGTTACGACTACGAAAAACACGCGTACTTCAGCCAGCCGCTGTCCGTGCAGCGCGACGGCGACGGTGTCCGGTTCGAGGCCGGTGCGGTCAGCGGCAGCTACACGCCGGCGTTGCGCTTTTATGGGCTGAAGATTCACGGCGCGGCGGCGGGCGCGGTCACCAGCAATGGCAGGTCGCTGCCGTCCTTCGAGAATGCCGATGCCTTGCGGCACGCCAGTGGCGAGGGCTGGGCGCGCGGCCGCGATCGGTTTGGTCCGGTCACCTGGGTGCGCATCGCGGCGGGCAGCAAGCAGACCGTGTTGCTCGCCCCGCCGCGTTGATGGTCGCGGCCGGCCGAACGAAACCCGCCTCAAGGTGTAGCCTGATCCGGTGCCTGCGCCATCGCGGGCACTTTCGCCGCCACCCAGGGACGTTGCCATGTCAGCCACCCACCGTTTTTTCGCTGCCGCCTGCGCCGTCATGCTGCTGTTCGCCGGCCCGCTTGAAGCGACCTCCCCGCCGACCGAACAGATTCGCGTGGATGCGCGCGCCAGCACCACGCCGTTCCCCCACTTCTGGGAACAGGCACTGGGCTCCGGCCGCGCCTCGCTTGCCTTGCGCGACGATTACCGCAAGGATCTGGACGCCATACATCAGGCCACCGGCGTCGGCTACATCCGCTTCCACGGCATCCTCGATCACGATGTCGGACTGGTGCGGCGGGATGCCCAGGGAAAGATTTCCTGGAACTTCTCCTACGTCGACCAGATCTACGACGGCCTGCTCGACCACGGCTTCAAGCCGTTCGTCGAACTCGGTTTCATGCCGCCGGAACTGAGCTCCGATCCCGCTGCGCTGCAGGAGTTCTGGTACCACCCGAACATTGCGCCGCCGAAGGACTACGCCGAGTGGGACGCGATGATCGGCGCGCTGGCAAAGCACCTGGTCGAACGCTACGGCATCGAGGAAGTGGCCAGCTGGTACTTCGAAGTGTGGAACGAGCCGAACATCGGCTTCTGGGCCGGCAAGCCGGCGCAGTCCACCTATTTCACCTTGTATGAGCACACCGTGCACGCGCTCAAGGCCGTCAGTCCGCGCCTGCGGGTGGGCGGCCCCGGCACGGCGCAAGCCGCTTGGGTATCGGACTTCCTGCGGCACGCACACGACAGCAACCTGCCGGTGGATTTCATCAGCACCCACGTCTACGGCGATGACACCGCCGACAACGTATTGCACACCGCCGAGAACATTCCGCGTCGCGACATGGTCTGCCGCGCGGTGGACAAGGTACACGGGGAAATCGCCGCTTCGCCGTATCCGCACATGCCACTGGTGTTCAGCGAGTACAACGCCAGCTACGCCAACCTGCCCAACGTCACCGACACCGTGTTCATGGGTCCGTGGCTGGCCAACACGATCCGCGCGTGTGCCGGC
Source organism: Rhodanobacter sp. TND4EL1 (assembly GCF_054061035.1). NCBI lineage: Bacteria > Pseudomonadati > Pseudomonadota > Gammaproteobacteria > Lysobacterales > Rhodanobacteraceae > Rhodanobacter > Rhodanobacter sp. TND4EL1. The sequence continues at coordinate 1,247,618 of NZ_JBSSDT010000001.1, forward strand.
AAGGTGCAGGTGATGAGCTACTGGTCGTTCTCCGACGTGTTCGAGGAACAGGGCGTGGTGCGCAACCCGTTCTACGGCGGCTTCGGGCTGATCGCCGCCGATCGCATTCCCAAGCCCGCGTTCAACGCGTTCGCGCTGCTGCACAAGCTGGGCGACCAGCAACTGCCGGCAGACTCCGACTCCGCCCTGGTCACCCGCCGCGCAGACGGCACGCTGGTGATCGCGCTGTGGAACTACGCCCCGCCCGTCGGCGACACCGCCAACTACACCGCGGGCAAACCCGGCGGCGCCACGAAGCATTTCAGCCTCGCCCTGCAAAACCTGCCTGCCTCCGCCCATGCCACCATCTGGCGCGTGGACGAAACCCACGGCAATGCCATCGCCGCGTTCGACGCGATGGGTCGACCGGACTCTCCCAGCCGTTCGCAGATCGCGCAGTTGCGCGAAGCCGGCAAGCTGGCCGCACCGGAAACGATGGACGTGCACCACGGCAAGCTCGCGCTCGACGTGCCGGTGCAGGGGCTGGTGGTGATCGAGTTGCGTTGATTCGGCTTTCGCACCGCGTGATCGGCGCGCAAAGACCGCTGCCCGTGGCATCGCCGTCGGAAGCTTTTGTAGGAGCGCACCCTGTGCGCGATGCTCTTCGTCATGTCGAGCAAGAGCATCGCGCACAAGGTGCGCTCCTACAGATGACCCGGCCGACGCGATGTAGGGCGGACATTGTCCGCCGCTCTTTGCGGCAGCAGCCGGCGGGCGGCGCCCGCCCTACCGATGCGCCGCGGAACTTGCCTCAGCTCACGCGTCCACCGCCACGCGCCGCTCCATGTGCTGCGCGTGCTCGCGACACAGCTGCTCGACTAGGGCGCGATGATCCGGCAGATCGTTCAGCGCATGCCCGGCCATCTGCTGGATCATCGCGAACTCGCGCTGCGCGGCATCCATCTGCGTGTACGCGCTGCGCATCGGCTCCAGGTCGGTCTTGAATTCCATGCCGTACAGCACGTACTGCCAGCTGGCCGGCATGAACATTTCCAGGTCGGTGACGAAGTCCAGGCGGTGTGGCGGACGGTGGCGCCACAGCGCCAGACGATCCTGCAGCGTCTGCGGAATGCTGGCCGCATCGGCGTTGTCGATCCAGAACGCGTGGTCGCGACGTTGCGACAGGCAGTAGTGCATCTTGATGAAGTCGATGATTCGCTCGTAGCGCGCCACCATCATCTGGTTGTAGTGGCGCGCGCTGCGTTCCATGTCGTCGAGATCACCTGGCAGCAGATGCGTGATCAGGTAGGCACCCAGCTCGACCAGCGCGATGCCGGTGGATTCCAGCGGTTCGACGAAGCCGCCGGCCAGGCCCACCGCCACGCAGTTGCGCCGCCAGTGTTCCGGCCGGTAGCCGGTTTCGAACTTGAGGTGCAACGCCTCCAGTCCCGCCGCCTGCTCGCCGACGTAGCGGCGGATGATGTCCTCCGCGCGCGTGGCATCGGCATGTCGCGAGGAATACACGTAGCCGATGCCGCGCCGCGTCTGCAGGCTGATGTCCCAGATCCAGCCCGCCTCCTGCGCAGTGGCACGGGTGAATGGCAGGATCGGTGCGTCGGGTTGCTGGTATGGCACCTGCAAGGCCACCGCGCGATCGACAAACAGCACGTCGCGCCGGCTGTGGAACGGCGACTGCATCGCGCCACCGATCAGCGCACCGCGCAGGCCGGTGCAGTCCACGTAGAGGTCGGCTTTGAGATCACCGATCTCGCGCGTGACGATGCGCGCAATCGCACCGGAGTCATCCAGCTCCGCGCGCTCCACCGTCGCCAGATGACGCGTGATGCCCAGTTGCTGGCCGTGCTCTGCCAGCACCTTGGCAAAGCAGGCCGCGTCGAAATGGTAGGCGTGGTTCATCGGCCCCTGGTAGTCGGGATCGGTGGCCCGCTTCGGTGCGCGGCCGTGGTCGATCAGTCGCTGCTGCATGGTCACCGCGTCGGCGAACGAGGTGCCTTCCGGCGCGCCACCGAGCAGCCAGTACGGCAGCAACTCCGGGCTGCCGGGACGCTGGCTGGGCTGGCTGAAGGGATGGAAGAAGCGGTCCGCTCCCGCTGTGCCGGGCGGACGCAGCCAGTTCACGTACTGGATGCCCTGCTTGAAGGTCGCGTTGGCGCCGGCCAGGAAACGGCGTTCATCCAGGCCGATCGCGGCAAGGGTGCCGCGGATCGACGGGAACGTCGCCTCGCCCACCCCGAGCAAGGCGATATTCGGTGACTCGACCAGCTCGACCTGAATGCTGGCAGACGCAGCGCTATTGAGCGTCTTGGCCAGATAGCAGGCGGTAAGCCAGCCCGCGGTGCCGCCGCCCACCACCAGAATCTTTTGAATGCGTGACATTTCGCGCCCTCCGCCGCTTGCTGCAGAGCAACAAGCCAAGCATGGAATTTCGCAGTAGGATCGGCCCCGATGACAGCGCTGTCATACATCTTGACAGCGCTGTCATTCCGCACAATACCGCATGTCCACGACTACTGCATGTCCACGACGATCTTTGGGGAGAGGGTGAAATGAAATTACGCTACTCGGCTTTGTACCTCGCGATGACCGCGATCCTTGCCTCCGGCACCGTCTGCGCCGCAGGTCAGGACACTGCCCCGCAGAAAGCGGCGGATGCGCGCAAGGTGAAGGATCTGGACAGCGTCCAGGTCACCGCCACCAAACGCGAAACCCCGCTGCAGAAAACCCCCGTCGCGATCAGCGTGATCAGTGCCGACTCGCTCGACAAGGAGCGGGTGATGACGGTGCAGGACATCACCAAGCTGGTGCCCGGTTTCCAGGCCACCTCGCAGGGTGACCATGGCGTGGTCACCCTGACCATGCGCGGCATCGGCAACGACAGCGCCAAGACCGAATACGCCGATCCGGAAGTGGCGATGTTCATCGACGGCGTGTACTCGCCGCGACCGGAGGCGGCCGCCGGCCTGCTGCTGGACATCGACAGCGTGGAAGTGCTGCGCGGACCGCAGGGCACGCTGTGGGGCCGCAACTCCACCGCCGGCGTGGTCAACTTCCAGACCGGCAAACCGGACCTCAGCGGCTTCTACGGCAACGCGCAGATCGAAGCTGGCAACTACAGCCACGTCGGCACCCGCGCCACGGTCAACCTGCCGATCAGCAGTACCTTCGGCGTGCGCGTGGCGATCGCGCAGGAACAGCATGACGGCTACGTCAACTATCAGAACCCGTCGAAACAGCTGCCCAGCCTGGCCGACCAGCAAGCCGCCTACCTGAGCAATGGCGGCACGCTCGCCACGTTCCAGCCGATCAATGCCAGCGACTACGTGACCGGCGGCGACAAGTACAACGCGCAGGACCAGTCCGCCGCGCGCGTCAGCGCCCTGTGGCAGCCCAGCGACGCGTTCACCTGGAACCTGTCGTGGGAGTACTTTCGCGACCGCGGCACGCCGGGCATGAGCCTGATGCAGCAGCCGCGCGCCGGGCAGGATTTCTGGTCCGCGCTGATCGATACCGCGCCCTACCTCAAGCGTGATTCGAACACGGTGCGCAGCCGGATGGACTTCAAGATCGGCGACTCGATGCTGCTGAGCTACGTGGCCGGCTTCAACCGCTTCTCCGGCAAGAGCAACTACGACCAGGACAACGGCGCCCAGGTGCCGACCAGCTTCAACACCGGCGCCTCGTATCAGGCCGACCGCACCAACTCCTCCAACTACAGCAACTACAGCCACGAGCTGGACCTGAAGTCCACCGGTGACAACAAGGTCGACTGGATCCTCGGTGCGTACTACGCCGCCGAAGACAACAACATCCGCTTCGACATCCCGATCTTGAACGGCACCTCGCAAGGCACCGTGTCGTGGCAGGGCTCGTTCATCCAGCCCAAGGAAACGGTGAAGTCGACCGCGTTCTTCGGCCAGGCCACGTGGCACATCACCGACGGCCTGCGCCTGACCGGTGGCGCGCGCTGGTCCAACGACAAGAAGGCGAACGTCGGCGGTCGCGGCTGGGGCTGGGCGTATGACCCGAACGTGCCGCAGGTGCCGATCGCGCCGGATGTCGAGCCGGGCAACGTGGGCTTCAATGTCTCCACCGTCAACGACGCGAAGTACAAAAAGAGCAAGGTGACCTGGCTGGGCCGACTGGATGCCGACGTGGGCCAGCATGGGCTGGTGTATGCCAGCGTATCCACCGGCTACAAGTCCGGCGGCACCCAGGATGCGGGCACGCTGTATGAGCCGGAGACGCTGACCAACTACGAAGTCGGCTCGAAGTTCAGCTTCCTCGACGGTCATCTGACCTGGAACAGCGCGATCTACTACGAGCAGTTCAAGAACTTCCAGCTGGCGGCGCCAATCACCTACCCCGATGGCAACCGCGGGCTGGGCTTCTCCAACGTCAAGGGCACCACCAAGGTAATGGGCTTCGAGTCCGAGCTGGCCTATTCCAGTCAGGACGACCGCCTCAACCTGGTGTTCTCGGCGATCCCGAAGAAGGAACTGGGCACCCTGAAATACGCCGGCAGCAACGACTACCAGGGCCTGCCCGCCTGCGCGCCGGTATCCGGCATCAGCAACTGCGTCGACGTCAGCGGCAACGACCTGCCGCACGCGCCGAACGTGTCGCTGACCGCGATCTACGAGCACGACTTCCACCTGGCCAACGGTGGCCGCGTCACGCCGCGCCTGTCCGCGCAGTACCAGAGCTCGCAGTGGCTGAGCACGTTCAACCTCGGCGCCGGTGACCAGCAGAAGGCCTATACGCGCGGCGATGTGTCGGTGCGCTACACCGAGCCGCAGGATCGCTGGTGGGTCTCGGCCTACGTGCAGAACGTGGCCGACGGCAAGGTACGCACCAGCGCCGGTCGCTTCGCCCTGCCCGACAACAGCTATATCTACACCTCGCAATACCTGCCGCCGCGCACCTACGGCGTCACCGTCGGCGTCTGGTTCTAGCGGCGATCGGCAAAAGGCGATGATGCGGCGGTCCACGGATGGATCGCCTCATTCAGGCGCTACCGCTGCCTGATTTGCGTAGCAGGACACGGAAAGCTGCCGGTCGCGGCGCTTCCATCGATACAGGCTCTTCTTCCTCGATTCTGTACTTCAGGCGTTCTTCTGGCGACCGCCCTCCCCCGGGTCGCCACTGGATGCCCCGGCAACGGGGCATCCTTTTTTTGCGTCGCGAATCGCCGTGCCATTCGTAGGGCGGGCACCGCCCGCCGCTTTTGCGCCTGCTCGCGACCAGGGCCGGCGGGCGATGCCCGCCCCACGAACGCCACAGCGACGGGGGCATCATTTTCAAACGCCCGGGATCATCAAGCCCCTCACAGGAGCGCACCCTGTGCGCGCTGCTCTTCGTCGCGTGACGAAAGGCATCGCGCACAGGGTGCGCTCCTACAGCGGCCCGTCAGTTTCGCAGGGCGGGCACGGCCCGCCGTTCTGCCGCAGCTCGCGACATGGACCGGCGGGCACTGCCGCCCTACCAACCATGGCAACGGACATTTTTGGCCGTCCATATGAATTTTCACGCCGCCATACGTCACATCGATCAGCGCGGCAAGCGTCCACGAGAAGGGCGGCCCGCAGGCCGCCTCTGCTCATTCCATTCCAACTTCCCGCGATCAGCTCGCAGAGCGTGCTCGCAAGACGTTGTCAGTGCGCCCCGCAGTCCAACGTCCGATCAGCCACGGTGCCCAGCGCAACCCCGGCGACCGCGATGTCTTCGCCGGAACTGCTGGTCCATTCGAACGGTCGATCCAGCTTGCTCATGTCGGCACCGGCAGCGCGGAAGCATTTCAGCGGCATGCCCACACGCAACCATTGCCCGCGCGGCAGGGCCGCCAGTTGCGTGCCGATCGGTAACTTGGCGCCACAGCCACTGCCGCAACTGACACCGATCGTCGCACCCTGTTTCGATAGCGCGTCAACCCGCAGCGTGGTCACCAGCATCACGTCGCCATTGGTCTCGCGTTCCACGTCCAGCGACGCCGGCGCGACCAGTGCTGCCTGCGCCGTGCCCTTGCCGGACCAAACCAGCTGGCGCGCATCTTCCTGTGCCTTGTAATCGAGCGAAGTCACCCGCAGGCTGCCATCGCGCGTCGCGAACGGCGTGGCGGTGACGCTGCTGCCGGCGCCATCGGCGCCCGTCAGACGCAATGCGAAACCCTGCGTCGGCTTGCCATGGGTGAAGTAGACACCGGCACGCGCGCTGCTCAGTTCGATGCCGGGATCTTCGGAAAGCGGACCGCCCTTGCCAGGCTCGGCGTAGCTCAGGCCGAACCCGTACGGAAACTGCGGATCGTAATGCGCCTTGCCGCCGGCCAGCGGAATCTGCACCGCGGTGCGCGGCCACGAGTACCCCAGCCTGCCGTGGAAGTCATGGGCAATGCCGCCGTCACGCGTGCGCAGCACCACGTCGGCAATGCCTTCGCCTTCGCTGCCCGGCAACCACGCCACCACGAAGGCGTCGGCGGCGTTGATCTCGCGGTTCATCCACAACGGCCGCCCGGTCAGGAACACCGCCACCACGGGTACGCCCTGCTTGCGCAATTTCCGAAGCAGGTCGAGGTCATGGTCATCGCCGGGTCGATAGGCGAGGTTCGGCAGATCGCCCTGGAACTCGGCATACGGGTCCTCACCGAACACCACGATGGCCACGTCGGGCTTCTGCTTGTAGTCACCTTCAACCGACAGCTCCACGCTGCCGCCAGCCGCCTGTACCTGCGCGCGAATGCCCGCGAAGATCGAAGTTGCGCCGGGAAAGTTCGCGTTGGTGAGACCGGTGCCCTGCCAAGTCAGCGTCCAGCCGCCGTTCTGCTTGGAGATGTTGTCGGCGCCATCACCGGCGACCAGCACGTGCTTGCGCGGATCGATCGGCAACACGCCGTCGTTCTTCAGCAAGACCAGCGATTCGCGCACTGCCTGCCGCGCCAGCGCACGATGCGCCGGGCTGCCGATCACTTTCGCCGCGTCACGCACCAGCGGGTTCGCTGACGGCAAGCCGGCCTTGAACATGCCCAGGCGCAGCTTCACCCGCAGGATGCGGCCGACCGCATCGTCAACACGGCTCATCGGAATCACCCCGGCTTTCACTTCGGCCAGCGTGTTGGTGTACAGGCCCTTCCACGAATCCGGGGCTTCCAGCATGTCCAGCCCGGCGTTGTACGCGACCGGGCAGTCCTCGTTGGTGCAACCGGGTACCTGGCCATGCGCGTTCCAGTCGCCCAGCACGACGCCGTCGAAGCCCATGCGCTGCTTCAGCACGTCGGTGATCAGCGCCTTGTTGCCGGCCATCTTCACCCCGTTCCAGCTGGAGAACGACACCATCACCACCTGCACGCCGGCCTTGATCGCCGGCGGATAACCGGCCGCGTGCACGTCACGCAACACTGCCTCGCTGATCTCCGCGTCGCCCTGATCCTTGCCGTCCCGGGTGCCTCCATCGCCGACGAAATGCTTGGCAGTGGCGATCACGTGGTCGGCATCCAGGAACTGCGGCGTGCCGACCTTGCCTTCCAGCCCTTCGACCACCGCGCCGGCGTATTGCGCGACCAGCGCCGGGTTCTCCGAATAGCCTTCGTAGGCACGACCCCAGCGGCCGTCCTGCGGCACGGTGAGTGTCGGCGCGAACGTCCAGTTGATGCCACTGGCACGCAGTTCGCGCGCGGTGACTTCGCCGATCCGGCGGATCAGCTGCGGGTCACGCGCATTGCCCAGCGCGGAGTTCTGCGGAAAGAGCGTGCTGCCGACCAGGTTGTTGTGGCCATGCACCGCGTCGATGCCGAACAGCACCGGAATCGCCAGCCGCCCCCCGCTGGTATCCATCGAGGCCCGATAGAATGCATCGGACAACTTCTGCCATTGCGCGGCCGTGCCGTACTGGCCGCCATCGGGCCCGGAGTTGCCACCGGCCAGGATCGAGCCAAGCCGGTATTTGCGCACGTCGTCAGGCGTCACGTATTTGATGTCGGCCTGGATCATCTGGCCGACCTTGTCTTCCGGCGACATGGTCGCCAGCAGCGCTTTCACCCGCGCCTCGATCGCTGGATCCGGCGGCAGCGGCGAGCTGCCCCGTGGCCAGGCACCGGGGTGAACGGCGGTGGCGGCGTCCCCCGCCAGCACGAAAGAAGTGGGCATGATCAGCGCGCCGGCAAGGGTGACGGAGAGAACAAAACGTCGCGGCAACGAGTTCGGTGGAGGCGGAAATCGCACGGCAAGGCTCCTGGCTGGCGCGCCCATCGCGCACGGTATGAATCGCATAGTGACACGGATGACAGCGCTGTCAATTCGCTGTGCAACACGACCGGTAGAACCGCTGGGCGCACTTCATGGGCGGGCGGGTACTGCCCGCCCTGCGAAGCTGCGCGGGCATTTCGTAGGAGCGCACCCTGTGCGCGATGCCTTCCGTCACGTGACGAAGAGCATCGCGCGCAGGGTGCGCTCCTACACAGGCCTTCTCAGGGAGCCGGGGCGGTGGAGTCGCGGATCTGCAGGGCGAATGGCATCTGCACCAGTTCGCCCGGGCCGCGGCCGCGCAGCAAGTTGAGCAACTGCTGGGCGGCGATCCGGCCCATCTCGCGGCTGGGCTGCTGCACCGTGGTCAGTGCCGGCCACAACTGGCGCGCCAGCGGCGTGTCGTCGAAACCGCAGACGGACAGGTCGTGCGGCACCTTCAAACCGTATTCACCGGCAGCCCACATCACGCCGGTGGCCATGTCGTCATTGGCGGCAAACACCGCGGTGGGCCGTTGCTTCAAGGCGAACAGCTCGCGCGCCGCGCTGACGCCGGAGCCGAACGTAAACGCACCCTGCACCACCAGCGCGGGATCCTCGGTCACGCCAGCCGCCGCCAACGCCTCGCGGTAGCCCGCCAGCCGCCAGCGACTGGCGCCGTGGTCGGCAATGCCCAGCACGTGGGCGATGCGCCGATGGCCGAGGCTCAGCAGGTGTTCGACGATGGCCCGCGCCGCGGCCTGCTCGTCCATCCGCACGCCGATGCCGGCATCGCTTTGCGGCGACACGCTGGCGTACGGCACGTTGCGCTCGCGCAGGCGCTTCAGCAGCGGCGCGTAATCGGTGATCGGCGGGGTCAGCACCACGCCGTCGGGGTGGTGATCGGAAATCAGCGCGTCGAGCCGGCGGATGAAATCGTCGCTGCGCATCCGCAGCGGGCGCACCATCATGCTGTAGCGGTGCGCATCGCAGGCTTCCAGCACGCCATCCTGGATCTCGGCCAGATAGGTCGAAGCCGGGTTGTCGTTGTTGTCGTACAGCATCGCCACCACGAAGGAGCGGTTGCCGGCGAGGCTGCGGGCCGATGGATGCGGGCGGTAGTCCATCGCCTCCATGGCGGCGAGCACGCGCTTGCGCGTATCGTCGCTTACGTTGGCCTCGTCGTTGAGCACGCGGGACACCGTCTTGGGCGATACGCTCGCTGCGCGCGCCACATCTTCGAGGCGTACCCGCATGGAATCTCCCGCTGTGTTTGCTGTTGTCGATTGACTATGCCGTCATCGGATGCCGCTTTACAAGAAGCCACGCCGGCCCGGCCGGCTTGTGGCACAGGCGGCACCGGATGAATACGTATGCAAGCTCTGGTTGCTGCACTGCGACCTTGCCTACCATGCAGGACGCCTGCCCGCGTCCGGAGTGTTCCTGTCCATGATCACCGCCATCCATCATCCGCTGTCGCCAACCCGCCCGTGCTGAGCCTGCTGCTCGCCGGCGCACTGGCCGCCCAGGCGCCGGCCGCCGCCTGGCACGACGGCCTGGACTGGCACGGCGTGCACGTGGGCATCGAGCGCGACTCGCAGCAGCAGTACACGCTGGCCTGGCCTTATGGCCAACGGGTGATCGCGGCGCAACCGCTGCGCAGCGAGACGGCCAGCATGCTGTTCGACGGGCTGTTCGCGATGGCGCAGGACGATCTCAAGCTCGATTCGGTGAGCGCGATCCGCGATGGCGCGTTCGACCACGGCCAGCCGATTCCCTGCCAGTGCTTCGTCACCGGCCTGAAGTGGCCCTACGTGTGGACGCGCGACCTGTCCTACGCGATCGACCTCGGCCTGTGGCGTTTCGACGCCGCGCGCTCGCGCGACGGGTTGCAATTCAAGCTGTCCGAGGTGCGCGTGGCGAGTCCGCCGCAACGCCTGTACCCGATGCAGGACACCGGTTCCGGCGGCAGCTGGCCGATCAGCACCGACCGCGTGGTGTGGTTCCTGGGCGCGCGCCACTTGCTGGGCGACAAGGCGTTTGCCGCCGACGTCCGGCGCGCGCTCGGCACCACCCTGGCGCAGGACCGCCAATACGCGTTCGACGCGCGCTTCGGCCTGTATCGCGGCGAGACCTCGTTCCTCGACTGGCGCGAACAGAGCTATCCGGCGTGGACGGCGGACGACGTGGGTTTCATCGCACAGTCGTTCGCGCTGTCCACCAACGTGCTGCATTACCAGGCGCTGCAGCTGGCGGCCACGCAGGCAGCGGGTCGGCACGACACCGAAGCAGCGGCAGGCTACACCGCCGAAGCCACCGCGCTGAAGACGGCGATCAATACCCATTTCTGGCGGGCCGATCGCGGCATGTTCATGAGTTACCTGGGCGGCGACGGCACGCCGTACGACACCTATGACCTGCTCGGCATCGCACTGGCGATCGACAGTGGCGTGGCTGATGGTGAGCGCGCGCGGCAGGCGCTGGCGAACTATCCCACCTGGCCCGCCGGCAGTCCGGTGATCTGGCCCGAACGCGTCGACCAGCCGATCTACCACAACCGCGCGATCTGGCCGTTCGTCAGCATGTACGCGCTGCGCGCCGCACGCAAAGTCGAGCAGCCGGCGCGGATCGCGCACGAGATCGCCTCGATCATGCGCGGCGCGGCGCTGTATGGCTCCAACATGGAAAACTACGAGTTGCTCAGCCAGGGCCAGCACGTTGACGAAGGCGCGCTGAGCGGGCCGGTGGTGAATTCGCCGCGGCAGTTGTGGTCGGTGGCGGCTTATCTGGCGATGGTCAGCGAAGGTGTGTTTGGACTGGACGAAGACGGCCAGGTGCAACCGAAGTTGCCCACCTCGTTGGTGCCGATGCTGTTCGGTTCGCGCCACACGATCACCCTGCAATTGCCCGCTCGCACGATCACCCTGGTGCTTCCCGAAAAGCTGACCGGCAACCTGCTGGTAGCCGACCACAGCCGCAGCCAGGGCAGCACCACCACGGTGACCCTGAAGGCGGTGCAGGTGGCCGATGCGCCGTTGCGCCTCGACGCGCCGCTGTACGCACCGCTCGCTCCTGCGGCACCCACGGTGCAGCGCGCGGCGGATGGCTGGCGGGTGACGGTCGATGGCCAGCAAAGGTTGTATCTGGACGGCGCCGCGCACGGCGACATCGACGGCACCGCGACGCTTGAGCGAAAGCGGGGGCTGGCCTGCTTCAGCACCACGCGGGTGGACCCGCACGGACTGGAGTCGCTGCATAGCCCGACCGTCTGCGCGGGCGACACGAACACGGTTGGCGGCCAGTGGCCGCGGCGCTGGACGGCACCAGCCAGCGGCGACTATCGGGTGGCGCTCGACTACGCCAATGATCACGGCCCGATCAACACCGGCATCACTGCCGCAGTGAAGATGCTGGTGATCGACTGCACCGGCAGCGACGAGCAGCGCCTGCCGCTGGTCATGCCGCACAGCGTGCGGGTGCAGTCCTCCAGTTGGGGCCGCTTCACCGCCCGCGCCGGGGCCACCTGTCGATTCAGCCTCGACGACGGCTTCAACATGAGCTATCTCGCCCACTTCGCCCGCTATACCGGAGGCACCGGCGGCAGCGAAGGCCCGTTGAATCAGGCAGTAGTGCATGATCTGCGGATCGCTCCGCTCGCCCACGGCCCCGATTTCCGATGAACGATGGTTCCCGCGTGACGTCCAAACCGGCGCTGTCGTTCTGGCAGATCTGGAACATGTGCTTCGGCTTTCTCGGCCTGCAGTTCGGCTTCGCATTGCAGAACGCGAATGTCAGCCGCATCTTCCAGACGCTGGGCGCCGACCTCAACGACATCCCCGCGCTGTGGATCGCCGCCCCGCTGACCGGGCTGATCGTGCAGCCGATCATCGGCCACTTCTCGGACCGTACCTGGACCCGGCTCGGCCGGCGCCGCCCGTACTTCCTGGTCGGCGCGGTGTTCGCTTCGCTGGCCCTGCTGTGGATGCCGAATGCGCCGGTGCTGTGGATGGCGGCCGGCCTGTTGTGGATTCTCGACGCGTCGATCAACGTCTCGATGGAACCGTTCCGTGCGTTCGTCGGCGACCAGCTGCCCACCCGCCAGCGACCGGCCGGCTATGCGATGCAAAGTTTCTTCATCGGCGTGGGCGCGGTGGTGGCCTCGGCGCTGCCATGGATCCTGGCGCACTTCGGCGTGGCCAACGTGGCCGCGGACGGGGGTATTCCGGACACGGTGAAATACGCGTTCTATGCCGGCGGCGCGGTGCTGCTTGGTGCGGTGCTGTGGACCATCCTGAGCACGCGCGAATACCCGCCCGAACAGCTGCAATCGTTCAGCGACAACGTTGCCGAACAACCTGCCGTGGACGCCAGCCGCGCCTGGCGCTGGGGCGTGTTGCTGCTGGTGGTCGGCGTCGCGGTGCTGTTCGCCATCCAGCACTTCTCACTGGAGAAAGAAGTCTACGTGCTGGCCGGCGGACTGATCGTGTTCGGCCTGCTGTTCGTCTGGCTCAGCTTCAGCCGCAGTCACGGCATGTTGCGCGAGGTGATGGGCGATCTTTACAGCATGCCCGTGTCCATGCGGCAACTGGCCTGGGTGCAGCTGTTCTCCTGGTTCGCGCTGTTCGCGATGTGGATCTACACCACCTCGGGCGTGACCCAGACCATCTACGGCACCACCGACGTGCACTCGGCGCTGTACAACGAAGGCGCCAACTGGGTCGGCGTGCTGTTCGCCGCCTACAACGGTTTTGCCGCCGTGGCCGCGGTGGTGATCCCGCTGATGGTGCGTCGCTGGGGCCTGCGCATCAGCCACCTGATCAACCTGTGCCTGGGCGGCGCGGGCCTGTTGTCGTTCCTGCTGATCCGCGACCCGCACTGGCTGCTGGCTTCGATGGTCGGCGTCGGCTTCGCCTGGGCCTCGATCCTGTCGCTGCCGTATGCGCTGCTGTCGGACAACCTGCCGGCGGCGAAGATGGGCGTCTACATGGGCATCTTCAATTTCTTCATCGTGATCCCGCAATTGCTCGCCGCCAGCGTGCTTGGTCTGCTGCTGCGGCTGTGCTTCCACAACCAGCCGATCTGGGCGCTGGCGCTGGGCGGCGCCTGCCTGCTGGTCGCCGGTCTGTTCACCCTGCGCGTGCGCGAGCCGGTACTCCACACCCCGTAGGAGCCCGCTCGCGGGCGATGCTCTTGTTGGGGAACGGAACAATTCAACCGCATCGCCCGCAAGCGGGCTCCTGCACATTCACAGATGCGTGTCGCTGACGCATATTGCCCCGGGGAACACGATGGCAAAAAACATCACTGCAGCTCTGACACTGTTGCTGGTCATGGGTCTCGCCCACGCTGCCACCACACCCGAATTCGTCGGCACCGACGCACCGATGGCATCCAACGCCATCTACTTCGTGATGACCGACCGCTTCGTCAACGGTGACCCATCGAACGACCAGCGCACGCAGGGCGGTGCGCACCCCACCTTCGACATCCCGGTACCCGGTGCGCCAAAAGGTGAAAGCGCCAACATCGGCTACCTCGGCGGTGACTTCAAGGGCGTGCTGGAAAACGCCGGCTATATCCGCGGCATGGGCTTCGGCGCGGTGTGGATCACGCCGATCGTGGACAACCCGAACGAGGCCTTCACCGGCGGCGATCCGGTCAGCTGGGGCTCGAAATTCACCGACCGCGGCAAGACCGGCTTCCACGGCTACTGGGGCGTCAACTTCTACAAGGTCGACGAACACCTGCCCAGCAAGAATCTCGACTTCGCGCAGTTCACCGCGGACATGCGCGCGCAGGGACTGAAGACCGTGCTCGACATCGTCGCCAACCACGGCTCGCCGGCCTTCACCATGCCCAAGCCGCAACCGATGTTCGGCCAGATCTACGACCAGCAGGGCAAGCTGATCGCCGACCAGCAGAACCTGCCGCCGTACAAGCTGGACCCCGTACGCAACCCGCTGCATCGCTTCTATCACGCCTGGGACGACCTGGCGCAGCTGTCCAACAACGACGACCAGAGTCCGGCCGTGCTGGACTACTTCGTCGGCGCATACAACCAGTGGGCCGACCAGGGCGCCGATGCGTTCCGCATCGACACCATCAGTCACATGTCCACCGCGTTCTGGAAGCAGTTCGCCGCGCGCATCCGCGCCAGGCACCCCGGCTTCTTCATGTTCGGCGAAGCGTTCGACTACAGCCCCGACAACATCGGCAAGTACACCTGGCCACAGAACGGCGGCATCAGCGTGCTGGACTTCCCGTTGCGCGGGCGCATCGCCGACGTCTTCGAACACCCCGGCAGCGACTACGCCCAATTGCTCGACCGCCTGTACCTGACTAACGGCCCGTACCAGAACCCGTACGAACTGGTCACCTTCTACGACAACCACGACATGGCCCGGCTGGACGCCAGCGACAACGGCTTCATCGACGCCAACAACTGGCTGTTCACCGCGCGCGGCATCCCGGCGATCTATTACGGCTCGGAAACCGGCTTCGAGCGCGGCAAGGCCGAGCACCAGGGCAACCGCAATTACTACGGCCAGCAGCGCATCGACAACGCGGCAGACAGCCCGATCTATCCCCGGTTGAAGCGCATCGCCCTGTTGCGCGAGAAGATGCCCGCCCTGCAACGGGGACTGATGCTGCCGCTGCAGTTCGCCGGCAACCAGGCCGCCTTCTACCGCGTCTACCAGAAGGGTGACGTGCATCAGATCGTGCTGGTATTGCTCAACAAAGGCGACCAAGTGACGTCATTCGACATCAGCGATTACCTGCAGGCCGGTCGCTGGGTGCCCGCACTTGGCGGCAAGCCCATCGACGTAGGCGCAAGCGGAAAACTGTCCGCGACCGTGGCGCCACACGACGTGCAGGTCTATCTGCTCGACGCCACCGTCCAGCGCAGCGATCTCGTCGCCGAGTTGACCCGGTTGATGGTTGAACGGGGCCACCCGGCGCACTGAGCCGGCACGCCACCGCAAGCTCCAAACGGCAACCGCCCATGCGCACTGGCCGGCCTGCCGTACAATTCCGCTGCCCCGCGCCGAGTGCGCTCAAGCAGGACAGCCGCGCCGCTGTCCGTGCACAAACCCAACGGACGACATCGGGCAGGCGGCGGAACTCTTTACTCTTTCAAGGATGAAACATGCGCAAGTTGCTTACCGCCCTCGTCATGCTCGGCATGACCTCGAATCTGGCCACCGCCGCGACCCTGGGCGAAAAGCAGGCTGGCTCGTTCGCCAACATCTACGCCTCGCTGTGCCTGAAGCACCTGAACCACCTCGGTGAACTGCGGGAAAAACTGCAGGCGATGCCCAAGCTGCCTCCCGAAAAGGCCGCCCATTTCCTCGCCGGAAAAGCGGGTGACGCGTGGCCGGTACCCGACCAGCACGGAACCTTCGTGTTGGCCCTCGCATTCGAAAAGAACTTCTGCGCCGTCTACGCGCGCAAGGCAGACACCGAAGCGGCAAAGCAGCAGTTTGCCCGACTGGTCGACAACGCCCCTGCCCCGCTGGTCGTCACGCGGACCGCGCCGGAGCGAACAGATACCGCCGCCAACGGCACTACCGAAACCGTTTCCTACACTTGGGCGGTTCCGAACGGAAACCGCCGCATGCTGTTCATGCTGACCACCGCCTCGGCGGAGTACGCACAGCTCCAGGTCATGGCATCCGCGTCGCTCATCAACCCATGAAGTCGAAACACTGACCCCGCATCCGCAGGAGCCCACTCGCGGGCGTTGCTCCCACGCGCTCCGGCCTCGGTCGCACGCAGCTCACCTCGCTGCTCTTCAAACGCACCGAAAAACGCAGAGCTTTCCACCTCCTGCGTAGTTGATTCGGCAATGTCTGCTTTCGACGGCAGATTCAACTGATCGACGCCACACATTGCCGACGGCGCCCCGTTGACTCGCTGATCAGCATACCGGTCGAGTCACACCACTGCCGCAGCGGAGGGCCAGCCCAACCGCACGCCTGGAATCCGCAACGCGCCGATGATGATGCGCAGGGTGGTCGCCCGCCGGAGCGGGTTTCGCCGGGAAAGCCGATCAATGACGTTGCGGGCGACCTGCAGGTCGCTGGAGTTTCGCGGTCAGCGCATGATGCCGGTGTGGCCCAGCGAATAGCGTCCCGGCTGCGGCCATACGGTCAGGCCGTGCGGCTCCATGCCGACCTTGATGCTGCGCACCTTGCCGGTGCGAGTGTTGATCGCATACACCACGTCGTCGAAGCGACCGCTCAGCCACAGCACGCTGCCATCGGCGCTGACATTGCCCATGTCCGGGCTGCCGCCGCCGGGAATCGGCCACTTGGCGACGACCTTGCGTGTGGCGTAGTCGATCACCGAGACGCTGCCCTTGCCGTGGCGCCGGCCGTGAATCTTGTGCGAGCCCCGGTTGGTGACGTACAGCCGGGTGCCATCGCGACTGGGGTACAGCCCGTGGGTACCGGTGCCGGTGTGGATGAAGCCAATCCTGGTGAAGTTGTCGCCGTCGACGAGGAACACACCATCAGCCATCATGTCCGCCACGTAGAACACCTTGCCGTCCGGCGAAACCCGGATGTCCTGCGGCATGCCGGCTTTCTTGTCCAGCTGCAGGTAGCCGAGTACTTTCTGGTTCACCATGTCGATCTTGGCCAGGGCGCCGCCGAACTCGCAGGTGAAGATCGCGTAGCGCCCGTCGATCGAAAAGTCGGCGTGGTTGATGCCCTTGCAGCCAGGCACGTCCAGGCGGTTCTTCAGCGCCATCGTGTGCGCATCACGAAAATCCAGTTGCGCATGCGCCTCGGATACCACGATCGCTTCGCTGCCATCCGGAGTGAAGTACATGTTGTACGGGTCGTCGACCGGGATCGCGGTGCCCGGCTGGCCGGTCAACGGGTCGATCGGGGTCAGGCTGCCTTCGCTACCGCCCTCGGCGTTGTCGGTCACCCACAGCGTCTTCAGATCCCATGACGGCACGATGTGTTGCGGACTGCGCCCGACCTTGAACGTGGTCAGCACCTTGAAGGTGGCCGGATCGATCACGTATACGTCATCTGAACGCAGGTTCGGCACATACACCCGCTGCAGTGCGCCCTTCACCGCCGGGCTGAAATTGTTGGCGGAGGACTGGCTGTAGAGGTTTGCCGGATTGCTCACCGGCGGCATGCCCGGCACGGTGACGACTGGCGTCGCCGCGGTTACGGTGCCGGTCAGGGCCAAGCTTGCCCACAACACGTTCGCTCCAATCGCGCGACGCATCAAACGGTGGAAAGGCATGTCTTGTGTGCCCTGTTTTCTGGTTTCGTCGAACGTCAATGATCGGGAGATGGCCGACCTGCGCGCAGATCAGTGACCGTCGGTTTTCTCACGAATCGCCGCGACCGTGCGAGACACGATCGTATCGGCGCCCAGCTTACCAAGCTGCGCGGACGAGCGACGTGGATCGCCGCCATAAACTCCGTCGATGGCGCCTGGCTTCCCCGCATGTCGCAACTCATCCAGCCGGACCATCTGCGGCGCCACCGCCAATTGCAGCGAAGTATCGGCCATCCCGGCATGGGTACCGATCTCGTCATCGTGAAAACCGTGCTGGCGCAATATCTGCGCAAAGCCCTTCGAGCTGGTTTCGTAATACGCCGGCGGCACGAACGCGCGCGCACTGGTCTGCGCCCATGCTTTGTTGAGCTCGGCCACCACCCGCTTGAGGTCGTTCTGGTAGCCGCCGTGATCACCCAGGAACACGATGTTGCGGAAACCGTGCACCGCAAAACTGTTCGCCACCGAGACCAGCATTTGCTCGAACGCCGCGTCAGGAATGGTGATGGTGCCGGGGAAACGCATATGCGAGGTCGGCGGCGCATAACCACCCTCCGGCACGTAGGCCACTACCGGTGCCACCAGCGCATTGCCCAGCTGCTCGGCGATTCGTTGCGACAGCCATGCCGCCCGCACATTGTGCTTGCCCAACGCGATGTAGGGCCCGCTCTGCTCGGTGCCGCCAATCGGAATGATGATGGTGGTCTTGCCCGCTGCAATCTGGGCGCGCAACTCGGTCCAAGTGAGGTCTTGCAGTTGCACGGTGTGCGGGGCCTGCGCGCGGGCCATTGGCGCCAGCAAGAGCAGCAGCGAGAAGGCGAAGATCTTTCGACACGAAAAGCGGGGCACGGAAGATGGGGACACGGCGACACGATGGTTGAAGAGCGGCACCGGGAACAATGGGACAGTTGTACGCCGTTGCGCAAGGCATTCTGCCGGCATCGCTCTCCTGTCACTGCAAATTTGCTCAGCGGCTAAAGCGGCAATATCCGTGCTTTCGTGGGTGCGCACATGCGGACTTGAGATCCGCAACCGACCGCTTGATGTCGGTTTTTAGCGGCAGTTTTGCGGCAACCTGGTCCACAGCGATTGTCCGAGCTGGCCGTTGGCAGCCTTCGTCGCTCACTATTGAGCGCGCAGCAATGGCCTTCGCCGGCCTTCGGCTCTCGCCACCGATTAGCGGTAGCGCCCCCGGTAACGGACAGGGCGAGGGCATGGATCCGCGGTGAGGCCACGCAGAAGCAGTTGCCCGAGGCCAGGAAGCCCCAGCCGCGGTAGCTTCTTTTTGCTCCTGGCATCCGGCCCCTGCGACCTTCGGGCCGGCTTCGCCGTTCGCCCCGCTCCTGCGGCGCAGTGGGCCACCCTGGCTCTGGCCACACAGAGAAAGCTGGCTCGGTTGCCGCAGGCAGACGAAAACTCTTGCTCGCGACCTCGCAGCATCCAGAAGAGCATCGCCCGCGAGCGGGTTCCTGCGAGAGTTGGCCACGACGCGACGTCACGCGGGGAGAAGGCGGCTGGCGGTGCTCGCCCTACGCCGGTGGGGACAAGGGCGCCCTCACCGCGCCCCTCTCCCTGGCAAAGCCGCGGGAGAGGGAGCAGAGCATTACGAGGCTGTGCCACCCACCGTCATCGAATCGATTTTCAGCGTCGGCTGGCCCACGCCCACGGGCACGCTCTGACCGTCCTTGCCGCAGACACCCACGCCTTCATCCAGCGCCAGATCGTTGCCGATCATCGACACGCGATTGAGCACGTCCGGGCCGGAGCCGATCAGGGTGGCACCCTTCACCGGGCGGGTGATCTTGCCGTCCTCGATCAGGTAGGCCTCGCTGGCGGAGAAGGTGAACTTGCCGTTGGTGATGTCGACCTGGCCGCCACCGAAATTCGGTGCGTACAGGCCTTTTTTCACCGAGCGGATGATCTCGGCCGGATCGTGCTGGCCGGCGAGCATGTACGTGTTGGTCATGCGCGGCATCGGCAAGGCGGTGAAAGATTCGCGGCGGCCGTTGCCGGTCGGTGCCATGCCCATCAGGCGGGCGTTGAGCTTGTCTTGCATGTAGCCCTTGAGGATGCCGTCCTCGATCAGCGTGGTGCACTCGGTCGGGGTGCCTTCGTCGTCGATGCTGAGCGAGCCGCGGCGGCCGGCGAGCGTGCCGTCATCGACGATGGTGACGCCCTTGGCGGCGACACGCTGGCCGATGCGGCCGGAGAACGCGGAGCTGCCCTTGCGGTTGAAGTCGCCTTCGAGGCCATGGCCGATCGCTTCGTGCAGCAGCACGCCGGGCCAGCCCGGTCCGAGCACCACGGTCATCTGGCCGGCGGGCGCATCGACTGAGTCCAGGTTGACCAGTGCCTGGCGCACGGCCTCGTCGGCGAAGCCGAGTGCGCGGCCGTTCTCGATCAATTCGCGATAACCGTAGCGGCCACCGCCGCCGGAGTAGCCCTGTTCGCGGCGGCCGTTCGACTCGGCGATCACCTGCACGTTGATGCGCACCAGCGGGCGCACGTCGGCGGCCAGGGTGCCGTCGGAGGCGGCGATCAGGATGGTGTCCATGGTGGCAGCGAGGCTGACGATGACCTGCTTGATGCGCGGGTCGCGCGAACGCGCGTAGGCATCAACTTCGCGCAACAAGGCGATCTTGTCGGGGTTCGGCAGGCTCTCGACCGGGTCGATCGCCGGGTACAGCGAACGGGCGTTGTGCAGCGCCAGCGGCTTGCCGGCGCCGTTGCCGTCGTGGGCGATCGCACGCGCGGCTTTCGAGGCTTCCAGCAGCTGCGGCAGCACGATCTCGTCGGAATAGGCGAAACCGGTCTTTTCGCCGGACATCGCGCGCACGCCCACGCCCTGCTCGATCGAGTGGCTGCCATCCTTGACGATGCCTTCCTCCAGCGTCCACGACTCGCTGCGCGAGTGCTGGAAATACAAGTCGGCGGCGTCGATCGACGGGCCCATCAGCTGGGTGAACACGCGATCGAGGTCACCGGTGGCGATGCCGCCGGGGGACAACAATTTGCTTTCGGCGAGGGCGATCAATGAATCCATGGGTTATCAGCTTGTCGGCGGTCGATCAGGAACTATCCCACATGGGGCTTGCGCTGGCGGCTTTAAAGCCCGGTACCATGCGCCGAGCGCCAGCCGGCGCGTGACGTGAAGGATCACTTGTGAGCGACCATTCGAAACGCGAGGCTGCCCGCGAAGCCCTCGAGCGCGCCGTGCAACCGGTGGCTGACACCCGCGAGCTGCTGCAACGCGATGGCGAACTGAAACCAGGGCTGGGCAAGATCAGCGGCGTGATCGCGCTGTCGCTCGGGTTCCTGTGCCTGCTGGCGGTGATCGCCTTCCATTTTCCGCAGTATCTGACCACGCCGGACCTGCGCCACAAATACTCGGTCGACGTGCTGCGCCAGGTGCTGCTGGGCGGACTGCTGGTGGCTGGCGGCATGTCGCTGGGCAACGTGATCCTCGGCCGCCAGCGCAACCTCAACATCACCGCCTTCCTGCTGGTGATCGCGGCGGTGGCGCTGGGTGGTTCGCGCGTGCCGGTCGGTGCCTTCCCCGACCATACGCCGTACATCGGGCTGGACTGGTTCATCCTCGACCTGCTCGGTTCCACGCTGATCTTCGTGGTGATCGAAAAGCTTTTTCCGCTGTACAAGGGGCAGGCCATTTTCCGCAAGGAATGGCAGACCGATCTGAAGCATTTCGCGGTGAATCATTTCATCGTGGGGCTGGCGCTGCTGACGGTGAATTTCCTGCTGCACCACATGTTCGGCTGGCTGGTGAGCAGCAACTTCCAGCAGACCGTGCAGCACATCCCGTTCCTGCCGCAGCTGCTGATGTGCGTGCTGGTGGCTGACCTGGCGCAGTACTGGACGCATCGCGCGTATCACGAGGTGCCGTTCCTGTGGCGCTTCCATTCGGTGCACCACAGCGTGAAGACGATGGACTGGCTGGCCGGCTCACGCCAGCACATGCTGGAGCTGATCTTCACCCGCGTGTGCGTGCTGGCGCCGCTGTACATCCTCGGCTTCTCCGAGGCGGCGATGAACGGCTACATCCTGATCGTGGGTTTCCAGGCAGTGTTCAACCACGCCAATGTTCACCTGCCCTGGGGGCCGCTGAAATATGTGCTGGTGACGCCGGACTTCCATCACTGGCACCACGCGTCCGACGACGAGGCGATCGACAAGAACTACGCGGCGCACTACGCGTTTCTCGACTACCTGTTCGGCACGGCGGTGAAGTCGAAGAACAAGTTCCCCGAACGCTATGGCGTGGTCGGTGACTACATGCCGGATGGCTTCGTCAGGCAGCAACTGTTTCCGTTCCGTGGCAACAAGGATCGGGCTGGCCCGTCGGCGTGACGGGTTGAGCGCCTGACGGATCAGCGCGAGACGGAGCTCGCCGGCACGGGAGCCGTGCTGCTGCCGGCTGCGGCCGGTGGCAACACCATCAGCGGGATCGGCGCCGGGGTATTCACGCTGCCTGCCGCCGCGGGCTGGCCGATGGGCTGAAGCAGCGGCGAGGCGGGCGGCGACTTCCTGCCGTGCTTTTCGATCAGGGTCATGACCGGATCGTCCCAACTGCCGGTGACCCGGTAGCGCGCACTGGCGGCCTTGTTCAGGCCCTTGCCGAGCAGGCCCTGTACGGCGAATCCGGCGGCCGCGCCAATCGGCCCGCCCACCACCGCGCCGACCAGCGGCAGGCTGTTGCCCACATGCGGCACCACTTGCATCTGCTGGTCATAGTCTTTCGCACGCAGGCCGGTGCGACCGGTCACGCTGATGTTCGCCGCCGGGCCGGCGATCACCAGGTTGTCGGTGGTGGCGTTGCCGTTGGCCAGTTTGAAGTCGCCGGTGATCGAGTCGAACGCGAGCCCCTTGCCGAACACGTCGCCGAAATCCAGGGTGAGCCTTCGCGGCAATTCGGCGAGCGAGACCAGGCCCAGCAACCGCCCCACGCCGGGTGAGGCTGCTTCAGGAATTCGACCGTCGTTGACCTGGATGCTGAGCGTGCCGTCCATGGTGGCCAGTGACAGTCCGCTGGGCGAACCCGGCCAACGCGCGTCCAGCTGATCGCGGGTCTTGCCGCCATTGACCAGACCGTCGAAACCCAGCGCCGCCAACATATCCCCCAGGTCCTCGGCCGCGAAGTTGATCCGCATATGGGTATGGCTGGAGCTGGCGGTACCGTTCCAGTCGCCGCTGCCGTTGATCTGCACGCGGCTGGACAGCGCGCGCAGTTGCTCGATGTGCAGGCCATCGGCGGTCGGCCAGGTTTCCAGCCGGGCCTCGCCCAGCTTGGCATCACCCAGACGCAGGTCGCCTACCCAGAGATGGAAGGGCGGCAACGACGCGGGATTGATGCCGGTGTTCGCCGGATCCGCTGCCGGCACCACCGGCGATGCGGCGATCGGCATGGCGTTCGACTTGCCTGCCGCCTTGTGCGAACCGGCGGAGGGTTCCGCCGAGGCCGCTTTTGGCCAGTACATGCGCTGCAACCGCGCGGTGACGCCGCGCTTGTCCAGCTCCTGTGTCGGGACGCTGTAGTTGCCAAGCATCGCCGGCCCTTCCACGTCAACGCTCAAGACATCCGGCTCCGGCTTCGCGTGCAACTTCAGCGCCCCCAGCTGATTGCCGAACCACTGTGCCTGGTCCGTGCTGATATCGAGACTTTCCAGACCAGGCCCGCCACTGCCGCCACCCCCTGCCAGCTGCTGCACCCAGCCGGTGACATCCAGCCGATCCGCATGGCCGCGAACGCGCAGGTCGCGTCCGGGCAGCGTGGTCGGCATCTGACCGCCCAGGGCCAGCGTGCCGGCCAGCGGGTGCTGCTCGCCATTGGCAAGTCGCAGGTAGCCGTTCAACGCATCACCGAGGGAGAAACGCAGCTCGCTGCCGGCGATCGGCAGGCTCATGGTCAGCTGCAATGGCAGCGTGGCCGCCGCGGGCTTGTGCAACGGCGCCGGAAGATTCAGCGCAACACCCTGCAGCGAGGAGGTCGCCACCAGCGACTCGCTCATCGCGTCGCTGCCGGCGACATGCGCGATGGTGAAGCCGATATCGAAAGGACCGCGACCGTCGGACAGCTTGCCCAGCCAGTCCAGCGTCGGGTAATCGGCCACCAGTTCGTCGATGCGGTAGTTGCCTTGCAAATGGGCCGACAACACGGTGGCCGGATCACTGTTGGCACCGGCAATGGCCATCTGCAATGTCGACGGCTGGCCGCGGAAGCTGGCCGCGAGCGGGCCAGCCTGCATGCCGTGCAGGTCGAATTTCAGCGGCCCGTTGAGCTTGTCCAGCTTGAGGTTCCATTCCGGCGCGGCAAGATCGGCATCCTTGAGTTGAGCCATGCCGTCCAGCTTTGCTTCGGAACCCACTTCCTCGTGCAGCGGCAGCATCAAATGAATACCGAAGCTGCCACTGCCACCAAGCTTGAGCTTGGCCAACGTATCGGCCTCGTGGCTGCCGATCGGGCTCTTGCGCACGAACTCCATCAGGCTGGCGCCGCTGCCGCTGCCCTGCACATTGAGGTCAAGCAGCGGACTGGCGAAGTCCGGGATCAGCGCCACCGCCTTGTCGACTTTCACGCCCAGCGAGTGGCCGCTGCTGGCCTCGACCAGCATGCCGTTGTTGACGAAGCTGGCCACCGCATCGACGCCCTCGGCGTGCGGCCAATCGTCGCCGTAGTCGAGGTTCAGGCCCTTGATCACCGCGCGCGCTTCGAAGCGCCCCTCGTTATGCCGGAACGGCCAGTCACGCAAGTCGCCTCGCACCAGCACCTGGGCCGACTCCAGCTGGCCCGACTGCAGCGCGTGATCAAGCCATTCGATGGTGTGCGGCGACATCGAGCTCGTCGGCCAGAACAACTTGGCCGCCGCCACGTCGGCATGATCCAGCGAGGCGTAAAGATCCATGAACGGCGCGCCGCCCTGCCCGGGCAAGACCACTTCGCCACGCGCCTGTCCGGCGTAGCCCTCGCCGCTGAAGTCCAGCGTGTCGACACCGATATGCGACTGGCCATCCTGCGACCAGAACGCCAGCGTGCCGCCCACGGCAGACAGCACGAACGGCTGATGGAAGGTCTGCGGGAAACTCAACGTGGTCGCCTGGGTCGGCAGCGTCAGCGCCAACGCCTCGGCATCGCCGCGCAATTGGCCGTCCAGATGGCTCACGCCGGGCAGCTTGCCGACCGGGTCGATGCCCAGGCCACCGAACGTCACGTCGAGTGCGCGCAAGCCGGTGCCGCGGCCCCATTGCAGACGCAGTTGTTCAACTTCGCCATGCGGGTGTCCACGCCCCACCCACTGCGACAATGCGGGGGACAAACCGGGTTTCAGGGCCAGCCACGGAAGCAAGGGCTCGATCTGCAAGTGACGGGCAACCGCGTTGACCACGGCATTGGCGCTGTCGGCCTGATGCAGGCTCAGCGCCAGTGCACTGCCGTCATCGCCACCCCACCGCAGCTCATAACCGTCCGGGGTGTGGTTCACTCCGGCCAGGCCGTGCAGCACGTTGACGGTGGCCTCGCCACCGCCGGGCGCGCTGACGGCGAGCGTATCCAGGTCAAACCGGACCAGACTGCGGTCCAGTTGCCCATGGCGCCAATCCATCCATGCACTGAGCTTGCCGTGGCCCTGCTGCACCGCGTAGCCGCCCATGTCGATGCCATCCAGCAGCGGCTTCAATTCGGCGCCGTCGACACTCACCCAGACCTGTCCGGAACTGCCATCCTCGCGGAAACGACCGGCACTGCGCACGGCGGCGCTCACCCCCTCACGCTGCAGTACGCCGCCAAAACGAAGTTGATCGCCCTGGTGGCTCAGCCGCAGTTGCTTCGACAGCAGGGTGAATTGCTTGTGCAGTACCGTGTCATCGACCGACAGGCGCAGATCTTCCAGCCACAGATCGGCGGAAAGATGCCCCAGTGACAGCGGCTGGCGCTGTGGGCCACCGGCCACCCCGATGCCGTTGACATGCCAACCATCGGCCTGGCGCAGCAGATCCAGCTGCAAACCGCGCACATGCAGGTTGATCAGGTGCCGCGACGGCAGCAGCCAGCCGCCGAAGTCGAACTTCAACTGGGATTCGGGCAAATCCAGCACCGCGCCCGCCTCGCCAGCGGCGGCGCCGACTTTCACCCCGTGCATCACGAATTCGGGGCCGGAAGGCGTCCAGCGCCCCTCCATCGAGGCAAAGCTGACCGGCCGCTGCAGCCGCGCGCTGAGTTGCGCCGCCACCCATTCAGGGTGGCGTGCCAGCAAGGGAAGCAACAGTTGCGCCAGCGCCGCCATCAGGGCAAGCAGGATCAGCGCGACTCCGGCGACCCAGCCCGAAGCGCGGGCGCAGCGGTGCAACCGCCGCTGCCACAACGCGTTCACGCGCGGCGATCCGGCATGGATTTACAGCAAGACGACATCAAACTGTTCCTGCGAATAATGCTCTTCAGCCTGAAAGCGTATGCTTTTGGAGATGAACTCTTCCAGTTCGGCCACCGCACTGGACTCTTCCTCGAGGATCCGGTTGACCACGATCGGATTGGCCATCACCAGCAGTTGCTGCGCGTTGAACTGACGCACCGCCCGGGTGATCTCGCGGAAGATCTCGTAGGTCACGGTCTCTGCGGTCTTCAGCAGTCCGCGACCGTTGCAGGCCGGGCACGGCTCGCACAGCTGACGGGCCAGGCTTTCGGTGGTGCGCTTGCGGGTCATCTCGACCAGGCCCAGCGCCGACATCGGATAGACGGTGGTCTTGGCATGGTCGCGTGCCAGACCCTTGTTCAGCATGCGCAGCACCTGGCGCTTGTGTTCCTCGTCCGACATGTCGATGAAGTCGATGATGATGATGCCACCGAGGTTGCGCAGGCGCAGCTGTCGCGCCGCCGCCTGGGCTGCCTCCAGATTGGTGCGGTAGACCGTTTCCTCCAGGTTGCGCGTACCCAGATAGGCGCCGGTGTTGACGTCGATGGTGGTCATCGCCTCGGTCTGGTCGACGATCAGGTAACCACCGGATTTCAGCGGCACCTCCTTCTTCAGCGCGCGCTGCATTTCGTCCTCGACGCCGTACAGGTCGAAGATCGGCCGCTCGCCGTCGTAGTGCTCGATGCGATCGTCCAGACTGGGCATGAACTTGTGCACGAACTTGACCACGTTGTCGAAGGTGAGGTGCGAATCCACGCGCACCTTCTCGATATCGTCGTTCAGCATGTCGCGCAGGCTGCGCAGCGGCAGCGACAGCTCTTCGTAGACGCGTTCGCCCATCTTCGCCTTGGCGATGTTCTCCTGCACCACACGCCAGACCTTGCCCAGGTAGGTGACGTCGAAGCCCAGCGAGTCGGCGCTCTGGCCCTCGGCATTGGTGCGCACGATGTAACCCAGCGGCGCCTCGCCGATCAGCGGATTGAGCACGTCGCGCAGGCGCTGGCGTTCGGCTTCATCCTCGATGCGCGCGGAGATGCCCAAGGTGCGTGCGTACGGCAGCAGCACCAGGTAGCGCGACGGAATCGACAGGTGGGTCGACAACCGCGCCCCCTTGCTGCTGATCGGGTCCTTGACCACCTGCACCACGATTTCCTGGCCTTCGTGCACCAGCTCGCTGATCGAGGGGACATGGCCGCTGCCCTCGCTGCCTTCGGGCGGCGTGGGCCGCACGATGTCCGACGCGTGCAGGAACGCCGCACGTTCCAGCCCGATCTCCACGAACACCGCCTGCATGCCCGGCATCACCCGCTGCACGCGCCCCTTGTAGATGTTGCCCACATAACCGCGCTTCGATGCCCGCTCAACGTGCACTTCCTGCAACATGCCGTTCTCGACCACCCCGACCCGCGTCTCACGCGGGGTCACGTTGATCAGGATTTCTTCGCTCACTGCATACTCCCCAGATAGATCATCTTTATAGCGGTGCGGCCACGGACTGTCGATGAATCACGGCACGGGATGAGCCTTCATAGCGCAGATAACGCAAAATGGATGCGATGGACGAACCAGCCACCCCGGAGCTGAACCGATGACCACCCCGATCCTGCTGGCCTGGAGTGGCGGCAAGGACTGCCTGCTGGCCTTGCAGCGCCTGCTGGCCGACCCGCAATGGCAGGTGGTTTCCCTGCTGACCACGGTGAATCGCAACTACCAGCGAGTGGCCATGCACGGCACGCCGCGTGCCGTGCTGCTGGCGCAAGCGGCGGCGCTGGGTCTGCCGGTGCTTGAGGTGATGCTGGACTGGCCCGGCAGCAACGAAGCCTACGAAGAGGCCCACGCGCAAGCGCTGGTCGAGGCGCGCATGCGCTGGCCGGGCATTCGCCACTGTGCCTTCGGCGACCTGTTTCTGGAAGACGTGCGCGATTACCGTGTACGCCAGCTCGGCCGCGACAACTGGCGCGCGGTGTTCCCGCTATGGGGCGAAGACACCGCAATGCTGTCGCGGCGCTTCGTCAGCGAAGGCCACCAGGCGGTGCTGTGCTGCGTGGACACCCAGCAACTGGGCGCGGATTACTGCGGCAGGAACTATGACGCCGCCCTGCTCGACACCTTGCCGGCCGCGGTCGACCCCTGTGGCGAGCGCGGTGAATTCCATACGCTGAGCTACGCCGGACCGCTGTTCGGCACGCCGCTGAAGTTGCGCCGGGGCGAATCGGTGTTGCGCGACGGACGCTTCCAGTTCACCGATTTCCTGCTGGACGAACATGCCGCGGCGGACTGACAACCACATCTTGCCGGACCTGCTGCAACCGGGCCTGACCCTGGTGTTCTGTGGCACCGCCGCGGGCCGGCGCTCGGCCGCCGAGCGCGCGTATTACGCGCATCCGGGCAATCTGTTCTGGCGCGCACTGTTCGAGGCGGGTATCACCCCGCGCCTGCTGGCGCCGGCGGAATTTCCGCAATTGCCCGAGTGGGGCATCGGCCTCACCGACCTGGCCAAGCGCCACTCCGGCAATGACGCCGAGCTGCCACCCGATGCTTTCGACGTACCCGCCCTGCGCGCCAAGATCGAACACCACTCTCCGCGGCTGCTCGCGTTCACCAGCAAGAACGCGGCACGGGCCGCGCTGGGTCATGCGGTCAGCTACGGCGCGCAGGCGGATACCCTCGGCGACACACCGCTGTTCGTGCTGCCCTCGCCCTCCGGGCAGGCACGGGGGCACTGGAATATCGAGCCGTGGCGGGCACTGGCGATACGCTACCGCGCCCTCCGCGGCGGCGACTGACACGGATCACTCGATCGGCGTGTGGCGCGAGGCGCGCACCTGTTCGGCGCGCACGCTTGAACCGTGGTTGCTCCAGCTTCGGCGCAGGTAAGTCACCACCGCCGCCACTTCCTCGTCACTCAGTTGCTGGGCAAAAGGCGGCATCGAATACGGACGCTGGTTGGCGGCGGTGACCGGTGCGAAACCACCGAGCAGCACCATGCGGGTCGCGTTGATTCCGGTCGGTTCGGTCACCGAGGAGTTGCCATCCAGCGGCGGGTAGATG
Source organism: Rhodanobacter sp. TND4EL1 (assembly GCF_054061035.1). Taxonomy (NCBI): domain Bacteria; kingdom Pseudomonadati; phylum Pseudomonadota; class Gammaproteobacteria; order Lysobacterales; family Rhodanobacteraceae; genus Rhodanobacter; species Rhodanobacter sp. TND4EL1. The sequence continues at coordinate 1,276,602 of NZ_JBSSDT010000001.1, forward strand.
CCGGCCACGCCTTCACCGAGGCGTCCATGGCAGTCCGCGCAGTGCTGTGCGTATACCTTGCCACCCAGTTCAGTCAGTCCCTTGGCATCGAACAGCGTCTCCTGCGGCGTTGCCGGCGCTCGCGGCGGCAGCGACTGCAGATAGCTGGCGACTGCCCGCAAGTCGGCATCGGTCATGTGCTGGGTGCTGCCCGATACCACCGTGGCCATCGGACCAAAGGCCACGCCCCGGGCGGACTGACCGGTCTTCAGCAGGTTGATGATGTCTTGTTGGCTCCAGCCTTCCAGACCGCCGTTTTTGCGCGTGCTGAGGTCCGGCGCGTACCAATCCTGCACCGGCATCTGCCCGCCGCTCAGATGGAGGTTTTGCGGCGTGCCACCCAGCGAGTCGCGCGCGGCATGGCATTCGTTGCAATGCCCCAGCCCCTGCACCAGATAGGCGCCGCGATTCCATTCGGCGGATTGCGCTGGGTCGGGCTTGAACTCGCCCTCCGTGAAGTACAGCGCGCGCCAGGCCTTCAGGCTGTTGCGCACGCTGTAAGGAAAGGCCAGCGACGGCGCACCGCCAGGCTGATGCACCGGCGCCAGCGACTGCAGCCAGGCAAAAATCGCCAGCGCATCGTCCTTGTTCACCTTGGTATACGAGGTATAGGAAAACGCCGGGTAGAGCAGCTCGCCGTGACGCCCCTTGCCGGTATGCAAGGCCTGCCAGAAATCCTCGAAACTCCAGTCGCCGAGGCCGGTTTCGCGATCAGGCGTGATGTTGGGTACCGGGATGTCACCGAACGGCGTGGCCAGCGCACGCCCGCCGGCGTAGCGCGCACCGCCCTGAGCGGTATGGCAGCCGGCGCAGTCGCCGACGGTGGCCAGATATCGGCCTTTCGCGATCAGCTCCGGGTCGGCCAGCGTGAGCGCCGAGACCTTGCTGGATGACCGCGGAACCGGTGCATGCGCGCCGCCAAACCAGAACCAGGCCAGCGCCAGCACGATCAGCACCGCGATCACCAGCAACCCTCGCCACGCTTTCACAAATGGTCTCCGGTCCCACCCAGCACGCCGCACGACAAGGGCGGCGTCACCGAACCGGCGGCTTGCGCACGCGTATCTGCCGGCAATTCGCGACTGGCCAGCGCGGCGGCCACCGCCGTGATGTCCGATGCACTGAGCCGGCTTGCCACCGTGGCCATGCAATCCGGCGCCACGGTGGAGCGGGTATGCGTGCGCCACGAGCCCAGCTGCGCGCTGATGTAGTCATACGGCAAACCGACCAGCCCCGGCGTGGACGGCTCCACCCCGGTCAGCTGGCTGCCGTGGCAACTGCTGCAAGCGGGAATCTTGCGTGCGGGATCGCCCTTGGCGATCAACGCGTCGCCACGCTGCAGGGTTTCGGCGGGAAGCTTGGGCAGGGCCGAACGTGCGTAGGGCACCTGCTGGGCCGCAAAGTACTCGGCGATTTCCTGCATGTAAGCGGGCGGCAACTGGCGCACGGTGTATTCCATCGGTGCGTATTTGCGCAGGCCGTTCTGGAAATCCTGCATCTGCCGTGCGAGATAGGCAGCCGGCTTGCCCGCAAGGCGCGGGAAATAGCCACTGCCGGGCGTGCCTTCGCCATGCTCACCATGACAACTGGTGCAGGCGGCGATCCGCTGCTGCAAGGTGTCGGGAATCGTGGGGGCATCAGCCGCACGACTGGCCGAACTGCCTGCCATGGCGACAACGAATACGGCGACAAGGACGAACAACCTGACGGGAAACGGGGCGGTGATCATAGTCATTTCCCCATTGTACGCATCCCGTGTCGGCATCCGGCACGCGCCGGAGCTAAGCTGCCATCACGCCGCAGCGTGCCGCCTCATCCATACCGGGGGTTACCGTGAATCGTCCAGCCGTCCAACTTGCCGCACTTGTCACCGCCTTGTTCGCCATCCCCGTGATGGCCGCCGACGTTCCCCCATCCACGGCAGCCGAAGTCGCCTACGCGTCGATCGACCAGCTGCAGCAGCGCATGGACGCGGGCACGCTCGACAGTCGGCAGCTGAACGCACAGATGCTCAAGCGGATCGAACAGATCGACCGCTCCGGCCCCACTCTGCACGCGGTGATCGAAACCAATCCGGATGCGTTGCTGCTTGCCGGCAAACTTGATGAGGCACGGGCCGCCAACGCCAAGCGTGGACCGCTGTACGGCATTCCGGTTCTGCTGAAGGACAACATCGACACTGGCGATCGCATGCTGACCACGGCGGGCTCACTGGCCTTGGTCGGGGCACCGGCGGCACGAGATGCCGGCCTGGTCGAACGCCTGCGCAAGGCCGGCGCGGTGATTCTCGGCAAGGCCAACTTGAGTGAATGGGCGAACTTCCGTTCCAACCATGCCAGCAGTGGCTGGAGCGGACGCGGCGGCCAAACCCGCAATCCCTACGTACTTGACCGCAATCCCTGCGGTTCGAGTGCCGGTTCCGCCGCCGCGGTGGCCGCCGGCCTGACCACCGTGGCAATTGGCAGCGAGACCGACGGTTCGATCATCTGCCCGGCCGCGATGAACGGCATTGTCGGCATCAAGCCCACCCTGGGCCTGGTCAGCCGCAGTGGCATCGTGCCGATCAGCCACAACCAGGACACCGCCGGCCCGATGGCGCGCAGCGTGAGCGATGCCGCGGCACTGCTCAGCGTGATCGCCGGCAGCGACCCGCGCGATCCGGCCACCGCCGAGGCGGACCGTCACGCCACCGACTATCGCCGCTTCCTCGATCCGAACGGCCTGAACGGCAAGCGTATCGGCGTGGTGCGCCAACTGGCCGGCGCCGAACCCAATGCCGACCGCGTGCTGGAGCAATCCATCGCGTTGATGAAGGCCCAGGGCGCGATCATCATCGACCCGGTCACCCTGCCCCATCTGTCCGATCTGGGCGCGCCGGAAATGACCGTGCTGCTGTATGACTTCAAACACGACATCAACGCCTACCTGGCTACTCGTCAGGGGCTTGGCGTGAAGACGCTGACCGATCTGATCGCCTTCAACCGTGCGCATGCCGGCGAGGAGATGCCGTGGTTCGGCCAGGAACTGTTCGAGCAGGCCGACAAGAAAGGGCCGCTGACCGACAAGGCCTATGTCGATGCCCTGGCCAAGGCAAAGCGGCTGTCCGGCCCGCAAGGCATCGACGCCGCCCTGAAAGCGCAGCATCTGGACGCGTTGCTCGCGCCATCGTGGGGCCCAGCCTTCATGACCGATCCGGTGCTGGGCGATCACATCGTCAGCGGTGATCCCACCGTTGGCGGAGCGTCGCAGCCGGCAGCCGTGGCGGGCTATCCGTCGATCACCGTGCCAGCCGGCTTTGCGCACGGCCTGCCGGTCGGCATCGTGCTGTTCGGCGCCAGGTGGAGCGAGCCGACCCTGATCGCGATCGCCTATGGCTTCGAGCAGCACGCCCACGCCTGGCAGGCGCCGCAGTTCCTCGATACGGTGGACGGCAAGCCGGTGGCCGCGCCTGAAGCGCCATCGCACGACTAATGCAGGTAGAGCGTCGGCCCCAGCACGATCGCGAACGCCAAGGTCACGAGTACGCCCGTCACGACGATCGCCGGGTGCCGGCCAATCTGGAAATCCCGCGGCGCTTCGGCGCGGGATTTCGCATACGCCACGTTGAACAAGCCGGCGGTGCCGCCGAATGACGACGCCACGGCCGAGATCAGGGTGATCACGATGCCAAGCGGATTGACCAGACTGACCAGCAGCGCGGATACGCCGCCTATCAGGTAGACCGTCATCGCGATGCGCCACTGCAAGCGATGCGCGGATTCGCCGCCGCCGAGCATCGCGGCCAGCATCCGGATCGAGCGACGGGTCACCGCGATATAGACGAACAGGCCCACCGCGAACAGGACCGCGCGCCACAGCCAAGGCCAGGGCAGCGGACCGATGCCGCCACCGACATCCGGGCCCCAGTCACCCAGATTGGACACCCCGGAAAACATCCAGTAGCCGGCGGCCACCATGCCTTTCACCGTGAACACGATCCACAGCGCCAGCCGTGGCAGTGCCCGCCGCGCGCGATGCCAGCCGACCAGTGCAAGCACGGCCAGCACCACGTCCATGCCGGTACCGGCCATGGCCACGATGCGCCGGGCCCATGGCCCGGTACCCGGACACTCGACGTAATACGCGCCGATCTCGCTGGGCCAATGACCGGTGGCGACGCAGGTCAGTGCGTGCCCGGCCACCTCATGCCCCATGGTCAGCAACGGCAACAACAGCAGCGCCAGCCCGGCAAGCGTCCAGGGATCGACGCGCGCAGGCGCCGGTTTCGTTGCGTTCATCAGTCGAATCTGGCCATGGATCGGTACGCACCAGTCTCGTGCCGACCGCCGGCGCGTGTCAGTGCGTCATGCCAGCAACTGGCGATGACAGATGTCATCGCCTCCACCTCAAGGGCTGCCCACCGACTTGCGCACGATCAGCATCGCCAACTCCAGCGACTGCTCGTAGTTCAGGCGCGGATCGACCATCGACTTGTAGGCTCGTTCGAGGTCGCGTTCGGACAAGCCGCGCGCGCCTCCCGTGCATTCGGTGACGTCCTCACCGGTCAGCTCAAGATGCACGCCGCCCAGCCGCGTACCAGCCGCCGCGTGGATATCGAACGCCTGGTCGAGTTCGCCGCGAATGTTGTCGAAACGCCGGGTCTTGTAACCGTTCGACGTGCTTTCGGTATTGCCGTGCATCGGATCGGCCACCCACAACACCTTGCGTCCGTCCCGCTTCACCGCTTCGAGCAGCGACGGCAGTGCCGTCGCGATCCTGGCGTTGCCCATGCGGTGGATCAAGGTCAGCCGGCCCGGCTCGTCGTGCGGATTCAACGCGTCGATCAACGGCAACAGCTGATCCGGCGTTACCGTGGGTCCCACCTTGACCGCGATCGGATTGCGAATGCCGCGGAAATACTCCACGTGTGCGCCATCCAGCGCCGCCGTGCGCATGCCGATCCACGGGAAATGCGTGGACAGGTTGAACCAGCCCGGATTGCGCGGCACTTCGCGTGTCAGCGCCTCCTCGTAGTGCAACAGCAAGGCCTCGTGCGAGGTGAAGAAATCCACCCTGGAGAAGCCGCCGATCGGGCCAGCCAGCGTTTCCATGAAGCGCAACGAATCACCAATGGCCGACACCATCTGGCGGTATTCAGCGGCCAGGGGTGAATGTTCCACCCAGGCCAGGTCCCAGTATTCCGGATGACGCAGATCGGCAAAACCGCCGTCGATCAGCGCCCGCACGAAGTTCATCGTCAGCGCCGAATGTGCATGCGCCTTGATCATCCGCTGTGGATCAGGACGCCGCGCGGCCGCGGTGAACTCAGGGCCGTTCACCAGATCGCCGCGGAAGCTCGGCAGGCTGACGCCGTCACGGGTTTCCTCGTCCGTGGAGCGCGGCTTCGCGTATTGCCCGGCGAACCGGCCCACGCGCAGCACCGGCTTCTTCAACCCGTGCACCAGCACCAGGCTCATCTGCAACAGCACCTTCAGGCGGTTGGAGATGACCGGACTGCTGCAATCGGCAAAGCTCTCCGCGCAATCACCGCCTTGCAGCAGAAAGCGCGACCCGTCCTGGGCCTCGGCCAGCGCCTGCTTCAGCGCCAGCACCTCCCATGAAGTCACCAGTGGCGGCAGGCGCGCAAGTTCGGTGGTGGCCTGCGCCAGTTCTTCGGGGTCGTCGTAGCGGGGCTGTTGCAGCGCTTCGTGCCGTTGCCATGAGGCCGGCTCCCAGTCTCTGGAATCGAAGACGTTCGGTGCAGCTTGAGTCATTGCGAATTCCCGACAGCGGCTGAAGCATTCACTTCGAAACGGCCCGGCGGCACGTCGCCAGCACGGCAAGCAACGCCAACACGACGAACCACAGCAGACTCCACAGAGGCATGGGCAGACCGAGGATGGGCTCCACCTGCGCACACTCACCGGAACCAGTGAATACCAGCTTCAACATTTTCGCGAACGGGAAGGCGTCCAGCATGTAACCCAAGCCAGGGCCGCACGAAGGCACCTGATCGGCAGGCAGGCTTTGCAGCCACAGATGGCGACCGGCCGTGATGATGCCGCCCACCGCACCGGCCAGCACCACCCCGGTATAAACCCAACGGCCCTTGCCGCGCGGCGCATGAATGGCACCGAGCAGGAAGAACAAGCCCATGACGAGGAAGGCCATGCGCTGGAAGATGCACAACGGACAGGGCGTCATGCCCAATCCGTACTCTGCGTAGAGCGCGAACGCCAGCAATGCGGCACAGATCAGGAAGCCGACGAAAAAGGTGACGCGATAAGACCAGCGGAATGGGTTCATGGCACTTTGTTGCGTTGCGGAACCGTGACCTTACCGGTTCGCCGTGGCGCTGTCAGCCCGTCCGGCGGAAACGTTTCAAATCGACTCGCCAACGGGTGAATCTCGCACAAAAAACCCGGCTGGTTTCCCGGCCGGGCTTCGATGATGCAGACCTGCGCGTTTCAGTCTGAGCGACTTACTCGGCGTCGACGGCCTCGACCTGCGGACGACCGACCAGCTCGACATACGCCATCGGCGCATTGTCGCCAGGGCGGAAGCCGCACTTCAGGATACGCAGGTAACCACCGGGGCGCTCCTTGTAACGGGGTCCCAGTTCGACGAACAGCTTGCCGACCGCTTCCTTGTCGCGCAGGCGCGCAAAAGCGAGACGACGATTGGCAACACCATCGTTCTTGGCCAAGGTGATCAGCGGCTCCGCCACGCGGCGAAGCTCTTTCGCCTTGGGCAGGGTGGTGCGGATCAGTTCGTGCTTGATCAGCGACGAGGCCATGTTCTTGAACATCGCTTCGCGATGCGAACTGGTGCGATTGAGTTTGCGTCCGGATTTTTGATGGCGCATGACTGATTCTCTGTCTGTTGTTATGAAAAACCGGCGCTTGTGTCCGGATTCCCGCGGTTACCCGCTATGAGGAGCCTTTTTCTACCGGGCCCTTGTTGGAGGTTCGGTCCTGAATGACCGACCTGGCGGTTGACGGAGCAGGTAGACCCCTGCCCGTCACACCGAAACGACACGGCGATCAAAGGGATCACCAAAAAAACGCGGCGGCCAGGGTGGCCGCCTTTGGCGACTGGCGAGAGAGCCGAAACTCAACCTCGCCAGCAAGCCGGTACACGGCGGTCACGAGTGACCGCGAACCTCAATCAACCCAGCTGCATGCCGTGCGACAGACCCGGCGGCGGCCAGTTCTCAAGCTTCATGCCGAGTGCGAGACCACGCCCGCCCAGCACGTCCTTGATTTCCGTCAACGACTTCTTGCCAAGGTTCGGCGTCTTCAGCAGCTCCACTTCGGTCTTCTGCACCAGATCGCCGATGTAGTAGATGCTCTCGGCCTTCAGGCAGTTCGCCGAACGCACGGTGAGCTCCAGATCATCGATCGGACGCAGCAGCAACGGATCGAAGCCGCTCTTTTCCGCCTTGTCGGTGGCGCTCTCGCGACGCGAGAAGTCACCAAACACGGACAGCTGGTCGTTGATGATCTCGGCAGCCTTGCGGACTGCGTCTTCAGCGCCGATGGTGCCGTTCGTCTCGATGTCCAGCACCAGCTTGTCGAGGTTGGTGCGCTGCTCGACACGAGCGGCGTCCACTTCGTAAGCCACGCGCAACACCGGCGCGAACGACGCATCCAGCTGCAGGCGACCGATCGGACGTGCCTCGTCATCCGGATGCTGGCGAGCGCTGGCCGGCTGATAGCCGACGCCGCGACGCACCTTCAACCGCATGTTGAGTGCGATGTCCTTGGTCAGGTGGCAGATCACATGCTCGGGGTTGATGATTTCCACCGAGTGGTCGACGACGATGTCGCCGGCCGTGACCACGCCCTTGCCCTTTTTGGACAAGGTCAGGGTGACTTCATCGCCGGTATGCTGACGAATGGCCACGTCCTTGAGGTTCAGCAGGACTTCGATCACGTCCTCCTGCAGACCTTCCAGGGTCGTGTATTCATGCAACACGCCATCGATTTCGACCTCGACGATGGCACTGCCAGGGATCGAGGAGAGCAGCACGCGTCGCAGCGCGTTGCCCAGGGTGTGGCCGAAGCCACGCTCGAGCGGCTCGACCACCACTTTGGCGCGGTTGGCTCCGAGCTGTTCGACGCTGAGGCCACGCGGCCGCAGCACACTAGTTGACGAAACTGCCATGCAGAGCTCCGGTAATTACTTCGAGTAAAGCTCGATGATCAACGCTTCATTGATGTCGGACGGCAGATCACCGCGATCCGGCACCGACTTGAACGTACCTTCGAATTTCTTGGAATCCACTTCGACCCAGATCGGACGCAAGTCCATGGTGTCGAACACGGTTGCCGCTTCCTGCACACGCAGTTGGCTGCGACCCTTTTCGGTCAACGCGATCGCGTCGCCCGGACGAACCTGATAAGAAGGAATGTTCACCTTCTTGCCGTTCACCATGATCGCCTTGTGGGCAACCAGCTGACGGGCCTGGGCGCGGGTGACCGCAAAACCCATGCGATAGACGACGTTGTCCAGACGGCTCTCAAGCAGACGCAACAGGTTTTCACCGGTGTTGCCCTTGAGGGTGGTCGCCTTGGTGTAGTAGTTGCTGAACTGACGTTCAAGCACACCGTAGATGCGCTTGACCTTCTGCTTCTCGCGCAACTGCACGGCATAGTCGGACATGCGCATGCGCTTGTTCGCGCCATGCTGGCCGGGCTTGTTTTCCAGTTTGCACTTCGAATCCAGCGCACGCGCCGGGCTCTTCAGGCTGAGATCCGCACCCTCGCGACGGGCGAGTTTGCAGGTAGCTCCACGATAACGGGCCATGGGTTACTCCTTAGACTCGACGCTTCTTGGGGGGACGGCAGCCGTTATGCGGAATCGGCGTGACGTCGATGATGTTCAACACCTTGTAACCGAGCGCATTCAGCGAACGCACGGCCGACTCGCGACCCGGGCCTGGGCCCTTGATGCGCACTTCGACCGTCTTCACGCCGTAGTCGCCTGCGGCGCGGCCAGCCTTCTCGGCCGCAACCTGCGCTGCGAACGGGGTCGACTTGCGCGAGCCACGAAAACCGGCGCCGCCGGCAGTGGCCCACGACAAGGCATTGCCCTGGCGATCGGTGATGGTGACGATGGTGTTGTTGAAGGAGGCCTGCACGTGCGCCACGGCATCCGTGACAACGCGCTTGATCTTCTTCTTGGTTTTAACCGGCTTAGCCATATTCGGAATCCGTTACTTCTTGATCGCGCGACGGGGACCCTTGCGGGTACGTGCGTTGGTACGCGTGCGCTGGCCGCGCACCGGCAGGCCACGACGATGGCGCAGGCCACGGTAGCAACCCAAGTCCATCAGGCGCTTGATAGCCATGCCCACCTCGCGGCGAAGATCGCCCTCGACGGTGTACTTGGCGATCTCGTGGCGGATCTTCTCCACCTCGCCTTCACTGAGGGACTTGATCTGGGTGGTCGGAACCACGCCAGCATCCACGCAGACTTGCTTGGCTCGGCTGCGGCCGATACCAAAAATACTCTGCAGACCAACCCAGACATGCTTCTGGACCGGCAAATTGACACCCGCGATGCGCGCCATGATGTACTTCTCCGATGCGTTTCGTGCGCGGTAAACGCGCAATTTTAACCTGAATTACCCTGACTGGAAAGCCCTGCGACACCGAAGCGCCGCCAGCTTCCTACCTTGACCAACGCCACACTCGCACCAGCAGCCACTAGTTGCGACGCAGATTGGCCTTCTTGAGCAGACTTTCGTACTGGTGACTGACCAGGTGCGCCTGCACCTGAGAGGTAAAGTCCATCACCACCACCACCACGATCAGCAGCGACGTGCCACCGAAATAGAACGGCACATGCCAGGCGTTCTGCATGAACGATGGCACCAGACACACCAGTACCAGATACAACGCACCGACACCGGTCAGACGAGTCATCACCGCATCAATGTAGTTGGCCGTGCCCTTGCCCGGACGAATACCCGGAATCAGGGCACCCGACCGCTTGAGGTTGTCGGCCGTCTCATCCGCGTTGAACACGATCGCGGTGTAGAAGAACGCAAAACCGATCACCAATACCGAAAAAACAATCTCGTACAACGGGTTGCCCGGACTCAGCGCCTGCACCAGGTCCTGCACCCAGCGCGACTGCTGCCCGGTACTGAACCAGCTCACCGCGGTCGCCGGAAACATCAGCAGACTCGAGGCGAAGATCGGCGGGATCACGCCCGCCATGTTGATCTTCAACGGCAGATTCGAACTCTGGTTCATGTAGGCCTTCTGCCCACCAGACCGTCGCGCGTAATTCACCGTGATCCGTCGCTGCGCCCGCTCCATGAACACCACGAAAGCGGTCACTAAAAGCGCCAGGCCGAACACCATCAGCAACTTGATCAGCGACAACTCACCGTTGCTGGCCATGCCGAGCGTATGCACCACCGCCCCGGGCAGACCGGCGACGATACCGGCGAAGATCAGCAGCGAAATGCCGTTGCCGACGCCCCGCTCCGTCATCTGCTCGCCGAGCCACATCAGGAACATCGTGCCTGCGGTAAGCCCCACCACCGACGACATGATGAAACCGAAGCCGGGCGTGTAAACGACGGGAGCGCCGCCTGCTGCCACCTGACCCTGCAGCGCCATCGCGATACCAAACGACTGGAAGGCCGCCAGTGCCACCGTGGCATAACGCGTATACATCGTCATCTTGCGCTTGCCGGCTTCGCCTTCCTTGCGGAGGCTCTGCAGGCTTGGCACCACCGCGCCCATCATCTGGAAGACGATGGATGCCGAGATGTACGGGATGACGCCGAGTGCGAACACCGAAAACCGCGCCAGTGCGCCGCCGGAGAACATGTTGAACATGTCCATCAGGCCGTTGCCGCTGACCAGGCTGGTCATCGCCTCGGGGTTGACACCGGGAACCGGAATGAACGAACCGAGCCGGAACACCACCAACGCACCGATCACGAAAAAGATGCGCTGGCGAAGCTCCGTGAGTTTGCCGAGCTTGCCGAGTGCGTTGCCCTTGGCTGCTGCCACCGGATTACTCCACGCTGCCGCCGGCCGCCTCGATGGCTGCCTTGGCGCCGGCGGTAGCCAGCAAACCAGACAACTTCACCGCGCGACCGATTTCACCCTTGAGGACGACCTTGACCCGCTTCGCGCGGCTGTTGATCAGGCCAGCCTGATGCAGCGCAACGACGTCGATCACGTCAACCTTGAGGCTGGCCAGCTGATACAGGAAAACTTCCTGACTCTCGGCCTGTTTCTTCGAACGGAAGCCCACTTTGGGCATCCGGCGATTCAGCGGCATCTGGCCGCCTTCAAAACCGAACTTGTGGGTACCACCGGCACGGGCATGCTGGCCCTTGTGACCGCGACCCGCAGTCTTGCCCATGCCCGAACCGATACCACGACCAACGCGCAGACGCGTCTTGTGCGAACCGGCGGCCGGCTGAATGTCATTCAAACGCATGATGATTACTCCTCGACCCGGACCAGGTAATAGACCGTGTTGATCAGGCCGCGAACCTGCGGGCTGTCCTTCAGCTCGCGGACATCGTTGATCTTGCCCAGACCCAGCGCCTTGACGCTCAGGCGATGACGCGCCTGCACACCGCGCAGACCCTTGACCAGACGCACGCGCACCGTGGCGGCGGCGGTTTCGTTCTTCTTAGCCATTGCCCAACACCTCGTCCAGGGTCTTGCCACGCTTGGCGGCGATCTTCTTGGGAGAGGCAACCGCCTGCAGGCCCTTGATCGTCGCGCGCACCAGATTGATCGGATTGCGCGAACCCACGGCCTTGGCCAGTACGTTCTTCACACCAACCACTTCCAGCACGGCACGCATGGCGCCACCGGCAATCACACCGGTACCTTCGGAAGCCGGCTGCATGTAGACGCGGGCAGCGCCGTGGTTCGCCTTGACGGCGTACCACAACGTACCGTTATTGAGCTCGATGTCGACCATCTGGCGACGGGCGCGCTCCATGGCCTTGGAGATGGCCACCGGCACTTCGCGCGCCTTGCCATAACCAAAACCCACTTTGCCTTCGCCATCACCGACAACGGTCAGTGCGGTGAAGCTCATCTGGCGGCCACCCTTTACGGTCTTGGCCACACGGTTGACGGCAATCAACTTTTCCAGCAGGCCGTCGGAATTTTCGCGATCGGTAGAAGACATGTTCTTTTCCATGTGCCCAGCGAACCGGGACTTTGCTTGCGGCTGAGCCGCTTGGAGTTTTAGGTGACGCTGCGGAAATCGGGCGAACCCGACCCGGTGCTACTTAGAACTTCAGACCAGCTTCGCGAGCCGCTTCGGCCAGTGCCTTGATGCGACCGTGAAAACGGAAGCCCGAACGGTCAAATGCGACCGACTCGATACCTGCCGCCATGGCGCGCTCTGCCACTGCCTTGCCCACCGCCGCAGCAGCCGCCAGGTTCTTGGTGCCTTTGAGACCTTCGGCAACCGACTTCTGCACGGTGGAGGCAGCAGCCACCACGTTCACGCCGGAAGCATCGAACACCTGCGCGTAGATGTGCTGGCCCGTGCGATGCACCGACAGGCGGGCGACAGCCAGCTTGCGGATGTGGCAACGAGTGGACTTGGCGCGACGCAGGCGATTTTCGTTCTTGTTCATTTCTGTATTCCTCGAAAGCGGATCGGCACGGAATGTCTGTTACCTGCGTTTGGTGAGAGTCTGGCCATGGATGACCAGGATCTACGCGCAGGGACAGCGCATTTAGGCCTTCTTGGCTTCCTTCAGGTTGATCTTCTCGCCGGAGTAACGCACGCCCTTGCCCTTGTACGGCTCGGGCGGACGGAAACCGCGGATCTTCGCAGCAACCTGACCGACCACCTGCTTGTCCGCGCCCTTGATCAGGACCTCGGTCTGCGTCGGGGTCTCGATCGTGACGCCTTCCGGCGCCTCGAAGACCACCGGGTGAGAGAAGCCCAGGCTCAGGTTCAGCGACTTGCCGGCCATGGAAACGCGGTAGCCGACGCCGACCAGCTCAAGCTTGCGCTCGTAGCCGGTGGACACTCCGGTGACCATGTTCGCCAGCAGCGCGCGAGCGGTGCCGCCGAACTTGTCGTCGGCGCCCTCGTCGAGGCTGATGTTCGCCACACCGTTGTCCACCGCGACGGTGACGCCCGGCAGATGGTGGACGGTCAAGGTGCCCTTCGGACCTTTCACCGAAATCTGATCGTCGTTGACGGTCAGTTCGACGCCCTTGGGCAGGGAAATGGGTTGTTTGGCAACACGTGACATCGAAAGACTCCTTATGCCACTTGGCCGATGACTTCGCCGCCCAAGCCCTTGGCACGGGCCTGCGCATCGGTCAACAGACCAGCGGAAGTCGAGATGATCGAGATACCCAGGCCACCGAGGACCTTCGGCAGCTCGTCCTTGCCGCGATACACACGCAGGCCGGAGCGGCTGACACGGGAAATGCGTTCGATGGCCGGCTGGCCCTCGAAATACTTGAGCTTGATCTCGAGCACCGGCTTGCCTTCCTCGGCGGAAGTCTTGGCGTCGAGGATGTAGCCCTCGTTCTTGAGAAGGTCGGCGATCGCCACCTTCATTTTCGACGACGGCATACGCACGGTCGGCTTGCCCATGGCCTGGGCATTGCGAACACGCGTGAACAGATCGGCGATGGGATCAGTCATGCTCATGAAAACATCCTTCAGAGTGCACCGATATCCGAGAAAACCGGAAATCAATCAAATTGTGAGCTGGCAAGACGCCAGACTGCGTTGCGCAGACCGCCGACTATAACAGCATTTTCAGGTTTTAGCGAATAGCGATGCGGTAGTCGCATCCAGCGGCTGCAGCGGATGCTGCAACCGGCCACTCGGCCGAGAGGGGCGTTGCCCTCTCGGTCGGTGCGGAACGTTGGTTTACCAGCTGGCTTTGCGCAGACCCGGCACGTCACCGCGCATGGTCGCTTCACGAAGCTTGTTGCGGCCGAGCCCGAACTTCGCGTAGACAGCACGCGGACGACCGGTCAGTGCGCAACGAGTGCGCTGGCGCACCGGGCTGGCGTCGCGCGGCAGTTTCTGCAGCTTCGCCTGGGCTTCCATCTTTTCCTCGTAGGAGGACTTGGGGCTCAGCACGATCGCCTTCAGTTCGGCGCGCTTGGCAGCGAACTTCTCGACGAGTTTGGTCCGCTTGATATCGCGGTTCACCATTGATGTCTTGGCCATGGATAACGCCTATCAGTTACGGAACGGGAAGCTGAACGCTGCCAGCAGGGCTTTCGCCTCTTCGTCGGTCTTGGCGGTGGTGGCAATGGAGATATCCATGCCGCGCAGCGCGTCAACCTGGTCGAAGTCGATCTCAGGGAAAATGATCTGTTCCTTGATACCGAAGTTGTAGTTGCCACGGCCGTCGAACGCCTTCGCCGACACACCGCGGAAGTCGCGCACGCGCGGCAACGAGATGTTGATCAGTCGATCAAGGAATTCGAACATCTGGGCACGGCGCAAGGTCACCTTGCAACCGATCGGCCAGCCGTCGCGGATCTTGAACGAGGCCACCGAAACGCGGGCCTTCGTCGTGATCGGCTTCTGGCCCGAGAGCTTGGCCATGTCGGCCACGGCGTTCTCGAGCACCTTCTTGTTGCCGGCAGCTTCGCCCACGCCCATGTTCAGCGTGATCTTGGTGATGCGGGGAACCTGCATCACGTTCTGGTAGCCGAACTGCTCAGTGAGCTTGGCGACTACCTGCTCTTTGTAGAAATTTTCGAGGCGGGTCATGATCGTGATTCCTTACGCGTCCACGACCTCGCCATTCGAACGGAACACGCGGACCTTGCGCCCATCTTCGAGCGTTTTGGTGCCGACGCGTTCACCCTTGTTCGTGGCGGGGTTGAACAGCTGCACATTGGAGAGATGGATCGAGGCCTCACGCTCGACGATGCCACCGGCCTGATTGGCCTGCGGATTCGGCTTGGTGTGACGCTTGACCAGGTTCACGTTGGAGACGAACACACGCTCGCCTGCAACACGCAGCACGTCGCCGCGCTGACCCTTGTTTTTGCCGGTGATCACGAGCACCTGATCACCCTTTCGGATACGGTTCATTATGTGATCTCCGCTCAGAGCACTTCGGGCGCGAGCGAGACGATCTTCATGAACTTCTCGCTGCGCAGCTCGCGGGTAACCGGCCCGAAAATACGGGTACCGATCGGCTCGAGCTTGTTGTTGAGGAGGACCGCTGCATTGCCGTCGAAACGGATCAGCGAACCATCGGGACGGCGAACGCCCTTGGCGGTGCGAACCACCACGGCATTATACACTTCGCCCTTCTTGACCTTGCCGCGCGGAATCGCATCCTTCACGGTGACCTTGATGACGTCGCCGATCGCGGCGTAACGGCGCTTGGAGCCGCCGAGCACCTTGATGCACATCAATTCCTTCGCGCCGCTGTTGTCCGCTGCGGAAAGCGTGCTTTGCATCTGGATCATGTCTGCACCCTCCCTTAGACGTTGGCGCGCGTGATGATCTCAACCACGCGGTGATGTTTGGTCTTGGACAATGGACGGCACTCGGCGATACGCACGAGGTCACCCTCGTTCGCACCCAGGTCGTCCTGCGCATGCAACTTGGTCGACCGACGAATGATCTTGCCGAGCAGCCAATGCTGCTCCTGACGCTCGACCAGGACGGTAACCGTCTTGTCCATCTTGTTGCTGGTGACGCGACCCTCGAGGGTACGCGCCTTCTTCGCTTCTGCTTGAATCTGGTTGTCGCTCATGTCGGCCGTCCCTTACTTCTTGCTGCCGAGCACGAACTTCGTGCGGGCGATGTCGCGCCGAACGCGGCGCAGCTGGTGCGGCTGGGTGAGCTGGCCGGAACCCTTTTGCATGCGCAGATTGAACTGCTCCTTGCGCAGGTCCAGCAGATGCTGCTTCAGCTCGTCGGCCGACTGGTTGTTGATATCTTTGCTGGCCATCACATCACCGCCCGTGTCACAAACTGAGTCTGCACCGAGAGCTTGGCGGCGGCCAGGCGGAACGCCTCGCGAGCCGTCAACTCGTCGACACCCTCGATTTCATAGAGCATGCGACCGGGCTGGATCGGAGCGACCCAGAACTCGACGCTGCCCTTGCCGGCGCCCATGCGGACTTCGATGGGCTTCTTGGTGATCGGCTTGTCGGGGAACACGCGGATCCACAACTTGCCACCACGCTTGACGAAGCGGGTGATGCAACGACGCGCGGCTTCGATCTGACGTGCGGTGAGCGCGCCATGGGTCGTTGCCTTCAGTCCGTACTCGCCAAAGCTGACGAGATTGGAGCACTGCGCCAGACCGTCGTTGCGGCCCTTGAACTGCTTGCGGTATTTGGTTCGCTTAGGTTGCAACATGGCAACTCTCCTTACTTCGCAGACCGCTCGCGACGGCCGTCACCGGCCTCGCGACGCGAATCATTACGACGACCTTCGCCACCTTCGCGGCGCGGCTGCGACGGCTCGTCCTTCGACTCCTGGCTGGCTGCGGCCAGATCGAAGATCTCGCCCTTGTAGATCCAGACCTTGATGCCGATGATGCCGTAGGTGGTTTTCGCCTCGGCGGTGCCGTAATCGATATCCGCACGCAGAGTGTGAAGCGGCACGCGACCTTCGCGAGCCCACTCGGAACGGGCGATCTCGGCACCGTTCAGACGACCGGAAACGTTGATCTTGATACCCAGCGCGCCCAGACGAATCGCGTTGCCGACCGAACGCTTCATCGCGCGGCGGAACATGATGCGGCGCTCGAGCTGCTGCGCGATCGACTCGGCCACCAGCTGGGCGTCGAGCTCCGGCTTGCGCACTTCGTTGACGTTGATGTGCGTCGGAACGCCCATCATGTCGCTGACTTCCTTGCGCAGCTTCTCGATATCCTCGCCCTTCTTGCCGATCACCACGCCCGGACGGGCGGTGTGAATCGTCACGCGTGCGGTCTTGGCCGGACGCTCGATCTGGATACGGGAGACACCGGCAGCAGCCAGCTTCTTCTTCAGCATGTCGCGGACTTTGATATCGGCCACGAGATACTTGGCGTAATCACGCTTGTTGGCGAACCACTTCGAGTTCCAATCCTTGGCAATGCCGAGGCGGATACCGGTGGGATGAACTTTATGACCCATCGTCTATATCCTCGGTCAGTTACCAACAACCACAGTGATGTGGCTGGTGCGCTTGAGAATGCGCGAACCGCGGCCTTTGGCGCGGGCATGCATGCGTTTCATCGCCGGACCTTCGTCAACGAAGATGCTGGCCACTTTCAACTCGTCGACGTCAGCACCGAGATTGTTCTCGGCGTTGGCGACGGCCGACAGCAGCACCTTGCGGACAAGGTGAGCAGCCTTCTTGTTGGTGAAGGTGAGCACGTCGCTGGCCCGACCCACGGGAAGCCCGCGGACGAGGTCAGCCACCAGGCGTGCCTTTTGCGCCGAAATGCGGGCGCCACGCAGGATCGCTTTGGCTTCAGTGCTCATCACTTGCCCTTCCTGTCGGCGACATGGCCCTTGAACGTCCGGGTCACCGCGAACTCGCCGAGCTTGTGCCCGACCATGTTCTCGTTGATCAGAACGGGCACGTGCTGACGGCCGTTATGGATGGCGATGGTCAAGCCGACCATTTCCGGCAGAATCATCGAGCGACGCGACCAGGTCTTGATCGGGCGCTTGTTGTTGGCGGAAACCGCAGCTTCCACCTTCTTCACGAGGTGAAGGTCGACGAACGGACCTTTCTTCAGAGAACGAGGCATGTCGGTTTCCTGTTACTTGGTACGACGACGCACGATGAACTGCTGCGTGCGCTTGTTGTTACGGGTCTTGTAGCCCTTGGCCGGCGTACCCCATGGGCTGACCGGATGACGACCACCTGAAGTCTTGCCTTCACCACCACCGTGCGGATGGTCGACCGGGTTCATCACCACACCGCGAACGGTCGGACGAATACCCAGCCAACGCTTGGCGCCGGCCTTGCCCAGCTTCTTCAAGCTGTGCTCGCCATTGCCGACTTCGCCAATGGTTGCGCGGCAGTCAACCGACACGCGACGCATCTCGCCGGAGCGAAGACGCAGCGTGGCGTAACCGGACTCGCGTGCCACCAGCTGCACCGAGGCGCCAGCGCTGCGTGCGATCTGCGCGCCCTTGCCGGGACGCAGTTCGATGCAGTGAATCGTGCTGCCCATCGGGATGTTGCGCAGCTGCAGGCAGTTGCCCGCCTTGATCGGCGCGTCACGACCGGACACCAGGCGATCGTCCACCTTCACGCCCTTCGGCGCGATGATGTAACGGCGCTCGCCATCGGCGTAGCACAGCAACGCGATATGCGCGGTGCGGTTCGGATCGTATTCGATACGCTCGACGCGGGCGGCGATGCCTTCCTTGTCGCGCTTGAAATCGATGATGCGGTAATGCTGCTTGTGACCGCCGCCGCGATGACGCACGGTGATGCGACCGTGGTGATTGCGACCGCCGGTGCGGGACTGCGACTCGGTCAACGCCGCGTACGGCGCGCCCTTGTACAGCCCTTCCGTCTTGACGCTGACTGCGTCACGGCGACCCGGCGAGGTCGGCTTGTGGTTGATTAGTGCCATCTCACAGAACTCCTGGCTCAGGCCTTGGCGGCGACGTCGATGGTCTGGCCATCGGCAAGACGCACGTAGGCCTTGCGCTTGCCCTGGCGGCTGCCAGCGCGTTGGCGGAAAGCTTTGACCTTGCCCTTGGTGTTGACGAGGTTGACCTGCTTGACGGACACGTCAAACAGCTTCTCCACGGCAGCACGGACATCGGCCTTGGTTGCGGTCGGGGCGACCACGAATACGTATTGATTGTGCTCGGCCAGACGCGCCGATTTCTCGGAGATGTGCGGCGCGCGCAGCGTATCGAGAATGCGTTCGTTGTTCATGCCAGCCACTCCTCGACCTTCTTCACAGCATCAACCGTCATCACCACATGGTCGGAACCGACCAGGCTGACCGGGTTGATACCCATCACGTCCAGCACATGGATGTAGGGAATGTTCCGCGCAGCCAGGAAAACCGACTCGGACGCATCCTCGGAAACCAGCAGCACGCGACCGGAAACTTCCAGCTCGGCCAGCTTGGCCACCATCGCGGAGGTCTTCGGCGTATCGATGCCGAAACTCTCGACGACCTTCAACCGACCCTGACGAGCCAGCTCGGAGAAGATCGAACGGATCGCAACGCGATAAGCCTTGCGGTTGACCTTCTGCTCGTAGCTGCGCGGCTTGGCTGCGAACGTGCGACCACCACCCACGAAGATCGGGGCGCGATAGTCACCGTGGCGGGCGCCACCGCCCTTCTGCTTCTTGAACTTCTTGGTGGTACCGGACATTTCGCCGCGCGACAGCTGCGACTGGGTGCCTGCACGACCGGCCGCCTGATAGGCGATCACGACCTGATGGACCAGGGCCTTCTTGTACTCACCGCCGAACACTTCATCGGACACGCTGAGCGGCTTGGCGCCAATAACATTGAGTTCCATGGCGTCTCTCCTCAACCCTTGGTCGTCGGAAGGATGATGACGTCGCCACCGGTTGCACCCGGTACCGCGCCCTTCACCGCAATCAGGTGACGCTCGACGTCGACCTTGACCACTTCCAGACCTTGCTGCGTGCGGTTGACCGCACCCATATGTCCGGACATCTTTTTGCCGGGAAACACGCGACCCGGAGTCTGGCGCTGACCGATGGAGCCCGGCGCGCGATGCGACAGCGAGTTACCGTGGGTGGCATCACCCATCTTGAAGTTCCAGCGCTTGATCGTGCCCTGGAAGCCCTTGCCCTTGGACACGCCGGCGACATCGACGATCTGGCCGACGGTGAACACGTCGTCAGCCTTGATCTCGGCACCCACGGTGTACTTGCCGAGATCGTCGGCAGACACACGGAACTCCCACAAACCACGACCCGGCTCAACCTTCGCCTTCGCGTAGTGGCCCTTCAGCGGCTGCGTCAGCAGATTCGCGCGCTTGGTGCCGGCGGAAACCTGGACGGCGCTGTAGCCATCATTATCGTCCGTCTTCAGCTGGGTCACCCGGTTCGGCGTCGCTTCAATCAGCGTCACCGGAATCGAGCGGCCATCTTCAGTGAAGAGCCGGCTCATGCCGCATTTGCGGCCAACCAATCCGATACTCATATTCGTATCCTGTCTGTCGCTCAACCGAGCTTGATCTGAACATCGACGCCAGCGGCGAGATCAAGCTTCATGAGCGCGTCCACGGTTTTGTCGTTCGGGTCGACGATGTCGAGCACACGCTTGTGAGTACGGGTCTCGTACTGGTCGCGCGCATCCTTGTCGACGTGCGGCGACGTCAGAATGGTGTAACGCTCGATCTTGGTCGGGAGCGGGATCGGGCCGAGTACCGTGGCACCCGTGCGCTTAGCCGTCTCGACGATCTCGCTGGCCGAGCGGTCGATCAGTCGATGATCGTACGCTTTCAGCCGAATCCGAATCTTCTGGTTCGCCATAACCGTGTCCTGTTGTCTAAAGAACGTAATGTGAAACGAAACGGCTTCTCACCGCCTCGCACTACCCTTTGCCACCACACCAGAGGCCACCAACAAATCGCACGGCCTCTGCTAAAAACACCAGGCGAGCTTGCAACAGCTCGCCTGGCACAATTCGAATCTCGCGCAAAAAATGACGTGTCTACAGGACTTGTCCCGTGATCACGTCGACTTGCGAGGGCCATTCCAAGGCCAGCGAACTCGAAGCGCTTCCTGCGCCTCATTTCGCGGTAGGTCGTCCAGAACATGTCTGTCCGACTAGTGAGCTGCGAAGTATACCTGCAAATTTTGCAATAGTGAAGAGGCTCCGCAATCAGCGCCAGAACCCTTCACTCAGCCACCCGGAACGGGCGGCAGACGCGGAGCTCCCGGAGGAACCCCGCGTCCGGTCAGACGATTACTTGATGACCTTGGCCACCACGCCGGCGCCGACGGTACGGCCGCCTTCGCGAATGGCGAAACGCAGGCCTTCGTCCATCGCGATCGGATGGATCAGGCTCACCACCATCTTCACGTTGTCGCCCGGCATCACCATCTCCACGCCTTCCGGCAGCTGGCAGGCGCCCGTCACGTCGGTCGTGCGGAAGTAGAACTGCGGACGGTAGCCCTTGAAGAACGGCGTATGACGGCCACCCTCGTCCTTTGACAGCACATAGACTTCGGCTTCGAAATCGGTGTGCGGGGTGATCGTGCCCGGCTTGGCCAGCACCTGGCCACGCTCGACGTCGTCACGCTTCAGGCCGCGCAGCAGCAGACCGGCGTTGTCGCCCGCCTGACCCTGATCCAGCAGCTTGCGGAACATTTCCACGCCGGTGACCGTGGTCTTCTGCGTGTCGCGGATGCCGACCACTTCGATTTCGTCGCCGACCTTGATGATGCCGCGCTCGATACGACCGGTCACCACGGTGCCGCGGCCCGAGATCGAGAACACGTCTTCCACCGGCATCAGGAACGGCTTGTCGATCGTACGCACCGGCTCCGGGATGTAGCTGTCCAGCGCTTCGACCAGCTTGATGATCGACGGCACGCCGATCTCGCTCTGGTCGCCTTCCAGCGCCAGCTTGGCCGAACCGTGGATCATCGGGGTGTCGTCGCCCGGGAAGTCGTACTTCGACAGCAGCTCGCGCACTTCCATTTCGACCAGCTCGAGCAGCTCGGCGTCGTCCACCATGTCTGCCTTGTTCAGGTAGACCACGATGTACGGCACGCCGACCTGACGCGACAGCAGGATGTGCTCGCGGGTCTGCGGCATCGGGCCGTCAGCAGCCGAGCACACCAGGATCGCGCCGTCCATCTGCGCTGCGCCGGTGATCATGTTCTTGACGTAGTCAGCATGGCCCGGGCAGTCGACGTGCGCGTAATGGCGGTTCGGCGACTCGTATTCCACGTGGGCGGTCGAGATCGTGATGCCGCGCGCCTTCTCTTCCGGCGCCGCGTCGATCGCGCTGTAGTCCTTGAACTCGCCACCGAAACGTTCTGCACCGACCTTCGTCAGCGCTGCCGTCAGCGTCGTCTTGCCGTGATCCACGTGACCAATCGTGCCGACGTTGACGTGCGGCTTGGTGCGTTCGAATTTACCCTTTGCCATGACTCAAACCTCTGAGAGAACTTAAATTTGATAATGCGTCCACGGAGGGGCGCCGTTGGAGACGACGGCCATGAACGGCCGCGTCTTGATCCTTGCTACCGCGATCACAAAGATCGCACGGCTTACGCCTTCTTCATCACCTGCTCGGCGACGTTGCTCGGCGCTTCGGCGTAGTGATCGAATTCCATCGTGAAAGTGGCCCGACCCTGCGTCAACGAACGGATCGTGGTCGCGTAACCGAACATTTCACCCAGCGGAACTTCCGCATTGATGGTCTTGCCCGACGGCGTGTCTTCCTGACCGGTGAGCATGCCGCGGCGCTTGCTGATATCGCCCATCACGTCGCCCATGTAATCCTCGGGGGTGACGATCTCGACCTTCATGATCGGCTCGAGCAACACCGGGCTCGCCTTCGCGAAGCCCTGCTTGAACGCCATCGACGCAGCAAGCTTGAACGCCATTTCCGACGAGTCGACGTCATGGTACGAACCGAAGACCAGCTTGGCCTTCACGTTCACCACCGGGAAGCCGGCAAGCGGACCACTGGTGATCGTCTCGCGCAGGCCCTTCTCGATCGACGGAATGAATTCCTTCGGAATCACGCCGCCGGTGATGTCATTGATGAACAGGAAGTCATCCTTGATACCGGCCGCGATCTTCTCGTCAGCACGGTCAGCGTCGCTGATCGGCGACATTTCGATCACCACGTGACCGTACTGACCCTTGCCGCCGGACTGCTTGGCGTGCTTGTAGTCGGACTTCACGTCGCTGGTACGGATCGTCTCGCGGTAGGCCACCTGCGGCTTGCCGACATTGGCCTCGACGTTGAACTCGCGACGCATGCGGTCGACCAGGATATCCAGGTGCAACTCGCCCATGCCGGAGATGATGGTCTGACCGGATTCCTCGTCAGTACGCACGCGGAACGACGGATCTTCCGCGGCCAGGCGGCCCAGCGCGATACCCATCTTTTCCTGGTCGGACTTGGTCTTCGGCTCGACGGCCATCGAGATCACCGGCTCAGGGAACACCATCCGCTCCAGCGTGATGATGTGATCCTGTGCGCAAAGCGTATCGCCAGTCGTCACGTCCTTCAGGCCCACCGCGGCGGCGATGTCGCCGGCACGGACTTCCTTCAGTTCGTGGCGTTCGTTGGCGTGCATCTGCAGGATACGGCCGACGCGCTCTTTCTTGCTCTTGACCGGGTTGTAGACGGCGTCGCCGGAATTCAACATGCCCGAATAGACACGGAAGAACGTCAGCGAACCCACGAACGGATCGGTCATGATCTTGAACGCCAGCGCGGAGAACGGCGCGGCATCGTCGGCAGGACGCGTGGCTTCCTTGTCGTCCTCGTCGACACCGGCAACCGGCGGACGGTCGGCCGGCGACGGCAGCAGCTGGACCACGGCGTCGAGCATGGCTTGCACGCCCTTGTTCTTGAACGCGGTACCGCAGAACATCGGGATGATTTCATTGGCCAGCGTGCGCTGACGCAGACCGGCGATGATTTCCGCTTCGCTCAGGTCGCCGCCTTCCAGGTACTTGTTCATCAGCTCTTCGGTGGCTTCCGCCGCCGACTCGACCATGAACGCATGCGCCGCGGCAGCCTCATCAGCCAGCTCGGCCGGGATCTCCCGGTATTCGAACTTCATGCCCTGGGATTCCATGTCCCAGATGATCGCCTTCATCTTGAGCAGGTCAACCACGCCCTCGAAGCCCTCTTCGGCGCCAATCGGCACCTGCATCGGCACGGCGTTTCCGCCCAGGCGCGCCTTCAGCTGGGCAACCACCTTGTTGAAGTTGGCGCCAGTGCGATCCATCTTGTTGACGAATGCGAGACGCGGCACCTTGTACTTGTTGGCTTGGCGCCACACGGTCTCGGACTGCGGCTGCACGCCACCGACCGCGCAAAGCACGAACACCGCGCCATCGAGCACGCGCAGCGAACGCTCGACTTCGATGGTGAAGTCAACGTGTCCCGGGGTGTCGATGATGTTGAAGCGGTGCTGCTCCATGGAGCCGTCCATGCCCTTCCAGAACGCCGTCGTTGCCGCCGACGTAATGGTGATGCCGCGCTCCTGCTCCTGCTCCATCCAGTCCATCGTGGCTGCACCGTCGTGCACCTCGCCAATCTTGTGACTGACACCGGTGTAGAACAGGATGCGCTCGGTCGTGGTGGTCTTGCCGGCATCGATGTGGGCCATGATGCCGAAGTTGCGGTAGCGCGTGAGGGGAGTGGTACGTGCCATGGATATCTACCTTTATCGGGCGATCCTGCCCTGGATTCACGCAGCCATCCGGCTGCAGCTTTTATGAAAAGTCCGGCATGGGCGCCGGATCCTTTTTGCCGTCATGGGCGAGGCGAGAAGCCATCAGCCAACCGTGCCGCCGATGAGGACGGCACGGATGCAGCACTTACCAGCGGTAGTGCGAGAAGGCCTTGTTGGCTTCGGCCATGCGATGCGTCTCTTCGCGCTTCTTGGCGGCGCCGCCGCGGCTTTCGGAAGCCTCCAGCAACTCGGCAGCCAGCTTGCGCGGCATCGAGGTCTCGCCGCGCTTGCGCGCTGCGTCGATGACCCAGCGCATGGCCAGCGCCATGCGGCGACCCGCACGCACTTCAACCGGCACCTGATAAGTGGCACCACCGACGCGACGGGACTTCACTTCGACCGCCGGAGCGATGTTGTTCAGTGCCTTTTCGACCAGAGCCACCGGCTCGGCATTCTTTTCGCCAATATGCTGCAGGGCACCGTAAACGATGCTTTCAGCAACCGACTTCTTGCCGCTCTTCATCACCATGTTGATGAAACGGGCGATCAGCTGGCTGCCGTGCTTGGGGTCCGGCAGAACCAGACGGGCGGGATGTGAACCTTTACGCGACATGTTTGTTGTCCGTTATTTTCGCGGACATTCCTGCCCGCCTGTAAAGCGGCCAGCGAGGGCCGCGCGACATTATTTCTTCGGGCGCTTGGCGCCGTACTTCGAGCGCGACTGACGACGCTTGGTGACACCGGCGCAGTCCAGGCTGCCGCGAACCGTGTGGTAACGCACACCGGGAAGGTCCTTGACGCGACCGCCGCGGATCAGCACCACCGAGTGCTCCTGCAGGTTGTGACCTTCACCACCGATGTAGCTGATGACCTCGAAACCATTGGTCAGGCGCACCTTGGCAACCTTGCGCAAGGCCGAGTTCGGCTTTTTCGGGGTGGTCGTGTAAACGCGCGTGCACACACCGCGACGCTGCGGGCTGCTCTGCAGCGCCGGCGAGCCACTCTTGTACGTCTTGGGGCTGCGCGACTTGCGCACCAACTGATTGACTGTCGTCATGCGTAGCTGTTCCTGAAAACATAAAGGCAGCCCGATCAAGCTCGGTCTGCCAAGAAGCGGGAATTTAACATGAGCAGCCTGCCATAGGCAAGCCAACGCTCAGCCGTCCTGGACCCGAACACGAGGTGCATCCATGCACCTCATTTCGTATGTCAGCGAGCAATACCCTGAACGGGCTTACTCGACACCGTTTTCACTACCGACCGGCGCCTCGAACGAGGCCACTGGCGTGGAACTGGAGAGTGTTTCCAGCTCCGAAGCGGACAAACCGCCCTGGCGACGACGCGATGCGTGGTACGCCAAGCCTGTACCTGCCGGAATAAGACGGCCGACAATAACATTTTCCTTCAGGCCGCGCAAGGTGTCGCGTGTGCCACGAACCGCCGCCTCGGTAAGGACGCGGGTGGTTTCCTGGAACGACGCCGCCGAAATGAACGACTCGGTCGCCAGCGAGGCCTTGGTGATACCCAGCAGAATCGACTGGTAATCGGCCGGACGTTCGCCCTTGGCTTCCGCACGGTCGTTTTCACCGTTGATGCGCACGCGCTCGATCTGCTCGCCGCGCAGGTAATGACTGTCACCCGGCTCGACGATCTCGACCTTGCGCAGCATCTGACGAATGATCGCCTCGATGTGCTTGTCGTTGATCTTCACGCCCTGCAGGCGATACACGTCCTGGATTTCCTTGACCAGGTACGACGCCAGCGGCTCCACACCCAGCAGGCGCAGGATGTCATGCGGGCTCGGCTCGCCGTCGACAACGGTTTCGCCCTTCTCCACATGCTCGCCTTCGAACACGATGACCTGGCGCCACTTCGGAATCAGCTCCTCGTGTTCATTGCCGTCGACGTCCTTGATCACCAGACGCTGCTTGCCCTTGGTGTCCTTGCCGAAGCTGATGATGCCGGAGCGCTCGGCGAGGATCGCCGGCTCCTTCGGCTTGCGTGCCTCGAACAAGTCGGCCACGCGCGGCAGACCACCGGTGATGTCGCGCGTCTTCGACGATTCCTGCGGGATACGGGCAACCACGTCGCCCACGCCCACTTCGGCACCGTTCTGGATCGACACGATCGCACCGGCCGGCAGGAAGTACTGCGCGGCAATGTCGGTACCCGGCAGCTTCAGCTCGCGACCCTTGGCATCTTCCAGGCGCACGATCGGACGCAGGTCCTTCGCCTGCGCACCACGACGCTTCGGATCGGTGACCACCGCCGACTCCAGGCCGGTCAGTTCGTCGGTCTGGCTCTGCACGGTAACGCCATCGAGGAAGTCGATGAAGCGAACCACACCGGCCACTTCGGTGACGATCGGATGGGTATGCGGATCCCAGTTGGCCACGGTCTGGCCCGGCTTGACCGGCGCACCATCCTTGACCGCGATGGTGGCACCGTAAGGCACCTTGTAGCGTTCGCGCTCGCGGCCGCTGGCGTCGATCACGCTCAGTTCGCCGGAACGCGAGACCGCAACCATGTGACCCTGCTTGTGCTGCACCGACTTCAGGTTGTTGTATTTCAGCGCGCCGGTGGTCTTCACCGTCACGTTGTCCACTGCAGCAGCACGCGAAGCGGCACCGCCGATGTGGAAGGTACGCATGGTCAGCTGGGTACCCGGCTCACCGATCGACTGTGCAGCCACCACGCCCACGGCCTCGCCCATGTTGACCAGATGACCACGGGCCAGATCGCGGCCGTAGCAGAGCTTGCACACGCCATGCTGGGCTTCGCAGGTAATCGGCGAACGCACCTTGATCATCTGCACGCCGGCCTTGTCGAGCTTCTCGACCAGAGCCTCGTTGAGCAGCGTATCGCGGGTGACGATGGCCTCGTCGTCGTCACCGGGGGCGTAGACGTCCTCGACCACCACGCGACCCAGCACGCGCTCGCGCAACGGCTCGACCACATCGCCGCCCTCGACGATCGGCTGCATGATGACGCCTTCCTCGGTGCCGCAGTTGTCCATGGTGATCACCACGTCCTGCGCCACGTCGACCAGACGACGGGTCAGATAGCCGGAGTTCGCCGTCTTCAACGCGGTATCGGCCAGGCCTTTGCGAGCACCATGGGTCGAGTTGAAGTACTGCAGCACGTTCAGGCCTTCGCGGAAGTTGGCCTTGATCGGGGTCTCGATGATCGAGCCGTCCGGACGAGCCATCAGACCGCGCATGCCGGCCAGCTGACGAATCTGCGCCACCGAACCACGGGCGCCGGAGTCAGCCATGATGTACAGCGAGTTCATCGACTTCTGGTTGACCATCTTGCCGTCGACGTCCTTCACCTTCTCGGTGCCGATGCCGTCGATCATGGCTTTCGCCACCAGTTCACTGGTGCGCGACCAGATGTCGACCACCTTGTTGTAGCGCTCGCCGGCGGTGACCAGACCCGACTGGTACTGCTGCTGGATCTCGACGACTTCCTTCTCGGCCTCTTCCAGAATCGGCTTCTTCTCGTCGGGAATCAGCATGTCGTCGATGCCGATCGAGATGCCCGAGCGGGTCGCGTAGCGATAGCCGGCATACATCAGCTGATCGGCGAAAACGACCGTATCCTTCAGCCCCAGCAAGCGATAGCTGGAGTTGATCAGACGGGAGATGTTCTTCTTGGTCAGCTCGGTGTTGGCCAGTTCGAACGGCAGGCCCTCCGGCAGGATTTCCGCCAGCAAGGCACGACCGACCGTGGTATCCACGATCTTGGTCTCATGCGTGCGGGTACCGTCTTCGGCAATGTGCACCATCTTCAGGCGCACCTTGACCTTGGCGTGAAGCTCCACGGCGCGATTGTCGTAGGCGCGACGCGCCTCGCCAATGCCGGAGAAAATCATGCCGGTACCCTTGACGTTGATCAGCTCGCGGGTCAGGTAATACAGACCCAGCACCACGTCCTGCGTCGGCACGATGATCGGCTCGCCGTTCGCCGGCGACAGGATGTTGTTGGTCGACATCATCAAGGTGCGCGCTTCCAGCTGCGCCTCGATCGACAGCGGCACGTGGACGGCCATCTGGTCACCGTCGAAGTCGGCGTTGAATGCCGTACAGACGAGCGGATGCAACTGGATCGCCTTGCCTTCGATCAGCTTCGGCTCGAACGCCTGGATGCCCAGACGATGCAGCGTCGGTGCGCGGTTGAGCATGACCGGATGTTCGCGGATCACTTCCTCGAGGATGTCCCAGACCTGGGCCTCCTCGCGCTCGACCAGCTTCTTCGCCGCCTTGATGGTGGTGGCTTCGCCACGCGCCTGCAGCTTGGCGAAAATGAACGGCTTGAACAGCTCAAGCGCCATCTTCTTGGGCAGACCGCACTGGTGCAGGCGCAGGGTCGGACCGACCACGATCACCGAACGACCGGAGTAGTCGACGCGCTTGCCCAGCAGGTTCTGGCGGAAGCGGCCCTGCTTGCCCTTGATCATGTCGGCGAGCGACTTCAGCGCACGCTTGTTGGTGCCGGTGATGGCACGACCGCGGCGGCCGTTGTCGAGCAGCGCATCGACCGATTCCTGCAGCATGCGCTTCTCGTTGCGCACGATGATGTCAGGCGCATTGAGTTCGAGCAGACGCTTCAGGCGGTTGTTGCGGTTGATCACGCGACGATACAGATCGTTCAGGTCGGAGGTGGCGAAACGGCCACCGTCCAGCGGCACCAGCGGACGCAGGTCCGGCGGCAGCACGGGCAGAACGGTCAGCACCATCCACTCCGGCTTGTTGCCGGATTCGAGGAACGCCTCGATCAGCTTCACGCGCTTGGTCAGCCGCTTCAGCTTGGTCTCGGAATTGGTCGAGGTGATCTCTTCCTTCAGGCGGATGACTTCGCCCGGCAGGTCCAGCGACTTCAGCAGGTGGAACACGGCTTCGGCACCCATGCGGGCATCGAACTCGTCGCCATGCTCTTCGGTCGCTTCCAGGTACTGGTCTTCACTGAGCAGCTGGCCGCGCTCAAGCGCGGTCATGCCCGGATCGATCACCACGAAGGCTTCGAAGTACAGGATGCGCTCGATGTCACGCAGCGTCATGTCCAGCATCAGGCCGATGCGCGACGGCAGCGACTTGAGGAACCAGATGTGCGCGGTCGGGCTGGCCAGCTCGATGTGGCCCATGCGCTCGCGGCGCACCTTGGCCAGCGTCACTTCCGTGCCGCACTTCTCGCACACCACGCCACGATGCTTCATGCGCTTGTACTTGCCGCACAGGCACTCGTAGTCCTTCACCGGTCCGAAGATGGCGGCGCAGAACAGGCCGTCACGCTCGGGCTTGAAGGTGCGGTAGTTGATGGTTTCCGGCTTCTTCACTTCGCCGAACGACCACGAGCGGATCAACTCCGGCGAGGCCAACGCGATCTTGATCGCGTCGAAGTCCGGCGTGGCGCGCTGCTGGTTGAACAGATTGAGCAGGTCTTTCATTTGAATCTCCGGTCGGAGCAAATTCTTGGGTCGAGGTCCGCGGCTGGAACAGGATCAGGCGTGCGGGACCCGGGACGGGAGATCCGGAATGCAACGCACCTTGCCGTTGCGTTTCCCAAATCCCGTGTCCCGAATCCCGTTCGTCACTTGACCTCTTCCAGATCGATGTTGATCGCGAGCGAGCGGATTTCCTTCACCAGCACATTGAAGGATTCCGGCATGCCTGCCGACATCTCGTGGTTGCCGTCGACGATGTTCTTGTACATCTGGTTGCGGCCCTGCACGTCATCGGACTTCACCGTCAGCATTTCCTGCAAGGTGTAGGCCGCGCCGTAGGCTTCCAGCGCCCAGACTTCCATTTCGCCGAAGCGCTGACCACCGAACTGCGCCTTGCCGCCCAGCGGCTGCTGGGTGACCAGCGAGTACGGACCGGTGGAACGCGCATGCATCTTGTCGTCAACCAGGTGGTTGAGCTTCAGGTAATGCATGTAGCCCACGGTGACCGGGCGATCGAATGCCTCGCCGGTACGGCCGTCGTACAGCGTGGTCTGACCCGACTCGGGCAGATCCGCCAGCTTCAGCATCGCCTTGATCTCGGTCTCTTCCGCACCGTCGAACACCGGCGTCGCCATCGGCACGCCTTCCTGCAGGTTGGTGGCGAGCGTGAAGATTTCCTTGTCGGTGAGCGACTTCAGATCGACGTACTGCACGGCACCCGCAACGTGGTTGTTGTAGATCTGGTCGAGGAACTTGCGAATCTCGCCAACCTTTTCCTGCGCTTCGAGCATCTTCTGGATCTTCTTGCCCAGGCCCTTGGCGGCCCAGCCCAGATGGACTTCCAGAATCTGCCCGATGTTCATGCGCGACGGCACGCCCAGCGGGTTCAGCACGATGTCGACCGGCACGCCGTCAGCGGAGTACGGCATGTCTTCCACCGGCACCACGTTGGACACCACGCCCTTGTTGCCGTGGCGACCAGCCATCTTGTCGCCCGGCTGGATGCGGCGCTTCACGGCCAGGAACACCTTGACCATCTTCAGCACGCCCGGTGCGAGGTCGTCGCCCTGGGTGATCTTGCCCTGCTTTTCCTTGAAGCGCTTGTCGAACTCTTCCCGGTGGCGCTTGATCTGATCAGCCGCGCGCTCGAGGAACTCGGTGACGTCCTCTTCCTTCACGTTGATCTTGAACCAGTCGTCCTTCTTCAGGCCGTCGAGGTAGGCATCGGTGATCTCGGTGCCACGCTTCAGGCCGCCCGGGCCGCTCATCGCGGACTTGCCGACCAACTGGGTGCGCATGCGGCTGTAGATCGCGCCTTCCAGGATGCGGAACTGATCGTCCAGATCCTTGCGGATCCGCTTGACCTCGGTTTCCTCGATCTGCTTGGCGCGCTTGTCCTTCTCGATGCCGTCGCGGGTGAACACCTGCACGTCGATGACGGTGCCGTCCATGCCCGGCGGAACGCGCAGCGAGCTGTCCTTCACGTCGGACGCCTTCTCACCGAAGATCGCGCGCAGCAGCTTCTCTTCGGGGGTCAGCTGGCTCTCGCCCTTCGGCGTGACCTTGCCGACCATGATGTCGCCAGCCTTCACCTCGGCACCGATGTAGACGATGCCCGACTCGTCCAGACGCGCCAGCGCCTGTTCGCCCACGTTCGGGATGTCGGCGGTGATTTCCTCGGCACCCAGCTTGGTGTCACGGGCGATGCAGGACAGCTCCTCGATGTGGATCGAGGTGTAGCGGTCTTCCTGCACGACGCGCTCGGACAACAGGATCGAGTCCTCGAAGTTGTAGCCGTTCCACGGCATGAACGCGATCAGCATGTTCTGACCGAGCGCGAGCTCGCCCAGGTCGGTCGACGAACCGTCGGCCAGCGTGTCGCCCTTCGCCACCACGTCACCGACGTTGACCAGCGGACGCTGGTTGAGGTTGGTGTTCTGGTTGGAACGGGTGTACTTGGTCAGCGTGTAGATGTCGACGCCAGCGTCGTTGTCGCCGACTTCTTCCTCGGTCACACGCACCACGATACGGGCCGCATCGACCTGGTCGATCACGCCGCCGCGCTTGGCGGAGACGATGACGCCGGAGTCACGCGCCACGGCGCGCTCGATGCCGGTACCCACCAGCGGGGTCTGCGAACGCAGGGTCGGAACGGCCTGACGCTGCATGTTCGCACCCATCAGGGCGCGGTTCGCGTCATCGTGTTCCAGGAACGGCACCAGCGCCGCGGCGACCGACACGGTCTGCATCGGCGAGACGTCCATGTAATCGACTTCGGACGCCGGCCGCAGCTCGGACTCACCACGGAAACGGCAGGACACGAAGTCCTCGACGAACGCGCCGTGCTTGTCCAGCGGCGAGTTGGCCTGGGCGATCACGTGATCACCTTCCTCGATCGCCGACAGATAGTCGACCTTGTCGGTCACCTTGCCGCCAGCCACCTTGCGGTACGGCGTCTCGAGAAAGCCGTACGAGTTGGTGCGGGCATACACGGCCAGCGAGTTGATCAGGCCGATGTTCGGGCCTTCCGGCGTTTCGATGGTGCAGACGCGGCCGTAATGGGTCGGATGCACGTCGCGCACTTCGAAGCCGGCACGCTCGCGGGTCAGGCCGCCTGGCCCAAGAGCCGACACGCGGCGCTTGTGGGTGACTTCCGACAGCGGATTGTTTTGGTCCATGAACTGGGACAGCTGCGAGGAGCCGAAGAACTCCTTCACCGCTGCCGCCACCGGCTTGGCGTTGATCAGGTCCTGCGGGGTCAGGCCATCGGCCTCGGCCAGCGACAGGCGCTCGCGCACCGCACGCTCCACACGGACCAGGCCGATGCGGAAGGTGTTCTCGGCCATCTCGCCGACCGAACGCACGCGGCGGTTGCCCAGGTGGTCGATGTCATCGACGGTGCCATGACCGTTCTTGATGTCGATCAGCACTTTCAGCACGTCCAGGATGTCGGACGTCTCGCCCTGCTCCTTCACCAGCAGCTGGGAGGCCTCTTCCTTGCGCTCGCTGAAGTACTTGTGGTCGTACAGCACGCCCGGGCCGAGGATTTCCTTGCGGCCCACACGACGGTTGAACTTCATCCGGCCGACCGCGGACAGGTCGTAGCGGTCGAACGTGAAGAACAGGTTGAAGAACAGGTTCTGCGCGGCATCCTTGGTCGGCGGCTCGCCCGGACGCATCATGCGATAGATTTCCACCAGCGCCTCCAGCGGCGTCTTGGTGTTGTCGATGCGCAAGGTGTGCGAAATGTAGGCACCGCGATCCAGGTCATTCACGTACAGCGTCGGCACGGTCTCGATGCCGGCCTTGCGGAACGCCTCCATCTGTTCGGCAGTGATCTCGTCATTGGCCGAGGCCAGCAGCTCGCCGGTGTTGCCATCCACGATGTCCGTAGCCACGATGCGGCCGACCGGATAGTCATCCGGCACTTCCAGCGCGGTGATGTTCTCCGCAGCCAGCTGACGCACGTGACGCGCAGTGATGCGCTTGCCGGCTTCCACCAGCACCTTGCCGCCGATCGCCAGGTCGAAGCTCAGCGTCTCGCCGCGCAGACGCTCGGCAACGAGTTCCAGCGTGGTGCTGCCCTTCTTGCCGAGGTGGAACACGTTGTGTTCGAAGAAGGTGGCCAGCATCTCTTCGTTGTTGTAGCCGAGCGCACGCAGCAGCACGGTCACCGGCAATTTGCGGCGACGATCGATACGGGTGAACAGCGCATCCTTCGGGTCGAACTCGAAGTCCAGCCACGAGCCGCGGTAAGGAATCACGCGAGCCGAGAACAGCAGCTTGCCCGAGCTGTGCGTCTTGCCGCGGTCGTGATCGAAGAACACGCCCGGCGAACGATGCAGCTGCGAGACGATCACGCGCTCGGTGCCGTTGATGATGAAGGTGCCGGTCTCGGTCATGAGCGGAATCTCGCCCATGTAGACCTCCTGCTCCTTGATGTACTTGACCACCTTCTTGGAGGCCGGGCTGTCCTTGTCGTAGATGACCAGGCGCACGGTGGTGCGCAGCGGCGCACCATAGGTCATGCCGCGGTTGCGGCACTCACGCTCGTCGAATGCCGGTTCGCCGAGGCGATAGTCGACATATTCGAGTGCGGCATTGCCCGAATAGCTGGAGATCGGGAACACCGACTTCAACGCGGCATGCAGACCCTTCTCGCCGCGCTGTTTGGGCGCAACATGCTCCTGCAGGAATTCCCGGTAGGAATCAGTCTGGATGGTCAGCAGGTTCGGCACGCCCAGTACGGGCGGACGCTTGCCAAAATCCTTGCGGATGCGTTTCTTCTCGGTAAACGAGTAGGCCATGATCGGTAGCGCCTCGGTTCGCAGTGACGCCGGTGGTGCACACACCGGCTAAAGGAAAAAAATCTGTCTTTGCCGGACGGCCATGGCCATCCGGCTGGGGATTTGGGAATCGAGAATCGGGAATCGTCCGGAACGCAAGCTGCGCCTCAACAATTCTCGATTATCCATTCCCCGTTCCCGTTCAACGGGCAAAGCCCGGGAGCTTTCGCTCCCAGGCTTGCTTGACATCAAGTCGAAGCGGCGGCGTGCAAACGCCGATTACTTCAGTTCGACGGTGGCGCCGGCAGCCTCGAGGTCCTTCTTGAACTTCTCGGCATCTTCCTTCGACACGGCTTCCTTCAGGACGCCACCAGCCTCGGTGAGGTCCTTGGCTTCCTTCAGGCCCAGGCCGGTGATCGCGCGTACAGCCTTGATCACGTCGACCTTCTTGGCGCCGGCGTTCTTCAGGATCACGTCGAACTCGGTCTGAGCTTCGGCAACAACGGCAGCAGCGGCCGGGCCGGCCACGGCAACCGGGGCAGCGGCGGTCACGCCAAACTTCTCTTCGATGGCCTTCACCAGGTCCATCACTTCCATCAGCGACTTGGCGGCGACGGCTTCAACGATCTGTTCGTTGGTCAGGGACATTGCATTTACCTCTGGAAATAGATTCGGTTTGATAGACGATGAACTTAGGCGGGTTCGGCTTCAGCCGGGGCTTCGGCAGCAACTTCGCCACCACCCTGCTGATCGGCAACAGCCTTGACGACGCGCGCGAACATGGTGGCCGGTTCGGCCAGCACGCGGGCCAGCATGGCCAGCGCCTGTTCACGGGTCGGCAACGCGGCCAACACGTCGACGTGCTCGGCGGGAAGCAGCTTGCCTTCCATCGAGACGAGCTTCGCCTTCAGCTTGTCGTTGCCCTTGGCAAATTCCTGGATCAGACGCCCGGCAGCACCGGGCTCTTCCGTCGAGAATGCGTACAGCAGCGGACCGACGAGAACGTCCTTGACGACCTCGAACTCGGTACCGGCCACGGCGCGCGACGCCAGCGTGTTCTTGACAACTCGCAAGTACACACCGGATTCGCGAGCCTTCTTGCGCATCGCGGTCATCTGAGCGACCGTCGTGCCCGCATACTCGGCAGCAACCAGGGAGTGAGCCTTCGAAGCAACGTCTGCCAGTTCGGCGACTACTTCTTTCTTCTGTGACAGATTGAGAGCCATTGCACTCCTCCAAATGAACTCCGCTCACGGCTCCTGCCGCTTGCGGTCCTGGGCGACGCCATCCTTGACGTCGGGGACACTGAGTGCCCCGGGTGGTGGCCTTTCCAGAAGTCGAATGATTCCAGAAGGGGCAGCACCATCTGCGCAGGCCAGGTTCGCAAGAACCCGATTAAGCAACCTCGTTGGCAACGCCGGCGATTCCCTGCCAGTACCGAGCTCCATGCCCGTCGTCGTCGCGCGTTGGTTGCGCCTGCGGTCTTTGACAGCGGTCCCGGCCCTCAACGAGCCGGAACTGCCCTCAAAAACTTGCCCTGACCGACTTTCAGCCGCTCAGGGACTTGAGTCTTACTTCGTGGACAAGGTCAGCGACGAGGTATCGACGGAAACGCCGACGCCCATCGTGCTGGACAACGCCACTTTCTGCAGGAACTGACCCTTCGCCGTCGCCGGCTTGGCCTTGAGCAGGTCGCCGATCAACGTATTCAGGTTGTCCGCCAGCTGACCGGCATCGAAGCTCGCCTTGCCGATGGTGGCGTGGATGATGCCGCCCTTGTCGTTGCGGAACTTGACCTGACCAGCCTTGGCATTGGTCACGGCAGTGGCGACGTCGGCGGTGACCGAGCCATCCTTCGGATTCGGCATCAGGCCGCGCGGGCCCAGCAGCTGACCCAATTTGCCGACCACGCGCATCGCGTCCGGCGTGGCGATCACACGACCGAAGTCGAGATCACCGGCCTGCATGCGCTCGGCCAGGTCGTCCATGCCGACGGCGTCAGCACCGGCGGCCTTGGCGGCCTCGGCCTTCTCGCCCGGCGGGCAGAACACGGCGACCTTGACGGTCTTGCCGGTGCCATGCGGCAGCAGCGAGGAACCACGCACGCCCTGGTCCGACTTCTTCGCGTCGATACCCAGACGCACGGACACGTCCACCGACTCGGCGAACTTGGCCTTGGCGTTGTCCTTGACGATCGCCAGCGCCTCTTCCAGGCCGTAGAACTTGCCCGGCTGCACTGCGGCCTGAGCCGCCTTCATACGCTTCGTGAGCTTTGCCATGTCTTAACCCTCCACCACAAGGCCCATGCTGCGGGCGCTACCAGCAATGGTGCGCACCGCGGCGTCGAGATCAGCAGCCGTCAGATCCGGCTCCTTCTGCTTCGCAATGTCTTCCAGCTGCTTGCGGGTGACCTTGCCGACCTTGTCGGTATTCGGCTTCGCCGAACCCTTGGCCGTGCTAGTGATCTTCTTCAGAAGAATCGTGGCAGGCGGGGTCTTGGTGATGAAGGTGAAGCTACGGTCGGAATAGGCCGTGATGATGCACGGAATCGGCAGACCCGGCTCCAGCTTCTGCGTGGCGGCATTGAACGCCTTGCAGAATTCCATGATGTTCAGGCCACGCTGACCGAGCGCGGGACCGACGGGCGGCGAGGGGTTGGCCTGACCGGCCTTGACCTGCAGCTTGATGTAACCGACAACTTTCTTTGCCATGGGATTTTCCTCGCGAGTCCAGGCGCCTTGCGGCTCCTCGCTGTTCACCGGTCCGTGGATGGAAGGAAGATTCGCGTCTTGCGAATCCGAAAACGCGGACACGCCGGGCCAAAAAGACCCCGCGTGAACCGCGCAGTATAGAGATTTATTGGTTCGTCAGCAATCCCCGTGCCAAGGTCGCCGAACAGGGCGGCCGGATCGTTCCGGCCGGATCAATGGACTCAGGCTTTCTCGACCTGGCCGAATTCGAGCTCCACGGGGGTCGACCGACCGAAGATCAGCACCGCGACCCGCAGGCGGCTCTTCTCGTAGTTGACTTCCTCGACCACGCCATTGAAATCGTTGAACGGGCCCTCGGTGACGCGCACCATCTCGCCCGGTTCGAACAACACCTTGGGCCGGGGCTTCTCGACACCCTCGCGGACGCGACTGAGGATCGCATCGGCCTCGCTGTCCTTGATCGGCAGCGGGCGATCGGCGGTTCCGCCAATGAACCCCATGACCTTCGGGGTTTCCTTGATCAGATGCCAGCACTCGTCGTCGATACGCGGCGACTTGCCCTCGGTGTTCGTCTCGATCTGCACCAGCACGTAACCCGGGAAGAACTTGCGATCGCTGCGGCGCTTCTGGCCGCCACGCATCTCGATCACTTCCTCGGTCGGCACCAGCACTTCACCGAAGCGCTCTTCCATCTCGGCGCGCTTGATGCGCTCCTCGAGCGACCGCTTCACCTGATTCTCGAAGCCCGAATAGGCGTGTACCACATACCAACGCTTGCTCATGCTCACCTCAGGCTTACAGCTTCAGCAGCCAGTCGAGAATGACTGACTTCAGGATCAGGTCGATCAGACCGAGCAGCAGCGAGAGGATGATCACCACCACGATGATGATGCCCGTCGTCTTGATCGTCTCGTCGCGTGTCGGCCACACCACCTTGCGCATCTCGAACTGCGATTCGGCAATGAAGTTCCGAACCCGCCGTCCCAGCGCGGTAAATGCGGCAATCGCCAAGGCGATCACCAGCGCCGCAAGTACGCCAAGCAGGCGCACCGACGAAGGAATACCGCCATCCCGACCGAACCAGGAATAGGCAAAAATACCGGCAGCCAGCACCAGGCCCGCCAGTACCAGCTTGCCGATATCGGCGGCGTTCGTGCCCTTGGGCTGTTCTACCTTGGTATTCATGCACTAGTGACCCGGTGTCAAGCAGCAGGCATGCCTTGCGGCAGACCCTGCCATTGCACCCGTCTCAATCCTCGGGGAAGTGGCACGCCAGGAGGGACTTGAACCCCCAACCTGCGGTTTTGGAGACCGCTGCTCTGCCAATTGAGCTACTGGCGTAAAAACGAAAATAGGGAATGGCGAATCGGGAATGGTAACCGATCAAGGACGTAATATGCCGCGCCCTCGCTGGTTCCCATCCCGACCCGCCACTCCCGATGTATTACTTGATGACCTTGGCCACCACGCCGGCGCCGACGGTACGGCCGCCTTCGCGAATGGCGAAACGCAGGCCTTCGTCCATCGCGATCGGATGGATCAGGCTCACCACCATCTTCACGTTGTCGCCCGGCATCACCATTTCCACGCCTTCCGGCAGCTGGCAGGCGCCCGTCACGTCGGTCGTGCGGAAGTAGAACTGCGGACGGTAGCCCTTGAAGAACGGCGTATGGCGGCCACCCTCGTCCTTCGACAGCACATAGACTTCGGCTTCGAAATCGGTGTGCGGGGTGATCGTGCCCGGCTTGGCCAGCACCTGGCCACGCTCGACGTCGTCACGCTTCAGGCCGCGCAGCAGCAGACCGGCGTTGTCGCCCGCCTGACCCTGGTCCAGCAGCTTGCGGAACATTTCCACGCCGGTGACCGTGGTCTTCTGCGTGTCGCGGATGCCGACCACTTCGATTTCGTCGCCGACCTTGATGATGCCGCGCTCGATACGACCGGTCACCACGGTGCCGCGGCCCGAGATCGAGAACACGTCTTCCACCGGCATCAGGAACGGCTTGTCGATCGTGCGCACCGGCTCCGGGATGTAGCTGTCCAGCGCTTCGACCAGCTTGATGATCGACGGCACGCCGATCTCGCTCTGGTCGCCTTCCAGCGCCAGCTTGGCCGAACCGTGGATCATCGGGGTGTCGTCGCCCGGGAAGTCGTACTTGGACAGCAGCTCGCGCACTTCCATTTCGACCAGCTCGAGCAGCTCGGCGTCGTCCACCATGTCTGCCTTGTTCAGGTAGACCACGATGTACGGCACGCCGACCTGACGCGACAACAGGATGTGCTCGCGGGTCTGCGGCATCGGGCCGTCAGCGGCCGAGCACACCAGGATCGCGCCGTCCATCTGCGCTGCGCCGGTGATCATGTTCTTGACGTAGTCAGCATGGCCCGGGCAGTCGACGTGCGCGTAATGGCGGTTCGGCGACTCGTATTCCACATGGGCGGTCGAGATCGTGATGCCGCGCGCCTTCTCTTCCGGCGCCGCGTCGATCGCGCTGTAGTCCTTGAACTCGCCACCGAAACGTTCTGCACCGACCTTCGTCAGCGCTGCCGTCAGCGTCGTCTTGCCGTGATCCACGTGACCAATCGTGCCGACGTTGACGTGCGGCTTGGTGCGTTCGAATTTACCCTTTGCCATGCGCGCTACACCCCGATGGAGTCGATGAATTGAAGAAAACTGCCCTTTCGGGGCTGGCCGGACTGGCCTTGGAAATGGTGCTCATAACAGGAATCGAACCTGTGACCTCTTCCTTACCAAGGAAGTGCTCTACCGACTGAGCTACATGAGCGTGTATTTTAGCCATCCTCCATGACGGCAAAGACAAGACCGACATCCTGTCGGACTCTTCAAATAAAAGCGTTGATCAAACGGCAATTGCCTCGATCAACAGCGCCTGACACTTGCAGAGCAATGGAGCGGAAGGCGGGAATCGAACCCGCGTAATCAGTTTGGAAAACTGATGTTCTACCATTGAACTACTCCCGCCCGGCGCGGAACTCTTGCTGGTGGAGGGAGGTGGATTCGAACCACCGAAGGCGTAAGCCAGCAGATTTACAGTCTGCCCCCGTTGGCCGCTTGGGTATCCCTCCAACAAAGAACGCGTATTGTGTGGATCGGACCTCGAACTGTCAACACCTGAAGACGTCAAATTCGCTTCAGACGGCGATTTTTTCACGGTCCGGCTCAGTCGCGCGACGCCGGCTCGAGACAGACCAGTTTCTCCATGCCCTTCGAAGCATCCAGCAAGCGCTTCGCCTGCTCCTGCAGGCGGCGCTCGCTGTCATTGCGCGGCTCCCAATGCGGCACTGGCGTGGGCTTCCCATCCGGGCTGTCCAGCGCCACGAACACCATCACGCAGCTGGTCGCCAAACGCTGCTCATCCTTGCGCAGGTCGCTGGCGAGCACATCCACGGCCAGATGCATGCTGGACGTGCCGGTATGGATCAGGCGCGCCCGCACTGTGACCAGGTCGCCAATCAGGATGGGCGCCACAAACTGAATGCCACTGACCGAGACGGTGACGCAATAGGCGCCGCTCCATGCCACGGCGCACGCATAGCCAGCCTGATCGATCCACTTCATGGCCATGCCGCCATGCACCTTGCCGCCGAAGTTCACGTCGGTGGGCTGGGCGAGGAAACGAAACGTGACTTCGTGCTGTTTTCCGGGCATGGGACTGGGCTTGCAGAAGGACCAACTCCGATTATGCCCCACAAGCCACGCACCACACGTCCAGGCCCGGCATAAAAAAGGGCGCACCCGCAGGCGCGCCCTTTCCGTGAACGATCGAGTTCAGACGTTGAACAGAAAATGCAGCACGTCGCCGTCCTTGACGATGTATTCCTTGCCTTCCTTGCGCAGGCGACCGGCAGCGGCGGCCCCGGCCTCGCCCTTGTACTGGATGAAGTCGTCGTAGCCGATCGTCTCGGCGCGAATGAAGCCACGCTCGAAGTCGGTGTGGATCACCCCGGCGGCCTGCGGTGCACTGGAGCCGCGACGCAGCTGCCAGGCGCGCACTTCCTTCACGCCCGCGGTGAAATAGGTCTGCAGGTCGAGCAGCTTGTAGCCAGCCCGAATCACCCGGTTCAGGCCCGGCTCGTCCAACCCCATGTCCTTGAGGAACTCGTCGCGGTCCGCGTCTTCGAGCTGGGCCATCTCTTCCTCGATCGCCGCGCATACCGGCACCACTTCGGCACCTTCGGTGAGCGCGCGCTCGCGCACGGCGTCCAGCAACGGGTTGTTCTCGAAACCGTCATCGGCGACGTTGGCGATGTACATCAGCGGCTTCAGGGTGAGCAGGAACAGGTCGCGCACCAGCGCCTTTTCCTCATCGTCCAGACCCAGGCTGCGCGCCGACCTGCCTTCGTTGAGGCCCGCGGAAAGCTTCTGCAGCACCGGCTTCTTTGCCACCGCATCCTTGTCGTTCGCCTTGGCCGCACGCTCGGCGCGGTTCAGCGCCTTGTCCACCGACTCCAGGTCGGCCAGCGCCAGTTCGGTATCGATCGTCTCGATGTCGGCGATCGGATCGATCTTGCCGGCGACGTGGATCACGTCACCTTCGAAGCAGCGCACCACGTGGGCGATCGCATCAACCTCGCGGATGTGCGCCAGAAACTTGTTGCCCAGACCCTCGCCCTTGGAGGCGCCCGCGACCAGGCCGGCGATGTCGACGAACTCGACCGCGGTCGGGATCACTTTCTGCGGATTGACGATCTCGGCGAGCGCATTCAATCGCAGGTCGGGCACCGGCACCACGCCGACATTCGGTTCGATCGTGCAGAACGGGAAATTCGCCGCGGCGATGCCCGCCTTGGTCAGCGCGTTGAACAGGGTGGACTTGCCGACGTTGGGCAGGCCGACGATGCCGCATTTGATGCCCATGGTGGGACTCCGGGGGAAAGCTGTGGAACGGGAGACGGGGAACGGGGAAAACGGGAAATGGCAACCAGTGCAAGACGAAGCGTCAGCGCGCCTTGCCCGCTCCCTGCTGCCCGTTCCCCGTTCCCGTCGTTGTATGTAATTGCTGCATCGCCTTTTCGAACTGGCCTTCCACGGCCAGCGGCAGGACGTCGAGCGCGCGGCCGATGCCGTCCATGATGGCGTTCTCATCCTGCGCGGACGGGCGACCCAGCACCCAGGGCGTGACCTGGTCGCGATGCCCGGGATGGCCGATGCCCACGCGCAGCCGGTGGAACTTGCCATGCCCGAGGTGACCCATGATGTCGCGCAGGCCATTCTGGCCGCCATGGCCGCCGTCGAATTTCATCCGCACGATGCCGGCAGGCAGGTCCAGATCGTCGTGCGCGACCAGACATTCGTCCGGCTCGATCTTGTAGTAGCGCAACGCCGAAACCACGGCGATGCCGCTCTTGTTCATGAAAGTGGCCGGCTTCAGCAGCCAGACGGATTCGCCACCGAGGCGCACGCGGCAACTTTCGCCGTGCAGCTTGCCGTCGAAGGCAAAACGCTCGCCCTGCCCGCTGGCAAGGGCATCCACTAGCCAGAACCCGGCATTGTGCCGGGTTCTGAGGTATTCGGCACCGGGATTGCCCAGTCCGACGATGAGTCGCAAACCAGCCATGAGCGACCAGCCACATGATCCCGCGCCCCAAGCGGGCGCGGGATCACACGACTTACTTCTTGTCGCCAGCCGGCTTGGCAGGAGCCTTGGCAGCCGGCTTCGCTGCAGCAGCCTTGTTCGCTTCGGCCTCCGCCTCGGCAGCGGCGTCCTCGGCAGCATCCGCAGCGCTTTCCTTGACCGCGTTCACCGTGACCACTGCGGCATCATGGGCGTCACCCAGCTGCAGCGCCGGCAATTCCACGTTCGCCGGCAGCTTCAGCTGCGACAGATGAACGATGTCGCCAGCCGCGAGCGCGCCCAGGTCCAGCTCGATGAACGCCGGCAGGTCCTTCGGCAGACAGGTGACTTCGACCTCGGTCAGGTTGTGCGAGATCACCAGGCCGGAGGTCTTGCCCGCGGGCGAGGTTTCCTGGTTGAGGAAGTGCAGCGGCACGTTGGCGCGCAGCTTGGCGTTCTCGTCGATGCGCAGGAAGTCCATGTGCATCATCAGCTGCTTGAACGGATGCTTCTGCCAGTCACGCACCAGCACCTTCTGCACCTTGCCGTCGACGTTCAGGTCGAGCACCGAGGAGAAGAACCACTCGTGCTTCGCAGCGAGCAGGATGGTGTTGTGTTCGATCTGGATGTTTTCCGGAGCCTGACCGGCGCCATAGACAACGGCGGGCACGAAGCTCGCATGACGCAGGCGGCGGCTCGCACCTTTCCCCTCGTCCTTGCGGCTCTGTGCCTTGATTTCATGATTCTTGGACATGTCGTTACTACCTTGGTGGGTGTTTGCCGCCTCGCGACGGCTGAGTGACTTCCCCGCGACCAGAGAAGATCGTTATTTCACGCGGCGTCCGTGCCGCGAAAAGCGAAGATCAAGACCGCCCATCCGGGGCGGACATTTCAGTTATTTT
This sequence comes from Rhodanobacter sp. TND4EL1, assembly GCF_054061035.1. Classification (NCBI taxonomy): domain Bacteria; kingdom Pseudomonadati; phylum Pseudomonadota; class Gammaproteobacteria; order Lysobacterales; family Rhodanobacteraceae; genus Rhodanobacter; species Rhodanobacter sp. TND4EL1. The sequence goes on from NZ_JBSSDT010000001.1 coordinate 1,319,922, forward strand.
CACGCGGCGTCCGTGCCGCGAAAAGCGAAGATCAAGACCGCCCATCCGGGACGGACATTTCAGTTATTTCACGCGGCGTCCGTGCCGCGAAAAGCGAAGATCAAGACCGCCGTTCCCGGGCGGACACTTAATTTTTCAATCCACGTACAGCGAACTGACCGACTCGCCAAAAGCGATGCGGCGAATGGTTTCTGCCAGCAGCTCGGCGACCGAAAGCTGACGAATCTTGGCGCAGGCCCTGGCTTCGGCCCGCAGCGGCAAGGTGTTGGTGACCACCAGCTGGTCGAGCTGGGATCCCTCGATGTTGCTCAGTGCCGCGCCCGAAAGTACCGGATGAACGCAGTAGGCAACCACCTTGCGCGCGCCACGGTCCTTCAGCGCCGCTGCCGCGGCACACAAGGTGCCGGCGGTGTCGACGATGTCGTCGACCATCACGCAGGTCTTGCCTTCGACATCACCGATGATGTTCATCACGGTCGACACGTTCGCACGCGGGCGGCGCTTGTCGATGATCGCCAGATCCGCATCGTCCAGCCGCTTGGCGATCGCGCGTGCACGCACCACGCCACCGACGTCCGGGCTGACCACGATCAGGTCGTCCATGCTGTGGTTGCGCCAGATGTCGGCCAGCAACACCGGCGAGGCGTACACGTTGTCGACCGGGATATCAAAGAAACCCTGGATCTGGTCGGCGTGCAGATCGACCGTCAACACGCGATCCACGCCCGCGGCGCCGATCATCCTGGCAGCCAGCTTGGCGGTGATCGGCACACGCGCCGAACGGGGCCGGCGATCCTGCCGGGCATAACCGAAGTACGGGATCACGGCCGTGACACTGGCCGCCGAGGCGCGCTTGAGCGCATCGGTCAGCGCCAGCAGCTCGAACAGGTTGACCGCGCTGGGCGCACCCGTCGGCTGGATCACGAACACTTCCTGCTTGCGGACGTTTTCCTCGATTTCGATCTGCACCTCGCCGTCACTGAACGTGCCGACCAGTGCCTTGCCCAGTGGAACACCCAGGCGGTGAGCAACGTCCTCGGCCAGGGCACGGTGTGCGTTACCGGTAAACAGCGTCATCGGGGTGGACGTATCCACAGGTGTTACCTCGAAACTCGGCCATATCGGCCGGCCATCATGAAATGGCTGGGGCGGCAGGATTCGAACCTGCGTATGCGGGAATCAAAATCCCGTGCCTTAACCAGCTTGGCGACGCCCCAGTATGTGTGTCGATCTGTTTGTGTCCGGCTTCAGTCCGTACCGCTCATCATCATTCCGCAGCCGCTACGCCGGCATGTCGCCTCAAGGATTCTTGCAAGGGTGACACGTCAACGCCGCTGGCGACATGCGCCGTGAACATTGCCGGACACTTCCTTGCCACCGCCTGCGCCCGCTCCAGCGAACGCAACTCCAGAAACACGCAACCGCCGCTGCCGGAAAGTCGCGACTGACCGAAGCCAGCCAGCCAGTCCAGCGCTGCCGCCACCCGCGGGTGCCGCGCGCGCGCCACCGCTGCAAAGACGTTTTCCGTCGTTTCGCCCGAAGCAAAGGATGAAATTGTCGCCCGCGGGGCATTTCGTGTCAATTCAGAAGCTTGAAACAGTGCCGAGGTAGACACCGCCTCGTGGGGATCCAGCACGACGTAATGGCGCAACGGCAGGGCCAGCGGGGTCAACTGTTCCCCCACGCCCTCAGCCCAGGCGGAACGTCCACGAACGAAAACCGGCACGTCGGCACCGAGCTGGCGACCCAACTCGGCCAGCGCATCTTCGTCCAGCCCCGTGCTCCACAGCCAGTTCAACGCCACCAGCACGGTCGCGGCGTCGGAACTGCCTCCCCCCAGGCCGCCGCCCATTGGAATGATCTTGTCCACTCCAATATCGGCACCCAGCCCGGTGCCGGTGCGCTCTTGCAGCAGCCGTGCCGCGCGGATGACCAGATCGGCGGACTCGGTTACGCCGGGAATCTCGCGAATGCGCCTGATGTCACCGTCGTCGCGTGTCCGCAAACGCACTTCGTCACCCCAGTTCAGCAGGCGGAATACGGTCTGCAACTCGTGGTATCCGTCGGCACGCTGCCCGGTGATGCGCAGGAACAAATTCAGTTTGGCCGGCGCCGGCCACACCGACCACTCGTCACGCGTGGGCGCGGACAGCATCCGGCTCATGAACACGCGCAAGTGGTCGGGAAAGCCGTTTTCACGATCGCGCTGGTGCGCCAGTGCAAACGCGGGGTCCGCCTTGTCGACCGCGACAAAGCCATGCCTGGCATAGAACGGTGCATTCCAGGCCACATCTGCCAGCGTGCCCAGGTCCATCCGCCGGTAACCGGCGGCACGCGCCCAGGCACAGGCGTGCTCAAGCAGTGCCGCGCCCATGCCGCGCCGACCGTACTCGGGCAGCACATCGATTTCGGCGATGCCGATGGCGCCGGCTTCCAGTTCGTCATCCAGCCAGACGAAGCCGACCGGATCGCCTGCGCCATGGCGCGCCACCCAGACCAGACCGCGGGCAATCGCCTGCAGAAGTTGCGCGGGCGGGATCGACAACGCCGCATAACTGACCCATGCCGGATGCCCGCGGAACAACTGCACGGCCGTGCGCTCGATCGCGCACAGGGCTTCGACCTGGCCGGGTTCGGCGCGCTCGATGAGGAATGACATGCTGACGTTCCGGGATGGACGAATCGGCTGCAAGGCCGTCAGGGGCGCAAAGCCTAACCCAATCGGGCCGGCTTACTGAAACTGCCAGGACTCGATCGACAGCTTCACCTTGAATGGCGGCTTGGCGGCGAACACCTTGACCGGCAACGGTGGCTGTCGGGTTTCATCCCACTGCCGATAGTCGACCGCCCAGCCGTCCTGCAGCAACAGTGAAGGCAGGCGGTTTTCGCCAAAACTCAGCTCGGCCGGGCCGCTGTCCGCGCGCACGCCCAGCACCCAGGCGCGCAAGTCGCGCAGCGGCACTTCCCAGCCCAACGCCTTGTGCATCAGTGCCTCTGCGTCGGGGCCACGCAGCGGGCCATGCTCCAGCCCTTCCAGCACGGCCCCGTCGGGACCGCCGCTGAGTCGGAAATTCATGCCGCTGATCGCCGGCCCGCGCAGGGTGAATTCGTAGTGGTCGCCATCCTGGGTCCAGCTGAAGCTGCCGCTGCCACCATCCTTGCCGTTGGAGATGCCCAGCCGCCCCTGCAGCGACCAGTGGTCGGCATGAGCCAATGCCTGTTCCCGCGCAAGCTGCGCCTTGAACAGGCCGGCATCGCCCTTCACCCGCACGGCCTGCTGCGGCACGCAGGCGACGAGCAAAAGCAGCGGAATCGTGGCGAAAAGACCTTGCCAACGCTTCATGGATTCAGCCGTTTCAGGGTGTGCTGCAGGCTTTGGTTGTGCGGATCGAGCTTGCGCACTTCGTCGAAAACCCGTTGTGCATCCTGCTGGTGGCCCTGCCGCCACAACACCTCGCCCAGGTGCACGCCGACATCAGCGTCCTTGCGGGCGACCCAGGCAGCCCGCAAGGTCTGCACCGCCTGATCGAGGTGTCCCAAGCGGAATTGCAGCCAGCCCCAGGAGTCGGCAATGGAAGGGTCATCCGGCTTGGCTTCGCGCGCTGCGCTGATCAACCGCTCGGCCTCGGGCAGGTCACGGTTTGCATCGGCCAGCGTGTAGCCCAGGGCATTGCTGGCATCGACGTCACCCGGCTTGATCTTCAGCAGCCTCTCGAAATCCTGCACCGCCTGATCCACCTGCCCGCCCTCGGCGTAGGCCAGACCACGGCCGTACAGCAGGCCTGGATCGTCCGGCACCACTTGCAAGGCACGACTGAACGCCGTCTCGGCTTTCACGTAATCCTGCTCGGTCAGGTACAGCTCGGCGTCCGCCTGCCAGGCCTGGCGCAGTTGCGCGGGGTGGTCGAGATAGGCCAGTTGCAATTGCTCGAGCAAGGCGTGCGCCTCGCTGCGTTTGCCCTGCGTGTGCAGGATCATCGCGCTGCGCAGATCGGCATCGAACGCATGCTCGTCGTCGTCACCGACCTGGTCGTACCAGGCCAGTGCATCCGCGGGGTGACCCTGCATTTCGGCCAGTTGACCCAGCAAATAGGCGCTCTGCTCCCGCACGTTGGCGGGTGCCTTCTGCAGCTGCTGATAGAGCGCTGCCAGGGCCTTGTCGTCATGCTGATGCGCCGCCATTCCGGCGCGCATGGCATAGACATCGGCATTCTGCGGGCCCTGCTCCAGCCATCGTCGGGCCGCGGTGTAGTCACCGGCCTGACCGAGCAGGCCGGCATAGGCAAGTCGCAACTGAACGTTTTTCGGTTCCTTCAACAGCGCTTTTTTCAGCAGGGCGGCCGCACCAACCCGGTCGCCGCCCTTGAATTTCATTTGCGCCGCCCAGGCATAGGTTTCGGCATTGGCGAAGCGTTGCGCCGCCGCATCGGCGATCTGCATGGCATAGGCATGGCGACCGAATTGCTCGCCCAGCTCGCTCATGGCCAACCAGGCATGGGCATCGGCCGGCAGCCGTTGCGGTGTGGCCAGGGCCTCAAGCAGGCCGGCGGCCTGCGCCTGGTCACGAGCGCCCACCAGAACCCGTCCGAACTGGCGCCAGGCGTCGGGGTCGCCACTGCGCAGAAGGATCTCCAGCTGCCGGCGCGCTTCGGCGGCATCGCCGACATCCAGCGCCAGTTGCGCGCGCGCCTGGGCAATCTCCGCAGGCTTGGCGCCCAGGGCCTGCCAACGCTCGATGGCGCGGTGCGCCGCCGCGTCGTCATGAACCGCAATGGACAGGCCGGCGGCACGCTCCGCAACTTTCGGGTCATTGCTGAGGGCCATGGCCTTGTCGTAGTGCCCGGCGGCAGCTTTCAGGTCGGTGCGGGTCAGCGCCATTTCGCCCGCCAACAGCTGCGCGAGCACGTCGTGATCGGCGTCAGGCGTGGCCACTACCAGCCGTGCCAGCGGTTGCGACGCGGCGGCGGCCTTTGCGGGCGAACGCATGGGTGCGCTGGCACAGGCCGCCAGACCAAGCGCCATCGTCGCTACTGCCGTAAAATGCCGCACTTGCTTGAACTTGCCGGGCCCGCTCCGCACACTACTCTCCATACACATGCCTGTTTTGACCCTGCTGGTCACCACTACACGGCGTGGCGCCAAGCTTAGCCTACGCCGCCACCTCGCCGCCGAGATGTTCCGACCACCATGCCGCTGATCGCCCTCGGGCTCAATCACCTCACCGCGCCGGTCAGCCTGCGCGAGCAGGTGGCGTTCGACGCGGACGCCACCGGCGCCGCGCTGCGCGCGCTGGTCGGCGAGCCAGGCGTGGAAGAGGCGATGATCCTGTCCACCTGCAACCGCACCGAGCTGTACGTCAGCATCGCCGCCGGTGCCGAGGACATCCCGCGGGCGTGGCTGAATCGTCATCACCGTCTGACCCCCGGCAAGCTGGATGAGTTCCTGTATCGACACGACGAAAACGACGCCGTCCGTCACATGTTTCGCGTCGCCACGGGACTGGACTCGATGGTGCTGGGTGAACCGCAAATTCTGGGTCAGGTAAAGGATGCCTACCAGCTGGCGCGCGAAACGCAGTCGCTGAAGGCGCCGATGGACCGACTGTTGCAGCACACCTTCGCGGTGGCCAAGCGCGTGCGCACGGATACGCGGATCGGCGCGCATACCGTCTCGGTCGCGTTCACCGCCGTGCGCCTGGCCGAACAGGTCTTCGCCGACCTCCATCAGGCGTGCGTGCTGCTGATCGGCGCCGGCGACACCATCGAACTGGCCGCGCGCCATCTGGCCGAAAAAAAGGCGCGACGAATCATCGTCGCCAACCGCACGCCGGAAACCGCGCAGGAGCTGGCCGGGCGTTACGGCGGTTACGCGATCACGCTGGCCGACCTGCCGCAGCACTTGGCCGAAGCGGACATCGTCATTTCGTCCACCGCCGCGCGGCAGCCGATCGTGACGCGCGCGATGGTCGAGCAGGCGATGTCCGCCCGCAAACGCAAACCGATGTTCATGGTCGACATTGCGGTGCCGCGCGACATCGAAGCCAGCGTGGGCGAGCTGCCCGACGTCTATCTCTACGGCATTGACGATCTGCGCCAGGTGATCGACGACAACCTGCGCTCGCGCGCCGCCGCCGCCCAGGACGCCGAAGCGATCATCGACCTGCAGGTCGAGCGTTACATGGCCTGGCGCCGCGCCCTGAGCGTGCGCAACCCGGCACTGGACATGCGCCAGCATGCCGAGGTGTATCGCGACCAGGTGCTGACCAAGGCCCGCGCCATGATTGCCCACGGCAAGTCGCCCGACGAGGCATTGGCGTTTCTTGCCAACACGCTGACCAACAAGTTGCTGCATCATCCCAGCGCCCGCCTGCGCGAGGCCGCGCTGAGCGGTGACCTCGACCTGCTTCACGCCGCCGGCCGGCTGTACGGACTGGATGAAGACTCCGACGCACCGTAGGAGCGCATCCTGTGCGCGATCCGACCAGCGATAATCCGAACAGTGATCGCGCACAGGGTGCGCTCCTACCCAGAAGCGAACGTCCCCACGCATGACGCCATCTATTCGCCGCAAGCTCGAAGCACTCGCCGAGCGCCACCACGAAGTCGGCCTGCTGCTGTCGCAGCCCGACGTGCTGGCCGACAACCAGCGTTTCCGTGGACTTTCGCAGGAATATGCCCAGCTGGAACCGGTGGCGGCATCGCTGCACGAGCACGATCAAGCCGAGCGCGACCTGGCCGAAAGCCGCGCCATGCTGGACGACCCCGAATTGCGCGAGATGGCGACCGACGACGTGCATCGGCTGGAACGCCGGCTGATCGAGCTGGATGCCGAGTTGCAGGTGCTGCTGCTGCCGAAGGACCCACGCGACGAGGCGAATCTCTATCTCGAAGTACGCGCAGGCAGCGGTGGCGACGAGGCGGCGATCTTCGCCGGCGACCTGTTCCGCATGTATCTGCGCTACGCCGAAAGCCGCCGCTGGCACGTGGAGATCCTCAACGAGCACGCCGGCGAACACGGCGGCTACCGCGAGATCGTGGCGCGCGTCGAAGGCCAGGGTGCCTATTCGCAACTGAAGTTTGAATCGGGCACCCACTGCGTCAAGCGCGTGCCGGTGACGGAATCGCAAGGCCGGGTGCACACCTCCACCGCGACTGTGGCGGTGCTGCCGGAAATGGATGAGGTCGACGACATCAGCATCAATCCGGCTGACCTGAAGACCGACACCTTCCGCGCCTCGGGTGCGGGCGGCCAGCACGTCAACAAGACCGACTCGGCGATCCGCATCACCCACCTGCCCACCGGCACGGTGGTGGAATGCCAGGAAGAGCGCAGCCAGCACAAGAATCGCGCTCGCGCGATGAGCCTGCTCAAGGCGCGCCTGCTTGACGCCGAGCGCAGCAAGCAGACCGCCGAACAAGCCGAATCGCGGCGGTTGCAGGTGGGCACCGGCGATCGCAGCCAGCGCATCCGCACCTATCGCTACAAGGACAATCTGGTGACCGATCACCGGATCGGCCTGAACCTGTACAGCCTTGCCGAGATCATGCAGGGCGACCTCGGCGAGTTGATCGACACGCTGACGCGCGAACACCAGACCGATCAGTTGCAGGCACTGGGCAACGCCTGAACCTCGTCGTCACGTTGCCGCGGGTTAATCTGCATCCCACGTTGTTTCCAGCGAGACGAACATGGGCAAGCACTACCGCAAGGCGATGAAAGAACTGCAGATCGAACTGGCGCGCCTGCAGCACGGCCTGCACAGCAGCGGCAAGCGCCTGCTGGTGATCTTCGAGGGGCGCGATGCGGCCGGCAAGGGCGGCACCATCAAGGCCATCACCAAGAGCATGGATACGCGCGGCTATCGCATTGCCGCCCTGCCCAAGCCCAGCGACACCGAGGCGACCCAGTGGTATTTCCAACGCTATGTGTCGCACCTGCCCAGCGCGGGCGAGTTCGTGCTGTTCGACCGCAGCTGGTACAACCGCGCCGTGGTCGAGCCGGCCATGGGCTTCTGCAACAGCGCCGAGTACGAGGCGTTCCTGGAAGCCGCGCCGGCGTTTGAGAAGCTGCTCACCGACGACGGCATCATCGTGCTCAAGTACTGGCTGGCGGTGGATCAGGTCGAACAGGAGCAGCGCTTCACCGAACGCGCCGACGATCCGCTGAAACGCTGGAAGCTGTCGCCGGTGGATCTGGCTGGCCGCGAGAAATACGCGGAAATGGGCCGCCTGCGCGACGTCATGATCGAACGCACGCACCGTGACCACGCGCCCTGGTTCGTGGTCGATTTCAACAACCAGAAAAAAGGCCGGATCAACCTGATCCGACACCTGCTGCAACAGGTGCCGCTGCATGACAAACCCGTACCCGCGGTGAAGTTGCCAAAGCTCAAGGGCAAGCCGAAAGCCGAGCACGTCACCGACACGGCGCTGTGGGTACCTGCTACTTTCTAGTCGCGCAGATCACCGGTATGAAAGCCTTGCAGGTCCTGCTCGGGCAGGTCTTCCCGAACCACCGTGTCGACGCGCGCCAGCGGCGGACCTGCGCGCAGCCATCGCTCCAGCGCATCCAGCGCGCTGGCCGGACCGCTGCCCAGCACTTCCACGCTACCGTCCGACCGATTTTTGGCATGACCGGACACGCCGAGCGCCAGCGCCTGCTGGCGGGCGCCTGCGCGATAGCACACGCCCTGCACGCTTCCGCTGACAAGAAATCTGGCGGTGGGCATCACGACATCTCCCTCATCTCAGCAGCTCCATCGGTCGCTCACTTCTCGCCGATCAGCGCCGCCAGCGAGGCCTCGGTGACCGGACCCACGATGTGCTTGGCCACCTTGCCATCGGGGCCGATCAGATACGTGGTCGGCAGCCCGCGCGGCTCGTCGAAATCCTTCAGCGGCTTGTCCAAGCTGACCTGGGCCACCGGATAGACCACCGGGTGCCTGGCGAGGAAATCCTTGATGTCGGTCGGCTCGCTGTCCTCGTAGGCCAGCCCGATCGCCGCCACGTTCTTGTGCGCGGCGACGAAGCGCGAAATGTCCGGCATTTCCTTGATGCATGGGACGCACCAGGTTGCCCAGTAATTGACGATCACCCACTTGCCGCGTTGCGCGCCCAGATCAAAGGTCTTGCCGTCCAGGGTGGTGACGTGCAGCGAGGGACGCTCCGGCATGGCCGCCTGCGCCGAAGCGCCAAAAGCCAGTACCAGGCCGAACACGGCCGATCGGAGCAACGCGGAGTGCGGCAGGGTCATGCGGGAAGTTCCTCGGGGTCAGCCGCCACATGGGCGGCAGGGGGATAGATTTCGTCAAGCCGTGCGCCCAGTTTCGCCTGCAACGCGACCGCCAGGTCAGCCAGCATGGCCAGGAGTTCCGCCGGAAGCTCAATGCCCAGCGTGGCCGCCTCTTCCACCGGCTGCAGAGGCAGGCGGTAGTCGGTGTGCCGATACACGCGCAGCAGATCCGTGCTGTCCAGGCTGCGGCAGAGCAACCAGCCACCGGCCTCGCCGCGCTGGATCAGGTCGGCCTGCTGAAGGTCGTCGATATAGGCCGAGATCAGCGCGGTTCGCAGATACGGTTCGCGCACGCGCAGGTCGGCGGGATCCACGCAATTGCCGTGGCGTTGTGCCTCCACGAAGTGCCGCAATACCACCAGCAGGCCGAGAAATTCCGCGCCCTCGGGCAGCGTTTCCTTGGGCGGGTGATATTCGAACGCCGATGCCGACGCCGCAATCGACGCCGCCAGGATCACGATCACCCAGGACAGGTAGATCCACAGCAGGAAGATCGGAATCGCGGCCAGCACGCCGTAGATCTGCTGGTAGGTTTGCGCATGTTGCACGAACTGGCCGAAGCCCCAGCGCGCGATCTCGAACAGCACCGCGCCCAGCAAGGCGCCGATGGCGGCGTCGCGGCGCGAGACCTTGCAGTTGGGAATCACCGAATACATCAACCACAACGTGAAGAACGTCACCACGAAGGGCAGCGTGCTCAGCAGGCCCTGGGTCAGCGCGCCAAACTGGTCGACGGCGTTGTGCAGCAAGGGTGCCGCCGTGACGTACGACGTCACCGCGATGCCACCCACCACCAGGATCGGGCCCAGGGTCAGCGCGGCCCAGTACAGCAGCAATCGGGACCCCCAGCTGCGCGCCTGATGCACCCGCCAGATCCGGTTCAAGCGGTCCTCGATGCTGATCATCATCGACAGTGCGCTGAACAGCATCACCAGGATGCTGATCCCCGTGAGCTTGCTGGCATTCGCGGCAAAACCCAGCATGGTTGACTGCACGGCCTCGCCCGTCGACGGCACGAAGTTGTTGAACACGAAATCGATCAACGTGTCGCGCGCGGGCTGGAATACCGGGAAGGCCGAAAACATCGCAAGCACCGCCACGGTCAGCGGCACCAGCGACACCAGCGTGGTATAGGAGAGCGCACCCGCCGTCTCAAAGCACTTGTCGTCGATGAAACGCTGCCAGATGAAGCGGCTGAATGTCCTGGTACGGTCGCGATTGAAACGCCGGATCATCACGGTCCTCTCGTGGCTGCCCTGCGCGGACACCAACGACGGGCCACCAACATGGTGGGTGTCGGCCGGTACACTAGCGTATTGGCCGTGAAAGCCTCAAACGCCCGAGTCGACGTCGCATGAATCACGAAATCCTGGTCCTCTATTACAGCCGCAGCGGACACACCGCGCAGATGGCGCGACTGATCGCCCGTGGCGTCGAGGAAGTGGCAGGCATGCGTGCGCGCCTGCGCCAGGTTCCCCCGGTCGCGCCCGTGACCGAAGTCGCCCAGCCACCCGAACCGGCGGACGGCGCACCTTATGCGTCGAAGCAGGACCTGCTCGATTGCGCGGGCTTGGCAATGGGCAGCCCGACCCGCTTCGGCAACATGGCCGCACCGCTGAAATACTTCCTGGATTCCACCGGCGCCGAATGGGCCAGCGGCGCGCTGGTCGGCAAGCCGGCCGCCCTGTTTACCTCCACCAGCACCATGCACGGTGGCCAGGAATCCACCCTGCTGACCATGGCACTGCCACTGCTGCACCACGGCATGTTGCTGCTCGGCATTCCGTTCACCGAGCCGACCCTTACCGTCACGCAGAGCGGCGGCACCCCTTACGGCGCCAGCCACGTCGCCGGACCCAAGGGCGACAACTCGATCAGTGAGCACGAACGCGAACTGGCCCGCGCGCTGGGTCGCCGACTGGCCGAGACCGCCCGCAAGCTGGCGGCGGCATGAGCACGCCACGTTCGTTGCCCACCGAACAACGGATCGGCTTGCTCGCCTGGGCCGGGCTGACCCTGCTGCAACCGGTCTGGCATGCCTGGCTGTTTCCACCCCAGGTGATGCCACTCGGCCTGCTGCTGGCCATCACGGTGATTCCACTGCTGTTGCCCCTGCTTGCCCTTCGCGACCCGCGCCGCGCGCTGCTCTGGGTCGGCATCCTCAGTCTGTTCTACTTCTGCCACGGCGTTTCCGAAGCATGGAGCGCCGCCGGACAACGCTGGCTGGCGGTCGCGGAGATCGTGCTGACCCTGCTGTTGATCAGCACCCTGGGTGCGGGCGTCAAGCGCAAACGCGAGCCGTCGTAGCAGCCCGCTGGCGGGCGACGCCCTGATTCGATCTATAGTCGTGCATCAGCGCAGAAACGCCGCCCGTCAGCGGGTTCTGCCTCAGGCATTGTGGGGGATTTCCCATGGCATTCCTGCAAGACGCGCCGCAACTCGGACACCCGTATCGCACCGATCGCCTGCTGTTGGGCCTGCTCGAGCGGTCGTTGCCCGCCGAACGCCGCCAGGCGCTGGACATCGATCTCGACGCGCTCGGCGATTACGCCGTGATGGCGTGGCAACGCGCCAATGCCAGCACGCGACGCAAGCCGGTACTGACCCAGTGGGATGCGTGGGGACGGCGGGTTGACCGGATCGAACTGACCACCGCGTGGCAGGAAGGCCCGCATCTCGCCACAAACCATGCGGTGCTGGCGGCAGGCCATGCCGACAACGAGCATGCGCGACTGGAACAGTTCGCACGGGTCTACCTGTACCACCTCGCCAGCGAGTTCTACACCTGCCCGCTGGCGATGACCGACGGTGCCGCCACCGCGATCAAGGCGTCCGGCAATCGCGAGCTGATCGAACGCGCGCTGCCACATTTCCTCAGTCGCGATGCAGCGACGCTCTGGCTCAGCGGCCAGTGGATGACCGAAACCCGCGGCGGCTCCGACGTGGCCAATACCGAGACCACGGCACGGCAGGATGCCGACGGCCAGTGGCGCCTGTACGGACGAAAATGGTTCAGTTCGGCCGTGGTCGGTGAGGCCGCCCTGGCCCTGGCCAGGCCGGAAGGCGCCACGGCCACGGGCACCTCCGCGCTCGCGCTGTTCTACGTCGAGACGATGGACGGCGACCAACGCAAGCCGCAGCTGCAGATTGACCGACTGAAAGACAAGCTCGGCACGCAGGAACTGCCCACCGCGGAGATCCATCTGGACGGGCTGCCGGCGTGGCCGGTGGGTGAACTGGCCCATGGGGTGCGTCAGGTCGCCCCCATGCTCAACGTGACGCGCAGCTGGAATGCGATTTGCGCGATCGCCAGCATGGCTCGCGCGATTGCGCTGGCGCGTGACTACGCGCAACGTCGCCACGTCTTTGGCCGGCCACTCATCGAGCAGCCGTTGCACGCGCACACGCTGGCCGACATGCAGGCGGAGTTTGAAGGTGGCTTCGCGCTGGCCTTCGAAGTGGCCCATCTGCTGGGCCGCGTGGAACATCAACACGCCGCGCCGCACGAGGTTGCCGCGCTACGTCTGCTCACGCCGCTGGCCAAGTTGTGGACCGGGAAAATGGCGGTGACGATCTGTTCCGAGGCGCTGGAGTGCTTCGGTGGCGCCGGCTACATCGAGGATACCGGCCTGCCGCAGCTGCTGCGGGACGCGCAGGTCTACGCGATCTGGGAGGGCACCACGAATGTGCTTTCACTGGACAGCCTGCGCGCACTGGCTGGCGACAACCTCGGCGCATTGCGCACCGCCTGCGCGAGCTGGCTGGACGGCAACGACGACATGCACGCGACCAGCGCGATACGGCAGACGCTGGATGCCGCCGCGCGCTGGCTCGACCAGCATGCGGCCGCACGCGACACGCTGGAAGCCGGTGCCCGCGGCCTGGCTTTCACGCTGGCCCGCTGTACGGCGGCGGCATTGCTGGCGAGACAGGCCAGTGGGTCGAACGGTCAAGGCGACTCGCGTCCGGCAGCGGCACTGCGTCGCTTCGTCGGCCACGGCCTGGACCGTCTGGTCACGCCGGACACGGACAACACCGCGTTGCTGCTGCGCTGACGCGTGCCCGCCCATAGCTGACGAATTCGTGTGGGAGCGCACCCTGTGCGCGATGCTTTTCCGCAGCGTGACGGAAGGCATCGCGCACAGGGTGCGCTCCTGCTACGGGCACGTGCGCGCCGGCACGGGCTAAAATGCCGGGATTCCCCTCCATGGCCCACCGACATGCAGCATCTGACCATCGTCACCACGGGTGGCACGATCGACAAGATCTATTTCGACGACAAGTCGGACTACAAGATCGGCGCACCGCAAATCGGCGACATCCTCGGCCAGCTCGGCGTGGCTTTCCAGTTCGACGTGATTCCGATCCTGCGCAAGGACAGCCTGCACATGGGCGCCGAGGATCGCGCGCTGGTGCGCTCGACGATCGAGGCCCAGCCGCATCGCCACGTCCTGGTCACGCACGGCACCGACACCATGGTCGAGACGGCGCGCGAACTGGCCAGCATCAAGGGCAAGGTGATCGTGCTCACCGGCGCACTGAATCCGGCACGCTTCCAGGGCTCCGACGCCGTGTTCAACATCGGCTGCGCGGTAGCGGCGGTTCAGACCCTGCCCGATGGTGTCTACATCACCATGAATGGCCGGGTATGGGATCCGGCCAAGGTGCGCAAGAACCGCGACGCCAACCGCTTCGAGGAAGTCGCCGGCTGAGAGCCCGCCAAAGAACAGGCCCGGTCGAATCGGCCGGGCCTGCATGCGTGACTCCGTGATTTGAACAGCGGGTCATCCCTGACCCGTGTGGCGACTTACCAGCTGGCCTTCAGCGAAACGCCGGAGAACGCGGCGTAGCCACGCACCTTGATGTAGTACGTACCGGAGGCACCGCTGAACGAGCAGCTTTCGGCATTGCCCGTCTTGTACGGACGGCAGTCGTAGCTGCTGGTGGTCGGCGATGAGCTCTTCTTCACGTAGAGGTCCGCATCACCGCTGCCGCCGGAAGTGGCGATGGTCAGGCTGCTGCCGGACGGCACGGTCACCGTGTAGCTCAGTTCCTGATTCGTGGAGCCGGCCAGTCCCGTCACCGCCACGCCGTTCTGCAGACCGCCGCTGCCACCGCCGCCGCCCGTGGTGTAAGACGCTTTCAACGTGATGCCTGAATAGGCCGAATAGCCGTGCACCTTGATGTAATACTTGCCTGCGACCGGTGCGGCCACCGTGCAACTTTCGGCGTTGCCGGACTTGTACGGACGGCAGTCATAACTGCTGGTCGTGGGGGCACTGCCAGCTTTGGTGTACAAGTCTGCATCGCCGGTGCCGCCGGACATTGCCATCACCAGATTGGTAGCCCCAGCCGGCACAGTGATGAAGTAATCATTGTCCGCGCCCGCAGCACCGGATACGCCGGTCTTGGCCACATTGTTCTGCAGCTCGGTGGTGGTGCCACCGCCACCGCCACCCCCGGTACCCGGACAAGTCACGCCGACACCGGTGAATGCCGTGATCACGTCATTCGCGTTGTAACCCAGATCAGTGGCCGCCGATTCCACGCCGCAGGCACCGGAGTTGAACGTCGAGGTCGCCGTCCAATACGACTTGTTGGCCAGCGCAAACGCCTGGAAGGCCTTCTTCACGTCCCAACCGGAGGTCTTGGCCAACAGGCAGAACGCCTTGTTGTAGACGCCACTGGAGTAGTGCACGTCGAGGCTGGAGGTGTAGTTGGCGGCGTTGTCGATCGAGCCGCCATCCTGCGGCGGATTGCACATGTAGCGCAGCGCATTGCCGATGCCGGCACTGGTCTTGACGATGTCCGCACCGACCAGGAAGTCGGCCGCGCCACGATCGTAGAACTCCGCCGCTTCACCGGCGATGTCCGAATAGGCCTCGTTCATGCCGCCAGACTGGCCGGTGTACTGCAGGCCGGAATTCTGCTCGGTATAGCCGTGGCTGATCTCGTGACTGGTCACATCCAGTGACACCAGCGGGTAGAACGTGCTGGCGCCGTCGCCGAAATTCATCGCCGAGCCGTCCCAGAATGCATTCTCGTAGTTCGACTTGTAATGCACGTTCATGCGCAGCTGCATGTTCAGCGGCGGTGCGCCGGTGTAGGCGTTGTACATGTCGTGCACCACGCCACCGAAATGATGGGCGTCGTTCACCGGCGAATACGCGCCGTTGATGGCGTCGGTGTCGCTGTTGGAGCAGGTGAAGCTGACCACCGAACCACCGCTGGTGCCGTGGTTGAGGTTGTAGGTCTTCACGTTGGTGTTGACCAGCGTGCAGGTGCTGCCGGACTGGGTCACATCGAGCGCCGCGTAGTCGGTGCCGTAGATGTACTTGCCGGTTTTCTGATTGCCGCCAGGACCAGTGGCCGAGGCGTCGGTGAGGCCGTTCCAGCTCTGGATCACGGCACCGGTATTGGCGTCGACGATTGCAGTCGGGCGTGACGGATTGGCACCGTTGACGAAGTACGACACGCGATAGACCAGACGCGCACTGCCATCATCCATCGGATAGACAAACAGGTCGGTCTTCTGGTTGGTGAGCGTATTGCCACCCACCAGCGAGGTGTGCGCATGCGCCTTGAGCGCGGAGATCGCGCCGGCGGCATTCAACTTCGGCGCCACCGAGTTCAAGTTGAGCTGGGCATCCTGCATCAACTCACCGGACGCACGCAGCGCATTGCCCTGCGCGTCCTGCACCACGGCGATGCTGCGGCCATAAATCGGCACGCCGCGATACATCTGCTGCTGACGCACCACCTTGTGGCCATTGGCAATGCTGACGGCACTGCGCTGCACCAGCGACATGTTCTGACCAAGGTTGAGTTGTGCCGCCAGCGAACTGGCCGGCACCGCACCGAGATTTTGAGCATGCAGGGTTTTCGTGGTCGCAGCCGTGGCCACAGAGGCAGTGGCCATGCCGATCGCGGCAACCAGCAGTTTCAGACGGAAATGGTTGGGCATTTAAAATTCCTAGACAAGATTTAGGGACAATCGGGCCCGATGCGGCCCGACGGGCCCCATGCAGGTTTGCCGTGCAGGGCACGGCCCCTTGTGTGTGTGTGCTGTCTAGCGACCCCAAACTACATCCGTACCGTCTGCCCTCCCCCTGACATTCCCTTGTGCAGGCAGCGCGTGGATGCGTAATTGCAAGACGACGAGTGACGTCGCCAAAGGATCATCCGCTCCCCTCCCCGGAGAACGGATGCGCCACGTTATTCCTGGGCACTGGCCTTCGCCATCTGATTTTTTCCTATCCCGGGTGACGGACGTCACAGACACGAGGTACGCGTGCCGGCCATTCAGAACAGGTCAAGCTACGTGAAGAAAGTCCGATCGTCCTGAAGGGCATCTTCACCGCGCGCGCGGCTGCCGACCCTGTTTGAATCGCGTGTGAAAAAAGCATTCGGCGCAACCAGGCTCGTTCCTCGTGCCGTGACGCTGTGGTGCCGCGCGCGTCCGAATGCAGCCGCTAATCGCTGCAGGCATGTGCTGCATTCAGGCATGGGAAACGGCGCCTGTTCGATATGCCAAAAAATGAACCCCGGCCGGAGCCGGGGTTCTCGCTGAACTCACGAAAGACTGCGCCGGTCGCCCGCCGCAGCCTCGATGCAACTCAGTTCATCGTTTCTGTCAGCGTCACGCCGGAGAACGTCTGGTACGCCCGCACCTTGATGTAATAGGTGGTGGTCGTCGACGGTTTCAGGGTGCAGCTTTCGCTATTGCCGGTCTTGTAGGGCCGGCAGTTGTAGGAGCTGGTGGTCGGCGCCGCACCGGCCCGCACGTACAGATCCGCATCACCGGTACCGCCGGAGATCGCGAAGGTCGCGGTGTGCCCGGCCTGCACCGTCTCGGTATAGGTGGGGGACCAGTTGCCGCTGCTCACCGTGGGCAGGCTCACCGAGTCGCTGCTGCCGCCGCCGTCACCACCACCGCCGGTGGTGTAGGAAGCTTTCACGGTAATGCCCGAGTAGGACGAGTAGCCGTGCACCTTGATGTAATACTTGCCCGCCGCAGGCGAAGCCACGGTGCAGCTTTCGCTGTTGCCGGCCTTGTAGGGACGGCAGTCGTAGCTGCTGGTGGTCGGCGCGCTGCCGGCCTTGGTGTACAGATCGGCATCGCCGCTGCCACCGGAGATCGACATCACCAGGTTGCTGGCACCGGCCGGCACCGTGATGAAGTAGTCGTTGTCGCCACCGGCAGAACCGGACACGCCACTGACGCCGACGTTGTTCTGCAGCTCGGTGGTCGAGCCGCCACCCGGCGGATTGCCGCCACCCGGACAGGTCACGCCCACCTTGCTGAACGCGGTGATCACGTCATTCGCGTTGTAACCCAGGTCGGTAGCTGCCGACTCCACGCCACACGCGCCGGAGTTGAACGTGGCATTCGGCGACCAGTACGACTTGTTCGCCAATGCAAATACCTGGAACGCGGTCTTGGCGTTCCAGCCCGAGGTCTTGGCCAGCAGGCAGTACGCCTTGTTGTACACGCCGCTGGAGTAATGCACATCCAGACCGGAGTTGTAGTTGGCCGCGTTGTCGATCGAGCCACCGTCCTGCGGCGGGTTGCACATGTAGCGCAACGCATTGCCGATGCCGGCGCTGGTCTTGACGATGTCCGCACCGACCAGGAAGTCCGCTGCGCCACGGTCGTAGTACTCGGCCGCCTCACCGGCGATGTCCGAGTACGACTCGTTCATGCCACCGGACTGGCCGGTGTACTGCAGGCCGGAATTCTGCTCGGTATAACCGTGGCTGATCTCGTGGCTGGTCACGTCCAGCGACACCAGCGGATAGAACGTGTTCGCGCCGTCGCCGAAGTACATGGCCGAGCCGTCCCAGAACGCATTCTCGTAGTTCGACTTGTAGTGAACCTTCATCACCAGCTGCATGTTCAGCGGGGCGGCGCCGGTGTAGGACTGGTACATGTCATGCACCACGCCACCGAAGTGGTGGGCATCGTTCACCGGCGAATACGCCCCGTTGATGGCGTCAGTGTTGCTCGTCGGACAGGTGAAACTGACCACCGAACCACCGCTGGTGCCGTGGTTGAGGTTGTAGGTTTTCACGTTGGTGTTCTGCAGCGTGCAGGTATTGCCCGACTGGGTCACGTTGAGCGCGGCGTAGTCGGTGCCGTAGTTGTACTTGCCGGTCTTCTGGTTGCCGCCGGGACCGTTGGCCGATGCATCGGTCAGGCCGTTCCAGCTCTGGATCACTTCGCCGGTGTTCGCATCCACGATGGCGGTCGGGCGCGACGGGTTGGCGCCACCGACAAAGTAGGACACGCGATAGACCAGGCGCGTCGGGCCGTTGTCCATCGGGTACACGAACAGGTCGGTCTTCTGGTTGCTGATGGCGGCACCGCCGATCAGCGTGGTGTGTGCATGCGCGCGCAGGGCGGAAATCGCGCTGGCGGGAGTGAGCTTGGGCTTTACCGAAGTCAGACCGGCAGGCGCTGTCTGCATCAATTCACCACTGGCACGCAGCGCGTTGCCCTGGGCGTCTTCCACCACGGCGATGCTGCGGCCATAAACCGGCACGCCGAGGTACATCTGCTGCTGGCGCACGACTTTGTGGCCATTGGCGACGCTCACTGCACTGCGCGGTGCCAGCGACATGTTCTGATCAAGGTTCAGATGAGTGGCCAGCGAGCTGGCAGGCACGGCGCCGAGATTCTGCGCGTGCAAGGTTTTCGTGGTGGTGGCAGCCGTTGCCAGCGATGCTGTTGCCATGCCGATCGCTGCAACCAGCAGTTTCAGACGGTAATGGTTGGGCATTGAAAAACTCCTAGACAATTTATTGGGGACAAACGAGCCCGATGCGGCCCATGGGCCCCATGCAAGATTTGCCGTGCGAAGCACGACCCGTGGTTCATGTGCTGTCTAGCGATCCCAAACTACATCCGTACCGCCTGTCCTCCCCCTGACATTCCATTGTGCGGACAGTACGTGGACGCGTAACTGCAAGACGGCGAGTGGCGCCGCCAAAGGATCATCCGTCAACCTCCCCGGTGCCGGATCGCTTTACGATATGCCCCGAAAGAAGTTGCGACAACCCGACTTTTTCCTACTTCGAGTGAACCGCATCACACCATGCTGTCATCCTCGCCGAACGCATGGAATGCGGGCGGAACCCGGCGGATCGGCGATCCGGCGCAGCTGGAAACACGCTCTCGTCAGGCGGCGCGATCACGCACGACCAACCCACACGCTCGTGACAGCCGTCGTGGACGGGCATAGTGAAGCTCGCGGAGCGCGCCAGCGTCGTCAGGAAACCGATGATCGGTCTGGCACAACCACCGCCACCGATCAGTCGCTCAGAGCATCCCGGTTTCGAGTTTCGCGGCGTCGGACATCATCGAATGCGACCACGGCGGATCGAACACCAGGTCCACTTCGGCTTCGCTGATCGTGGGGATCATTTCCAGCTTGGTGCGCGCGTCGTCCACCAGGATATCGCCCATGCCGCAGCCCGGCGCGGTCAGCGTGAGCTTCACGTAGACCTTGCGCTCGCCCGATTCGATCTGCTCCAGGCTGAGGTCGTAGACCAGTCCCAGTTCCACTACGTTCACCGGGATCTCCGGGTCGAACACGGTGCGCAGCTGATCCCAGGCCAGCTTCTCGACATCTTCATTGGTGGCGTTCGCCGGCACCTCGATCGGTTCCGGCCGCGGCTTGCCCAGTGCATCGGCGTCATCGCCGGCAATGCGGAACAGATTGCCCTCCACATAGACCGTGAAGCTGCCACCCAGAGCCTGGGTGATGTACCCGATCTGGCCTGCGGGAAGCGTCACCTGCTCGCCCTGCGGCACCATCACGGCACTGCAGTCGCGCACCAGGGTGAACGGCTCGCTGCTCAAACTGAAACCACTCATGCCAACGCCAATCCTGTTTCGGTGGGTGCGCGCATGCGTCGAACCCGGGTTGCCTATTATGCCGGCCGCCGCGTGCGGCCGCTTGTCCCAGATCAGGCCCCGGTCGCCGAACTCAAGGGGCGAACGGTCGGCAGCACGCTATGATGCTCGCTTTGCCGATGGACCACGCATGCTTACCGCCCCATTGATCCGGCGTCCACGATGAGCGCGCGTGCCGCATTGCTGTACGCATTTTCGCTGTTCAGTGCCGCCATGCTGGGGCTGGCTGGCGGTGCCGTGTGGATGGTGGTGGCCATGTATTTGCGCCAACCGGCACCGTGGATGGCGTTGCCGATCGGCGCCGTGCTGGCCTGGACCATACGCACCTGCGTGCGCCCGCCGGGTATCGCCGCCGCCAGCATGGCAGCCGCCGCCACGCTGCTGGCGACGCTGTATGTGAAGCTGCTGATCGCGGGTGTGCTGATCGCCGGCAACATGGGCATGGGCCTGATCGAAGCCATGCGCACCGCCGGCATCGGCCTGCTGTGGCAACTGGCGCGGATGGCTTGGTCGCCGGCGGACGTTGTCTACGTCGCACTCGGCATGCTGCTTGCCGCGTGGCTGGCCTGGCGCAAACCGCGCCAACCCTGACGGCAATATCTGCGGACGCAGGGCGGGCACTGTCCGCCCGCTCTTCAATGATGCGCACGATCAACGGCGCCGGGCATTGCCCGCCTGTAGGAGCGCACCCTGTGCGCGATGCTCTTGTGAGGTTACGTGAAAGCATCGCGCACAGGGTGCGCTCCTGCAAAATCGCGGACGGATCAGCCGTCGACGTCCTTCAGCGTCGTCACCAGCTCGCCCACGGCCGCCTGACCATCGCCATACAACATGCGCGTGTTGTCGGCATAGAACAGCGCGTTCTCGATCCCGGCGAAACCGGTGCCCTTGCCGCGCTTGATCACGATCACGTGTTTCGCGTTGCCCACGTCGAGAATCGGCATGCCGTAGATCGGTGAAGCCGGGTCGGTCTTGGCCAGCGGGTTCACGACGTCATTGGCGCCGATCACCAGCGCCACATCGGTGGTGGCGAACTCCGGATTGATGTCTTCCATGTCGGCGATCAGGTCGTACGGCACGCCCGCTTCGGCCAGCAGCACGTTCATGTGGCCAGGCATGCGGCCGGCGACCGGGTGGATTGCGAACTTCACCTTCACCCCGCGCTTGATCAGCAACTGGGCGAACTCCCACACCTTGTGCTGCGCCTGCGCTACCGCCAACCCGTAACCGGGCACGATCACCACGCGTTCGGCGTACGCCATCATCACCGCCGCGTCGCTGGCGTCGATCGGCTTCTGCGCACCTTCGATCGCCTGCGCCTCGCCACCGGCCGCACCAAAACTGCCAAACAGCACGTTGCCGATCGAGCGATTCATCGCCTTGGCCATCAGCTGGGTCAGCAGGGTACCCGCCGCGCCAACCACCATGCCGGCGATGATCATCGCCTCGTTGCCCAACACGAAACCCTCGAACGCCACCGCCAAGCCGGTGAATGCGTTGTACAGCGAGATCACCACCGGCATGTCGGCGCCGCCGATCGGCAAGGTCATCATCAGGCCGAACAGCAGCGCCAGTACGAAGAACGCCGCGATCAGCGGCACGCTGGCCTGACCAAGCACCAGCATGGTGCCGGCCACGACAGCCGCCGCCAGCAGCAACAGGTTCACCGCGCGCTGGCCGGCAAACACGAAACGCTTGTCCATCCAGCCCTGCAACTTGGCAAACGCGACCAGCGAACCGGAAAAGCTCACCGCACCGATCAGGGCGCCAAGCACGCCCAGGGCCAGTTCAATCGGGGTGAGCGTCGGCGGCAATGCGTTCACCGCCCAGGCTTCGGGCCGCAGCGGCGAGGTGTCGGGCACCGCATGCAGCATGCCCAGACCGCGGGCGTAACCGATCAGCTCGACCGCGCCGATCGCCGCTGCCGCACCGCCACCCATGCCGTTGTACAGCGCCACCATCTGCGGCATCGCCGTCATCGCCACGCGGCGACCGGTCCACCAGGCGGCACTCACGCCGATCAGCACGGCCGCGATGATCAGCCCGCGGTTGTGCATGTCAGGCAGGAAGAAGGTGGCCAGCACCGCCAGCAACATGCCGTAACCGGCCCAGACGATGCCACCGCGCGCGGTGCGCGGGGAGCTCATGCGCTTCAGGCCCAGGATGAACAGCAGCGCGGCGAGGAAGTAGCACGCCTTGATGGCAGTCGGCAGCCAGCTCATCACTTGCTCTCCTTGCCGACGCCGGGCTTGCTGGACTTGAACATCTCCAGCATCCGTTCGGTCACCACGTAGCCGCCGGCAGCGTTGCCGGCGCCCAGCAGCACGCCGATGAAACCGATGGTGATCTCGAATGGCGTGTCCGCCCGCCCTAGCGCGATCATGGCGCCAACCAGCACAATGCCGTGCACGAAGTTGGACCCGGACATCAGTGGCGTATGCAGGATCACCGGCACCCGCGCGATGATTTCATAGCCGGTAAATGCAGCCAGCATGAAGATGTACAGCGCCAGGAAACCGTCGATCATGACCCCATCCCCCGTGAGAGCCGCCCGCCAGGGCGTCGAGTTTGCATCATACGGGTGCCGGTCAACCCGTGCGAGCCTGCCGCGTTGAAGTCCGGGAGCACACCGCCGGAGCCTGCAGATGGTTCAATCGAGAACGGCGACGAGGTCGTCGTGAACAGCGCCATCGGCACCCTCGACGCGGATCTGTTGAGCGACGCGCGCGAAACACCCGCCACCCTGGAGGCGTTTCTTGCGCAGGTCGAACGGCGCGCGTTCCGCATGGCCGAACTGCAATTGCGCCATCGCGAAGACGCCATGGACGCGGTGCAGGACGCCATGCTGCGGCTGGTCAAGCATTACCGCGACAAACCCGCTACCGAATGGGCGCCGCTGTTCTGGGGCATCCTGCGTCGGCGGGTGATTGACCTGCAGCGCCGACGCAAGGTGCGCTCGATCGTCGTCGGCTGGCTCGGTGGCGGCCGTGACGGCGACGGCGACGAGATGCCCGTGTGGGAGCCGGCCGACCCCGGCCAGGATCCGCTGGGCCGGCTGCACGATTCGCAGTCGTACAGCGACATGGCCACGGCCGTCAGGCAACTGCCGCGGCGGCAGCGCGAAGCGTTCATGCTGCGCATGCTGGAAGGGCTCGACGTGGCCGAAACCGCCCGGGCCATGGGCTGCTCCGAAGGCAGCGTGAAAACCCATCTGTCGCGCGCCATGCATCATCTGCGCGACCAACTGGAGGACTGGCGATGAATTCGCTGGACAAAGACCGGCCCGACAATGCGCTTGAACAGCGCGCCCGCAAGCTGTGGCACGAGGCGTCACAACACGTCGATCCGGTGACCGCCGGGCGGCTGCGCGCAGCCCGACGCAAGGCGCTCCAACCGCCCGTGGCCTCGCCGCGCCACACCGTGCGTTGGCTGATCCCTTCGGGCGCATTCGCGGTGATCGCGCTGGCCGCGCTGATGGTGTGGCAGCCACTGCCGCAACGACACGCCAGCTCCACCCTGCCCTCCATCAGCAGCGCCGATGACATCGACACGGAATTGCCGCCGGATGCCGACAAGACCGACCCGAACCTTTACCAGAACCTCGACTTCTACGACTGGCTGGCCAGCACCGACAGTCCGTCCGTCAAGCGCTGAGCCATGAATCGAATCCTTCATTCCCTCCTGACGCTCGTGCTTGCCGCCCTGCTCGGCGGCGTGGCCGTGGCGCCGCTGCACGCACAGAACCCGCCACCGCCGCCACCACCAAGCGGCGAAGCGCCACCGTCCTTTCGTCCGTGGATCAGCCTGAACCCGGCCCAGCGCGAAGTGCTGGCACCGCTGAAAGACGACTGGGACCGCATGTCACCGCACAAGCAGGCGCGCATGCTGCATCGAGCCGAGCGCTGGGTGACCCTGCCACCGGAAAGGCGCGAGGAAGTCCGTCAGCACATCGCCCACTGGCAGCAGATGACGCCCGCCGAGCGCCAGCAGGCGCGCGAAAACATGCGCAAATTCCATCAGATGCCCGAAGCCCAGCGCGAACAACTGCACAGCACCTTCGAGCAGTTCCAGAAACTGCCCCCGGACCAACGCGCCGCCCTGCTCCGTCGCTGGCACGAACTGCCACCGGAGCAACGTCGTGCATGGAATGACCGTCGCGGCGGACACGATCGCCCGCCACCACCGCCCGGCGGCCCCGGCCAACCCTGAAACCCGGCGCGCCCTGCACCCGACAACCACGCCTGTCCGGCATGCCCCGTAAGAGCGCACCCTGTGCGCGATGCTTTTCGTCACGTCAGGCAAGAGCATCGCGCACAGGGTGCGCTCCTACTGTCGTCATGCCTGCGCTTGTGACCGCGGGACCTCGAACAGCCGGCGGACAATGTCCGCCCTACGCACCTGCAGTCACACCGATCCGTGGGACGGACACTGCCGCCGATTCGTCGCGGCGAAACGCCGAGAGCCGGCGGCCATTGCCCGCCCAACACAACGCGATGGCGCAGCTACTTTTCGCTCAACCGTTGAAGCGCGTTTCGCCGGCGTGACTCACGCAGCTTTTCGCCACCAGCTCGTCGTTGAAATCCGGCGTCAGTGCGCCGTCATGTACCAGCAGCTCGACGAAGTTGAATACGTTGCGCGCATACATTTCCGACGCGTGCAGCGGCGCGCCGGCGGGCAGGTTCAGCGGGCCCAGGATCACCACGCCGCCGTGCTCGACCCGCTCGCCCGGCCGGGTCAGTTCGCAGTTGCCGCCGCCCTCGGCAGCCAGATCCACGATCAACGCGCCGGGCTTCATCCCCTCGACCATCGCGGTGGTCAGGATTTTCGGCGCGGGTCGCCCGGGCACCGCGGCGGTGCTGACCACCACGTCGAAGCTCTTCAGGTGATCGGCCAGCGCCTGCTGCTGCGCAGCGCGCTCCTCGGCGGAAAGCTCGCGGGCGTAGCCGCCGCTGCCGGCGGCGCTGACGCCCAATTCGAGGAATTTCGCGCCGAGCGACTCGACCTGCTCCCGCGTTTCCGGACGCACGTCATAACCCTCGATCTGCGCGCCCAACCTGCGCGCTGTGGCAATCGCCTGCAAACCGGCCACGCCAGCGCCGATCACCAGCACTTTCGATGGCCGGATGGTGCCGGCGGCGGTGGTCAGCATCGGGAAGAATTTGGGCGAGGCTTCGGCGGCGATCAGCATCGCGCGGTAACCCGCCACGGCAGCCTGCGAACTCAGCACATCCATCGCCTGGGCCCGAGTCGTTCGCGGCAGCAACTCCAGCGAGAACGCACTCAGCTTGTGCGTTGCCAGGGTGGCCAGCCGCTCGGCCGCACCGTAGGGACGCAGCTGGCCGACCACCACGCTGCCCTCGCGCAAGGCGGCCAATGCCGCCTCGTCCGGCGGCAGCACGCAGGCCAGCAGATCAGCCTGGGCCAGCACCGCCTGGGCGTCGGCAAACTCCACCTCGGCATAGCTTGCATCCGGAAAACCGGCCGCGCGTCCGGCATCGTGTTCCAGCAGCACCCGCAGGCCCTTGCCGCGCAACTTTTTCGCCATCTCAGGCGTGATCGCAACGCGGCGCTCGCCAGCGGCGGTCTCACGCACAGCGGCTACGGTGATCCCCATGATGCAGTCCCCTCGGCCTTGGTCAGGTCATCTTAGCGGCACGAACGGATTTT
This sequence comes from Rhodanobacter sp. TND4EL1, assembly GCF_054061035.1. Taxonomy (NCBI): domain Bacteria; kingdom Pseudomonadati; phylum Pseudomonadota; class Gammaproteobacteria; order Lysobacterales; family Rhodanobacteraceae; genus Rhodanobacter; species Rhodanobacter sp. TND4EL1. Next base: position 1,345,795 of record NZ_JBSSDT010000001.1, read on the forward strand.
GATCCGGACCGGCGGGAAAGAGTAAGCTGGTCCGCCGGCACGCGCGGCTCGCCCGTGCCGGGGTCATCGCCGGAGATCCCGATGCCCGCAGCACTCGCCGCTTTCAATCCATCCTCGTTGCACGACCTGATGGCGCTGGCACGCCGCGCCCGCGAACAGGCGTATGCCCCGTATTCGAAGTTCCAGGTCGGTGCCGCCGTACTGACCCGCGACGGGCGGCAGTTCAGCGGCTGCAACATCGAGAACGCCGCCTACGGCCTGTGCAATTGCGCCGAACGCACCGCCCTGTTCAGTGCGATGGCCGCCGGTTGCCAGCGTGGCGACTTCGTGGCGCTGGCGGTGATCGCCGATACGCCCAGCCCGGTTAGTCCCTGCGGCGCCTGCCGTCAGGTGATGTCCGAACTGTGTCACGACGCGATGCCGGTGCTGCTGGGCAACCTGCACGGCGACACCGAGCAGACCAGCGTGGCCGAACTTCTGCCCGGCTCGTTCAAGTTGCCGATGCCAGACTGAGCCGCTCGCCCACCGATCCATATCGCCACTTGATGAATCCTCTTCCATGCCTTTTGATCTTTCCTTGCTGCAGCAACGCCACTCCGTTCCCTCGCGCCAACTCGGTGAACCCGCCCCGGACGAAGCCACCCTGCAACAGCTGCTGGAAGCGGCCATCCGCGTGCCCGACCACGGCAAACTGGTGCCGTTCCGGCTGATCCGGCTGCAGGGCGAGGCGAAGCTCGTCTTCGGCCAGCGCGTGGCCGAGATCGCGCTGAAGAACAATCCCGAAATATCCGACGCCAAACTGGAAAAGGACCGCCTGCGCTACACCTTCGCACCGCTGGTGATTGCCGTGATCGCCCGTCTGGACGCGGACAGCAAGGTACCGGAGATCGAGCAGAAACTGAGCGCCGGCACGGTCGCCCACAACTTGTTGCTGGGCGCCTTCGCCCTCGGTTATGGCGCCCAATGGCTGACCGGCTGGGCCGCCTACGATCACAACGTGGCTGCCCTGCTTGGCCTGGCGGCCAACGAACACGTGATCGGCTTCATCCACCTGGGGACGCCACAGATCGACGTGCCCGACCGCGACCGCCCGGCCCTGCCTGACCTGCTCAGCAGCTGGACCCCGTGAACGGACCGGAAAATGGACGTCCAGCCGTCCATCTGGTTGACGGAAGCCTGTACGTCTTCCGCGCCTGGCACTCGATGCCGGACGAATTCCATGACGCCGAGGGTCATCCGGTCAATGCGGTGCACGGCTATACCCGCTTCCTGTGCGAGCTGCTGGAACGCGTGCAGCCCGAACATCTCGCAGTCGCCTTCGATGCCTCGCTGACCAGCTCGTTCCGCAACGCGATCTACCCGGCGTACAAGGCCAACCGCGAATTGCCACCGCCGGATCTGGAACGGCAATTCGTGCAATGCCGTGCGATCACCGAAGCACTTGGCGTGCACTTGATGATCGACCACAGCTTCGAAGCCGATGACCTGATTGGCAGCACCGTGTGGAACCTGCGCGCACAGGGCTGGCGCAGCGTGATCATCTCCGCCGACAAGGACTTCGGCCAGTTGCTGGGCGAGCATGATGAACAATGGGACTACGCTCGCGGATTGCGCTGGGGACCCGCCGGCGTGCACGACAAACTCGGCGTGCATCCGCACCAGGTCGCTGACTATCTCGCCCTGTGTGGCGACAGCGTGGACAACATTCCCGGCGTGCCCGGCGTCGGCGCCAAGACCGCCGCCGCCCTGCTCAGCCATTTCGGCAGCCTCGACACCCTGCTCGAACGCATCGACGAAGTCGCCTTCCTGCGTCTGCGCGGCGCCGCCGCCTGCGCCGCCAAGCTGCGTGATCACGCCGAACACGCCCGGCTGTACCGCCGGCTCACCCGCATCGCACTCGATGCCCCCGGCGCCAGCAGCATCGACACTTTGCAACGCCAGAGCCGCCCGGCCGAGCAACTCGAAGCCCTGTGCGAACAACTCAACTTCGGCGCCTTCACCCGCAGCCGCCTGCGCGCCCTGCTGCGCTGAGCGCGCGTTTTCGCGAAGGTCTATCGCAGCGTGCCGGAGGACGTCGCGCACAGGGCGCGATCCTGCGAAAGTCGCGCCGTAGGGCGGGACTCTGGTGGGTTGTGAATTGTAGGAGCGCACCCTGTGCGCGAGCTCTCCTCCACGCTACCGAAGAGCATCGCGCACAGGGTGCGCTCCTACAAAAGCCGGTGTCGTAGGGCGGGCAATGCCCGCCGCCGGTGTTCGACTTCGCGAGTAAATTGATTTGCCCAGCCCAGTTCAACCGGGGATCTACGCCCTGTCAGACAGAGTCTGTCGCGAGCATCGCACTCACTGCTGAGGCCAGCGGCGGAAGGTGCTGCTGCACCACCATCAGCACGGTGCGGGGGTCGATATCACCCAGATAGTTGTGCACCAGAATGTTGCGGAAGCCGCTTATTTGCTTCCAGGGTATGGCCGGATATTGGGTCTTGATGGCCTCAGGCAGTTGTTGCGTTGCCTCGGACAGGGTCTGCAAATTGCGCAGCGTGGCGGCGTACAAGACCTCGTCAAGGGTCAGGTCGCCGCGTTGCTGGATCCGGTCGATTTTCCCGATGGCATCCAGAATATGCGCGGCGTAGGCCTGCCAGGCCTTGCTCACAGATCAACCGCTTCTTGCAGCACGCGGGCCCGGATATGGCGATTCAACTCGTGCTCGGGAATCACATCCAACTGGCGGCCCGTAATCTCGGCCAGCCGCTCGGCCAACGGCAGGCGCTGTGCGAACAGGTCATAACCTGGAGGAAAATCAACCAGGAAATCGATATCGCTGTCCGGCCGCTCTTCACCTCGGGCCACGGAGCCAAATACACGGATTCGACGCGCGCCATATTGGCGACACGCGGCGTTGATCGCATCTTTTTGTGCGTGCAGCGCATCGAGCAACATGAGTGATGTTCCTGTGCGTGGGACTTGGCCATGACAACACCGCTGATCGTACTGCATGGGTCCCGCAACCTGCCAGCCGATCCGCACGGCCCTCTTGGCCCACTCCGTCAGGCCAGGCCAGGCCTAGCGCGCCGCGCTGTCGCCGTGCGCCAAACAGAAGCTGGCGGGCGTTGCCCGCCCTACGGCGCTGATCGACGGCGAGGCCCGGGTGTGTAGCAAATTGTAGGAGCGCACCCTGTGTGCGAGCTATCCTCCACGCTACCGAAGAGCATCGCGCACAGGGTGCGCTCCTACGAGTACCGGCCTTGAACGACACTACCGATCTGCGCTTGCGGAAACAAAAACGGCGGCCCGCAGGCCGCCGTTTTCATCAACATCCATCGACTCAGTGCGCGGCGGCTTTCGGCGCGTCTTCTGCCGTCCACTGCTTCAGCCACGCATTCACCGCGTCATGCCACTGCACGCTGTTGTGCGGCTTCAGCACCCAGTGGTTCTCGTCCGGGAAGTGCAGCAGTTCGCTGGGGATGCCACGACGCTGCAGTGCGGTGAAGGCGCCGAGTCCCTGGGTATCGGGAATGCGGAAGTCCTTGGCCGAATGGATCACCATCATCGGCACGCGCCAGTCCTTCACGTGGTTGACCGGGTTGAACTTCTCGTAGTTCTGCGGGTGATCGAACGGCGTGCCGCCATTCTCGTATTCCTCGAACCACAACTCTTCGGTGTCGTAGTACATCGCGCGCGCATCGAACACGCCGTCGTGGTCGACCAGACACTTCCACGGCTGGTTCCACACGCCGGCCATCCAGTACACCATGTAGCCGCCGTAGCTGGCGCCGAGCGCGCAGGCGCGGTTGCCGTCGAGGAAGCTGTACTTGTCCAGCGCCGCCTTCCAGCCCAGTTTCAGATCCTCCAGCGGCTTGCCACCCCAGTCCCCGGAGATCGCATCGGTGAACGCCTGACCGTAACCGGTGGAACCGTGGAAATTCACCGTCACCACGGCGAAGCCCTGGCCCGCGTAAGTCTGCGGGTTCCAGCGATAGCTCCAGCCGTTGCTCATCGCACCTTGCGGGCCGCCATGGATGATGAAGGCCACCGGATAGGTCTGCCCCGCCTTGTAGTCGGCCGGCTTCACCACGTAACCCTGCACCGTCTCGTTGTTCCAGCCTTTGAAGGTGAAGAACTCCGGATCGCCCATCTTCGCGTTCTTCAGGTCCGCCGCGTTGAAGTGGGTGACCTGCTTCAAGTCGCCACCATCGGCCGTGGCCAGGTAGAGATCGGCCGGATGCTTCAGATCGTCGCGGCTCAGCAACAGTTTGCCGGCGGCCATCGAGTACGCGCTTACCGTACCGTCGCCGACCAGCTGGCTGACCTTGCCGCTGGCCGCGTCGATCGCGAACAGCGGATGCTGGCCGTTGTCGTCAGCGGTGGCATAAAGCGTCTTGCCGTCAGCGGAAATGGTCAGCCCGCCCGGCGAGCGATCCCACTGCGGATCCACCTCGCGGCGGCTGCCGCTGGCCAGGTCCAGCGCCATGATCGCGAAGCGGTCGGCCTCGAAGCCCGGCTTCTTCATGGCCAGGTAATAAAGCGTCTTGCCATCCGGCGACGCCACCGGATACCCATCCCACGCCTTGTTCTCGGCGGTGAGATTCTTCGGCGCGGCCGAACCGTCCGCCGGCACGCTGTACACGTCGAAGTTCGTCGACCACGGCTCGCTGTGGCCGGCGATGCGCGCATCGAAATACACCGTCTTGCCATCCGCCGAGAAACCGAACTCGTCGTCGCCGCCAAACGGCTTGCTCGGCACATCGCCGTCAATGCCGCGAGTCAGCCATTTGGGCTCGGCCGTCAACTGGCCCTTGCCGTCGAAACGCGCCGCAAACAACTGATTGCGCCGACCATTGGCCCACGTATCCCAATGCCGCACGAACAGCTTCTTGTAGATCGTGCCGCTGGCCTTGTCCTTGTCGCGCGCCTCGACCCGCTGCTGAGTGCACGCCAGCGTGGCGCAATCGGTGAACACCTCATACGACAGCAACACCTGTTTGCCATCCGGCGACAACTTGTAGCCACCCAGATCCAGCACGCCATGGCTGACCTGCACGGCGGCCGCGTGCTTGCCCAGGTTCAAGCCGGCGCCATCGCCCAGATCCACCCGCCACAACTGCTCCACATCCTTCGCCGGCGCCATGAAATACAGGCTGCGCCCATCCACCGACCAGCGCGCCGAACCGCCCTTGTCCACCACCTTCACCGGCTGGCCGCCGTTGCGCAGATCCAGAACATAGATCGCGCTGACCCCCTTGTTCGCCGCGTAATCCGTGCTGCGCAGTCCGAACGCCGCATAGCGACCATCCGGCGACAACTGCGGATCACCAACCCGATCCATCATCACCAAGTCGCGGACGTTGAAGGCATGCTCGCCCTGAGCGGGCACAAAGCTGGTGCTCACGGCATCGGTCGCGATCGCAGGCGCAGCTACCAACGCCAGCAGCAACGCGACAATCAAAGGTTTCATCATCGCAGTCCCCGGAGAGTGAAAGCCTGACGGTAAGCGCCAAACGCGCTCCAGGCAAGCCTGCGCGGTGAACCCGTAGAAGCGGACCGTGTGCGCGATGGGGTTCTTCAGACGCCGGCCAACGGCGATCGCGCATGATCGGGAGCATTCCCTCGTGTAGAAAGGTGCACTCCTACGAAGTCATTTGCTGCATGCCAGCACACGACATCGTATATTTCGCCGCGACCTGCCCCACCCTTCACCATGGACCCCGAACCATGTCTCGCTGGAAAGCCGCCGGAATCCACCTCTCCATCAGCCTGGTGCTGGCTGCCATTGTCGCCACGCTGCTCTACACTTTGTGGTTTCCACCTCCGTATTTCGGTGTGGCGGGGGCCGGCAAACTGATCCCACTCTTGATGGGTGTGGATATTGCGATCGGCCCGTTGCTGACGTTGCTGGTGATGACACCGAGCAAACCGGCGCGACTGCGTCGCCTAGATCTTTCGATCATCGCCAGCCTACAAGCCATTGCCTTCGGCTATGGCTTGTATGTGATCTGCCAGGCCCGACCCGTCTTCATCGTGGGTGAAGTGGATAGGCTGGTCGTAGTCGCGGCCGACCAACTCAGCGATGCGGACCTGGCCAAAGGCAGCCGGCCAGAATTCCGCACGCGTTCATGGAACGGACCACGACTTGTTGGCGCGTTGCCACCCAAGGGAGGGCGCGCGTTTGATGTCATCGCTCAAGCCATGGGCGGGGGCAAGGATATCGACCGGATGCCGGAATTCTACGTTCCCTACGAGAAGGTCAAGGAAGGTATAGAACAGCACGGACAACCCCTGTCGGCGTTGCCGCCCATCACCAAAGAGCAGCAGCGCAAAGTAGCCAAGATCTCGCAGGCCGCGTCAGCGAAGAGACAAACTCTGTATTTCGTGCCGATTGATCGCCAAGACGTGGAATACACCGCCATCCTTTCATCGTCGCAATCCAACCCGCTGGCGATTCTTGCGCTGGATCCCGTCGAAAATCGCAGCAAAAGGTGACGCCTCGCGTCACTTCATGACGTTTATTTGCCGGCGTCCCAGACAAGTCGCGACGTATTCGACAATTTTACCGATTCACCGGATTGGCACGTTGCCGGCTTCTATCGACACGTGCACAATCTCGTCACCGGCCGACCTTGTTTTTGGCGCCGGCAGGAGTGTGGCATGTCACGTGCTATATCTCCCATGAGCTTCCTGGTCGTCACTGACCGCGAGTAGGGGTCCGATTCCGCGTAGGGGGATGCGGGACTGGGGCTCAGGGGGCATCACTACGGTTAGCTAACCAAACAGAGGAACCACCATGAAGAGCATTCAGAAAGGCTTTACCCTGATCGAATTGATGATTGTCGTTGCGATCATCGCCATCCTGACCGCCATCGCGTTGCCGGCGTACCAGGACTACTCCGTCCGGGCCAAGGTGAGCGAGGCCGTCGTGGCAATGGATGCCGCCAAGCTGGCTGTGACCGAAACCGCTACCAGCAAAGGCGTCAAGGCGACCGCTATCGTCGACAACGCTGCAGCCGGCTACGACTCGCAAGTTACGTCATACGTTTCGGGTGTCGCGATCGCGAACGGTGTGATTTCGGCCACCACACAGAACACGGGTGCGGCCACGGCTCCCGTGCTCACGCTGACTCCTGCGCCGCAGACCAACGCGACGGATCCTATCGTTTGGAAGTGCGGTCACAGCGCAGGTGATAACAAGCATGTGCCGGCTTCGTGCCGCTAAGCTATTGATCAAAAGTTAGTTGATCGATATCCAGCTAAAAGTATCATCCCTGCCCCGGTCTGCCACGCGCGACCGGGGCAATTTTTTTGGATCCTCGGTGCTGTGGCTAACCCTGGCCATGGCAGTAACCGTATTGGTTTATTTACCCGGGCTTGGCGGCCCATTTGTTTTTGACGACATACCGAATTTGCGTCCCTTGCAAGATTGGCTGAATGGCATAAGCAGCTGGCAAGAAACACTTCTCGGCAACCATTCAGGCATGTTCGGTCGCAAGCTGTCGATGCTTAGCTTCATGGCCAATGCCCGATGGTTCGGCATGGGACCGTTCTCGTTCAAGCTTACAAACTTGCTGATCCATCTGGTCTGCGGCGGTCTCATTTTCTGCCTGCTTCGTCGGCTGCTTTCGCGAGACAATTGCTGGCATGAGCATGCTGACCGGGCAGCTTTGGCGATTGCCGCAGTCTGGCTGCTACATCCGCTGCAGGTGAGCACAGTGCTGTACATCGTGCAGCGCATGGCGCAGTTGAGTACGCTGTTCATCCTGCTGGCGCTGCTGGCATATGTGCATGGGCGCGAAGCACTGGAACAGGGTCGCGGACGCACCGCTTTTGCTTGGCTATTCCTGGCGACGCCTATCGCCACCGCAATGGGAATCCTGTGCAAGGAAAATGGTGCGCTGGCGCCACTGCTCTGCGCAATGCTGGAGCTTGGCTACTTCCGGAACCACGCCACCTCGCCGAAGCCACCTGCCGTCAAGGCGTTTTTTCTATTGGGGCTTGCCCTGCCAGGGCTGGCGGCCTGCCTCTGGTATGCGTGGCCTCCGTCACGATTACTTGCAGGCTATAGCAGCCGCAACTTTACGCTGATGGAACGGTTGCTGAGCGAGCCGCGAGCCTTGTTTGACTATGTCGGCAGCATGCTGCTGCCACGCGGCCCGACACTTGGCATCTATACCGACGATTTCCCGGTATCCCATGGACTGCTGCAGCCCGCAACCACGCTTTTGGCAGTGTTCGGTTTACTGGTCTTAGCTGCCATTGCCATTGCTGCCCGGCGGAGCGCACCGGCGGTGTTCACAGGCATAGTATTTTTCCTCGCGGCACATGTGATGGAATCCAGCGTTTTTCCCCTGGAACTATATTTCGAGCATCGCAATTATCTACCCTCAGTGGGAGTCTTTCTGGCTCTGGCAGGCGCAATCAAATGGGCAGCTGACAGACGACCAGTTTCAACGGGTTATTCTTCTCGCCATCCAAACTTTCAGGTACTTTGTGTGCTGGCGCTATGCGCCATACTTGCCACCGCGACGGCCGCGCGGGCATGGGTGTGGCAGTCATGGTCCACGATGGCAAAACAGGCTGTCCGCTACCACCCTGAATCAACCCGAGCACAGCTGGACAACCTCAGCGTAGTGTGGAACACCGGATCAATTGAAGATACGCGACAACTGCTAGACACACTCATGCATAGTAGTAACCCAACGACGCGGCGGCTGGCGACCATCGCCAGCCTGAAACAGCAATGTCAGGTCGCCACGTCGGTCAAACCGGAAAACGTGGCTCAAGTACGAGGCTATGCCGGCGTAAAGCTGCAATTGGCTGATATGCAAATGTTTGATCAGATCAGTACGTACCTGCGCAATCGCGACTGCAGCGGGCTCAGCAAGGTTCAATTGGCAGACATTTTGCGACAGCTCGTCGACGCAGATCCTCAGCCTGCATCTGATCTGGCCGTCTGGCGCACGCGTTATATCGCCGCCGATCTTTATGCCCGCGGCGGTCGACCTGATGAGGCCCAACGTCAGGCCGCAATCACTTGGCGCACCGGAGTAGCTGATCCTGCCATCGGAGTGCTCCTGGCTCGATTGCAAATCTTCAACAAGGATTTTTCGGGAGCGCGGGTAACGCTGAAGCAACTACGTGGACGTATTTCACGCGCAAACAGACGCGGACAGACAGCAATTGCCGAGATCGCCCGGCAATTGCCCCCGAGAGATCAGGAAGCACATGGTGATCGCGAATAGTCGCCTATGCCGAGCTCATTCCGCGGAAGTAACCGTTCCGCACCGTCTCCCACGTGGCGCCGACGAACGACGCCGGCTGAAGGTCCAGTTGTATCAGCGCCCATTGAACCGGGGGGGGTGTAGAAGTAGCAGGCTCGCTCTGCATGGATCCGCCCCTGTGATTCGGCCGCAACCCAGCCAGACCCAGCAAGCCAAAGGACTACCGGGATCGCTCCGATGACCTCGCTGCGGATTCGTCATCTCGATCGCTGGCTACTGGTGATCGCGCTGATTTTGGTCACGACAATCTACAGTCCGGGCCTGTCCGGCAGCTGGCTGTTCGACGACTGCCCCAACATCGTCGACAACCGTGGCGTGCAACCGACCGAGGTCAGCGTATCCAGCATGGTACGCGCAGCGTTGTCCTCTCCCGCCAGCGACTTCAAGCGTCCGTTGGCCTCATTGAGCTTCGCCGCCAATTACTTGGGCAGTGGACTACATCCCTATGGCTGGAAGCTGACCAACCTAATCATCCACTTGTTGAATGGATGGCTGGTGTTTTTGCTGGCGCGCAGCCTGCTGCTGACGACCATGCGCAGGTCTACGGGTGACCTTGCGGGAGCGACTTTTGGGGCGATCTGTCGGCAACTTCCGATATTGGACTCTTCACGTTTTGGGCGAGCTGATGGCGAGCGCATCGCGACTGAAGTCGGCCCTACGACAGCGGTGGCTGCGAGATTCCCTGATAGGGGCCACACGCATGCGGGCATCGTTGCCGCACTGATCGCCGCGGGCTGGATGTTGCTACCGATCAATCTGACGGGTGTGCTGTATGTGGTGCAGCGCATGGAGAGCATGGCGAATCTCTTCGTCTTGCTGGGTTTGCTTGGCTACGTCGCGGGGCGTCGACGCATGCTTGCCGCGATATCTCTATCCCCTGCACGCAAAGGCAGGTTTGGATGGCCAAGCTTTTCGCCATATACCCGCGGCACCCTCCTCTGCCTGACCAGCATCACCCTGCCCACCGCCATCGGCATGCTGGCCAAGGAGACCGCGGTGATGCTGCCGCTGTATGGGTTGCTGGTGGAGTGGACGGTATTCCGCTGGCGCAAACCTGGCGAGCAACGCGTAGGACGGGCACTGCCCGCCGTTTTGCATCGCGACTACCCGAGCACGGGGCCGGCGGGCATTGCCCGCCCTACGGCAATGGGCGGGTCAAGGAGAGACTGGCGGGTCATCGCGCTGTTTCTGGTCGTCATGTTGCTGCCGATGTTGATTGGCTTGGCATGGTTGCTGCCCGGCCTGCTGAACCCGGCGACCTGGGCCACCCGCGACTTCAACCTTGGAACGCGGCTGCTAAGTGAGGCGCGCATTGTGGTTGACTATGTTGCGTGGACGCTGCTGCCCACGCCAAGTGCGCTGTCGTTCTACCATGACGACTTCGTCGTCTCACGCGGGCTGCTGACACCGTGGGCCACGCTGGCCAGCCTGCTGTGCTTGATGACGCTTATCGCGTTGATGTGTTGGCTGCGTCGACGCCAGCCGCTGGCTGCGCTCGGCATCGCACTGTTTCTTGGCTGCCACTTGCTGACCGGCACCGTGCTTCCGCTGGAGCTGATCTACGAGCATCGCAATTACTTCGCCAGCTTCGGGTTGCTGCTGGCGGTTGTGCCGTTGCTGGCCGCGCCCTCCCGCAGCAACTCCCCTGTGCGCGAAACAGACCCATCGCGCACAGGGTGCGCTCCTACCACAAGGGCGGTGGGGGACGAGTCACCGGCAAGTGAGTCCACGGGTCGGCTGCCGATGGCCTTGCCTCGCCATGCGCTGCTGGCCGGACTGATGCTGCACTGGGCGGCGCTCACCGCCATTTCAGCTTATGCCTGGGGCGATCCGTTGCGGTTGGCTGAGGAGCTGGCCTCGCGCGCTCCGCAGTCGCCACGCGCCCAGTACGAACTGGGCCGTACCTATATCATCTACTCGCATTACGACCCCGCCTCGCCGTTCACCCGGCTGGCCTACGAGCCACTGGAAGCCTCCGCCGCGCTGCCCCATTCCTCGATCCTTCCGGAGCAAGCGCTGATCTTCATGAACGCCCGTATGGGGCTGCCACTGAAGGATGCGTGGTGGAACAGCATGATCGCCAAGCTGAAAGCCCATCCACCCGGGGTGCAGGACGAAAGCTCGCTGGGCGCGCTGACCCAGTGTGCCCGCGACCGTCACTGCAACCTTCCTGCCGACCGCATGCGGCAGGCCTTTACGGTCGCGTTATCCCATCCCCATCCCAGTGCGCGCCTGTTTGCCACCTATGGCGACTACGCCTGGAACGTGCTGGATGAACACGACCTCGGCGAGCGCATGACCCAAGCGGCCGTCAAGGCCAGCCCCGATGAACCGGCCTATCAGATCACCCTGATTCGCATGCTTGCGGCGCAAGGTCGCAAGGAAGAGGCGCGCGTCGCGCTGCAAGAACTCGAAAAGTTCAACGTAGGCGGACAGTTGAGCCGGAGCTTGGACGAACTGCACGCACTGGTGGATTTGCCGTAGGCAGCCATTGGGAAGTCATCCTTCACGCGGCCCTGCCTTGGCTCGCCATGCGGTTTCTCCGGATTGCCCCAAGGCGTTAAACACCAATAAATTGACGTTTAACGTAACCGCCAAAACGTGAGCTTGGCCTCGATATATCGATGTTTATGCGGGCAACACCCCGTGAACTTGCCCGCGAGTCGTGGGTATGGCTCCGACACCACCGGCCGGTGCGTGTGGCGACGATACAAGCATTCGCATTCGCGAACGGGTTCACCCCCGACTTGAACTGCCGCTACGCACACGGACGGCCAGCACTTAGACTGTTACCTTGCGGCCACTACCAGCATCGGATCACACATGAAGCGCGCGCTTATTTCGGGGATCACTGGCCAGGACGGCGCCTACCTCGCGGAATTCCTGCTGGCCAAGGGTTACGAAGTCCATGGCATCAAGCGGCGCGCCTCTTCCTTCAACACCGACCGCATCGATCACCTGTACCAAGACCCGCATGAAAGCGCACCGCGCTTCTTCCTGCATTACGGCGACCTGACGGACGCCAGCAACCTGATCCGCATCATCCAGCAGGTGCAACCGGACGAGATCTACAACCTCGGCGCACAGAGTCATGTACAGGTCTCATTCGAGACACCGGAGTACACCGCCGACACGGACGCCATGGGAACGCTCAGGATCCTCGAGGCCATTCGTATCCTTGGCCTGGAGCGCAAAACTCGCTTCTATCAGGCGTCGACCTCCGAACTCTACGGCTTGGTGCAGGAAACGCCGCAGCGCGAAACGACACCGTTCCATCCGCGCTCGCCCTACGGGGTAGCCAAGCTCTATGCGTACTGGATCACGGTGAACTACCGTGAGTCGTACGGCATGTACGCCTGCAACGGCATTCTGTTCAACCACGAGTCCCCCCGGCGCGGCGAAACCTTCGTGACGAGGAAGATCACGCGCGCACTGGCCCGCATCCACCTGGGACTGCAAGATTGCCTCTACCTCGGCAACCTTGATGCCCGGCGCGACTGGGGCCATGCGCGCGACTACGTCGAGGCGCAGTGGCTGATGCTGCAGCAAGAAGAACCCGAGGACTACGTGATCGCCACGGGAACACAGCATTCGGTTCGCGAATTCGTTGAGCGAAGCGCTGGGGAACTTGACATAACCCTCGCATGGCATGGCAGCGGCGCCGACGAATACGCGTGCATCGCAACAGCACCGAATCATTCATCTGTCCGTCCCGGTCAGCGCGTTGTCGCCATCGACCCGCGCTACTACCGGCCGGCAGAGGTGGACACCCTATTGGGTGATCCGAGCAAGGCACATAAACAGCTGGGTTGGGTTCCGCGCACCGGATTTACAGAGCTTGTCGGCGAGATGATGCGCAGCGATTTGGCCCTCGCCGAGCGGGACGCACTCGTGGCGAGCGCCGGATTCAAAGCGCAATCGCCGCAGGAATAGCTCATATGAATCTCGATTCCCGCATCTATATTGCAGGTCACCGCGGTCTGGTCGGCAGCGCGCTTGTCCGTCGCCTGACCGCCGACGGTGCCACTAACCTGATCTTGCGAAGTCACTCGGAGTTGGATCTCACCAACCAGTCCGCTGTCGAAGCGTTCTTTGCCAAGGAACGTCCTGAATATGTATTCCTTGCTGCCGCCAAAGTCGGCGGCATCCACGCCAACAGCACCTATCCCGCGGAGTTCATTCACGACAACTTGGCCATTCAGACCAATGTCATTCACAACGCATGGAAGCACGGGACGAGGAAGTTGCTATTCCTCGGCTCATCGTGCATCTATCCGCGCGATTGCCCCCAGCCGATCAAGGAGGAATACCTGCTGACGGGGCCCTTGGAGCCGACCAACGAGTGGTACGCCATCGCCAAGATCGCCGGGTTGAAGATGTGTCAGGCGTACCGGAAGCAATACGGGTTTGATGCCATCTGCGCAATGCCGACCAATCTGTATGGTCCGGGCGACAATTACGATGCACAGAATGCGCACGTAGTTCCTGCGCTGATCCGACGTTTCCACGAAGCAAAGATTTCAGGTGTAAATGAAGTCGTAATCTGGGGTAGTGGCGAGCCGCTGCGCGAGTTCCTGCATGTGGATGATCTTGCCGATGCGTTGTTGTTCTTAGCGAGGAACTATAGCCAGCGCGAGTTAATCAACGTCGGGTCAAGCCAGGAGGTGAGCATACGACAACTAGCAGAACTGATTGCCGACATCGTCGGATTTCGGGGAGCTTTGCTGTTCGATACATCGAAGCCGGATGGTACTCCACGCAAACTGCTCGATTGCTCCGAACTCAAGCAGTTAGGTTGGTCGTCCAGGGGCGTATTAAGGGAGAGGCTAAGACGGACCGTAATAGATGCATTGAACACATGGGCAACAACTACCTGATGCCATCGTCGCCCCCCTCAATCCGTTCCATTCCTTCCGAGGGAGATAGGGCGCGTGGGATATTTGACTCGCGCGGAATACGTCGGATACCGCGTCTCGCACAGTCCTTACTCCACAAAAATCCTGCACTGCCAGCAATAGCGGCCAACATCGGCTGGCTCTTTGCCGATAAAATGGCACGAATGGTTGGCGGGCTGGTACTAACGATATGGTTAGCACGCTATCTAGGCCCGGAGGAATTCGGCGAATACAGCTACATCATCGCTTTCATCGCTGTATTTACCCCGATCGCATCGCTGGGATTGGGGGATGTGGTGGTCCGTGACCTCGTGCAGAGCCCGGATACCACAACCAGTACGCTCGGCACAGCGTTCACACTCGAATTAATCGGCGGCGTACTCGCCGCTGCGTTATCCATATTTGCAGTTTTTTACGTTCGACCCGGGCATTCCACAATCCAATTGATGGTCACGCTTCTCGCCATCACTCTAGTCATAAAAGCCACCGAGGTGATCAAATACTGGTACCAATCGCGCGTGCAATCGCGGCAGACTATCGTTATCGAAACCTCACTCTTCATTGTATTCCTTCTCATAAAAATCGCCCTGATATTAAGCAAATGCCCGCTGGAGTACTTCATTCTGGCTCTCGTAGCCGAAGCCTTGTGCGTAGCAGTGGGCTTATGCATGCGCTATGCGATGCACACGGGCCTGAAGTGGCGCTGGCACACACACTGGTCGAGAGCCAAGACATTCCTGGCAGATAGCTGGCCATTGATATTTTCGGGCGGATTTGTCCTGCTCAACATGAATGCCGACAAGGTGATGCTGGGCAGCATGCGCGGCGATGTTGAGATCGGCTATTTCACCGCAGCGGTACGATTGACGGAAGCATGGTACTTCGTCCCTGTCATTGTGGGCGCCTCAGCTGCCCCCCACCTCATCCAACTATTTCACAAAAATCCAGCCGCATACCATCGAGCTGCACAGACGATTTTTAACGCTCTATCAGCCTTGGCTATATGTGTGTGCATCGGCGCATCATTCTTGTCCTCACTGATAATTCCGCTTCTCTACGGATCCTCCTACGAAGCGGCTATTCCTGTACTGATAATACATATTTGGTCTTCGCTGTTCGTTTTCCACGCTTCGTTGCGAACGCAACTGCTAGTCATCGAGAACAAGGCGGGATTTGTGTTTATCTTTTCCGCACTTGCGCTGGCTGCGAACATCGCCATCAACATCGTCCTGATACCAAAATTGGGTGCGGTAGGCGCCTCATGGGCTTCCCTAATCTCATGGATGTCATGCGTCCTGGTATTTCCTCTATTGTTTGCGCGCACACGCAGCTTTCCGTTGCAATTCTTTTTCATTAGCCCGGGGAGATTCGGAACACATGCTTGAGAAGGACCCAATGTCGATTGCAGATGGGGTTGGCGCTGTTTTCCACGGCCAGGATGCCGTATATCGCGGCATCCACGAAAACCACCGTGAGGAAGTGCTGACCCTCCTCAAATGCGGCCTCATCGAGGAGCTTGTCGCGCAGGGACTGTTCCCGAAAACGTGGATTGCGCAGCAACACATCGAAGGATATAAGCTGGTTCTGGAGCACGAACGTATCCAGCCAATCACATACCCTTTCGAATGGTCGCCTGAGATGATCCGCAGAACGGGCATGCAGGTTCTGCGGATCAGCGCCATAGCGAACAAATACGGATACGAACTGAAGGACGCACATCCATTCAATTTCGTCTTCCGCAATCTCACTCCCATGCTAGTGGACATGGGAAGCCTGATCCGACTCGACGAAATGCCAGGCTGGCGGGCCCAATCCGAGTTCAAGCAATGTTATTTGTACCCGCTACATGCCTATAGCCGCGGCCTGCATACCATGTTCGCAGGCGCATTCCGAGGCGCCGGCAATGGGTTGAGGCAAGCAGAGTACCTCCTCACGATACATCCGCTCCTCCGTATACTCGGCGTCCGGCGTATGGACAAACTCTGCCGGTATTGGCGTGCCTACTTCAATCCACGGGTGCTTACGGACGAGGTCATTCAGACTGAATTGAAAGCGCCGTTACTGCAGGCCATCGCACGCCTTGTGCGCAGCTCAAAGCGGCTGCCATTCAGAACGCCCAACCATAAAAGACTAGGCAATGCTCTTCGACGCATCAATCTGAGGCCGAGCACCCGTTGGAGCGATTACCACACCGAGCTGATGGCCAAAGGCCAAATAGAGCTTTCCGATCGCCTGCAACACGTAGTGGATATCGCAAGGGAGCTGGCTCCGGTCCGGGTACTTGATCTTGCCGGTAACCAAGGAGCAGTGGCCCGTTCACTGGCTCGACTGCCCTCCGTACGTCAGACTGTTTGCGCCGACTATGATGAGGGTGCGATAGACTCGCTGCTACGTTCAGCGGATTCGTCCGAATCCATTACGGCGGCTGTCTTCAACATGATGGGAGATGCGTTGCCAGCAGAAACTCTCGCGCGACCCAAACGTCTGAAATCTGACCTGGTGCTGGCACTGGCCATCACACACCATCTTATCCTCGCGCAGAACTACAACCTAGATTCAGTTTTCGAAGCTTTGGCACGCTTCACATCCACTTGGTTGATGCTTGAGTTCATGCCGATGGGGCTTTATGGTGGTGCTCATAGGCCATCCGTACCTGATTGGTACACTCAAGATTGGTTTGAGCAGGAGCTCAATAAGCGATTCATAATCGTGAGCGCGAAACTCGTTGAAACAAATCGGGTTCTTTACCTCGCAAAGTTGCGAGGCACGTAACCGCCCACTTGAAATCTCACTATTTGCACCAGCAACATGCCACTCCATGGCCAATTAGTTCACCGATAGATGCATCCACCTAGGGTTACAAGGTCCTAACGAGCGCATCCAGACGTCATCGAGACATATCCATGATTGATCGTATATACGATGGCAAGCAGGAACTCGCGCTGATCATTCGACACTCCTATCACAAGGACGGCATAGAGTTCTTTACACCGGGAACTTTCTCTCAGCAGTTGGGCTACATGAATCGACCAGTTGGTTATGTCATTCAACCACATGTGCATCGGCCGCTGACAAGGGAAGTTCACTACACCAAGGAAGTTTTGTTGATCCGCAGCGGACGTCTGCGTGTGGATTTTTACTCCGACAAGCAGCAGTACTTGGAAAGCACGATCCTTGAGACCGGCGACGTCATCCTGCTCGCCTATGGTGGGCATGGCTTTGAAATGCTGGAGCCCACCGAGATCATCGAGGTCAAACAAGGTCCCTATGCTGGGGACCAGGATAAGACCCGCTTCGATGCAGTACCCGCCGATCAAATCAAACTACGAAGCATAGACTCATGATTCCGGTAAATACGCCACTGCTGGACGGTGACGAAAAAAAATACCTGCTCGAATGTATCGAATCTGGCTGGATTTCATCCGAAGGGCCGTTCGTTCGACAATTTGAAGAGCAGTTCGCAGCCAGCATGGGGCGCAAATATGGCATCGCTGTGTGCAATGGAACGGCCGCACTTGATGCGGCCGTCGATGCGCTGAACATCGGCCCGGGCGATGAAGTCATCATGCCAGCCTTTACCATCATTTCCTGCATCGGGCAGATCGTTCGAGCGGGTGCAGTACCCGTGTTGGTGGACAGCGATCCCGCCACCTGGAACATGGATGTGCATCAGATCGAGTCGAAGATCACGTCGCGAACAAAGGCGATCATGGTCGTGCACATTTACGGCCTACCGGTGGACATGGACCCTGTGCTGGACATTGCAGACCGATACGGCCTCAAGCTGATAGAAGATGCGGCCGAAATGCATGGGCAGACCTACAAGGGGCGCCCGTGCGGAAGCTTTGGCGATTTGAGCACTTTCAGCTTCTACCCGAACAAACATGTCACTACCGGCGAAGGCGGCATGATCCTGACCGACGACTCCGCCCTGAACGATGACTGCCGCAGCTTGAGAAACCTCTGCTTCCAACCGCAAAAGCGCTTTGTGCACGAGCGGCTTGGCTGGAATCTGCGCATGACGAACTTGCAGGCCGCACTTGGCTTGGCGCAGTTGGCCCGCCTCGATGAGTTCGCGAACCGGAAGCGCCGAATGGGCGCGCGCTATGCCGCGGCGCTATCATCGCTGCCCGGCGTGCAGATTCCGCTGTCTGAAACCGATTATGCGCAGAATATTTACTGGGTATTCGGCTTGGTCATAAACGAAAGCAAGGAAATCAACGCTGAGCAGGCGATGCACCGCCTGGCTGCCGAAGGTATCGGAACACGCCCATTTTTCTGCCCCATGCACCAGCAACCGATATTGCGGCGAATGGGATTGTTTGCGAACGACTCGCACCCTGTATCGGAACGCCTTTATCGACAGGGTTTTTACATCCCGAGCGGCATGGCATTGACCAATCCAGACATCGATCGTGTGTGCGACGCAGTGTGGAAAGTACTGGAATGAATATCACCAGAAAGCTGCATAGAGCCGCACGCGAATTTTTCATATTTTGCGTAGACGCGGCCAGCAACCATGATGAAATGCGCATTGCCGCGGCAATGGGCGCCGTTTTTTCGATCAATGACCGGAAAAACTACTCACGGCTCTCCGACTTGGAGCTCAAGGTCTTCTCGCAATTTGGCGATGACGGGATCATTCAATATTTGACCCATCGTTTGGATCTTAAAAAGCGAACCTTTATAGAATTTGGCGTTGGCGACTATTTTGAGTCGAACACCAGGTTTCTTCTGCAGAAGGACAATTGGTCTGGGTTCGTGATGGACGGATCATCTAAAAACATCGATCGATTGAAAGGTGCATATTTCTTCTGGCGTCACGATGTTTGCGCTGAAGCCTGCTACATCACGCGAGAGAATGTGGCGGCACTATTACAGCCCCATGTATCACGTTGGAACGGGGATCCGGATCTGCTGCACATTGATCTCGACGGAAATGACTATTGGATATGGAAGCAACTGGAGCTTCGACCAACCATACTCATCCTCGAATACAATGGAACATTCGGGATCGATAGATCAATTAGCGTCCCATACCAAGAGGATTTCAATCGCACGGAAGCTCACTACAGCAACGTCTACTGGGGTGCATCTCTCAACGCACTGCATGAGCTCAGCAAGAGAAAAGGTTACGTGTTCATAGGATGCAACAGCGCGGGAAATAACGCCTACTTCATCCGTCAAGACAAAATGAATTCATATGTTCGTGAAGTGACGCTTGAGGAAGGTTACGTCGAACCAAAATATCGGGAGTCAAGGAACAAGCATGGAGAACTGACTTTTCTGTCCATTCAGGAACGTCGCGCACTCATTCGCGGCATGGCCGTTTTCAACACGCAAACGGACAATATCGAGGTATTTTGAAAATGAAGAACTTCGATGAATACGCTGAGTACTACGATCTGCTGTATCGCGACAAGGACTATGCCAGAGAAGCGGCCTATGTGGACGGATTGATCCGCCGTTACCATCCGGACGTCAGTAAAATCCTTGAGCTCGGTTGCGGGACTGGATTGCACGCACGAGAGCTCACGAAACTGGGATACACCGTCACCGGCGTCGATCGCAGTGAAGCCATGGTGCGACTGGCCGAAGAGCGCAATCTGCAATCTGGGGAACACGGCCTCAGCTTTATGCAGGGCGATCTCCGCGACTTCCGCGCCGGGCGTGATTTCGATGCCATCTTGGCGTTGTTTCATGTCATGAGTTACCAGACGTCCAACGCCGATCTTGCCGCAGCAATGAGTACCGCCGCGGCACATCTTGGCCCGGGCGGTATTTTTATCTTTGACTGTTGGTATGGTCCCGGTGTACTGACGGACCCACCCCGACAGCGGGTGCGCAAGTTGAATGGTGACGGCCTCGAAATCACCCGCACCGCAAAGCCAGTGCAGTACCCCAACGACAATCGCGTCGACGTGCATTACGAAATCCGTGTCGACAGGCCACAAGGTGATGAAACCATCGAAGAAATCCACCCGATGCACTATCTGTTTGCGCCCGAAGTCGACATGCTGCTTGAGTCCGCAGGTATGAAGCGAGTTGCGCTCGAAGCGTGGATGGATGGTGGCGAACCGGGGCTGGAAACCTGGAACGCATGCTTCGTCGCTGCACGATGAATCGAATTGGCCTTTATTTGGGTTTCCCGCCAGAGGGTGGCGGCGCGTTTCAATACGCGCAGGCCATGCTGGCTGCGGTTTCCGAACTACCACGCGGCGCATACGATGTCGTCGTTGCCATAGCTCATCCGGCATGGCATTCCATTCTTGCCAAACATCCGGATATCGAGGTATTGGCCCTACATGAAAGCCGGTTCGAGCCAGCTACTCGTCTGGCAATCAGACTGGGCTTTCCCATTGCTCTCTGGCACAGGCTTGCCCCCCGCGTCCACAGGGTGACTCGACTCCTGTTGCGCCAAGGGTGCGATCTCTGGATATTTCCCGCTCAGGATGTGCTGACCTATGCGTTGCCCAGCGCGACTATCGGCGTAATCCACGACCTCATGCACCGACATGAAAGGCAGTTTCAAGAAGTGTCCGGCTGGGGCCTCTACTGGCGTAGGGAACGCCATTACCGGAATCTGTGCGCGAACGCGCGTGCCATTCTCGTGGACTCTCGAATCGGCAAGGCTCACGTGCTCGAAGCCTATCCGGTGCCCGCCCAGCGCGTCCACGTGCTGCCATTTGTAGCTCCCGACTACATCAACGACACGTCCCCAATCGACTTTGACTCTCGTTACAGCCTGCCGCCAAAGTTTCTCTTCTACCCGGCGCAGTTCTGGGAACACAAGAACCACGCCCGCTTGCTCGAAGCACTGGCCGAGGCGATCGAATCCGTCCCCGACATCCATCTGGTATTAGCCGGATCAAAGAAGAATGCTTATTCAACGGTTCTCGACACGATAGACAAGCTCAATCTCCGTGACCGGGTTCATATCCTCGGCTACATCCCGGAGGAGGACATGTCCGCTTTCTACCGAAAGGCACGCGCGCTAGTCATGCCGACCTTCTTCGGCCCCACCAATATTCCACCACTCGAAGCCATGGCTGTCGGGTGTCCAATGGCGCTATCGAACATCTACGCCATGCCGGAACAAGTTGGCGATGCCGCAATATTTTTCGACCCAACGTCGGTGGCGGATATCGCCGCCGCCATCGTCTCTCTCGCGACGGACGACGCATTGTGCGCACGCCTTTCGGCGGCGGGGAAATTGCGTTCCAGCAAATGGGGACAGTCCCAGTTCAACGCAGGCCTCAACGAAATCATTGGCGAGGCACTCTCTCCCCAATGAAAATTCTCTTCATTGGCAAGCGCCATCCACAGCAGCGGGATCTCATCGAACGCCCGTACGGCCGATTCCATAATCTCCCTGCAGCGCTAGCCGCACTTGGCCATGAGGTTCAGGTGTTGCTCTGCAGCCATCGGAATTTCTCCTCTTCGCGTGTCCGCATCGCAGGCGTGGAATGGTTGAACGAGGACGTCCGAACGCTCGGCATCAGCGGCCTCTACCGTAAGCTGAGTCAGCATGCCAATGAATTCCGACCCGACTGGATCATGGGCGTGTCTGATACCTACTACGGTTGGATGGCAGGCCGACTCGGCCGCGCTACCGGGGCCTATGTTGCGATCGACGCCTACGACAACTACGAAGCGTATATGCCGTGGAATCTGCCCCTGCACGTACTTTGGAGGAGAGCGATCCGTGGTGCCGACTTGGTCACTGCGGCGGGCCCGCAGCTGGCGCAACGGCTGCAGTCGCACCGCCGAGGCGGCCACCCGGTGGAGATTATTCCGATGGCTGCAGACCCGGAGTTCCGGCCGTTCGACAAGCAGGCATGCCGCCTCGCTCTGGGGCTACCGAGCGAGGCACGTCTGATCGGTTATGTCGGAAGTTGGGCCAGGAATCGAGGCACCACCATGCTGCTCGATGCATTCCGACGGGCGCGAGCATTGCAACCCGACCTGCAGCTTGTGCTGAGTGGTAGACCTCCACCGGAAGCACTGGCCGAACCGGGCGTGGTGGGCACCGGTTACGTGGCTGATGCGCAACTTCCGGAACTGATCAACGCACTGGACGTTGCCTGCGTGGTCACCGCCGATACCAGCTTCGGTCGGTACAGCTACCCCGCAAAACTGTGCGAAGCCATGGCTTGTCGCGTGCCTGTCGTGGCGACGGACACCGCGCCGGTGCGCTGGATGCTTGCGGGAAATCCCGACCACCTTGTCCAACCCGGCGATGCGGCAAGCTTCGCGGAGCGCATGCTGGATCTTCTGGATATGCCGCGTGCTGAATACGGCCCGCGTCCCACCTGGCACGACCACGCGCTGCGGCTTGATCATCTGTTCTCAGAAGTCGTGCGTCGAAAGCGATAGATCAATGTCGGAATGATCCGCCGCAACGGCAGCAACGCCCTGTCCGGGACGTGCAGCAGGATGGCTACCGAAAGAGATTTCGCACGCTCAATCTCGAACGTGGCGCGCAGCGCGTCGATGCAAACGTTGCGACCATCCAGCCCAGCATCCGTGAGCAACTGCTCGAGTTGTCTCATCTGCAAGGGCTCGCAGTCGTATGCGCTGCCCTTGCCCATCATTCGAAGGTAAGGCGTGCGCCAGGCATGCGGCAGCCAACTTGTCGACTCCCCGTAATCTTGATCCAGGCATAACCAGAGGTCTCCGGGCAAACTAGCCCCAAGGAGACTGAAGATGCGCAAGAGCAAGTTCACCGAAAGTCAGATCGTCGCGACGTTGAAGCAGGTCGAAGGCGGTCGCCAGGTCAAGGATGTGTGCCGCGAGCTGGGCATATCGGACGCGACCTACTACGTATGGAAGTCCAAGTACGGCGGCATGGAAGCGTCGGACGTGCAGCGGTTGCGGGACGTCGAGGCGGAGCATGCCAAGCTCAAGCGCATGTATGCCGAGCTGGCGATGGAGAACCACGCGCTGAAGGATCTCATCGCAAAAAAGTTGTAGACCCGGCGCACAAGCGCCCGCTCATCTCGTGGCTGATGGACTGTTACGACTGGAGCGAGCGCCGGGCTTGTCAGGCGGTAGGGCTGTCGCGTTCGACGGCGCGGTATCGGCGCCGTCCGGATCGGGACGAGGTGGTAATCGCCTTGCTCGCCGAGCTGGCTGAGCGTTTCCCTGAACGGGGCTTCGACAAGCTGTTCCAGCTGATCCGCCGGCGCGGACTGGTGTGGAACCACAAGAGGGTGTGGCGCGTGTATTGCCTGATGCAGCTCAATCGCCGCCGTCGCGGCAAGAAGCGGGTGCCCACGCGGCATCCGTCACCACTCGTGGCCGGCGAGCAGGTCAACGCCAGCTGGTCGATCGACTTCATGTCCGATGCGTTGTGGGACGGGCGGCGCTTCCGCACCTTCAACGTCATCGATGACTTCAGCCGAGAAGCGCTGGCGGTCGAAGTCGATCTCAACTTGCCTGCCACGCGCGTCATTCGCACGCTGGAACGCATCGCCGCCTGGCGCGGCTACCCCACCAAGCTGCGCCTGGACAACGGACCGGAGTTCATTGCGTTGGCGTTGGCCGAGTGGGCGGAACGCAAAAGCATCACGCTGGACTTCATCGAGCCAGGCCGGCCGATGCAGAACGGTTTCATCGAACGATTCAATGGCAGCTTCCGGCGCGGCGTGCTCGACATGCACGTCTTCCGCAATCTCACCGAGGTGCGCGAGCAGGCCGAGCGATGGGTTGCCGACTACAACAACGAGATCCCTCATGACAGCCTCGACGGGCTGACGCCCGCCGAGTTCCGAGTTCAAAATGACCCGGCGACCTCTAATTTAGCGTGGCACTGATTTACGGGGAGTCGACAAACTCAGGAACGCCAGCTTGTAATGCGGCTCGATCAGCATCCAGCGATTGGGTACGGCCAGATAACCCACTCCATCCGGACGCAGCACGCGGTGCAGTTCTGCCAGATGGGCAAGCTGTGCACTCTCATCGCCGACGTGTTCGATGACGTGATTGGTCAGCACGACGTCGAATGACTGGTCGGCGAACGGTAGTTGAGTGTCGTGCACCTGATGGTAGCGATAGCCATCGGTGACTTGGCGGTTGTCATAAACGTCCACTGCATCGACTTCGCAATGCAATTTCGGATGTGTACCGAAGTAGTGAGCAATGCCACCCGACCCCGTGCCCACTTCGAGCAAGCGCATGGGCTGAGTTCGGCCAGCAAGATTCAGCAACCGCTCGATCTTCAGGCCCTTGAGATTCCGCGAGTGAAGGTCCTTCGATATATGCGGCTTGCGATCAATTTCAGTTTGGTTACCCACGGTCAATGCATGCCTCGAGAATACTTGCGTAATTTTGGCCTACCACTCTCCAATCGAAGCTTTCGGCAATGCTCTCCCTGAAGGCCTCGACGCCACAAAGATGAATTTCCCTGCGCGTCAGAACGTCCACTACGGCATCGGCCAAGGCTGCGCTATCACTCGGCGCAACACGTATGCACCCAGCGCCTTCCGGCAATACTTTTCGCGTGGCTGGCAAATCCGATACGACAACCGGGCAACCACATCCGGCTGCTTCAAGACACACCAGACCGAGCCCCTCCTGGTCGCCTGAGGATGCTTCTGCAAAGGGAGCCACAAACACCGCGGCACGTTGATATCGAGCGGGCAAGTCCCCTTGGGACAAGGCGCCGGCGAAGTGAATCTTGCCATGCAGACCGAGGTTTTCGACCTGTGTTCGACGCTCTGCCTCTTCCGGGCCAAAGCCCACGACCGTCAAATGGGCGGAAGGGCGTGCCCTCAAGATAGACGGCATCGCATCGATCAAATGGCGGAGGCCTTTTTTCTCCACGAGACGCCCTACAAATAGGATTTCGTCGTGGGAACGTTTTGTCGCCGGATCAGGGACGAATCGCTCGGCCAGATCCACTCCCATGGGCTGCACCTCTACGCTGCCAACGTCTGCTCCCATGCGAGCCAATTCGTCGCGCATGGCGTCACTGACTACGGTAACCGCCGCCGCCTTTCGCGCGACAAACCGCTTGAGCGCATTCAGGCCTTTTCCCCGCAAGGCAAACAGGTCGGCACCATGCGAGGTCACCAGGAACGGAGGAGCCCGTCCGGATAACTGGCCAAGCACAGCTGCGATCAACCCTTGAGGGAGCAACCAATGAGCGTGAATTACATCAATTTGCCGGGTACGCAACAAATGCCAGGTTCGCCATGCTTGGGCCCATACAAACGTGGGCACCAGCAGCAGCTTCCAGTGGTGTCGCTGCAGGTTGGTGACGATGCCTCCATCGTTGACGAGAGTTTCGAAGCGCCGCGGCGCGTAGCGATAACGAATCACCTCCACGCCATCGAGCGTCTCGCGTACTGCAGCGCCGGGTGCGCTAGGCACTACGGCGATGACATGAAACCGATTGGTAAGTCGTTTCGCCAACTCATGTACAAAACCCGGCTCGTGATCATCCTTCCAACGAGGATAAGTGGAAGCAAGCACCAGCAGTGTCGGCAACGTTTCCGTAGGCAATCAAGTATCTCTGCGGTACGTCAGCGCCGTGATCTGCTCAGACACCAACCCGATCAAGAACACGATGACCGCCGCACTCCACATCAATGTGCTCATGTTGGTCAGGCGACCATCCTGGATGAAGGTTCTCGCGTAATTGGCACAACCCGCCAGAAAGAACAGCCCACTCGCTGGCACAAACAGCTTCAGCGGCGAATACAGCGTGGCGATCTTGAAGATGATCAGCAGGAAGCGCAGCCCGTCGCGCAGTGGCTTGATATGGCTTTTGCCGACGCGTTGTGCGGCCTTGATCGGAAGGTAGGCTACGGCGTAAGCGCTGCGGAAGAACGCCATGGTGCTGGTGGTGGGGTAGCTGAAGCCGTTGGGCAGCAGGTGCAGGAATTCGCGGAATTTGTCGGCGCGCACGGCGCGGAAGCCGGAGGTGAGGTCGAGCACGGGATGACCGGTCATGCGGGTAGCCAGCCAGTTGTACAAGGTGTTGGCGAGGCCGCGGCCGACGCCGGCCTGGCTGTCCCAGTCGCGGGCGCCGACGACCATGTCGTAGCCGTGATTCAACTGATCGAGCAGGCGCTTGATGTCGGCCGGGTCGTGCTGGCCGTCGCCGTCCATGAACACCAGGATGTCGCCGATGGCGGCGCGCGCGCCACGCTTGATCGCCGCGCCGTTGCCCATGGAATACGGGGAGCTGAGACAGGTGACGTCGCTGGCCTTGCACGTGCTGCGGGTTTCGTCGGTGGAGCCGTCGTCGACAACGATGATCTCGGCGTCGGGATGGGCGGCGCGCAGGCGCGGGAGTAAAGCGGCCAGTGCAGGTGCCTCGTTCTTGGCCGGCAGGATGATGCTGAGACGGTTCAACAGGTGGCTCCCCGGGGTGTTTTGGGGATCATAGCCTGAAGGCTGGATGCGGGTGGCGGACGGGTTGTCACTCGGTACGCCACGGGGTGTAGAAGCCGGATGGCGGGAAGTGCCGACCCTACGGTGGTGCTTGTGCGGTGCGTCTTGTTGCTGCGCGTTGATTGCAGGGAATGGATGACCTGCGAGCCGGACTGCGGTAGATTCAGCTACATACAGGGGCAAGGTCGAGCCGTTTATGTCATCTCAATTGCAACCGTCGCTTACGGGTTTGTCCGGCATGGCGCGCCGGCTGGTGTCCGAAGGCGTGATGGCGGAGGACGTGGTCCGCAAGGCCATGGCGGACAGTGGGCAGCAGAAAGCCACGTTCGGCACATGGTTGCTGGATCACAACCTGGTCGACAGCGCCGAGTTGACGCGGGTGGCATCGGTCGAGTTCGGCATGCCGATGATGGACGTGGCCGCGCTGAATACCAAAACGATGCCGCTGGATCTGATCAGTGAAGCGTTGATCACCAAGCATCAGGCACTGCCGTTGTTCCGCCGCGGCAAGCGCTTGTATGTAGGCATTGCTGATCCAATGCAGTCACATGCGCTGGACGAGATCAAGTTTCACTCCAATTGTATGGTCGAACCGATCTTGGTGGATCGCAGTTCACTGCAGAAGTTGATCGAAAGCCTGCTTAACACCATGCGCAATACCATGCCGGATATCGGCGGGGGCGACCTCGACGAACTGGATCTCGAAAGCGGCGAGGACGAAAGCGAATCCACCAGTGGCGTCGACGCCGCAGGTGCCGATGACGCACCGGTGGTGAAATTCGTCAACAAGATCCTGGTCGACGCGATTCGTCGCGGTGCCTCGGATATCCATTTCGAACCATTCGAAACCCAGTACCGGGTGCGCGTGCGTCTGGATGGCATTCTCAGCACCGTGGCCACCCCACCGATGAAAATGTCCAACCGCATCTCGTCACGCATCAAGGTAATGTCGCAGCTGGACATCGCCGAGAAGCGCGTGCCGCAGGATGGCCGCATCAAGCTCAATCTGTCCAAGACACGCGCGATCGACTTCCGCGTAAGTACCTTGCCGACGCTGTTTGGCGAAAAGATCGTGATGCGTATTCTGGACGGTTCCTCAGCCAGGATCGGTATCGAGAAGCTGGGCTACGAGCCGGATCAGCAGAAGCTCTATGTGGACGCGATCCACAAGCCCTACGGTCTGGTGCTGGTCACCGGCCCGACCGGCTCGGGCAAAACGGTGTCATTGTATACCGGCCTGAACATGCTCAACACCGCCGAGCGCAATATCTCGACGGTGGAAGACCCGGTGGAAATCCGCGTCGAGGGCATCAACCAGGTCCAGCAGAACGTCAAGCGCGGCATGACCTTTGCCAGCGCGCTGCGCTCGTTCCTGCGCCAGGATCCGGACGTGATCATGGTCGGCGAAATCCGCGACCTGGAAACCGCCGAGATCGCGATCAAGGCGGCACAGACCGGCCACATGGTGCTGTCCACCCTGCATACCAACGACGCGGCGCAAACCGTATCGCGCCTGATGAACATGGGCATCGCCCCGTACAACATCACCTCATCGGTCACGTTGATCATTGCCCAGCGCCTGGCCCGGCGCCTGCACGACTGCAAGAAGCCGATGGACCTACCGCCAAAGGTGCTGCTCGACGCTGGCTTCCGCCAGGCCGATATCGACGCCGGAATGACTGTCTACGAAGCGGTCGGTTGTGATGGTTGCAACGATGGTTACAAGGGTCGCGTGGGTATCTATCAAGTGATGCCTATGCTGGAAGAAATTCAAAAAATCATTCTGGAAGGCGGCAACACCATGCAAATCGCCGCCGCGGCCAAGGCTGCCGGGGTGAACGACCTGCGTGCTTCGGCGTTGCTGAAGGTGAAACAGGGGCTGACCAGCTTGGTCGAGATCGACCGCGTGACCAAGGAATAAATCCCGGATTCGAGACGGCCGCCGCATTCAACTTGCGCGGGACGCCACGGTTTGCCGGGGCAGAAATGACATATGCTTCACCGATACCGTGTTGGCCGCCCGCGGGGGACGGCGCCGGGACTGGACCACTGGGGGAACATGCGCATGGCTACGGCTGCCGCAACGAATATCAACAAGGCTCGCGCGCTCGGTGCGCAACGCGCTGAAGTCAGCAAGCTGACTACCTACGAGTGGGTGGCGCTGGACAAGCGCGGCAAGCGCATGAAAGGCGACATGCCGGCGAAGAATGCCTCGCTGGTTAAGGCCGAGTTGCGCCGCCAGGGCATGAACCCGCAGACCGTGCGGGAACGCTCCAAGCCCTTGTTCGGCTCTACCGGCAGCACGGTCAAGCCCGGGGACGTGGCGGTTTTCAGCCGGCAGATCGCCACCATGATGGCGTCCGGCGTGCCCATGGTGCAGGCCTTCGACATCATCGCCGATGGTCAGAAGAATGTTCGCTTCAAGAACATTCTGCTCGATGTGAAACAGAACGTCGAAGGTGGCGCGGCGCTGCATGAAGCGCTCGCGCGCTACCCCGTGCAGTTCGACGAGCTTTACTGCAACCTGGTCCACGCGGGCGAAACCTCTGGTGTGCTGGATACCGTGCTGGACACGGTAGCGACATACAAGGAACGCACAGAAGCGATCAAGAAAAAGATCAAGAAAGCGATGTTCTACCCGATCATGGTGCTGGCCGTGGTGTTCCTTGTCGTTCTGATCATGTTGATATTTGTCGTGCCTATCTTCGCCAAGACGTTCAAGGATGCCGGCGCTGACCTGCCTGCGCCAACCCAGATTCTAGTCACTGCGTCCACCTTCATGCAGAGCTACTGGTGGGTAGTCATCGGTGTCATTGTCATTAGCATTGTCTCGTTTATCATGGCAAAAAAGCGCTCGGTGAAGTTTGCGCACTTCCTAGATCGCTTGGCATTGAAGATGCCGGTGATGGGCAATATCGTGCGCAACTCCGCCATCGCGCGCTTCGCCCGTACACTGGGCGTCACTTTCCGTGCTGGCGTGCCTTTGGTCGAAGCTTTGGACGCAGTGTCCGGCGCCACCGGCAGCGTGGTTTATGGCAATGCTGTGAAGCAGATGCGCGACGACATTTCCGTCGGCCATCAATTGCAACTGGCGATGAAACAAACGGGCCTGTTTCCCAACATGGTGGTACAGATGACGGCGATCGGCGAGGAGTCAGGTGCGCTGGACAACATGTTGTTCAAGGTGGCTGAGTTCTACGAGGATGAGGTGGAAAACGCGGTCGACACACTGGCCACCCTGCTCGAACCGATCATGATGGTGGTGCTCGGCACCATCGTGGGTGGCATCGTTATCTCGCTTTATTTGCCAATCTTCAAGCTCGCCGGCACGTTCTAAGCTTTCGGGAAAAATCCACACAACCGGCGGGCAGTGCTCGCCCTACCATGGCATCACGCTGCGTAGGGCTGGCACTGCCCGCCTCTTTTTTTGCGCGAGCGCACTGCACCGCATATCCTGCCCCGTTCAAGGGCACTGAAACACAAGGCTGACGCATGCCCGAACTTCCCTTCGCCCTCTGGATCGCACTTGCTGGCGTGCTTGGCCTGCTGGTCGGCAGTTTTCTCAACGTGGTGATCCTGCGCCTGCCCGAGCGGATGGCCGCGGCGTGGCGACACGAAGCCCGTGACGTGCTGGAACTGCAGGCCGAGGACGAACCCCTGCCACCCGGCATCGTGCGCGAGCCGTCGCATTGCCCGCACTGCAAGCATCCCCTGTCGGCGCTGGACAATATCCCGTTGTTTGGCTGGCTGATGCTGCGCGGACGCTGTCGCTATTGCCAAGCCAGGATTTCGATCCAGTACCCGCTGGTCGAGTTGCTCAGCGGCGTGCTGAGTGCCGTGATCGTGTGGAAATTCGGACCGACCTGGATGGGCCTGGCCGGGCTGGTTTTCACCTGGACGCTGATCGCCCTGTCCGGCATCGATTTCCGTACCCAGTTGCTGCCTGACCAGCTGACCTTCCCGCTGCTGTGGCTGGGCCTGCTGTTGTCGCTGCTGCCGATGTTCGTCAGCCCACCTACCGCAATTCTCGCCGCCGCCATCGGCTATCTGAGCCTGTGGAGCGTGTACTGGGGCTTCAAACTCCTCACCGGCAAGGAAGGCATGGGCCACGGCGATTTCAAGCTGCTGGCGGCATTGGGCGCGTGGATGGGGCCGGTCGCGTTGCTGCCGATCATCCTGCTGTCCTCATTGATTGGTGCCCTGGTGGGCGGCACCCTGATCGCGCTGCGCAAGCATGAGCGCGAGATCCCGATGCCGTTCGGACCGTTCATCGCCGCTGCCGGCTGGGTCTGGTTCGTGGCCGGCCCGAACCTGCTGGATGGCTATCTGCATTTGACCGGGATGCGATGAACGCCGGTGCGTCCGCTTTGGTGATTGCCCTCACCGGTGGCGTGGCCGCCGGCAAGACCGCCGTGACGCGGCGCTTCGAGGCGCTTGGCGTGCACGTGCACGACGCGGACGTCGCCGCGCGGGAAGTGATTGAGCCGGGCACCCCCGGACTTGCCGACGTGGTTGCCGCCTTCGGCGTGGAAGCACTGGATGACTCCGGTCGACTGGACCGTGCCGCCATGCGCCAGCGCGTGTTCACCGACCCGGCCGCGCGCAAGACGCTCGAAGCGATCATCCACCCCCGCGTGCAGCAATGGCTGCGCGATCACGCCATGGCCGAGCGCGGCCCGTATTGCCTGCTGGCCATCCCGCTGCTGGCCGAGAACATCGAACACTATCGCTGGGTCGATCGGGTATTGCTGGTCGACGCCCCCGAAGCGACCCAGCTTGCCCGCCTGACCGCCCGCGACGGCATCGACGACACCCTGGCCCGTCGCATGCTGGCCAACCAGGCCAGCCGCGCCGATCGCTTGGCCCTCGCCGACGACGTGATCGACAACAGCGGCGACGAAGCCGCGCTGGATCAGGCCGTCGCCGAGCTGCACCAGCGTTATCTGGCGCTGTCGGGCGCCGCTTCGTAGGAGCGCACCCTGTGCGCGATTGCCCACACCAAAACATCGCGCACAGGGTGCGCTCCTACGGTAGCCAGATGCAGGTCAATGGACGATGTACGGCGAAGCCATTCCTGGATCGCGCGGTCGCCGAGCTGCAACCAGCGGTATCTGACGCTGGCAAGCTCCCATCTGTAGGAGCGCACCCCGTGCGCGAATGCCCGCACAAAAGCATCGCGCACAGGGTGCGCTCCTACGGTAGCCAGATGCAGTTCCAATAGGGGTAGTCAAGCGCACGGCGCACGATGCCTGCCCGCACAGGGTTGGCAACGATATAGCGCGCGGCGGCCATCACGTCTTCATCCTGTCGCAAGGCATGGTCATGGAAGCCGCGCGCCCATACGGGCTTGATGCAGCCTCTTCCCGCCAAGAGTTTCGTCGAGAGAGCTTTGAAGCGATTCATCACGAGCGAGACCTTGTCGCGTTCGCCCAGTTCAACCAAGCCATGCCAATGATCGGGCATCAGCACCCAACACAGCAGACGCGCATCGCCCCACGTATTGGAGGCCGTCATCATGCGGCACATGGCCAGGGCATTCCCCATATCCCGGAACCGTGGTTCGCGGCCAGCGCTGGTAGTTGTCAGCAAATAGACCTGCCCCGCCAGCGAAGTGCGTCCCCTGCGCAGTGCCCGATGACCTGAGTGAAGCTTCATCGAGAGACCATTGCCGCGAAAGCCATGCTGGCCCAGCGGCGCAGATCCCGACCTCGCGTAGGAGCCCGCCCTGGACGCGAATGTCCCAGGCAAAGCATCGCGCACAGGGTGCGCTCCTACGACGGCCAGAACTCGCGGGTGCCGGCGACGCCTTGGCCGCTGTTTGCTCTTGCCTGGGCGACATCTGAGGGGCGGAGGCCACCCAAAGCGTAAACCGGCAGCGCAGCGGCTTCCGCCAGCGCCTGGAAGCGTGTCCAGCCTAGCGGTGGAACTTGCAGATGGCTGGGATCGGCGGCCACGGGTCCGAGGGTGGCGAAATCCACTGCGCCTCGTTCGGCCCGAGCCAGATCGGTCGCATCATGGCAACTGGCGCCGACCAGTTGCGCCAGCGGCAACGGGCGTTCGCTCAGTGCGGCCAGTACACGGCCGCTGAGGTGCACGCCGATGCCGAGCATTCGGGCACCTTCGATGTCGTCGGCCAGCAGCAGTGGCGAACCGTGCCGGCGGGCCAGTGGCAACAGTGCAGCGGCCAGCTCTCGCACGCGTTCGCGGGGCCATGAGGGCAGATGCAGTTGAAACAGTTGCGCATGGCATTCGATCGCCCGGGCAAGTTGTTCGAACCATGCACCACCCTGCTCGGGCGGCACCTCGGCCGGAGTGATGGCGTAGCGGGAAGGCAGGCGCAAGGCTTGCAGAATCGCCCGGTCACCGCGTGCCAGCATGGTCGGGTCAACCTGCTCGGGAGGCAGCCATTGCAATGCCTGCCCTTCCAGCGACTGTGGCTCACCTTCCCAATGCGTTGTTTGCCAGGTGTCCAGCACCAGTTCGCGGTCAGGGTAATGACAAGGCACTCGAATCAGCGGTTCGGCGTGCAACAGCGTGACCCCGATTTCCTCGCGCAACTCGCGCGCCAGCGCCACCATCGGCGTTTCGCCCGGTTCCAGCTTGCCGCCGGGAAATTCCCACATGCCGGCCAGGTGCTTGCCGGGCGGCCGCTGCGCCAGCAGCACGCGACCCCGTGCGTCGATCATGACGGCGGCCATCACGTGCATGACCGCCGAATTACGGGCCGACATGCGCGTCAGCTGTTGCGCAGGTATTCCACCATGTCGAAGTCGTACGCGTGATCCGCGTCGGCCTTGTGGTGCACGCGCGAAACCTCGGTCCATTCGCTGAAATGCACGCCGGGGAAGAACGTGTCGGCACCGTCAATGGAGGCACTGACCCAGGTGAGGTACATGCGACGGGCGTGCGGCAGCGCCTCGCTGAACACCTGGCCGCCGCCAATCACCATCAAGCCGGTGTTGTCGCAGCGCGCCTGTGCCTCTTCGATCGAGTGCACGGTGATCTGTCCCGGAAACGGCGCCTCATGCCGACGGCTGAGCACCAGGTTGACGCGATCAGGCAGCGCGCGGCCGATTGACAACGCGGTGTTGTAACCCATCACCACGTTCTTGCCGGTGGTCAATTGCTTGAACCAGCGCAGGTCATCGGGCAGGTGCCAGGGCAGCTGCCCCTTGCGGCCGATCGCAAAGTTTTCGTCGAGTGCAGCAATCAGTGAGATGGCCATGGAGGGTCCTTGAAAGGCTTGAATCACGGCGGCGGTATGCGGGTTCGCTGGGTGCCGCCCATGGCCCGGGATATTAGCAGGCTGTGCGCGCCAAGGCGGCGGCATGCTTGCCGGGAGACCGCTGCGTGTATCCAGAATGCCGCGTCGCCGCCGAACAGAAAAACAGGCCGATGCCACCCTGCTCGCTCAGTCGCTCAAACCGCGACCGGGGCCTTGATCGCCGGATGCGATCGGTAGCCCTCGATGGCGATGTCGTCGTAGGTGAACTCGAAGATCGACTGCACCGCCGGATTGAGCTTGAGCTGCGGCAGCGGCCATTCGTCACGGCTCAGCTGCAACCGGGCCTGTTCCAGGTGGTTGTTGTACAGGTGCGCGTCGCCCAGGGTATGCACGAAATCCCCCACGCCCAATCCACAAACCTGCGCCACCATGTGGGTCAGCAGCGCGTAGCTGGCGATGTTGAACGGCACGCCGAGGAAGATGTCACCGGAACGCTGGTAGAGCTGGCAGCTGAGCTTGCCGTCGGCCACGTAGAACTGGAACATCGTGTGGCACGGCTGCAGCGCCATCTTCGGCAGCTCACCGACATTCCAGGCGTTGACGATCAAGCGGCGCGAATCGGGGTTGCGCTTGATCTCGTCAATCACCCAGGCGATCTGATCCACCACGCCACCATCGGCCGTGCGCCAGGCGCGCCATTGCTCGCCATAGACCGGGCCGAGATCGCCGTTCGCGTCGGCCCACTCGTCCCAGATGCGCACGCCATGTTCTTTCAGATAGCCGATATTGGTGTCGCCACGCAGGAACCAGATCAGCTCGTGCACGATCGATTTCAGGTGCAGCTTCTTGGTGGTGACCAGCGGAAAGCCCTGGCTCAGATCGAAGCGCATCTGCCAGCCGAACACGCTGCGCGTGCCGGTGCCGGTGCGGTCGGTCTTTTCAGTGCCATGGTCGAGAACGTGGCGAAGCAGGTCGAGATAAGCGCGCATCCGGCAAGGATAGTAGGAGCGCACCCTGTGCGCGATGCTTTCCCGTCATGTGAGGCAGAGCATCGCCCGCGAGCGGGTTCCTACGCGGATTCAGCGGCCAGCGGCAGCGTGGGTGCGCGGCGGGACATCGCGATCAGCACCAGCCCGACCGCGATCAGCGGCAACGACTGCATCTGTCCCATGGTGACCCACGAGGTGCCAAACAGGTAGCCGAGTTGGGGATCGGGCACGCGCACGAATTCCACCGCAAAACGGAAGCAGCCGTACAACAGGGCAAACAATCCCGAGATCAGATAACGCGGCCGCGGTTTCAGGGATA
This sequence comes from Rhodanobacter sp. TND4EL1, assembly GCF_054061035.1. Classification (NCBI taxonomy): domain Bacteria; kingdom Pseudomonadati; phylum Pseudomonadota; class Gammaproteobacteria; order Lysobacterales; family Rhodanobacteraceae; genus Rhodanobacter; species Rhodanobacter sp. TND4EL1. The sequence goes on from NZ_JBSSDT010000001.1 coordinate 1,380,891, forward strand.
CCAGCCACAACACCACGAACATCACCACGCCTTCCAGCATCATTTCATACAGCTGTGAGGGATGCCGCGGCAGGCGGTCCGGCGCGTGCGGGAAAATCATCGCCCACGACACATCGGAGGGCTTGCCCCACAGCTCGCCGTTGATGAAGTTGCCCAGCCGGCCCAGACCCAGGCCGATCGGTACCAGCGGAGCCACGAAATCGATGGTGTCGAAGAAGTGCAGCTTCTGCCGCCGCGACCACCACCAGCCGGCGACCAGCACACCGAGCAGGCCGCCGTGAAAGCTCATGCCGCCATCCCACACCTTGAACAAGGTCTGCGGCGCGGTCCAGATCCAGTCGATGTCGGCGTAGAACAGCATGTACCAGATGCGGCCACCCGCGATCACACCCAGCATGCCGTAGAACAGCAGATCGCCCAGCGCATCGCGAGTGACCGGCAGCCGTCCGCGCCGACGGCGGTATTCACCCAACACGGCCACAAAGAAGAACCCGAGCAGGTACATCAGGCCATACCAGTGCACCTGGATCGGGCCGAGGTGAAACGCCACGGGGTTGATATCGACAACGTAAGGCTGGGACATGACGACCATGCGGACGGGCTAAAGGGCAAGTGTAGCGGCATGCCGCGCTTGACGACGTCGTCAGGGGGTTCCGCAGAAGTCCGGGCAAGAACTAGAATCGTGGCGGGGGTATCCGGGCCGGGGGAGGGCTGGAACTACATCGCCGCTTGGCGTTTGTTCACGGATGCCGGATTCAGCTCGGCCGCCGCGCTCCTGGTGACCGAACTCGCTTTCTGGAGCTACAGGGGAAAATCCATGTACCGTAATCTTTCGCGGGCCTTGCTGTCCGCCGGCTGCATGTTGCTGCCTGCCGTTGGTGTCGCCGCCGATCTCATCCCGGTGGAAAATTTTGCGCATCATGCGCAACTGTCCATGCCGAAGCTTTCGCCAGACGGCAAGCACCTGGCGGTCAGCATGACGTTCGCCGACGGTGACACGCACGCACTGGCCGTGTACGACGTAGCCCACATGAGCCAGCCGGTCAGCCTGCTGCGCCTGCCCAAGTACGAGCTCGCTGTCGGGATCATCTGGGCCAGCAATACCCGCCTGGTCGTGGAAAAGGGAAAGCAACTCGGCTCCATCGACAAGCCCTCCTCGACCGGCGAAGTGATTGCCACCGACTTCGACGGCAAACATCAGGATTATCTCTACGGCCCGGAAACCAGCTCCGGGTCGCGCGCCGGTACGCGGGCACTGGATCGTGGCTGGGGCTTTGTCGCGGGTCAGCCCAGCCCGGCCAACGGCCATTTCTACATGACCACCTACAGCTGGGAAAACAATGATTACAGCACGCTGTACGACGTTGACGCAGACAAGAACACGCGCCGCCTGATCGGCCAGATCAAGGTCGGCGGCATGGAGTTCACGGTGGGTCCTGATGGCAAGGCGCATTACGCGTCGGGTCGAAACGACAACTGGGACTACGTCGTCTATCACCAACAGGCCAACAACTGGGCCAAGATGAATGCCGTGCAGACGGGCACCAGCTTCGACCCGCTGTTCTTCACGCCGGATGGTCAGCGCCTGTATGCCACCTATGCGACCGATGGTCGGCCCAACATGCTGGTTGAACAGGATGAAAATGGCGGCGATCGCAAGATTCTGGCCAGCGACAATTTCAGCAGCATCGGCATGATTGAGGCGACGCCTTACCCGTACCAGCCGTTCGCCACCGTGCAGGCCACAGGCATACCGCAGGCCCGCTATTTCGACATGAGCTCGACGCCGGCAAAGCTGCATCGCGCGCTCAGCCAGAAATTCGTCGGCAGCTATGTGCACTTCATCAACTTCAGCGAAGACGGTGGAAAGCTGCTGTTCTCCGTGGCCAGCGATCGGGATCCGGGCAGCTACTTCCTGATCGATACCTCGAATTACAAGGTGATCAAGCTGTTCGAGGCGCAGCCGCTGATCGACCCGGCAAAAATGGCCGAGCGACGTCCGCTGCGCTTCAAGTCCAGCAGCGGCGAGGAGCTTGAAGCGATCCTGACCATCCCCAAGGGTGCAACGCTGGCCAAGTTGCCGATGGTGCTGGTTCCACATGGTGGCCCCATCGACGTCCAGGACGACTGGCTCTTTGACGACGATGCGCAGTTCCTGGCCAGCCGGGGCTACCTGGTCCTGCAGGTGAATTACCGGGGATCCAGCGGTCGGGGTGGCAACTTCAAGGCGGCTGGCTATCACCAGTGGGGCACGGGCATCCAGCAGGATCTGATTGACGCCGTCAAGTGGACCATCGCGGAAAAGTACGCCGACCCGCAACGCATCTGCATCTATGGCGGCAGCTTCGGTGGCTATTCGGCGATGATGGCGCCGATTCGTGCGCCGGGCATGTTCACGTGCGCCATCGGCTATGCCGGCATCTACGACATGGCCATGCGTTACAAGAAGGGTGACACGCAGCAAAGCAAGGCCGGTCGCAATGCACTGCGCATCCAGATGGGTGACGACCCCGCCGAGCTCGCCGCGAATTCGCCGGTCAACCTGGCCAGCAAGATCGACGTGCCGGTACTCCTGATTCACGGCGAGGACGATCAGCGCGCGCCGTTCGCCCATGCCAAGGCGATGCGCGCCGCACTGGAAGCAGCACACAAGCCGTATGAGTGGATGAGCAAGCCGGGCGAGGGTCACGGCTTCTACAGCGAGAAGAACAACATCGAACTCTACAACGTGCTGCAGGCGTTCCTCGCCAAGAACATCGGGCCCGGTGTCACGCCCTGAAGTCGAGATGGCAGATGACCTTCAGAAGGCGCTTCGGCGCCTTCTTTTTTGGCCACGACATCACGCCCTGCCTACGACCATCGTGGAGTTGCGCGGCGATGCAAGTACTGCTTCGACTCGTTTTTTCTTGCAATCCAAATACACATTGCCTTAACGTCGGGATTACATCGTCTTTCCCCCATGCTTGACGATGCCGTGGTGCCGATGCCCTCCCCAGGCAAGAAGCGCCGTCCCCAAGCCATGTTGAGCCGCCCTGTGCGCGGCTCATGGGCCGTTTTTGTTCGGAGTTTCTCATTACAATGAAACACAAGACTTTGCTGGCTGGCGCCATTGCGTCAGCGTTGATGTTGCAGGTGTGGACAGTTTCTGCGCAGGACGCGCCCGCCCAACCCGCTCCCGCAGGTCAGGCCAAACAGCTTGAGACGGTCACCGTCACCGGTTCGCGCATTCGCAGTGCCGATCTGGAAACCGCACAGCCGGTGTTCACCATGGATCGTCAGGCGATCCAGGCCACCGGCCTGACCAATGTCGACGACATCCTGGCCCGCATGCCCTCCGCCGGCACCCCGGACATCACCCCGCAGGACACGCTGTCCTCCGGCGCCGACGTTGGCGGCCGTTACGTCAACATCCGCAACCTGGGTTCGCAGCGCACGCTGGTGCTGGTCAATGGTCGTCGCTGGAGCTCCAGCCTCAGCGGCCTGACCGACCTGTCGACCATCCCGGTCTCCATCATCGACCGCATCGACGTCCTCAAGGACGGCGCCTCTTCGATCTATGGTTCGGACGCGATCGGCGGCGTGGTCAACATCATCACCCGCGAGCGTTTCGACGGCACCGAATACAACGTCTACTACGGCCAGAACGGCAAGGGTGACGGCCAGCAGAAGAACGTCGACTACACCTGGGGCCACAGCACCGAGAAGTCGGCGCTGATCCTGGGCGCGTCCTACCAGGACACGCAGCCGATGATGAACAGCAAGCGCGATCTGACGCGCTATGCCAATGGCCCGCGCCATCCCGAAGACGGTCTGGGCCTCGGTCCGTGGGGCCGCGTGACCGACCCGGTGAGCGGCGATGACTATGTGATCAATCACGGCGCAACCGACAGCGGCAACTTCGCCAACTACCACCTGTACGATCCGAACAGCACGGCTGACAAGTACGCCACCCAGAACGACATGACGTTCCGCGCCGGCACCAAGCTGAAGAACCTGTTCGTGCAGGAACGCTACAACCTGACCGACAACATCCTGCTGCGCGGCACCGGCAGCTACACGGTGCGTGACACCTCCAGCCAGCTGGCCGGTTATCCGTTCCAGACCGCGGCCGGTCGTGGCGACGGTCTGTTCATCGATCCGAACAACGCCTACAACCCGTTCCCGGGCAACGAGACGGAGTTCTATCGCCGCACGGTCGAACAGCCGCGCGTGACCAAGTCGAAGGCCAAGCTGGCCCATATCGATGTCGGTGCGGAAGGCTATTTCACGTTCCTGAGCCATGACTGGAGCTGGGACGCGACGTACAACTACTCGAAGACCCAGATCAGCCAAATCACTACCGGCAACATCTATCTGCCGAATGCGGAAAAGGCGCTCGGCGCCACCACCATGATCAACGGCCAGGTCGCCTGCGCCGATGCCGCTGATCGTGCTGCCGGTTGCCTGCCGTGGAACATCCTCGCCGGTCCTGGCGGCACCTCGCCGGCCGTCTGGAACTACGTGAGTGCCGTGGGCACCTCGCACCAGACCAGCCAGACCGACGACATCACCCTCAACACCACCGGCGGTCTGTTCGACCTGCCGGCCGGCACGGTGAACATCGCCGGCGGCGTGGAACATCGTCGCGAGAAGGGCGCCTTCCGTCCGGACGCGAACGATTCGGCCGGCCTGACCACCAACCTCGCCAGCGCGCCGACCACCGGCAGCTACACCGTGAACGAGGCCTACCTCGAGCTCGACGTGCCGCTCTTGCGCGATCTGCCGGGTGCGAAGGAACTGGGCATCAACGTTGCCAGCCGCTACTCGCACTACAGCAACTTCGGCAGCACCACCAACAACAAGTACAACTTCCGCTGGAAGCCGTTCGATGACCTGCTGGTCCGTGGCACCTTCGCCGAAGGTTTCCGCGCACCGACGATCAGCGACCTGTACGGTGGCACCGGCGAGAGCTTCGAGTCGTTCATCGATCCGTGCGACTCGAAGTTCGGCGCATCGTCGACCAACGCGAATGTGGCGGCGCTGTGCTCCGCTTCGGGCGTGCCGGCCAATTATCGCCAGCTCGACCAGGCCGGCCAGCAGATCACCAGCACCAATGGTGGTCAGACGCCGACCCCGTTCCTGTCCGGTTCCAATGCGCAGCTGAAGCCCGAAAAGTCGATCACCCGCACCGCCGGTCTGGTCTACAGCCCGCATAACGTGGAAGGCCTCGACTTCACGCTGGATTACTACAACATCTACGTGAAGAACATCATCTCGGGCGTGAATGCGAACAGCATTCTGAACTTCTGCTACGTGCAGAACGATCCGAGCTTCTGCGGTCGCTTCACCCGCGACAACACCGGCGCAATCAACAACCTCAACGAGAGTCTGTCGAACCTGGGCACGCTGAAGACCGAAGGCTACGATTTCGGCATTCACTACCGCTTGCCGGAAACCTCGATCGGTACTTTCCGCGTCGCGTCTGACAGCACCTACCTCAGCAAGTACCAGCTGGTCAGCGGCCCGGGCGCAACCCCGGACAACCAGGTCGGCTTCATGTCCGGTGAGGACGGCATGTACCGCGTGCGTTCCAACCTGCAGCTGGACTGGAGCTACAAGCAGTTCGGTGCCAGCTGGACCATGCGTTACTTCGGCGGCCTGAAGGACAGCTGCTACAACAACGTTCCCGGCCAGTTGGTCGAGTGCAACATGCCGGACTACACCAACCCGTCGCTGGGTGGCTTCGGCGTAAGCCAGAAGGGTTCGGTCACGTTCAACGATGTCCAGGTGCATTACGCGGCACCGTGGAAGGGCGTATTCACCGTTGGCGTGAACAACCTCTTCGACAAGAAGGGTCCGTTCTACTACAACGTGACCTCGGCCGGTTCCGGCAGCCCGCCGTACAACCCGTCGTTCGACATCGACCGTTACTTCTACGTGTCGTACAACCAGAAGTTCTGAACCGGTAACGGTTGAGGCAAGAAGAAAGCGCAGCCCTTTCGGGCTGCGCTTTTTTTGTGGATGCAAGAGCGGCGGCGGCCCGCGCCGCGCGCACGACCTCAGAGCAGCACGGGCCGGTCCGGCAGTTCGTCCGGGTTGGCACGGCCATCATCGGGAAAATGCCGCGCCAGCAAGGCATGCGCCGCAGCGATGCCCTCAAGGCTTCCTTCCCGCCATTGGCCGCGGGCGTAGCAGTCGCGCATGCGCGAGCAGACGGCGTCCCACTCGCCCGTCGTCACCTTTGCCGCAATTCCGCGATCGGCGATGATCTCGATCCGATGCTCGGCCATCAGCACGTAAAACAGCACGCCGCTGTTGCATTCGGTGTCCCATACGCGCAACTGGCCGAATACCTGCCGCGCGCGTGACGGCGCATCCAGACCGTCGAGAATCGCCAGCGGCGCCAGGCGCGACTCGATCGCGAAGCAGACTTCCCCCTGATGGGTGGTCTCGCCTGCCTTGATGGCCGCCGCCATTTCGTCCAGCAGCGCCGTCGGGAAATTTCGCCGCAACTGGAACCAGCCGCCAAACAGGTTGGTGCACAACCGCTGCATGCGTGCCATCACCAGCTCCCCGAAGAACCGCCGCCGCCAAAGCTGCCGCCGCCACCGCTGAAGCCGCCGCCGCCGAAACCACCGCCCCCGCCGCTGCCCCAGCCACCACCACCAAAGCCGCCCCAGCCACCGCCGCCGATCGAGCGGCCGGCGCCACCCGGCAACAGCATCAGCACGCCACCGACCAGCGCTCCCAGCAGGCCGGCGCCCATCGAAATCAGCAGCCACAGCAGGCCGCCGATGGCCAGTGCACCCAGCGGCGCGCGCAACCACACCGGTGCGCGTCCAAAGATGCCACGCATGAACAACGCCGCGAATATCGCGATTGTCAGGCCGCTGTGCAGGTTCGGTCCGGAATGGGCATCTTCGGTAGAGCCCCGAACGGGCGCCGGCAGCGCCTCGCCGTTGATCAGCTGGGTCAACGCGCCGACCGCGTCGCTGATGCCGCCGAAGTAATCGTTGTTGCGGAATTTCGGGGCGATGTATTCGCGGGTGATCCGCGCCGTGGCCGCATCGGGAATCGCGCCTTCCAACCCGTAACCGACTTCGATCCGCACCCGCCGGTCATCCTTGGCGACCAGCAGCAACACACCATCGTCGGTGCCCTTGCGGCCGACCTTGTTGGCCTCGGCCACGGCCAGCGAGTAGCTCGCAATGTCCTGGTCGCCGGTGCTGCCGACCATCAGCACCACCAGCTGCGCGCCCTTGGCCTTCTCCAGCGCCACCAGCTGCGCATCCAGCTGGTCGACCTGCTGGGTAGTCAGCGTGCCGGTGAGGTCGGTGACATGCCGCGCCAGCCTGGGAGTGGCGACATCCGCCGCGTGCAGCAGCACCGGCAACAGCAAGGCCATTGCCAGCGCCAGCCACCGGCGCGGAAGACGCCAGGCCATCATCAGTGCGTCGAGGCGGCGGGTGCCGGTGCACCGGTGCCGAAATCAACCTTCGGCGCGGTGGAGATTTCCTGCTCATTCTGTACGCTGAAATTCGGCTTGACCTTGTAGCCGAAGATCTTCGCGGTCATGTTGTTGGGGAAAGTGCGGATCATGCTGTTGTACTGCTGCACCGACTGCACGTAGCGGTTGCGCGCCACGGTGACCCGATTCTCGGTGCCTTCCAGCTGCGCCTGCAGGTTCTGAAACAGGCCATCGGCCTTCAGTTGCGGGTAGTTCTCGCTGACCACCATCAAACGTGACAGCGCATTGCCCAGCTCGCCCTGGGCGGCCTGGAACTGCTGCAGCTTCTGCGGATCGTTCAGCGTATCGGCGTTGACCTGCAGGCTGCCCACCTTGGCGCGCGCCTCGGTCACCTCGACGAAGACCTTTTCCTCGTGCTGGGCGTAGCCCTTCACGGTGTTGACCAGGTTTGGCACCAGGTCGGCGCGGCGCTGGTACTGGTTGAGCACTTCCGACCAGGCCGCCTTGACGGCTTCGTCCTGTTTCTGGATCGCGTTGTAGCCACAGCCCGAAAGCATCAGCACAAGCAGCAGCATGACAAGAAGGCGCAAGGTTTTCATGGATGACTCCGGCCGATGGAAGCGTTCATTCGATCATCCCATGGCCCGCACTGCAATCGTGTGGACATGGGTGACCCGTCAATTCACGCGAACAGGCGCGGCCCCAGGATCAGCGCCCAACTCAATACCACCAGCACCAGCAGCACAAACACGGCCGCCGAGCCCATGTCCTTGGCCCGTCCGGCCAATTCGTTGAACTCCGGGCTGACCTTGTCCACCACCGCCTCGATCGCCGAATTCAACAATTCGGCCGACAACACCAGCAGCGGCGCGAGAATCAGCGCCAACTTCTCCAGCCCGCCGTGGCCCAGCCACAGGCCCAGCGGAACCATCACGATGGCCAGGCAGGCCTCCAGCCGGAACGATGCCTCGTGCTTCCAGCCGGCCCGCAGACCCTTCATGGACCACTGGAATGCGTTCCATACCTGCCTGGGGCCGCGAAATCCTTCGGCAGCCATTATCGGAGTCGCCGCCGGGGCAACAGGTTCGAATCGGCGATAGGCATGGAAAGACAAGCTCCGTGGCACAGGCAGTGGCTGGCGCCTGATGATGCCACAAGCACTCGTTGGCCAGCGCTGGTCACGCTTGGCCAAGCATTGGCGGCAGGGCGTTGTCATGTCGCACTGCAGCTACACGCTGACGGCGAATAGGTTAGGCTTCGTCGGTTGTGGTCCGTTCAGGATCACATGTTGAAGGCGCGTGCCAGCACGCCGCCATGGTCTGAAACCCGCACGGAAAACATATGGCAACCCAGAACCCACCCGTCTCGCAGACGAAGTCATTCAGTACCGTCTTCCTGATCGAAATGTGGGAGCGCTTCGGCTACTACGGCATGCAGGCGCTCATCGTGTATTACATGGTGCAGCGTCTGGGTTTCCCTGACGACAAGGCCAACCTGGTCTGGAGCGCCGCGGCGGCGCTGATCTACGTGGCACCGGCGATCGGCGGCTGGGTCGGCGACAAGGTGCTCGGCACGCGCCGCACCATGCTTATTGGTGCAACCATCCTGGCGATCGGCTATGCGCTGATGGCGGTGCCGGGCGAAAGCGTCTGGTTCCTGTATTGCTCGCTCGGCGTGATCGTGGTCGGCAACGGCCTGTTCAAGCCCAATGCCGGCAACCTCGTCCGCAAGATCTATGACGGCGACGATTCCAAGATCGACAGCGCGTTCACCATCTACTACATGGCGGTGAACATCGGCTCGACGATCTCGATGCTGCTGACGCCGTGGATCAAGGATTACATCAACGACAAGTACGGCAATGAACTGGGCTGGCATGCGGCGTTTGCGGTCTGCGCCTTCGGCCTGCTGGTCGGCCTGACCAATTATTTCGTGATGCGTCGGGCGATGAGCCACGTCTGCTCCACGCCGGACGAAAGTCCGGTCAACATGGGCAAGCTCGGCGCCGTGCTGGGTATTGGCGTACTGGCGGTGTTTGCCTCCGCCTATGTGCTGGGCCACGAGTCGGTGGCGCGCATCTTCGTGTACGTGGCCGGCATCGTGGTGCTGGGCATCTTCGCCTACCTGATCAGCCGCAGCGAACGTTCCGAGCGTGCCGGCCTGATCGCCGCGCTGGTACTGACCGTGCAGACGGTGTTCTTCTTCGTGTTCTACCAGCAGATGTCGACCTCGCTGAATCTGTTCGCGCTGCGCAACGTCAACCCGAGCTTCGACATTTTCGGTTTCCACCTGTGGAACTGGGCGCCGGCGCAATTCCAGTCGTTCAATCCGATCTGGATCTTCATCCTCAGCCCGCTGCTGGCCTTCATCTACAACGCGGCTGGCCGCAACGGCAAGGACATGTCGATTGCCACCAAGTTCGCGCTGGGCTTTGCCGCGGTCGCGCTCGGCTTCTTCATCTACAGCTGGGCCAACCACTTCGCGGTGGACGGCAAGACCAGTTCGTGGGTCATGGTCTGGGGTTATGGCGCTTCTTCGTTGGGCGAACTGCTGGTCAGCGGCCTGGGCCTGGCGATGATCGCGCGCTACGTGCCTGAACGCATGGGCGGCTTCATGATGGGCGCCTACTTCGTGGCCTCGGGCATTTCGCAGTACCTGGGCGGCATCGTGGCGAATCTGGCCAGCGTGCCGGAAACCATCACGGACCCCGTGCAAACCATGCCCATCTACACCTCGCTGTTCGCCAAGCTGGGTTGGGCCGGCATCGCCTGCACCCTGATTGCGCTGGCCGTGCTGCCGCTGATGAGGAAACTGTCGGCCGAGCATCACGCCCACAACAAGGCCACCGAAACGCCGCTGCCCACCATCGGGTCCGAGCAGTAATACCCACCATGCTCCCGGCTCGGGTTCGAGCCGGGAGCATGGTCGCCGGGCTGGAAAACGCATGCCTCACCAGACTTTCAACCGTCGCGTCGGCCCCTTCGCACTGACCCGCACCCTGGCATGGCTGCGGATCTGCGCCATCGCCGGCCAGAGCACCGCCGTACTGGTCTGTGCCTGGTGGATGCACCTGAACGTGCCGTTGCTGCCCCTGCTGGTCGGCATCGGAGTACTGGCGGTGTTCTCCGTATTCGCCGCGTGGCGGCTCATCCAGCCGTGGCCGCTGGGCGAATGGGAGGCGATCGGCCATATCGCCTTCGATACGCTGGTGCTGGGCTACCTGCTGTATTTCACCGGCGGCGCCAGCAATCCGTTCATCACCCTGCTGCTGGTGCCGATTGCGCTCAGCGCAGCGGCGCTGTCCGCGCGTTCGGTGCTGTCGGTATCCACGCTGGCCGGCGTGGCCTACGTGATCCTGCTGTACTGGCACCAGCCGCTGCCCGCCGCGGTGGGCGAATTTTCCTCCAGCCGCTTTTCGCTGCATGTGGCCGGCATGGGCGTCAATTTTGTGATCATGGCGCTGCTGCTGAGTTTCTTCATCAGCCGCCTCGCCCATGTGCTGCGACTGCAGCAGCTCGAAGTGCAGCGGGTGCGCGAACGCGCGCTGCGCGACGAGGGCATCTTGGCCATTGCCACCCAGGCCGCCGGCGCCGCGCACGAGCTCAACACGCCGCTATCGACCATGCGCACGCTGCTGCCGGAATTGCGCCGCGAACACGCCAACGAAGCCGCGCTGGCCGAGGACCTGGCCCTGCTGGAAGGCCAGGTGGATCGCTGTCGCACGATTCTTCGCGAGATGGTGGCGTTCGGCAAGGCGCAGCTGTCACACGAGCCGGAGCGGATCACGCTTTCCCAGTTCGTACATGGCTGCCTGGAGCGCTTCCAGTTGCTGCGGCCGGAAGCCGAGCTGACGGTGACGCTGGCGCCGGAGCTCGGACCCACCGTGCTGCGCACCCCACCTGGCTTGCGTCATGCACTGCTCAACTTGTTGAACAATGCCGTCGATGCCTCGGCCATCCACCAATCGTATGCAGTGGCACTGGAAATTTCGCGCGATCGCGACTGGTTGCAGTTGTGTGTGCGCGACCACGGTCCCGGCTTCGACGATGATCCGGACATCACCGCGCTCGGCCATTCGCACAAGCTGACCGGGCTGGGCATTGGCCTGGCGCTGGCCGAAGCCACCGCCGAACGACTTGAAGGCGAATTGATCGCCGGCAATACCGGACACGGGGCCCAGGTCTGCCTGCGCCTGCCGCTGGCGGTGATTGCCGAAAAATAGGTCGTCGGACGTGCAAGTCCGGCCGCTTCCGGCAAGAATGGGCGCTTGATCCCGATCAGGAAACACTGCGATGACCGAGTTGCCCCACGCCGCCACGGCGCGCCCGTTGCTGCTGGTCGATGACGATGCGACCTTTCTTCGCGTGCTGGCGCGCGCGTTGGGCTCGCGCGGTTTCGAGGTGATCACGGCCAGCAATCTCGACGAAGCCCGTGCGCTCACCCGTCGGCACAACCCGCGCTACTGCGTGCTGGACCTGAAACTGGGCGAGGAAAACGGCCTGCGCCTGATTCCGGAACTGCATACGCTGGTGCCGGATCTGCGCGTGCTGCTGCTGACCGGCTACGCCTCGATCGCCACCGCAGTGGAAGCGATCAAGCGCGGCGCCCACGACTACCTGGCCAAGCCGGTTGATGCCGACGCGGTGGTGCGCGCACTGCTCGATGGCGACAGCGAGACCGACGACAACGACCTGCCGGAGGCCCCCGAACAGCCGCTGGCGTTGCGCCGACTGGAGTGGGAACACATCCAGCGCGTGCTCACCGAATGCGACGGCAACATCTCCGAGACCGCCCGCCGCCTCGGCATGCATCGCCGCACCCTGCAGCGCAAGCTGAGCAAGCATCCGGTACGCGAACGCCCCGACCGCGAGGACTAAGCGCCGCCGATCCCGACGTCCGGTCATCAACCACGGCCACACACGCTGTGCGCGAATGCAACGCGCACGGAACCGGCGTTACGCGGGCTGCGCGTCCAGGGTGGCAGCACGGCTGATTCGGCGCGCGCCGACGAACACCAGCGGCAGCCACAGCACGGTGAACGCGGCGGCGCAGACGAACACGCCATCGGGGCCGAGCCGGCCCAGCGCGATGCCGCCCAGGGTGCCGCCGACGAACGCGCCGATGAACTGGCTGGTCGAATAAGCGCCCATGGCCGCGCCGCGCAGATGCTCGGGCGCCAGTCGTGAAACCAGGCTGGGCAAGGCCGCTTCCAGCAGGTTGAACGCCGAGAAGAACACCGCCGCCGCCACGCCGAACGCGGCCAGATGGCTGCCGGAAAGCGCGAAGCCGAGCAACGCCAGCCCGATCGCCACCACGCAGATCATCACGATGCGCAGGCTCTGCGCAATCTCGCGCATGTGATGCAGGCTCGCGCCCATCACGAAAGCGGCGACCGTCATCACCGGCAGATACACCTCCCAATGTCGGTTCACCGGCAGGTGCAGGGTGTTGGCCAGCAGCAGCGGCAAGCCGACGAAGCTGGCGGTGAGCAGTGCATGCAGGAAGAACACCGAGCCGTTCAACACCATCATGCGACCGTCGCGCAACATCGACAGTACCGGTCCGAAACCGGCCGCGGCCGGTGCCCTTGCACGTACCGGCGTGGGCACGATCAGCCACAGCAGGGTCAGCGAGACCAACGCCAGGATCGAGGTGGCGCCGAACAGGCCGGGCAGACCGGCAACGGCTTCCAGCGGCGGACCGAGGATCAGCGCCAGCAGGAACGCCAACCCGATCGACACGCCGATGATGCCCATCACCTTGCCGCGGTTTTCTTCAGCCGTGAGATCGGCCGCCAGTGCGATGCCGGCGCCGGCCACCGCGCCCATGCCCTGCACCGCGCGCCCGATCACGATGCCGGTAAGCGTGTGCGACATCGCCGCGATCAGGCCGCCGATGGCGAACAGGATCAGCCCGATGGTGATCGCCGGCTTGCGTCCGATCCGATCCGACAACAGACCCAGCGGAATCTGCAACAACACCTGGCCGATGCCGTACACGCCCAGCGCCAGGCCGATCATGAAGCCGGTCGCATCGGGCATCGACTTCGCGTACAGCGAAAACACCGGCATGATCAGGAACAGGCCGAACAGGCGCAGGCTGATCACGCAGGCCAGGGTCAATGCGCTGCGCAATTCGAGACTTGAAAGTTTGCTCACGGGGATAGGCACATCGAGAAAGGCATGCCCGGCATTATAGGGTGACCCCCGCATGGCAGTTTGTGGCGACATGTCGCGGCGCAAGTTCCTGCAGGCCCCTATAATCACGTTCTACGCCGCTGTGATGCCTTCATGAATTCGATGCCCGCCGACGCTCCCCGATCCGCCGACTTCGCCCAGGTGCGCGACCTCGCCGCTGCCGACATGCAGCGGGTCGATGCGCTGATCCGCCAGCGGTTGTCGTCCGACGTGGTGCTGATCAACCAGATCGCCGACCACATCATCGCCTCGGGCGGCAAGCGGTTGCGCCCGATGCTGCATGTGCTTGCCGCCGGCGCGGCCGGTTATCACGGCGAACATCACACCAAGCTCGCCGCGATCATCGAATTCATCCACACCTCGACCCTGCTGCACGACGACGTGGTCGACGAGTCCGACCTGCGCCGCGGCCGCAAGACCGCCAATGCCTTGTGGGGCAATGCCGCCAGCGTGCTGGTCGGCGACTTCCTGTATTCGCGCTCGTTCCAGTTGATGGTGGAACTGGACGACATGCGGATCATGCGCATCCTCGCCGACACCACCAATACCATCGCCGAAGGCGAGGTGCTGCAGCTGCTCAACATCGGCAACGCGGATGTGAGCGAAGCGGACTATCTGGCAGTGATCGAGCGCAAGACCGCGGTGCTGTTCGCCGCCGCCACGGAATTGGGCGGCATCCTCGGTGGCCTGCCCGAAAACCAGGTCGCCGCGCTGCGCCACTACGGCATGGAGCTGGGCTACGCGTTCCAGATCGCCGACGACCTGCTCGACTACACCAGCGATGCCGGCACCCTGGGCAAGAACATCGGCGACGACCTCGCCGAAGGCAAGCCCACCCTGCCGCTGATCTATGCGCTGGAAAAGGCCAGCGCGGAACAGGTGCGGTCGCTGCGCCACGCGATCGAGCACGGCGGACTGGATTCGCTGGACCGCATCATCGCCTCGATCAGCGAATCGGGCGCGCTCGACCGCACCCGCGACCGCGCACTGCAGCATGCCGAAGCGGCGCGTGCGGCGCTGTCCGTGCTGGCACCGTCGGCCCATCGTGACGCCCTGGCGGCGCTGGCCGATTACTCGGTGCAGCGCACGTTCTGAACGCCAACCCAGACACTCCTGCTGCGAACCGTGCTCCTTTTTGTAGGGCGGACACCGTCCGCCGCACACAACCTCGCACCACACGGCCGAAGCCGGCGGGCAGTGCCCGCCCTACGCACCAATCGGTGCAGAGCACGTTCCAAACGCCAACCGCACACTCCTGCATGCGAACCGTGGTAGCCTTGGTACGCCGCACACTCCCGCGCACCACGGCCGAAGCTGGCGGGCAGTGCCCGCCCTACGCATCGTTCGGTGCAACGCACGTTCTGAACGCCAACCCGGCACTCCTGCAGCGAACCGTACTCGCCTTGGTAGGGCGGACACCGTCCGCCACACACTCCCGTGCACCACACAGCCGAAGCCGGCGGGCAGTGCCCGCCCTACGCACCATTCGGTGCAGCGCATGCTCTGAACGCCAACCCGGACACTCCGGCACGCGGCGCGTGCTCGCCTTGGTAGGGCGGACACCGTCCGCCACACACTCCCGCGCACCACGGCCGAAGCCGGCGGGCAGTGCCCGCCCTACGCATCGTTCGGTGCAGCGCACGTTCCAAACGCCAAACCGGCACATCGGCCGTCATGGCGCTCCTGCGGCGATGGGCTTGCCCAGGAAAACCCGTCGTTCAGCCTTGGCCGCTGGCGGCCTTGCCACCGATCGGCCAGACTTCATCCCATGCTTCGCTCGTGCTCAACCCGTTGGCTATGGTGTCTTGCGGCAATCCTGCTGCCGCTGGCGTCGGCGCATGCCGCCGGCAGCGGCTGGCGCTACGACACCGTGCACAGCCAGGTGGTTTTCAGCATCAGCCACAACGGCTATTCGCGACCGTTCGGGCGCTTGCATATCGCACGCGGCTGGCTGCGCTTCGACCCGAACGACTGGCGCCATGCCGCGACCGAACTGGACATCGACCTGGCCAGCGTCGACATGGGCGATCCGGAATGGAATGCCGCGGTATGCAAGCCGGCCCTGCTGGATTGCGCGCGGCAACGCTACGCGCATTTCGCCAGCACCCACGTCGAGCGCAAGGACGATCACCACGGCGTGCTGCATGGCCAGCTGACCCTGCGTGGCGTCACCCGCGCGCTGGATATCCCCTTCACCTTCAACCGCGCCGCGCGAACCCTCTTCGAGACCCATGAAGTGGCCGGGTTCTCGGCCACGGCCATGCTGAAACGCGGCGACTTCGGCCTCACCGCCAACCCCAACTCGATCGGCGCCCAGGTCAGCGTGTGGCTGGAACTGGAAGCCCTTCGCGACGACCACGCCGTTCCACCGACCCGGGAGCAACCATGAGTCTGCGCAGCAACGCCCGCCAATGGGGCACGATCAGCAAGTCCTTCCACTGGATCATCGCGCTGGCCATTCTCGGCAACGGCCTGTTCGGCCTGTTGATGGACCTGGCGCACTCGCCGATGCAGAAAATCAACTGGCTGGCACTGCACAAGTCGATCGGCCTGACCGTGCTGGCGCTGGCGCTGCTGCGCATTTTGTGGCGGCTCTCTGAGCGCCGGCCCGTCGAGGAACCCGCCCCGCGCTGGCAGCAACTTTCCGCGCGCGTGGTGCACGGCGTGCTGTACGTGATGATCGTGATGATCCCGCTCAGCGGCTGGTGGTTCAACTCGGTCACCGGCAAACCGCTGCAGTGGTTCAAGCAATTCAACCTGCCGGCGCTGGCGGCGAAGAACGACGAACTGCGCCCGTTCGCCCATGCGGTGCACGAATACCTGTTCTGGTTCCTGATTCTGGTGCTGGTGGCGCACGTCGGCGCCGCGCTGAAGCATCATGTATTCGACCACGACAACGTGTTGCGCCGGATGCTGCCATTCGGCCGTCCGCGCTGACCACCCGCGCCCCTCGGAGACTCGCCATGAAACGTTTCGTCATCCTGCTGGCACTCGCCCTGCCCGGCGTCGCCGCCGCCACTGACTACACCGTGCAACCGGCGTCGAGCACGCTCGGTTTCAGCACCACCTTCCAGGGCGAATCGTTCGACGGGAAGTTCGGCCAGTGGACCGCCGCCATCAGCTACGACGCGGCCAAGCTCGCCAGTTCGAAGTTCGATGTCGAGGTGCAGCTGGCCAGCGCGAAGACTGGCGACAGCGATCGCGACAGCGCCCTGCCCGGCAAGGACTTCTTCAACGTCGCGACCTTCCCGACCGCGCACTTCGTCACCACCGGCTTTCGCCAGGTCGCCGGCAAGGTGATCGCCGACGGCCAACTCAGCCTGCATGGCGTGACCCATCCGATGAGCCTGGCAGTGACCTTCAAGCCGCAGGGCAGCGCGGCCACGCTGGACGTCAGCGGTACGCTGAAACGGCTGGACTTCGGCATCGGTACCGGCGATTACGCCGACACCTCGGTGATTGGCGGCGACGTCAAGATCACCGCCCATCTGCAGCTGACGGCAAAGTAGTCCGCCGCGATGACGCGCGACAGCCTGTGGGCGCGACTGCGCGGCTTGGTCAGTCCGGTTCGCGAAGATGGCCCCACCACCCCGGCGCCGCGCGTGACTGCGGGCTCCCACCAGGTCGCCGACAGCTTGCGTGCGCTGCTGGATGATCCGACCATTCCCGCCTCCGTGCGCAGCGAACTGGCCACGGATTTCGGCCGTATCGAAAGCATGCTGGACAAGCTGCAGCGCGGCGAGCTGCATGTAGCCGTGTTCGGCCGCGTGTCCGCCGGCAAGTCGGCGTTGGGCAATGCCTTGCTGGGTCGCGAAGCATTCACCGTGGGCGTTCTGCACGGCACCACCACCACCGCCGACCACGCCGTGCTGGACGAGGCACAGCACGACGGCCTGGTGCTGATCGACACCCCCGGCATCAATGAACTGGACGGTGAAGCGCGCGAGCGGCTGGCCTTCGAGGTGGCCGAGGTCAGCGACCTGGTGATCTTCGTCTGCGACGGCGACCTCACCCGCGAGGAACTCGATGCACTGAAAAACCTGGCCGCCACCCAACGTCCGCTGCTGCTCGCCCTGAACAAGGCCGATCGTTACGGTCGGGACGAACGCGACAGCCTGTTGCAGCACCTGCGCCTGCGCGTGGCCGGCCTGGTGCGCGCCGAAGACGTGCTGGCAGTGGCCGCGCATCCCGCCGCGCAGCGCGTGGTCGAAGTCGACGCGCGCGGTCACGAGCACGAACGCGAGCAGCCGCGCACGCCCGACGTCGCAGCGCTGCGCGAGCGCCTGCTGGCGATCGCCGCACGCGAAGGCAAGACGCTGTCGGCGATCAACGCCGGCCTGTATGCGGGACGGCTCACCGACCAGGTCAGCGCACGCATCGCGCAAACCCGCCAGGCCGTGGCAGCCAAGCTGATCCATAACTACTGCATCGCCAAGGGCGTCGCCGTCGCGCTGAATCCGATCCCCGTCGCCGACCTGCTCGCCGCCGCCGGACTGGATGCCGCCATGGTGGTCCAGCTTTCGCGCGTCTACGGCCTGCCGTTGACCCGCGCCGAATCCGGCCGACTGGTCGCCGTCATCTCCGCCCAGCTGGTCGCCTTGATGGGCGCGATCTGGGGCATGCAACTGGTCGCCTCGGCGCTGAAAGGCGTCACCGCTGGCCTGTCCGTGGTGGTCACCGCCGCCGCGCAAGGTGCGCTGGGCTGGTACGCCACCGTGCTGATCGGCCGCGCCGCCGAGCGCTACCTGGTCGGCGGAAAATCCTGGGGCGAAGCCGGCGCCAAACGCGCCGTCGCCGACATCGTCGCCAGCCTCGACCGCGACTCGATCCTGCGCGAAGCCCGCGAGGAAATCCTCAAGCGATTGAAGTCACGGGCGCATTGAGCGCGGGTGTGGGCCCCGGCCGAAAGGCATCGCGCACAGGGTGCGCTCCTACGAGGGTGGCGCTATACGCGAAGGGGCCCGTAGGGCGCGCACTGCGCGCCGGATTTTGCCTCGTCGCGAAGAGCCGGGGGCAGTGCCCGCCCTACGAGGCGGCGCGCGCTCAAGGGGCCAGGGTGATACGCACATTCGGAGCGCGTCCGTAGGAGCGCACCTTGTGCGCGATGCTCTGGTGGGCCCCGGCCGAAAGGCATCGCGCACAGGGTGCGCTCCTACGAGAGCGGCGCTTTACGCGAAGGGGCCCGTAGGGCGCGCACTGCGCGCCGGATTTTGCCTTGGCGCGAAGAGCCGGCGGGCAGTGCCCGCCCTACGAGGCGGCGCGCGCTCAAGGGGCCAGGGTGATACGCACATTCGGAGCGCGTCCGTAGGAGCGCACCTTGTGCGCGAT